>NZ_LACC01000004.1:205328-250148 GCF_000967965.1 Pseudomonas fluorescens
CACCTCCGCTGGCCACGTCGTCGCCTGCCGTGCCGGTCCATATGTCGCCACCGGCGGTACCGACAAACACATCACCGACCACTGTCGTTGCGGCAGAGGTGACTCGCTCAAGTGTGCCGAGGTCATCGGTGTAACTCGCGACGACACGCAGTTGCTGACCGGTCTGTGCCTGGATGGGCGTGAAGGTTGTGCCCGTCTCACCGGCGATGTCGGTAAAGATCGCACCGCGCCCCACCTGCCACTGATGGGTAATCACCGAGGTCGTGGTCCCGTTGGCGTCGGTGAACGCATCCGTGGCGGTCAAGGCCGAGCCTGGTGTCGGGGTCGTATCGCTGATCAGCACCGTTCCAACCGGCAAGACATTGACGGTGCCAGTACCGGCCGGCGTGATCGGTGCGGTCGGCGCCGAGAACACCTCCTCCAGCACGCCATTGGCGTCCTTGTAGACCGCCCTGACGCGCAGAGCCAGTCCGGTTGGCACGACGAGTTCCGGGATAGCCGGCACGGCGCCGATGAGGGTCGCCGGTGGTGCAATCCTGAGTTCCGAGCCCACCGTGACGGTCGTGCCCTCCGCGCGCGCGACCTCTCCGGCGGCAAAGAAGGTGATGTCTTCGAATACGCCCGAGCCCGGGCGCGCTTCGAACTGCCAGAAGAAACTGATGGGCCCGGTGATCGCGCCGCCGGTCGCGGTATTGTCGGCATCGGTGATGTCTGCCGCCGAGACCGTCAGCACCTGGCCGACGGCGGGCGTGGGATCGTCGATCCTCAACACACCGACTGGCGCCGAGTTCAAACCGCCGAGTACGAGCGCCTGATCGGAGAACTGCACCCGCTCGATATTGCTGAGGGTGTCGGTCCCGTCCCTGCCAGCGACACTGTCGATGACCGTATAGGTGCCGTTGACGTTTTCAATCACGGTGTAATCCGCCAGATTGCCGGAGAACAGCGCCGTGTCGAAGTCAGGACCGGTCGCCGTCAGGATCTCGCGGACGATCTGGAGCTGGCCGGGGTTATAGGTGCCGTTCAACATGAGCGGGACCAGGGGTGACATGTTGTCGAAACTGGCGATTTCCGGCCCGGTGCCATCGATGTTCTGCCGCACACTGATGCGCACGTTGAGCCACTTGTCGCCGTCGATGAGGTCATCGCCTCCACGGCCTTCGATGACGTCGCTGCCGGCGCCACCCAGGACGATGTTGCCCCCGTCGAACTTATCGTCGGCTGTGCCGGCGATGCCATCCGCGCCGTTGCCGGCGATGCCGACGAACGCCCGTAGACCGCTGATGAGGTCGAAGTTGGTGAGCACGCTGCCCTTGGCGCCAGCGATGGCGAGCAAGTCGGCAGTGGAGTCATCGCCGCTGAGGAAATCGGCGTGGGACGATCCCGACAGCCCTTCCACCAGGTCCAACCGGGCAAGGATCGACGCGGTGGAACCAGGCACCGCAGGCTGATCGAAGAAGCGCAGCCTGGAGTTGAGGCCGATGGTCACGCCGGCCGGATCGTCCTTGAAGGTCGCCCAGTCGTAACCGGAGAAGCCGATGAAACGGTCCGCCTCGCTGGGGCTGCCGATCATGATGTCATCACCGCCTTCCCCGTCGAAGTTGTCCGGTCCGCCATCGCCCATGAAGACGTCGTTGCCATTGATCGGATCGTTGCCGAATGGGTCGAAGTTGTCGCCGGCAACACCATCGGCGGATCCGCCCTGGATCCAGTCGTCGCCTTCGCCGCCGCGCGCGAATTCGTTCGCCTTGCTGCCGAGGATGAAGTCGTTGCCCAGGCCGCCGCTGGTGTCGGCCGCGTCTTCGCCGGTGACGATGAAGTCCTGGCCGGCCTGGCCGAGGATCAGGTTGAGGCCGTTGCCGCCCTGGATGACGTCGTTGCCGTCCTCGCCGTGGATGACGTCATCGCCGCCGATGTCGGTGATGATGTCGTCACCGGTACCGCCAAAGAGTTGGTCGTTGCCGTAACCGCCATCGATCCTGTCGTTGCCGGCATCGCCATAGACCGTGTCGTCGTCCGAGTCGCCGGCAATGAGGATATCGTTGCCGGGCGTGCCGCCCAACACGACCGTTTCGGCGCCGGTATAGTGCAGGTAGTTGCTATCCAGACCCGTCGTGGCGGGGTTGTCTCGGATCACCAGCGGCGTGAGAAAATCAGTGCGCGGTGAGCCAATCGGGTGGACCGACGGACCAAACGGATCGGCGTTGGCCGGCAGGTTGTCGGCGGCCTCATTGACTGGCGTCAATGGATTGTCGACCAGTATGCCATCCGGCCCGGCAATCAGACTTGGGTTGTACTGGTTCGCCTGGTTGACCTCCAGAGTGTAGGCTGGCGTCAGGAAAACCCTGCCCGAGAGGTGTGTTGCGTCGGTATTGGCCATGACCAGCGTGGAGAACGTGTTGTTCTCAAGCTCAGCGCCAAAGTCCATCGAGGCGGTGCGTTCCAGATAGTAGAAGCGGTCACCGTCCTGGAGTTTCTCCATCTGGTTCTCGAAGACGAAGTTGAAGGTCGAGCCGAGCATGCCGCCAAAGGGCATCTTTTCCTCGGCCAGCCCACCAACCCAGAAGTCGACATTGTCCAGACCGGTGATGGTCACGTCATCTGCGGTGTTCAAAACACCGTCCGCACCGGCGGTGCTGGCCCAGGCACCCGTGCTGTTCAGGAAGTCGACACGGTCGCCCGGTGCGGTCGCGCCGCCTAACACCAGGTCCGCAGCCGCGGCGCGCTTGTCCGCCAGCGTGAGGGCGCTGGTGATGGTTGAGTGCGTGCCATAAGCGGCGATGAAGTTGATCAGCGATTCCGGATGTTTAATGTGCTGCACGAAATCGGCCCAACTGGTGTAGGGCTTGAGCTCTGCGTCGCCGGTGGGCCCATAGAACTCCCGCCGCGCCGCGTTCAGGGACGGAACGCCGGTATCGCGGCCGCGCGCCAGGTTGATGGCGGGCAGATCGAGCGGCAGGCCCAGCAGGTTATTGCGCAGGGCTTCGGTGACGAACTCGTCGATCTCGTTACCCACCTGGCGGGTCACACCGCGCACGATAGCACCGGCCGCCTGTTCCGGGGTGGCGCCGCTGCCCGCGAACTCGAGCGGGTTGAGGAAGGCCTGAATCAGCCCGATGTCGCTCGAGGCGAAGTTCGGATCGAGCCGGTCGACCTGCTCCAGCAGCATCGAGTGCCCGAAGCGATAGACAGTGTGCGCGAACTCGGCAACGATGCTCGGATCGATCGCGGTGTCGTACACCTGACCAGGTGCGAAGAACGGATCGACCATCGGCTGGATAGTGCGCGCGAACTCCTCGAACACCAGGTGCTGGTACTGCATCTCGGTGCCGAACTTCGCTGTCTGGAACAGACGCTCGCCGTTCCAGTCAAGGGTCGAGGTGTCGGCAGGAACGGCAGTGACAGGTGTCAGCAGCCACTCGTTCAGGAACGACACATCGCCGCTTGCCGCTGTCGCCAGGACCACCGCCATGGTGTGATCGACCAAGCGATTGTGCTCATGGTGGAAGATCGAATGGACGGTGGTCAGGCCAATGTTCTCGTTGACCCGGCCGTCGCCGGCAATGTAGTGCGCGTCCAACAGTTCGTTGTCGTAGAAGCCCGGCGCAGGTGTACCGCCGATGACAGTGTCCACATCGGGCAGGAGTGCCGCGCCGGTCTGGCCGTCCACCGGAACGGCAGTGTGCGCAATGTCGTTGAGGAAGGCATGGCCGGTGCGCACGGCAGTCGCCAGGCTGATAGGGGCCAGCGGGTTGCCTTCGATGACCACGTCGTCAGCCGTGTTCGCAATACCGTCGGGGCCAAGCCCGATGACGACCTGCGGGAAGCCGTTCGAACCCTTGATGAAGTTGCCGTAGGCATCGGTGCGCAGCAGCGGCACGTTGTCGAAGTCGGCATCGGTGAGGTTAATGCCCAGCATCGCACTCGCCTGCGCCTTGACCACCTTCCAGGTGGCCATGCCGCCAGTCAAACTATCGTCACCGGTAAACAGGATGCCGTCGCCACCGGCAGTCCGATTCTCGATCAGCTTGCCGGTGGCCACCGGATCGCCTAAAGCGTTGAACTCATAGGCACGCAGGAACACCTGGTGCGAAGGATGCGAGCTGTAGGTCTGGTTCTGGTCGACAAACGGCGAGGTGGTGTTGGTGTTCTCGTGGATGTCGTCGGCCGTGCCCAGGATGCCGTCGGGGCCGGGCAGCATAGTCGCCCGTGTCACGGTCATGAAGCGCAGGTTTGCAGGCAGATCGTCGGCGGTACCGGCGATGCCGTCTGGCCCGAGGACCAAGGGATCATCCGCCTGCAACGGGACGAACACCGTGCCATTGCCGCCCTTGGTGACGAGGTCCAGGCCATGGTCGAAGAACTGGCCGAAGAAGGTCATCCACTGGTTGAAGGGCGCGGTCAGGCCCGCATCGGGGCTTATGTTCGGGTCGAAGAAGGTCTGGAACGTCGTGCCGTCGGTGCGGGTTCCGGTAACCACCTGCGCACCGGCCTTGAGGACATCGTCAGGCGTGCCGAGGATGCCATCCACGCCCGGATCGAAGGTGGCCGCGACCGCCGCCGGGTTGTGGGCGGTCTGGTCGACGATCAGGTTGCTGATGGTGCGCGGTTGCGAGTCGAACACCAAGCCGCTGGTCTGCGTATACGAGGTCGGCGTGCCGGCTCCCGGAAAACCGGCCGGAACCGGATCCGCCGGGCGGAAGTTCGGCGTGGTCAGGCGCGGGAATACATTATCGGCAGCACCGAACTCGGGATGGAGCAGGTTGTTGTCCGTCCCCTCGACCGTGCGCAAACCGAATGGCATCCGTATGTTCGGCAGCAGAGAAACCATGTTCTCACCCGCCGCGTTGTGTTCCGCTATCTTGATCTGGTCAAGGATGAACGCCAGGTCGGATTGCGTGTAACGCACACCATTGCTGGGGGCAGTGGTCTGCGGATCAATCAGCGAAGGCGCCACTGCGGGGGCTGGCGCCGCGGCCACTACTGCCGTAGTCGGCGCCGAGAATACCTGCTCGGTCACGCCATGATCGTCCGCATAGATGCCTTTGACGCGCACTGCCAGGCCGGCAAGATCCGACGTCACCGTGAGAGTGGGCGCGTCCGCTCTTGTAAATCCGATACCGATGCGGCCTGGGCCGAGGATGATGTCCTCGAAGACGCCCGAGCCCGGTGCCGCTTCAAACTGCCATACGTAACTGATGGAATTGTGGATAGCCCCTCCCGCGTTGTCGCCATCGGTGAGGCCTGCCGCCGACACGGTCAGTATCTGGCCAACGGTCGGTGCGGTGTTATCTACCGTCAGCGCGCCCACCGGCTCAGCGTTGAGCCCGGGCACGAGGACCATGGACTGATCGGAGAACTGCAGCCGCTCGATGTTGGTGAGACGGTCGGTTTCTTCCTTGCCGACATTGTCGGTCACGGTGACGATGTCATCGGCAAAGTTGGCCGGGGTGCCGTTATCGTTGACGGTGATTGTGTAGTTCGCCATCGGGCCCAGGAAGTTGACGGTGTCGAAGCCCCCCGCGCCCGGCAGGATTTCACGCACGGCGACGAGCTGGCCGGGATTGTAGGTGCCGTTCAGCATGAGCGGGATCATCGGCGTCATGCTGTCGAAGGTGGCGATTTCCGGCCCGGTGCCATCGATGTTCTGACGCACGCTGATGCGCACGTTGAGCCACTTGTCGCCGTCGATGAGGTCGCTGCCGCCACGACCCTCGATGATATCGCTGCCATCACCGCCGAGGATGATGTTGCCCGCGCCGAACTGATCGTCGGCCGTCCCCCCGATACCGTCGGCACCGAATCCGGCGCTGCCGACGAAGGCCCGCAGGCCGCTGACGAGATCGAAGTTGGTGAGGATGCTGCCCCTGGCCGTGATGTTGGCGATGATGGCCGCGTTTTGTTCATCGCCGCGCAGGAAGTCGGCGAAGGCCGACCCCGACAGGCCCTCCACTTCCGCGAACCGGTCATAGACCGAGTCGGCCGATTGCGCCACGGCGCCCACGATATTGCCCGCGGCATCAGGTACCGCGTGATACGGACTGAAGAAGGGAACGACCATGTCGACGGTCACGCCGTACTTGTCATTCTTGTAGGTGGTCCAGTCGAACCCGGACATGCCGTCCATCTTGTCCTGAGCATCGCTGGCGACGAAGGTGTCGTCGCCGCCTTCACCGATCATTTCATCGAATCCGCCGGTGCCGATGAAGATGTCGTTGCCGGGCACATCGTCGGACAAGGTCGGGCTCATGTTATCGCCGGGCGCACCGTCCTGGGTGCCGCCCTCGATCCAGTCGTCGCCTTCGTTGCCGGTCGGCGCGAGGTTGACCTTGGCGCCGAGGATGAAATCGTCGCCCGCGCCGGCGAAGGTCATGGTGATGTCTTCGGTGGTGATGATGAAGTCTTTGCCAGCGCCGCCGAAGACCAGGTTGTTGAGGCCGAGGGTCGAGTTGCCGGCCTGGATGACGTCGTTGCCGTCCTCGCCGCGCAGGGTGTCGCTGCCGCCGATGTCGGTGATGATGTCGTCGCCGGTACCGCCAAAGACGTTGTCGTTGCCGTAGCCGCCGTCGAGGCGGTCGTTGCCGGCGTCGCCATAGACGGTGTCGTCGTCCGAGTCGCCGGCAATGAGGATGTCGTCGCCGGGCGTGCCGCCCAGCACGACCGTATCGCCGCCGGTGTAGTGCAGGTAGTTGGTATCCAGGCCCGGTGTGGCGGGGTTGTCGCGAATCACCAGTGGCGTGAAATGGTCAATACGTGGTGAGCCAATCGGGTGGTCCGATGGGCCAAAGGGGTCGGCGTTGGCTGGCAGGTTGTCGGCGGCCTCATTGACTAGCGTCAATGGATTGTCGACCAGTATGCCATCCGGCCCGGCAATCACACTCTGATTGAACTGGTGCGTCGGGTCGGTCTCCAGGATGAAGGCCGGCGTCAGGAATATGTTAGCCGGCAGGTGTGTTGCGTTGCTGTTGAGCATCACCAGATTGGCGAACGAATTGTTCTCAAGCTCAGTGCCGAAGTTGAGTCCTGCGGTGCGTGCCAGGTAGTAGAAGCGGTCGCCATTCTGCAGGTTTTCCAACTGGGTTTCGAAGACGAAGTTGAAGCTCGAACCCAGCAGGCCGCCAAAGGGCATTTTCTCCTCGGCCAGGCCGCCGATCCAGTAGTCGACGTTGTCCAGGCCAGTGGTGGTCACGTCGTCTGCGGTGTTCAGAATACCGTCCGCACCGGCGGTGCTCGCCCAGGCACCGGTGCTGTGCAGGAAGTCGAGACGATCGGCTGGCGCGGTCGCGCTGCCGAGCACGAGATCCGCAGCCGCGGCGCGCTTGGCCGCCATCGTCGTAGCGCTAGTGATGGTTGAATGCGTGCCGTAGGCGGCGATGAAATTGATCAGCGATTCCGGGTGTTTCATGTGCTGCACGAAATCGGCCCAGCTCGTGTAGGGGGTCAACTGGCTGTCGCCGGTCATGTGGTAGAACTCGCGCCGCGCCTCATTCAGCGACGGGATGCCGGTGTCGCGGCCGCGCGCCAGGTTGAGGGCGGCCAAGTCCAGCGGCAGACCGACCAGGTTGTTGCGCACCGCGTCGGTCACGAACTCGTCGATCTCGTTGCCGACCTGACGGGTCAGGCCGCGTACGATGGCGCCTGCCGCCTCCCCAGGGGTGGGGCCGCTCGCAGCAAATGCCAACGGGTTGAGGAAGGCCGCGATCAGGCCGGTCTGTTGATTGCCCGGGTCAACCGGATTGCCGTCGCCAACGACGTTGAAGTTGGCATCGAAACGATCGACCGTCTCCACCAGCATCGAGTGGCCGAAGCGAAAGACCGTGTGCGCGAACTCGGCGACGATCGCCGGGTTGATCGTGGTGTCGTTGCCCATGGGTGCCAGGAAAACGTCCACTTGCGGCTGGATGGTGCGCGCGAACTCCTCGAACACCAGGTGCTGGTACTGCATCTCGGTGCCGAACTTGGCGGCCTGGAACAACCGCTCGCCGTTCCAGTGCAGGGCCGCGATGTCGGCCGCCGTTACCGGCAACGCCGCCAGTTGGGCGTCAGGCAGCAGCCACTGATTGAGAAAGGCGAGGTCGGCGGAGGCCAGCACCGTTGCCTTGGTCTGGTCAATCAGCCGGTTGTGCTCGCTGTGGAAGATGGAATGCACGGTGGTCAGGCCGATGTTCTCGTTGACCCGGCCATCGCCGGCGATGTAGTGCTTGTCGAGCAGTTCGTTGTCGTAGGTGCCGGGGGCTTGCGGGCCGCCAATGACGGTGTCCGCGTCGGCCGTCAGGCCGCCGGTCGGATCGGCGCTGTGGGCGATGTCGATGAGGAACTGGTGACCGGTGCGCACGGCGTTTGTCAGGCTGATGGGTGCAGCCCGATTACCCTCGACGAGCACATCATCGGCCGTACCGGCAATGCCATCCGCGCCCATCATCACGACTTGAGGAAGGCCGTTAGGCCCCTTGATGAAGTTGCCGTAAGCATCGGTCGCCAGCAGCGGTACGTTGAACACATCCGCATCGGTCAAGTTGATGCCGAGCAGATCACGGGCCTGAGCCTTGACGACTGCCCAGGTGGCCATGCCGCCGATTTCAACGTCATCAGCTGTGCCGAAATGCCCATCGACGCCCAGGTCACGGTTGGTGATCAGCTTGCCGGTGGCCACCGGATCGCCAACGGCGTTGAGTTCATAGGCACGCAGGAACACCTGGTGCGAGGGATGCGAGCTGTAGGTCTGGTTCTGGTCGACAAACGGCGAGGTGGTGTTGCTCTGCTCGTGGATGTCATCGGCGGTGCCGAGGATGCCGTCGGGACCGGGCAGATTGGTGGCCCGCGTCAACACCATGAAGTTGGTCGGGCTACCAGGCACGAACAGTGGATCGTCGGGCTGCAGCGGAATGAACACCGTGCCGCTGCCGCCTTTGGTGACCAGGTCCAGGCCGTGATCGAAGAACTGGCCGAAGAAGGTCATCCAGGCATTGAAGGGCGCGGTCAGGCCCGCGTCCGGCGTGATATTAGGAATCTGGAAGACGGAAATGTCGTCGGCGGTGCCGAACAGGCCATCCAGACCGGGGCTGGTGACGACCTGTGAATCCGGATTGGCCGCTGCAGCCGCGACTGCCGCCGGGTTGTTGGCGGTCTGGTCCACGATCAGGTTGCTGATGGTACGCGGCTGCGAGTCGAAGACGAAACCGCTGGTCTGCAGGTAGGAGGTCGGTGTGGTTCCGCCAGGATCGGCCGGGCCGAAGAAGCCGACCGGCTGGACCTGCGCGGTATTGAACACCGGCGTCGTCATACGCGGGAAGAAGTTGTCGGCGGCGCCGAACTGGGGATTGGCCAGGTTGTTGTCGATGCCGGAGACAGTGCGCAGGCCGAAGGGTACCTCTACGTTCGGCAGCATGTCAGCCAGACTCGCGCCTGCCGCATTCCGTTCAGCGATGAAAATTTGTTCGAGAATGAACTCAAGATCGGACTTGATGAAGCTGGCCATGGCTGTTTCCTCGATGCTTGACTAGTCAGGAAACCACACGCATAAAACACGGCTGCAAACGCGTGGTTTAGTGCTGAACCCCATAAATGAAACCGAAATTTGAACGACGGGACCTGGTACCACGGCCGCACCGAGCCCCTACTGAATTGCAAGCAATCAGCAGAACTCGACTGAGGATCAATTCCCCATGACAACCGTATTTACAGGCTGGTATTGCGCCTCAAGGAGGCGACGGCCCATGAACCCAGGTTGAATAGAAGGTGCAACTTGCTAACGGCCCCGTCACGTATCGGGGCTCTATGCATCTGTACATGATGCTCTCTCAGGTGTAGGGGGCTTGTCACAGATGCCACACATCCAGAGAACAAAGGCATTGGCCGGAATATGCTCGCGAAGATCGCCATATTCCGGGACTTCCTGAGGGGTGATGGCACGGTTCTGCGTCCATGCGGCTTCGTCAACAAGCCTTTTATCCATGAGAAAACTGGCATCGACTACGAATTGACTAGTATGTACTGGAGACTGGCTCCGCACGCTGGGTGGCGGAGTCAGGAAACCATTGGAACCATAGGTTTGGTTCTGATTGAGTGGAACACCCGCACTGTTGTACTGGAGCGTATTCTCAACAGAGATTTCAAATGAACCGAGTTTGACTTGAATGCCAGGGTGCGAATGGCCGACCACACTATTGGTAATAACCCCCGGCTGTTGTTGCCGGAAATAGCGATTATCCAGATGGATCGAGAATCTTTTTAAATTATTCATCGCGCCTCCCGACTTCAACCTCAAACGCCAGCTTTACACTCCATTGAAAATGAGTATTGAGGGGCTACCCGGATGTGTACAGAGACAAAAGCCCAATCAAATTCTGAGACCTTGGTCGAAGAATCGGATCAGACCTTGGTCGGATCAGAGGCTGGCCAAGCGTCCAGTGGCGGAGTGCCAGGGAGACAGCCTCCCCGTGCGAAACTGCGCCATTCAAGCCGCTCAACCCAGTTCGTCATCTGCGCCACAATCATTCTGGGCTTGACCATGACGTTCGTTGGAAAGCTCGTAAGCCAGAGTATCGAAGATGCAACGATTCAAACGGCGGCAGAGACTGGCGCGCGTTATATGCAGAACTTTCTCGATCCTTTCGTCCAGGGACTGACCACTGCCAAAGAACTCCCCGATGGAACCATTCAGACTATTGATCACCTGCTGTCCAGCACCTCATTGAGTACGCATGTGGTCTCGGTGAAGATCTGGCTTCCAGACGGCACGATTGTCTACAGCACCGACAAGTCCACGGTCCAGAAAACTTTTCCGACAGAGGAGATCTCACAGGCGCTGACAGGCAAGATCTATACAGAACTGGACAATGATTTTGAAGATGATACTGAGGATGCTTTTGAGCGAAGTCTGAATATTCCGCTCTATGAAATTTTTGCTCCACTGCGAGAAACGGTTACTGGAAAGATTGTTGCGGTTGGAGAGTTCTACGAAACCGCGGAAGCGTTACAGCGCGAAATCAATAATGTTCGCAAGAAAGTATGGGCGATAGTTGGTGCAGCAACGACAGCCATGCTTTTGTTGTTATTTTTTATCGTTCGGCGTGATGACAAGATAATAAAGCAGCATGAAACAGCACTTGAATGGCGAATGGATGAGCAAGCCAAGTTGCACTCAAACAATGCCGCCCTTCAGCACAAAGTCACTACAGCCAATCGCGAATTCTCCAGAATCAATGAACTCACTCTTCGGCGGATCGGGGCAGATCTTCATGATGGTCCTGCTCAGCTGTTGTCACTTATTCTCCTTCGCCTTGAAGAACTCGAAGATTCACAAGGCGCCTCGGATGGGGAGGTCATCGAAATGATCAGGCGTGCCGGCGAGGATGCTTTAAACGAAGTGCGGGAAATATCACTCGGCCTGGCACTTCCCGAAGTCAATGAACTGACCCTGCACGATGCGCTGGTATTGCTTGCCGAGCGGCACGAAGAGCGAACCGAGACGCGAGTAGAACTGGAGCTTGATACTCTTCCTGACGATGTACCGATAGCGCATAAAATTTGTATTTACCGCTTCGCCCAGGAAGCGTTGAACAATGCCTATATTCACGCCGGAGGAAAAGGCCAAAAACTCAGCGCCTCTCACTGCGAAGGGTTACTGGAAGTACAAGTCGAGGATGCGGGAGTGGGAATTCCAACCGAAAAACCAAATGTGCCTGGTCGAGGTAGAACCCATCTGGGCCTTGTAGGCATGCGCTATCGCGTCGAATCCCTCGGCGGAATATTCATCATTGAATCGGCGCCCCATGCCGGAACCAAAGCCAGGGCGCAGTTCAAAATCTGATCACCCGTACCAAAATGATCATTGCACTCAAGTAACCGCAAGCGCTTATCGCCCGTTACTTGTCTTACCGTTGTCATTCAAGTCGCGGCGTTGAAGAACACCACATAAGCCAGGTATATGGTCACTCTCCCAATGCCGTCTCACTGCTGCGACTGCCTGCGTCCGGTTACGAACGCGTAGCTTGTACATGACATTCGTCATGTAGTGCTTGATGGTCTTCTCGCAGAGCTCGAGCTTGATAGCAACCTCGCGGTTAGTCAGGCCCTTCGATACCTCCCGGATAACTTGTTCCTCGCGATGGGTCAGTTCGACCTTTTGCTTATCAGCCGCGTGTTTTGCGAAATTGCTTAACAGCTTGCTGGCAAGCTTGGGTGTAATGAAGGTTTCACCACCGGCAACATTTCTGATGGCTTGTACAAGCTCACGACCGCTTATGCCTTTCAACACATATCCCTGCGCACCCGCCTCGAGGGCGGTATAGGCGTCCTCGATGGACTCGGATACCGTCAGCATCAAAATTTTAACTGCGGGCGAAGAAGTTGAGATCGCTCGCACGGCAGCAAAGCTATCGCCCGGCATATTTACATCCATCAGCAAAACATCCGGAGCAAAACGAGCGGCAATTTCCAGGGCATCCTCGGCAGACGCCCCCTGCTCGACCACCTGAAAGTCAGCGACTTTCTTCAGTGCCATTGTGACCCCATCCCTTAACAGCGGGTGATCATCAACGATGCCAATCTTGATCATGGAACTCATAGGAACTCCTCATAAGAGGCGATGGAGCTGCATGTTGGTGTCGCGCCTTTCATTTTTCACCCCTCGCGTCATGCCGAATCCGGCAAGCCCCGCCGTCTCCATGATGTCCGGGACTACAGCGGTGCGAGTACCAGGGGGTGGTGCAACTAATGAGCCATTTCAATAAAGCGAAGAAAAAGTTCAAATGAATTAACAGGCTGTTTTTGAGTGCTTCAAGCGAGAGAAAGGTGTGGGAGGGAAGATTCCTCAAATTAGGTGGTAAACCCCCGGCTGGGTGGGTGAAATGCCCCATTTATGGAGAGGGTAGCGGGCCTGTTTCACTGACCGATTTTGGTAGGGACTGCAAAAAAAAACGCCAACCCGAAGGTTGGCGTTTTTACTTTTCGCTCGCAGCTCGAAGCTTACCGCTGCCTCACTCCGGCTTGCGACGACCGAAGCCCGGACGCTGGCCGGAACCGGCCGGTGCGCCACGGCGCTTGCCCGATGGCGTGTCGCTGTCGACCAGTTTGATCCCCGGACGCTTAGGCGCAGGCTTGGCCGGGCGCTTGGTGTCGGCCGGGCGATCGGCTACCGGCGTACCACGACCTTCGCCACGCTCGGTACGGCCATTGGCCGGACGTGGCGTGCGTGGACCGCGTTCGCCGTCCTGACGGGCAGCAGGCTTGCGCCCTGGACGTTCGCCTTCGATCTGCGGCTCGCGGCTGGCACGCGGCGCGGCAGGTGCGGAGGCTGCACCAGTGGCAGGACGCAGGGTACGCACGCGCTCGGTCTTGGCCATTGGACGCGACGACTTGCGCTGCATCCGGTCAAGCTTGTCTTTGCTCTTGGCGTTCATCTGCGGCATTGCGACCGGCGTCAGGCCGACCTCGGCACTCAGAACGTCGACTTCGTACTGGCTCATTTCGCGCCAGCGGCCCATCGGCAGGTCGGAGTTGAGGAACACCGGGCCGAAACGCACGCGCTTCAGACGGCTGACCACCAGGCCCTGGGATTCCCACAGGCGACGAACTTCGCGGTTACGGCCTTCCATCACCACGCAGTGGTACCAATGGTTGAAACCTTCACCACCTGGCGCCTGCTTGATGTCGGTGAACTTGGCCGGGCCATCTTCAAGGACAACGCCCGCCTTCAGGCGCTCGATCATCTCGTCATCGACTTCGCCACGCACACGTACCGCGTATTCACGGTCCATTTCGTAGGAAGGGTGCATCAGGCGGTTGGCCAGTTCACCGTCGGTGGTGAACATCAGCAGACCGGTGGTGTTGATGTCCAGGCGACCGATGTTGATCCAGCGACCCTCTTTAGGGCGCGGCATCTTGTCGAACACGGTCGGACGGCCTTCCGGATCGACACGGGTGCAGATCTCGCCGTCGGGCTTGTTGTACATGATCACGCGGCGCACCGACTCGGCGGCCTCTTCGCGCTTGATCACCTTGCCATCGATGGTGATGGCGTCGTGCATGTCGACGCGCTGGCCAAGGGTGGCGTCTTTGCCGTTGACCTTGATGCGGCCGTGGCTGATCCAGGCTTCCACGTCACGGCGCGAGCCGACGCCGATACGGGCGAGGACTTTCTGCAGTTTTTCGCCTGCTGGGCCGATTGGCTGGTCGTCTTGCTGGTCTTTGATACTCATCTGGGCACCTCCCGGTGTGGTCTGAAAACTGGGTACTTGGGCGAAGGGATCGCCGAAGGGTCGCGAATCATACGCGCATGAGGGCGTTTGCGCATCAGAGACTAGCTGATCAAGGCAAGGTTATTTGTTTTTCCGCTGGCCGGTGGTTCGTAGCTTTGCGGTGAACACAATTCCCCTGTGGGAGCGGGCTTGCTCGCGAAGGCGGCAGGTCAGCCAACAAAGATGTCGTCTGACACGCCCTCTTCGCGAGCAAGCCCGCTCCCACAATGGATCTCCACAGTTCCCAAGATTCGTATCAGTCTTCGAATTGGTGACGCTCGGCTTCGATGGCTTCGGCCAGGGCGCGGGCCTCGGCCT
The DNA here is from genome assembly GCF_000967965.1 of Pseudomonas fluorescens. GTDB lineage: Bacteria > Pseudomonadota > Gammaproteobacteria > Pseudomonadales > Pseudomonadaceae > Aquipseudomonas > Aquipseudomonas grandcourensis. Next base: position 219,887 of record NZ_LACC01000004.1, read on the forward strand.
CTTCGTCCGAAAGCTCCGGCTCGGGTTTGGGCTGTTCGAGGGCGGCAACGGCGGCCAGGAGTTTTTCCCGGGCTTCGGCAACGCCGAGGATGTCGTCTTCTTGCTCCGGTTCAATTTCCGGCTCAGGCTCGCCTTCCGGTTCAGGCTCGGGCTGTGCCGCTTCGACTTCTGGCTCGATGACCGACTGTTCCGGATCGAACTCAGGCGACGCGCCATCACGAAGCAAGTCGTCGAAGTCGGTCTTGATCCCCTCCTCCATGCTGTCCAGTTCCAGCAACAGCGTATGGAAACTGGTCTCTTCCTTGGGCTCTTCCGGCTCGGCGCTGGCGTCGGCCAACTCTTGCAGCCCGGCGGGTACGGGGGCGTCGTCGAAGTCGAGCACCGGATCGGGCTCCAGCTCGCGCAGTTCCGCGAGCGGCGGCAGGTCGTCGAGGTTCTTCAGGTTGAAGTGATCGAGGAACGCCTTGGTGGTGGCGAACATCGCCGGTTTGCCGGGCACGTCGCGGTAGCCGACGATGCGGATCCACTCGCGCTCCATCAAGGTCTTGACGATATTGCTGTTGACCGCCACGCCCCGCACGTCTTCGATTTCGCCACGGGTGATCGGCTGGCGATAGGCAATCAGCGCCATGGTTTCCAGCATGGCCCGGGAGTAACGCTGCGGGCGCTCCTCCCACAGACGTCCGACCCACGGCGCAAACTTCTCGCGAATCTGCAGGCGATACCCCGAGGCCACTTCCTTGAGTTCAAAGGCGCGGCCATCGCAGGACTTGGCGAGAATCGTCAGGGCCTTCTTGAAGACCGGCGGTTCCGGGCGCTCGCCTTCCTCGAAGAGTTCGAACAGGCTTTCCAAAGATTGCGGCTTTCCCGAGGCCAACAGAAAGGCTTCAAGCAAGGGTGCCAGATCACGGGGTTCAGTCAGGTTCATGTTTCGACTCGTTATTCGGCTCGGGCTCGCACGTGGATCGCGGCAAATGGCTCATTCTGCACCAGCTCGACCAGGGATTCCTTGACCAGTTCAAGGATCGCCATAAAGGTCACCACCACCCCCAGGCGCCCTTCTTCAGCGGTGAACAGCTCGACAAACGGCACGAAACCGCCGCCCTTGAGGCGCTCCAGCACATCGCTCATGCGCTCGCGGGTCGACAGCGCCTCGCGGCTGACCTGATGGCTTTCGAACATGTCGCCACGACGCAAGACCTCGGCCATCGACAGCAGCAACTCGGACAGACGCACGTCTGGTAGCAGCTTGCGCGCCCGGGCTTCCGGAGCGTCAAGCTTGGGCACCACCACATCACGGCCGACGCGGCTCAGGCCATCGATGCCTTCGGCGGCAGCCTTGAAACGCTCGTATTCCTGCAAGCGGCGGATCAGTTCGGCGCGCGGGTCTTCCTCTTCGTCTTCGACGGTTTCGGCCCGTGGCAGCAGCATCCGCGACTTGATCTCGGCCAGCATCGCGGCCATCACCAGGTATTCGGCGGCCAGTTCCAGGCGCACCGACTGCATCAGTTCGACGTAGCCCATGTACTGGCGAGTGATTTCCGCCACCGGGATGTCGAGGATGTTGATGTTCTGTTTGCGGATCAGGTACAGCAACAGGTCGAGCGGGCCTTCGAACGCCTCGAGAAAGACCTCGAGGGCATCCGGCGGGATGTACAGGTCCAGCGGCATTTCCATGACCGCCTGGCCATAGACCATGGCGAAGGGCAGTTCCTGCTGGGCTCCGGCCTGACTGTCGACGGGTTCTACTGCGGACATCTAGGCCTCGACCATGAACGGCGCAGGGTCGCCGCAACCAACGCGAATGACTTCCGGCTCGCCGTCGGCGAGGCTGATCACGGTGGACGCCTTGATCCCGCCGAAACCGCCGTCGATGATCAGATCGACCTGGTGTTCGAGCAACTGGCGCATTTCGTGCGGGTCGCTCAACGGATCTTCATCGCCGGGCATGATCAGGGTCACGCTCATCAATGGCTCACCCAGTTCAGCCAGCAACGCCAGGGCAATCGGGTGGCTCGGCACACGCAGGCCGATGGTGCGTTTCTTCGGGTGCAACAACAGCCGCGGCACTTCGCGGGTGGCGTTGAGAATGAAGGTATACGGCCCCGGCAGATGGGCCTTGAGAATGCGGAACGTGCCGGTGTCGATCTTGGCGAACAGGCCCAATTGCGACAGATCGCTGCAGATCAACGCGAAGTTGTGTTTTTCATCCAGCTGTCGCAGGCGCCGAACGCGCTCCACGGCCACCTTGTCGCCGATCTGGCAACCTATGGCGTAGGAAGAGTCTGTGGGATAAATCACCACCCCGCCCTTGCGGATGATTTCGACTGCCTGTTTGATCAGGCGCGCTTGCGGGTTTTCCGGATGAATCTGGAAAAATTGACTCACATTCTCTACCTGTTCAGACGGCGGCAATAACTGGGTCATGTTTGAATCGACACCATAGCGGCGGCAGATCCTCCGGGAGTGGCCGGTATTCACCGATCTCCGACCAGCCTCCAGGGCCATGAAAATCACTGCCGGCGCTGACCAGCAGACCGAATTCGCGGGCCAGAATGGCCAGGCTGCCCACTTGCTCGGCAGGCTGGTAACCATTGACCACTTCGATGGCGTGGCCCCCTGCTTGAATATAGTCGGCAATCAGACGACGACGCTTGCTTCGGGTGAATTCGTAGTGCCACGGGTGTGCCAGGCTGACCCAGGCCTTGGCCGCACGCAGGGTTTCGACGGTTTCTTCCAGGGTCGGCCAGTGTTGCTTGACGTCGCCCAACTTGCCGGCGCCCAGCCATTTGCGGAACGCCTCGGCGCGGTCCTTGACGAAACCTTCACGCACCATCCAGTCGGCGAAATGCGGGCGGGCCGGCGCGTTACCGCTGTCGCCCAGCTCCTGCTGGATCTCCCGGGCGCCATCCAGCGCCCCCGGCATGCCTTTGAGCGCCAGTTTGCGGCTGATTTCCTCGGAGCGTAGCCAGCGGCCATCATGCAATCTGGCGATGGCCTCGACCAACGGCGCGGCGTTCACGTCAAAACCGTAGCCCAGGACATGAATGGTCGCGCCGCCCCAGGTGCAGGACAATTCGACGCCGTTGACCAGTTGCATCCCCAGCGCGGTAGCCGCATGCCGGGCCTCGTCGAGGCCCTCGAGGGTGTCGTGATCGGTCAAGGCCAGGACTCGCACGCCTTTCTCGAACGCCCGCGCCACCAGAACCGCAGGCGCCAGGGCGCCATCGGAGGCCGTGCTATGGCAGTGCAAATCAACATTCACAGGGCTTTGTAACCTCAAATCAGCTGGCGCTATCGCGCGCCCATATGTTTGTTATTATGCCGCCACATCCTGCTTCTGGCTGCCACTGTGAAACAATTCATCGATTTCATCCCGCTCCTGCTGTTTTTCATCGTCTTCAAAATCGACCCACGGGTCGTCGACATCGCCGGTCATGAGATCACTGTAGGCGGTATTTACAGCGCCACCGCGATGCTGATCGTCAGCTCCCTGGTGGTCTACGGCACACTGTTCATCAAGCAGCGCAAGCTGGAGAAGAGCCAGTGGTTGACCCTGATCGCCTGCCTGGTCTTCGGCAGCCTGACGCTCGCGTTCCACAGCGAGACGTTCCTGAAGTGGAAAGCCCCGGTGGTCAACTGGCTGTTCGCCCTGGCGTTCATCGGCAGCCACTTCGTCGGTGACAGCCTGCTGATCAAACGCATCATGGGCCACGCGTTGACCTTGCCGGAGCCGGTCTGGACGCGCCTGAACATCGCCTGGATCGCCTTCTTCCTGTTTTGCGGTGCCGCCAACCTGTTTGTCGCGTTCACCTTCCAGAGCTACTGGGTCGACTTCAAGGTCTTCGGCAGCCTGGGCATGACTTTACTGTTCCTGGTCGGCCAGGGCATCTACCTGTCCCGCCATCTGCACGATGCCGACACCACAACGCCAAAAACCGAGGACTGACATGCTTTACGCAATCATTGCCACAGACGTCGCCAACTCCCTGGAAGCCCGCCTGGCCGCACGGCCTGCACACCTGGAGCGCCTGCAAGTGCTCAAGGGCGAAGGTCGCATCGTATTGGCCGGCCCACACCCGGCGATCGACAGCAATGATCCGGGCGCGGCGGGTTTCACCGGCAGCCTGATCGTTGCCGAATTCGATTCCCTGAGCGCCGCCCAGTCCTGGGCCGACGCCGATCCGTACATCGCTGCAGGCGTCTACGCCAACGTTCTGGTCAAGCCGTTCAAGCAAGTCCTGCCGTAACTTTCTTCTTTCAAATGCCCCCACGCGGTGAACCATATCGGTTCATCGCGTTCTCAATCGCTCATTATTCTCGTTTGCCGGCCGACAACTTTCCCAATACTCGTATTGGAACCAGGAGTCGCCATGCGCAAGGGTCCGTTGTGCCTGATGTTGGTCACGTTGTCGATCGTGGCGCCCGCCCACGGTGAAGAATCCGCCGAGGGTGGCAACTCGACGCCGCTTTCCTTGAGCGCCGGCAGCCAGATCACCGAGCTGCAGCAACGCTTGAAAGAAAGCGAACGGCAACGGGAAGAACTGAACAAGCAATTGCAAACTGTCGATGGCGAACGCGAAAGCCCGCTGCTGGCCCGGTTGCGCCAGGAGAACCAGCGTTTGAAGCTGCAACTCAAGGAGGCCCAGGCCAGCAGTCCCCTGCCGCGCCTGCTGACCGACCAGCAACAATGGTTCGTCATTGGCGCCGGGGTAGCGCTATTGGCTCTGCTCTGCGGTATCTTCGCCAGTGGAGCAAGTCGAAAACGTCGACAATGGCTAAATTGAGTGAGTCATGAGCGAGCTGTTACTTATTGATGATGACCAGGAGCTGTGTGAGCTCCTGAGCAGTTGGCTGAGCCAGGAAGGGTTTCAGGTGCGTGCCTGTCACGACGGCCAGAGCGCACGCCGTGCACTGGCCGAAACCGCCCCGGCGGCCGTGGTGCTCGATGTGATGCTGCCCGATGGCAGCGGTCTGGAACTGCTCAAGCAGTTGCGCAGCGATCATCCGGATTTGCCGGTGTTGATGCTCTCGGCCCGGGGCGAGCCCCTGGACCGTATCCTCGGCCTGGAACTCGGCGCCGACGATTACCTGGCCAAACCCTGCGACCCACGGGAACTGACCGCCCGCCTGCGCGCAGTCCTGCGTCGTAGCCACCCGGCAGCGGTGTCCAGCCAGATGGAACTGGGCGACCTGTGTTTCAGCCCGGTGCGCGGCGTGGTCAGCATCGACGAACAGGAATTCACCCTCACCGTCTCCGAAAGCCGCCTGCTCGAAGCCTTGCTCAAGCAACCCGGCGAGCCCCTGGACAAACAGGAGCTCGCGCAGATCGCCCTGGGCCGCAAGCTGACCCTGTACGACCGCAGCCTGGACATGCACGTCAGCAACCTGCGCAAGAAGATCGGCCCACACCCCGATGGCCGACCGCGCATCGTCGCCCTGCGCAGTCGCGGCTACTACTACAGCCTCTGATCCCTGTAGGGTTTGTCAGGTCGGCGGGAAATCGTCTTTACCCAAGCTTTACCCTCCGCTGACCGCCGCTGACCTTGATCTGCGTAATCTGTACTCATCCGGAACGTACCGGGAACGAGACAAGGAGATACACCATGCGCAAGACTCTTATCGCTCTGATGTTCGCTGCTGCCCTGCCGACCGTTGCCATGGCCATGCCTGAAGGCGCAGGCCCGATGGATGGGTCGATGGACGGTTCGCGCCACGGCGGTCAGATGCACGGCATGCACGGCAAAGGCCCGTACAGTGAACTGGACCTGAGCCGCGAACAGCGCGAGCAGATCCGCAAGATCATGGGCGAACAGATGCACGAGCGTAAGCAACTGGTCGAGAAGTACCTGGAGAAGCTCTCGCCAGCCGACCAGAAAGCCATGAAGGACGAGATGGCCGCCAACCACAAGAAGGCTGAAGCGGACGTGCGCGCCTTGCTGAAACCGGATCAACAGAAGAAATTCGACGAGATCCAGAAAAAACAGGCTGAACGCCGCGCCGAGTGGGCCGAGTTCAAGGCCTGGAAAGCGCAACAACCGCAAAAGGCGCAATAATGCGCTAACCCCGGACCCAACGGTTTTTCACCGCTGGGTCTGGCACCACACAATTCACTGTGGGAGCGAGCTTGTGTGGCGAGGGGGCTTGCCCCCGTTCGGCTGCGAAGCAGTCGTAAACCCGTTACATGCGGTTTAACGTTGAAATGCCGGGGCCGCTTCGCGACCCAACGGGGGCAAGCCCCCTCGCCACGGGCTCGCTCCCACATTAGTTGCGCTTGTTCGAGGATTTTCCGTGCGTTCATTGTTCTGGCGTATCCTGGCCAGCTTCTGGCTGGCCATCGCTCTGGTTGCAGGGCTTTCCATCCTGCTCGGGCACATGCTCAACCAGGACGCCTGGATTCTCAGCCGCCACCCGGGCCTCAACACGCTGGCCGAAGAGTGGACGCAAACCTACGAAAGCCAGGGCGAAGACGCCGCCCAGGACATTCTCCAGCAACGCAAACGCCAGTATCACATCGACGTTCAGGTGCTTAACGAAAGCGGCGATCCGGTTGTGCGCGGCACGTTCCCGAAACGTGCGGCGGCCTTTGAGGCCCGCCAGAACAACGAGGACCGGCGCCTGCCATGGCGGCGTCTGACCGATGAATTCACCAGCGAAAAAACCGGTGACACTTACCTGTTCATCTACCGCATTCCGCACCCGGAACTGGACGCCTGGCACCGCGAAAGCCTGCTCTGGCCGCTCAGTGCGCTGGGGATCGCCCTGGTGGTGCTGACCCTGTTCAGCCTGCTGGTGACCTTTTCCATCACTCGCCCGCTCAGCCGTCTGCGCGGCGCGGTGCATGACCTGGGACAAACCACCTATCAACAAAACAGCCTGGTCAAGCTGGCCAACCGTCGCGATGAGTTCGGCGTCCTGGCCAACGACTTCAACCGCATGGGCGCGCGCCTGCAAAGCCTGATTGGCAGTCAGCGGCAACTGCTGCGGGATGTTTCCCACGAACTGCGCTCGCCCCTCGCCCGTCTGCGTATCGCGCTGGCACTGGCCGAACGGGCCACCCCTCAGGAGCGGGAACAGCTGTGGCCGCGCCTGACCCGCGAGTGCGACCGACTGGAAGCGCTGATCAGCGAAATCCTGGTACTGGCGCGGGTCGACTCCGATAACGCCAGTGCAGAAGAGGTGGACCTGAACGCCTTGCTCAATACCCTGCAAAAGGATGCGCAACTCGGTTCACCCGAGCAACTCGTCCACCTCGAAGCCGAATCGCAACTGAATATGAAGGGATGGCCGACCATGATCGAACGGGCCGTGGACAATCTGCTGCGCAATGCCCAGCGTTTCAATCCGGTGGGTGGCCTGCCGATCGAAATGCAGGCGCTGCGCCAGGGTGAGCGGATCGTCGTGACCGTGCGCGATCACGGACCGGGGGTCAGTGTCGAATATTTGAGCCAGCTCGGTGAGCCGTTCTATCGGGCCCCGGGGCAGACCGCAGCCGGACACGGCCTGGGCCTGGCCATCGCCCGCCGAGCGGCGGAGCGCCATGGCGGCAGCCTGGTGCTGGCCAATCACCCGGAAGGCGGGTTCATTGCCAGCCTGGAATTGCCGTTGGTGCCGGGGGCCGTGGTTCAGCCCTGATCCAATGTGGGGTGTCAGGCCTTACCCGGCCAGGCACTGACGAATTCGGCCAGATCGACTTTCTCGGCCACTCGCGGTTCTTTCTGCGGTGTGCCCAGATACAGGAAAGCAATCACCTCTTCCCCCTCCGCCAAACCCAAGCCCTTGGCCACATGGGCCGAGTAAGCCAGGTCACCGGTACGCCACACCGCGCCGATGCCCTGCGCATAGGCCGCCAGCAAAATCCCGTGGGCCGCACAGCCCGCCGCCAGTAACTGCTCGGACTTCGGATACTTGACGTGATCCTGCACGCAAGCGATCACAACTACCACCAACGGTGCCCGCAGCGGACCATTGCGCGCCTTGTCGATGGCCGCTTCGCCGACTTCGCTGTCTTGCAGTTTCGCCGCTTCGGCCAGCAACTCGCCCATTTGCTCACGCGCCGCGCCTTCCACCGTCAGGAAACGCCAAGGCTGCAAGTGACCGTGATCCGGGGCGCGCATGGCGGCGCCAAACAGCACCTCGCGCTGCTCGGCAGTGGGTGCAGGGTCAATCAGTCGTGGAACGGAAACACGGTTGAGCAAAGCGTCGAGAGCCTGCATCGGCCACCTCCTGAAAAATTTGTGCGGCTATTCTAGCGGTAACTGCCGCAGCAGTGCCGGTTTACATGCCCTGCCTCGCAGGTAGAATGGCGCCCTTTCCACTATCAGCCGAGCGGACCTCATGGCGTTGCCGACCTTACGGATCATTGGTTTCATCATCGGCATCTTCCTGATAACGCTGGCGATCTCCATGGTCGTACCCATGGCCACGCTGGTCATTTTCGACCGTACCAGCGATCTGCCGTCGTTCCTCTGGGCCAGCATGATCACCTTTGTCGCCGGTTTGGCGCTGGTGATTCCGGGGCGCCCCGAACACATTCACCTGCGCCCCCGGGACATGTACTTGCTGACCGTCAGCAGTTGGCTGGTGGTGTGCATCTTCGCCGCGCTGCCGTTCCTGCTGACCCAGCACATCAGCTACACCGATTCATTCTTCGAAAGCATGTCCGGCATCACCGCCACGGGCGCAACCGTACTCAGCGGCCTGGACACCATGTCCCCCGGCATCCTGATGTGGCGCTCGTTGCTGCACTGGCTCGGCGGCATCGGCTTCATCGGCATGGCGGTGGCGATCCTGCCGCTGTTGCGCATCGGTGGCATGCGGCTGTTCCAGACCGAATCGTCGGACCGCTCGGAAAAAGTCATGCCCCGCTCGCACATGGTGGCGCGGCTGATCGTGGCGACCTACGTCGGCATCACCATTGTCGGCAGCCTGGCGTTCTGGTGGGCCGGGATGAGCCTGTTCGACGCCATCAACCACGCGATGTCGGCGATTTCCACCGGTGGCTTCTCCACCTCCGACCAGTCTTTGGCCAAGTGGCCGCAACCGGCGGTGCATTGGGTCGCGATCGTCATCATGATTCTCGGTGCCCTGCCGTTCACACTGTATGTCGCCACGTTGCGTGGTAACCGTCGGGCGCTGATCAAGGATGAACAGGTTCAAGGCCTGCTCGGCATGCTGCTGGTGACCTGGCTGGTGCTCGGCACCTGGTATTGGTGGACTACCCAGCTGCATTGGCTGGAGGCGTTGCGGCATGTGGCGCTGAATGTGACGTCGGTGGTGACCACCACCGGTTTTGCGCTGGGGGACTACAGCCTCTGGGGCAATTTCTCGCTGATGCTGTTCTTCTACCTGGGGTTTGTCGGCGGTTGCTCCGGCTCGACCGCGGGCGGGATCAAGATTTTCCGCTTCCAGGTGGCCTATATCCTGCTCAAGGCCAACCTTAACCAGCTGATTCACCCGCGGGCGGTGATCAAGCAGAAGTACAACGGTCACCGCCTCGACGAAGAAATTGTGCGTTCGATCCTGACCTTTTCGTTCTTCTTTGCGATCACCATCTGCGTGATTGCGCTACTGCTGTCGCTGCTCGGCGTGGACTGGATGACCGCCCTCACCGGCGCGGCCAGTACCGTGTCCGGTGTCGGCCCGGGGCTCGGCGAGACCATCGGTCCGGCGGGCAACTTCGCCACCCTGCCGGATGCCGCCAAGTGGATTCTCTCGTTCGGCATGCTGCTGGGCCGGTTGGAGATCATTACGGTGTTTGTGCTTTGTATTCCGGCATTTTGGCGTCATTGACCGCGTCAGGTGCTTGCAACAGCCGCATCCGGTACTCGCCGGGTGTGGCATCGAACCAGCGCCGAAAAGCACGGAAAAAGTTGCTCGGATCGGCAAACCCCAGCAAGTAGGCAATTTCCAGCAAGGTCATGGTCGGTTGCGCCAGGTACTGCTCGGCCAGTTCGCGCCGGGTATCGTCCAGCAGCGCCTGAAAACTCGTGCCCTCTTCCTGCAAGCGCCGTTGCAAGGTGCGCTGGGACAGATGCAGCGTCTGCGCCACGGTGTCGCGCTTGGGCTCGCCTTGGGGCAGCAGGCGGCACAACACCTGCCGCGCCTTGTGGGTCACGCGGCTTTCGGAAAAGCGCGCCAGGTACTCGCCGGCAAAGCGGTCATGCAGCAATGCCATGGCCTCGTTGGCCGTCGGCAGCGGCGCTTCCATATCGGCGCGTTCGAAAATCAGCGCATCGTAAGGCGCGTTGAACACCAGCGGTGCATGGAAGGCTTGTCTATAGGGTTCCAGGTTGGCCGGCTCGGCGCCTTGCACCAACACTTTGCGGGGTTGCAACGTACGCCCGGTCAACCAGCTGCACAGCGCCAAGGCACAGGCCAGTGACGCTTCGGCGCTTTGCCGGGTCGGTGGCAGATGATCGCCATGCACCGTCAGAATCAGTGCATAGCCTTCTTCCAGCAGCTGGAAACTCAGGTCGGCACTTTCGGCGATGATCCGCTGATAGCGCACCAGTCGCTGAAAGCCTTCGGCCAAAGTCTGGCTGGACATCAAGGCGTAGCCGGTCACATGAAACTGCGCCGGTCGCACCACCTTGCCCATGTTCAGGCCGATGGCCGGATTGCCGGACAGCTCGACCGCGCGCTGCCACAGCCGTGTCATGGAATCTTGCGGGAAGCGTGCGTCCGGATCATCCAGTGCCGCGTAGTCGAGCCCCAGCTGCTTGAACAGAGCCCGGCAATCCAGGCCGTCCATCTCCAGCGCTTTGACAATCCCCATCGCCCAGCTTGCAGAAGTCGTTCGTTCGCTCATGGCGTTTTCTTACATGGTGGCCGAGTGCTACGGCTATTGACCGAAGGATACTAAAGTGGCGCCTATTGTCACTGGCTGATGCCATTGATCACTCTAGACTCAATTAAGCTACCCGCAGAACAACTTGCAGCAAGAACAATAACCACAGAGATCGCTGTCGTGGAAAACGTCAAACGATTCAACAGCTTCGCTGAGTTCTATCCTTACTACCTCAGTGAGCACAGCAACAGCACCTGCCGCCGTTTACACTTTATCGGCACGACCCTGGTTATCTTGATTCTGACGCTGACCATTGGTCGCGGAGCCTGGATGCTATTGTGGGCCCTGCCACTGGCAGGCTACAGCTTTGCCTGGGTCGGGCATTTCTACTTCGAGAAGAACCGCCCGGCAACCTTCCAACACCCCTTCTATAGCCTGTTCGGTGATTTTGTCATGTACCGGGACATGGTCCTGGGGCGCGTTCCGTTCTAGCTGACTTGCGTCACAAGAGAGTTGCCGATGAATGCCAATGCCCGCTTCACCCACTTGAAGGACGGCACACAGGAGGACTGGGCAATTATCGCCGCGGACTTCAGTGCCTACGCAAGACAATTGCCTGCACGGATTGTGGCGCACCTGAAGTTGCTGGAGGGTGATTTTGGCGGGTTCCCGGTGGATCGCCTGACCCACTCCCTGCAAACCGCCACCCGCGCCTGGCGTGATGGCCGCGACGAAGAGTACGTGGTCTGCGCCCTGCTCCACGATATCGGCGACACCCTGGGTACTTACAATCACCCGGACATCGCAGCGGCGATCCTCAAGCCGTTTGTCAGCGCCGAGAACTTGTGGATGGTGGAAAAGCACGGGATTTTCCAGGGCTACTACTTCTTCCATCACCTGGGCATGGACCGGCATCTGCGTGAGCAATTCCAGGACCATCCGCAGTACCAGACGACCGCCGAATTCTGCGCCAAATACGATGCGGCCGCGTTTGACCCGGCGTACGACACGCTGCCGTTGAGCTTTTTCGAGCCGATGATGGAGCGGTTGTTTGCGCACCCCAGGGACTCGATCTACAAGGCGGCGATGGAAGAGTAATCGCCAGCCTCATGACCTATGGCGACCGTTGTGGCGAGGGGGCTTGCCCCCGTTGAGCTGCGCAGCAGCCCTAAAACCATTCACCACGGAACGTCGATAGATCGGCACTTATAGGTTTACGGCGGCTTCGCCACCGAACGGGGGCAAGCCCCCTCGCCACAAAAAACAAATCAATCAAGCCAACTCCGTAACCCTGGCCGCCTTCAACTGCGCCTCGCGCGCCTGGGCATCCGCCAGGCGATACAACTCGATCGAACCATCCCAGTGCTCGATCAGCGCGGTGCATGATTCCACCCAGTCGCCGCAATTGAGGTAGTCCACCTCGCCGACCTTGCGAATCTCGGCATGGTGAATGTGCCCGCACACCACGCCGTGCAGCTCGCGCTTGACGCATTCATGGGCGATGGCTTCTTCGAAGTCGCTGATGAAGCTGACCGCGGTTTTTACCTTGTGCTTGAGGTAGGCCGACAGCGACCAGTAGCCGTAGCCATATCGCGCGCGCCAATGATTGAGCCAGCGGTTGAGGGTCAGGGTGAATTCGTAGGCCGAGTCACCGAGAAACGCCAGCCAGCGATGGTAACGGGTGATCACATCGAACTGGTCGCCATGGATCACCAGCAGATGTCGGCCGTCGGCGGTGACGTGCACGGCTTCGTCGACCAACTGGATGTTGCCCAGAATCAGCTTAGAATAGCGGCGCAGGAATTCGTCGTGGTTACCGGTGACATAGATCACCTCGGTGCCGCGCTTGCTCATGGTCAGCAGGCGACGGATGACGTTAGTGTGCGCTTGCGGCCAGTACATGCCGCCGCGCAGTTTCCAGCCGTCGATGATGTCGCCGACCAGGTAGATCTTGTCCGCGTGATAGCCCTTGAGAAACTGCGACAGGTGTTCAGCCTGGCAATCCCGGGTGCCCAAATGCACGTCGGAAATCCATAAAGTCCGTACGCGTTGCTTACGGGTGGGTTTGGCGAGCTCGGCGCTGGTCATGGGCAACCCTCTGGCAAGTTTTGCCAAGTCTGCCCCGAGCCGGTTAATGGTCCATGACAGCGTCAAGTCAGTCCTGTGACAGCGCTTGCAGGCCCGCTCGGTGTAGACTGACGCCCTGAGCCGGGAGACCCGCGATGAGACCGATCCTCACGCTTCGCCAATACAGCCACGACCTGATCGTCCACAGCCACGAACACGCGCAACTGGTGTTCGGGCTTTCTGGCGCCCTGGATTTCGAGGTCGACGGGCGTGGCAGCCAGGTGGTCCGGCAGAGTTTCGTGGTGGTGCCCTCCGGAGCGCATCACGCGTGTGGCAGCGCCAATGGCAGCCGCTGCCTGGTGCTGGATGTGCCAAGCGAACAATGGGTTGCCCAGTCGTTGGGCGATCACGCCGAGCCCAGCCGACGCCTGCTCGACAACGCCGGGCGCCTGCCCCTGAATGCCGGGCAAAGCCAATTGGTCAGTTGGCTGGCGAACAGTCCGGTGGATGATCCGCTGATCGCTCAACAAGGCGCGGTGCTGTTGCTGGCCAGTCTCAACAACGTCAGGCCCGAAGCCGTCGGCGGTCGGCGTCTGCCCTATGCGGCGCTGGACGCGCACATCGATCAGTACGCGGCATACCCGCTGCAAGTGGCCGACCTGGCCCGGGTAGCCGGCCTTTCCAGTGCCCGTCTGCATGCACGGTTCGTGGCCGAATGCGGGCAAACGCCGATGGACTATATCCGCAGCCGACGCCTGCACATAGCGGTGGGCTTGCTGCGCAACTCGGCGCTGCCCATCGGCGAAATTGCCAGCCGCGTCGGATACAGCTCCCAGAGTGCCTTCGCGGCGGCGGTGCTGCGCGAGTTCGGGGCATCGCCCGGAAAACTGCGGCGCGAGGGTGGCGACAAATAACGCGAGTTTGCCGACAGACTTGATGGGCCATTACGCGCTTCAATGAGGCCTCTGTTCGTTTGTCGTTAAGGATTGCAATGACTCCCCGTACCGCCCTTGGCGCCTTGCATATAGGCGCATTGATGTTCGGCCTGACCGGCGTGTTCGGCAAACTGGCCGCCGCGTCCCCGGCGATCATCGTGTTCGGCCGTGCCGCCTTTGCCGTGCTCGCGCTGACGTTTTTTGCACGGTTCGCCAGCCAGACGCGCTGGCAGAAACTTGAGGCCGTGGACTGGCGCCGGCTGCTGCTCAGCGGCCTGTTGCTGGCCGGACACTGGGTGAGCTTCTTCATTGCCGTGAAAGTCGCAGGCGTGGCGATTGCGACGCTCGGTTTCGCCAGCTTCCCGGCCTTTACCGTGATCCTCGAAGGGTTGATCTTCCGCGAGCGCATTCGCGCCAATGAAATTGTGCTGGTGCTGCTGGTGAGTGTCGGGCTGGTGCTGGTCACGCCTGATTTTGACCTGGCCAGCGGCGCCACCACCGGCCTGCTGTGGGCCGTGGGTTCCGGATTGTTGTTCGCCCTGTTGTCACTGACCAACCGTGCCAGCTCCGGGCGAGTCCCGCCGGTACAGGCGGCGCTGTGCCAGAACGTGGTGGTTGCCCTGTGCCTGCTGCCAGTGGCAGCGCCTCAATTGAGCGAAGTGCGCGCCATCGACTGGCTGTGGATCGGCCTGCTCGGTGTGTTCTGTACCGGTATCGCCCACAGCCTGTTCGTCGCCAGCCTCGCAGTGATCAAGGCACGCACCGCCGCAGTGGTGTTCGCCCTGGAGCCGGTCTACGGCATCACCGTCGCCTGGCTGCTGTTCAACGAAAACCCGACCCTGCGCATGTTGCTGGGGGGCGCGCTGATCATTGTGGCGATTGTGGCGTCCAGTCGGTTCTCAAGTGGCACAAGCAAGAAAGCCGTTGCAGCCGAGGCGACGTCTCACTGAGTGCGGTCGTTGTGTCCCAGGTCGCGGTTCGGGTCGATCTGGTCGCGGACTCGCTGCTTGAGCACTTTGGCCTCGGGGAAGCCACCGTCCACCTTGCGCTCCCAGATCTGCACAGCGTCACAGTAAATATGAAAGACCCCGCCGGTGCCCGGCACCAGGGAGACTTTGCCCAGGTCATCACCAAAGGTGCTGAGCAGTTCCTGGGCCAGCCAGGCCGCACGCAACAGCCACTGGCATTGCGTGCAATAGGTGATGATGATTTCCGGTTTGCTGACGGTCATGATGGGACGTGACTCCAGAGTTTGACGACGCCGCTATGATAGCCCGACCGGAGGCTGACGAGATGGCGGAGCGAGTTGCACCTCCAATTCGAACCCAGGCTCGATCATGGCCAGAGTTGCCGGCTGCGGGTTCTCGCTTGGGTTGATCGCGTCCCAACTCGACGCCATGGACAGCTCCTCCAGATTGAGCCGGTACTCATCGTCAGTGGCGGATTCACCGGATATCGCCAGACCCGGAACCACCGCCACGGCAGCAGCGACCGGGATGAAATGACGGTTGTCGACCCGCTCAAGCTCATCGTTGGCCGGCACCCCGTCGCGATGCGCAGTGGATGGTTGCACGACGGGGGGCCACATCACTGGCTCGGTAAAGAGCTCAGCCAGCGGTTCATGCTCCGACTGCAGCGCCTCTGACACTGCGGTCTGATGCTGCTGGCGTCGGTGGCGAACAAACCAGCCCAGCGCCAGCAATACTATCAGCGCCGACACGCTGGCGATTGGTAGCCAGCCAATTCCGGGGTTTTCAGCACTGATGGGGGCTGGCGCCACTGCGTCGGATGTAATGGGTTGCGCCTTTACCTTCTTGAGCTCCGCCAGTTGGATTTGCAGCTCGGCCAACTGTTTTTTCTGGCCGGCGATCAGCTCATCCTGGCCTTGAAGCTTCGCGTTGAGCTCATCGACAGTGGTTTGCAACTCGTGGTTTTGCAGGGTGCTGGCGGCCAGTTGCTCGACAGCAGGATCAACCATGGCGACGTCCGGTTCTGGCGTCGTTCTGGCCACGGGGGACGGCGATACGACCGGTTGAACATTGGGGAATGCGGACGCCGGGGAGCTGGAAACCGCTTCATCGGTGGCGGGAACAACCCCTGGCGCGCCCGGCGGATCGATAAGTACCGTGTACTCGCGCAGCAATCGCCCATTAGGCTGATTAAGCTGCACGAGAAAATTCAGGAAGGGTTCACTGACCGGTTTGCCGGAGGTCACCTGAATCACGCTGCGATTACCACGCAGGACCGGGGTGAACTTCAGGTTGTTGAGGAAAAATACCCGGTCGACCCCGGCACGGCTGAACTCGTCCGCCGTTGCCAGGCTCACCGACAGTTCGTTCTCCTCCAGGCCTGCGGCATCCACCAGTGCGATATCGGCACGCAGCGGTTGATTCAGCGCCGAATGCAGGGTGATTTCACCCAGGCCCAGCGCAGGCGCCCATGCCGAGTAAGTGACCGCGCCCCCGGCCAGCAACCACTGAGAAACACCGCGTAAAACCAATCGCCAACACTTGAGCATGAGCATCCTTGAGATCTACAGAAACCATCCGCACGGGTTCGTACATCCGTTACGAACACGATATTGCCGAGTAGTTCTTATAGCCTGCCCAATGCGGTCTCTCAGAAGCCTGGCGTTCGGTTATGCCTCAAGACTTTTCAAGGTTGCCCAGGATGTGCCCGTGAACCCGCATGCACACCTTCAAATCCGCCTCATCGACGCCTTCGAACAGTTCGTGACGCAGTTGCGTGGCAATGGTTTCAATTTGTTCGATCAGGGGACGCGCCGGGGCGCAGAGCACAATTTTCTTCGCACGACGGTCTTCCAGCACCGCCTGGCGTTGCACCAGGCCCTGGCTTTCCAGGCTGTCGAGCAAACGGGCCAAGGTCGGACCTTCGACGCCAACGCTTTGTGCCAGCTCACGCTGGGTCGGTGCTTCTTCGAATCGTGCCAGGTGCAGCAGCACCAGCCAGCGCGCCTGGGACAAGCCCATGCCCGCCAGTCGGCGGTCCAGTTCGGCACGCCAGCCACGGGACATCTGGGCCAATTGCATGCCAAAGCGGTGTTGATCGGTTAACGGCATAAAACACTCATGATTAGACTGAAATAAATAAAAACTAATTATTAGTCAGCTAAGCATGAGCCTCGACTTGAGGCAAGGCTTGATCTGTACTGAATCGTTACATCAGCACTACAGATGTCTCAAATCTCGAATTCCGACTGCAACGCCGCCCGAACGCAGTACAACACCCCTTCCGGCACCCTGCCTTCAAACAGTGCGGCGATCTCGGAAGCCGGCGGCAACTCGCCTTCGCCGTCGAGGAAGGCGTCCTGGACTTCACCCATCAGGTCTTCGGGTAGATCCAGCGCCTGTTCCAACGACAACTGCTGCTTGCCAATCGCTTCGGCCAGCATGGTGTAGACGTTCTTTTCAGAGCACTGCAACTGACCGGCGATCTGCACCGGCGTCATCCCGGCCCGTGCCAGAGTGATCAGCTCGTGACGCACGTCGGCCACCGGTTTCGGCGCCTCGACCTGGCCGCCGAGCACTTCGAGGAAAGCCTCGCCGTAGCGCTCCAGCTTGCGCGCGCCGACGCCGCTGACCGTGGCCATTTCCGCCAGCGAGGTCGGCTGGCTGCGCAGCATCTCCAGCAAGGTCGAATCGGGGAAGATGACGTACGGCGGCACGCCATGTTCTTCGGCGAGCTTGCGACGCAGGGCGCGCAAGGCTTCCCATTGTTCGCGCTCCTCGCCACGGACCAGCTGGCTCGCCTGGCTCTTGCTGCTTTTCGCCACGGTTTGCGCCTTGAGATCGCGGCGCAACTCCAGGGTCACTTCGCCCTTGAGCAGCGGCCGGCAACTGTCGCTCAGGCGCAGGCCGCCGTAGCCTTCAAGGTCGATGTCCGCCAGACCACGGGCCACCAGTTGACGGAACAACGAGCGCCATTCGCCCTCCGCCATCGTCTTGCCAACACCATACACCGACAGGTGTTGATGGCCGAAGCTGCGGACTTTTTCGTTGTCCTTGCCCAACAATACATCCACCAGGTGCCCGACGCCGTAGCGCTGACCGGTGCGGTAGATCGCCGACAGTGCCTGACGCGCCGGTTCAGTGGCATCCCAGGTCTGCACGCCGTCGACGCAGTTGTCGCAATGACCGCAGGGCTCGGGCATATCTTCGTCGAAGTAGGCCAGCAGCGTTTGCCGACGGCAGCGGGTTTCTTCACAGAGCGAGAGCATGGCGTCGAGCTTGTGCTGCTCCAGACGCTTGTGGCGCTCGTCGCCTTCGGAGTTCTGCAGCATCTGCTTGAGCATCACCACGTCTTGCAGGCCGTAGGCCATCCAGGCATCCGCCGGCAGGCCGTCACGGCCGCCGCGACCGGTTTCCTGGTAATAGGCCTCAAGGGATTTCGGCAAGTCGAGATGCGCGACGAAACGCACGTTGGGCTTGTCGATGCCCATGCCGAACGCCACGGTGGCGACCATGATCAGGCCTTCCTCATTGAGGAAGCGTTTCTGATGGTAGGCCCGCAAATCATTGGGCAGGCCGGCGTGGTACGGCAGCGCCGGGAAGCCTTGCTCGCTGAGGAACGCGGCGACTTCCTCAACTTTCTTGCGCGACAGGCAATACACGATGCCCGCATCGCTACGGCGCTCGGCGAGGAACGCCAGCAACTGCTTGCGCGGCTGTTCCTTGGGCACGATGCGATAAAAGATGTTCGGCCGGTCGAAGCTCGACAGGAAGCGCTCGGCGTCTTGCAAGTGCAGACGGGTGACGATTTCTTCCCGGGTGCGCTTGTCGGCCGTGGCGGTCAGGGCGATGCGTGGCACGTCGGGGAACATTTCCGCCAACTGGCCCAGTTGCAGGTATTCCGGGCGGAAATCGTGGCCCCATTGCGATACGCAGTGTGCTTCGTCGATGGCGAACAGGGCGATGTCCAGCCCCTGCAGGAAGGACAGCATGCGTGGCTGGACCAAGCGTTCCGGCGCCAGATAGAGCATTTTCACTTCACCGCGGCGGATGCGGACGGCGAGGTCGCGCTGTTGCTCGGCGCTGAGGGTGGAGTTCAACGCGGCGGCTGCCACACCCAGCTCTTCGAGGGTGGCGACCTGATCGTCCATCAGCGCGATCAGCGGTGAGACCACAACGGCCAGGCCTTCGCGCAACAGCGCCGGGACCTGGAAGCACAGGGACTTGCCGCCACCGGTAGGCATCAGGACCAGGGCATCGCCACCATTGGCCACGCGCTCAATGATTGCACCCTGGCGGCCACGGAAACTGTCGTAGCCGAAGATGTCCTTGAGGACGCGTTGAGCCTGTTCGAGCATAGAAACTCCAAAAATCACCGAAACATCCCTGCAAGGCTGGTTCAGAACCCGCGACGCTGCACCGATAAATCGTAAGTGCGCATTGCATGACGCTTTACATTTCAGCCGTAACGCCAGCAGGGCATCACAAAACGCGCGAGTATACCCGAGCCCCGTCCGGCAAAGGGCACCGCTGATAAGACTCCGCCCATGCAATGCCAAACTGTGGGAGCGAGCCTGCTCGCGAAGAGGCCATTACAGTCAACATTGATTTCGCCTGAACCACCGCTATCGCGAGCAGGCTCGCTCCTACAGGGAATACGGTGCAAATATGCCGTGCGGCTGGCCCAAGCGCTCAAGAAGGCCTAGAATTCCCGCATCGAACATTCCCCAAGGTAGTCCTTTAATGTCCTTCGCTGAGCAACTAACCCGCCTGCAAGTCTTCCTCGACGCTGATGAACTGCATGACGAGGCGCTGGACTACGTGGCCGCCCACGGCTACCTCACCGCGCTGTCGATCTGTTCCGAAGTCGTTCCTGATCGTGAGTGGATCGATGCCCTCTTCGCCGAGGAGCCGCACTACAGCAGTGAAGCCCAGCGCGAAGAGATCGAAGCCACCCTGCTCGGCCTCAAGGCCCACATCGCTCGCCAGCTGGCCTCCGATGAAGAGTTCGAACTGCCATGCGACCTGGACCTGGGCGATGACCCGGATGACTCCGACCTGCGCGGCTGGTGCATCGGCTTCATGGAAGGCGTATTCCTGCGCGAAGCGGCCTGGTTCGAAAGCGCCGAAGAAGAAGTCAGCGAAATGCTGTTGCCGATCATGGTCGGTTCGGGCCTGTTCGACGAGCAGCCGGAGTTCGAAGACATCGCCAAGGATGCCAACCTGATGGACGACATGATCGTTCAAATCCCGGAAGCCCTGACCGCGCTGTACCTGCTGTGCAACGCGCCAGACGAAAAACCGGCGATTCTCAAGCCTCGCCACCACTAAGGTTCTGCCTATGGACAACCCCATAGGCAACCGCCCCCTGATGTTGCGCTACGTGCTGCTGGCCATCGGCTGGCTGAGCGTGGCGCTGGGGGTGATCGGGATTTTCCTGCCGGTATTGCCCACCACGCCCTTCCTGCTACTGGCGGCAGCCTGCTTCGCCCGCAGTTCGCCGCGCTTTTATCAATGGCTGGTCGAGCATCCACGGCTTGGCCCGTGGATTCGAGACTACCTCGATGGCAACGGCATTCCACTCAGGGGCAAGGTCTACGCCATTGGCCTGATGTGGGCGAGCATCCTGCTCTCCTGCTACCTGGTGCCGCTGGTTTGGGCACGGTGCTTCATGCTGACCAGTGCGGTACTCGTGACGATCTACATCCTCAAGCAGAAAACCCTGCGCAAATCCTGAAGTCTACATTGGCCATTTGTGGCGAGTTCCGTCCGACGACCTGCCCTACCCCCGCAAAAACTCCACCTAAACTTCACCCATCTACACTCGAGCAGCCAGACATGGCCCGCAGTCTGCGTAGTCCAGGATGGCCAACGCTCCGACTTCGGCTCGGCGGCTGGTTACTGCTGGCTGGTTTGCTACTGACTCTATTCAACGGGGTCCGGGCCGATTGGGATTTTGCGCAGATTCTGCTAACCGTTGAAAAACGCTACGGCCCGCTCGGACCGGCGCGTGGCCGGATCGAGGCGTGGAGTCAAATGCTGCAAAGTGCACGCGGCGCGCCCGAAAGCGATCAGCTCAATGCGGTGAACCGTTTCTTCGATCAGCAGCTGAACTTCCAGGACGACACGCGCATCTGGCAACAGACCGATTACTGGGCCACGCCCGTTGAAGCCCTGATCAAGGGCGCCGCCGATTGCGAGGACTACGCGCTGGCGAAGTATTTCAGCCTGCGCCGACTCGGTATTCCCAGCGAAAAACTGCGCATCACCTACGTAAAGGCCCTGAGCCAGAACCAGGCCCACATGGTGCTGACGTTCTACAGCACCCCCACGAGCGACCCACTGGTGCTGGACAACCTGATCGGCGATATCCGCCCCGCCTCCCAACGCAAAGACTTGCTACCGGTGTACGCCTTCAACGCCGAAGGCCTGTACCTGCCGGGCAAGAACGGCGGCCAGCGCAGCAGCGACTCGAAAAAGCTGTCGCGCTGGCAGGAGGTGTTGAAAAAGATGCAGGCCGAAGGGTTCGACGTCGGCGACGGCTAACCGCCTTTGCAAGGAGCGATGCATGACACTGCGTAAACAGTTGTTCCTGGCCATCTGCCTGTTCCTGCTGGTGGCGTTCAGCGGCAGTTTTTTTGCCAGCCTGGAAAGCTCCCGCGAACAAACACTCAGCCAACTGCGCGCCCACGCCCAGGACGCGGCCACCGCGCTGGGGCTGTCGCTGACGGCACAGGTCGATGACCCGGCAATGATGGAGCTGATGGTCAGTTCGATTTTCGACAGCGGCTATTTCAGCAGCATCCGCGTCATCAGGCTCAAGGATCAGCAAACCCTGGTGGAGCGCACTACACCGACGAAAATCGACGGTGTGCCTGACTGGTTCGTCAACCTGGTCGACCTGCGCCCGGAGGGTGGCGATGCCCTGATCATGCGCGGCTGGGAACAACTGGCACGGGTCGAAGTGCTGAGCAATCCGCAATTCGCCCTGGCCAAGCTCTGGGACAGCACCCTCGGTAGCCTGATCTGGTTGCTGTTGTGCGGGCTGTTCAGCGCCGTCATTGGAGGATGGATGCTGCGCCGGCAATTTCGCCCCCTCGACAGCATGGTCCGGCAGGCCGAGGCCATCAGCAAACGCGAGTTTCTCAGCCTGCCGAAACTGCCGCGCACACCGGAACTGAAACGGGTGGTGCTGGCGATGAACCAGATGGTCGAGAAGCTCAAGGCACTGTTCGTCGAGGAGGCTGCGCGCAGCGAAAAACTGCGGGCCGAATCCTATCTGGACAGCCTCACCGGCCTGGCCAACCGGCGCCTGCTCGACGAGCAACTGGCCGACCATTTACGCGTTTGCGAACAGAGCCGCGATGGTCATTTGCTGATGTTGCGAATCAACGACCTCAATGGCCTCAACCAGCGCCTGGGTGGCCAACGGACCGACGCGCTGATCACTGCCGTCGGCGAATTGCTCAAGCGCCTGACTCAATTGCCGGAGCGTCGAACCTGGCTGGCGGCGCGTAATCGTGGCGGCGAATTCAGCCTGCTGACACCGGGTCTGGACGCAGAAAGTGCCGCGCGCCTGGCCGCCGATATCAGCGTCAGCCTGGAGAACCTGCGCCTGACCGGTGCCAGCGATTGCATGCCGGTCGCCCATCTGGGCGTTGTCGCCTACCGCCCCGGTGAGCCGATCAGCACCGTTCTCCTGCGCCTTGATCAGGCGCTGACGGAGTCCCGGCAGCATCCCGAACGCCCCTGGGTTCATTTGAGCCATCGTGACACGGCACCGAATCATTCCCAGCACGACTGGCGCACCTGGATCGACGATGCCTTGACCGAAGGCAAAATGCAGCTGTACTTCCAGCCCGTCGTGCAATGCGCCGACACCCGCCAGGTGCTGCATCACAAAGTGCTCGCACGCCTGCTCGACCCGCAGGGCGAGGCGATTGCCGCCGGGCATTTCCTGCCGTGGATCGAGCGTCTCGGCTGGTCCGGACGGTTCGACCTGGCAATGCTCGAAGCCACGCTGGACGACCTGGTGGTCAACCGCAGGCCCCTGGCGTTAAGTCTGTCCGGGAGCACCCTGCGCGACCCAGTGCAATGGCGAACAATCCTCGACCTGCTCGACTCCCTTCCCGAACTGGCGCCGCTGTTGACCCTGGAAATCGACGAGCGCCAGTTGCCATCCCCCGAAGTGCTACAGAACCTTTGCAGCACATTGCTCAAGACCGGATATCGAATCGGCCTGCAACACTTTGGCGGGCGCTTCAGCCAGATCGGCAACCTGACCCAATTGGGCCTGGCGTACCTGAAAATCGATGGAGCCTACATTCGCAACATCGACGAGCAGCCTGACAAGCGAATGTTCATCGACGCGATCTTTCGCGCGACCCACAGCATTGATTTGCCGCTAATTGCCGAGATGGTCGAGACACGCGGGGAACTGGAAGCGATCAGGGAGTTGTGTGTATTCGGGGCCATGGGGCGGTTGATCGGGGCGCCAGAGCCGATGTGATGATGGGTACATCGAGGTACTGTAACCATTGACCGGACATCGACCTTTGTCCCGGGCAATAAAACCCGCTCCCTTCCCAGGGTGGCGGGTTTTTTTAGCGGGTTTCAGGTCACACGGCGTCCACCTTCAACGAATGATCGTTGAGCATGCCGTTGATGATGGTCGCCGTGTCATGCCCGCCTGCGATCACCCCTCCCGCCCCTGGCGTTACACCGTAGTGGCTGGCCAGGTCGACGCCGGCCAGGTCGATGGTCTGGTTCGGCGCGGCGCCGGCCATGGCGCTGACGTCGATGCTGGTCACTGTCGACGGCCCGCTGCCGGTGACGGTGAAGTGCAGATAGTCATCCAGCGAAGCCGTGGTGCCGTTTTCCCCTTGCAGCAGTTGCGACAGGTCAAGCTTGTCGGTTCCGGGCGTGAAGTCGGTGATCACGTCATGGCCACTGTTGCCCTTGAGCCACTGGAAGGTATCCGCCCCCGTCCCGCCAGTCAGGGTGTTGTTGCCCAGGCCACCGATCAGCAAGTCATCGCCGTCCCCGCCCCTGAGGATGTCGTTGCCAAGGCCGCCATTGATCACGTTGTTGGTGGCGTCTCCGGTCAGAGTGTCGTTGAAGTTCGAGCCGATGAGGTTTTCGATACCGGTCAGGGTGTCAGTGCCGGCACCGAAAGTGTTTTGCCCACCCAGCAGGCTGAGGTCGACCGTCACCCCGGCGGTGGCGTGGGCATAGCTTGCCGTGTCGATGCCCGTACCGCCATCGAGGATGTCGGTGCCCGGGCCGCTGAAGAGCAGATCATTGCCGGCACCGCCATGCAGCTCGTTGTTGCCGGAACCGGCAGTGAGCACATCGTTGCCGTCGCCGGCATTGATGATGTTGTTGCCCGTGCCCGCCACCAGTATGTCATCCCCGCTGGTGCCGGTGAGGGTGTGACCGTCCTGATAGCTGATGGTCAGGTTGGCCGAGTCGCTGCCGCCGTGGTTGTCGTTGGCGGTGTAGGTGCCGTGGTAGTCCGTGGTGACTTCGTGTGCTCCGGCGTAATTGACGGTCATGGTCAGGTCGTAGTTTTCTGCCCCATTCTTATTGCCACCACTGGTGTTGGCGATGTTGGTCACGTGGATCTGGTAGGTGCCATCCGCGCCTGCAGTGATGGTGCCACCATCGGCGATGCTTAGGAACGCCCCACCATTGAGCGAATACTCCATCGTGATGTGCCCGGCACCCAGGTTGTGGTCGAGGTTGAGCGTCTCACCCTGTTTTAGTTTGACCGTGATGAGGTCTTCATCGTTGGCATTGGAGTTGGTCACCCCGTCGAGATAGCCACTGACCACCAACAGCGCCGTCATGGTCGCCGCGTTGGCCGCAAAGGAATTGCGCACGTTGGCCAGACTCTGGTTGGCAGCGATGTTGTCGGTGCCGGCGAAGCCGATCGTGCCGCTACCGGTGAAGTCCGCGCCTTTCGCTGCCCAGCCGGTGTTGAAGGTGGTCGGCGTCGCGTTGAGCGTATCCCCGTTGGGGTCGGTGTCGTTGGCCAGCAACAGCTCGCCCGGCACCACGATGTTGCTCGACAGATCGTTAGTGATGACGTGGTCGTCCGCCGCCACCGGAGGCGCGTTGGGGATCACTTTCACGGTCAGCATCGAGCTGGCGAGGTCGCCATCGTTGTCGCTGACGGTGAAGCCGATGTTCTCGGTGATCACCACCGCAGTGGTTTTCTGCGAGGTGTAGTTGTAATCGCCAGTGTCGAGGTTGATCACCAATGTGCCGCCGTTGTTGGTGGCGATGCTCACCGTGTTGTTCACGGTGTCGAAGGTGCCGTGGTTGGTGCCGCCGCTTGGCGTCAACGAACCCTGGCCGCTGAGGGCTTTTGGATCGTAAGTGTAGGTGGTGCCGTCGACCACGATGGATTTGATGAAACCGCCATCAGCGCCGAACGAGCCGCCCTCACCCAGCAACGAACCGGTGACCGGTGCGCCGACCACGGTGCCAGACAGCACCGAGTTGAGTTGGTTGAGGTCGGTGACCACCACCGCATTGGTGTTGGTGTGGCTGATGCCGTCGTAGGCCAGCGGATCGAGGTTGGCGTTGCTCACGCCGCTGCCCAGGCCGATCGCATAGTTCTTGATGTTGTTGGCATCGAGGAAGGCTTTCAGCGCGGTTTCGTCGGTGGTGCCGATTTCCTGACCGGTGGTGGGCTTGCCGTCGGAGAAGAAGTAGCCGACGTTTTGCGCACCGGTCAGTTTTCCCGAGGTGTTGAACGCAGTCTGCATGGTCGCCACAGCCGCGTCGTAGTTGGTGCCACCGTTCGCGGTGAGGCCGGCCAGCAGTGTCTTCGCGGTCGCGACATCGACCCACACCGAAGTCCTGTCGGTGGCGCTGCTGCTGAAGGTGACGAGCTGCACTTTCACATCGCCCAGGTCGTCGTATTTATCCAGCAACGCACTGATGGCCTGCTTGGCCAGATCCAGCCGCGACAGCCCCGACACACCGGAAGCGTCGACCATGCTGCCGGAGACGTCGAGCACGATCAGCAGGTTGGAATCGATCTCCACCGCCGCCACCGAGCGATCCGTTGCCACCGCCTTGGGCACGTCATCGACAATGTTGATCACGATGGTGCTGGTGCTGCTGTTGCCCAGTGCATCGGTGGCTTTGTAGGTGAAGCTTTCGCTCAGGCTGTTCGGCCCGTCGTTGGCGTTCGGCGAGGTTTTCGGTGCCGAGGTCAGGGTGTAGGTGTAGCTGCCGTCGGGGTTGATCAGGATCTGTCCGTAGGTGCCGGTGGCGCTGCCGACCAGGGTGTAGCTGAGCGCGCCGCTGGCACCCGAGACCGAACCGACCAGGGTCCCGGACGCGGTTTCGCCCGTGTCGCCCGGGTCGCTGCCGGTGACGGTACCGGCGGCCAGGTCCTGCCCGTCCTTGCTCAGGTCGAGGGCTTTTTCGTAGACCGTCACGTCGCTATCGGGGTTGGCCTTGATGATGCTGTTGGCGACGTCGATGGTGATGGTGGTGGTGCTTTCATCGCCATCGGAATCACGCACGGTGTAGGTGAACGTGTCAGTGGCGCCCGGATCGCCGACGGAATTCTGATTGCTGTGATACACCGCGTTGCCGTTGGCATCGAGGGTCAGGTAGCCATAGGTACCGTTGATCTGGTTGCCCAGCCCACCAATGGCCGAGGTCAAGGTGTTGCCGCCGGCACGCACGCCGACCACTGTCGCCGGACCATCGGCGCCGCTGACGTCGTTGCCCAGCACACTGATGTTGACGGTGCCGCCCTCCACTACCGACGACGAGTCTGGTTTGGCGCTTGGCAGGTCGTCGACGATCTTGACGTTGATCTGCCCGGTATCGCTGTCGCCATCGGTGTCGGTGGCTACGACGTTGATGTTCTCGATGAGGTTGTTGGTGCCGTTGGCCGTGGGATGGGCTTCGTTATCGTTCAGGGTGTAGCTGTAGCTGATCACGCCCTGGCTGAAACCGGTGATGGTCAGGGTGCTGCCCAGTGGCGTGACGGCGGTTTGCGGGAAGTCGACGGCCACGCCACCGCTGACCACCGTGATGCCGCCCACGGTCAGGGTTTGCAGGCCATCGAGGGCGGTCACGGTGAAGGTACCGCTCTGGGTCAGGGCCGGCGTGTCGGGGCTGGTGCCGTCGCTGAGATTTTTCTCGTAGACCGTCAACTCACCGCCATACACGTCGAGGCCGTTGAGGGTGACCTTATCGTCGTTGTTGTAGACGTTCAGCACCAGTTTGGCGGTGCTGATGTCACCGTCGGCGTCCGTGAGGGTGTAGGTGAAGGTTTCGGTATCGCTGCCACCGCCATGCAGGTTTTTGAAGTCCGCATTATCGGGATCCAGCGTGTAGGTGTAGGTGCCGTTGGCATTGAGTACCAGGGTGCCATAGGTACCGGTGAAGGTGCCTGGGGTGACCGGGCCGGCATCCGGGCCGGTGGCGACTTTATCCGCGCCGATCACGTCGTTGCCGAACACATCGCCGCTGAGGCTTAAAGCTGTCTCCGAAGCGGTGCCGACGTTGCTGTCGTTCATCGCTTTAGGCACGTCATCGACAATGTTCACCACGATGGTACTGGTGACGATGTTGCCCAGCGAATCGGTGGCCTGGTAGTTGAAGGTTTCGTGCATCACGTTCGGACCGTCATTGGCGTGCGGCGTGGTGCTCGGTGGCGTCGTCAGGGTGTAGGTGTAGGTGCCGTTGGTGTTGAGCTGAATCTGCCCGTATGCCCCGACATCGCTGCCGACCAGAGCGTAGGTGATCGCGCCGACGGCATGGGTGACCGAGCCCACCAGCGTGCCGGAAGCGGTTTCACCAGTGTTGGTCGGATCGCTGCCGGTGACCGTACCGGCCACCAGGTCCTGGCCGTCCTGGCTCAGATCGAGGGCTTTTTCCAAAACCGTGACATCGTTGTCGCTAACAGCTTTCAGGCAACTGTTGTAGACGTCGATGGTGATGGTGGTGGTGCTTTCGTCACCATCGGAGTCGCGCACCGTGTAGGTGAACACATCCACCGCGCCGGGGCCGCTTACTGCGTTAGGCGTGCTGTGATAAACGGCGTTGCCGTTGGCATCGAGGGTCAGGTAACCGTAGGTGCCGGCAATGTGGTCACCGAGCCCGCCGATGGCCGAGGTTGATGTGTCGCTACCGGCACGCACACCGACCACCGCCCCAGTGACAGCCGGACCATCAGCCCCGCCGATGTCGTTGTCCAGCACATTGCCGCTGACCGTGCCGCCCTCCTGCACCGAATCCGCGTCGGGATTGGCGCTTGGCAAGTCATCGATGATGTTGACGTTGATCTGCGCGGTCGCACTGTCGCCATCGCTGTCGGTGGCTACGACGTTGATGTTCTCGGCCAGGCTGTTGGCGCCATCGGCAGTCGGATGGGCTTCGTTGTTGTTGAGGGTGTAGCTGTAGCTGATCACGCCGGTCGCCGCGTTGTAACCGGTGATGGTCAGGGTGCTGCCCAGTGGCGTGACTGCGGTTTGCGGGAAGCCGGCGGCCACACCACCGCTGACCACCGTGATGCCGCCCACGGTCAGGGTTTGCAGGCCATCGAGGGCGGTCACGGTGAAGGTACCGCTCTGGGTCAGCTCCGGTGTATCCGGGCTGGTGCCATCGCTGAGATTTTTCTCGTAGACCGTCAGCTCACCGCCATACACGTCAAGGCCGTTGAGGACCACTGGGGCGTCGTTGTTGTGGATCTCCAGCACCAGATTGGCGGTGCTGCTGTCGCCGTCGGAATCGGTGAGGGTGTAGGTGAAGGTTTCGGTGCCATTGCCACCGCCGTGCAGCGCCTTGAAATCGTCATCGCTGGTGTTGAGGGTGTAGGTGTAAGTGCCGTTGGCATTCAACACCAGGGTGCCGTAGGTGCCGGTGAAGGTGCCGGGGGTGATCGGGCCGGCGTTTTCACCAACAGTTACGCGGTCGGCGCCTTGCACGTCGTTGGTCAGTACGTTGCCGTTCAACGTCAGCAGGGTTTCCGAGGCCGTTGAAGCATTGCTGTCGTACACACCTTTTGGCAGATCGTCGACGATGTTGACGTCGAGGCTGCCCGTGGCAGTGGTGCCGTTGTCGTCGACCACGTTCACGGCGAACTGTTCAGGCAGGGTGTTGGTGCCGTTGGCGGTCGGGTGGGCTTCGTTGTCGTTCAGGGTGTAGCTGTAACTCACCACGCCGGTCACCGCGTTGAACCCGGTGATGGTCAGGGTGCTGCCCAATGGGGTGCTGATCGATTGCGGGAAGCCCGACGCCACGCCAGCAGTGACCACGGCGATGCCGCCGACGGTCAGGGTCGTTACGCCGTCGAGGGCGGCGACGGTGAAGGTGCCGTTCTGGGTCAGGGCTGGTGCATCTGGGTTGCTGCCGTCACTGAGGTTTTTCTCGAAGACAGTCAACTCGCCACCGGTGACGCTCAGGCCATCGATGGTGACGGGATCATCGTTGTTGTGGATCTGCAGCACCAGGTTCGCGGTGCTGCTGTCGCCGTCCGAATCGGTGAGGGTGTAGGTGAAGGTTTCGGTACCGTCGCCACCGCCGTGCAGGGCTTTGAAGTCGGCATCGCTGGTGCTCAGCGTGTAGGTGTACGTGCCGTTGGCATTGAGCACCAGGGTGCCATAGGTGCCGGTGAAGGTGCCGGGGGTGACCGGGCCGGCGTTTTCACCAACAGTTACGCGGTCGGCGCCTTGCACATCGTTGGTCAGTACGTTGCCGTTCAACGTCAGCAGGGTTTCCGAGGCCGTTGAAGCATTGCTGTCGTACACGCCCTTTGGCAGGTCGTCGACGATGTTCACGTCGAGGCTGCCCGTGGCAGTGGTGCCGTTGTCGTCGACCACGTTCACGGCGAACTGTTCAGGCAGGGTGTTGGCGCCGCTGGCATTGGGGTGGGCTTCGTTATCGTTGAGGGTGTAGCTGTAACTCACCACGCCGGTCGCCGCGTTGAACCCGGTGATGGTCAGAGTGCTGCCCAATGGGGTGCTGATCGATTGCGGGAAGCCCGCCGCCACACCAGCGGTGACCACGGCGATGCCGCCGACGGTCAGGGTCGTTACGCCGTCGAGGGCGGCGACGGTGAAGGTGCCGTTCTGGGTCAGGGCTGGTGCATCTGGGTTGCTGCCGTCACTGAGGTTTTTCTCGAAGACAGTCAACTCGCCACCGGTGACGCTCAGGCCATCGATGGTGACGGGATCATCGTTGTTGTGGATCTGCAGCACCAGGTTCGCGGTGCTGCTGTCGCCGTCCGAATCGGTGAGGGTGTAGGTGAAGGTTTCGGTACCGTCGCCACCGCCGTGCAGGGCTTTGAAGTCGGCATCGCTGGTGCTCAGCGTGTAGGTGTACGTGCCGTTGGCATTCAGCACCAGGGTGCCGTAGGTGCCGGTGAAGGTGCCGGGGGTGATCGGGCCGCTGTTTTCACCGAGCGGCACCCGATCGGCGCCTTGCACATCGTTGCTCAGCACGTTGCCGTTGAGGGTCAGCAGGGTTTCCGA
>NZ_LACC01000040.1:0-16571 GCF_000967965.1 Pseudomonas fluorescens
GGGGTTTTGTTTTTGTCCGCAGGAAATGAAATTACTGCCCCAACCGCTCCAGTGTGTGCTCCAACGGTTCCAGCGACACACAGATAAAACCATCAAGCGGACGATTGAGTTCCTCTACCAGCAGGATGGTTGCCCCCGTCGACAGGGCACACATCAGTAATACGGCGACAATGGTGCCGTTGCATGGTGCAAACAGCCCGAACGAACCGAAGATAATCCCCAGCCACGTCACCAGGATCACCAGCATCACCGGTGGAATCGATTGATTGGCCTGCAGCAGGGTCAGCCAGCGGGTAGCAAACACGGTGTCCATGTCTTGCAATGCCTTGGCTTTGAGCGAGCGCTGATCATCGTTGCCGGGCGTCAGTGATTCGACCTGGCGTTGCAGGCCTTCGGAGCGACGGATCATTTCGGGGCTATCGAGTTTTGCAATCTGCTGGTGATCGCGGGAAGCGAGCACCTGGGTGACTTCGGCGTAGTTGTGCTTGAGCTCGGTGCGGATGCCCTGGGTGTCGGTGCCGTAGCGGGCCAGCAAGCGGTCGAATTGAACCACTTTCGCCGCCGCGCCCTCCAGTTCGGCATTGGCCGTATCGAATGTGCCTTTGGCAGAGGAAACCAGCAGGCCGAGGACCAGCGCCGACATCGTTGCGATGAGGCCGGTGGCCAGCTTCACCACGGTCACGGAGTCGTCGCTCAGGTGATGGCTCGGTAATCGCTCCCTTACGTACGAGCCTAGTAGTGCGCTGGCGGACAGGCAGGCGAAAACGATGAGGGCGATCACCACGTCATTCAAATTCAACCTCCGTTGACGCTGTCTTCCGTGGGGGAGATATCTACTGGTACTTGATCACGATGCCTTTGAGTTTGCGCCCCTCTATGGCCCTTACGTCGCGAGCCCACAGCGGCCCGTTGGCATAGGCACCCACCGCCTGAATATGGTCATAGACCACCACCACCGCGTCGCCACCGAGTTTGGCGGATTCTTCCCGCAGCTTCTGTTCGACTTCGGTAATCGGCGGGGCAGGGTCGACGCTGGCGTCGATCAACACTTCACCCAGACGTACATGCGGACGCACAGGCTCCGAACGCAGCACGACAACCTCGTCCGGCGATGTCGGTGCCGGATGTTCTACGCCGACATAGGCGGTGGTCTGTGCATCGACAGTGGCGCAACCATTGAGGGTCAGCAGGCTGGTGATCAGTCCACCGGCCAGAAGCAAGCATTTGAAACGGGTGGACCGAGACTGGTCGTGGGCCGGCATAGTGGGTTTGCTCCTCTGGTTCGCTGCTATCCATGTGGCTAGTTGACGGTAGCAGACAGGCCGGGAGTTGCCAGAACGCCCAACCTTTTCAGGTTGGGCTTTTTTGTGCCTTGAAGACTGTCGATCAACTAAGGCTTTTCACTGATCTTTTTCGCAGTTGACCATCCACGACACACCAAAACGGTCGACCAGCATGCCGAAGCGCGCCGCCCAGAACGTGGTTTCAAGTGGCATTTGCACAGTGCCACCGCCTGCAAGTGCATTGAAGACCCGCTCGGCCTCGGCAATGCTGTCGACGTTGAGTGAAATCGAACAGGCACTCATTTTATCCACGGGGCGATCCGGTGTGGTGTCCGATCCCATGATCGCCTGATCGCCCACGATCAGGCGGGTATGAATGATCAGGTTGTGCAGATCCTTGGGGCAATGCTCAGCGGCCGGCGTTTCGCCGAAGGTCAACATGGCTTCGATCTTGCCTTGCAGGGACTGCGCGTAGAACGTGAAGGCAGCTTTGCAGTCGCCGTTGAAGATAAGGTAGGGATTGATTTTCATGGTCGGCTCCAGGTGCTCGAGTACATACATCGGTTTGGACGCCGGTTTTTTCGGCGAATTCCGATTGTGTCGAGCCGACAAGCAAAGCGCTAAATCTTTGTCGGTGCTTGTGTTTCTTTAGATGTTTTTTCGATAGGACGTGCGAGGCTTATTGCTTCCGGCGCACGCCGCGGCGCCAGCACACGTTCGATGGCGCCGCTGACCATACTTTCGAGTAGCTCATCACGTTCCTGCTCGTCCAGCACATGTGGCGTCAGCCAGCTGGGAGCACTGTTGAGCAGGGCGCCAATGGCATGCCCGGCTGCCAGCAGGCCTTGTTCGCTGAAACGCGACTTCGCGCCCAGCATCCTCAGCAACGTGCGCTCGTACTGCTCGCGCAATTGCCTGACCCGAGCCTGTTGCTCTTCGTTCAGGCAACCGCTGTCGCGCTCCACCAGGCGGAAATGCCAGGGCATCTCCCGATGCAGGTTCAGATGGGCGCGGATCAGGCTGTTGAGTTTGTCGCGCTTGCCCGGAGCTTTTTGCTGGATACGCCCCAGGGTGGCCAGCAGCTCCTCGTAAAACTCCTCGATCAGATCGAGCAGCAGATGCTGTTTGCTGGGGTAATGGTGATACAGCGAGCCTGGGGAGAGCCCCAGGCACGTCGCGAGCTCACGCATGCCGACCTGGCCGAACCCCTTGCAGGCAAACAGCTCCAGGACCTTGTCCCGGTACTCGGCAAAGCGCGAGCAACGCTCAGGCATAGGCATGGAAGCCGCGCCCCGTTTTGCGTCCCAGGTAACCGGCGGCGACCATTTCCTTGAGCAACGGCGCCGGGCGATATTTGCTGTCGTTGAAGCCGTCATAGAAGGCTTCGAGGATCGACAACAGGGTGTCCAGGCCAATCAGGTCCGCCAGGGCCAACGGGCCGATAGGCTGATTGCAGCCCAGGCGCATGCCGGCGTCGATGTCTTCGGCGCTGGCCAGGCCTTCCTGGAACACCAGGATCGCTTCGTTGATCATCGGCACCAGGATCCGGTTGACCACGAAACCTGGACGGTTACCCGCGGTAATCGCGGTTTTACCGAGGGTGGTGGCCATGTCCAGCGCCAGTTGGTGGGTCGCATCACTGGTTTGCAGGCCGCGGATGACTTCGATCAGGCCCATCACCGGCACCGGGTTGAAGAAATGCAGGCCGATGAAGCGTTCAGGCTGGCTGACACTGGCGGCGAGTTGGGTGATCGACAGCGACGAGGTGTTGGAGGCAATGACGCATTCGTTGCTGACCTGCGCGGCGATCTGTTGCAGCACGCGCAGTTTCAGGTCGAGATTTTCAGTGGCCGCTTCGATGACCAATTGCGCGTCACCCAGGACGCTGTAATCGGTGCTGGTGCGGATTTTGTCGAGGGTCGCCTGTTTCTGCTCTGGCGTCAGGGTTTGCTTGGCGATCTGCCGGTCAAGGTTCTTGCCGATCGTTGCGACGGCTTTTTGCAAAGCGCTTTCGGAAATGTCGAGCAAGGTCACGTTGAAACCGGCCATGGCGCAGACTTGCGCGATGCCGTTGCCCATGGTGCCCGCACCGATCACCCCGATGTTTTGCAGTTTCATCTTCCCATCCTTCGATCAAACCCTGCGATACCTTGGCCGCGACGGCGGCCGAAGGCGTACTATTGCCGCGAGTCTAGAGCCGGCAGGGCGGTTGTCCTATGCCAAAACTGTTCAACGGCACTGATGTTTTTTGCCATTCGGGTGATGAGAGAGAAACGAACCAATGCGGGAAAAGGACTCGGTTGCCGCCTATTTCGTGCAGGCAATGATCCATGGGCTGAGGGATGATCCGCAGCGCGTGACGGCCGTGCTCGAACAGGCGGGCATTGATCCGGTGGTCATGCACCAACCCACGGCGCGGGTGCCGGCCAGTGCGTTTGCGGCGTTGTGGCTGATCCAGATCCGTGAGCTCGACGATGAGTTTTTCGGGCTCGACTCCCATGGCATGCCGCCGGGCAGTTTCGCCCTGATTTGCCGCGCCTTGATTCAGGAGCCCGATCTGCACAAGGCCATGCGTCAGTGCCTGGCCAACTTCGGTTTGTTCCTGCGCGACTTTCGCGGCTCGCTGGCCGTGCGTGGCAAGCGTGCGGTGATCAGCCTGGAAACCCGTTCGGCGGACAACGATGCCAGCCGGTTTGGTGAAGAAACCTTCCTGGTATTGATGATCAGTCTGCTGTGCTGGCTGGGCGGGCGGCGCATTCCCATCGACCGCGCGGACTTCCGCCATTCGCGCCTGTCGCTGGGTGACGACCGCCTGCTCTGGGGCCCCAACCTGACCTTTGGTGCCGAGCGCACCGAAATCGAATTTGCCAGCCACTACTTGCGCCTGCCCGTGGTTCAGGATCTGGCGTCGCTGAAAGTGTTCCTGCGTACCGCGCCGCAATGGCTGGTGATCCGCTTCCGTAACCAGCATGGCCTGGCATCCCAGGTTCACCAGCGCTTGCGCGGTAGTCATTACAGCGAGTGGCCGACGTTGCAGGCCTTCGCCCTGGAACAGCACCTGAGCCCCAGCACCTTCCGCCGCAAACTGGAGCGTGAGGGCTGTTCCTATCAGGAGATCAAGGACGAAGTACGCCGCGGCGTGGCCTTTGAGCAACTGCGTCAGAGCGATGCGAGCATCAGCGATATCGCCGAGCAACTGGGTTTCCAGGAACCCAGCGCCTTCCATCGGGCGTTCAAGAAGTGGACCGGGGAAAGCCCCGGGCGCTATCGGGCCCGATATCAGGGGGAGCAGGGCGCAGAGGTCGCCACCCTTCAGGCATCCTGCGAGCCCTGAGCCATCAACTATCCACCCGCAGAACAATCTTGCCGATGTGATCCCCCGCTTCCATCCGGGCATGGGCCTGCGCTGCCTCCGTGAACGGGTAAACCCGGTCGATCATCGGCAGGCAGCGTCCGGCGCTCAGCACTGGCCATACGTGCTCGTGCAACTGGCGGGCAATGGCAGCTTTTTCTTCCCGGGTCCGAGAGCGCAACAGGGAGCCGGTGACGACCGCGCGTTTGGCCATGATCGTCAGCAAATCGACATCCCTGGCATGGGCGCCACCGAGGAAGCCGAGCATCACCAGGCGACCGTCCATGGCCAGGGCGGCCACATTGTTGTTGAGGTACGAGCCGCCCATGATGTCGAGAATCACGTTGACGCCCTGGCCAGCGGTTTTTTCCGCGATGACCTGCACAAAATCCTGATCGCGATAGTTGATCGCCTCGGCGCCCAATTCGCGGATCGCCGTGCATTTTTCGTCGCTGCCGGCGGTGGCGAACGCTTCGATGCCGAGTTCGCGGCATAACATCAACGCGGTGGTGCCGATGCCGCTGGTGCCGCCGTGGATCAAGGCACGCTGCCCCTGGCGGGCAGCGCCAAGGCCGAACAGGTTGGCCCAGACCGTGAAAAAGGTTTCCGGTAGGGCCGCCGCCTGCACCCAGTCCATGCCTTCGGGAACCGGCAGGGCCTGACTGGCCGGGACCACGCAGTATTGCGCATACCCGCCGCCATTGGTCAGGGCGCAAACCTTGTCGCCCAGCGCTAATTCGCTGACGCCCGCGCCAATCGCCACCACTTCGCCGGCCACTTCCAGCCCCGGGTTCGGGTTCATGCCGGGCTTCATCGGATACTTGCCGGCCCGCTGAAGCGCGTCGGGGCGATTGACCCCGGCGGCGTGCACGCGGATCAGAATCTCGCCGGTCCCGGCAACGGGCACAGGCACCTGGCGCGGTTGCAGGACCTCAGGGCCACCGGGTTCGGTGATTTCGATCAGGGTCATGGTCTGGGGGAGTGTCATTTCCTATACCTGTGGTGTGCGAAAGATTATGGCGCCGCGGTGAGCGGTGCACGAGCGTTGTCCTGAGGTCACTCAGGCCTTCAGCATATCGAGGTTTTACGAAGCATTAATGCAGCGAATACGCGCTATGCTGATGCGAAATTGCATCATCAGGAGAGCGTGATGAATTGGGATGACGCCCGGGTATTTCTCGCGGTTTGCCGGGAATCGACGTTGCGCGGGGCGGCGCGGGTGTTGGGAGTAGACCAGGCCACGGTCGGCAGGCGCATCACGGCACTGGAAAAGTCCTTGAGTGCGACCTTGTTCCTGCGCACTTCCGAAGGTTATGCGCTGACGGCTGTCGGCGAAGCGGCACTCAAGGCCGTGGAGAAAATGGAGCATTCGGCGCTGGAACTGGAACGCCAGATCCAGGGCCTGGACGATCGCTTGACCGGCACGGTTCGCGTCAGCACCACCGACTCCCTGGCGATTGATTTCCTGATCCCGGCGATTGCCCGCCTGCATCGGCAACACCCGGATGTACGGGTGCAACTGGACGCCACCACGCAGATCCTCAGCCTGGCAAAACGCGAAGCGGACATCGCCGTACGCAACACCCGACCGGAGAACCCTGACCTCATCGCCCGGCGCATCGCCCGTTGGCCGGTGGGGTTGTTTGCCTCGCAAGCCTATGTCGATGCCCACGGCGTGCCGGAGCCGGGCTCGGCTTTCGCCGGGCATGACCTGGTGGTGTATCAGCCGCATTTGCAGAGCAACAAGGACATGACGCTGGTCTCGGAACCGGTGGTCCGCGGGCGGATTGTCGCGAGCCTCAGTTCCAGCCTGCTGGTGCGTCGGTCGATTGCGGCGGGGATCGGAGTTGGGGAGATTCCGGTGTACATCGGGGAGAAGGAGGGGCTGGTCAGGCTGTGGCCGGAGCGCTCGCGGCCAATGCCTTATGACATCTGGCTGGTGACCCATGCGGACCTGCGGCATACAGCCAGGGTCCGGGCGGTGATCGATGAGATTGTCGCGGGGTTCGCCGGCACCGGCGAGTAATTCCAGGTGGCACAAATCCTGTGGGAGCGAGCTTGCTCGCGATGGCGGAGTGTCAGACGACATCACTGTTGAATGACACAACGCATCGCGAGCAGGCTCGCTCCTACAGGGTTTTGTCATGGCATTTCCGGCAGTTCCTGTGGACGCAGGTCAAAGACCAGCACTTCAGCATCCACGCCATTGCTCAAGGTCAGCGCCTGTTCATCACGAACCCGCACACCGTCGCCTTCCTGCAACAACACACCGTTGAGTTCGACGCTGCCCCGGGCCACATGCACATAGGCGTAGCGGTTGGCGGCCAGCTCCAGGGTGGCGCTTTCCTTGCCGTCGATCAGGCCGGCATACACCCGTGCATCCTGACGTACCTTGAGCGAACCCTTGGCGCCGTCCGGCGAAATGATCAGCTGCAGGCGCCCGCGTTTCTTCTGGGTGCTGAAATGCTCTTGCTGATAGCGCGGTTTAGCGCCGCTGACGTCGGGCACGATCCAGATCTGCAGAAAGTGCACCGGCCGGGTGCTCGAGTGGTTGAACTCACTGTGGGCCACGCCGCTGCCTGCGCTCATCAGTTGCACGTCGCCGGGGCGGATCACCGAACCGGTGCCCAGGGTGTCTTTGTGTTCCAGGGCGCCTTCAAGCACATAGGAGAAAATTTCCATGTCGCGGTGCGGGTGCTGGCCGAAGCCTTTACCGGCTGCGACGCGGTCGTCGTTGATCACCAACAGGTCGGAAAAACCCTGCTCTTTCGGATTGCGATAGTTGGCGAAGGAAAAGGTATGGAATGACTTCAACCAGCCGTGATTGGCCAGGCCACGATCCGAGGCTTTGCGAAGAGTCAGCATGATGAAATCTCCTGTGGGGACGTGAATTCGTCCGAGTGAGGAGAAGGTTAATGGTTACTGGTTGATGCAATAAGTAGATGAAAATTGAAATACTGTCCTGTTTGGATTGACAGTTGTTTGTGGAATGAGTCGCCGATGTTTGAGGCATAATTCGCCATAATTTGTGGCAATAAAACCTGTGGGAGCGGGCTTCAATGTCGGTCAATGCTTCCTGATTTGAGCTCAGTGGACTCCAACCCATGAAAACCGTGGCAATGGTGCTGTTTCCCGACTTTCTCCTGCTCGACATGGCCGGGCCCATGGAAGTGTTTTCCATCGCCAATCGTTATCTGAAACCCGACGATCACTATGTGCTGTCGACCATCGGCACCGAGCACGGCGCACTGCGGGCGTCCAACGGGGTGAGCGTGCACGCCGACCGGCACATCGACCAGGTCTGCGAAGGTTTTGATCTGCTGCTGGTGCCCGGTGGGCCCGGTGCCTACAACGAAAAGCATCCGCCGTTGCTCGACTGGCTCAGGCACAACGTCAGCCGGTCCGCCGGTTACGGCTCGATCTGCACCGGGGCGTTCGTGTTGGGACATGCCGGTTTGCTCGACGGCTATCGCGTCACCACCCACTGGCACTACACCGAGCGGCTGATCAAGGGCTTTCCGAAGGCGACCGTCGAGACCGATCAGATCTTCGTCCAGGACCGCAACCTGATCACTTCCGGTGGCGTCACCGCCGGGATTGACCTGGCCTTGTCGGTGGTGGCCCGGGACCATGGCAAGAAAGTCGCCCAGGACGTGGCCAAGGTGCTGCTGGTGGTGATGAAACGCCAGGGTGGGCAGGCGCAGTTCAGCCCGTTGATGGCGGCGGTGGCCCCTCACGAAACGGCGATTACCCGGGTGCAGGACCATGTGCTTGAACATCTCGATGAAACCTACAGCATCGAGCGCATGGCCGGTCTGGCCAACATGAGCCCGCGTCATTTCGCCAGGGTGTTCGCCCGGGAAGTGAGCATGACGCCGATGGAGTTTTTGCAAAGCGCGCGTATCGATTGCGCCAGGAACCAGCTGGAAACCACCGAGTTGCCGCTCAAGACCGTGGCCTTCAAAAGTGGCTTCGGCAGCGTGCGGCACATGCGTTTTCTGTTCAGTGAAAAGCTTGGCCTGACCCCGACCCAATACCGCGAGCAGTTCAGCTAGCGCGCGTGTCCGTCCTGCGCACCGCAATGGCCGTAACGCTCCCCCCGTGGCAGTTGTACCGTCACCGAGGCCTGCCAAGATACCGCTGAACTCATTGCAAGGACGGTGCGGAGCCTGGGCTGGAAGCCAGGCTTGCAGCGAGTGACAGCGTATGAACAGTCTCAGAGATTTGAACAGCGAAGCGGTGCTGCAATTCGGACCCTACGCTTTCCACCTCAGTCAGCGACTGGTGCTGGAGGGCGATCGACCGCTGCGCCTGGGCGGCCGCGCCCTTGATGTGTTGCAGGTGCTGGTCGAACACGCCGGCTCGGTGGTCAGCAAGGAGGAGTTGATTGCGCAGGTCTGGCCGCGCTCCGTGGTCGAAGAGATCAACCTGCGGGTACACATTGCCGCCCTGCGCCGAGCCTTGGGCGACGGGCAGAACGGCCAGTGCTACATCGTCAACATTCCCCAGCGCGGCTACAGTTTTGTCGCCCCGGTACAGCATTCGCCGCAGCCCGTAGCGTTCCCGAGCGAGACCGTAAAAAAGCCCCTGCACAACTTGCCGGCACGGCTCACGCCGATCACCGGGCGCGATGCGATTGTCGGCAGCCTGGTGCGGCAACTGCCGGTGCGCCGATTCATGACCCTGGTCGGCCCGTGCGGGATCGGCAAGACCACCGTGGCACTGCGCGTGGCCGAACTGTTGTTGCAGCACTATCGGCACGGCGTGTGGCTGGTGGACCTGGCGCCGATCGACGACCCGGCGCAAGTGACCGATCACCTCACACGAACCCTTGGGCTGGAGGTCGGCACCACGTTGGAGGCGCTGGCGCAGCGGCATGCCTTGTTGGTCCTGGACAACTGCGAACACCTGCTCGAACGCTGTCAGACGTTGATCGAAACGCTGCTGGCTTCGCTACCCCGTCTGTCGATCCTCGCCACCAGCCGCGAGCCGCTCAAGGCCGCGGGCGAAACCGTATTGCCTCTGCCACCGCTGGCGGTGCCGCCAACGTCAGCGCTACGCAGTGTTGCCGAGGTCATGGGCTATTCGGCGGTGCAGTTGTTCGTCAGCCGTGCCCGGACCCGTCAGCAAGGGTTCACCCTGCGCGAACAAGACCTCAAGACCGTACGGGAAATCTGCCGACGCCTCGACGGCCTGCCGCTGGCGATTGAACTGGCAGCGGCGCAAATCGATGCGCTGGCGCTGGTGGGGTTGCAGGCGCAACTCGATAACTGTTTTCAGTTGCTGTCCCAGGGCCGCCGCACGGCCGTGCCCCGGCACCAGACGCTCAAGGCTGCGCTGGACTGGAGCTACGAACGTTTGACTGCCGTGGAGCAAACCGTGTTGCAGCGCCTGGCGGTGTTCAAGATGGCCTTTACCCAGAACGCAGCGATTGGCGTGATCAGCGGCGACGCGTTGCCGGTCGCCGAGCTGATCGAGGTGCTGGACAACCTCACACTCAAGTCATTGCTGTCCCAGGAGCAGGGCGGCGGTGTGACCCGCTACCGCTTCCTCAACACCACCCGCACCTACGCCCTGGAAAAACTCGAACTCAGTGGTGAGTTGCGAGCCCTTGAAATGCGTTATGCCGGTTACGTCAGTCAAATGCGCCGGCCTTCAGGCGGGCAGGTGGCATTGCAACTCGTCGAGTAGCTGGCGAACGGTCATCAAGTCGGGCGTGGCGAAACCTTCGGTGTAGCGCTGGTAGATTGGGGCCAGCAATTGATGCGCCCGTTGGGGATCGCCCTGACGCTGCCACAACTGCGCCAGTGAGGTGGCGCTGCGCAGCTCCCAGGCCAGGGCACCCTGGGTCTTTGCCACGTTGAGTGCCTTGAGCAATACCGTTTCGGCCGTTGCGGCTTTTACCGGGCAATCCGTTGCCAGCAACGTCCTGGCCCCGGCCCGCAGAATCTCTGCCGTGCTCCAGTCCGACGCACCGCTTTGCGCACGCTCGAGCAAATCATCGTCGACACAGGTTGAATCCAGCGTGACCATGATGTCCTTGATCAAACCGACACGTTGGCGGCCGGTTGGCCGAACATCGGTGCCGCCGATCACCTGCGCGTAGTGTTGCGCCCAGTGATAGAACAGCAGCACCGAGTGCTTCTGCGCCTGTTGCAGCAGCAGGCGCAGGAGTTCGCGGGCGCTGCGGGTATCGCCGTTGTAGTGGGCGATCAGGCAGCCGGCGAGCGCCAGGGTGTAGCAGATCGACGTGCCGTGGTTGATCTGCAGCGCGATGTCCAGCGCCTGCCGGGCTGTGCGCCAGGCTTGTTCCGGTTGGCCTTGCAGCCATAGGATGCGCGCGTGGATGGTCAGCGCCGCGACGCTCTGGTCGTATTGCACGCCGAAGCCATGGGTGAAACGGTTGAGATGACCACTGTGGGCCATGCGTTGCAGCACCTGTTCGGCATGCTCCCCAGCCTGTCGCTGGTTGCCGGAGAAGTGCAGGGCGAGCACCCGCAATCGATGCATGCTCAGGGACATCAGGGCGTCGTCATGCAGCCCCAGTCGATCGAATTGCCGGCTCTGTTCCAGGGCCATTTGATAATGGCCGCAGCTGAGATTGACCGCCAGGTGCCCGGAAATCGCCCGCAACTGACCGGCCACATCGTTGAGTCGGATGGCCAGGGCTCTGGCGCTGACAAAAGCGCCAATGGTTTCGGCGCTGGCTCCTTGAGCGTGGTAACAGGCACTGCCCAGGGCCAGCTTGAGGGCTATCTGCAAGCGCGGGCAAGGTTCGGCAGACTGCTCGAGCAAGGCCAGCGCCTTGCGCACATAACCGCCGTGCTCCTTGAGCAGTGACAACTCCTGCCACAGGGGCGTGGACGTCGCGGCCAGGCGTATCGCCAGTGCCTGCGGCCCTTGCGCGTGCAAACCCCAATCGAGGGCCGCACGGACGTCCTCCAGGGCCCTGCCATAGCGCTCGAGCCACAGGGCGGTCGAGGTTTTCTCCCAGTCGTCCTGCGCCTGTTGCATCAACGCCAGGCAGCGCTCGGCATGCCGCTCCCGCGTGGCGGGCAGGTCGGTGGTTTGCGTGAGTTTTTCCAGGGCGTAACGGCGGGTGGTGTCGAGCAGGCGGTAGTAAACATCCTCGTCGCCCACCTCCACGTTCAACATGGACTTGGCGACCAGTTGGGTGATCGAGCCAAACGCCTCGCGGGGTTCGATGTGTTCGCCGACAATCACCGCCGCCGCCGACTCCAGGGTGAAGCTGCCGCGAAACACACTGAGTCGGCGCAGGCAGGTCTTTTCGCAGGCGTTGAGCAACTCGAAGCTCCAGTCCAACGTTGCGCGCAGGGTCTGATGGCGTGCCAGGGGCACCTGGCAAGGCTGGGTCAACACCCGGAAGCTGCTCTGCAGTTGCGCCAGCAAGCCGGGCAATCCGAAGTTGCCCACTTGCGCCGCCGCCAGTTCGATGGCCAGCGGAATGCCGTCCAGTCGGTGGCAGATGTCGATCAACAGCGGCAGCTTATCGTCCGTCAGTTCAAAGCTGTCATGGCTGGCCATGGCCCGCTCGACAAACAGTTGCAGGGCGGAAAAGGTCATGGCCTGGGCGCGGTCGAGGACGGCGATGGGCGGCGGGCAGTCGAGTGATTCCAGACGCTGGACGAATTCCCCTTCGGCCCGCAGGCTCTCGCGGCTGGTGGCGAGAATATGCACGTGCGGCGCACTGCGCAGAATCTGTTCGCTGAGCTGGGCGATGGCGTCGACCAGGTGTTCGCAGTTGTCGATGACCAACAGCATTTGCCTGTCGCGCAGACAGTCGGCAAGACCGCTCAGGGGTTCATCGTCGTGCAGGGCCAGTTCGAGCAACGTCGCCAAGTGGCCGTCGATCATCAGCGGGCAGTTGATCGGGGCCAGGTCCAGCAGGTGAATGCCGTCCCGGTAGCGACCGATCATTTGCTCGGCGACCCGCAAGGCCACGGTGGTCTTGCCGATGCCGCCGGGGCCGACGAGGGTGATGAAGCGCTGGCGGGGCAGTTGCTCCATCAGGTTGTCGACCAGCGTCTGCCGGCCGATCATGCGCGTGCGGCGCACCGGCAGGTTATGTCGGCTCGGTGCGCAAGCCACGGGCGCTGGCGGTTGCTCGGCCTGCTCCAGTGAGTGCGGTGCGACGAAGCTGTACCCGCGCTGGGCCACGGTGACGATGTAGCGCTGGCCGGCCTGACCGTCGCCGAGCGCCTTGCGCAACGCGGCCATGTGCACCCGCAGGTTGATGTCTTCGACCACGCTGTTGGGCCAGACCCGGGCGATCAATTGCTGCTTGCTGACCACGTTGCCGGCGTGCTCAAGCAGGATCAACAGGATGTCCATGGCGCGCCGGCCCAGGCGCAAAGGCTGGTCGGCCTCCATCACCAGGCGTTGGCCGGGGTAGACCCGGTAAGGGCCGAAATGCACAGCCTGTTCGGGGGAAAGGGTCAACGAGTCGCTCCTGCTGCATCCGTCTAGTACGCGGTTTTCGAGCATATTCCTCAGGTTTTTTACAGAGCGCAATGCGCCACCCGGGTGACTGAAGGGGCAGGCATTGACTCTAGCGTATCGGCCAGTGGCTGTCGGTCCCGAAAACATTGGGTGCGACAGATGGACAGCACTTGCCGGGGCTTTTTGCGCGCCAAGGAAAATTAACAACGTTTAACTCGTCCTGCGTCCGGTCTGCGCCAAAACTCTCTTCCTGTAGGAGCGAGCTTGCTCGCGATGGAGTATCAGTCGACACCAATGCTGTTGACACACCATCGTCGGAACGCCGCCCGGAGCAAGCTCGCTCCTACAAATGGATTCCCATCCATCGCAAGGACAGAGCAATGAGCAACGTGGTGGTGGTCTATCACAGTGGCTACGGGCACACCCGGGTCATGGCCGAAGCCGTGGCCGCGGGTGTGGAACGGCACTTGGGCAGCACCTGCCAGTTGATCCCGGTCGAGGATGTGGACGAGCACTGGGCGCGGCTGCACCGCGCCGACGCCATCATCTTCGGCGCGCCGACCTACATGGGCAGTGCCTCGGCGGCCTTCAAGGCGTTCATGGAGGCCACGGCGGCGTTCTACCTGGCCCAGCCCTGGCGCGACAAACTCGCGGCGGGCTTCACCAATTCCGGCAGCCTGTGCGGCGACAAGCTAAACACCCTGCTGCAGATGGCGGTGTTCGCCGCCCAGCACTCGATGATCTGGGTCGGCCTCGACCTGCTGCCGGCACGCTCCAGCACCGGCGCATTCAACGGCCAACTCAACCGCCTGGGCAGCTCGCTGGGCGCCATGGCCCAGTCGAATGTCGAGCAATCCCCCGACGATGCGCCACCCCCGGAGGATCGCTGCACCGCGGCGCACCTGGGCGAGCGGGTGGCGCGCCTGGCCGATCGCATGAACCCGTTACCGGTTTGATTCACCCCAACACTCGTTAAGGAGGCATTACCCATGAGCACCTTCACTACCCGCGACGGCGTCGAGATCTACTACAAGGACTGGGGCACCGGTCAGCCGATTGTCTTTAGTCACGGCTGGCCGCTCAACGCCGACAGCTGGGAATCGCAGATGATCTTCCTGGCCTCCAAGGGTTTCCGGGTCATCGCCCACGACCGTCGTGGTCATGGGCGCTCCAGCCAGCCGTGGTCGGGCAATGACATGGACCATTACGCCGACGACCTGGCGCAGTTGATCGAGCTGCTCGACCTGCAAAACGCCGTGCTGTTCGGCTTCTCCACCGGCGGTGGCGAGGTGGCGCGTTACATCGGTCGTCACGGCACCGGCCGGGTGGCCAAAGCCGGGC
Organism: Pseudomonas fluorescens; assembly: GCF_000967965.1. Lineage (GTDB taxonomy): Bacteria > Pseudomonadota > Gammaproteobacteria > Pseudomonadales > Pseudomonadaceae > Aquipseudomonas > Aquipseudomonas grandcourensis. Next base: position 14,437 of record NZ_LACC01000040.1, read on the forward strand.
TGATTTCCGCGGTGCCGCCGCAGATGCTCAAGACCGAAGCCAACCCCGGCGGCCTGCCGCTGGAAGTGTTCGACGGCATCCGCCAGGCCTCGCTGGCCGACCGTTCGCAGCTGTACATCGACCTCGCCAGCGGCCCGTTCTTCGGCTTCAACAAACCTGACGCGAAACCGTCCCAGGGCATGATCGACTGGTTCTGGATGCAGGGCATGATGGCCGGCCACAAGAACGCCTACGACTGTATCAAGGCGTTCTCGGAAACCGACTTCACCGAGGACCTGAAGAAGTTCGACGTGCCGACCCTGGTGGTGCATGGCGATGCGGATCAGGTCGTGCCGTACGAAGCGGCGGGCGTCTCCTCCGCCAGACTGGTGAAGGGCTCGACCCTGAAGATTTACCCGGGCGCCCCTCATGGTTTGACCGACACCCACAAGGACCAGCTCAACGCGGATCTGTTGGCGTTTCTCAAGGGTTGATGTCTGACTGAAAGATCGCAGGCTGCGCGAGCTCCTAAGGGTGTACACACAGCTCTGTAGGGGCTGGCGTAACCTGCGATCGTTTGCTGCTCAACGAGGCGCCGCGAACAAACTGACAGCGCCAGGCAAACGGATTGATGCCTTCGCTGCGGGTGAAGATATGGCAGAAGTGCGCCTGATCGCAGAAGCCGCATTCGAGGCTGATCTGCGTGAGGCTCAGGTCGGTGTACTGGATCAATTGCTTGGCCAGGGCAATGCGCTGCTGGCGAATCCAGTCCTGTGGCGAGAGGCCTGTGCTGCACTTGAACGCGCGGGAGAAGTGACTGCGCGAGAGGGCGCAGGCCTGTGCCAGTTCAGTGACTTCCAGGCTGTCGCCCAGACGCTCGAGGATCAGTTGTTTAACCCGTTTTTCGCGTTGTGGGCTGAGGCCACCGGTGCTTTTCTTTGGCATAGGCGTGAATGACGCGGGGGCGGCATTTTGCTGAACGTGAGCCATGGCGAATGTCCGTGTCGGTAGGCTTCATTCTTGGACCCGAAGGCTCTGGCTTGCGAGTTAATCGTTGTTAATTCCTCGCTCACTGCGGGAAGTCTTGGGTAAAGTCAGACACAATTCTCATCCTCGCGCTTGGCCGAACACACACAAGGAACCCGAGCCTATGAACCGTAACGATCTGCGTCGCGTCGACATGAACCTGCTGGTGATTTTCGAAGCCCTGATGTTCGAAAAGAACCTGACCCGCGTCGCGGAAAAACTGTTCGTGGGCCAACCGGCGGTGAGCGCCGCGCTGGGGCGTTTGCGTGATCTGTTCGATGACCCATTGCTGCTGCGCAACGGTCGCGGCATGGAACCGACGGCGCGGGCGTTGGCGATTCTCAAGGAGTTGCAGCCGGCGATGGACACCATTTCCGGCGCGGTCAGCCGGGCCAAGGAATTCGATCCGGCGACCAGTTGCGATGTGTTTCGCATCGGTCTGTCGGACGATGCCGAGTTCGGTTTGTTTCCGCCGTTGCTGCGTCAGTTGCAAGAGGAAGCGCCGGGCATCGTTGTGGTCGTGCGGCGGGCCAATTACCTGTTGATGCCGACGCTGCTGGCGTCGGGGGAAATCTCGGTGGGAGTGAGTTACACCACGGATCTGCCGGCCAATGCCAAGCGCAAGAAGCTGCGCGATATTCCCTGCAAGGTGCTGCGCGGCGACACCCGGCCGGGGACGCTGACCCTGGATGAGTACTGTGAGCGGCCCCATGCGATGGTGTCGTTCTCGGGGGACTTGAGCGGCAATATCGACCTGGATCTGGCGAAGGTCGGGCGTAGTCGTCGTGTGGTGTTGGGGGTGCCGCAGTTCAGTGGGTTGCGGGCGTTGCTCGCCGGTACCGAGATGATTGCCACTGTGCCGGATTATGCGGCGTGTGCGTTGGTGGAGGGGTGTGGGTTGCGGGCTGAGGATCCGCCGTTCGAGATTGAGGCGGCGCAGTTGTCGATGGCCTGGAGCGGGGTGCATGACAATGATCCGGCGGAGCGGTGGTTGCGGTCGCGGATCGGTCAGTTCATGTCTTTGGCTTTGGATGTTTCTTAGGTTTTCTTTGACCTTGGCGGCCTCTGGGCCGACCAGGTTCTTGGGTGATTGAGTACATATCCGTTTCTGCGGTAACGGCGGCTTATGG
>NZ_LACC01000040.1:16655-16807 GCF_000967965.1 Pseudomonas fluorescens
GGCTCGGGGTTCCTTCGCTCCGGTATTCATCCGGGGGCATTGCCCTCCGGTCTGCTTCGCTACGACCTACATGCAATGAGTTCGACTGCGTCGAACGGCGCTGCGCGCCAATCCCCGGATGAACACCTCCGCTCAGCCTTCCGAGGGGGCGG
>NZ_LACC01000040.1:16878-25620 GCF_000967965.1 Pseudomonas fluorescens
GGGCTGCTCTGCCTTTGCTCTTCTGTGGGAGCGAGCTTGCTCGCGATGGCGGCCTGCCAGCCGACCAATTTCTTTCGAATGTTCCCAGCCCAACTGTAGGAGCGAGCCTGCTCGCGATAGCGGTGGATCAGTCAACATCAATGCCGGATGTAATGCCGCCTTCGCGAGCAGGCTCGCTCCCACAAGGAATATGCAGCGTTCTGACAGCCCCGTTTAAAAGCCGTCAGCCTCTATTCCTGAAAGCCACACCGCCTTGCGTCGTTGCCTACAACTACGCCAGAATCCGCCGGCTTGTGAGTCTTGGCCATGATCTCTAACGTTCTCCGTGTCGCTGTCCATGCAGCGATCGGGTTTAGCAGCTCGGTAAATTTCAAGGCTCGCCAGTGTCACCTCAAGATCATTTCGGTCTGCAATTTGGTGGCTGTGCGTGGGGCACTTCGGTGCGCCGGGTTCCTTGATCCCTGGTCTGCTAACCCGCGTACAGCCGCCACCCAATTCGTTTAGCAGCGACCTGTGGCGGCTCCATTGATCAAGGAGCTTGACCATGTGCAAACCAACCCCCAATCCCCCGCAATCCGACGACGTTTCCCCCTACGACTCGCTCGACTCCAGAAAGCTCCACGAAGCCGCCGACCGCGCGCTGGATCACTACCTAAACCCCGCAAAAGATCCGGCTCCATCGCACAAACCCAGCACGATGTTTGTCATCGCCCCCGACATCAACACCGAAACGCTATTGGCCCACGCCTGCGAATCCCTGGCCTCGGCCAGCATCATGGCCAGCGACCTTGCGGGATTTCTGCAAAGCCCTCATCGCAACGCGCTGTTGGGCATTGCGCAGATCATCATGTTGGGCGAACTGGCGGTGAATCGGGCGCTGGATAATATCGATCCGCAAGACTAACCACTGATCCCTGTGGCGAGGGGGCTTGCCCCCGTTCGGCTGCGCAGCAGTCGTAGAACCGGTTAACACGGTTTGCCTGAAGCATCACGGTTGCTGGATTTAGGGCCGCTTCGCAGCCCAGCGGGGGCAAGCCCCCTCGCCACAGGGACTGCGCTTTGCAGGTGAATTGCGCATCTTTGTCGCACCCGCAAACAGAGCACGTACATTCAATTTTTCCTCCCCCCATCCCGGCACTATCGAATCCAGTCCCGGCGCATCGACGCCGGTGGTTTTTCATTTGTGCGGGTGGGCCATGGACGCTTCGCGACGTGATGATCGGGCGCAAGACTGGGGGCTGCTGTTCCTGCGGGTCAGCGGCGGGTTGTTCCTGTTGTGGGTGCACGGTTTGCCCAAGCTGCTTCACTACAGTACCGAGCTGCAAAACATCGAAGACCCTTTCCACCTGGGCGCGAACCTGACGCTGCTGCTGGCGATTTTCGCCGAGGTGGTGTGCCCGCTGCTGATCGTCGCCGGGATGCTGGCGCGTCTGGCATGTTTGCCTATTCTGTTTTTGCTGTGGGTGTCGATGTTGATCGTGCATCCACAGTGGACGCTCTTCGAAGGCCAGTTCGGCTGGCTGTTGCTGATCGTGTTCACCAGCATTTTCATCGCCGGGCCGGGACGGCTGGCGCTCAATGTCCGTTTTGCCGGAGCCTTGCGTTATGTCTGATCTCAATCGCCGTGAGCCGGCCAGTCCCGGGCCTGATGAGGTGGTGACCCTGATCGTCAAACACCGGGTCAAGGCCGGTTTCGAAGTGCCCTATGAAGCCTGGCTACGCAACATCGTCAAGGTGGCCGCGCAGAACGTCGGGCACCTGGGTGTGGATGTGGTGCGTGGCAAGAATGCCGGCCTCGACACTTACACCTGCGTGCTGCGCTTTTGCTCGACCGAGGCGATGCAGCGCTGGCTCGACTCACCGCAACGCCAGGAACTGGTCAACGAAGCCGCGCCGATGCTGGCCGATGGTGACCAGACCGAAGTCAATCCGGTCAACGAGTTCTGGTTCTCGCCCCAGGCCGAAGCCGGTACGCCACCGCCGCGCTGGAAGCAGGCCGTGGTGACTCTGTTGGTGATCCTGCCGCACACCTTGCTGGTGCCGCTGCTCTGGGGGCCGCTGCTTCAGCTCAATGCATTTCTCTCCAACTACGTGGTTGCCACGTTCCTGATCACTCTGACCATCGTGCTGTCGGTGGTTTACCTGTTCATGCCCATGGCGACGCGCCTGTTCGCGCCCTGGCTGTCTCCCTCCACATTGCATGAGGAACCGTGATGAACGCCGATCTGATTCTGTTCAATGGTCAATTTCATACCGTTGACCGCGAAAAACCGCTCGCCAGCGCCGTGGCGATCAGCGACGGTCGTTTTGTCGTGGTGGGCAGCGATGCCCAGGCCATGGCCCTGCGTGGCTCGAACACCCAGGTGATCGACCTCAAGGGCCGCTGCGTGATTCCCGGGCTCAACGACTCGCACCTGCACCTGATCCGTGGCGGCCTGAACTACAACCTCGAACTGCGTTGGGAAGGCGTGCCGTCCCTGGCCGATGCCTTGCGCATGCTCAAGGATCAGGCCGACCGCACGCCGACGCCGCAGTGGGTGCGGGTGGTCGGTGGCTGGAACGAATTCCAGTTCGCCGAGAAGCGTATGCCGACCCTGGCCGAGCTCAATCAGGCGGCACCGGACACGCCGGTGTTCGTGCTGCACCTGTACGACCGCGCCTTGCTCAACCGTGCCGCGTTGCGCGTCGCCGGTTACACCCGCGACACGCCGAACCCGCCGGGTGGCGAGATCGTGCGTGACGCCAACGGCGAGCCGACCGGCATGCTGGTGGCGCGGCCCAACGCGATGATTCTGTACTCGACCCTGGCCAAGGGGCCGAAGCTACCGCTGGAGTATCAGGTCAACTCGACCCGTCAGTTCATGCGCGAACTCAATCGCCTGGGCCTGACCAGTGCCATCGATGCCGGCGGCGGTTTCCAGAATTACCCGGACGATTACCAGGTGATCGAGCAGTTGGCGAAGGACGAGCAATTGACCGTGCGCATCGCCTACAACCTGTTCACCCAGAAGCCCAAGGAAGAGTTGACCGACTTCAAGAACTGGACCGGCAGCGTGAAGCTGCACCAGGGCGACGATTTCCTGCGGCACAACGGTGCCGGGGAAATGCTGGTGTTCTCGGCGGCGGACTTCGAAGACTTCCTCGAACCGCGCCCGGACCTGCCGCAAACCATGGAAGCCGAACTGGAGCCGGTAGTGCGCCATCTGGTGGAGCAACGCTGGCCGTTCCGTTTGCACGCCACCTACAACGAATCCATTAGCCGCATGCTCGACGTGTTCGAGAAGGTCAATCGCGACATTCCGTTCAACGGCTTGCCGTGGTTTTTCGACCACGCCGAAACCATCACCCCGCAGAATATCGAGCGGGTGAGGGCGCTGGGTGGCGGCATTGCGATTCAGGATCGCATGGCGTTCCAGGGTGAATATTTCGTCGAGCGTTACGGCGCGAAAGCGGCCGAAGCCACGCCGCCGATCAAACGCATGCTGGCCGAGGGCGTACCGGTGGGCGCCGGTACCGACGCGACGCGGGTGTCGAGCTACAACCCGTGGACTTCGCTGTACTGGATGGTCAGTGGTCGCACCGTCGGCGGTATGGAGTTGCACGCCGAAGGCCTTTCACGCCTGACTGCTCTGGAACTGTTCACCCACGGCAGCGCCTGGTTCTCGTCGGAGCAAGGCAAGAAGGGCCAGATCAAGGTCGGGCAATTGGCCGACGTTGCAGCCCTCAGCGCGGACTTTTTCAGCGTCGATGAAGAGGCGATCAAGTGGATCGAGTCGGTGTTGACCGTGGTCGGCGGCAAGGTGGTGTACGGCGCCGGTGACTTCGAGAAGCTCGGGCCGGCCAGCGTGCCGGTGCTGCCGGACTGGTCGCCGGTGGTGAAGGTGCCGGGCCACTGGCGCCCGACGTCGCCGATGCAGGCTCAGGCTCACCATTGCAGCGGCCCGTGTGCGGTGCACTCCCACAGTCATGAACGGGCGCGCCTGTCGAATGCGCCGGTCAGCGATTTCGCCGGTTTCTGGGGCGCCTTTGGCTGTTCGTGTTTTGCCTTCTGACGAATTCAAAAAAAACGCCGGCCCAACAGGTCGGCGCTGACTGCGACAACCATCCATCAAGGAGTTTCCAATGAGCAACGTTCCGTACAAACGCCTGAACAAAGACGATGCCGTGGTATTGCTGGTCGACCACCAGACCGGTCTGATCTCGCTGGTACAGGATTTCTCGCCCAACGAGTTCAAGAACAACGTGCTGGCGCTGGGCGACATCGCCAAGTTCTTCAAACTGCCGACCATCCTCACCACCAGTTTTGACAGCGGCCCGAACGGTCCGATCGTGCCGGAGCTCAAGGCGCAGTTCCCGGACGCGCCATTCATTGCACGCCCGGGCCAGATCAACGCCTGGGACAACGAAGACTTCGTCAAGGCGATCAAGGCCACCGGTCGCAAGCAACTGATCATCGCCGGTGTGGTGACTGACGTGTGCGTGGCGTTCCCGACCCTGTCGGCCATTGCCGAGGGCTTTGAGGTGTTTGTGGTGACCGACGCTTCCGGCACCTTCAACACCACCGTGCAACAAGCGGCCTGGGCACGCATGTCGGCCGCTGGTGCGCACCTGCTGAACTGGTTCTCGGTAGCCTGCGAGCTGCAAGGTGACTGGCGCAATGACATGGAAGGCCTGGCCAACCTGCTGTCGGAACGCCTGCCGAACTATCGCAATCTGATCAACAGCTACACCAAATTTACTGCCAGGTAAGCACGCTGCACTTGTAGGAGCGAGCCTGCTCGCGATTGCGGTCTGCCATTCAATATCGATGTTGGCTGATCCACCGCTATCGCGAGCAGGCTCGCTCCTACAGGGCTTTGTGTGATCTGTTGATCAGCGGTTCTGCAACCAACTCAAAAACCCACCTTTCCTGACCGCCACCGGTTTGGCCATCAACGCCATCCGGCTGTTCTGCTGGCGCACCGCCTGCAGCTTGTTCAACGCCCGGTCGACTTCCCGTCGTTGCTCCATGCAACTGCGGGTCAGGGATTTGTCGAGGCGGTAGATGATGCTTGAAGTCATGGCGGTGAACCGTGCCTGGGACGGCGTGTCGGCGAGGATGCTTTGTTCGCCCATGACTTCGCTCGGCCCCATGCGCCCGGCTTCGATCTGCGTGCTGCCATCGGGCACGGTGGCACTGACCACGCCGGTGGCAATGACGAACAGGCTGTCCGGTACTTCTTCCAGATCCAGCACCACGTCACCGGCCGCGTATTGCTGCGCCACCATGTTCTGGGCCAGGCGATCACGTTCCTCAGCGCTCAGGGAACGGAAGATTTTCACTTCATCGAGCAAGGCCCGTGCGCGGGTCGACGGCTCGATCACACCATTGGGTTGCCGGGAAATACCAGCCGCTTCGAGGTGCCGATGGGCCAGGTCGAACAGTTGATTACGCACTTCACCCTTTTTGCCCAGTTCGGCGATGAAGCCGCTGGCCACGTATTCGGACATGGTTTCGCCGGCTTCCTTGAGCACGGCTTTCGGCGCCGGATCGAGCAACAGACTGCTGCTGCCCTGAAGGGTGCGGTCCAGGGCATCGAGGACCCGACGCGGACGGATGTGGTTCGGCACCTGAATGCTGATCGACACGCCGTGAATATTGGTCGGGCGGCTGAGGTTGACGATCTTCGCCTTGGCCGCCACCGAGTTCGGCACCACCGCAGTGCTGCCGGCGCTGGTCAGCAGGTGGGTGGCGCGCCAGTCGATGTCCAGCACCTTGCCTTCGACACCGTCAATGGAAACCCAGTCATCGACCTGGTACGGCTTGGTGGTGTTGAGCACGATGCCGGAGAACACGTCGCTCAAGGTGCTCTGCAATGCCAGACCCACCACGATGGCGACGACGCCGGAGGTCGCCAGCAAACCTTTCACCGGCAGCTCCAGCACGTAGCCGGCGGCGGCCACTACGGCAATCAGGAACACCAGTGCGCCGATGACATCCTGCAACAGCCGGCCGCTGTGGCCGATGCGCCGCATCAGGGCCAGGCCGATCACTTCGGTGAGCCCCCGCGCGGCGTACAGCCACCAGAGAATCCCCAGTGCCGTGGCTCCCAACTGCGCCACGCGATCATCGGCAAACAAGGGCGCCTGCAACGGGCTGACGCCGGCGTTGATGAGCACCGCGCTGAACAGCACAAACAGCGCCAGGCGCACACCGACCCGGCTGACGCGATGCTTGAATGGCGCGAGGTGCCAGAGCAGGGTGTCGATGGCCAGCAGCAGGGTGCTCAGGGAGAGCAGGTGACCGAGGAGAAAGGACATGGGGATGCTCCGGGAGAAATGAGGTCGCGCAGGTGAAGAGCGTTTTTGTGGCGAGGGAGCTTGCTCCCGCTTGAGTGCGGAGCACTCACAAAGTCGGCATTGACTGCTTGGATTTTGGGGCCGCTACGCAGCCCAGCGGGAGCAAGCTCCCTCGCCACAAAAAAGCAGTGTCGCCACACGCCGCTGTGTGGCGATTCTGGTTGGTCTCACTGCAAATGAGTCTTGAGCTCCAGCGCAGCCTGGCGCACCGCCGCCTTCACTTCAGGAATCTGGCTCAGCGGATTGAGCAGGCCGAAGTCGTGGATCATGCCGTTGTAGCGTACCGAGGTCACCGGCACGCCTGCCGCGTCGAGGTGGCGGGCGTAACCTTCGCCTTCGTCGCGCAGCACGTCGAACTCGGCGGTCTGCACCAATGCGGCCGGCAAGCCTTTGAGCTGTTCGGTGCTGGCGTTGAGCGGCGAGGCATGAATCTGCGCACGCTCGCCAGCGTCGGTGGTGTAGTTGTCCCAGAACCACTTCATCATGTTTTGCGTCAGGAAGTGGCCTTCGGCAAATTGCTGGTACGACGCGTTATCGAACTGTGCGTTGGTCACCGGCCACATCAGCAGTTGAAAACGCAGAGCCGGGGCTTTCTGCTCCTTGGCCATCAAGGCCACGACCGCCGCCATGTTGCCGCCGACGCTGTTGCCGGCCACCGCCAGGCGCTTGCCGTCGACGTTGATCTGCTGGCCGTGTTCGGCCACCCAGCGGGTCGCGGCATAGGCCTGGTTGATCGCGGTCGGGTAATGCGCTTCCGGCGACGGCGTGTAGTCGACGTACACCGCGACCGCACCGGAACCCACCACCAGGTCACGGATCAGGCGCTGGTGAGTCGGGAAATCCCCCAGCACCCAACCGCCGCCGTGGAAAAACATGAACACCGGCAGTTCACCTTTGACCTTGGCCGGTCGCACCACTTTGAGGTTGATCGTCTGACCGTCAACCTTGATTGCCTTGTCGCTGACTTCCACGCCGGACAGGTCAACCTTCACCGACGCCTGGGCACCGGTCAGCACCCCGCGGGCGTCTTTCGGGCTCAGTTGTTCAAGCGGTTTGCCACCACCGGCGGCGAGGGCTTCGAGGAAGGCTTGGGTGTTGTGTTCGACACCCGGGCTGCCTGCGGCAAAAGCGTTGCCGACGGCGAGGGCGAGGAGGGATGCAGTCAGGGTTTTCTGGACGAGGTTCATGGGTAAATCCTTTTTAACCGATGGCGTTGAGAGTCTTGGGATGAGGTCGCTGCCAGTTCTGTGATTCAGGCTTGAGCAACACCGTGAACACAGATTAATAGGATGCCTGGAAGGGAAAAAGCGGCTATAAAGTGTTTGACTGTCAACCGGGAAGTGACAATGAACCCCTTTGAAGATATGCGTATTTTTTGCCAGGTCATGGACGCCGGCAGCTTCACGGCAGCCGCCGATCAACTTGGGCTGTCCAAGCAGTTTGTCAGCCGCCGCTTGATGCAGCTCGAAGAGCGCCTGGGCGTGCGCTTGCTCAATCGCTCGACCCGGAGACTGGATGTCACGCCGCTGGGGCAGAGCTATTACGAATCAGCCCTGCGCCTGCTCAGCGAAGTTGAGCAAGTGGAGCAGGGCATCGCCGGCCAGACCACCGAGCCACGGGGGACCATTCGTGTGAGTGCGCCGCTGTCGTTCGCACTGGCGCATCTGGGGTGCCTGTTGCCGGTGTTTTTGCAGCGCTATCGCGACGTGACGGTGGAGGTGGATTTGAGCGATCGGCCCGTGGATTTGCTCGGTGAGGGCTACGACCTGGCGCTGCGCATCGGCACACTGGAAGACTCGACACTGATCGCCCGACGCATTGCCTCCATTGAACGGGTGTACTGCGCAAGCCCCGCGTACCTGACCGAACGCGGCACACCGCTCAAGCCAGAAGATTTGCACGGTCACGACTGCCTGCCGTACGGCCATGGTCGACAGGTGCAATGGCGTTTTGCGGGGCAGGGCAAGCCATTGAGCGTCAATGTCAGCGGGCGGATGCGGGTCAACAACGGTGAATTGCTCAAGGACGCGGCGATCGCCGGGCTGGGGATCACGTATTTGCCTACGTTCATTGTCGGCTCGGCACTCAAGGATGGAAGGCTGGTGGAAGTGCTGGAAGATTTGCGGCCGGAGCCGCTCACGTTGTCGGCGGTCTATCCGCAACACCGGCAGAGTTCGCGGCCGGTGCAGGCGCTGGTTGAGTTCTTGCGCGAGGAACTGGATCAGTCTGAGGGTGGGTTGTAAGGAGAGGGTTCATACAATCAATTGTGGGAGCGGGCAAGTCGGATCGCCGCACCGCCGCTCCCACAGGGTTTTGTGTTGTATGGGAATCAGCGTAAATCAGCTCCTTTTGTCATCACCGGGCTCGGCATGGACACCGCGATCATCGCCAGGCTCGCCATTG
>NZ_LACC01000040.1:25676-39998 GCF_000967965.1 Pseudomonas fluorescens
AGGCTCGCCATTGGCATGGACGCCACGGTCATCCCCGGGCTCGCCATTGGCATGAACGCCATGATCGTCGCCCACTTCACCGGCCCGATGAACGCCACGGTCATCCCCGGGTTCATCATGGGTGCCGCTGCGTCCTGAGGACGAGGCCGTTCCGGAGTGGCTCGAACCGCTGTTGGCACTGCCATGGCCACTGTTGCTGCCATGGTCGCCACTATGACCGCTGCCGCTGTTGCCACCACCACCGCTACCACCGCCGCCTCCACTGCCGCCTCCACCGCCGCCTCCACTGCCGCCACCACCTCCGCCGCTGCCACCACCGCCACCACCGCCACCACCACTTCCGCCACCACCGCCGCCACTACCCCCGTCCTTGGCCTGAGCACTGGAAACTCCGGACAGGCTGTCCGGAATCAATACGGTAGACGCCGACAGAACCGCGCCAATAGCTACTGCCAGTAAAAGCTTATTGATGAGCATGTCGTTCTCCGTCTTTTTATTCAGATTGGAACGTTGACGAACTTTGCAATGTGCTGCTTTTTTTTCCCGTGGGAACTAGATGAACAGTTCAACGAACCGATTTATTCGGCTGGAACGTTGAAAAAGAATGCGACGTACGGCCGGATCCGCTTCTAATGGGGCAGCTCCAAAGGGTCAGTGAATGCTCGAGGCCAGTTCAAAAATCGGGATGTACATCAGGATCACGATCACCCCGATCAACAGGCCGATGAAGGTCATGAGCAAGGGTTCGAACAGCCGCACGAACCATTCGATCCAGCGGCTGATTTCTTCGTCGTAGAAGTCGGCACTGCGCTCCATCATCTGCCCGAGGTTGCCGGACTGTTCGCCGGCACGCAGCAGGCGCAGGGACACGGGGGTCACCAGGTGATTGAGCTCCAGCGCGGTAGAGAGTGATTGCCCCTCGCGCACCCGGTCGCAGGCCTGGTCCAGGCGCGTGCGGGAGGCGACGCTGAGCAGGCCACGGACCATGCCCATGGCAGTGACCAGGGGAATGCCGCCTTGCAGCAGAATCCCCAGCGAACGGTAGAAGCGCGCCAGCTCATACATGAAGATGCGCTGGTGCACCGCGGGGAGTTTTTCGATCAGGCGGTCCAGCCCCCGACGAAAGGCTGGCTGGCGCTGGAGCAGGGTGAGGGCGACGATGATGGCCAGCAAGCCCCCGAAGAATTCGCCCTGGTGGGCGTGCAGGAACATGCCGCTGCTCATCAGGATCTGCGACATCCATGGCAGGTTCGACCCCAGCCCTTCAAACACCAGGCTGAAGCGCGGTACGACATACCCCATCAAAAACAAAACCACGCCACCGCCCACCACCAGCAACAGCAAGGGGTAGATCGAAGCGCTGATGATCTTCTGGCGAACCTCGTCCATGCGCTGGCGATAGCTGACATAGCGGCCCAGGGCATCGCCCACGGCGCCGGTCTTCTCGCTGGATTGCACCAGCGCTACGTACAGCGGCGGGAAAACCGCCGACAGCTGGCTCAAGGCCTGGGAAAACGATTTGCCCTCGTAAAGCAGGCGCACCAGTTCACTCAAGGTTTTGCGCGCTTGTGGCGCGGTTTCCTTTTCCGCCAGGCTTTCCAGCGCATCGATCAACGGCAGGCCGGCGTTGAGCAAGGTGGTCAGTTCCTGGCTGAACAACACCAGGTTGAACGTCTCGCGCTTGTGCAGGCGCAACGCGCGCCAATGGCGCTCGGCGTGCAGGCTGACCACCCGCAGGCCCTGGTCTTCGGCGATGCGCCTGGCTTCGGTGTGCCCCGGTGCCTCGACGGTCATCGAGACCACACCGGCCTTGCCGACGGCCTTGAGATGAAAGCGCATGGTCGCCATTCCCGTCAGTTCCAGTTGGTGACTTCGGCGTTCTCGCCTTCGCCACCGGGCTGCCCGTCCTTGCCCATGGACAACAGGTCGTACTCGCTGTTTTCACCGGGATAGCGATAGCTGTAGTTGCGGCCCCAGGGGTCTTGCGGGAGTTTTTTCTGCAGGTACGGGCCGGTCCAGCGCGGTTCGTCGGCGGGGGCGGTGACCAGCGCCTGCAAGCCTTGTTCGGTCGATGGGTAATGGCCGACCTCCAGGCGGTAAAGGTCCAGGGCTTTGCTCAAGCCTTCTATCTGCGCCTTGGCCACTTTCACTTCGGAACGGCCCAGTTGGGCGAAATACTTCGGCGCCACGATGCCGGCCAATAGCCCCAATACCACCAGCACCACCAACAGTTCGAGCAAGGTGAACCCGCTTTGGGTTCGCCGGGCATAACACAGTCGCTGATTCATGATGACCTCATAACAGTCGGCAGCAGAGTTGCCATGTAGTTGCCATGTAGTTGCTATGTAACAGCATGCAATTGCCATGCTCACGATTGCCGACCCTGGCACACCCCCCGTATTACGGGCCTTCTCGCTTACGGCACAGTGCTTGCGTATGGCTGGTGCACGACTGGCCATTGGGGCAATTCCCCCAATTTTCGGGGCCGGAAGGGGAGGTATAACAATGAAAACACTCACCACCGGATTGCTGGGTCTTCTTGTGTTGGCCGGTGCCGCACAGGCCGATGTGTTTGTTTCCGTGGACGCCAATGGCAGCTACGTCCTGTCCAATGTCCACCGTCCCGGACGCCACTATGAGCGGGTGATTCATGAGCCCGATGCGGCGGTGGTCAGCCTCGATCAGCAACCGCAGATGATCGCCGCGCAACCCTATGCCGAGTTGGTGGCGGCGGCGGCCAAGGCCAACGAACTGCCGGCGGCGCTGCTGCACGCAGTAATCAAGACCGAATCCAGCTACAACGCCCGCGCCACCTCACCCAAGGGCGCTCGCGGGCTGATGCAACTGATGCCCGACACCGCCCGCGAAATGGGAGTGACCAATGTCTACGACCCCAAGGCCAACATCCAGGGCGGCGCCCGCTATCTCAAGCGCCTGATGACGATGTTCGACAACGATATCCGCCTCGCCGTAGCGGCCTATAACGCCGGCCCGCAAGCGGTGCTCAGCCGGGGCAACGTGGTCCCGCCGTTCGCCGAGACCCAGCGTTATGTGCCCAACGTGCTGAATCAGTATCGGCGTTTGCAGGGGTTGCCCGCGGATGCGCCGCTGTGATCGAAACCTCGGGGGAATTTTCCCCAATAGTGGGGAATGGTTGCCCCGGCGAGAAAGGGGGGGATTGGGTGGGGAATATCCCCCGACCTATCAAGTCGTGATTATAACAAACTGATTAATAACGTATTTTTTTGTGGCATGCGGATTGCTCCGGTCGGTTTGTCGAGAAGTGGCGATACACCACCAAGAGGAAACTGACATGGACCGATTCGCGCATTGCGGCCTGCTGACGTTCTGCCTGTTGGCCTTCGGTATCGACCAGGCGCTGGCTCACTCGGCGGACGAGCACACCGGGCACGACATGTCGGCCAGCAGCGCCAGCCCGGAGACCGCCCGGATCAGGTTTGCCGACGTGGCCCTGCTGGACCAGAACGGCAAAGTCGTCAGCCTGGAAAAAGACCTGGTGAGCAACAAGATCGTGGTCATGGGTTTCATCTACACCAACTGCACCACGGTTTGTCCGGTGGTGTCCTCAATCATGGGCAGGGTACAGAAACAGTTGGGCGCGCGGGTCGGCACCGAGGTGCAACTGGTGTCGATCAGCATCGACCCGCAGCGTGATGATCCCCAACGCCTGAACGACTACGCCCGCACTTTCCAGAAGGGACCGGGCTGGAGCTGGCTGACCGGTACGCCGCAGTCGGTTGATGCCACGCTCAAGGGCCTGGGCGCCTACAGCGGTGGTTTCGAGAACCACTCGCCGCTGATTCTGGTGGGGGACGGCAACAACCGTTTCTGGACCCGCTACTACGGTCTCACCGACCCGACAGAGCTGGCCCGGGCCGTCGAGAGGCTCAGAGGCGAACGCAACGCCCACGCCAAGCACACCGCCATCGCCATGGAGCATCAGCCATGAGCGCCCAGGGCGTCTTTCACTGCATTTGCAGTTCAAGGGCATTTGCCCGCGAAAGGCATGAACAGACCGCGCCCGTAGCGCAACCGTCCACTGACACACCCATGCAGGACCAGAACGACAGCACCTTTATCTCCCTTACCAGTGATCCGCTGCGCAACTCGCCGGCGGTACTCAAGGCTTGCACCTTGAAACAGGGCATCGATGGGCCCCACTGGTTTTTTCTTACCGACGACAAGGTGCAAATGGACCTTGTATGGGGGCGCATCGGCCAGATCGTGCCGCTCCCCGCGCAACACTCCACCCGGTTGATCGTCCGTGACGCGGCGAACAGGCGCTGGAGCAAAATCCGTTCCGCCGCCCCGGCCGCCTCCATTGTCCAGCGCTTGCAATTGCTGACAATGCCCGTGGCCGGTCGCTGAGCCACGGCCATGAATACTGCCCTCGTCTTTGGCCTGGTGCTCTTCGGCGGCATCGCGCTCACCGCCCAGGCGCTGCCGCTGAGCCTCAGCGAAAGTGCCGGTAAACGGCTGTACCACGAAGGCGTGTCGGCCAGCGGCGAACCGGTCATGGTCCGGGTCGGCGCAGCGGGCATGCTGCTGCCGGCCACTCGCCTGCCGTGCGCCAGTTGTCATGGCGAAGATGGCCTCGGGCGCGCGGAAGGCGAGGTGCGACCGCCGGACCTGCGCTGGTCGCGACTGGCCAGCAGCCAGGGCCCGCAGCACATCAACGGCCGCAGTTATCCGGCCTACAGCGAAAGCACCCTGGCGCGGGCGGTCCAGGAGGGGCGCGACCCGGGCAACAATCGGCTCGATCCGACGATGCCACGGTTCGTGTTGTCGATGAACGATCAACTCAACCTCACTGCGTACCTCAAGCACCTGGCCGAAGACCGCATTCCGGGACTGGCCCCCGACAGTCTGCACCTGGGCACGTTGTTGCCGGGTTCCGGACCCTTGGGCGAGGAGGGCATCACGGTGGCGGCAGTGCTCAATGGCTGCGTGGCGCGCATCAACGAGGCCGGCGGAATTCATGGCCGGCAGTTGCGCCTGACCATTCTCGACCCCGGCGCCGACCGCGCCAGTGCCGAAAAGGCGCTGGACCGGTTGATCGATGAGGAGCAGGTGTTTGCCCTGATCGCACCGCTGGCGCCGGCATTGGACCTGGACTTCGCCGAGCGTCTGGAACAGGCCGGTATTCCTCTGATCGGGCCGCTGTCCTTGCAGGGCACGCCCCACGCCAGCCCGCAGATATTCGAACCGCTGCCGGGCCTTCGCGAGCAATTGATCGCCTTGGCTGACTACGCCAGAGCCAGCCTGCGGGTGCTTCAGGGGCCGACGCTGATCGCCTACCCGGACGAACCCGGCCAACGGCTGGCGGCGCAGGAACTCAGCAGGTACTTGCAGGGGCACGCTTGGCAAAAGGTGCGCCTGCAAGCCTATGACCCGGCCGGGGATGATTTTCCCTTGGGGTCGCGCTCGGTGTTTTACCTGGGCAGCAGCAGTGGCTTCAGCCGTCTGGCCGAGCGCTTGCAAACGGCGGGGCAGGTGCCTTACCTGTTCGCCGCCTCGAACCAGGTGGCGGGCAACCTGATGCAGGTGCCCAGCGGATTTTCCCGGCGGGTGTTCCTGGCCTTTCCGTTCGTGCCCAGCGACTGGACCCTGGCCGGGCGCCTGGCCTTGACCCAGTTGCGCGAACATCAGGGACTCGGCGGCCAGCACGCGGTGCTGCAAGTGGGCGCGTTCAGTTCGATGATGCTGCTCAGCGAAGGCATGAAGCAGGCCGGGCGCGATGCCAGTCGCGAGAAGCTGGTCAGTGCCCTTGAAGGCCTGCATGACTTCGATACCGGGCTGACGCCGCTGATGAGCTTTGGTCCGGGCCGGCGCCTGGGCTTGAGCGGTGCCCATATCGTCACGGTGGATCTGCCGGACCAGCGTTTCTATCTGGTCGCGCCCTATAAACCCATTGCTGCCACGCCCTGACCGGAGGCCGATCGATGAAACTCGATACCGCCCGGTGCAGACACTTCCACTGGCGAAACGGCAGGGCTACGCTTAACCGCAATGAGAGCATCGGCGCCATCGCGCTCGCGCAATCGAGTCAAGCGGATTTACGATCAATAGGGGGTTTCCCCAACAGTGGGGGGAAAAATTCAATGTCAATCCGGTCGCTTTCCCCGTTTTTGGGGGATGGAACTGCGGTACGAAAAGGCATTGTTTTTTAAATTCAAGGACATGAAGTCCTAAAATTACCGGCGCTCAGCCTGGCATGAAGTGTGCGTTAGTCCAGTCAGGGCGCGCACTCCGTCAGGTTCAAAACCCGGACCTGCGGTTTCAAGGAGTCCACCTTGTTAAACAAAGTACTGGTTGTTGATGACGAACAGTTGCTGGCGGAGAACCTCCAGGGTTACCTGCAGGCGCAAGCACTGGAAGTCCGGATTGCCCACGACGGAGCGCAAGGAATCGCTGAAGCTGGCGATTTCGCGCCCGATGTGATGGTGTTCGATTACCGCTTGCCCGATATGGAAGGCTTTCAGCTGCTCGATACCGTCCGCCAGAACAGGAAGTGTCATTTCGTGCTGATCACAGGGCACCCCACCGCGGAAGTTTGTGAGCGGGCCCGGCAACTGGGCGTCAGCCATATCCTGTTCAAGCCGTTTCCATTGGCGGAATTGGCCCGTGCAGTGCTTGATCTTCTGGGCAGGCAACGCGAACCCAAAGCGGGGGTGAGCACTTGCGAAGGCTTTGTCGAACGACGCCAGAGCAGGACCGAGAGTTTCCCGTTGCAGTTGTACGACGGTAGTTGGGTGCTGGCAGATCGCCGAAAAAGTACATCGGCCTCGATGGCGCCAGACGACGAACAATTGCTCACCGGGGAGTAGTGGCGCGACAAGACGTTCCGGCCCCCGCCGAAATGCCTCGCCGCGTCGACAGGGTTCAAAGCCCCGGGCGTTGGAGAGCAGCCATGGACCGTCTATCCCTTGCCGTAGAACCGGCGCAACCGGACTGTGCACCGACTCGTTTCAGCAGTGAACAACTGGCCCAGGCCCGAGCCCTGGCCACCAGTTCCGGCGAGCGGATGCTGGACGCCCTGGGGGGGCTGTGCGAACTGGCTCCCATGCCTTTCATTCAATGCCTCGGCGTAACCCTGCACTACCCGGTGCTCGACACCGACAGCCTGTTCAATTCCACGCCGGTGTTCGACCGGGTGACCCTGGCCCAATGCCTCAAGCGTGAATTCATCCTGCTGCGTCATAACGATGCGGTCATCGGTGTGTTCGCCGACCCCTTCGACAGTGCGCGCCTGGCCTGGATCGATGAATGCCTGCAAGGCGCGCCGCTGTACCTGGTGCATGCCGATGACCTGAAGGCCTACCTGGCGCGTCACGAAGAAAGCTTCCATGCGGTGGAGTCGCTCAACGCCCAGAGCGACGCCGGTACCGAAATCGATAACCTGCAAAGCCTGTCCCTGACCAGCATCAGCGAAGACTCCAGCGTCGTGGTCAAACTGGTCAACTCGACCCTGTACGACGCGCTGAAAATGCACGCCAGCGACATCCACCTCGGCACCACCGGCAGCGGCCTGGTGATCAAGTACCGGATCGACGGTGTGCTCAACAACATCAGCAAGATCCAGGGCAACGAATTCGCCGAGCAAGTGATTTCCCGGGTCAAGGTCATGGCCGAACTGGACATCGGAGAAAAACGCGTGCCTCAGGATGGCCGCTTCAAGATCGGCATCAGCGGCCGGCAGATCGACTTCCGGGTGTCGATCATGCCGAGCATTTTCGGCGAAGACGCGGTGCTGCGGGTTCTCGACAAACAGGACCTCGCCGACAAGGTCTGCGGCGTGCAGTTGCAGGCCCTGGGCTTTGAAGAGGAAACCCTGCGCCAGCTGCGCCGGCTGGCCGCCGAACCCTATGGCATGGTGCTGGTGACCGGACCGACCGGTAGCGGCAAGACCACCACCCTGTACGCGATGATCACCGAGATCAACCACGGCGTGGACAAGATCATCACCATTGAAGACCCGGTGGAGTACCAGTTACCGGGCGTGCTGCAGATCCCCGTCAACGAAAAGAAAGGCCTGACCTTCGCCCGGGGCCTGCGCTCGATCCTGCGGCATGACCCGGACAAGATCATGGTCGGTGAAATCCGCGACCCGGACACCGCACAGATCGCCGTGCAATCGGCACTCACCGGTCACCTGGTGTTCACCACCATTCACGCCAACAACGTGTTCGACGTGATCGGCCGATTCACCCAGATGGAAATCGATCCCTACAGCCTGGTCTCGGCACTCAACGCCGTGCTGGCCCAGCGGTTGATCCGCCTGGTCTGCACCAGTTGCAGCAGCCCTTACAGCCCGACGCAAGAAGAATTGGAGGTCTCGGGGCTTGATCCGCAAAAGGTCGCTCACTACCAGTTCGTCCACGGCAAGGGCTGCGGGCATTGCCGGGGCACCGGTTATCGGGGGCGTAGCGCGATTGCCGAGCTGCTGCACCTGGACGACGAATTGCGGCAAATGATCGTCGAGCGCCAGCCCATTTCGAAAATCAAGGCGCACGCCTGCAAACGTGGCTTGCGCCTGTTGCGCGAGTCGGCGCTGGAGATGGTGGAACAAGGCCGGACGACGCTCGAGGAGATCAATCGTGTCACTTTTATCTCGTGAGCAATTTGTCGCCGTGCTCGGCGCCAGCGGTGTTGGCCTGGGGCAACGCCAAGGCGCTGCAACCCGTTGGCTGGGCAGCGTCGGCTACATCGACGAAGGCTTCCAGGCCTGGACGGTGGCCCTCGATACCCTCGACCGTTTGCTGGCTGAACACAGCGTTGCCAGGGCGGAACTGACCGTGGTGATCTCCGGGCACTTCAGCCGCTATTGCCTGGTGCCCTGGAGTGAGCAGATCAGCAGCCCGGCCGAATTGCTCGGCTTCGCCCAACTGTGTTTCGAAGACATCTACGGTGCCCCGACGCAGCCCTGGAGCCTGGTGCTCTCGGCCGAGCCCGCCGGTTACGACCGCATCGCCACCGCGCTGCCACAGGACTTGCTCGAACGCCTGCGGGCCCTGGTCAGTGCTCGCGGTTTGCGCCTGCGTTCGGTGCAGCCGTACCTGATGGCGGCGTTCAACCATTTTGATAAGAGCTTTGAGGCCGGGGACTTCCTGTTTGTGGTCGCCGAACCGGTACGCAGCGTGTTGCTGCTGGCCCGGGAAGGGCGCTGGACCTCGGTGCGTTCGGTGGGCAGCAGTGACAGCGATGCCGCGCTGACCGCGCTGATCGGTCGTGAACACCAGTTGCAGGCGTCCACCAGCGAACGGCCGTTGAATGTCTACCTGCATGCACCGGCGCGCATCGATTCGCAGCCTGACGTGCCCGGAGTGCATCTGCGCACCCTCGAAGAAGACCGGACAGTCGTACGCGATTGCCTGTACGTCATGTCTCGGGCGGTGGCCTGACATGCGCCCCCTGATGCTCGACTTTCAGCCGCGCCGCCGTGCTGGCCCCTTGGGCTGGAGCCTGCTGGCCGGAGGCGTGGTGCTGACACTGACATGCCTGATGGTGCAACAGCACCTGAGCAACGAGGCCGAACAACAGCAAGGCCACCTGCAAACCACACAGCGGGTGCTTACCGGCGATACCGGCAGCAAGCTCAGCCTGACCCCGGCGCAAATCCGCGAGCAGGCGCAGAACCTGGCGGAAATGCGCAAGGTCTCCCAGCAGTTGCGCCGCCCCTGGGAGCGCCTGTTCGCCACCCTCGAAGCCATGCCACGGGACAACATTGCCCTGCTGACCCTGACCCCGGACGCCCGCAAGGGCCAGGTGCGGATCAGCGCCGAGGCGCTGGACCTGGAAGCCATGCTCGATTTTCACCGCCGCCTCGAAGCCAGCGACGAGCTGTCCGACGTGTCGCTGCTGAGCCACGAAATTGTCGCCAACGTGCCGGAACACCCGGTGCAGTTCAGCCTGTCGGCTACCTGGGAGATCGGCGATGCAAATCCATAAATTGATCGTCCACGAATACCTGCAAGGCCTGGGCGTTCCGGGGCTGGCAGGGATGACCATGCTGGTGCTGGCGCTGAGCTATGGCCTGGTGGGGTTGCTGCCGGACTGGGAGTCGCTGCAAAGCCTCAGCCAGCAGACTCGCGAAGCCACCGAGTACCTGGCCAAGGTCGAAGACGGTAGCGTGGCCGCGCCGGTGGTGCCGCAGCGTCAGCTCGACGATTTTCGCAGCAAGTTGCCGTCCCAGCCCCAGGCCACTGTGGCCATCGACAAGATCTACGCCCTGGCCGCCCAGGAACGCATCACCTTGTCCCGGGGTGAATACTCCCTGGGCGTGGACCCCAAGACGCACCTGGCCCGTTATCAGATTCTGCTGCCGGTGCGCGGCAGCTATCCGCAACTGCGGCGTTTCCTGCACGCCTTGCTCGGCCAGTTGCCGGCGGTGGTGCTCGAGGATGTGGAGCTTTCGCGCAAGAATATCGCCGAAACCGACCTGACCGGGCGGATCCGCATGACCCTTTACCTGTCGAGGTCATGATGAATACCAAACGAGTGGTGGGTTGGGTGGCGTTCTTCGGAGTAGCGGCAGCGCTCGCCTGGCTCCCCGAATACTTCAATCAGGCCGACGACAGCGACCCTGCGGTGGTCACCGTGGCTACCGTGGCTACGCCAACCAAGGGCAAGACCCCAGTCGCATCGACGGCTGCATCGAGCGCCGCTGCGGTAGTACCGATCAAGGACCTGAGCCCGGCAGGCGACCTGTTCGCCGCCCGCAGCTGGATAGCGGCGCCGGCCCCCGGCACCGTCACTGAACAATCGGTTGTCGTTACTCCTGTGGTGCAAGTCCCCACTGCACCACCGATGCCCTTCCAGTTTGTCGGCAGGCTGGATGACCGTTCCGATCTGCAGGTGTTTTTGCAGAGCGGCGAAAAAATATACGTCGTGCGCAAAGGGGATGTCATCGACGAAACCTGGCGGATCGAGCGGATTTCCGATGAGGAACTGAGCCTGGTCTACCTGCCTCTGCATTTGGCGCAGACTTTGTCTGTGGGGAGTACGGAATGAACAAATCCCGTTTGTTGATGAGCCTTTGTCTCTGCGCAGGGCTGGCCGCATGCAGTTCCGCGCAGGTCGCCAGGGATGAAGCTTCCGCCCTGATCGAATCGGGCCAGTACGAAGCCGGTCTGGCCCGCATCGAAGAGGGATTGCGCGAAAACCCTCGCGATACCGATCTGCACATGGCCCTCAACAACGGACGGGCCCTCGCCGTGAAGTCACTGCTGAGCCAGGCCGACATGGACCGGGCCCAGCGTAATTTCGCCGGGGCCCGCATGACTTACAGCCGGGTCTTGAACATCGAACCGAACAACCGTCGTGCCCAGGATTCCCTGCGCCAGCTCGACTACCTGCGCAGCATGGATGAGAAACTCGAACTGGCCCGTGGCGACCTGCGTCGCGGTGACATCTACGGTGCCGACCGCCAGGTCAAACAGATTCTAGAACTGGACCCGAAGAACGACGGCGCCCTGGAATTGCAAGACAGCATCCGCCTGGTGCAGAGCCGCAACGTGGTGCAGTACCCGCAACTGCGCACGCGCCTTGACCGGCCGGTGACCCTGGAATTTCGCGATGCCAACCTCAAGACCATTTTCGAAGTGCTGTCCCAGGTCGCCGGCCTGAACTTCATCTTCGACAAGGACCTGCGCCCGGATATGAAAGCCACGATCTTCGTACGTGACGTGCGTATCGAAGACGCCGTGGAACTGCTGCTGCAACAGAACCAGCTGCATCAGAAAGTGGTGAATGAAAACACCGTGCTGATCTACCCGGACTCGCCGCAGAAGATCAAGGATTACCAAGAGCTGGTGATGCGCACCTTCTACCTGACCAGCATCGATGCCAACACGGCGCTGAACATGATCAAGACCATGCTCAAGACCCGCGACGTGTTTGTTGATGAGCGCCTCAACACTCTGACCATGCGCGATACCGGTGACGCGGTGCGCATGGCGGAAAAACTCCTGCAATCGCAGGATCAGTCCAATCCGGAAGTGGTGCTGGAAGTGGAAGTGATGGAAGTCGCCCGTCAACGCATTCTCGACCTTGGCCTGCAATGGCCCAACACCTTCGGCGTGGTCAACAGCGACGGCTCGGCGGTGAGCATTCTTGATCAACTCAAAGGCATCGACTCCAGCCGGATTACCATCTCGCCATCGCCGCAGGCCAAGATCAATGCCCAGGACAAGGACATCAATACCCTGGCCAGCCCTGTGATTCGGGTGAGCAACCGCGAGCAGGCGCGCATCCACATCGGTCAGCGCGTGCCGATCATCAGCGCCACCTCGGTGCCTTCGACCCAGGGCCCGGTGATCACCGAAAGCGTGACGTACCTTGACGTCGGTCTCAAGCTCGAAGTGCAACCCATCGTGCACCTGAACAACGAAGTGGCGATCAAGATCGCGCTGGAAGTCAGTAACGCCACGCCGCTGACGCCGACCGCACAGGGCACCATTCCGGTCCAGGTCGATACCCGCAACGCCCAGACCACCTTGCGTCTGCATGACGGCGAAACCCAGATCCTCGCAGGGCTCGTGCGCAACGACCACGGCGCCACCGGCAACAAGATTCCCGGCCTTGGCGACATTCCCGGCCTGGGTCGCCTGTTCGGCAGCAACAAGGACGACGTCAGCAAATCCGAACTGGTGCTGTCGATCACCCCGCGGATCGTGCGCAACCTGCCGTACCAGAGCCCGTCTGACATGGAGTTCCCGACCGGTACCGAAACCAGCATGCACATCCAGGCACCGGATCGTTCGATGAGCACGACGGTTCAGACCAACCCCATGAGCGCACCGATCGCCACCACCGTTACCGTCGGGAAGCCTTGATCATGAACGCCTCGCAACGCGGTTTTACCCTGGTCGAAGTCGTGGTGACGCTTGCCCTGGTCGGCCTGCTGGCCGGCATGGCCGCACCGCTGACCGAGACCGTGGTGCGCCGGGGCAAGGAGCAGGACCTGCGGACCGCGCTGTACCAGATCCGCGATGCCATCGACGCCTACAAACAAGCCTTCGACGCCGGCTACATCGAGAAGTCGCTCGACAGCAGCGGCTACCCGCCGAACCTTCAAGTGCTGGTCGAGGGGGTGCGTGATGTGCGCAGTCCCAAGGGCGCCAAGTTCTATTTCCTGCGGCGCATCCCCCGTGACCCGCTGGCAGCCGTCAAGCGTGACGACGGCGGCGGCTGGGGCCTGCGTTCCTACGACAGTTCGGCTGAGAACCCGCGGGAGGGCCAGGACGTCTTTGACGTTTACTCCAAGGTACGCGGCAAGGGTCTCAATGGCATCGCCTACCGAGAGTGGTGAGCATATGCGTCGGCAAAAGGGCTTTACCCTGATTGAACTGATGGTGGTTCTGGCAATCATCGCGACTCTGATGACGATCGCCTTGCCACGCTACTTCAGCAGCCTCGAGGCCTCCAAGGAGACCACTCTGCACCAGAGTCTGTCGTCCATGCGCGAGGCACTGGATCACTACTACGGGGACACCGGGCGTTATCCCGATTCCATCGAACAGCTGGTCGAACTGCGCTACCTGCGCAACCAGCCGCTGGACCCGATTGCCGAGCGCAAGGACACCTGGGTCATGGTCGCGCCACCGGATGGCGTGGCAGGCGGGGTGGCCGATATCAAGAGTGGAGCCAGAGGGAGGGCGCGTGATGGCAGCCTGTATTCCGAGTGGTAAGCCTTCGAACCAGGATGGCTTTACCTACTTGGGTGTGCTGTTTCTGATCGTCGTGATAGGCATGGGCCTGGCCAGTGCCGGCGAGTTGTGGGCCACCGCTTCGCGCCGGGATCGCGAAATCCAGTTGCTCTGGGCCGGTACGCAATATGCCCAGGCGTTGCGCAGCTATTACCGCAGTTCGCCCGGTATGGCCCAGTACCCGAAAGAACTCACGGACCTGTTGCAGGACGAGCGTTTCCCGACTGCCAGGCACCATCTGCGGCAGTTGTACCCGGAGCCGATGACAGGTGGCGAGTGGGAGTTGATGCGTGATTTGAACGGGCGGATCAGCGGTGTGTACTGCCCGTCCGAACAGAAGCCGCTCAAGCAAGAGAACTTTCCCAGCCAGTGGACGGACTTCAAAGGCATGGCCAGCTACAAGGACTGGCAGTTCGTGGCCGAGAAAGTTGTCCTCGATGGCACCAGCGGACCACCGAAAGAACAGTCCACCGGGCCCCAGGCATTGCAGCCTTGAACCTTGGGAGCGGGTTTGCTTTTGAAGGCGGCCTTCGGGCTGACCAGGTTCTTGGTTGATTGAGTACATATCCGTTGCTGCGGTAACGGCGGCTTATGG
>NZ_LACC01000040.1:40013-40298 GCF_000967965.1 Pseudomonas fluorescens
TGCTCGCGATGGCGGCCTGCCAGCCGACCAATTTCTTGCAGGCACACTCGGATCAACTGTAGGAGCGAGCCTGCTCGCGATGGCGGCCTGATAGCCGCCTAATTTCTTGCAGATGTACTGAATACCTGTGGGAGCGAGCTTGCTCGCGATAGCGGCCTGCCAGTCGACCAGGTACATCACAGACGAACGCACCGAGCAACCAGGCCGGCCGGCAGGCCGCCTCGGACGCTGTTGCGGTGTACGCCCCCTCGTGAGGCCGAGCGCAGGTTCTGCGCAGTGGGCAAC
>NZ_LACC01000040.1:40382-91151 GCF_000967965.1 Pseudomonas fluorescens
CCACGGCGAGGCACCGAATGTAAGGGGCAAAGCGCTTTGGTTACTTTCGCGCTCTTCGAAAGTGACCCGCCGTAAGGGCGGAACCTATAGCCGCCGTTACCGCAGCAACGGATATGTACACCCGCAAAACAATCATCGCCTGACACAAAGCCATCGCGAGCAAGCTCGCTCCCACAGGGATCTTCAGTGGCCACAAGTCCCGCGTAAAACCGGGAACCCAATGTGTGGGCGCTTGCTCGCGATAGCCATGGCTCAGTCTTACGCCACCACCCGATAACACGGCACATACGCCGCGCCGCCCGGCAGTTTCATGCGGTGCTGGGCGACGAAGGCTTTGAGCAGCAGGTCCAGCGGTTGCATGATCGCCGCGTCGCCACGGATCTGGTACGGCCCGTGTTCTTCGATCAGGCGGATGCCCTTGTCCTTGACGTTGCCGGCGACGATGCCGGAGAACGCGCGGCGCAGGTTGGCCGCCAGTTCGTGGGACGGCAGGTCGAGGCTCAGTTTCAGGTTGGCCATGTTTTCGTGGGTCGGGTCGAACGGGCGCTGGAAGCCTTCGTCGATTTTCAGCAGCCAGTTGAAGTGGAACGCATCGTTGCGCTCGCGACGGAACTGCTTGACCGCTTTGAGGCCCTGGGTCATTTGCCGTGCCACTTCGGCCGGGTCATCGATGATGATCTGGTAGTGCTGCTTGGCGGCGTCGCCCAGGGTTGCACCGACGAACGCGTCCAGTTGTTCCAGGTACGGCGCGGCGTGTTTCGGCCCGGTGAGGATGACCGGAAAGGGCAGGCCTTCATTGCCCGGGTGCATCAGGATGCCCAGCAGGTACAGGAACTCTTCGGCCGTACCGGCGCCGCCCGGGAATATGATGATGCCGTGGCCGACGCGGACGAAGGCTTCCAGGCGTTTTTCGATGTCCGGCAGGATCACCAGTTCGTTGACGATCGGGTTCGGCGCTTCGGCGGCGATGATCCCGGGTTCGGTCAGGCCCAGGTAGCGGCCGCCGTGGATGCGTTGCTTGGCGTGGGCGATGGTCGCGCCTTTCATCGGGCCTTTCATCACGCCGGGGCCGCAACCGGTGCAGATGTCCAGGCTGCGCAGGCCCAATTCGTGGCCGACTTTCTTGGTGTATTTGTATTCTTCGGTGTTGATCGAGTGCCCGCCCCAGCACACCACGATCTTCGGCTCGACCCCGGGGCGCAGGGTGCGGGCGTTGCGCAGCAGGTGGAAAACGTAGTCGCTGATGCCCTGGGAGGTGCTCAGGTCGATGCGTTGGCTGTCGAGTTCGTTTTCGGTGTAGACGATGTCACGCAGGGCGCTGAACAGCATTTCCCGGGTGCTGGCGATCATTTCGCCGTCGACGAAGGCGTCGGCTGGGGCGTTCAGCAGTTCCAGGCGCACGCCCCGGTCCTGCTGGTGAATGCGTATTTCAAAATCTTTATAGGCTTCAAGGATGGTCTTGGCGTTGTCGACATGGGCGCCGGTGTTGAGGATGGCCAGGGCGCACTGGCGGAAGAGGGTGTAGGTGCTGCCGGAACCGGCTTCGCTCAATTGCTGGACTTCCCGTTGCGAGAGCGTTTCCAGGCTGCCTTTGGGACTGACGGAGGCGTTGATAACTTGGCGTTGGGTCATTCAATGATCCTTAAAACGATGTCATTCACACAGCAACTACGAATGGCATCCGAATAATGTGTATTCATGAAAGAAGATGGCACGAACTGCGCGGTCTTGCCATGTCCCCGGCTTGACGATGAAAAGATGAAAAGGAGCCCCAGCATAGCTAAATCCCGCGCAGAGGCGATAATGGCCCGCTGTCTTTTTGCCTCAGACCCCTTTCAAACTCAGGAAACCCGACGCAATGTTCGAAATCCAGCCGATGAACGCCCAGACCTACCGGCAACAGACGCGGCGCAGCACGGTCATCATTGCCCTGATCTTTCTGGCGCTGGCGATGGTGCTGTCCACGGCGGCAGTGGCTCTGTTCGGCACGCCGGGGGGCGACAATCTGCGCTTCAACGTCGGTGGCGTATTTGTTGCGGTGCTGGCGATGGCGGCGCTGATGCGCCAGGTGTTCTGGCGCCAGGAATGGATGGCGCCAGCGGTCTACAGTTGGCGACTCAAGCGCAGCCTGATGAGCGTTACCAATGTCATGCATCATGTAACGGCAGCCGTGGAAGAGGGCGATCCGGTTGCGATGAAGCTGTTGCGTTTCTACCATTTGGGGTTGAACCAGATGCATCAGCTCGACGGCAACTCCAGCGATCACGGCCAGTTGCTCCGCGAAATGGATCAGCACAAGGAACGAATGCAAGCGCTGGGCATCGATATCGAACAGACGCGGCTGGATCCGGCATGGCTGGAAGCGGTAAAACAAGCCAGGGGCTAACATCTTTGCGAGCCTGGATCAGGCATAGTGAGTAAAAGCGGCGATCAGGAAGGCTCGCCCGTCATAGACCCTCAGGGAGCATCATGGGACAACCGTCGATCCACGATCATATTGAAATGCTCCGGCCAGCCGTGCCCCGGCTCAAGGTCCGCTCGGCGGTGATCCTGCTGGTGGCGGTGTGCCTGTCGATGGTGGTTATCGTGATCTGGGAAGCCTGGAGCTCACGCCAGTACCACCTGCATGACAAGGAAGTGGCGATGTCCAACCTTGCGCAGACCCTGGCATCGCAAGCGCAGGCCACGATCAAGCAGGCCGACACGCTGCTGGTCACCCTGGTCGATCGTCTGGAACACGACGGCGTGGATCAATCCCGGCTGCCGCTCTTGCTCAACGCCCAGCGCAGTGAGTTGAGCCAGCTCCATGGTGTATTTGTTTTCGACGAAAAAGGGCAGTGGGTTGCCAATTCAAATGGCGCCGGCCAGACCGGCGTCAACAATTCCGACCGCGAATACTTCATCTTCCATCGCGATAACCCCAGCCGTGGGCCGCACATCGGGCCGTCGATCAAGAGCCGTTCGAGCGGTGAATGGGTCATGACGGTTTCGCGCCGGGTCAATCATCCCGACGGCAGCTTTGCCGGGGTGGCACTGGCGTCGATCTACCTCAGTCATTTCCTGCAGCTCTACGACAGCATCGACATGGGCAGTAACGGCGTGATCAACCTGATCGCCGACAATGCCAGCATTGTCATTCGCAGACCCTTCAAGGAGGCGGACATCGGCACCAGCCTCGCCAAGAGCCCGTTGTTCACCCAGTTGTTGCCCAAGGGCGACGCGGGTACGGCCACGATCAGGTCGATCATCGACGGTGTCGAGCGGGTGATAGGGTATCGCCGGGTCGAGGGTTATCCGCTGATCGTTTTTACCGCGTTGAACAAGGATGAAGTGCTCGGTAGCTGGCGCAAGGAGACGCTGCTCAGCGCCGGCATCGTCACGCTGTTGCTGAGTTTTCTCGGGGTACTGGGGGTTCGGCTTATCAAGCTGATGAAGCAGCAGAACCTGGTGCAGGTCGAGTTGCTGGACACCCAGGACAAGCTCCTGGAGGTCAATCGCAACCTCGAAGGCCTGGCCCTCAAGGACGCGCTGACGGGGCTGGCCAACCGGCGTCAGCTCGACGCTTTCATCGATGCCGAAATGGGTCGTGCCCGACGCAGCCAGTCCGAGCTGGCGTTGCTGATGATTGATGTCGACCATTTCAAACCGTTCAACGACCGCTACGGCCACCTGGCCGGTGATGAGTGTTTGCGCAAGGTCAGTTCGATCATCACGGACAACATCAAGCGCCCCGGTGACTTGGCCGCCCGCTATGGTGGCGAAGAGTTCGCCGTGGTGCTGCCCGGCACCGACTACGTGGGGGCATTTCTGGTGGCGGAGAAAATCCGCCGCGCGGTACTGCAGGCCGACATTGCCCACAGTGACAGCCCGGAGGCTACCGTGACCGTCAGCGTCGGTGTGTGTGCCAGCAATGCCGCGTCCCATGTCCGCCCCGACGACCTGATTGGCGCGGCAGACAAGGCGCTGTACGTGGCCAAGGCCAGTGGGCGCAACATGAGCGTGATTGCCAACTGAGGCTCAGGTGTCAGTCAAACCGGTCCGTGCCCTGGACCAGTCGGGTGGCCAGGTACGATTTCTTCAGCTGCTCCAGCCACCAGCCCAGGGCGCGACCGTCATGGTCGCCACGCCAGCCGGCGTACAGGATGTTCGGCTCGCGCGGGTCGGCCATCGGCTTTTCAACCAGCGTGCCGCTCTTCAGCAGTGAGCCAACCCGGTTCCGCGGCAACCAACCCACCCCCAGCGCATTGCACTGGGCGAGGATTTTTGCTCGCATGGTCGGCACGGCCAGCACCGGTTGCCCCCCGGTGACGCCGTAGGTGCTGCCCTCGGTGACTCGGGACGAATCGGCCACCACAATCGCCCGGTGCTGCGCGACCATGGCTCGGGTAATCGGGCCTTTGGCCTTGGCCAACGGGTGCTTGGGCGACACCGCAAACACCCATTCCATTTCCCCCAGTTGCATCCAGCGCAGGTTGGCAATGGCTGGCGGTTCATTGGTGGCGCCGATGACCAGGTCCGCGCGGCCTTCGCGCAGGGCTTCCCAGACGCCTTTGAGCACTTCCTGGGTGATGCGCAGCGGTACGCCGGATTGCAGCGCATCGAATTCGTGGATCACCGGGATCAGGGTTTCGAACTCCAGCAGTTCGTCGGTCACGATCCACAGGCGGCTCTCCCAACCGTTGGCGACTTGCTGGACCCGTTGGGTCAGGCGCGAGACGTCCTGCATCAGCCGCGCCGCTTCGTTGACCAGCAAATCACCCGCCGGGGTCAGTTGCAAACGGTAGCGGCGGCGGTCGAACAGCAACGCATCGAAGCGCTCCTCCAGTTGCCGCGCCGCATAGGACACGGTCGACGGCGCCTTGCCCAGGTGTGCCGCCGCCCGCGACAGACTGCCGGTTTCGCGGATCGCTTCGAGCAGCGCCAGGTCTTCTGTCGACAACATGTGTTCAGTCCTTAACGGGTGATTGACGGTTCAGGCGGCCCATCGCTTGATCAATCGAAGATAGACCAGCAGGTTGATTACCAGCACTACGCAGCCCAATCCCAGTTGAATGGTTGGCGTCAGGCCCGCCGGGTAAATCACCGGCCAAATGTAATGCTCGATGAATCCACCGCCATAGCCGGTTTGCCCGGCTTCATGGCGCATGTGGTTTTCCCATTCGGTCAGCGGGCAGGACAGGTGGAAGAATTCCACCGCCATACCCCACAACGCAGCTGGCGGATGCCACCAGATCAGGTGACGCCATTTGAGCACCAGCAACCCGCCGAACAACACGAACACAATGAACAGCAAGTGAAACAGCATCAGCCCATCGGCGGCGATTCGGTACAGCATGTCGGTGCCCCTGAAGGCTGAACGAATCGCTCCATGGTACTCGGGCCGCAGGCCGGCGCTCTATCGATTGTCGCGATCCAATGCCCTGAGTACGCCCTTCAAATGCTCGGTCATCGATTCACTGCTGCGTTGCATGGGCGCGCGCAGTTCGTCACCGATCAAGCCTTCCAGGGCCAGCGCGGTTTTCACCGGGGCCGGGTTGGGCTCCAGGAACAGGCTGTTGATCAGCGCCAGCAAACGGAAAAACGTGGCGCGGCCTTCAGCCAATTGGTTGTCGCGGATCTGCCGGTGCAACTGCACGAACAGTTCGGGATGGACGTGCGCCGACGCGGCAATCGCGCCTTTGGCACCCAGGCACAGGGCATTGAAGATCTGGTTGTCTTCGCCGCACAGCACGTCGACATGGCCGCTATCGAGCAAGGCGAGGGTGTTCGAAAAATTGCCGCCGCAATCCTTGATGGCGACGATCCGCTCGTGGGCGACGATGTTGAGCAGGGTCGCCTGTTCGAAGGCCACGCCGGTACGGTAAGGGATGTCGTAGAGAATCAGCGGAACGCTGGAGGCATCGGCGACCGTGCGGAAAAACGCTTCGAGGCCGGCCTGGGAAGGGCGGATATAGTACGGCGCCGGCACCAGCAGGCCAGCCACCGGGCGCTTGAGGATCTCGCTCTGAAACTGCAACAACTCGCTCAGGTTGTTACCGGCCAGGCCCATGACCACCCGTTGCGCCGGCACCAACTCCAGCACGGCATCCAGCACCGCCAATTGCTCATGCTTACCCATCGCCGCCGGTTCGCCGGTGGTGCCGCAAACGATAAGGCCGTCGACACCTTTTTCCAGCAGATGGCTGACCAGCCGGCGCAAGCCGACGAAATCGATGGCGCCGTTGTGGAAGGGTGTGACGAGTGGAACCCAGATACCTTGAAACGCTGACATGCACTTTCTCCTGATGGTTGACCGATTTCGTCACCGTCAGGGGCATGGAAGGAGAGTAAGCATGGGGAGGGTGGTCCGTCGCGCTCAATGTCCTGTCAGCTCATCTGACGGGACAGCGCGCCCCGGTCACATGAGCGACTGTTTCTTCGATTTGAGGGCGTGCGCAACGCAACCTTGCGCCTTGGCAATCAAGCCAATGACGGAAGAGTCGAGATTGAAGGTTGCGGACATACTTGCTTACACCCTGAGTGAGGCGCCCAGTTTTAAAAGCCGGAGCGCCATTTGTCAATCACGAAAATCAGCGTACTCGGCGCGCATCCGGCCATTGTGCTTGGCCTTGTAGAGCAGATGATCGACCTGTTCGACGAATTCCAGGGCCGTCGCATGCATCGACGCCAGGGTGGTGCCGACGCCGAGGCTGATACTCAGCAGCTTCGACACGTTCGAGAATTCATGGGGGATCTGCTGCAGGCGAATCAGGTGCAGGCACTTGTGCGCCACCAGCCGCGAAGACTCGGCATCGGTCTCCGGCAGCAGCCAGACAAACTCTTCACCGCCGATCCGCGCAATGAAATCCCGTGGCCGGTTCGCCGCCAGGGACAAGGTTTGTGCGACGCGGCGCAGGCATTCGTCGCCCTTGATGTGGCCGTAATGGTCGTTGTACTGCTTGAAATAGTCGATATCCAGCACGATTACCGACAACGGCAAGCCGGTGCGCTGGGCCGTGTTCCACTCGCGCTCCAGCACGGTGTCGAACATGCGCCGGTTGGCGATGCCGGTCAGGCCGTCCTGGAAGGAATACTCTTCAAGCTGTTTTTGCAGGCGGATCAGGTGCTCTTCGGTTTTCTTGCGCTCGCTGATATCGAACATGAAACCCACCAGCGCCTCGACTTCGCCGTCCTTGCGCACCACATGCACCACATCGCGGATCCAGACGTACTCGCCGCTTTCGGTGAGTGCGCGATAGTCGGCCTCGTGATCGATGCCGGCGCGCGATTGCGAGACGCAGAAGTCCATCACGTAGTCGCGGTCATCCGGGTGCATGCGCTCGACCCAGTCGTTGACCGACGCCCAACTGTTCTGCTTCCAGCCCAGCAGTTCTTCGATCTGTGGCCCGATGTAGCTGAACGTCATGGTTTTCCAGTCGATGCGCCAGGGAATCGCCCGGGTCGACTCAAGCAGGGTTTTATAAACGTCGCTGTCGGTTTCCACTGAACTCATGAAGGGCCTGCCTCGATGAAAATGCAGCGCCATCATGTTGCTAGCACTTTGGCGAATCAAGCGGGCAGCCGATGAATGGTACGCCGCGTATCAGTGAGCAAGATTGTTCAAGCCTTCGGCCGCGACTGCTGGCACAGTCTGGGGTCTTTCCCTGTCTGTAGAACGTTATGTCCAACTCAATCATGCCGCGCAGTGCCTTTTTGCGCGGTGCAGCGGCGATCATGCCGTTGTCCCTGGCCACCGCGCCCTGGGGCTTGCTGGCCGGTTCCATGGCCATCGAAGCCAACCTCACGCCCCTGCAAGGCCAGGGCCTGTCGAGCATTGTGTTTGCCGGTGCCGCGCAACTGGTGGCCATCGGCATGCTCAAGGGCGGTGCCGGGATTTTTTCGATCTTGCTGACCACGTTGCTGCTGACTTCCCAGCATTTGCTCTACGGGATGAGCATGCGCTCGGTGATTTCGCCCTTGCCGGGGCGTTGGCGCGCGGGCCTGGGGTTTTTGCTCACCGATGAGTTGTTCGCCCTGACCAGCCAGCACGACAAACAGCAGTTCAACCGCTGGTACGCCCTGGGCGTGGGCCTGACGTTCTACATCGCCTGGAACCTGTTCACCCTGGCGGGCATTGTGCTTGGCAGCAGTATTCCCGGACTTGAACACCTGGGCCTGGATTTCTCCATCGCGGCGACCTTCATCGCCCTGATCACCCCGGTGGTGCGCAACGTGCCGACCGTGGTGTGCGTGGCGGTGTCGCTGTTCTGCTCGGTGCTGTTCAGCTACTGGCAATGGGGCTCGGCGCTGGTGCTGTCGGGGCTGGCGGGCATGACCGCCGGGTTTGTCTGCAATAAATTCTACGGTGGCCGCACATGATGGTCTGGGCAGTGATTATCGGAATGGGCGTGTTGGTGTTCCTCAACCGCTATGTTTTTCTGGAACCGCGACTGCCGCTACGCTTGAGCAGCAATGCCCGGCAGTTCCTGGGGTTTGCCGTACCGGGCATGTTGACCGCCATCTGCGGGCCGATTGTGTTCATGCCGGATAAACAGCTGAATCTGCACTGGGACAATCCCTACCTGATCAGCTCGCTGGTGGCGGTCGCTCTGGTGCTTTACACGCGCAATACGTTGCTCAGCATGCTGTTGAGCATGGGCTTCTTCTTTTTGCTGCGCTGGTGGCTCTGAGCGGGGCAAGGGAACTGATCTAAGCTTAAATTGATGACCGATCCCTTCAGGAAGAGAGGTGAACATGGCCAATGAACCCAAGCAACCGGACCCGGAAGAAGACGAGGACGAACCCACGGAAGAAGAGATTGAGCAGCAGAAGCGTTCGATACCGGACTGGAAGCATCCTGACGACGGTAAGGAACTGTCAGAGCCTGACCGCAAGTTCTGACCGGCACGCGAATACAACAAAGCCCCGCCATTAAGCGAGGCTTTGTCGTGATTGATAAGTTCATGGAACCTTATTGATGAGCGCGGCGCCCTGGTTCCTGACATTGCCAACGGCCCTGTCGACCTTGTACCACTCAAATACCTCACTGACCTCGCCCTGGGATAACGCCATTTCCTCGGCCCGCTCCTTGGGCGTGGCCGGGTCCAGCCATTCCCGCGCCAGTTCGGGCGAGAACACCACCGGTCGCCGGTCATGCACGTCAAGCAGGCCGCCTGCGCTGTCGGCCGTCAGGATGACGAAACCATCGTGCTCCCTGTGAGGGGCTCCGCCGATGGGGTACTGGCCGATGGCCGCGCAGAAAACCGGTGCCCGATTCCGTCGCCGGATCAACCACGGTTGTTTGTTGCCGTCACCGGCGTCGACCCATTCGAACCAGTTATCAATCGGGCAGATCGCACGATGGGGCCAGATCGCCCGGAAGTAGGGGCCGTGGGCGACTTTCTCGACCCGGGCATTGACCGGCTCCGTGCGATCCGTCGACCAGTGCGGTCGCCAACCCCAGCGCACGGCGTCGGCGTGCAGTCGCTCATTCTCCAGGTGCAACAGGGCGAGTTGCGTGGTGGGGGCGGCGTTGTAGTGCCCCAGGGGTTCGTTGCCGACGTGATTGATCAGCGCGTCGGGGATGCTCAGCACCGCTACGAAGTCGTGGATTCCACGGTATTGCGACAGTCGTCCGCACATGGCCTGACACTCCGGTTAAGACGCTCCGACCGAAGCTTTGAGTCTAGTTGCTTGTGGCGAAACGGGCCTGGCAAGCTCCGGAACCAAACCCGGTGTACCCTATCCAACCTCGGCCCGTCGTCTCGATGCGGGCCGACGACGGATGAGCGGGCGAAGGATCCTTGCCCATTGAAGTATCGACCGTGATGGTCTGGCCCAAGGCAAAAGATGAAACGATTGTTCAAGTGTTTGACAGTGTGCGCCCTGGCAGTGGGTCTGCTGGGTTGTATCGCCGCACCGATCGAAATGACTCCGCGGACCGAGCAGCGTTTGCAGGCGCAGCCCCCCATCCGGTTTCTGCTGACCTTCGATGACGGTCCCAGCGCATCGAGCTGGTGGAATCCGACCGTCACGGTATTGGAGAGCCTGGCGCAAAACCCGCTGCAACCGGACATCAAGGCCGTGTTCTTCGTGCAAACCCGCGCTCCGCGAGCCGGTGGCAGCGAGTTGGGCCGGGACATCATGCGTCGCGAACATGCCGAAGGTCATATCCTGGGCTTTCACACGGCGACACCCTGGCACACCAATCATCGCTCCCTTGACCCGCCAGTGTTGGAGCAGGCCCTCAATGATGGCAGCGCCGACATCGCCGCGATTACCGGCGCCCCGCCAACCCTGTTGCGCCCGCCATTCTGGAACTACGACAAACGCACCTTCGCCGCTTATCAGCAGCATGGCCTGCGCGTGCTGCTCACCGACTTGAGCGCCAATGACGGCAAGATCTGGGGCTTCAACGCCAGCCCCCGGCGCCGGTCGCACATGCTGCGTTCGATGTCCGAAGTTCGCGAACGCATTGCCCGTGGCGAATTGCCGGTGGTCGACGGCGTGATTCCGGTGGTGGTGACCTTCCACGACCTCAACCGCTATACCGCCCGGCATACCCGTGAGTACCTGCAGATTCTGCTCGACAGCGCCCGGGAGACCGGAGTGAAAACCGCCGACAAGCCGTTTTACGACGATCAGGCTGCGCTACAGCGGGCGGCCATGGCGCGAACCGTACGCGACGGTTCGCAGCCAGTCGAGTTGCCGGGGTTCTGGAACTGGATCTGGGGTGGTAATTCCCACTGAGTTGCCGGAAATGCGAGGGGTATAACAAAATTGACGGCAATTTACTGGCGCAAAATCGGCAAAGTGTAACTATGCTGATACGGATCCAATCCAACTGACTATCGCCCGAGGGACCGGCCATGCTTCCGATTTCAGTTCTTTGCAACATCGTAGAGTCCGGTTTTGAGCCGCTGTCGTGCGAGTGCACGGAGAGTCTCGGACTGCTGCGCATCGAAGTCTACGATTCCGTCACCAAGCGAGTGGAGTTGTTGATCAGCGGTGTTTCGACGGCGGAGCTGACCAGCGTACGCGCCATCTCTGATTTTGTCGGCGAGTTGCGTACCGAGATGAGGGCAGGGCGCCGGGCGTTTGCCGGTTGATCGTTGTCAGCCTCGTGGCAACAGCTCATCAATCATCCGCAAACAATGGTTCAACCCCGGCGATACATCGCCCACCCGTCGGCTGAGAATGATCGGCGAGGTGGCGTTGTCTTCCAGTAGCGGGGTGAAGCCGATGTCGTCGCGGTGCAGCAACTGCACCGAGGCCGGCACCAGGGTGATCCCGATTCCTGCCCCCACCAGACCGATCGCCGTTTGCAGTTCGTTGGTCCATTGCGCGACGTGGATGCTCACGCCGTAGGACTCGAACAGGGCAATCACATGGTCGGCGTAACTCGGCCGTGGATTGCCGGGGTACAGCACAAAGGGTTCCTTCGCCAGATCCCGCAGGCTGATGGGACCTGCAAGCAACGGATGGCCGGCGGGCAGGGCGGCAACCAGGCGGTCTTCGGTGAGCACGGTCTGGACGATGGCCGGGTCGTCGATACGGATCCGGCCGAAACCGATGTCGATGCGCCCGGCCTTGAGCGCCTGCACCTGTTGCAGGGTGGTCATCTCCGAAAGCCCCAGCTCCAACTCCAGCGGCTCGCCACTGCGTAACCGCCGGATCAGCTCCGGCAACACGCCATACAGTGTCGACGGCGCAAAACCGATACCCAGCCAGGTCTTTTCTCCCAATCCGATACGCCGGGTGTTGTCGCAGACCTTGTTCAGTTGTTCGAGCAGGGCGGTGGAGTGCTCATGGAAAAACCGCCCGGCGTCGGTCAACTTCAGCGGTCGGCCGCGCTCGAGCAGCATCACCCCCAGTTCGTCCTCCAGTTGCTGGATCTGCCGGCTCAAGGGCGGCTGGGCGATGTGCAGCAACTCGGCCGCACGGGTGAAATTGAGGGTTTGAGCCAATACCTGGAAATAACGCAGGTGACGCAGTTCCATGGAGCCTCCAGACGCGGATCTGTTGCATACCTTTAAGGTATCAAGTCAGACCAATTCTATATTGGCATCGGGAAAAAAGCCGTACGAGAATCGATTCCAGAACTTCAAGAACCTGACGGGTATCGAAATGCTTGCAACAGCCATTGAGTCGATCGAGACGATCATCGTCGATCTGCCGACCATCCGCCCGCACAAGCTGGCGATGCACACCATGCAGAACCAGACCCTGGTGATCATTCGCGTGCGTTGCGCCGACGGCATCGAAGGCATCGGCGAATCCACCACCATCGGTGGCCTGGCCTACGGCAATGAAAGCCCGGACAGCATCAAGACCAACATCGACACGCACTTCGCACCGCTGTTGATCGGCCAGGACAGCAATAACGTCAACGCGGCCATGTTGCGTCTGGAGCGCAGCATTCGCGGCAACACCTTCGCCAAATCCGGTATCGAAACCGCACTGCTCGATGCCCTGGGCAAACGCCTCGGCCTGCCGGTCAGCGAATTGCTTGGTGGCCGTGTTCGCGACGCGCTGCCGGTGGCCTGGACCCTGGCCAGTGGCGACACCGAGAAGGACATCGCCGAGGCGG
This sequence comes from Pseudomonas fluorescens, assembly GCF_000967965.1. Lineage (GTDB taxonomy): Bacteria > Pseudomonadota > Gammaproteobacteria > Pseudomonadales > Pseudomonadaceae > Aquipseudomonas > Aquipseudomonas grandcourensis. Next base: position 52,951 of record NZ_LACC01000040.1, read on the forward strand.
AAAAAATGCTCGACCTGCGTCGCCACCGCATCTTCAAACTGAAGATCGGTGCCGGTGAGGTCAACCGCGACCTGGCCCATGTGATTGCGATCAAAAAAGCCCTGGGTGACCGCGCCAGCGTACGGGTCGACGTCAATCAGGCCTGGGACGAAGCGGTGGCGATACGGGCCTGCCGGATTCTCGGCACCAATGGTATCGACCTGATCGAACAGCCGATCTCGCGCAACAACCGCGCCGGCATGGCCCGCCTCAACGCCATGAGCCCGGCACCGATCATGGCCGACGAATCCATCGAATGCGTGGAAGATGCGTTCAACCTGGCCCGCGAAGGCGCGGCTTCGGTGTTCGCCCTGAAAATCGCCAAGAACGGTGGCCCACGTGCCGTATTGCGCACCGCCTCCATCGCCGAAGCGGCCGGTATCGCCCTGTACGGCGGCACCATGCTTGAAGGTGGCCTGGGCACCATGGCCTCGGCCCATGCCTTCGTTACCCTGAACAAACTGGCGTGGGACACCGAACTGTTCGGCCCGCTGCTGCTGACTGAAGACATTCTCAGCGAACCGCTGGTGTATCGCGATTTTGAACTGCACGTGCCGAACACCCCGGGTCTGGGCCTGAGCCTGGATGAGGAACGCCTGGCGTTTTTCCGCCGCGACAAGACATCCACTGCCATTCACCAAGCCTGAGGAGAGCATTATGCTGTTCCACGTAAAAATGACCGTGAACCTGCCGGTCGACATGAACCCGGAAGCGGCAGCCAAACTCAAGGCTGACGAAAAAGCCCTGGCCCAGCGTCTGCAAGAGCAGGGCAAGTGGCGCCACCTGTGGCGCATCGCCGGGCACTACGCCAACTACAGCGTGTTCGATGTCGACAGCGTTCAGGAACTGCATGACCTGCTGATGCAATTGCCACTGTTTCCGTACATGGCCATCGAGATCGACGCGATGTGCCGGCATCCTTCTTCCATCCGTGACGATGACCGCTGAGCCCAGCCTGTTCAGCGCGCTACCCTAATAATTACAAGATGAGGAACCCAGAATGAACGTCAAGATTTCCCACACTGCCGAAGTCCAGAAATTTCTCGAAGAGGCCAGCGGCCTGCACAACGACGCCGGCGACCCACGGACCAAGGCATTGGTCTACCGCATCCTGCGTGATTCGGTGAACATCATCGAAGACCTGGCCGTGACCCCGGAAGAGTTCTGGAAAGCGGTCAACTACCTCAACGTGCTGGGCGCTCGCCAGGAAGCCGGGCTGGTGGTGGCCGGTCTCGGTCTGGAGCACTACCTTGACCTGCTGATGGACGCCGAAGACGAGCAGGCCGGCAAGTCCGGCGGCACCCCGCGCACCATCGAAGGTCCACTGTACGTGGCGGGCGCGCCGCTGTCGGAAGGCGAAGCGCGCCTCGACGATGGCATCGATCCGGGTGTGACCCTGTTCATGCAAGGCCGCGTGTTCAACACCGCTGGCGAACCTTTGGCCGGTGCCGTGGTAGACGTCTGGCACGCCAACACTGGCGGTACCTACTCGTACTTCGACACCGCACAGTCGGAATTCAACCTGCGTCGCCGCATCGTTACCGACGCCGAAGGCCGCTACCGTTTCCGCAGCATCGTGCCGTCGGGCTACGGTTGCCCACCGGACGGTCCGACCCAGCAACTGCTCGATCAACTGGGCCGTCATGGCCAGCGTCCGGCGCACGTGCACTTCTTCATTTCCGCGCCGGATCATCGCCACCTGACTACCCAGATCAATCTGGATGGCGAAAAGTACCTGCATGACGATTTCGCCTACGCCACCCGTGACGAGCTGATCGCCAAGATCACCTTCAGCGACGATCAGCAGCGCGCGGCGGCCCATGGTGTGAGCGGTCGCTTTGCCGAAATCGAATTCGATTTCACCTTGCAGTCGTCTGCACAGCCTGAAGAACAGCAGCGCCACGAGCGGGTTCGCGCATTGGAGGACTGATAACACAATCCTGTAGGAGCGAGCCTGCTCGCGATAGCGGTTTAACATTCAACATCTATGTTGTTTGGTACTCCGTCATCGCGAGCAGGCTCGCTACTACAGGGTGTTTGTGCAACTCGCCGGAAATATCTCAAGGGACTGACGCACTGTTCTAGAATGGCCCGACGCAACCTATAACAACAATGAGAGTGACCCGATGATGCAAGCTCAACTGTTGAGTCAGCGCAGCAGAGTGTTCGACCATGCCGACCCTTATGCGGTGTCGGGCTACGTCAATCAGCACGTCGGTAACCACTGCATTGTCATGCCCCGTGCCGGCAGCCCGCTGGCCAGTCTCGACCATCGCAAGTTCGCCAGCCTCGACCTGTGCCGCATCAGCTACGGCGCCAGTGTGCGCGTGACGTCCGGTGCGCTGGACAGCATCTATCACCTGCAAGTGCTGCTGCGCGGCAATTGCCTGTGGCGCGGCCACGGTCAGGAGCATTACTTCGCCCCCGGCGAACTGCTGTTGATCAATCCCGACGATCCGGTGGACCTGACGTACTCCGACGATTGCGAAAAATTCATCCTCAAAGTCCCGACCCGCTTGTTTGAATCGGTCTGCGATGAGCAGCGCTGGCGCTATCCGGCGCAGGGCGTGCGTTTTCTGGAAAACCGTTATCAGCTCAATGAACTGGAAGGTTTCGTCAACTTGTTGGGGATGATCTGCCAGGAGGCTGAATCCACCGAGCAGATCCCCAGGGTGCAGGAGCATTACACGCAGATCATCGTCAGCAAGATGCTCAGCCTGATGAAAACCAATGTCTGCCGCCTCGATCTGGGCTCGCAGACGGCCACGTTCGAGGCGATTGCCGATTACATCGCCAGTAACCTCAAGCAGGACATCGACAGCGAAGCACTGGCGCGCCAGGCGCACATGAGCCTGCGCTCGTTGTATGGACTGTTCGAGCGCAATGCCGGCGTTACGCCGAAAAACTACCTGCGCCAGAAACGCCTGGAACGCATCAATGCCTGCCTGAGCGACCCGACCTGCAACGTGCGCAACGTCACCGAAGTGGCGATGGATTACGGCTTCCTGCACCTGGGACGGTTCTCCGACAGCTACCGCAAGCAGTTCGGCGAATTGCCGTCCGATACCCTCAAACGTCGGCATTGAGACCTTCAGGTTTGATGTTGTCTGATCCGACGATGGGGCCGGCACATTCACCATTGACGGCGCCTGACACACCGCCAGTGACTGCACAAAACGGATAAAGGTCTGCACCCCGCGGATAGTCCGCCCCATTGCCCCGTCCTAGCATGACCCCTGCCTGAACAATAACAATGGAGGCGGCGGCCATGACCCTGCGACCCGAATACGTACATTCCTTGCTTGAAGACGATCCCGAGCAGGGCCTCTATCGCTGCAAACGCGAGATGTTCACCGACCCCCGGTTGTTCGATCTGGAGATGGAACACATCTTCGAGGGCAACTGGCTGTACCTGGCCCACGAAAGCCAGATCCCCAACATCAACGATTTCTACACCACCACCATGGGGCGCCAGTCGATCTTCATCGCGCGCAACAAGGACGGTGTGCTCAACGCCTTCATCAATGCCTGCAGTCACCGTGGCGCGACCTTGTGCCGGCACAAGTCCGGCAACAAGAGCTCTTACACCTGCCCGTTCCACGGCTGGACCTTCAACAACTCCGGCAAACTGCTCAAGGTCAAGGATCCGGCCAACGCCGGCTACCCGTCGAGCTTCAACTGCGAAGGCTCCCATGACCTGACCAAGGTTGCGCGTTTCGAGTCCTATCGCGGCTTCCTGTTCGGCAGCCTGAAAGCCGATGTGCTGCCACTGGTCGAGCACCTGGGCGAGTCGGCGAAGATCATCGACATGATCGTCGACCAGTCCGCCGATGGCCTGGAAGTGCTGCGCGGCTCTTCCAGCTACATCTACGAAGGCAACTGGAAGCTCACCGCCGAGAACGGCGCCGACGGCTACCACGTCAGCTCCGTGCACTGGAACTACGCGGCCACCCAGAACCAGCGCAAGCAGCGCGAGGCGGGTGACAGCAATCCGACCATGAGCGCCGGCAGCTGGGCCAAGCAGGGCGGCGGTTTCTATTCCTTCGACAAGGGCCACATGCTGCTCTGGACCCGCTGGGCCAACCCCGAGGATCGTCCGCTCTACGAGCGCCGCGATGAGCTGGCGCAAGACTTCGGCAAGGCCCGCGCCGACTGGATGATCGAGAACTCGCGCAACCTGTGCCTGTACCCGAACGTGTACCTGATGGACCAGTTCAGCTCGCAGATCCGCATCGCCCGGCCGATCTCGGTCAACCGCACGGAAATCACCATCTACTGCATCGCCCCCAAAGGCGAGAGCGACCACGCCCGTTCCAGCCGGATTCGTCAGTACGAGGATTTCTTCAACGTCAGCGGCATGGCCACGCCGGACGATCTGGAAGAGTTCCGCTCCTGCCAGACCAGCTATCAGGGCAGCGTCACCACCTGGAACGACATGTCCCGTGGCGCCGAGCACTGGATCGAAGGCGCCGACGAAGCAGCCAAGGAAATCGACCTGCATCCGCTGCTCAGCGGCGTGCGCACCGAAGATGAGGGCCTGTTCGTGCTGCAACACAAGTATTGGCAGCAGACCATGCTCAAGGCCCTGGCGGCCGAGCAGTCGAAGCTGATCGCCGTGGAGGACGTGCAATGACCATTTCCTATGAAGCGGTGCGCGATTTTCTCTACCGCGAAGCACGCTACCTCGACGACCGCCAGTGGGACGAATGGCTGGAACTGTACGCCCCCGACGCGACGTACTGGATGCCGTCCTGGGACGACAACGACGAGTTGACCGAGGACCCGCAGCGGGAAATCTCGCTGATCTGGTACGGCAACCGCACGGGCCTGGAAGACCGCATCTTCCGCATCAAGACCGAGCGCTCCAGCGCCAGCGTGCCGGACACTCGCACCTCCCACAACATCAGCAACATCGAGCTGCTCGAACAGAGCGACGGACTGTGCAAGGTGCGCTTCAACTGGCACACCCTGAGTTTTCGCTACAAGACCGTCGACAGCTATTTCGGCAGCAGTTTCTACACCCTCGACGTGCGCGGTGAAAACACGCAGATCTTGGCCAAGAAAGTGATCCTGAAGAACGACTACGTTCGCCAGGTCATCGATGTTTACCACTTGTGAGACTGCCGTCATGACCCATTCCATTGCGTTCAATTTTGAAGACGGCGTCACCCGGTTCATCGACGCCAACGCCGGCGAAACCGTGGCCGACGCCGCGTACCGCCAGGGCATCAACATCCCGCTGGACTGCCGCGACGGCGCTTGCGGTACCTGCAAGTGTTTTGCCGAAGCCGGTCAATACGATCTGGGTGAGGAATACATCGAGGACGCCCTCAGCCCTGAAGAGGCCGCACAGGGTTTTGTCCTGACCTGCCAGATGCGCGCCAAAAGCGATTGCGTGGTGCGTGTACCGACATCCTCCGAAGTCTGCCGCACCCGTCAGGCCAGCTACGACGCCACCATCAGTGCCGTGCGCCAGTTGTCCGACAGCACCATCGCGCTGTCGATCAAGGGTGAGGCCCTGAGCAAGCTGGCGTTCCTGCCGGGGCAATATGTGAACCTCGGGATTCCCGGCAGCGAGCAGACCCGCGCCTATTCGTTCAGCTCGTTGCAGCGCGATGGCGAGGTCAGCTTCCTGATCCGCAATGTGCCCGGCGGCCTGATGAGCAGCTTCCTGACCGGCATGGCCAAGGCCGGCGACTGCATGAGCCTGGCAGGTCCCTTGGGCAGCTTCTACCTGCGTGACATTCGTCGGCCGCTGTTGCTGCTGGCCGGTGGCACCGGGCTGGCGCCATTTACCGCGATGCTGGAGAAGATCGCCGAGCAGGGCAGCGATCATCCGCTGCATCTGATCTACGGCGTGACCCACGATTTCGACCTGGTGGAAATCGACCGACTCGAAGCCTTTGCCGCGCGCATCCCCAACTTCACCTTCAGCGCCTGCGTCGCCAGCCCCGAGAGCCAGCACCCGCTCAAGGGCTACGTGACCCAGCACATCGAGCCGAAGCACCTGAACGATGGCGACGTCGACGTCTACCTGTGCGGGCCGCCGCCGATGGTCGAGGCCGTCAGCCAGTTCATTCGCGAACAAGGCATCGCACCGGCCAACTTTTACTTCGAAAAATTTGCCGCCAGCGCGGCTTGAATCGCGTTGTTGTGGGAGACAGAGATGAACCGATTTCAAGACAAAGTCGCCCTGATCACCGGCGCTGCCCAAGGCATCGGTCGGCGGGTGGCCGAGCGTATGGCCGCCGAAGGGGCGAAGCTGATCCTGGTGGATCGCTCCGACCTGGTGTTCGAAGTCCAGCAACAGTTGGCGTCAACCACCCAGGTATTGGCCCTGACCGCCGACCTTGAGCAATACGAGGAATGCAGTCGGGTGATGCAAACCGCCGTCGAGCGCTTCGGTCGCCTCGATGTGCTGGTCAATAACGTTGGCGGGACAATCTGGGCCAAGCCGTTCGAGCACTATGACGCGTCGCAGATCGAGGCCGAGGTTCGCCGTTCGCTGTTCCCGACCTTGTGGTGTTGCCATGCCGCGCTGCCGTTCATGCTGGAGCAGGGCAGTGGTGCGATCGTCAACGTGTCCTCCATCGCCACCCGCAGCCTCAACCGCGTGCCCTACGGTGCGGCAAAGGGTGGGGTCAACGCCTTGACCGCTTGTCTGGCGTTCGAAACCGCCGGTCGCGGCGTACGGGTCAATGCCACGGCGCCAGGCGGCACCGAAGCACCGCCGCGACGCATACCCCGCAACGGTGCCGAGCAGAGTGAGCAGGAAAAACTCTGGTACCAGCAGATCGTCGACCAGACCCTCGACAGCAGTTTGATGAAACGCTACGGCACCCTGGATGAGCAGGCGGGGGCTATTCTGTTTCTGGCCAGCGACGAAGCGTCCTATATCACCGGTATGGTCATGCCCGTGGGCGGTGGCGATCAGGGCTGAGGCAAGCGACAGACAAACCCAACGGCAAACGGAGTCAAGGTGATGAGTGACAAACCCACGATCGTGCTGGTCCATGGTTTCTGGGGCGGTGCTGCCCACTGGAACAAGGTCATCGTCAAATTGCTCAGTCGGGGCGACACGCACATTCGTGCCGTCGAGTTGCCGCTGACTTCGCTGGCCGAGGATGCCGAGCGCACGCGCAAGATGGTCGCCCAGGTGCCCGGTCCGGTGCTGCTGGTGGGGCACTCCTACGGCGGCGCAGTGATCACCGAAGCCGGCGACCAGCCGAATGTGGTCGGGCTGGTGTACATCGCCGCGTTCGCCCCGGACGCCGGCGAAAGCCCCGGCGGCATCACGCAACGGCACCCGCCTGCGGCAGCGGCAAACCTGGCGCCGGATAGCGACGGTTACCTGTGGGTCAAGCCCGAGCTCTACCACGAGAGCTTCTGCCAGGACCTTCCTGCGACCGAAGGGTTGGTCATGGGCCTCACCCAGAAAGCGCCGCTGGCGAGCACCTTCGGTGACACCATTGGCACGGTGGCCTGGAAGAACAAACCATCGTGGTATCAGGTTTCGACCGACGACCGGATGATCGCGCCACAAAACCAGCAATGGATGGCGGCGCGGCTCAACGCCCGGGAGATTCTGACCTTGCATGCCAGCCATGCGTCACTGGCGTCGATGCCAGCCGAAGTGGCAGCCTTGATCGACAGGGCCGCGACGGCGTTGGCCAAAGGCTAGGGTCTACAAGCGGCGCACAAAGGTGCCGACAATACTGCGCATGGCGGCGCTGATGTTCAGGTTGTGAACCGCATCCAGCGGGTGCCAGATGCAATCAGAGATCTCGTTCAGCGGCCGCAATTGTTCCAGGTTCAGCACCGACACCTCGAATACATGGTGTCGGGTGCCGTCCGATTCCAACTCCTGCACATACATCAACTCGTCGACCCGCAGGCCGGTTTCTTCCAGCAACTCGCGAACGGCGGCATCGGCTGCGCTTTCACCCCATTCGAGCTTGCCGCCAGGCAGCGTCCAGCGTCCTCCCGGCTTGCGTACCAGCAGTACATGCCTTTCCTGCTCGCAGATGATCGTTGCGCGTACTTTCATGGATTACCCGATGGCCGTTGTCATGGTGCAGGCATGCAAGTGCAGCATTCGGGCCAGGGCCGCGATTACGCTGCTATCTGAGTAATTTGAGCTGCCGATGTGACGATAAGTGCAACCGAAACATGGAATTTCCATGGCGACGTCTGGTCGGTATTTTGGACAAGGGTGGGTGTAAGGTAAGCAAGTCAACCTGATATCACTGCCCAAGAGGAGGTGACTATGAGCGTTCCGATGCTGAACAAAATGCACATGAACGGTTACGACGTACTCAGCGTCAACAACGGCCCCTGGCGGGTGTGTACCCAAGGCGACCGACTGGGCTCGTTTACCAATCGGGAAGAAGCGCTGGCGTTTGCCGCGTCGCTGCCCGGCTACAGGGCTCGTGCCGGCAGGCCTGCGGGCAGCCATCAGACAAAATGAAATCAGGCCCGAAGCCCCGGTTCTCCGGGGCTTTTTCATGATGCAACGACGCTAGTAGCCGCCGCCGCCACTGGGGCGGGAGGGTTCCCGGGCCTTTTGTTGCGTGTGGCTCCATTCCGCGCAGGTCATGAAACTCTTGTGGTCGACCATGCCCCGGCCATCAAAGCTGACATTGAACGCCTGTTGATGGCCGGACTGAGTCAGCTTGTAGTCAAAGCAGGTGCCGGGTTCGATAGTACGGTCGCTGACCGCCAGGGGCTGCCCGCCGATTTGCCGGACTTGCTCCTGGGTCATGCCGGTGTCGACTTTCGCGACCAGCGGCTGGTCCTGGTAGATCGAGTTGGTGCTGCAGCCTGCCAACGTGGTCAGTGCGACGACCAGCGTGAAAAGAGGCCTGTTCATGGCAGCGCTCCCGCTATTGAGCCTTGTTGCGGCTAATGACCTTGGCTTTCACTTCCTCGGCGTAGCCGGACAGTTTTGCTTCATCTCCCTGAAACAAAGCACACAGTTTCTGAACGGCTTGCGCGTCGATGTCGTTTCCGAGCAGGCGCAATTGCTGCTCGATGCGCAAAAGCTCCACGGCCGACCAGCGCAAATCTGATGCAAGCCCTTGCAGATCACGCCGAAGTTCCTGTTCCGATTCGTTAAGCCACATGATGACCTCCTGAACTCCTCATTCCGGAATTTTAGACCCGTTTACCGCACCGGATGTTGTGTTTGTCTGAATCAGCGGGGTTTCCTTTGGTCGGGAAAAACTGATATCGGCTCATCAACTCATCGGGCCGAAATGGGAGCAAGTCAAGCAACGCCAGCATGAAGCCCGCGAAAGATGGATGGATTATCTGAAGGCAAGGAACTAACCGGTAGAAGCGATATCAATGACACGCCGAATCGTTGGGGATGGATGTAGTGACGACGGCGAGCTACATTCTCTTTTTTCTAATTTAAGGAAGCAGCATGCGGATGTTGATGGGGGGGGTCGTGCTGGCATTGCTGGGCGGGTGCTCGTTGCCGGCGTCGCTGGTACCGGGCGAGCCGAATGTCAGCAAGCACAGCGCGAAGGCGCCAAAAGAGTATGCGGCGTGCGTGTTGCCTGCCTGGCAAAAGGAAGTATCGAATACGACCCAGATTTCGATATCCAACGGATACCGCATCACCGCGCCCAGTGTGATCACGGCCGACGAAGTGCTGGATATCGTGAAGTACAAGGACGGCAGCCAGGTTTCGCTGTATCAGGGGCCACCTTGGGCCAAGTCCGGCGACCTGCGCAAAATCGTGCGCGACTGTTTGTAAGCGCGGGAGAGTGAAAATCGGTCACCGACCGTTTTTCGACTCAATTGAGAAAAAACCGGATGCCTGGCGTGCATCCGGTTTTTTTTGTGGATCAGTCTGAAAGGTTGGTCGTCGGGATGATTTGCTCGCTGGCCTGGGCGGCACTTTTGCGTTCCCGACGTTCGCCCATCCAGCTTTCCACCTTGACGCCGAACTCTGGCGGGGCCTTGCGCCCGAATTTCCTGGCGATGTCGAGGATGGTTTGTTGGGCGAGTGCCTCTTCCATGCGTTTTTGCGCAACCATCATTGCACCATGGACCGCGCACAGACCCTCCAATGCCCATTCAGGCGGGGCGCCGTCAAACACTGCGCAACGGCCACGGATCTCCCGACAATCGAAAATCGACTTGTGGCCGTCGATGGCGTTGACGATGTCCAGCAAGGTGATTTCGTCAGCGGGCCGGGCCAGCTTGAAGCCTCCGCGCACGCCTTCGGTGGCGACTACCAGTCTGGCCTTGGCCAGCTTGGTGAAGATTTTCGCCAGATAGTCCTGGGGGACGCCTTGATGACCTGCCAGCACGCCATTGTCCTGGGGCGTCACGCCGGCAGTAACGTGGCGGCACAGATCCTCGGTGTCGACCCGACGCCGTACAGCCAGCCGAAGTACGTGACCTGCCTGGACCTGGGGGCCTGGGGTGTGGTGTACACCGAGGGTTGGGATCGTCAGGTCAAGTTGGTCAAGGAGGAGGCCAAGTCGCTGAAAACCCAGATCAACACCCAACGGATCTACCCGCCAGCGGCTAAACGCGACACCGCGTGAGCCGCGGCGGATCCGATGATTCCTGTGGCCTGATTGATTCGAACATCACGTCTGAATAAAAAAATCCCGCTCGGGTTCGCCTGAGCGGGATTTTTTACGCATTGATTGCCTGTATGAAATTTACCGTGTATTTTTTCATGAAATTAAAAATACAAAATTTCACGAGGCCGTATGTTTCAGCAATCCACCCGGCATGTCGACAGTTACTACGCCCATTCCTGTGCCGATCGTCTGGTCGATCGAGCCGCACTGGAAGGTGAGCAAGACACCGAAGTGCTGATCATCGGGGCCGGCTTCAGTGGATTGCACACGGCTTTGCGCCTGGCGCTGGCCGGCAAGCGCGTGACCTTGCTCGAAGCCAGCCGGGTGGCCTGGGCCGCGTCCGGGCGTAATGGCGGCCAGGCGATTCTTGGCTGGTCGTGCGACATGCCACCGCTGGAAGCGGCACTGGGTTACGAACGGGCACGCCGACTGTGGGACGGCATGCGCTGGGCCGCACGGGAGCTGCGTGACTTGCCCGGTCGCCATGAGTTCGATTGCGACTACCGCGCCGGTCATCTCTGGACCTCGGTGATGCCCCGTCGGGTAGGCCTGCTGACCGAATGGCAACACGAGGCCAGCCACAAGTGGGGCCACGACAAACTGCAATTTATCGAGCGCAGCGATTTGCCGCAGTGGGTTGCCAGCGAGCGCTATCGGGCCGGCCTGTTCGATCCCGAGGGTGGGCATCTGAATCCGCTGAAACTGGCCCTGGGCCTTGCCGATGCCATTGAGCGGGCCGGTGGGCGCATCCACGAGCTCAGCAAGGCGCTGAACTATGGCGAGGAGGGCGACGGGTTTGTGGTGAACACCGAGCGCGGTCGTATTCGCGCCGATGTGCTGGTGCTGGCGTGCAACGCTTACCTCGACCGACTCGACCCACAACTGGCCAGTTGCGTGTTGCCGGTCGGGACCTATCAGGTCGCGACTGCGCCGCTCACCGAGGAGCAAGCCACCGCGCTGCTGCCGAGCAACGTGTGCGTGACCGACAACCAGTTCGTACTCGATTATTTCCGCCGCACCCCGGATAACCGCCTGCTGTTCGGTGGCGGTTGCACTTACCTGGGCGGGATGCCCAAGGACATCGCCGCCGCGACCCGGCCATTCCTGGAACGCGTGTTCCCGCAACTCACCGGCGTCGGGCTGGAGTTTGCCTGGGGCGGCCACATCGACCTGACCCTCAAACGCACACCGGATATCGGCCGGCGCGGCGATCTTTACTGGATGCAGGGGTACTCCGGGCATGGCGTGCTACCGACACTGGCCGCGGCGCGGGCGGTGTCCGACGCGGTACTCGGTCAGCCCGACGAGCTGTCCCTGTACCAGGGCCTGAACAACGGCAGTTTTCCCGGCGGCAAATACCTGGCCGCGCCGCTGGAAGCCATCGGCAAAGCCTGGTATCGACTGCGCGACAGCATTTGAAGCGACACTTTCTGGAAGCCATCTAGATGGACATGCAAGAAGAAATCTCGGCGCTGGCGATCCTGATCCAGGACCTGCGCAAACACAAGAAGTACACCCTGAAGGAACTGGCGGACAAAATCGGTCGCTCCGTGGGTTTTCTGTCCCAGGTCGAGCGCGGCCTGTCGCGCCCGACCGTGGCGGACCTGACCGCCATCAGCGAAACCCTGGGGGTGCCGACCACCTATTTCTACAGCCTGCCCAAACCCATGGCCTTGTCCTGGGTCACCCGCCCGGACGAGCGCCGCACGCTGTACTACGCCGACGGCATCACCGACATCCTCGTGTCGCCAAAGATGCGCGCGTCTTTTTCGATGCTCGAAAGCCAGCTCGAGCCCGGCGCCAGCAGCGGTGACCGACACATGAAGGACAGCTCCGAGCAGGGCGGTTACGTCCTGGAAGGGCAGTTGACCCTGTGGCTCGACGACAACGAACCGGTGACCCTGCATCCCGGTGACAGCTTTCAACTGGCCAGCCATGCGCACTGCCGCTACGGCAACCTGTCCGACCAACTGACCCGTGTGCTTTGGGTTTACACCTGATAACAACAAGGAACAAAACGATGGATGCTGTGTGCTCTGAACTGCTGGCCGAGGTTCGCAACTTCCGCCACTGCAACCCCGAAGTGCGTTACGTCGACCTGATCTCCCTGGACATTCCGGGGCATTTCTACGGCAAGCGCTACCCGATCGAGATGCTGGAAAAAGTCGCTGCCGGCAGTGCACTGAAGCTGCCGCAGAACTGCGTGCTGCTCGGCACCCAGGGCGGACTGTTCAAGATCGGCGATTACTGTTTCAACGATGGTGACCCGGATGCGCAGCGCCGTTTGGTGCCCGGCACCTTGAAGCTGGTGAGCTGGGAAAAACAGCCCTTGGGCCAGATGCTGATCACCTCCGACGGCACCGAAAAACCCATCGAATTCGAACCCCGCGAAGTGCTGGCGCAGGTGCTGGACCGGCTCAAGCGCAAGGGCATTTTCCCGGTGGTGGCCTTCGAGCTGGAGTTTTACCTGTTCGACAGCCGCTTGAAGGACGGCTTGCCGCAGTTCCCTCGTGATGAATTGACCGGCGATGCCGACGATCAGCCGAACATGCACATCGAACGCTTGTCGCGTTTCGCCCCGGTGCTCGATGAAATGGTCGAGACCGCGCGAGCCCAAGGCGTCGATGCCACGGTGATCACCGCCGAACTCGGCCCGGGCCAGTTCGAAATCAACTTCGGCCATTGCGATGACGGCCTGCGCGCCGCCGACTGGGCGGCCCTGTTCTGCCGCAGCACCCGGGGCGTGGCGCTCAAGCACAACTACCGCGCCAGCTTCATGGCCAAACCCTACTTGCAGCACCCCGGCAGCGGCATGCACGTGCATGTCAGCCTGTATGACCAGGCCGGCAACAACCTGTTGGCGGCGAACGGCCAGCGGGCGCTGCGCCATGCAGTGGCCGGTTGCCTGGAGGTGTTGCCGCACTGCATGCCGATCTTTGCCCCGAACCACAACGCCATGCGCCGCTTGAGCGGCACGGTGAACGTCGCGTCCCGCGCCAGTTGGGGCTTCGAGGATCGCGATGCCTGCTTGCGTATTCCGGAGTCGGACATCAAGAACCTGCGCATCGAACATCGCCTGGCGGGCGCCGATGCCAACCCCTATCTGGCGTTGGCGGCGATTCTGGTAGGGCTGGAGCAAGGCCTGGAAGGGGAACGCGAGCCGATTGCACCGCTCAACGAAGACCGTGGCAGTGGCATCGATTTTCCGCTGGAAATGCTCGAAGCGGTGCAGTCCATGCAAAGTCATGCATCGCTGCGCGAAGGCTTGGGGGCGGAGTTTGTGGACGTCTATTGCGAAAACAAACGTCAGGATCATCTGGCATTTCTGCATGACATCAGCGCGCGGGAGTATCGCTGGTTCCTGTAGTCGCCCTTAGAAAATATGTGGATATTGAAGGGGTTAGAAGGATTAGTAACTGGATAGTGAATAAAAATATCTTGTTACAGGCCGAAATATTCCGTAATATCCGCGCCGCGTTCACCACCACGGTTTATGCATTTTTAAATCCCAGGCGTCCATCAGCTGCCTGGGATTTTTTTTGCCTGAGATTTGGTGTGCATGGCGTAGCTAGCGAAGGCGGCTCGGAAGCTAATTGTTTTTCAGGGACCATACCCGTATCTGCGGTCATGGCATTCAGAGTTTCGGCCTCCTCGCCGTGACGAAATCACCGCGTTATTTAGGACATGACCGGGGCTCCGGCAATTGCAGCGGGGTCTTGATCGGGTATTCGGGGCTGCCATAGGCGTAGCAAGAGGTGGTGACCTGCAGCTGGTCGCAGGGCAAGAAGTGCACGGTGAGGCCGCAGGTTTTTTGGCCGGTGTAGTCGGGAATTGGCACGACTTTGCTGTGTTTGCGCTTTTGTGCCTCCATTTTGTCCAACCAAGCATAGTATTTGTCTCGATCAGCAAAACCGGGAAAACCTTTTGAACCGGCTACCCCGGTCTCCCAGTCGACGCGCACCGTCATCCCTGGCTGCCAGCGCGCTGGTGCGACGTAACAACACCCTCCACCCCCGCCTTGGTAGGCGCCAATGATGTCGATGCCCGAACGACCATCAACACTGAATCGATTGATGGCCCAGTGGGTGTGATTGATGGCTTCGAGAGAGCTGGCCTCGACGTTTTGCAGGAGCACGGCCGTAGCCAAGCCCGCTAGAGCCCGGATCTGCAGGCGACACGCATTGCGATGGGACATGGGTTTTGTTCCTTCTACCGAGTGTCGAACCACCGAGTCAGGCCTGTGCATCGCCTGCGTCGCCGACTTTGCTGTAAAAGTCTTCCCAGATGGCGTCGATGGCCTGGTGGACCTCAGCCAGGTGTTGAGCATCCATGACGGGAGGACGTGCGACCACGCCAGGTGCATAGGCTGGCAATGGCGTGCCGCTCGCCAGCATTGCCGCCTGCGTTTCGGGATGGAGTGCCAGCTCCCTGCGGCTGGCTTCACCGAAGAACACCATGCGTTCGCGAAAATAGCTGCCCAGCGGTTCGCGCCCGAACGAATAAAGAAACCAGGCGCGGGAGTCGTGGACCTGATCATCGAACAGCGCACGCAGCAGGCCTGCCGGCTGATTGGCATTGCGGCTCTCGTCGACATTGCCACGGTTCTTTTCGTCCCAGTGATTGCGTTCGCGTTCAGGAGGTGGAAACAACTCACTGACCCTGGCCCGACCGGCGGCCTTCATCTGCCGGCACTCGACCCGCGCATCGGCGGTGATGATGCGCATAACGACGGCAGGCGGAGCGTTGGCCGGTAATACTCGGCTGAGACTGGAGGCCAGGTGATCGGGGTCGTGGTAGTTCGCACGGAACTCTTCGGCCGCTTCGCGCAGTTGGGTTCTTGCAAGGTCCGGATCGAAATCCGGGACCCCGGGCGCCAGGGGCGTTTTCGGCGTGCGCCCGTTGCGTTCGCGGGCGCGTTGTTGGAGACGGTTTTTTTCAATCTCCGCCTGGGCTTTTGTACGCTGGGTCTCGGCGGTGGCCCGTGTGTCGGGATCAGCGTGGGTATCGCTCGCGTCGAGATAGAAAGCGGTCTTTCTCAGACTGGCAAAGGCATAGCGGTCGATGCGCCAGGCGGTGATCCAGCCGAGTTGTTCGCGCACGGCCTGTTCGAGAGTAATGGTGGATGGGAGCGGTTGGTATCGTTCGGTCTGCTCAGTGGGCAGCGGCTGAGAAACAGGGGGCAGACCCAGCGTTGTTTGGCGCCAGGCGTTGAAGCGCGTAACAAGTTCAGTCGTAGTGTCAAACTCTCGCACAAGTTCGAGATCCATCGCCCGCCAAAGCTCATCGCTAATGGATACTGGCAAGGTAGCTTTGGGTACCTTTAAGGGGGCGCCATGAACAAAGGCGTCGGCATACAGATCGTTAAGGGCGATCTGCGACAATAATAGGCCATCTCCATTTCGAGTATCCGGGCTGAAAGCCTTGCCTTGATCCCCCGGCGGGTAGCCCCCACCCTGATCGGAATGCACACCCGGATAAATAACCTCCACGGCATTAACCGGATAATCTCCGCTCTCACGCCGAATCGATTCCAATGGAAAACATAGTCGTTGCTCATGGCTGGCCACAAGGTGCAAACAGCGCTTGACCAGTCCGCCACCGGGTAACTCCTGATTGCCATCGGCCCAGCTCATATGACCGTTCGCGCCCGGCACGATATCGGCGAAGCCCACCGAGGCCACGGTGTCCAGCAGCCCCAAATACTCCACGCTGACGGGGAGCTCCAGTTCGCCCAGTTTCAGCGCTGGCGTATAACGCATCAGCTCGTTCAGCCAACTGACAAAGGCCCGCGCCGCTGCCGCACCACGGGAAAAGCCATAGACAAACAGCTTGATACCCAAGAGCTTCGACATACCGGGCTGCGGCTGGCTCAGGGCGATATGCAAGGGCTTTTCAATGGCCTTGAGCTGCTTGCGAAACTCAATGCGACGGTTTGTCTGCCCCGCCGCCCACTCCATGCCCGGCACAGTGCCCATGGCCTTGACCGCCGCCAGCAAGCTGGCATCGTCCAGCCGTGGCTGGCCCAGCGCGCGGCGCAGGGCATCGATGATCATCAGCAGGCCCCAGTTGATCCGTTCTTCGCCGTACCAGGCGCCGGCCAGCCCCAGCGTGGTGTAATCCAGATCACCGACTTCCGCAAAAGGCGTCCCCACGCCAGGCATGTAGTATTTGAAGTACTCGCCATAGCCCGTACCCACGGCATCGGTCAGGCGTTGGGCCCTGGCGTTGTGCGCAGTGCCGCCGGCATGGCCGTCGCCAATAGTCGCGCGAAACAACCGGGCAATATTGGTCGGGTGTGGCTGAGTGGATTCGTACAGGTCATTGTTGAGGTTGTTGCCGGTGCCGTCGAAGAACAGGCTGATGTGCAAGGACTTGCAACATGGCCTCAGCACCCGGCGGCCGGCGGCCATACACAGGGCATCATGGTAATCACTCTCCTGCTGGTGTTGGCGCGAGAGGTTCTGATGGACCTGATAGGCCTGGCGGGGCAATCGGCCCTCCAGCGGAAATGGCGGCGGATAGCAGACGCGGGCATGTTTCACTTCGGACATGACTGAGGCTCCGGCAAGTGCAATGGGGTCTTGATCGGGTATTCGGGGCTGCCGTAGGCGTAACAAGAGGTGGTGACCAGGAGGTCATCGCAGGGCAGGAAGTGCACGGTGAGGCCGCAGGTTTTTTGGTCGGTGTAGTCCGGGACCGGCACGACTTTGCTGTGTTGGCGTTTTTGAGCATCGACTTTATCTATCCATGCCAAGTACTTGGGTCGATCGGCAAACCCTGGGAACTCGTCGGCGAGATCGCTCACTCCACTGGCGCCAGTCTCCCAATCAACCCGCACCGTCATCCCCGGCTTCCAGCGCGCTGGCGCGCTGTAACAACACCCCCCACCTCCGCCCTGATATGGCCCAATAATGTCGATTCCAGAACGACCCTCAACGCTGAATCGATTGATGGCCCAGTGGGTGTGATTAACTGCTTCAAGGGTGCCAGCCTGAGTACTTTGAGCGAACAACGTACCGACTAGAACGCAGAACAAGGACAGCGGAAACGTAGCGAATGACAATCTCGGCATAAGCCGTTCGACGCGATGGGTGAAGGGATGGTCAAGGCGTTTGCTGCCGGGGAAGGTGAGGACGTCGAGACCATGGTCAAGGTTACGGCCCCAGCGTTTGAGGCGGCTGTCATCGAAGAAGGTGGACAGTTGGGGGAGCATGATCAGGCCTTCCTGGTCTGAATGGGGGCGAGCAGGAAGGTCTGCATTTGCGCCCCGGTCCTGGGGCTGCATAGCTTTGGCGAAGTTGATTTAGTTAGAAATAGGACGTTTCCGTGTGCCTTGTAGGATGCATCCGGTAATTAGCCTGCTACGTTGTTGCAGGCTTAACGCCTAAGGAGCTGCGCGTCTTCCAGATCCCGCCCTCGATGATCAGTCGAGAACTATCGCTCCTGACGGAGCGATAGTCGAGATACAAGGAGTTGCCGCAGGCTGCGACCTTTTTCTATCACCCGTTTATCATTACGTCACTGAATCCAACACTGGCGCCCGCTTGCCGAGCTTCATCAGCC
The DNA here is from genome assembly GCF_000967965.1 of Pseudomonas fluorescens. GTDB lineage: Bacteria > Pseudomonadota > Gammaproteobacteria > Pseudomonadales > Pseudomonadaceae > Aquipseudomonas > Aquipseudomonas grandcourensis. The sequence continues at coordinate 71,154 of NZ_LACC01000040.1, forward strand.
AGTAATAACTCAACGCCGGCACCAGCAACCCGACGATCCACGCCAGATCCACCCCATCCAGCGCAGTGGCCACCGGGCCGACGTACAGCGTGGTGTTCATGAACGGAATTTCCAGGGCAATCGCCAGCAGGAAACTGCCGCAGGCGATCCAGTTGACCCGCCCGTAGATCCCGTTCAGGTCGAAGATGTCGTCAATCCGGTACTGGCCTTTGCGCAGGCAGTAGTAGTCCACCAGATTGATCGCCGTCCACGGGATCAGGAAGTAGCTCATGAAGAAGATGAAGTTGAGGAAGAAGCTGATGAAGTCGTCCTGACTGATGGTGCACAGGGCCGTGGCCACCAGGCTGATCAGCAGCATGAACACACCGCGTACCCGCGGGGTCACCTTGAGCCGGGCGAAGGGTTCGATCACGGTGATGGTCGACATGAACGCGCCGTACAGGTTGAACACGTTGATCGACACCTGGCCGTAGACGATGAAGGCGAACAGCAGCACCGCGCCAGCGCCGAACAGACCGGCGACATGCCCGCCGACGTTGCTGGAAAAGTCGCCGATGCCGACGCTCAGGATCGCCCCGAGAATCATCATCCATGCGCCCCCGCTGACCGTGCCGGCGTAGCTGTACCAGAACACCTGGGCGGTCGGCGTGTTGCTCGGTAGATAGCGCGAATAATCGGCGACGTAAGGCGCGTAGGACAGTTGCCAGGTCACGGCGATGCTCACCGCCACCAGGAACTTCGACAGCGAGAAGCCTGTTGGCAGCCATTGTTCGGCCGGGATCGGCAACTGCAAGGCGAGCACTGTGGCGGCGACGAACACCACCAGCGACAGAATCGACAGCAGCTTCTGCAAGCGGTGAATCAACCGATAGCCATAGAGCGCGACGACGAAGCACAACGCGCCGATCAGGTAGATATTGCCGGACATCGGCAGCGGGCTGACGGACTCCAGCGCCTGGGCCGCGAGCAAGGTGTTGCTGACGAAGAAACCCAGGTAGATCAGCATCACGAACAGCAGCGGCAACACCGCCCCCAACACGCCGAATTGCGCCCGGCTCTGGATCATTTGCGGAATGCCCAGTTTCGGTCCCTGGGCCGAGTGCGAGGCCATGAAAATCGCCCCCAGCAACGAGCCGAAGATGATCGCCAGCGCACTCCAGAACAGGTTGAGCCCCATCACCACCGGCAACACGCCGGAGGCGATGGTGGTGATGTTCATGTTGGCGCCGAACCAGATATAGAACAGCGAACCCGGCTTGCCGTGGCGTTCGGTCTCGGGGATGAAATCGATGCTTCTTTTTTCGACTTGCATGGCGATCACTCCTGAGTCCGGACGAGACGGGATTGCAGACGGGCGATGGTGCTTTGCAGCTCATGGGGCTGGTGGGCAAACAGGTCCGGTTGCTCGGGGATCAGGCTGATGTAATCGCGGTGCTCCAGGGCGCGCTGGCACTCGGTCGTGGTGAGGATTTCCAGCGCGTAGACCCAGTTGGCCATGATCAGCAGGGCCGAGTAATGCCCGGCCTCGGTGGTCGTGGTGCAGGCATCGCTGACCAGGCGCACGCGATAGCCCAGGGCGAAGGCATCGAACACGCTGGTCAGCACGCAGACGTCGGTCAGCACGCCACAGACGGTCAGTGTGTCGACCTCCATTGCCTTGAGTCGGGCATCGAGGTCGGTGCGGTGAAAGGCACTGTAACGGCCCTTGTCGATGATCAATTCACCGGGCTGCGGCGTCAGCGACTCGATGATTTCCACTTGCCGGGTGCCGGCGCGGTAGCTGCCGGGGCCACCGTCGGCGGCCAGGGGTTCGCCTCGGGGCAGGTCACTGCCGTCGGCCTGATTGATGTGGCGGGTATAGATGACAGGCATCCGCTGACGGCGGGCGGTATCGAGCAGGGCGGCGGTATGGGTGACCACCCTGTCGAAGTTTTCCAGGACGAAACCGTCCTCCTGCTGCATGTCGATGATCAACAGCGCGTTGTTATTGTTCATTGGGCAAACCTGATCAAAGGCGAAACACAAAGCACCGTACGCGCCATGCAATGGCGAGACGCGGGGTGCGTGATTGGCTGTTCGGGTGGGCTCAGTGAACCGTTTGCCAGAAGCCGTTCTGCTTGGCCGAAACGCTGGCGCGCAGGCGCTTGAAATGCAGGTGCGAAGCGGTCCATTCACCGCGCAGGTAAGCCCGCGCGGCGCCGGAGGGAAGGGCGAGTGATGGGAGGCGACCAGTCATCATTGGAATCGACCCTTGTGGGAGCGAGCCTGCTCGCGAAAAACTTCTGGATAACGCGGTCATTCAGATGGCGCGCGTTATCGTTGGCGTCCATCGCGAGCGAGTTCGCTCCTACCGGAACGCAGGCACTACGTGCTTGATGAACAGCTCCAGGGATTTTTTCTTCTCCGCGTGGGGCAGGCTGTTATCGCACCAGAAGCTGAATTCGTCGACCCCCAGTTCCTGGTAGTACTTGATGCGCGGAATGATTTCTTCCGGGGTGCCGATCATGGCGGTCTTGTGCAGGCTTTCCAGCTCGAACTCAGGGCGACCGGCGAATTTCTCTTCCGGGCTCGGCGCGAGGAAGCCGTTGACCGGGGTGGTCTTGTTGCCGAACCAGGCATCGAAGGTGCGGTAGAACCTGGAGATCGCCTTGGCCCCGACTTCCCAGCCTTGCGGATCGTCGGCGGTGTGCACGTGGGTGTGACGCAGCACCATCAGTTGCGGGCGCGGCACGCCAGGGTTGTTGTCCAGCGCGGCCTGGAATTTGTTCTTCAGGTCGAGGACTTCCTCGTCGCCTTTCATCAGCGGCGTGACCATGACGTTGCAGCCGTTGGCCACGGCGAAGTTGTGCGAGTCCGGGTCGCGGGCAGCGATCCACATCGGCGGGTTCGGCTGCTGGATCGGCTTGGGCACGCTGGTGGAGGTCGGGAATTTCCAGATGTCGCCGTCATGGGCGTAGTCGCCGTTCCACAGGGCACGCACCACCGGAACCATTTCCCGCAGCGCTTGACCGCCGGAGGACGCTGGCATGCCGCCGGCCATGCGGTCGAACTCGATCTGGTAGGCGCCACGGGCCAGGCCGACTTCCATGCGCCCGTTGCTGATCACGTCGAGCAACGCGCATTCACCGGCCACCCGCAGCGGATGCCAGAACGGCGCGATGATGGTGCCGGCGCCCAGGTGAATAGTGGTGGTCTTGCCCGCCAGATAAGCCAGCAGCGGCATCGGGCTTGGCGAGATGGTGTACTCCATGGAGTGGTGTTCGCCGATCCACACGGTGCTGAAACCACCGGCCTCGGCCATCAGCGTCAGTTCGGTCAGGTCTTCGAACAACTGGCGGTGGCTGACGCTTTCGTCCCAACGTTCCATGTGTACGAACAGGGAAAACTTCATGACGCTTACCTCGGATCTTTTGTTGTTGGCCTGTCGACTGCGGGCCTGCTGGTTGTTGGTATACCATAATACTAAATTGTAGAAAAATATATTCTGACGAACAGTCCGGATCTCAGTCAGTAAAAGGTAGATCAAGCGCCGACTGACTTGTGGCTGTCATGTGATCGCTTCAGGCCAGAACGGGCAGGGCACCCATCTTGCCGTGGCAATACACCAGCGGGCCGGCATTCTGGTTGGGCACGATCAGGTTTTTCACCGCGCCGACCATGATGGCGTGGTCGCCGCCTTCATATTCGCGCCACAGTTCACATTCGATGACCGCCGTGGCGTTGGCCAGAATCGGGTTGCCCAGCTCGCTCAGCGTCCACTCGATCCCCTGGGCCTTGTCCTTGCCTTTGCGCGCGAAGGCATAGGCTTCGTTCTGCTGGCCGCCGGACAGCACGTGGATGGCAAAACGTTTGTTCTTGATCAGGACCGGGTAGGAATCGGAGCTGTAGTTGGGGCAGAACAGCACCAGGGCCGGGTCCATCGACAGCGAACTGAAGGCGCTGGCGGTCAGGCCGACGATTTGCCCATCGTCATCCAAGGTGGTGATCACGGTCACTCCGGACGGGAACGAACCCATGACTTGTTTGTAGATGGCGGCATCGATCATTGGACGGTCCTCGGGTGGTGTGACGCGTTTTTATGTATTTGTAGGTCTGATGGTATACCGTAATACATCGATTGCAAGGTCTTTTTAGGTGAACTGATAAACGTAATGTTTTCGTCTGAAACCCAATGATTACGGGGCTTTAAGCTAGCAAGCGCTGGCGCGGTTCGGGCAGGATGCCGGCTCAAATGCTTGTTCAAAGACCGGATCGGTCTTGTTTGACGTTTGGGATGCCATAATATGGTCTGCATCTGAGGGGCGGCCAGAGAGTCCCCCCGGTTTGGCTTCATACAAAGATAAGAACAGACAAACTGGAGTTCATGCACATGTCCCAGATGTCCCGGCAAGATCCGTTCATCGAGAACCACACGGTCGACTACGTTCCACTCGCAGAGCGCCACGGGAAGGCCCGCGATCTGTTCACCCTGTGGTTCAGCACCAACATCGCGCCACTGCCCATCGTCACCGGCGCCATGGTGGTCCAGGTGTTCCACCTCAACCTGTTCTGGGGTTTGCTGGCGATTGCCCTCGGGCACATGGTCGGCGCTTTGTTGGGCATTTTTGTTTTCGGCAACCGCTCAGGAATGCTTGAACGCATTCAGACCGCGTTGTACCGCCGGCCTGGCTTCGACCGAGTCAAACCAGCGCGAAAGTTGCGGAAGCTCTTGCCATTCCAGTCGATCACGGAACGCTGTGACGATGGTGAACGCCGAAATGTCGGCCATGGAGAACTGCTCTCCAGCCATGAAGTCGGCAGTCAGAAAACTTTCCGCGTAAGTCAGTTGCTCGATCACCCGCAGATCGATGATCGCCGCTGCCTTGTCCTGCCCCGCCTGGTGCAGGAAAAAGGCGGCATGGCTGGGGGCGATGACATCGGTGACGAAAAAGAAATAGCGGTCGATCACCCGGGTGCGTGCAGGTCCCGGCTGCGCCGGTGCCAGCCTTCCGGGTGCAATGGAATCGGCGTACTGGATGATGGCGTTGGACTGGTTGATGACCAGCATCGGCGTTGGCCCGTGATCGATCAGGGTCGGGACTTTCCCGGCCGGGTTAAGCGCCAGGAAGGCCGGGCCACGGTGTTCCTGTGCGTACAGGTCGAGCCTGCGTGCGGTGTAGGCGATGCCCGACTCTTCCAGGGCAATCGCTGCCCGCAGGCTGTTGCCGGTGTTCGCGCCGTACAGTTCGATTTGATCGTTCATGGGTCATTGCTCTTGTTGGGACATGCAAGCAGTCACCGAACACCGCCGATGATGTCAGTATGATGAAAATCCGCCGCACCGATATACAAAAACAGTGATCGTCCATACCCCTGCGCGACAAGGCTTATCCCTGTACGAAAACTACTTTCACCGCGTTTGATAATAGCCTCTCGAAATGTTTTAAGAGTTTCACAAGCCAGCCAGTCAACCCTCACCTCGAACGTCCGATGACTCATGTCACTCAGCGAGCGCGCCTGTTTTTGCGTCCGTATTGAGCGCTGTTGCGTGGGCGGCAATCGGGGCCTGCCTGGCGGTGAAACCTTCAAATAACGATAAGAAACACCCAGGAGCACCCTATGTTCAAACGAGCGATTCCCACCGCAGTCCTGCTGGCCACCACTTCGGTGTGCGCACAGGCGGCTGACACCGCAGGTCATGGTTTTCTGGAAGACAGCAAGGCCAGCCTTTCGATGCGCACCCTGTACTTCAACAGCGACAATCGCGATGGCAGCGCTGTCCCTTCGAAAACTGAAGAAGCGGCCCAGGGTTTCGTGTTGCGCTATGAGTCCGGGTTTACGCAGGGCGCGGTGGGGTTCGGGCTCGATGCTCAGGCATTGCTCGGCATCACACTGGACAGCGGAGCGGGGCGTCACGTCGGTAGCGGCATGATTCCTTCCGACGGTGACGGCGCGGCCGACGCCTGGAGCAGCTTCGGCCCTACGGCGAAGATGCGGGTATCCAAAACTGAATTTCGCTACGGCACCTTGCTGCCGAAGTTGCCGATCCTGCTGGCGAACGATGCCCGTGTGTTGCCGCAATCGTTTACCGGAGCGCAGGTTACCTCGAACGACATCGATGGTCTGACGTTGACCAGCGGTGTACTGGAGCACGCGGTAGGGCGCGCCTCGACGGACCGCACAGGCTTGTCGGTCGCCGGCAGCACGCAGGACAGCAACAAGTTTTACTACGCCGGCGGTGACTACAACCTCACCAAAACGCTTAAGACCCAGTACTACTTCGCGCAGCTGGAAGACTTCTACAACCAGAACTTTCTCGGCCTGACGCACATCCTGTCCATCGACAGCGCAAGCTCACTGACCACCGACCTGCGCTACTTCCGCACCACCTCGAGCGGTGCCAACAGCTCTGCCTCCGGCCGCGCGCAAGGTTATCGGGTGTCGGGCTACACCGACGACAACGACGGTGAAATCGACAACAGCACCTGGGCTGCGATGGTCACCTACACCCATGGCGGGCACGCGGTGTCGGTGGGGCATCAACGGGTGGGCGATGGCAGCAACTTTGTCCAGCCCAACCAGGGCAGCCTGGTGGACAAGGGGGCGGGCGGCGGCAGTGTCTACCTGCCCACCGACAAGATGATCCAGAACTTTGCCCGGGCCGGCGAGCAGACCAATTTCGGGCAATACACCTACGACTTCGCGCCCTTGGGCGTGCCGGGCCTGAAAGCCTCGATCGTGTATCTGAAGGGCACGGACATCAAGGCGCAAAACGCCAGTGACCAGTCAGAGTGGGAGCGCGACATGACCCTTGACTATGTGTTGCAGTCAGGCACGTTCAAGGGGGTGGGGTTCACACTGCGTAACGCCAAGTCCAATACCGATGCCGGGCGCAATGTGGATCAGAACCGGTTCATCATCAATTACACCTTGTCGTTGTTGTAGGTGAGCAAAGCGATAGAACAGACGGTTGATTGTGGCGAGGGAGCTTGCTCCCGCTCGGCTGCGCAGCAGTCGCTATCCGGACAACCCGTTCTGACTGAGTTGAGATGGCGTGCGTTGGGGCCGCTTCGCGGCCCAGCGGGAGCAAGCTCCCTCGCCACAGGTGTAGTGTTGTTCGACAGGGCCGGGTCTATTTTCGGCCCGGCTCACTTCACGGTTGCTACTTCTTGCTCAACTGCGGCTGCTCCTTCGCCGCATTCACACCCTTGTCCCAAAGCGCAACCAACCCACCGAAAGTCCCGACATAGGCCGTTCCATCCGGTGCAAGTGTGATCGGCGACCAGTTGTTGTCGAAGGCCTGACCGACCCCGCTCAGCGCCTTGAATCGGGTCTGGCCGCTGTCGAAATCCAGCGCCGTCAGGTACCAGGCGTTTTCGCCGTCGGGCTGCGGCTCGAAGGTGTAGAAGTACAAAAGGCCGTTGCTCACCGAGAGTTTGGGAACCACCGATGGCGAACGCTCCTTCGATTCCCAGATCCGGTCGCAGCCCGACTCATCAGTGCGGATATCGATGCGACTGATGCCGCCGTGCACGGCCTGCCAGTCCTTCTGCGCGAAGGCGCTGGTGTAGCCGGCGTTGTTCTCGAGGATGATCGAGCGACCCCAGCCGATGGCCGAGTTGTCGGTGGCCGAGGCATTGTTGTCGAACACCGGCAGCTTGCAGATCAGGCGATTGCCGGCGTAGTCCTGTTCGCGACGGTAGACCAGCAGGTTGATGCGCCCGTCGCTGTTGTCGGTGATGGTGACGTAGCGCTCGCCCAGCAGGGTCGGGGTGGTACCGCTGCCCTGATTGATCGCCCCGACCTTGCGCCCGGTGCCACGGTCGTACACTTCGCGCCAGTCTTGCACGGGCTTGCCCTCGGCATCGGCGGCGAAGCGGTACATGGCGTGATCAGACACCAGATAGACACCGTCGACCGCCACCGACATGCCGTTCTGGATTTCTTCGTTGGCCAGTTGAATGCCCTGAACCTTGCCGGTGTCGGGATTCAGGGTGCCGATACGGCCACGCCGGGTGATCCACCAGATCAAGCCCTGGTGATCGGGCATGACCCCGGTGATGGGGTCGCATTCGCCTTTGGCAAACCAGTTGGTGGGCCGCACACAATCGTGGGGAACCTTATCGCTCAGGTCCCAGTTGTCGACCTCTTCGAACGACCACGCACCGGATTCATCCTGACGATGCACGACGCGCTGGATGTGCTGCTCGGCATCGGCGATGACCACGCGATTCTGTTCGTCGACATAGAAATAGGCGCCGGAGGTGTCCGCCATGATCTTGTCCGGGTCCAGGGTAATCAGCGCGTGGAAAGTCGACGGACGCGGCGGCAGCGGGTAGCGGGCCAGCAGCTTGAGAGTACGCGGTTCCAGCAGTTGCAGTTCGAACTGCATCAGGTTGGCGCACAGCACCACCAGGCGACCCTGCTGGTCGAAGGTATGAATCGGGCACATGCCGCCGGGTTTGCGACTGCCGTCACGGCTGCTCACTTGCATGTCGCCGCCCAATGGACCGGGGCCGGGGTGCGTGTCGGAACTGTAGCCATCGGCATGCATGTAGCTGCTGCCGTTGCTGGCCATGAAGGGGTTGGCAGGCACGGCGCCGCTCAGCGGTCGTGCGACAGCGGCGCTACCGATCAATGCAGTGGCATTGCCCGTGCTGGCCAGCGGTTGTGGGTCATAGGGTTCGGAACAGGCACTGAGCAGGCCGAGCAGGGGCAGGGCAAGCAGGAGTGGAGCACGCATCGAAGCCTCGCGATCTTGTTATTGGTGTGATGCGCAATAAGCAGCAAGGAGACTGCCCGGGCATCGGCTGTTTGGACTAACCCTTGGTGAAGTGCCTCGCGCCGCTGATCAATGCGGACAGGTATTTTGGCCATTTCGGTCTCCTTTTGGCCTGCCTCACGCTGTGAACCCGCGACGCCGTCAGCAAGAATCAGACGCGGGTGGCTGAGTCGGCCACCCAGGATGAAAACCACAACCAAACGCTTCACTTCCTTGCCCTTGGCTATTTTCAAGGCCGCTGCCGTGTACAGAACATAAAAACCATCGAACTCACGCCACACTTGGGGAAATGATCCATGGACTCAATGAAACGCATACTGGGCGCCACCGTTTGCGGACTGTCGCTGCTGGCCAGCGCGGTGCACGCCGAACAGCACGAATTGCGGGTGTACAACTGGGCGGACTACATCCTGCCGTCCGTGCCCAAGGATTTCGCCAAGGACACCGGGATCAAGGTGACTTGGGACACCTTCGACACCAACGAGTCCCTGGAGGCCAAGTTGCTCACCGGTAACTCCGGTTACGACCTGGTGGTGCCGTCGAACCAGTTCATCGAAACCCAGATCAAGGCGGGCGTGTTCCAGAAACTCGACAAGTCCAAGCTGCCGAACTGGTCGCACCAGGACCCTGCATTGCTCAAGCTGCTGGACAAGAACGACCCGGGCAACCAGTACGGCGTGCCCTACATGTACGGCACCGTGCTGATCGGCTTCAACCCGGCCAAGGTCAAGGCGGCGCTGGGCGAGAATGCGCCGGTGGACAGCTGGGACCTGGTGTTCAAGCCCGAGAACATGGAGAAGCTCAAGGCCTGTGGCGTCGCCATGCTCGACTCGCCGTCGGAGATCCTGCCGCTGGCCCTGCATTACCTGGGCCTGGACCCGAACAGCCAGAACCCGGATGACTACGAAAAAGCCAAGGCGCTGATGCTCAAGGTTCGCCCTTACGTCACCTACTTCAACTCCGCCAAGTACATGACCGACATCGCCAACGGCGATATCTGCGTGGCCATCGGTTACTCCGGCAGTTTCTATCAATTCGGCAATCGCGCCAAAGAGGCGGGCAACGGTGTGGTCGTGGACTGGCGCCTGCCGAAAGAGGGCGCGCCGATCTGGTTCGACACCTTCGCCATCCCGAAAAGTGCGAAGAACGTCGCCGAGGCCCACGAATTCCTCAACAACCTGCTGGACCCGAAAGTCATCGCGCCGATCAGCGACTTCCTCGGTTACCCGAATGCCAACAAGGACTCGCTGGCGCTGATCGACAAGGACATCACCGGCAACCCGAACCTGACACCGACCAGCGAGGCCTTGAAGACGCTGTACGTCGTGCAGCCATTGCCGCAAAAGCTTGAGCGGGTGCGTACCCGGGTCTGGACCAGCATCAAGTCCGATCAGTAACACCGAGAGATTGTGTGAGATCCCTGTAGGAGCGAGCCTGCTCGCGAAGGCGTAGTGTCAGTCAATACATGTGTCGACTGATCCACCGCCATCGCGAGCAAGCTCGCTCCCACAGGGTTTTGTGTCGAGTACAGATTCTGTGTACACCCATGGCCCTGTGCTGGGCTCAGCGAAAAAACTCCCCCGGTGTTTCGCCGAACTGCTGGCGGAAGGCAGCGATAAACGCCGACGTCGAGTCGTAGCCACAGGACAGCGCGACGTCGGTCACGCGCTCGCCCTGTTCCAGTGGCGTCAGGGCGCCGAGCAGGCGCAAGCGCTGGCGCCAGGCGCGAAAGGTCAGGCCGGTGTCGCGCAGGAACAGGCGACTGAGGGTTTTCTCGGTGACCCCGAATTGGTCGCTCCAGTGACTGAGGGTGGTCTGTTGCTCCGGGTGCGACTCCAGGCTCTGCGCGATTTGCCGTAATCGGCTGTCCTGGGGCAGGGGCAGCATCAAATCGATTTGTGGCGCCTGCGCCAATTGATCCAGAATCACCTGGGCCAACCGGCCATGCGGACCGTTCTGATCGTATTCCACCGGTATCTGACTGAAGGCGCGGATCAACTCGCGCAACAAATCGCTAACCCCCAACACATGACAGCCCGGCGGCGCCCATGTCGAAACGCTGCAATCGATGTACAGGCTGCGCATTTCCGTGCGCGGCGAGCTGAACACCCGGTGCGGCATGCCCGCCGGAATCCACACCGCCCGCTCTGGTGGGGCGACGAAACGCCCGACGCCGGTCTGTATTTCGAGTACGCCCTGAATTGCATAAGAAAGCTGCACCCACGGGTGGCTGTGGCGCCGGGTCAGGGCGCGATTGGGCAGCGATTCGGTACGGCCGTAGAGCGGTCGTGGCAGGCTGGACAGCCCGGGAATACTGCGTCGAACACTCTTGTCATGTCCTTTAGGCGGCATCAGCTGGCTCATCGGCGTTAGTCGGTAATTCCCAGTCACGTTAGAGTCGTTTTCACGTACTGGCAACCCCCGGATGATCAACCCCATGACTCGCCCCCGTCTGTTACCCGACAACTTCACCCTGACCCTGATCGGCGTAGTGACGCTCGCCAGCCTGCTGCCCGCCAGCGGCCAGGTCGCGGTCGGTTTTGGCTGGCTGACTAACATCGCCATCGCGCTGCTGTTTTTCCTGCATGGCGCCAAGCTGTCCCGCGAATCGATCATTGCCGGTGCCGGACACTGGCGCCTGCATTTGCTGGTGTTCAGCCTGACCTTCGTGCTGTTCCCGCTGCTCGGCCTGGCGCTCAAGCCGCTGCTGTCGCCGCTGATCGGCAATGACCTGTACATGGGCATGCTTTACCTGTGCGCGCTGCCTGCCACGGTGCAGTCGGCGATTGCCTTTACTTCGCTGGCGCGGGGCAACATCCCGGCGGCGATTTGCAGCGCGGCGGCGTCCAGCCTGTTCGGGATTTTCCTCACGCCGTTGCTGGTGACCCTGCTGTTGAACGTGCACGGCGAAGGCTCCTCGACTCTCGACGCCATCCTCAAGATCAGCGTGCAGTTGCTGCTGCCGTTCATTGCCGGGCAAATCGCGCGGCGCTGGATCGGCAATTGGGTGGCGCGCAACAAGAGCTGGTTGAAGTTCGTCGATCAGGGCTCGATTCTGCTGGTGGTCTACGGTGCGTTCAGCGAGGCGGTAATCGAAGGCCTCTGGCACCAGATTCCGTTGCTGGATCTGGTTGGGCTGGTGGTGGCGTGCTGCGTGGTCCTGGCGCTGGTGCTGGTGGCCTCGACCGTACTGGGCAAGGCATTCGGTTTCAACCAGGAAGACCGCATCACCATTCTCTTCTGCGGTTCGAAGAAAAGCCTGGCGACCGGGGTGCCGATGGCGCAGGTGTTGTTTGCCGGTAGCACCATTGGCTTGCTGATCTTGCCATTGATGCTGTTCCACCAGATTCAACTGATGGTCTGTGCGATGTTGGCGCAGCGTTATGCCAACCGACCGGAATCGATTCCGGAACTGATGGCCCAGGTTGATCCCTGATTTGCCAGCCGTGGCGGCTCGAGTGAGCCGCCACGGTCTTACCGGTTAGCGCTTGTCAGCGACCAATGGCGGGGTACGCGGTGGGATCATGCGCTTGCTGCCGGTCGACTCGAACGCCGACGCCAGGTGCAGCAGCGAAGAGTCGTCATAGGCGCGCCCGGCAAACGTCAGGCCGACCGGCATGCCGATGTCCGGCATCACGCCCATCGGCACGGTGACCGTCGGCACGCCGAGGTGACGGATGGCGAGGTTGCCATTGGCGACCCACACGCCGTTGCTCCAGGCGATATCCGCCGATTGCGGATCGACATCGGCATTTGCCGGGCCTACATCGGCAACCGTCGGGAACAGCACCGCGTCGAGGCCCAGGCGATCCATCCAGTCTTCCAGATCGATCTTGCGGGTTTTTTCCAGCCCGCGCAGGCCGTCCGGCATCGTGCTGATCTGGTCCCACGGGGTGATGCCGCGTTCGGCCATGCGCACGTATTCATCCATGCCGGCGACCAGGTCGCCCTCGCGGTTGGGCAGGGTGCCCGGGTCGTGAGGGAAGATCTGCGGGCCGTCGACATCCACCAGACGATTCAGTTTCGGATCGCCGTTGGCTTGCAGGAAATCATCGAACGCCCAGGCGGTCAGGTCCCACAGTTCATGGTGTAAAAATTCCTTGGAAACGATGCCGCGATTGAACACGGTCGGCGCGCCAGGGCGATCGCCTTCGCAATTGGAGACCAACGGGAAGTCCACTTCGAGCACTTCGGCGCCCGCGGCTTCGAGGGCCTTGCGCGCCTGTTCCCAGAGCCCGATCACCGAAGGACGGGTGTTGATGCGTTGGCCAGTCGGCCCACCGATGCCCGGTGCTTCGGAAGTGCCGGCTTCAGGGTCGGCGTTGATGTACATGCGTGGAATGCCGAACTTCTTGCCTTTGAGCGCTTCGCTGTTGGCGGCCAGTGCGGCGTAGGATTTGGGGCGCACCAAGGACGAGCTCGGGATCGGCACCCAGGGTTGCAGGCGCCACAGGTCGCCACGGGTGTCCGGGTCATCGGCCACTACCACGTCGAGCACTTCCAGCAGGTCAGCCATGGTCCGGGCGAACGGCACAACCACGTCCATGGTCGGGGTCAACGGCCAGTTGCCCCGCACTGAGATCACCCCGCGTGAAGGGGTGTAGGCACACAAGCCATTGTTCGAGGCCGGGCCACGACCGCTCGACCAGGTTTCTTCCGCCAGGCCGAAGGCCGCGAAACTCGCGGCAGTGGCAGTACCCGCGCCGTTCGACGAACCGGAGGCGAATGGGGCGGTGAGGTAGTCAGCGTTGTACGGACTCTCGGCGCGGCCGTAGACGCCGCGCTGCATCCCGCCGTTGGCCATCGGCGGCATGTTGGTCTTGCCCAGGCAGATGGCCCCGGCGGCGCGCAGGCGTTCGATGGTGAACGCGTCGCGATAGGCGACCAGGTCCTTGAAGGCCGGGCTGCCGGAAGCGGCGGTGAGGCCCTTGACCAGATAGCTGTCCTTGGCGGTGTAAGGGATACCGTCCAGTGCTCCCAGGGTCTGGCCCTTGGCGCGACGGGCGTCGGACGCTTGCGCTTCGGCGAGCGCCTCGGGGTTGCGAACCACGACGGCGTTCAATGCGGTAGGCGTTTCGGGGCCGTCATAGGCGTCGATCCGCGCGAGATAAGCCTGGACCAGTTCAACCGAGGTGGTCTGGCCGGATTCGAGCGCGGCGCGCAGCTCGGCAATGGAAACTTCGGTAACTTCGATCATGCTGCCACCGCCGCTTGCAGGTGGAGGGTCCCAAACACTTCACTTTTCTCGAAATGGACTTTCATATCGTTATTCTCGTTGCACTGTGTGGCACGACAGGGTCGGGTGTTAAAAATACTGAGCACTATTTAGCATTAAACCGGGATTTTAGGAATCCGTTGTCCAATTTATCTTACAGGTGACAGAAAAAAGGCCACCACAACCCGACGTTGTGGTGGCCCGAGGGTGACTCATTATAGTGGCCCGCACGCGCAGGCCAAAGGATCAGTGAGCGCCGGCGGCCTTGTTCAGGTCGCTTTCGGTCCATTCGGTGTACACGCAGGCATCGGCGGTGGCCCAGCGCACTCGCACCGGGTCGCCGGCCTTGAGCGGCATGCCGGCGGCTGACAGCGCCTTGACCGTCATCGAGGTGCCGCCAGCGGTGATCACGCTGCAGGTCTGGCTTTCGCCGAGAAACAACACTTCCACGACCTTGGCCGAGACTTCGTTCCAGCCGGCGGCCAGCGGTTCGGCAAGGGCTTGTTCATTGCTCAGGGCCAGGGCTTTTTCCGGACGCACCATCAACAGCACGTCCTGATCGGTTTGCAGGCCGGCGGTGAGTCGGATCGACAGCGGTTGCCCTTCGAAGGTCGCCACCGCATTACCCTGGGCCTTGAGCTTGAGGAAGTTCGAGTTGCCGAGGAACGAGGCGACAAAGGCGTTCGGCGGATTCTGGTACAGGTCATAGCCGCTGCCCAGGCCGACGATCTTGCCGTGACTGAAAATCGCGATGCGCTGGGACAGGCGCATGGCTTCTTCCTGATCGTGGGTCACGTAGACGATGGTGATGCCCAGGCGCCGATGCAGCTGGCGCAGTTCATCCTGCAAGTCTTCGCGCAGTTTTTTGTCCAGCGCACCGAGGGGTTCGTCCATCAGCAGGATGCGCGGCTCATAGACCAGCGCCCGGGCAATGGCGACCCGTTGCTGCTGGCCACCGGAGAGTTGCGAAGGGCGGCGATGGGCAAATTGCTCAAGCTGCACCAGTTTGAGCATCGCATCGACCCGACGCTCACGCTCGGCGGCGGCCAGTTTGCGGATGGCCAACGGGAACGCGATGTTGTCGCGTACCGACAGGTGCGGGAACAACGAATAGCGCTGGAACACCATGCCGATGTCGCGTTTGTGCGGCGGCACGTTCACCAGCGACTGGCCGTTGACCAGGATCTCGCCGCTGCTCGGGGTTTCGAAGCCGGCCAGCATCGACAGCGTGGTGCTTTTGCCCGAGCCGCTGGAGCCGAGGAAGGTGAGGAATTCACCGTCCTTGATGTCCAGCGAGATGTTGTCCACGGCGGCAAAGTCGCCGTAGTGCTTGTTCAGGTTACGCAAGCTGACCAGGGGTTTGTCAT
The DNA here is from genome assembly GCF_000967965.1 of Pseudomonas fluorescens. Taxonomy (GTDB): domain Bacteria; phylum Pseudomonadota; class Gammaproteobacteria; order Pseudomonadales; family Pseudomonadaceae; genus Aquipseudomonas; species Aquipseudomonas grandcourensis. The sequence goes on from NZ_LACC01000040.1 coordinate 86,497, forward strand.
TTTGCTGCGCGGAATCTTTGATCACTGCACTCATGTCGTACTCCTGGCGCTCAAGCGCTGATTTCGTTGCGCCGGCGCAGAGCGGCGGCGATCACCATGACCAATACCGAGAGGCCGATCAGCAGCGTCGAAGCGACGGCGATCACGGGCGTCAGGTCCTGGCGCAGGGTGGTCCACATTTTCACGGGAAGGGTTTGCAGGGTCGGGCTGGCCATCATCACGCTCAGCACCACTTCATCCCACGAGACGAGGAAGGCGAAGAGGGCGCCGGCCACCATGCCCGGACGGATCGCCGGGAAGGTCACCTTGAACACCGCTTGCAGGCGCGAGGCGCCGCAGATCACCGCCGCATCCTCGATCGACTGATCGAACAGCTTCAGCGAGTTGATGATCGAGATGATGGTGAACGGCAACGCGACGATCACATGGCTGACCACGAAGGCGAACATGGTCCCGGTGTAACCCAGTTTCAGGAACAGCGCGTACACCGCCACGGCGATGATCACCAGCGGCACGATCATCGGCAGGGTGAACAGGCCGTAGAGCATTTCCCGGCCGGGGAAGCGGCCACGCACCAGGGCGAACGCGGTTGGCAGGCCCAAAGCGACGGCGAAGAACGTAGTCAGCACCGCGACCTTGAGGCTGGCCATGGCCGCGTTCATCCAGTCGGCATTGGAGAAGAACTGGCCGTACCATTTCAGCGTCCAGCCCGGTGGCGGGAACACCAGCCATTGCGACGATCCGAACGACAGCAGCACGATGAACACGATCGGCAGCAGCAGGAACAGACCGATCAGCCCGGTGGTGGCATACAGGCCGAAGCGCATGCGCCGGCTCATGGCATTGGGGGTCAGGAGCATAACGGCTTACCTCGCGTTGCTGGCGCCAACCGGTGATTCCGGCTGGAGCTTCAGGTAGAAGTAGAACAACACCAGCGTGATCACGATCAGCAACGCGGCGCCGGCGCTGGCCAGGCCCCAGTTGAGGAACGACTGCACCTGCTGAATGATGAACTCGGGCAGCATCATGTTCTGCGCACCGCCCAGCAGTGCGGGGGTCACGTAGTAACCGAGGGACATCACGAACACCATCAGGCCGCCGGAGAACAGTCCCGGCCGGCACAGCGGCAGGAACACCCGGAAGAAGTTGGTCCAGGGGCTGGCGCCGCAGATCGAACCGGCCTGCAAAATCATCGGGTCGATGGCCTGCATGGTCGCCTGCAACGGCAGCACGATGAACGGGATCATGATGTAGCTCATGCCGATCACCACGCCGGTGAGGTTGTGCACCATCTCCAGCGGCTGATCGATGATGCCCATGGCCATCAACGCCTTGTTGATCACCCCGGAGGCTTGCAGCAGCACCAGCCAGGAGTAGGTGCGGGCGAGCAGGCTGGTCCACATCGACAGCAGCACGATGCTGAGGATCCAGCGACCCCAGCCACGGGGTACCAGGGTGATCGCCCAGGCCAGCGGGAAGCCCAGCAACAGGCTGAACAGGGTCACCAGGCCAGCCACCGAGAAGGTGTTGAGCAAGACCCGGGCATAGGCCGAGTTGGCGAACAGTTGTTCGTAGTTGCCCAGGCCCGGCACCGGTTCCAGCACGCCGCGCAGCAGCAGGCCAATCAACGGCGCCAGAAAGAACAGGCCAAGAAACAGCAGGGCGGGCACCAGGTTGCTCGCGCCACGCCAGCGCTGCGCCAGGGAAGGAGATTGCGTCATCACAGCTGCCTTGGCAGGCGCCGAACCGGCAGCGCCCGTGGCGCTCCCGGTGGCAGTGGATGGACGAGACGCGGTTGCCGTCATTTTCATTTGACCAGCCATTCGTTCCACCGTGTCGCGATGGCCGGACCGTTCTTGGCCCAGTACGCGAAATCAAGAGTGATCTGATCCTTTGCGTAAGCGGTCGGCAGGTTCGGGGCCAGCACCGAGTCCAGGCGCTGTACGCTGTCGACGTTGACCGGGGCGTAGGCGGTCAGGTTGGAGAAGTCCGCCTGGCCCTTGGCACTGCTGGCGTTGGCCAGGAACTTCATCGCCGCGTCCTTGTTTTTCGAACCCTTGGGAATGACCAGGATGTCGGCCATGACCAGGTTCTGCTTCCAGCTTACGCCGACCGGAGCGCCGTCTTCTTGTAGCGCGTGAATCCGGCCGTTCCAGAACTGGCCCATGCTCGCTTCACCGGAGGCCAGCAGCTGCTGCGACTGCGCACCGCCGCCCCACCAGACGATGTCTTTCTTGATGGTGTCGAGCTTTTTGAAGGCGCGGTCCAGGTCCAGCGGGTAGAGCTTGTCGGCAGGTACGCCATCGGCCAGCAGTGCCAATTCGAGCACGCCAGGGCTTGGCCATTTGTAGAGGGCGCGTTTGCCGGGGTAGGTCTTGGTGTCGAACAGCGCGGACCAGTCCTGAGGCTTGTTGGCGCCGAGCTTGCCTTCGTTGTAGCCGAGGACGAAGGAGAAGAAGAACGAGCCGACGCCGTGATCGCTGACGAAGCGCGGGTCGATCTTGTCGCGATCAATGACTTTGAAATCGAGGGGTTCGAGCAAGCCTTCGGAGGCGGCGCGCAGGGCGAAGTCGGCTTCGACGTCGACCACGTCCCACTGCACGTTGCCGCTTTCGACCATGGCCTTGAGCTTGCCGTAGTCGGTCGGACCATCCTGCACCACGGTGATGCCGCTGGCCTTGCTGAACGGGTCGGCCCAGGCCTGCTTCTGCGCATCCTGGGTGCTGCCGCCCCAACTGACGAAGTTGACGCTTTCAGCCGCCAGCAATGCCTGGCTGGTCACGCTCAGCAGTCCCGCAAAAAGAACTGCGGTCGCACGTTTGTTCAACACCATTTTCACGCCCTCATTGTTGTGTTTATGAGCGGGGCTTTTGTGCCCGCCTATCGGGAGCAGTAGGTCCGGCGAGTCAGTGCTGACTGTCCGGTCTATGGAATATCATATTATGGTATTCCAAACTTTGTGCAAGCACTTTGCCGTACCGGCTATCAGCCGAAAGCGAATATTTTGTTGCTCAAGTGAGCATGACTGTGGCGAGGGAGCTTGCTCCCGCTGGGTCGCGGAGCGGCCCCAAAAAGGACTGCTGCGCAGTCCAACGGGAGCAAGCTCCCTCGCCACAGGCAAGCCCCTACATTGGAGGAAACTCGGAATCACTCGGTGAATGGAATACTCTCCACCACCTCCAGGTCATACCCGGTCAAGCCCGCATACTTCAGCGGCGGCCCGAGGTGACGAAGCTTGCCGACACCCAGGTTCTGCAGGATCTGCGCACCGGTGCCCACTTCCGAATAAATCCGTGACTGCGAACGGCTGAACTGCCGGGGCGGCTGGGTCAATTGCGGTACCCGCTCGAGCAACGCCTGGGAGGATTCGTGATTGGCCAGTACCACCACCACGCCGTGGCCTTCGGCGGCGACACGCTGCAAGGCGGCCCACAGCGTCCAGTTGGTCGGCCCGCTGTATTCGGCGCCGACCAGGTCGCGCAATGGGTCGATCACATGCACGCGCACCAGTGTCGGTTGCTCGCGGCGCAGATCGCCCATGACCATGGCCATGTGGACACCGCCTTCGATGCGATCCTCAAAGGTGATCAGACGAAAGGTGCCGTGCACCGTCGGCAGGTCACGCTCACCGATGCGCACGATGGTGTGCTCGGTGCTCAGGCGATAGTGGATCAGGTCGGCGATGGTGCCGATCTTGATCCCGTGCTTGCGCGCGAACACTTCCAGGTCCGGGCGCCGGGCCATGGTGCCGTCGTCGTTCATCACTTCGACGATCACCGAGGCGGGCGTATGGCCGGCCAGGCGTGCCAGGTCGCAGCCGGCTTCGGTATGGCCGGCGCGGGTCAGCACGCCACCTTCCCGGGCGCGCAACGGGAAGATATGGCCGGGTTGCACGATGTCGGCGGGGCCGGCATGGGCGGCGACGGCAGCGGCCACGGTGCAGGCGCGATCTGCTGCGGAGATACCGGTGGTCACGCCGACGGCGGCCTCGATGGACACGGTGAAGGCGGTGCTGAACACGCTGCCGTTGCTCGGCACCATCTGCTCCAGGCCCAGGCGTTTGCAGTGTTCGTCGGTCAAGGTCAGGCAGATCAGGCCCCGGGCTTCACGGGCCATGAAGCTGATCGCCTCGGGCGTGCAGCAGTCGGCGGCCAGCAACAGGTCGCCTTCGTTTTCCCGGTCTTCGTCGTCGACCAGCAGGACCATTTTGCCGAGGCGGTAATCTTCGATGATTTCTTCGATGCTGTTGAAGGCCATGCTGGAGTCTCAGTGTTTGTTGGATTGGTAATGTGGTATACCATAATACAAAATAAACCGAGAGGTCACTATGAAGGCGTACTGGATTGCTCATGTGGATATCACCGACCCTGATCAATACAGCCAATACACTCAACGGGCGCCGCAGGCGTTTGCTCTGTATGGCGGTCGGATTCTGGCTCGCGGTGGGCGCAGTGAGGCGATGGAAGGCCGGCCTACGCCGCAACGCAGTGTGGTGATTGAGTTCGATTCCTATGAGCAGGCGGTGGCGTGCTATCACTCGGCGTTGTATCAGGAGGCTAGGGGGCACCGTGAGGGTGTGGCTTTGGCTGAGGTGATTATTGTCGAGGGTGTGGAGCCGCTCTGAAAAGCGACTGAGTACATATCCGTTTCTGCGG
>NZ_LACC01000041.1 GCF_000967965.1 Pseudomonas fluorescens
CGGCTTCACGCCGGAGTTGCAGGGGGTTTATCTGAAGGAGCATGAGGGGCGTATTCGCGCTTATGGATATGTGATCAAGGCTTGAACCCTGTGCAGGCGTAGCCGCGGGAACGGACCGCGGCTACGCCTGTATTTCCCTCCCCCCTCGCCTACACGGGGCGCTCCCCTGACGCCGTTTGCCCGCATGCACCCGCTTGTGGCAACAGGCTGATTTCAACCCGTCGGTTCGCCGCACGCCCGGTTTCGCTGTCATCACTGCTGACAGGCTGGCTGGCGGCAAACCCCTGCACCGCAAAGCAACTGTCAGGAATATCACCCATGCGTTGCATCCAGTCACGCACGGCCGAGGCCCGGGCGTGGGAAAGCTGCTGATTGTGCTGCGCACTGCCTCGACCATCCGTATGCCCGCCAATGACGATCAGCCAGCCGGGCTGGGCCTTGATGTCGACCAGGGCGCTGATCAGGATCTTGGTCGAGCCCGGCTTGAGCTCGGCGCTGCCGGCCTCGAACAACGACAGGCTGTCCAGGCGCACCGGCGCGACAATAGTCGGTGGCGGCTGCAATAGATGCGCCAGGCGTTGCTCGGCGACGCCGGTCGAGCCCAGCCACCAGGCTCCGCTGACCAGGCCCGTCACAACGGCTGCAGCGCAAAGCCACCGGGCCAGGGGACGCTTCGCCGGCGGCATTTCAGGCATGGGCAAGGGGTTGGGCGGCAATATCACCACGGGCATCATCACAGCCGGCGCCGGCTCCCTTGCAGGCGGCGATAGCGTGCCGACCACAACGCTGCTGCGCTGCATGCGCCGGATCAGGCTCTCGATCTGCTGGCGCAAGGCATGCAGGGCCACCACCGGCGCTTGTGCCTGCAGCTCCAGGCGCTGCTGCAAACGCGCCAGCCCGCTGTCCAGTTGAAGCAACTCGGGGAAGTGTTGTGTTCCCGGCGCCAGATTGCGCAACAACGCCTGCCACTGCACGCACAGCCAGACGAGGATATCCAGGCGCACCGACGCCATGGGTGGCCAACAGGCCGTCCATTGGCCGCACAGAGTTTCAATCAGTGTCACGCCTTGGCTCATGCCTTCCACGCCATGCCGATGGCTGCGCGCCAGGGCAAAGGCAGCAGCCGTCTGCAGATCCGCGCCGTTGTGTTCGAACAGCGCCAGGCACCACTGTTCCACTCTGGCCCAATCCACGTCGGGACAGGCCGAATGATTCAACTTCGCCAGCTCTTCGCGCAGCGCAATAAACTCACCATGACCGCGCGGATCACCGCCCAGCCGAATACGCATTTCAAATAGCACCGTCAGCCTCCGTTGCTTTACAGGTTCAGGGTTTCGACAACCATTGCTGTCGCTTCAGATGGCGCACCAGGACTTTGCCTTCCGCTGCCAGGGTGGTGCCGAAAGTCACCTGCCGGCCGCTTTTGAGCAGCACGTCGAGGCTGTAGTCCAGATGGCCTGGCAAAGCTTGCTCGAGCAACTCGATGTGCACGGTTGCCAGGCGCGGTTCGTACTTGATCAAGGTTTCCTGCATGGCCCTCATCAACACGTGCGCCGAACCCGGCAGGCCCTGGAGGATCTGGCCCATGTCGGGAAGACCGTAATCGGGCAGGTGCGCGAGTGTTCCGGCCCGGCTGTTGAGGATGCGTTGCAGGTTGTCCAGTACCGACAGCGTGTGCTGGTCCTCTTCATTGACTTGATACAGGTCCAGGTCACCGTCGAAGTTCTGCAGCAGTGTTTCGTAAAGCGATGGATTGAGGTCAGGCATGGTCAGTCCCGGGCCAATGCGCGCAGGGTCAATTGGTTGTCCCCCAGCTCGATGACCCGCACCCGGTCGGGGTCGAGGTCGTCGCGGTTCAAGGTCAGGCGCCAGGTATTCCTCTGCACATCGGGGTTACGAAACAGCGCGACCACCGTGACGAAACGCGCGTCCTTGTCCAGCGGCACATCCAGTTTCGCGCCCTCGCCAGGCTTGATCACCAGCGCCCGGGTATCGAGCAAATTGCCGGCCAGCGCCTGCTCGTCGCCACCGAGCAGGCTGTCGTAGGAAGCCCTCTGCAGCGCCTTGCTGTCGCTCAGTTGATAGACCCGCACCAGCGTCGGGACCGACATCGCATTCATGTCCGCAACATCAGTGTTGATGGCCGTGCGGGCACTGAAATCCAGGCGCAAGTCTTTCACCTGTTTGTAGAAAATCGAGCGGGTGGCAGATGCCGTGCCTTCCGAGACAGTCTGAGTGACACCACAGCCGGCGAGCACTACCGCCAGCGTCGTCAGGATCAATGAATTACCAACGGTACGCGACATGCCGTGCTTCCCTGTTCCGAGTGTTTTTCGACAGGCCCTGGTAGCGGCCCAGATTGATGGTGATGGTGTCGTGTTCCGCGCCCTGCCAGGTGTCACTGCCCGAACCCAACATGCCGGTCATGCCCAGGCGGATCGGCGCCCGCCCCAGCACCGGTTGCGGCAAGCTGCGCACCGGCAGCGACAACTGCAGCCTGGCGGTGCAGCGCCAGCCCAGGTACACCCGCAGCAACACCAGCAGGTCGTTGTACAACTGGCCATCGGGCAACCAGCCCCGTGCTTCGTCCCGGTCCCTGGTGAACAGCGCCAAGTGCAGCTGGCTGTTGGCGTCGAATCCGTTGCTCCCCAGCGGCGTGCCCTGGGACAGGCTGACCGGACGACTCGCGGACAGACTCGCCGGATGGGCCAGGGGGATTCTCTGTGGCCAGTGCGGCGTGATCCTGGCCCGGGTCTCTGGAGCCAGCAGCGACACCAGAGCGGTGATGCCCTCGGCGTTGCGGGTGGGCATGCGCATCACACTAAGCAGCGCGAGAAACCGCGAAACCGGCGTGGCAATGCGCTTGGCCGTGCCGGGGATGCCAAGACCGACCAGACCCAGCAGACACTGCGACGTCGCATCACTGCCGCCGGCTTCGAAGGTGGCCGGGTAGGAATACTTGCGCCAGATCCGATAGAACTGGGTGAAGATCCGGTGGTTGAAAATATCCAGAAACGCCTCAAGCACCTCATGCCCGTCGCGGCGCTGGGCAATGTCGTCGACAAAAGCCGTCGGCAATGGCGAATCCACGCCGTACAAGCCCAACAGCCGCGTACGCACCGTCGCCGGACGCAGCGGCTGCCGGTCATCGATCTCGATGTACTTCAGCTCACCGGCGGGAAAGCCCATGCCGGGGTCCGGGCGAAAGCGTACCGGGTCGTCCGCCGGATGGCTGGTGCTGCCCAGCGGCGGATGGCCTGGCAGGGCTTGCTCCAGCAGCTGGCAGAACCGATACAGACTGGCCTCGGCCACCCGCCCCTCCAGCACCTCGAGCAATCCGCAGGCTTTCAGCCGGGAATACGCTGACTGTGGTTCTCGTTCCATCGCAGGCACTTTCCAGTAGGTTGAAGGATCAGCGTGAGCTGGTTGAACAGGTGAATGTCGGCGTACAGCGCGAAGAAGCGATGGAGCATTTCGCCGAACAGGCTGATGTCGCCCTCGCCGCAAAAACCATGGGCGTCGAGGGTCACTTCGATGTCCACGCCGCGCAGCAGAAAGCCCTTTTCGAACCGCCGCACCAGGTGGTGCCTGACTTCGACGATGGCCGCCAGGCGACGGCGGTTCAGTTCGCTGCCGGTCCAGTCGTACAGCGCCAGGGTGCCGCGCAGCACTTCGGCGTTATCGAGCATCGGCAGGAAGTTGGAGCCCAGGTGGCTGAGTACGCGCCAGTGGAAACGATCGCGGTTCGGCGGATAGCACGGCAAGGTCGGGGCGCTCAGATTGCGCACGCGCAAGCCGCTCAAGGCGGTGTTGACCAGCCCATCAAGCAGGGTGCTTTGCAGCGCCTTGCGTGGCAGCAGGCCGTGGGTCCCGGTCAGTTGCAGGGACAGGCTCTGGCTGCCCTGCAAGCGATCCTGATCGAAGCCGTCGCCCCCGAGAATCAGCCAGGTATCGTGCAGGCCAATGGCGCCTCGCTTGAGGCGGGTATGGAAGTAACGCTCGGGCGCCTCGTCGCGCAACATTCCGCCCTTGTGACGAAAACTGCTGAACGGCACATAGTCCAGACGCTCGGTGTTCTTCGATGCGGTGACCCGGTCCACCGAGTAAATTTCCGTGTGACCGTCCTGCAGGCGCATGGGACGCAACAGGTAGTCGGTTTGCAATGGATCCAGCGGCATCGGATCGGCTTCCAGGGTGAACAGATTGATCACCGGTACCGCATGCAGGCGAAGGTGTTCGGCGCTCAGGTTGAATGCCTGCGGCCACGACTCGCGCAGGACCACCTCCAGTTCGAACCAGGGCATATCCGCAGTGATGTTCACCTGCTCCAGGCCATGGAGGGTGACGAACATGAACTTCTCGCGGAAGGTGAAATATTCCAGCAACAACTGATAGCCGCTGAACGCGCTGTCGCCCTTTGGCCACAAACGGTCCTCGTCGGCAAAGCCCTTGGGCGCGAAATGACCTGCCAGTGCAACTCGTTGCGCCTCGCCCGGCAGGCGCACATACAACGCCTGGGCATGCAGGGTCAGGGCCTGATGCAGCGCGCTGGCCAGAGGGGCATCGGCGTTCAGGTACATCGGCACGCGGCTGAGGTCGATCTGGCTCCAGTCGATCGCCGTTGCGCAGGCAAACCGCAGGCGCAGCAGCGAGCGGCCGTCGGGCTCATGGGCCAGGCGCAAGGATTGCAATTCGATGGGTTGCAGCCGCAGGTCCTGGGTGGTGGTGTAACGGCATACGGTACGCTGCGGCCCGATGGGTTGCGAGAGCACCTCCTGGCCGGCGGCGATCAGCTCGCTGCGCCTGAGCTGTGCCAGTTCCACCTGGAACTCGACGATCGACAGCGAGGGAATGGTGCGCAGGTAATGGGGCCACAACAGGCTGACCAGGCCTTCGGTCAACTCCGGCAAGTCGTCGTCGAGCTTTTCGCGCAGGCGCCCCATCAAGAAAGCGAAGCCCTCGAACAGACGCTCCACATAGGGATCGCGGGCGCCGGGTTTGTCCAGGTTCAACTGCGCCGCGCGGTCGGGAAACGCTTGCGCAAACTCCTGCCCGGCTTCGCGCAGGTAGCGCATCTCGGCGTCGTAATAACGCAGTGTCAGATTGTCCATGCTGTAAATAATCCTGATAAATGGGGTTCAACCGCACAGTACGGCGGCGCGTACCGGATCGATGGCAACCAGCGCCGCCAGCAACGTCTCCATGCGCCTGGCCAGGGCCGGCTTGTCGGCATCGTTGCGCTGCGCTTTCAGGCGGGTCAGCTTGAGCAGGCGGGCCTTGACCTCGAAATTCAATTCCGGCTCCCAGTCCGCCAAGGCCTGGCGCTCGGCCGTGGCATCCAGTTCACCGAGCAGGTGCAGGGCCAGGTCGTTCTTGCCACATTGCTCGGCCACCCGCGCCATCAGCAGGCGCAGCAGCCAGCGCTGGCGACCGCTGTGAATGTCCGGGCGCGCGGCCAGCCAGGCCAGTGCATGTTCGACGCCGTCGCTGTCGGCCTGGGCCAGCGCCTCGCTTTCCAGGGACAGAATCTCGCCATCGGCCATGACCGCTGCCGGGGCCGCTGCGGGCAGGAGCTGGCGCGACTGTTGCGCGCTTACGTGCTGAGCGATCCATTCACGGGTGGTCTCGTCGGCGAACGGTGTACCGTCGTTCCACCCCAGCGCCTCCAGGCCCGGCAGCCGCTCGAGGAACATACCCAGGTCGCGCTTGACGATGTCGGCCCAGCCGTCGTGAGGCGCCGGTAGTTTGCTCAGGGCCTGGACCAGGTACCACTGCAGGTCCAGCCAGAAATGGTTGACCCCCTCGGCGAACGTGCGCTCGACCTGATCGAGCAATTCGCTCCAGTTCTGCTGCTGATACAGGCGCTTTAGTTGCGCCCGGGATTCACTCCGGGGCGGCGCCAGGCGCGTGGTGCCGCTGGCGTCCTGCAGGGGCGGCTCGTGCAAGGTGTCCCAGCGCAGGCTTTTCATCAGGCGGTGCGCCGCCAGCCAGCCTTGTGGCTGGTCGCGCAGGTAACCGGCCAAGGTCCGGCCGCTGTCCAGCAGGTCGCGCCCGGACTTGATGGCCAGGCTGCCCGGAGGGCTGGCCTGGCTGACGGACTCGTGACTGGCGCTGTGCTGGGGCACTACGGCTTCGACCCCGCCGGACTGCGCCAGGCGCGCCGACAACGCCCCATGCAACGCATCCAGCTGCGGCCGCTGATCCTCGGGCCAGGCTTGCAGCCCATGTTCAAGCCAGGCCAGCGCCGCCACCGTGCGTTCCGCCTCGGCCTTGACCACCTCCGGGTACAGCGACAGGCTGTCCAGCACCTTGGCGCCGGTCAACCACTCCAGGGCCATCTTGCGGCTGTTGGCCCGCACGGGAAGCACATCGCCGGCGTACCGTTCAACCAGCGCCGCCAATAAACCAAGGCCATCGGCCAACCCCGTCTCACCGTCCTTCTGCAGGCGTGCCCACAGGTAGTAAGTGGCGACGCGCAGATCCTTGCAGCGCTGGCCGAGCAACTTCTCCGCCAGCTGAATCACCTCGTCGACGTTCGCGCCGGAGAGCTTGTTGACCTCTTCGCGCATGCGCTGGAAGTCATCGTCATAACCCGGGTCTTCACCGACCGGCGACTGCGCGCTGATGGGCTGCAACCAGGATTGCCAACAGTCGGCCTGGGTACGGGCAAGGGCCAGCGGGTCACGTTCGCCGAGGCAACGGGTGATCAGTTTGAGCAGGCTCATGGGTAACTTCCATTCTGCGCATATGGCTGCGCTTGAGTGCCTTCGCCGAGAAAGATCTGCGCCGGCAATTCAAAGCCGCGCAACTTGAGCAACGCCAGCGGCCCCGCCCCCAGCTCAGTGCGCAGGTGCCAGGTCAGGTCGAGGCCGTCCGGGGCCCGAAGCTGCACGCGGTACTGGCTGTCGGTGTCGTTCAGGGCGGTGATTTTTGCCTGTTCGAGCAGGCGGATCAGGCCCCAGGTACCTTCGTAATCGCCGTAGAGGCGTTCATTGGCCAGCACGCTGATCCACAGCAAACGCGTGCCCGGATGCTGGCTGAAGCCCGGCCAGCTAAAGCGCTGCCAGCGTTCCTTCTGGTTGAAGTACTCATGCTTTTCGCCGTTGAGGATGAAGGTGGTCTGCACCACGTCGCGCACCGGCTTGCCGCGCAGCTCGAAGCTCAGGCCCATGCCGCCGTCGGTGTAGAGCACGTCGGCAAGGTGGCTGAGCTGGTTGATCGCCGCGAGGAACTTCGGGTTGAAGTGCAGGCCCTGGCTGTGCCGCGAATCGGGCACCCAGCGGCTGCCTTCCTTGCGCAGCACGCCACCCAGTTGTTGTTGCAGGAACTGATCGATGCGCCCGGCGTCGGCGCGGATCATCTGCCCGAGCATCGGCAACGAGGCATCGCTGCCCGTGGCGGCGAAGGGATAGCGACCGGCAAACGCACCCTGCCAGTCGCGCACGATCGCCCGCTGCCACTGGCTGTTGAGGCCGGCCACCGAAGGTTGCAGCACCCGTTGCCAGGCCTGCTCCAGCGGCTGCACGAACAGCGTCTGGCCGATGCCATCCCACTCGGCACCGAGGCTGGCGGCGAGCAGGCTGCCGTAGGCCTGGGTGTCGGTGAGGTCGACGCTGTGGCCTTGGAAAACTGATTGCGCCAGGGCCTGGGTCATCGCCTGGGGATTGGGTGCATTGCTCACTTGCTGCAGCTTCAGGCGCACCCGGGTGACGCGGTTGAGGAAGGCTTGCAGGCTCAGGCGTTCGGTGTCGTTCTGGTTGTCGACGTCTTTGCCCAGCAAGGTCAACAGCGGGCCAAAGGTGGCGTCCAGTGGGCTGCTACTGGCGGGCATCGACTGGTCAATCAGCGGCGCTTTTTCCTGGCCAAGCAACTGCTGCGCCGACTGCACCAACGAATCGGCCAGCGCCTGGCGGCGGGTGCCGGCCTGGCCCTGATAGGCCAGGGTGTTCATCAGGGCGATCAGCGGCGACTGGCGCACATCGCTCATCAGCGCCAACTGGTCGATCACCTCGCCAAGGCTGTCCACCGGTTGCCAGCGCAGTTGGTTGAGGAAGTCCAGCCAGGCGTGGGCGTAGTCCTGGAAGTAGCGTTCGGTCAGGCGTTGCTTGAGTTGTTCCGGGCTCAGGTCGGCGGCGAGACGCGCCGGGTTGTCGCTGAGCACCCAGTCGATTTCTTCACGGCGTGCCTCGGCGATGGCGTCGATGGCCGGGCGCACCTGGCCTTCCCAGGCTTGGCGGGTGAACACCCCCGGCACCTCGGCCGAAGTGGCAAACAGCGTCGATGCCTCGGTGTCGCCGACCATCTGCGCCAGGCTCAGCACCGGCGCGTGATTGGCGGCGTTGTCGAGCACGGATTGGTACAGGCTGGCTTCGCCGTTGCGCTGGCCCAGCTGGCCGATCAGCACCTGGCGGACTTGGGCGACCAGCTTGGGGTCGGCATTGATGCGCCAGTTTGGGTGGGCGGCCAGTTGTTCGGCGTAGAACTGCCACAGGGATGGGGCCAAGGCGCGCCAGAGCCCCGGCGAAAAGTCGGCGCTATGCGGCTCGGTGTCCACCAGGGCTTGAGCAAGAAAGGCAGGATCGGTTTTTTCCGGGCGGGCCAGCATCAGGTAGGCCTTGAGTTGCGTGTAGGCAGATTGCGCGCGCTTGGCACGCTCGGGGCTGTCCGGTGGCAGCTTGACCAGGGCGTTGAGCTGGGCCTTGAGGGTGGCCGCCGCCGGGTCGCGCAACAGGCGCTGGTTGGCCTCGACGTAACGCGGCCATAGCGTGGCCAGCAGTGCGTCGTTCTGGTTCAGGCCGAAACGCTGGTACCACGGCGTGCCGTGGGTGGCGCGGTAATCCAGGCGGCCCAGTTCGCGAGTCAGTTCGTTGAGCGCGCTCAGTTGGGCGTCGCCGGGGGTGGCTTGCTGCAGCGTCGTCAGCGACGTTTGTAGATGGTTGATCTGCACGCGATTGCTGAGGAACGACAGCAGCAGGCCGGCGCCCCAGACCAGGGCCACGGCCAACGCCAAGCCATAAGCGACGCGCGGGGCGCTCCAGCCCAGACGGCGGCTTGGTTGTTTGGGTTCGCCGAGCACGCCTTGCCAGGCCGGGTCCATGGGCCAGAAGTGCTCGTTTTCGTCTTGCGTCGTAGCGGACAACGGCAGGCTGAACCACAGACCGCGCAACGGCACGCTTTGACGGGAGCCGCCGAACCAAGGCGTCAATGTCTGGCGCCAACGAACCACACCTTCAACCTCCAGGTCCCGCGCCAGACGCACCAGGAAGTCATGCGCCATGGCCTTGTTCATCTGCGCCCAACCCTCTTGGCGCATGGGGCCGAGCAGACCGTACAGCGACGTTTCGAGGTCTGCTGCGGTGAGGCGTGACGGCAGCGCGCAACCCACCGCCTGACTCGGACGCTTGTCCTGCACCCAGTGACTGGCGCGGACCTGCCACAGGTGCAGCGGCAACGACCAACCCAGCGTGCGCGCCAATGCTTGCAGGTGCCGCGCGCCGCTGCCCATGACTTTACTGTCGGCGCATTGAGCGGTATCCAGCGCCCAGACCACCCCGTCGAGGGCACGCCAGCGGGTCAGGCGGCGATAACGCTCAATCATCACGTCGTCCAGCTTGTTTTGCACGCTGCCGCCCCATAGCAGCAAGGTGTCCTGATCTTCCAGCCAGTGGTCCCGGGTCAGGCCGGGGGCGATGGCCTTGATCTGCTCGGGCTCTCCAACGATGAGCAGCAAGCGGATCTTGTGGCGCCAGAAACGACCATGACTTTCGCGTAACGCCTCATCCATGGCCGGTTTGTCTTTACCGGAATCGTTTTTCACGGGCTGCGAAGCCGGCAGCCATGGCCCGATTATCAGCTGGCGCATACCGTTAAGCATCGTCTGCCAGGTCAACAGCGCCATGATGAACAACAACGCCCAAAACAATGCGGCCTTGAGCAATACATCCAGCATCCAGGCACGAGTGACAGGCCCTGGCTCCATCCACAACCACCAGACCGCAACCCCTGCGGCGATCAGCACCGCCAGGAACACAGCCAGCAATAAGGTCGTACGCCAGGCAGAGACTTTCAGGGATTCAGATTGTTGAGTCATCGGGTTCCATAACTCCAAGCACAAATGTGTAATTAGGATCGCTTGCCACCCAGGCACAGGGCACTCGCTGCAATTCGCAGCAGGTGGCAGCCAGGGTTTGAACGACCATGCCTTCCAGACCGCCCAAGGCACCAAAGTTGGCGTCTAGCAGGTGCTGCCCGGTGTTCCAGTCAAGGGGCGCATCGGCCTGGGAGAACGAGACACAAACAGACGGAGGTGAGGTCAATTTGCTCTGTTGCAGCGCGCGCTCTGCCACCGTCGGGAGCTGTTCGGTGTCCGCATCGAACCATTCGCCGCGAGTGAAACCGACTCCACCTTGGGGACCGAGCAGCCACAGCAGCGCGGCCTCTCCCGCCGGCAAATGACTGCCTTGTCCGGGCGACCAGGATTGGCAGCCGGCACAGAGAATCCGCGCATCCGCGGGGGCGCCATGCAGTCGGTCGATGATCGAATCGAGACTGAAGATGCCCTCCCAGGACTCGGGCTTCTCGGGCAATTCAATCTGGGGAAAGGACTTCGTCATCTGCTCGGCGAAGGCTCGCCAGGCGGACAGGGAGCCTTGCCAGTAGCATGCCAGTGGTTGTAACCCGCAAGGGTCAGGCCGCTGCGCCTGCCACTGTAGAACCAGCAGCTTCGCCAGTTGACGCTCGCGCTCGACGAGATCATCGCCGAAGACCTGAAGCAGTTTGAGCGTTGCTCCGCCTGGCGTACTTTGAGGCGTGGGGGGACGGTGGTCCGCACTGAACAGGGCTTGTCTTTGGAGCGGATTGGTACAGGCTGGCCCCACCAATACCGTGTCGATCAGCGCTACCTTCTGGCGATGGTGTTCCCACCAGCCTTGCTGTACCTGATTCGCGTTTTTTTCATAGTATCGCGCGCTATGCCAATCGAGACAGTAGGCAAGTACGCGTACTAGAAATGCCAGTAGCCATAGTGCCGACAGAGCTCCAACAAGATAAAGCTGTAAAAACGGGGGTAGGTTCAGCGGCAGGTCGACAGCCTCTATCCATATAAGCCGTGTCAGTACAAGCAGTGCAGCGCCAACGGCAAACCAGCGCGAATAACGGGCTTCGCGTGGCTCCGGATAAGGGCGGTATTCCGGAGCTGGTTTCATTTGAGCACCTGGCTAAGGGGTATGGAGCTGGCTTGGGTGCAGCTATCAATGCACCGATCAATCACAGCGTTCATTGGCTTGCCTCCGGCTATTGGATGCAGAATTATTTTGGGCATGACTGGGGCTCCGGCAACTGCAGCGGGGTCTTGATCGGGTATTCGGGGCTGCCGTAGGCGTAGCAGGAGGTGGTGACCTGCAATTCGTCGCAAGGAAGGAAGTGCACGGTGAGGCCACAGACTTTTTGACCGGTGTAGTCGGGAACGGCTACTTCTTTGCTGTGCCGACGCTTCTGCGCCTCCACTTTGTCAAGCCATGCGTCGTATTTGGCTTCATTGGCAAACCCAGGAAATTCATCTGCGAGGTCACTCACCCCACTCGCTCCAGTTTCCCACTCGACCCGCACGGTCATCCCCGGCTGCCAGCGCGAAGGGGCGATGTAACAACACCCCCCCCCTCCGCCTTGGTAGGGACCGATGATGTCCAGGCCAGAACGGCCATTGACGCTGAAATGATTGATAGCCCAATGGGTGTGGTTGATGCCTTCGAGGGTGCTGGCATGGACGTTTTCTGTCAGCACCATTACGGCGAGTCCGCACAGGGCGCCGAGCAGCGGGCGCCCCGTGAGCATTGAGCCGAGTGCTAGTGCGGGGCAGCGACGAATCAATTCAGACCAGCGCATCGTTCACCTCCCCACCATTGGCGTCATAGGCATCCCAGATCGCGTCGATGGCACGATGAACTTCAGCGAGGCGCTCGGCGTCCATCACCGGTGGTGTTGAACGAACAGACTCGGACGCGGGGACGGTCTTGCCCCCCGCCAGTTGAACGGCACCCTCTTCTCCATATAGCGCCAGATCCCGACGGCCGAGGTCACCGAAGAACACCATGCGCTCGTTGAAATAGTGACCTCCGGGCTCACGCCCCAAGTTATAGAGAAACCAGGCCCGGGAGTCGTGGACCTGATCGTCGAACAGGGCGCGCAGCAGGCCCTCCGGCTGCGCAGCGTTGAGGTGCTCAGCCACATGCCCGCGGGTGTGTTCGTCGCGGTGGTTGCCCCAGTCGCTGGGAGGCGGGAATAACAGGCTGACCCGGGCCCGCCCCGCGGCTTTCATGCGTTGGCGTTCGGCGCTGGCCATTTCGGAGAGCTGATACGGGTGCTGGACGAGTGCCAACAGGGCTACGCGTACCGCGATGGAGTCCAACATTCCGGAGTTGCGATAGGCCGCGGCGAACTCCTCGGCGGCTTCGCGCAACTGGGTTTGCGCCATGTCGGCATCGAAGTCCTTGACCCCGGGTTCAAACGGCGTTTTTGCTACATCCTCCCGGCGCTCGCGGTTGAGTTGTAGCTTGCGCCGGTCCTCCACTTTTTTCTGCTCGGCGTCGCGATTGTTCTCGGAGTCCTTGCGCACTTGCGGGTCGGCTTCTTTGTCGCTGGCCTCGCGGTAGAAGTCGGTGTCGATCAGGCTGGCGAAGCCATAGCGGTCGATGCGCCAGGCGGTGATCCAGCCCAATTGGGCTTGCAGGGCCTGCTCCAGACTTTCGCTGGCGAGGAGTGGTTCGTAGTGTTCGATTTGTTGGAGAGTAAGCGGGGGCAGTGCGGACTCGAGGCCCAGAGTCACTTGTCGCCAGGCGTTGAAGCGGTTGACTAGAGTTGGCGTGATAGCGAATTCGGCCTCTGCCTCCAGATCCATTACTCGCCAATTTTCACGGCTCATTGAAGCCGACAAGGCCGCTTTGGGTACTTTCAGCGGGGCGCCATGGGCAAAGGCATCGGCATACAGATCATGCAAGGCAATCTGGGACAGCAGCAGACGGTCATCTCTTCCAATCGCCTTCCCCTGATCCCCAGGCGGATACCCTCCACCCTGATCTGAATGCACCCCCGGGTAGATCACCTCGACACTGTTCGCCGGGTAGCCCCCCTGCGCACGGCGAATCGACTCCAACGGAAAACACAATCGCTGCTCATGACTGGCCACCAGGTGCAAACAGCGCTTGACCAGGTTGGCGGGCAACTGCTGATTGCCATCGGCCCAGCTCATATGGCCGTTCGCCCCCGGGACGATATCGGCAAGCCCCACCGAGGCCACGGTGTCCAACAGTCCGAGGTATTCCACGCTCACCGGCAAGTGCAGGTCGAGCAGTCTCAGGCTCTGCGTAGCCCGGGCCAACAGTTGGTTCAGCGCACTGACAAACGCTCGCGCCGCCGTCGCACCGCGGGAAAATCCGTACACATAAAGCTTGAGCCCCAGCAGCTTGACCTGCCCGGGCTGGTGCTGCTGCAGGGCGATGCGCAACGGCCGAGTCAGGGCGGAGAACTGTTTGTAAAACTCACGAAGGCGGTTGCCGGAACCGGTCGCCCACTCCAGCCCCGGCA
>NZ_LACC01000042.1 GCF_000967965.1 Pseudomonas fluorescens
CGAAGTATGTCGACGTTGCCGCTATAGAAGGCCGTGTCGTCATTGAGGATGTCCCGGCCATCGCCGAGGGCGAAAAGATACACATCGGAACCGGTGCCGCCGTTGAGCACGTCATTCCCCTGGCCACCGGTCAATTGATCATTGCCTGCGTTGCCGTTCAGGGTGTCGTCACCGCTGCCACCATCGAGGATATCGTTCCCTGAACCACTGGTGAGCGTGTC
>NZ_LACC01000043.1 GCF_000967965.1 Pseudomonas fluorescens
GGTGATGTCGCTCGCGCTGATACCAGCTCCAAAGCGAAGCACGTCGACATTGCCGCTATAGAAGGCCGTGTCGTCATTGAGGATGTCCTGGCCATCGCCGAGGGCGAAGAGGTATACATCGGAACCGGTGCCGCCGTTCAGGGTGTCGTTGCCCGTACCGCCTTCAAGTTGGTCATTCCCCGCACCCGCCGTCAGGGTGTCGTTGCCACCGCCACCGGACAGCACTTGGTTGAAGGCCGAGCTCACGCCGGTGAGCACATCGTCACCCGCACCACCCGTGAAATGGAGCAGTTGGGCGGACAAGGCCGTACTGGTCCACACCGTGCCGTCTGCGAACTCGATGCGCTCCAGTTGATAAAGGTCACCCGTGCTTGTTAACCAGTTATTGACGGTGACCCGATCCAGACCATTGCTGTGGTTCAGCACAAGGTTATTGCCAGCACGGCTGACCGCAATGTCGCTGGCGAGGATACCCGCACCGAACTTCAGGACGTCGATCCCCCCGCTATAATTGCTGCTGTCATTGATCACATCCTGGCCATCACCTAGGTTAAACAGATAGGTGTCGGAACCCGCACCCCCGTTCAGGATGTCATTGCCCGTGCCACCTTCAAGTTGGTCATTCCCCGCTCCCGTCGTCAGGGTGTCATTACCTCCCCCCCCTAAGAAATTATGATTGACTTGGGAGTTAGCGCCTGTAATAACATCATCGCCCTCAGTTCCAGTCCTGTTTAGCAAGCCACTTGTAAGCTCTGCACTCGTCCAGACAGTACCATCAGCAAACTCGATCCGCTCCACTTGATAACGGGAATATATCTGATTGAACCAATTGAAAATTGTTACTTGATCTTCGTTATTGCCATGCCGCAATATCAAGCTGGCCCCTTGAAGGCTAACATTTATATCCTCAGGATGTATTCCTTCGCCAAAATGCAAAACATCGATATCTCCGAAAATTTCAGAGCTTTCATTTATTACATCTTGTCCATCCCCGAGATTGAAATAATAGACATCGGAGCCAGTGCCGCCTTCAAGGTAATCATTTCCGCCGCCCCCATTGATGGCATCATCACCTTGGCTACCATACAAGCTGTCATTACCCAACTCGCCATTCAGATTGTCAGATGAGCCATAACCATGAATTTCGTCATCGCCCGCGGTACTGGTGACTACCATGACCTTAATTTGCTCGAGCCCCCATATCGTACCATCAGCAAAGCGGACCCCCTCCAAGTGATATGCACTTAGTCCATCATGATAAAAGTAATTGACCACCTTTACTCTGTCGGCACCACCTCTTAAAGCAAGGATTAAATTATCGCCCGAACGAGTGGCAACAATTTCGGCTGGTGCTATATCCGCACCAAATTCGACGAGGTCGCTCTTACCAACTCCATCATCAAAATTATTAAGTGTATCTTGCCCCCAACCCCGGTTAAATAGATAGATATCGGACCCCGTATCACCGCTCAAATAATCGTTGCCCTCCCCACCTTCCAGAGTATCGTTACCAGCACCACCATACAGCGTGTCCTGACCTGCCAGACCAAAAATAGTATTATTATGTTCATCTCCATACAGTTCGTCGTTATTTAACCCACCAAGTGAATAACCAAAATTTGCCAAAAAATAGCTGAATCCTGGAGCATTCACATCACCCGCTTGCCGCAACCCAGCTAACAGTGACAAGCCAAAAGCTCCTCCTGCATCTGTCAATGCGCGAGCAAACTCTACCATCATCTGCGTAGCCTGCGCCGAGTCACCGACATATGCCGTTCGCAAAACTCCAACTAAACTTGCTACATCCAGTACAATTTCATCGTCGACCAAACTCAAGTCAACACTTTCAATCAGTGCTTTGAAATGAGTTTGCAGCATTAGGCCACCATAAATGAAGCCGGCCAATTGATCATAAACCAACATCAACTTAGCCGCGGAATTAGGGCCGGGATTATTAAAAGCTGATAATTGTAAAAATGGCTGCCCTAAAAACGCTTCTAACGCGTAAAGTTTGCGCCCGTCATCAATATAGCCACCTCGACTAGTTGAACTGTAATCGGCAACACCACTCCAGGCGAATATGATTTGATCTAAGGTTAATTGTCTCTTAGTAGCATCCGCCTCAACCGAAAATCTCTCCACCAAAAATCTAAGGTTTCCGCTAGAGTCTCTAAGCATCGCCTGACTAAGATCTGACACGTTACCAAACCCACCCATGTCAGGTAGATAGGCATACTCTGTGCCGATGGGTACTTTGTTCAGATCTATAGTTCTCGAACCATCAATGCCAAACCAAATATCACTTAATTCACGAGAGACGCCACTTACATCAATAAAAGTGCCAACTTGCAGCACTTTATTACCTTGAGCATCCATTTTGTCCTGACCAACATAGCTCACACTCAAACTATCAACATTTACCTCGCCGAGGCTCAACAACTCCCCAGAATCAACTTCCGCATCGCTATCGCCATCTTTCCATACACGCAGCTTACCAAAATCAACATCTGTAGAATCCACCTTGCCATCGTGATTACTATCCAAATCAGCCAACGCTACAAACCCATTGGCAGCATTCTGGCCGCTGGTTAATTTCGAATAACTACCAAAAAGCTCACTTCCATCATCGATTTGGCCATTTCCATTTCGATCCCATACCAATAGCCCATCATCTTTTCCTACCCATCCGGTAGTTTCAGCGAAACCATTACCATCATGATCGAAGTGAATACCATTCGTTGAAGACAGCGTTTCAACTCCGTCTCCATCCAGATCCAAAACCAGTGGGCTTGCCATATGCATGGCAACATTATAGGCATTACGCAACTCTGCAACTAGCGAGTCTGTCATGCTCAAAATGCTAGAGGACACCGCATCGGCAATATCAGACAGAGCCGAGGTTACATAATCGCTAAATGCTTGACCGTAGTCTCCAAGCGTATTCATGGCACTCTGAAGAGCATCTATCGCCGTGGTATAAGCTTCGCCAAGTATTTCGCCCAAGGCATGAAGAGCACTCTTTAACGATTCGATAGCAGGATTCAAATCAATGGTATCATCACCACTATTCATCGCCATAACTGTTAGTACTGCGCCGGCCGCTGTAACGATTACAGCTGTAGCGATCAAAGCGGGTGCCGAAGCTGCGCCGACCGCTGCAGCTAACGTCCCCGCAGCGATAATTGCCGAAAGATTAGACAAGCTAGAGTAAATATCACTTACTTCAACTTTGCCGTCCTCGCGAACGCCCTCTTCCATACTTAACAGATCTAGACCGAGGGCCGAAAAAGCAACTGCACCACCCACACCAGGTGCGCGCTTTCCTATCATTTCTCCGAAACTAACTAAAGTCTGTACTGTTCCGAAGGCAGTATCAAAAACTTCGCCCTTAGAGGCATCGATAATAACTGGTGCCGAACCCACTGGAGTACTTAGGTAAGACATGACACTGGAAATAGCATCTACTGTTTTCTGATCCACTTTAACTTCTCCTTGCCTTCTTTAAAAAGAAAGCAGAAACGCAAATCACTAAAAAACCAACGACACCGAGCACCCAAAAACTACTTCTCTTACCCCTATCCAGCCGCTCCTCGGACATCGCCCTACTGATAATTTCTTTCCCTTCCACCACCAAAACGACCAATTTCCGCTGCTCTATTGCAGGAAAGATTTTTTGGTCATACCAGAAAACACTTGCATGCCGCCCCAATAATTCAGAACTTTTTTGCTTCGTGATGCATGTCGAATATCCTCTCAAACTCGAAGCACAGGTAAACCAATACACATACTCACCATCGGTGATTTTCGTCATAAGCTTACCTCTAACCCTTTCCTCCGAAAGCACACCTGACGACTCATTCAACTTATTTGGGATCTGTGCCGAGGACTGATACCACAACATAACAACCACAAACCCGAAATAACCAACAATACTAATTATTGCAAAACTTCTATATGAATCCCTAGAACGACCTGATGCATTAGTATCCATTTCTTTCTCCACCACCAAAATAACTTTATCCGACTCTAACTCAATTAAACCATCATCGCTCCCTGAGGCCCTCTGACAAATGCTGTTCTAGTGGACTCAATAAATACTCAATAATTTTACGACGATCTGTTTTTACCTCAGCCGACACCGACATACCTGGCGCCAGCTGAGTATCCTGCCCTTTCACCACAACTTTATCTTTCAGCAATCGAATCCTGACGCTATATAAAAGCCCACGCTTCTCATCTTCTATCGCATCATTGGACACACTGATGACCTCACCCTCTACCGCGCCATACTTGGTAAACGTGAATGTTTCGACTTTCACCGTAACTGGCTGTCCAGCACGCACAAAACCAATGTCTTTGTTTTCCAGCATTGCTTCAATTTCAATCGGTTGGTCCTTGGGCACGATCACCATCAACGGTTGGGCCGCCGTCACTACGCCCCCGATCGTATGAATGGCCAACTGCTGGACGGTGCCATTCACCGGGGTCGTCAGGTGCATTAGGTGATCACGCTGTTCAGCCTTTTTGACTTCCTGCGTCAGTGAGGCGACCTTTTGCTCGGATTGCTGCTGAAGATCGAGCATCGCTCGGCGGGTCTGGGCAAGAATCCCTTCACGACGCCGCTGCGCTTCTTTTTTTGTGGCCTGTAACTCAATGACTCGCGCACGCTGCACGGCCATGTCTCGCTCAAGATCAAGCAATGCTTGTTGCTTCTCCAGGTAGGCATGGCGAGGTACAAACTGTTCATCCAGCATCAGCTTATAGTCCTCGGCCAGGCGTCGGCTGATGGGCAAGGTTTTCTGCAGTGATCCGACGGTGGCCGTTGCCGACAGAATTTCCGCAGAGCGTTGATCGATCTCCGCATCCACCTGATCCAGGGAACTGCGCAATTCAAGGTACTGGCCTTGTAACCAACGCTCTGCAGCCAATTGCTGCAGTGGGTCGGCATTCACTATCTTGCCGGCCAAAGAGCCTGGCGCCTTGTGGGTTTCAATTGCCTCCAGCATGGCGCCGGCCCTGGCGCTATCTACCTCGGCGGCCAACAAGTCGCTGCCCAAGCGCTTTACATCTGCCCCTGTTGCACTGGCATCCAGGTCGACAAGGACATCTCCTGCCTTTACTTGTTCGCCATCGTAGACATGGATTGCCTTGACCACTGCCACTTCGCTGGCCTGAATAGTTTTACTCTTGCCGCTGGAGACCACCTTGCCAGTCGCCGTAGCGACCACATCGATTTCCCCCACGCAAGCCCATAACAATGCCAAGGCAGCAAAGAGCATGATCGCGAACAATATGTAGCGCGGTGCCGGATGCACTGGCTGCTCTTGCAAGGCCAGGGCTGCCGGCAAGAATTGCACTTCATGAGGCAGTCGCTGGGAGGTATCCAATAACTTGCGCTGCCCCCATGCATGCCGCCAGGCATGACGGTAGCGTCGCAATAACTCCCGAGTTGCCGAAGGTTGGCCCATGGCAATTCATCCTTGCTGCAGGCGGTGCAAACGTGAGTAGTGGCCGGCTTGCAGCGCCAGCAGTTCGCTGTGAGTACCTTGCTCCACGATCTGACCACGATCCATGACTGCAATGCGATTGGCATCGCGCACGGCAGAAAGCCGATGGGCGATGATGATCACCGTTCGCCCTTTGCAGATATCCTTCATGTTCTGCTGGATGATTCGCTCGGATTCATAATCGAGGGCACTGGTGGCCTCATCGAAAATCAAAATCCGCGGGTTACCGATAAGTGCTCGAGCAATCGCAACCCGCTGTCGCTGACCGCCTGACAATGAAGCCCCGTGTTCACCCACGACCGTGTCATAACCCTCCGGCAACTCCAGAATGAAATCATGGGCCCCGGCCATTTTGGCAGCATGGATAACCGACTCCAGCGGAGCGCCAGGATCAGTTAGGGCAATGTTTTCGCGGATGCTGCGGTTGAACAGCATATTGTCTTGCAGCACCACTCCGATTTGACGGCGTAACGACGAAACGTCGGCCAACGCCAAGTCCATGCCGTCGACCAAGACACGTCCTCGCTCTGGGACATAGAGTCGCTGCAGCAAACGCGTCAGCGTACTTTTCCCGGAACCGGAGCGCCCCACCACCCCCAACACCTCGCCAGCCTGAATAATGAGACTGACACCACGCAGCACTTCCGACCCTTCTGGCCGATACCGAAACTGAACCTGGTCAAATTCCACGTGACCTTTAAGCGCTGGCAAGACACTGCGGGTGGCCTGGGACAGCTCGGTGCGACTGTTTAGGATGTCGCCCAAACGCTGTACCGAAACACCGGTCTGCTGAAAGTTGGTCCACAGTTGAGCCAAGCGAATGATCGGTTGCGAAACCCGCCCCGCCAACATGTTGAAAGCAATCAGTTGCCCAACCGAAAGCTGACCGTCAATAACCAAACGCGCGCCTAACCAGAGGGTAGCCA
Source organism: Pseudomonas fluorescens (assembly GCF_000967965.1). Lineage (GTDB taxonomy): Bacteria > Pseudomonadota > Gammaproteobacteria > Pseudomonadales > Pseudomonadaceae > Aquipseudomonas > Aquipseudomonas grandcourensis. Next base: position 6,434 of record NZ_LACC01000043.1, read on the forward strand.
CCGTCACTAGCTTGCCGATCAGCGACACACTTTCATTCGCAATATTCGACAGGGTCTGCGTCTTGAAACCCGCAGACACATAGGCAGCAAGCTGGTTATCCCATTTGCGGGTGATCTGTGGTTCGACCGACATCGACTTGAGCGTGTCGATGCCGTTGATCGTCTCTACCAGAAATGCCTGGTTCTCCGCTCCCCGGGCAAAGCTCTCATTCAAGCGAGAGCGAAGCAGAGGTGTGATCAATACCGAAACCAGCACATACAACGGCAATGAAACAACGACAACCAGCGTCAGCCAACCACTGTAGAGAAACATCACCGCGATAAAAACGACGGAGAACAGGATATCCAACACCAAGGTGATGGCATTGCCGGTCAGAAAACTTCGAATGTGTTCCAGTTCACGGACCCGCGCCACCGAGTCACCCACTCGTCGGGACTGAAAATACGCCAGCGGAAGTGTCACCAGATGGCGAAACAAACGGGACCCAAGTTCCACATCGATGCGGCTGGCGGTATGAGCGAAGACATAGGTTCTCAAGCCACTCAGTGCGGTCTCAAACAGCATGATCCCCAGCAATCCAACGGCAATAACATCCAGAGTGGTGAGTCCGTGATGGACCAGCACCTTGTCCATCACCACCTGAAAGAAGAGTGGGGTGAGCAGTGAAAAAATCTGCAACACAAAGGAAACAAGCAGCACTTCACCCAGCAACTTTCGGTATTTGACGATTGACGGGATAAACCATGTGAAATCGAACTTCGCCAGTTCGCCCGCTTGTGAGGCCTGTGAGCTCAGCAGGATGAGTTCTCCCTGCCACATGCCCAACAACTGGTCTGCACTTAAGACCTCGGGGCGTAACGACTCTGGGTTATGTATCAGTATCTTGTCTTGATCAAGCCGGGCAATAATGAAAAATCGGCCGTCAGAAGCACAGGCAATGGCCGGTAAAGGAGTTTGTACCAAGCGTTCGATTGTTGTCTTGATCGCTTTGGCTTTTAGCGCAAGCTTGCGCGATGCCAGCAAAATTTCCGCTTTGCCAAACGGCTGTCCTTGGGATACGTACTCATGACTAAGCTGTTCGGCGGAGGCAGCTACATTATGAAAACGAGCGAGCATAACTAGACAAATGAGTCCAGTGTCGACTACCTCCGATGGCCGCTCTGTGACTGTATCTTCATCCTCACCTACAACCGCATCCATACGATCACCGTTCGGCACTGCCCCTGACGAAGAAGCACTGATGCGAGCGTAGACTAGGAATTTATGGGGGAATTAAAAATTTTTAGATCAAAATGCTATCACGGCATTTTGAGCATAACTCAAGACTTCCAGTGTCCCTATAACCGTGTCATTTGAATTGAAACGATCTCTATGGACATCCGAAAGCTCACTACCGAGCGGCAGCTTCAGGCCGATGGCATCACTCGGGCGTCTCTGCACCGCGAGTGTCATCTTGATGAACTCTTCATTCTTTTCGATTACCTCTCGAGCGCCGTGAACGTTGTAGGCGTGCATTTTCAGCTTTCAGATTGCTCTGATAACAACCATTTACTCGCTATAGAAAACCCTCGTCATCGGGCGGTTTTCTCACCTGTGATTTGCGGGTTGACGGTTGAACTCCAAACCACCTAGTGCAGGTTTGCAGTCGCATTATTTTCGGAAAAATCGCATTTATTTCGAAAACCTACAGGAGCAACATGACGAAAGTGGACTAAGGGAAGGAGATTGTGAAAGCAGACGTAGGGCAAGTGTTTTGTTGGGCATTGGATACAAAAAACTAACCCCCTGGTGCGCAGTAAGGGACAGGTCCCGCCCGAGGCGTGGGGGCTATTCTTGAGCAGAACCATAGCACGAGAAGGAAGGCTGGCCAAAGGGGTCAGCCGCGACCGATATCCAGCATTCCATTGCTACCGGGCGATAGTCAAAAACGGCCAAAAGCAGTCACTGGCGGAAATCCCCTAGGGAAGGTCTGAAGTAG
>NZ_LACC01000044.1 GCF_000967965.1 Pseudomonas fluorescens
CGGCATTGGCTGGAAAACGTTCTGCAATGTTCACCTGCCTATGTCGGGCAGTTGGGCCCTCGAGAGCGAACAGAACGACTGCTCGATGAGATGGGCGCCTTGGCCCGTTTGCCAGAAAGCCTGACCAGGCTTCACTATCCGATCGGTCTGGATCTGGGGGGCGATACCCCGGCGAGCGTGGCCTTGGCCATAGTTGGCGAGATCACGGCCTACCTCAATGAACGCAGTGGCGGGATGCTGAAATACCGCAAGACCACCATTCACCAAGCTTGTGAGCCAGCCCACTCTCCAGCGGTGGGCGGCCTGCAGGCGAAAATGGAAGCGTAGCGTCTGCCCGAAGCGTGCTACTGATTTATGTTGGGTCCTTGCGTAGTGGCGCCTCAACCGCCGGTTCACCACGGGGTGATCTTCCCGTGGGTGATGATGCTCGCTGAGGCTCTGCTTCGCCACGTCGGCTCCAGGGCACCGTCGCTGATGGTGCCCAGGTTCTTGGCTTACTCTGCCTGAAAGTTCCGGCGGGTACGGCTATCAGAAAAGGCTGATGTTGTAGCTGAGGATCAGCCGGTTCTCATCAATATCGCTACGGTAGTTGGAGCGCGCAGTAACGTTGCGGATGCGGATACCCACTCCACGCAGCACTCCACTCTGGACAGCGTAGCCAATATCCAGATCGCGCTCCCAGTCCTGACCTTCAAACCCCCGCCCAGTGGTGACGTTGTCTCCAGTCACGTAGCGCAGAGTGGTGGTCAGACCGGGAATGCCGAGGGCGACGAAGTCGTAGTCGTGCCGGACTTGCCAGGAGCGTTCATCCGGTGCGGCGAACTCGTAGGTAGGCAGGGTATTGCCAAGCGGGTTGGTGTTGGCGCCAACCTGGATGAAACCATCGTCACCGCCGATCTGCTGGTAGCCCAGGTAGAAGGTATGGCCGCCGCGCTTCGCCGACAACAGGTTGAACAGTGCATGGTTATCGAGCTTGCCGGCGATGCTCCGGCCGTCGTCGCGGGCATCGAAGTAGCCGACACTTATGCCTAGCGTCCAGTCACCTACTGGCTCGGCGTGCTTGAAGCTGTAGTAACGCTGCTGGTAGATGTCTTCCAGTTGCGCCTGCCAGAGACCGACGCTGGTGCGATTGGAGTTGAAACTGTAGTCGGCACCCAGATAATTGAAGCGGTCGCTGGTGAATTTGGCGATACGCGCCGGGTTGATCGGGTCATTGATCAGCGCATACATCTCCTGGGTGTTACTCGAGTCGCGCAGGCTAGTGGAGTGCAGCTGGCCAGCGTTTACGGTCAGTCCGGACAATTCGTTGGAAACCAGAGAAGCGCCCTGGTAGGTCGGCGGCAGCAGGCGCAGATCGCTGTAGACCAGTACCGGCAGGTTGGGCCGCAGCTCACCAACCTTCAGCTCAGTGCTGGAGACCTTGAGTTTCATCGCCGCACCCAGGCGGCCGTACTCGTCGGCGGATCTGCCGTCGTCGTGTGTCGGCAGCAGTCCGGTCCTGGCCCGGCTCGGGCTGCTGTCGAGCTTGACACCGTAGAGGCCGAGCACGTCCACGCCGACACCGATACTGCCCTGTGTGTAGCCTGAGCGGGCATCAAGGATAAAGCCCTGGGCCCACTCCTCGACCCTGGATTGCTTGTTGGGGCCGACGATGTCCGAGAAGTCGCGGCTGAAGTAGTAGTTGCGCAGTTGCACGTTGGCCGTCGCGCCTTCGATGAAGCCTGTTTCTTCGGCGAGCAGGTGCGGAGCCAGGCCGAGTGTCAGGCAGCCGCCTAGGGCGCCGCTGATTGCATGGGTTTTGCGCAGTGCTGGAGTGTGCATGCTGTTGATACTCCGGAATCAGGGCATAGCGTCTCCCGTCAGACGAAGCCAAGGCTTGTCCGCAAGGAGGGCTTGAACATGGGGTTGGCCGGCGGCTCGCGGCCCGGGCTCGATCTGCACCACGTCGGTGGGATCAGTCGCAAGGGGGCCGTATGAGACCCCCTTGCGACTTACGCCAGGACACGCAGTCGCCTGGCTTACGTGTCTTAGCGATTGACCAGCTTGGCCGGTAGGGCGATCACCAGCAGGCTGCTGAGGATCAAGCAACCGGCGAAGAACCACAGTGCTCCGGCACCGCTGCCGGTCAGGTCGATGGCGATACCCATCAAGGAGTTGCTGACCAGGCCGGCGATGTTCGCCAGCGAGCAGGCCAAGGCGAAGCCGGTGGCGGCCGCACGGCCTTTGAGAAAGGTCGCTGGCAGGCTGAAGAACACCGGTACTGCACCGATGATGGCCGCCGACGCGATAGCAAACAGCGCCACCGTGGCAAATACGTTATCGGTGAAGAAGGTGCTGCTGGCCATGGCCACCGAGCCGATCAGGAAGGGGACAATGATGTGCCAGCGGCGTTCGCGATGACGGTCCGAACTGGCGCCGATCAGCAGCATGCCGATCAGGGCGGCAGCGCTGGGCAGGGCAGTCAACAGGCCGATATGGAAGTTGTCTGCCACCCCCGCGTTGCGAATGAAGGTCGGCATCCAGAAGCCCATGGCGTAGGCACTGAGCAGGATCGAGAAGTCGATACCGCCGAGCATCCACACTTTCAGGTTGAAGAAACCGTCACGGAAGCTGTGCTTGCTGTCTTTGCCCTCGACGTCGTCCAGGCGCAGTTCGCTTTCCAGCAGTGCTTTTTCATCGGCGTTCAGCCATTTGGCGCAGTGATGATTGTTTGGCAGGGCCCAGAACGTCAGGATGCCCAGCAGCACGCTAGGTACCGCCTCGATCAGGAACAGCCATTGCCAGCCGCGAAGACCGGCGGCGTGGTCGAAGTGGCCCATGATCCAGCCGGACAAGGGCCCGCCGATCACGCTGGACAGCGGCATACCGATCATGAACAGGGCAATGATGCGCCCACGCCTGTAGGTCGGGAACCAGGTGGTCAGGTAGAACAGCACGCCAGGCAGGAAGCCGGCCTCCGCCGCGCCCAGCAGGAAGCGCAAGATGTAGAACTGCGTGGTAGAGGTGACCAGCATGGTGCAGGCCGAGAGCAGCCCCCAGGTGATCATGATCCGGGCGATCCAGATCTTCGCCCCGACTTTTTCCAGGGCCAGATTACTTGGGACCTCGAAAATGATATAGCCGACGAAAAACAGACCGGCGCCCAGGCCGAAAGCCGTTTCGCTGAATTGCAGCTGTTCGAGCATTTGCAGTTTGGCGAAGCCGACGTTAATCCGGTCCAGATAGGAGGCCAGATAGCAGAAGCAGAGGAACGGAATAAGCTTCCAGGTGATCTTGCGGTAAAGCGCCTGGACTGGGTCTACGACGGTGGTCGTAGTGGATGTACCTACATTTGCAGAGGGCATGGGTGTCTCCTGGCGGTGACTTTGTGATTGTTGTTTAGCCGCGGATCAATGCTTTGGTAGCACCGGTTGGCGGCTTCCAAAGGCAGTGTCAGAAGACTGGGCAGGGTTTGATGTCGACCCTTGCTCAGTATTTGGCGACCAGTGCTCTACGGCCTGGTTCGACGGCAGATATCCATTTCTGCCGGTTATTCGGTAAAACCGTGAATTCGTGGAGGTTGCAGGCTTGCCCGGGAAGACACTGAGTCAGCCCGGGAAAACCAATGGCCATCTCATTTTCTGAAGTGTTCCATGGCCTCCTGCTTGCTCACCACATCGCCATACTTGCTATCAATGTCGAACAGGTTGGCTTCGTGGGGTGCGGAGTGGCGGTCGCCGACGCATTCGCGAACAACGATGGTCCGCAATCCATGCTGCACGGCATCCACCGCTGTCGCACGAATGCAGCCACTGGTCGAGCAGCCGGCCAGTACCACGGTGTCGATGCCTTGGGCGCGCAACATCGACGCCAGGCTGGTACCGAAAAACGAGCTGGCGTACTGCTTGCTGATTACCACTTCATCGGGGTTGGGCAGCACTGGCTCGCAGAAAGCAGCCAGTGGGTTGCCCTCGACCATGTCTTTCATGACGGGTGCTTTTTTGACCCACATGCCGCCGTCGGCAAAATGCCCTGGGTGGTAGCGAATGTTTGTATGCACGACCAGGATTTCATGTTGCCGGGCGCAGGCTAGCAGTTCGACGCTCTCGGCTACAGCGCTGACCACGCCTGGCGCGTACAGCGGTGCGCCTTCTTGGGTATAGCCCTGCATGAAATCGATCATCAACAGCGCAGGCTTATTGCCAAAGCCGATGCGCTGGCCCCACACGCCCTGATAGTTGGCGTCGGCACTTTGTTCTTGGCTCATGACACGCTCCTATTTATAAGCGCCAGACAGCAGCGCGCCCGCCCCCGGAACTATGGGCTCCAGGTCCAGTGCCTTGAGCATTGCGTAGGTGGTGGCGATGGCGGCGGTGAGTACCGGTTTGCCGGTTTGGGCCTCGACTTGTGAGACCACTCCCAGCGATTGCATCTGCACGCAGGCCGACAGGACGATCACATCCACGCCTTCAAGGTTCATGTCGCGCACAATGGCGGGCAGGTTGTCCGGGTTGTGGCGAGCGACTTCCAGGTTGTCGGGGATTTCCAGGGCGCGCCAATCCACCACCTCGAAGCCTTCCTCGCGGATGTAGTTGACCACCAGCTCGGTCAGCGGCTTCATGTAGGGCGCGACAATGGCGATGCGCTTGGCGCCCATGACCTTCAGGCCATCGATCAAGGCGCCGGCGCTGGTGATGACCGGTGCGTTACCGTCGTTGTCGGCGGTGGCCTGGCGCAGGCGTTTCTCGGACTGGCGATGGTAGCCCAGGCCCATGGCCATGATTGCGACCAGGCAGGCATAACCCAGTACATCGACCTTGGCGTCCGACAGCTCAATGGCACAGCGGTCGGACTCGCCGTCCATGGCCGCCAGTTCCTCCTTGCGCACTTGCTTCATGCGCATGCGGCTGGAGTGAAAGGTGAAGCGTTCGGGGCGGATCAATTGGCGTGCTGCCAGCATCGCCGGGATCTCGGTTTCCATGGTGGTGTTGGAACTCGGCACAATCTGGCCGATACGATAAGGCTTGATCACAAGCTGTCTCCTTTGCAACGTGCGTTGAATTCAGGTCAGGGGCTGGCCGAGAAAATTGCCAAACGCCGCGAAAAATCCTTCGAGGTCATCCCACGGAATCATGTGCCCGGCGTTTTCAACGTGAGCAATCTGGATCGCGGGTTGCAGGTCGCGAATTTCCGCTTCGTCCCCGGCCTGGATTACGCCGCCGCGACCGGCAACGATCAGCAGGGCAGGGACAGGCAGGTGCGGCAGATCTTGATGAAAGTCCACGTCATGAAAATCGTTGAAGGCGCGGACGATGGCAGGTGTGTAGCAGGTGTGCAGCCACTCGGCGCGTACTTGCAGTTGCTCCTCGGTCCAGGTCGGGCAGAAGGCGCGCATGGCGTCGGCGTCCATCCCGCTCAGTGATTGGCGGATCGAGTCCACGTACCACGACAGCTTGCTCGGGTACTCGCGCCGGCCGGGACCGGAGACGGGTGGATCGATCAGTACCAGGCTTTGCAGGCCCGCTGGATTGCGCACTGCGCTGCGCACGGCAAAGCGCGCGCCCATAGAGTGTCCCACCAAGTGATAGGCATTGATGCCCATGGCCTTGGCGAATGCGCCGATGTCATCGGCGCAGGCGTCGGTGCCGTAATCCAGTTCCGGTCCGGTGGAGGACAGGCCGCGGCCACGAGCGTCCAGTACGTAGGTATCGAAATGCTGACCCAGGCGCTCGGCGACAAACCCCCAGGTGATAGCCGGGCTGGTGATGCCGGGAATCAGCAACACTATCGGTTTGCCGGTGCTGCCCTGACCGCCATAACGCAGGTAGTGCTGGCGGATACCATTGGCTTGAACGTTGCCGCCCTGAATGAAGGTGCTCATGCGGCCACTTCCGATTTCAGTGGGTGGCCGTAGAGGTCATAACCGTAGACCCAGGCCGGATCTTCTTGTGTGCGCAGCCAGGTGTTGGCATTGGACACCGCCTGTACTCGCGAGGCGCGGTCCTTGCGGTTGGCTTCGTATAGCTTGAACGCGGTGCGGTAATCGGTGAGCCCGGTTTCCTGCAGGCAGCGGGTCAACATGGCGGCATCTTCGATGGCCATGCCCGCGCCTTGCGCCATGTGCGGTTTCATCGGGTGGCAGGCATCACCCAGCAACACCATCCGTCCACGGCTCCAGAGCGGCAGCGGGTTGCGATTGAGCAGCGGCCATTTGGTCACGCTTTCACTGGATTCGATCAACGCTTGAACGGTGGGGTGATAGCCCTGGAATGCGTCGTACATTTCGTCGCGGCTGCTATCGACAAAGCTGCCCTGGAAGTCCCAGGCCGGGTGCGGTACGCCGGTGACGTAGTAGTACTCATCGCGCTTGCTGGTGGTGTGGTAGACCATCATGTGACGATCTTCGCTCCACCACTTCACGCAGTTTTCAAAGTCCATGTTGTACTTGGCCAGCACCTCGCCGCGAATCAAGGCGCGATGCGCAACCCAGCCGCTGTACAGCGGTCTTTCCGCACCGAGCAACTCTTCGCGAATTCTGGAGTTGATGCCATCGGCGCCGATGACAATATCGACCTCTGTGGTGCTGCCGTCGCCGAAGTGCAGGCGCACCAGTTCATCGGTTTCCTCGATCCCGGTCAGGCGCTTGTTGAAGTGCACAGTGCCCGGCGCAATGGTCGACATTTGCAGTGCATGCAGGTCCCCGCGGTGCACGGTGATGTAAGCCGCGCCGTATTCCTTGCGAGCGAATTCACCCAAGGGGATGCGGGACAGATAGTCACCGCTGGCACCGTCGCGGCTGAACCAGAAGTCGGGGTGCGAACCCATGTCGCTCAGCTTCTGTTCAATGCCCATGCGACGGAAGATTTTCATGATGTTCGGGCCCATGTGAATGCCCGCACCAATACGGGAAAACTCTGGGGCCTGTTCATAGATATCGACCTCGAACCCGGCTTTCTGTAACAGCGTGGCAGCAGCAGCGCCACCTAGACCGGCGCCGACGATTGCGATTTTTTGTTTGTTTCGCATGGGGGCTTTTCCTTCGTTTTGAATATGTGGCTGGTGAGATCGGGTTGTCGTCTCGCCGCGATTTGAAGTGTATACGCTATTGTTTTTGAATTGGAAGAGCCCGTTTGAAAAATATAAAATCAGCAATAAACGGCGCGCGTAACGCTAAGTAACCATTATTTAGTGGGGTTGTGTTGCTTTGTAACGTTTCTGTTCTTCTCTTTAGACGTCCGTCAATTTAATGTTTTATCGTCAATAAATAGCGTATACACTTCAAATTCGCGCAGGTGCCAGGCTCGTCGCCTTGCTTTGGTGTACAGGGTGCGAGGCGTCGAACGAACTCAACAGGTTAAGAGGAAGACAAGAAATGCCGGTAAGCGATTGCGAACTGACCCAGATGTTTGAACACGTGTTGAAACTGTCGAAAGTGGACTCGACTCAAAGCGTCGCGGTACTGAAAAGCCACTACTCCGACTCGCGTACCGTGCGGGCGGCCATGGACGCCGCGCAGCGTCTTGGGGCCAAGGTCTATGCGGTCGAGTTGCCGTCATTCAATCACCCTATGGCCATGGGCAATGACATGACCGCTTACTGCGGCGACACCGCGCTGACCGGCAATATCGCCGCGCAACGGGCGCTGGAAGCAGCGGACCTTGTGGTCGACACCATGATGTTGCTGCACTCGCCGGAGCAGGAGCAGATCCTCAAGACCGGGACGCGCATACTGCTGGCGGTCGAACCACCGGAAGTGCTGGCGCGGATGCTGCCTACGCTGGCGGACAAAGAGCGGGTGATGGCTGCCGAGAAGCTGCTGAAGCAGGCGCGCTCGATCCACGTGAAGTCCAGGGCCGGCAGTGATTTCAAGGCGTTGCTCGGGCAATACCCTGCGGTCACCGAGTACGGTTTTGCCGATGAGCCGGGGCGTTGGGATCACTGGCCCAGCGGTTTTCTATTCTCCTGGCCGAACGAGGAAACCGCCGAGGGCGTACTGGTGATCGACGTCGGCGATATCCTGTTGCCGTTCAAGAATTACTCGCGAGAGAAGATCACCCTGGAAATCGAAAAGGGCTTCATTACCTCGATTCATGGTGGCTTCGAGGCCGAATACCTGCGCGATTACATGAAGTACTTCAACGACCCCGAGGTGTATGGCATCTCCCATATCGGCTGGGGTTTGCAGCCGCGTGCGCAGTGGACCGCCATGGGCTTGCATGACAAAAACGACGGCATGTGCATGGATGCCCGGGCGTTCTACGGCAACTTCCTGTTCTCCACCGGGCCCAATACCGAGGTTGGCGGTACCCGAAAAACCCCGTGCCACCTGGACATCCCGCTACGCCATTGCGATATCTACCTCGATGATCAGGCGGTGGTCCTGGGTGGTGATGTGGTAGCGCCGCAGGCATCTATCGCGCGGTGATATAAAAGAGGGGGGCGGGACAGTGACCCACCACGATTGAGTTACCTTGATCCCCCTCGCAGGTTAATGTAAACGCCACTTATTTTTTTTTGATAGAGCCCGCCGTGCCGGATACGACAGACAACACCCCACAGACAACCGCTCCCTATGCCTTTTCCGAGCAAGTCGGTCATTTGCTGCGCAAGGCTTACCAACGCAATATGGCGATCTTCCAGCAGAACGTCGACGATTCGCAGCTGACCGCCGTGCAATTCATCACGCTATGCGCCGTGCGTGATGGCGGGCCGAGCTCATTGACCGAGCTGGTCAAGGCCACTGCGGTGGATCAGGCAACCATTCGAGGCATCGTCGAGCGGCTCAAGGCGCGTGACCTGATCACCCTGGAGCCAGACCCTCAAGATCGGCGCAAAGTCATCGTTGGCCTGTCCGACAGTGGCCATCAATTAGTGCGTGATACCGTGCCTCATGCTGCCCGTGTCAGTGAACTGACCATGGGTAACCTCAACCCGGCCGAGCGTGTCGCGATGCTGTATCTGCTGCGCAAGATGATCGATGACGCCGACGATTGACGAGTAAGAAACCGCCCCTGGCATTCTTCTTGCGTCTGATTCATGAAGTGGATGCTTCATGAAAAAAATGTAGTCAGGGGTAACGTGAGGAGTCGGGTAGCCATCCCCCTCATCAAGCTCTAGAACCCGCATGGCACTGCGCAGGATCTGCGCAGCCTGCGCATGCGGTACCGGTCACGCCTTTTTCATGTAGTGATTACTTAATAAAAAGCCGCACCTCAAGAGAGCGAGCGGTAACACCTGGAGAGTGCGACATGAGTGAGCAAGCACTGGCGCCGGAAAAGACCGTGACGCTTCACGTCAATGGCCAGACCACTACGGTCTGTGCCATGGCCGACACGCCGCTGTTGCTGGTGCTGCGCAATGATTTACAGCTCAACGGCCCGAAATACGGTTGTGGCCTGGGCGAGTGCGGCGCCTGCACGGTGATCATCGATGGCGTTGCGGCGCGGGCTTGTGTGTTTCCGTTGTCCGGCGCCGAGGGCCGGGAAATCACCACCCTCGAAGGCATTGGCAGCCGAGAGCATCCGCACCCGGTGCAGCAGGCCTTTATAGATGAGCAGGCGGCGCAGTGTGGCTACTGCATGAACGGCATGATCATGACCGCCAAGGCCTTGCTCGATCGCAACCCGCACCCCAGCGAGGCACAGATTCGCAACGAACTGTCGGCCAATCTCTGCCGCTGCGGCACCCATATCGAAATTCTTCGTGCGGTACTGCGTGCCGCCCGTCAAAAGCCTTGAACGGATTGATGACCATGACCCATGCAACGCTCACCCGTGCTCAGCTGTTGACCAAGTCCGGCGTCTTGTTGATCGTCGATCAGATCCAGCCACCGTCCGGTCCTGTGGCCAAAGGTGGCGTACCCGTGATCAAACCCCAGGAGCTGGCGTTGTTCATTGCGGTCAACGACGACGGCAAGGTCTATGGGTTCAACGGCCACGTGGATCTGGGCACCGGGATCCGTACTTCGCTGGCACAAATCGTCGCCGAAGAACTGGACCTGGCGCTGGATCAAGTTTGTATGGTCCTTGGCGATACCGATAGCGCGCCGAACCAGGGCGCAACCATCGCCAGTGCGACAATTCAGATTTCGGCCATCCCCTTGCGTAACGCCGCGGCTGAAGCCCGGCGATTTTTGCTGGCTCGGGCGGCCCAGCGTTTTGCCGTTGCAGCTGACACCATACGGATAAACAGCGGGGTAGTTAGCAGCGAAGACGGTCGCCAGCTCACGTTTGCCGAACTGGTGGAGGGCGAGCGTGACCAGTTGACGATTTCCGGTGATGCGCCGCTCAAGCGTCTGGAAGATTATCGGCTGGTGGGCAAGGGCGCAGCGCGGGTGGACATTCCCGGTAAAGCCACCGGTGAGCTGACCTACGTGCATGACATGCGGCTGCCAGACATGCTGCATGGCCGGGTGATTCGCCCGCCTTATGCCGGGCTCGACAGCGGCGATTTTGTCGGCAACAGCCTGCTGGAGGTGGACGAGTCCTCCATCGCGCACATTCCCGGCATCGTCCGGGTGGTGGTGATTCGCGATTTTGTCGGCGTGGTAGCCATGCGTGAAGAGCAGGCCGCGAAGGCCGCCCAGGCACTGAAAGTCACCTGGAAAGCCTGGAACCACAAATTGCCGAACATGGATGACATCGCGCAGGCCATTCGCGACAACCCCCGGGTGCAGCGCGTCGTGCTGGACAAGGGCAATGTTGATCAAGCGCTGGAGCAGGCCAGCGAGCGCATGGCCCGCACCTACCTGTGGCCGTATCAACTTCACGCCTCCATCGGCCCTTCCTGCGGGCTGGCGGACTATCAAGAGGACGGCATTCGCGTTTGGTCCGGCACGCAAAACCCGCATTTACTGCGCGCTGACCTGGCATGGCTGCTGGAGTATCCGGAAGAGCGGATCGAGATCATCCGCATGGAAGCGGCAGGTTGTTACGGGCGTAATTGCGCCGACGACGTGTGCGCCGATGCGGTGTTACTGTCCCGGGCCGTCGGCCTGCCGGTACGGGTGCAACTGACCCGCGAGCAGGAGCATGTCTGGGAGCCCAAAGGCACGGCGCAACTGATGGAAGTCGATGGAGGCATCAATGCCGATGGCGGTGTGGCCGGTTACGATTTCCAGACCAGCTACCCGTCCAACGGTGCGCCGACCCTGGCACTGCTGCTGACAGGGCGTGTCGAACCGGTAGCGGCGATGTTCGAAATGGGCGACCGCACTTCGATCCCTCCGTATGATTTTGAACACATGCGCGTGAGCGTAAATGATATGGCACCCATTGTCCGGGCTTCGTGGATGCGGGGCGTGTCGGCGCTGCCCAATACTTTCGCCCATGAGTCGTATATCGATGAATTGGCCTTTGCTGCGGGCGTCGACCCTGTCGAATACCGCTTGCGTTATCTGAATGATGAGCGCGCCTCGGATCTGGTCAAGGCCACGGCTGCCCGCGCCGAATGGACGCCGCGTACGCAGCCGATGCAAATCCCGGAACAAGACAACATCCTGCGCGGCCGTGGTTTTGCCTATGCCCGTTACATTCACAGCAAATTTCCAGGTTTTGGCGCTGCATGGGCTGCGTGGGTCGCGGACGTGGCGGTGGACAAGCGCAGCGGCGAAGTGTCAGTCACCCGGGTCGTGATCGGTCATGACGCCGGGATGATGATCAACCCGGACGGAGTGCAGCATCAGATTCACGGCAATGTGATTCAGTCCACCAGTCGCGTGCTCAAGGAGCGCGTGACCTTTGAAGAGTCCGCCGTTGCCAGCAAGGAATGGGGCGGTTACCCGATCCTGACATTCCCCCAGGTGCCGGAAATCGATGTGCTGATGATGCCGCGCCAGAACGAAGCACCCATGGGGGCGGGTGAGTCGGCGGCAGTGCCGAGCGCGGCAGCGATAGCCAATGCGATCTACGACGCCACCGGGATTCGCTTTCGTGAACTACCGATCACCGCTGAGCGTGTGCTGGCCGCGCTCAAAGGCTCGGCGGACGAAGCGAATGCCAATCCCCCTGATTCGCCAAAGGCCAAGCGCTCGAAATGGTTGTTTGGCTCATTGTTCGCAGCGTTCGGCGCGATACTTGGCGTTGCTGCCACGGCTTTGCCCTGGCGTGCGGAAATCGCACCGATCACGCCACCCAGCGCGGGCACCTGGTCTGCGGCGACGCTGGAGCGAGGGCGTTTGCTGGCGGCAGTCGGCGATTGCGCGGTGTGCCACACAGCGTCAGGCGGCGCGACCAATGCAGGCGGGTTGGCAATGCAGACGCCTTTCGGAACGCTGTACAGCAGCAACATCACACCTGACCCGAAAACCGGGATTGGCAGTTGGTCCTATCCCGCGTTCGAGCGGGCCATGCGCGATGGCATCAGTCGCGATGGCAAGAATCTGTATCCGGCATTTCCTTACACTGCCTTCCGAAATATCAACGACGCCGATATGCAGGCGCTGTACGCGTACCTGATGTCACAGGCCCCGGTGAGCCAGCCAGCCAAGGTCAACGACATGCAGTTCCCATTCAACATGCGGCCGCTGATGGCGGGTTGGAACGCGTTGTTCCTGCGCAAGGGTGAAATCCAGGTGCAGCCGCAACGCAGCGAGCAGTGGAATCGTGGCGCCTACCTGGTCAATGGGCTGGGTCACTGCGCGGCTTGTCATTCACCGCGCAACTTGATGGGCGCGGAGAAGGGCGGTAAAAATTTCCTGGCGGGCGGCATGGTCGATGGCTGGGAAGCACCTGCGCTCAATGGCTTATCCAAATCGCCTACGCCGTGGACTGAAGATCAATTGTTCACCTACCTGAGCAGTGGTTATTCCGATGCCCACGGTGTCGCGGCGGGCCCCATGGGGCCGGTGGTTAGCGAATTGGCGAAGCTGCCCAAAGCAGACATACGGGCGATGGCGGTTTACCTCGCGTCGCTCGATGGCACGGTGCAAGCACAGACCCGCTCAAGCTCGGAAACCGTAGCGCAACCCAGCGTCACAGAGGTGTCGTTGAACAATGGTCGGCGGGTGTTTGAAGGTTCCTGCCAAGGCTGTCACGCCGATGGTCTTGGGCCGAAACTGTTTGGTGTCAGTCCCTCGTTGGCGACTAATACCAACCTTCACAGTACGCTGCCAGACAACCTGCTGAAGGTCATTTTGCAAGGCATCTCCAACCCGGCGACGCCGGACCTTGGTTATATGCCAGGTTTCAAGGACAGCCTGTCCAACAGGCAGATCGCCGAACTGACGGCATACCTGCGCAATCGCTTCGCCTCAGCTGAACCTGCGTGGCAAGGGCTGGAGCAGAAGGTCGCGCACTTGCGGGCCAATCCCGGAACTCATTGATCAGAGAGTCGCTGAGACGCAGGCAGTGTCAGCACACCGCGCACCACCAGATCGCTGATGAACGCCAGCCAGTCCTGCTGCTGGCCTTGATCCGCCAGGTCTTGACCAAGAAATGAGGTGAGGGTGTGCCGGTTGGAGTTATAGAAGTAGCAGAGCGAGGCGATCATCAGGTAAACGTGATTGATGTCGACGTCCTGGCGAAACACCCCCTGCCGCTGACCCGCTTCGATGAGCGGTGTGATCACGCCCAGCGTGGCACCGGACAAGCGACGAAGCTCACTGGACTGCCTGGCGTGCTTGCCCTCGTGCAGGTTTTCGATATTGAGGATAGCGACGAATTCCGGATGCTTTACGTAGTAATGCCAGACGAACGCCACTCGTTCACGCAGGGCCTGCACAGGGTTCGAAAGGTCCAGGCGCAGCATGCTTTCGGCATGGTTGAATGCTTCATAAGTGTGTTCAAGCACCCGTACAAAGAGGTTTTCCTTGCTGCCGAAATAGTAATAGATCATCCGGTCATTGGACTCGGCTTCACTGGAGATCTGTTCGATCCGCCCGCCCGCATAACCATCACGGGTGAAGACCTTGACCGCGGCCTTGAGAATACGAGCCTTGGTCTGGTCTGCCTGCTGGGCTCTGATACCTGTTTTTTTGTTCAAACTGTTGCCCTTGACGATTATGCGTAGCGATGTTTATGGCTAGGAAATGACATGACATTCCGTGGTAGTGCGCCACCGGTCTCTGAACTGGGCACTCCGGCCAAAGGGATTCTTTGGGCGCCCCGGGGTTTCTCGTTCACCGTATGCATTAGATCGATGTCGCATTGTTCTTCGACGAATGCAAGGGAATGAATAGTACTCCCGTTCAATGCGTTAGGCGGGTTGTTGGCAACGCTGTTTTTCCCTGCAAACGAGGGGCCGATCACTTGAAGACGATGGCGCAGCCATCCACTGAACATGACCTTGGAGAGTGGCAATGTCTGATTTGTACGCCTTGCTGGATGCAGTGGATCAAGCCAACAGCACAAAGATCGATGCTGTACTGGCCACGGTCGTCAAGGTCGAGGGC
>NZ_LACC01000045.1 GCF_000967965.1 Pseudomonas fluorescens
GGCGCACCAATAAAAAAGGCCTCGCATCAGCGAGGCCTTTCATTTTGGCTTCAATCGGTTCAACTCTGCGGCCTCAATCCCTGAGAAAGTCCGAACATGAACAGTAACAAGTCATGATCGGGTCGAGTGGCCACGGATGCTTTGGCAACCCGTGGCAACGGACAATGTTCTTCTGCGTTTATCGAGCTGAGAACCTGGGGGCGTGGTTGCTCCCAGGTTGCCATCGCGATCGATGCAACTGCCAAGGCTCCTACCAGAAACAAACCTCGTGCAATTTCGAGTTTCATCGCTATAAACCCTTGATAGCGCTGCCAAACGCCGTCTCATAAAAATAGACGAGTTTTTTCCAGTCTGCGTCGCTGAACGACGAGTGGCGACGCAACTGCTTCAAATCATGGGCAGCTGCGCGATTGGCCGTCAAACGCTGTCGGCATTTCTCCAGATCGATCAGGGCTACTTCGACCTTGGCCGACTCGCCCTCACCGGTCACGCGAACGAATACGTGCTTGTCGTAAAGGCAACCGTGCTGCCAGCGGCCTTTGTGCATGCGAGCCAGGTTTTCAGCAAGGTCCTTGAGCACTCGGTCGTTTATGGCCTCACCATGACGCTCGCGACCGCCACCGGCGTACCAGCGATCGATTTCCTCGAATCCGTCCAGCGACTTAGTGACCAGCAAGGCACGCCACTTGTGTACAGGATCGCGCTGTGCGCCACAGAAAACGATTTCCGGAACCCGTACGCCAAGCTCGGTCACACCGATGAGCGCAGCATGCTCGCGCAGTACCGTAGGCCGCCCGAAAGGGTGCTGCCAGCTACGATGGATATGCCCGGTCTGGCGCTTGACGTAGAGCAGTTGACCATCACTGCCCATCAGGCGTTGAACGCCGCTTTCCCCGCCGCGACGGACGTTGGGTTCTTCTACCCATTCACCGCGCTGATTCCAGAAGTAATCGAAGCGGTCCTGGGGAACGTCTTCCGTTTCTGCTGCACACTGCACTGCCATCCTGTTACCTCTTGCGTAATACGTAAACTCGCCACATGGCATAGAGCGGCAAAAAGTCCAGTTGTTCCTGGATGCGGAAACCCGCCTGCTCAAATTCCTTCTCTACGGTAGCGGCCGGTAACACAAACCGGTTTTGGTAACCTTCCTGCCCACGTTTTTTTTCCGACCGCTTGCGTTTCCAGGCCTTGAAGTTGCCATCGACCCACAGCGAAAGGATCACGCTGTCACGGGAAACACGCTCGAATTCACGCAAAATAGCCATGCGATGCTCGGCTTCACCGATGTGGTGGAGCAAGCGCATGCAAAAAATGCTGTCGACGGCGTTGTCCGGCAAGGCGATGTCGAATGCGGATGTGTGCAAGGGTTGTACCCGCTTCACCACATCAGTCGGTTGCGCCTGGGTTGCGATCTTCAGCATGGACTCCGAATTATCGGCACCGATGATCACGCGGTTGGATTTCTCCGCTAACAAAGGCCAGAAACGCCCTGCACCACAAGGCAAATCGAGGACCAGACCAGGCTCGCCAACCAGGGCCAGCGCCTTACGCGCCAGTTGCTCGTCACGCCAATGGGACAATCGACGGCCGAGACCTTCCTGGTGTTTGCGCAAATAGCGTTGGGCGTGTTGATCGTCGTACTTTTCTGAAAAATCGAGCTTGATCGGGCCGTCCATCATCAGGTCTCCTGAACTTCTGATAACAACTACCTTAGATTTTGTGGTGTCGGCGACTGGTCATCCATTTGTGAAAATATCGTTAGGGGAAACCCGGAAGTATTGCAGCGTTTTACAGAATTGACAGGATTTGCTGGACGCCTGACTCAACAGATCAAGTTCGGGACAGTTCTACCTGAAAACGGCAGCCACTGGGCTCCATCGTAGTCAGGCTGACGCTCCAGCCCTGGTTTTCACAGATCCGCTGCACCAGTGAAAGCCCCAGACCCAGGCCTTCCCCACGTTTTTCAGTACCCCGAACGAAAGGTTCGAACATCGCCTCGCGTTTTTCCTCGGGAATGCCCACACCGCTGTCTTCGACCAGAAACCCCGTGCCCGTCAGAGTCAGGCGAATGAAGCCCCGTTCGGTGTAGTGCAAGGCGTTGCGCAGCAAGTTCCCCATTACCGCATGCAGGAACGTCGCGTTGTAGCCCTTGACCTCGGGGTTGCCCGGTTCGAAGATCAGTTCCAACCCTTTGCTTTCGATAGGTTCGCGCCATAGACCGAGCAGTCCCTCGGCCACCTGCCCCAGGGACTGCTGCGGCGACATGCTGGCGTCTTCGCGCTGGGCACGGGCCAGCATCAGGAAGGTTTGCACCAGCTCACGCATTTCTTCACATGCCCGGGCAATACGCTCGACCTGGGCGCGACCGCGCTGATCGAGACCTGGGTTTTCCAGCAACAATTCGCAGGAACTGGCCAGGATCATCAGGGGCGTACGCAATTCGTGGCTGACGTCGCTGGTGAACAACCGCTCGCGGGTCAGGGCCTGACGCAAGCGCCCGAGGGTGGCGTCGAAAGCCACGGCCAGCTCGCCCACTTCGTCGGCGGCATAATCCGGCGCCAAGGGGGGAGCCAATCCCAGCAGTTGATCTCTATGGCGTACCTGGCGGGCCAGCCGCACCACCGGCGCCATGACCTTGCGTGCCAGCACCCATCCGAGAAATACCGCCAGTGCCAGGCTCAGCACGAAGCCCACCAGCACCACGGCAAACAGCACCCGCTCACGCTCTTCGAAGTCGCTCTGGTCCTGCAACAGCACGTAACGTCGGCCGTCGACGATTTCGACCATGGCGTGGTACGACAGGTTTTCACGGAACACTTCGTGGAAACCCGGCTCCAGGTGCCGCAAATCCTTGGGCAACCTGAAATCACCAGGCCCGTTGCTGAAGTAGAACAATTGGTCCGGTTCGGGGCGATGGCTCCAGTCCGTGACATTATCCATCAGCAACAAGCGCTGCAAATCGCCGCCCAGACCTGCCGAAATCAGTTTTTCTTCCACCAGGTGCACGGTCGCCACGATACCCATGGCAAAGGCACCCGCCACCAGTGCGCTCATCAGCGCAAAGGCAATGATGATGCGTTGAGCAAGGCTCTGCTTAAACTCCATCACGGCCCTCGGCCAAGCGATACCCCACACCATGCACGGTTTGCAGCAATGGCTTGGCGAACGGCTTGTCGATCACCTGGCGCAGTTGGTGGACATGGCTGCGCAAGCTGTCGCTGTCCGGGCAGTCGTCGCCCCAGAGCGCTTCTTCAAGAATTTCACGGCGCAGCACATGAGGGCTTTTCTGCATCAACACGGCCAGCAGCTTCAGGCCGACCGGGTTGAGTTTCAGCAATCGGCCTTCGCGAGTGACTTCCAGGGTGTCGAGGTCGTAGTTCAGGTCGCCGACCTGCAAGGTCCGCCGTCCGCCACCCTGGGTACGGCGCATGACCGCTTCGATACGCGCCGCCAGTTCAGACAGGGCGAACGGTTTGATCAGGTAGTCATCGGCGCCGGACTTGAAGCCTTGCAAGCGGTCATCCAGTTGATCACGAGCCGTGAGCATGATCACCGGCGTTTCGCGGCGGGCATCCTCGCGCAGGCGTTTGCACAGGGTATAGCCATCGATGCCGGGCAGCATGATATCGAGCACGATCAAATCGTAGTGCTCGGTGGCCGCCAGATGCAGACCCGACAGACCGTCCTGCGCGCAATCCACGGTATAGCCTTTGAGCCCCAGGTAATCGGCCAGGTTGGCCAGGATATCGCGGTTGTCTTCAACCAATAGAATTCGCATGGGTATCTCTCCGTCCACAGTAACGGCCGTCATGGCCCGCGCAGCTTAAGGCCAAGTGTGGCCCACGGCTAGGGGAAGGCTGTGCATGGATCAATTCGCTCAACCAACAGGTATGATTGACAAGTTTTTCACTATCGATTCACACGCTGCTTACAGCGGGCGGTGAAGACTGTCACGCGATTGATAATAAGGAATATAGAAAATGGACTATTTGAAGACGGCACCCATGCGCTTTTTGCTGCTGGTAACCGGCTCCTGGCTGGCAATTTTTTTTCTGACTCGAACCGTCCTGCTGCTCACGCATCTGGATGAGGCCGGTAGCGGGTTTCTGTCCGTCTTCAGTATCGGCCTGCTCTACGACCTGGGTTTCATTGCCTACGCGGCACTGCCCATGGGGCTCTACCTGTTACTGTGCCCGCCGGCCCTTTGGCGCACTCGTGGCCACCGCTGGTTTCTTCAGGGGCTGCTGACCGTCAGTCTGTTCGCGATGCTGTTCACCTCGGTGGCCGAGTGGCTGTTCTGGGATGAGTTCGGCGTGCGCTTCAACTTCATCGCCGTCGACTACCTGGTGTATTCCGACGAAGTACTGAACAACCTGCTTGAGTCGTACCCGATCGGCACGCTGCTGAGTATCCTCGCCGTGCTGGCCGTGGCCCTGAGTCTTGCATTGCGTAAAGCGTTCAACGCTGCGCTCGATGCGCCGTTGCCGCCGCTGTGTGGCCGCCTGCTGAATGCACTCGGTTTGTTGGTCGTCGCCGGCCTGAGCATGCAGTTGCTCAGCCAGGACGCCCCGCGCGCCCAAGGCGGCAACGCCTATCAGAACGAACTGGCGAGCAACGGTCCCTACCAGTTCTTCGCCGCGTTCCGTAACAACGAACTGGACTACCCGCAGTTCTACAAAACGCTGCCGGAGGCAGTCGTTGCCCAGCAGATTCGCGCCGAACTGGCAGAACCCAATGCCCGCTTCGTTGGCCAGGACCCGCAGGACATCCGTCGGCAAATCGATAACCCAGGCACCCCGCGCAAGCCCAACATCGTGCTGGTCACCATTGAAAGCTTCAGCGCCAAGTACATGGGCAGCAATGGCGACACCCGTAACCTGACCCCCAACCTTGATGCCTTGCGCAAGCAGAGCCTGTATTTCAATAATTTCTACGCCACCGGCACCCGCACCGACCGTGGCCTGGAAGCCATTACCCTGGCGATCCCGCCGACGCCCGGTCGCTCGATCGTCAAGCGCGTGGGTCGTGAAAGCGGCTTTGCCAGCCTTGGCCAGCAACTCAATGCCGTGGGCTACGACAGTGTGTTTGTCTACGGCGGCCGTGGTTACTTCGACAACATGAATGCGTTCTTCAGCGGCAATGGTTACCGCGTTGTAGACCAAAGCAGCGTCGAGGAGTCGGAGATTCACTTCAAGAACGCCTGGGGCATGGCAGACGAGGATCTCTACAATCAGACGCTGAAACTGGCCGATGCCGACTATGCCAAGCAGCAGCCATTCCTGCTGCAGCTGATGACGACGTCCAACCACCGTCCTTACACCTATCCGGACAACCGGATCGACATCAAGTCCGGGAACGGTCGTGACGGCGCGGTGAAATACACCGACTACGCCATCGGTCAGTTTCTCGATCAGGCGCGCCAGAAACCCTGGTTTGACAATACAATTTTCATCTTTGTCGCCGACCACACTGCAGGCAGCGCCGGTAAGGAAGACTTGCCTATCGCCAACTATCAGATTCCGCTGTTCATCTACGCGCCCAAGTTGATCGAAGCTCGGGAAACGGCACAGCTGGCCAGCCAGATCGATCTGGCACCGACGTTGCTCGGTTTGCTCAATCTGGATTATGAGTCGACGTTCTTTGGCCGTAACCTGTTGCAGGATAACCCGCTGCCGCCGCGGGTGGTGGTCGGCAACTACCAGCACCTGGGGTTGTTCGACGGCAAGGACCTGGCGATTCTGAGCCCACGCCAGGGATTGCGTCGTCACGATGACGCACTGACCGAAAGCCGCGAGTCCCGGTCGACCGCCGATGACCCGCTGATTACCCGCGCCATCACCTATTACCAAACCGCCAGTTATGGCTTCAAGCAACAGCTGCTTGGCTGGAAGGCGCCCAAGGAGGGTGCCGGTCAAGTCGGCGAACGTTAACCGAATCGCCCCGGGCTGATGCCCCGGGGCTTTTTCCATTTGTTCAGGATCCACCATGTCATCAACCGCTGTCCGCCCTACCCCTCGCCCGCTCAACTTCTGGGTGTGCCTGGGGGTTCCCGCCATTGCGGCGATCATTCTGGTGTTGCTCGAGCTGACCTCACTGGACATGGACCTCGCCAAGCTGTTCTACGACCCGGTCGCGGGTGACTTCATCGGACGGCACAGTTATTTCCTGGAAAACATCCTGCATACCCGCGCCAAGCAGGTAGTCATTGCATTTTCGGTGTTCGCCATCTTCGGCTACGTCGCCTCGTTTTTCATGGACAAGCTCAAACCGTTCAAGCGCGAACTGGGTTGTCTGGTGCTGTCCTTGGGTCTGGCGACTTCCTTTGTCACCCCGATGAAAGCGGTGACCGCGGTGCAATGTCCTTGGAGCCTTGAGCAATTTGGCGGTCACGAGACCTACAGCGAATTGTTGAGCCATCGCCCGGCTACCGAAAAACCAGGTCGATGCTGGCCTGGCGGCCATGCGGCCACCGGTTTCACCCTGTTTGCCCTGTTTTTCGTATTGCGTGACCGTCGCCCGCGCATGGCTCGCGCAGCGTTTGTCTTCGCCTTCGCCCTCGGCTCGGTGTTCTCCATCGGGCGGATGATGCAGGGCGCACACTTCTTCTCGCACAACGTGTGGACGGCGGTGTTCTGCTGGCTGATTTGTCTGGGGTCGTATTACTACGTTCTGTATCGACCGGCTTTGAAGGCTGAACGCGAGAGCACTGCAGAACCTGTCGGCGCCTGATCTGACGCCTTCGTCGGAGCGCCGCCCGAAAACGAGAAAAGCCCTGCAAGCGTAAACCTGCAGGGCTTCTCGGTCAGGCTGACCATCTCATTAAACCCCGCCTGCTTTCGCAGTCGGGGTTTTTTCATACAGGGGTAAGGCTGGCTTACATCATGCCGCCCATGCCGCCCATACCGCCCATGTCTGGCATACCGCCGCCAGCACCGCCGTCTTTCTTCGGCGCATCAGCAACAGCAGCTTCGGTGGTCAGGATCAGACCGCCGATAGACGATGCAGCTTGCAGCGCGGAACGGGTGACCTTGGTTGGGTCCAGGATGCCCATTTCGATCATGTCGCCGTATTCGCCAGTCGCAGCGTTGTAACCGAAGTTACCTTTGCCGTTCTTGACTTCGTTGACCACAACGCTTGGCTCGTCACCGCTGTTGGCAGCGATCTGACGCAGCGGTGCTTCGATGGCACGACGCAGAACGGCGATACCCACGTCCTGGTCGGCGTTGTCGCCTTTCAGGTTGAGGATGGCTTCCAGAGCGCGGATCAGCGCAACACCACCGCCAGGTACCACGCCTTCTTCAACGGCTGCACGGGTAGCGTGCAGGGCGTCTTCAACGCGGGCTTTCTTCTCTTTCATTTCTACTTCGGAACCAGCGCCAACCTTGATCACTGCAACGCCGCCGGACAGCTTCGCCAGACGCTCTTGCAGTTTTTCACGGTCGTAGTCGGAGGAAGTTTCGGCAACCTGAGCACGGATCTGAGCAATGCGGGACTCGATGTCGCCTGCAACGCCAGCACCGTCAACGATGATGGTGTTTTCCTTGGAGATGGTCACGCGCTTGGCGCTGCCCAGGTTTTCCAGGGTGGCTGCTTCCAGGCTCAGGCCGATCTCTTCGGAGATAACGGTACCGCCGGTCAGAACGGCGATGTCCTGCAGCATGGCCTTGCGGCGGTCGCCGAAGCCTGGAGCCTTGACGGCTGCGACTTTAACGATGCCACGCATGTTGTTCACGACCAGAGTCGCCAGGGCTTCGCCTTCAACGTCTTCGGAAACGATCAGCAGTGGACGGCCGGCTTTGGCAACGGCTTCCAGCACTGGCAGCATTTCGCGGATGTTCGAGATCTTTTTGTCGACCAGCAGAACCAGCGGGTTGTCCAGCTCGGCAACCATGGTTTCCGGCTTGTTGACGAAGTACGGGGACAGGTAGCCACGGTCGAACTGCATGCCTTCTACAACCGACAGTTCGTTTTCCAGGCCAGTGCCTTCTTCAACGGTGATCACGCCTTCTTTACCGACTTTTTCCATGGCTTCGGCAATGATGTCGCCGATGGAGTTGTCGGAGTTGGCGGAGATGGTGCCAACCTGAGCGATTGCCTTGGTGTCAGCGCATGGCTTGGACAGGTTTTTCAGCTCTTTGACGATGGCGATGGTCGCCTTGTCGATGCCGCGCTTCAGATCCATCGGGTTCATGCCGGCAGCGACGGCTTTCAGGCCTTCGTTGACGATCGACTGAGCCAGAACGGTAGCGGTGGTAGTACCGTCACCAGCGTCATCGTTGGCACGGGAGGCAACGTCTTTGACCAGCTGCGCGCCCATGTTTTCGAAACGGTCTTCCAGTTCGATTTCTTTTGCTACGGAAACGCCGTCTTTGGTGATGGTCGGAGCGCCGAAGCTCTTCTCGATGATCACGTTACGGCCTTTCGGGCCCAGGGTCGCTTTTACCGCGTCAGCCAGGACGTTGACGCCTTTGAGCATTTTCTTGCGGGCGGAATCGCCAAACAGAACTTCTTTAGCAGCCATGATCGATATTCCTTAAATACTTTGTAGTAGCGGAAAATGAACGGGGATATCAGCCTTCGATAACAGCGAGGATTTCGTTCTCGCTCATTACCAGCAGGTCTTCGCCGTCGACTTTCACAGTGTTGCTGCCGGAGTAAGGACCGAACACAACCTTGTCGCCCACTTTCACGGACAGTGCACGCACTTCACCGTTTTCCAGTACGCGGCCGGTGCCTACAGCGAGGATTTCGCCGCTGTTGGCTTTTTCAGCAGCCGAACCTGGCAGGACGATACCGCCAGCGGTTTTCTTTTCTTCTTCGCTGCGACGGATGACGACGCGGTCATGCAGAGGACGAAGCTTCATTGTCGATCTCTCCTAATTGTGGTTTTCATCGGCCGGTGTATTCCCGGCGGGTTTAACAAAGGCCGGCGGTGCCGGTTGCGGTTCGTCAAGCGAACCGCGGAAGTCTGTCTGGCGTGTTCGCCAGAAACCTTGCGGTGACCGTTACATAAGGGCGCATAAGCTTATTACAAGGGCGGGGATCGAAAAAATTTCAGTTCGCTGCCCCGCAAATGAACACGGCACCCGAAGGTACCGTGTCGATGTGCGTATTACTTGGTATCGCGGTGTTCGAACTCGCCTTCGATCACGTTGGGCTCGCGGCCCAGCGGCTCGCGCGGCACCGGGCCGCCACGGGCCTGGAGGTCGTCGGCGAACGCTCGCTGACGCATCGCCTGCTCTTCGGCGCGCTGGCGCATTTTATTGGCCAGCAGGCGACGACTGAACGGCAGCAGCATGAACACGCCGATCACATCGCTGATGAAGCCCGGAAGAATCAGCAGGCCACCGGCCAATGCCAGCATCAGGCCTTCGAGCATGGTCTGGGCCGGCAGTTCGCCGCGGCTCAGGCTTTCACGGGCACGCAGGGCCGTGGCCAGGCCGGCGATGCGCAGCACAAACACGCCGAACATCGAGCCGAGAATGATCAGCAGCAGGGCCGGGAAAAACCCGATGGACCCTGCCACCTTGACGAATACGAACAGCTCCAACACCGGGAACAGCAGAAAGAGCAACAAAAAAGGGCGCATCAAATGGTTCCTCAACGCAAGAATGCCTTGCCAGTTCACCTTAGATGACGTCGCCGTTTCGTGATTTCAAGCGCCGGCCACTTCATTTTTCGGCCAATGCTCGGCGTGGGCCAGATAAACCAAGGCTTCGCGAACTTGTGTCGGCGTATTACAAGGCGCTTGAAACGGCAACCAGTGCAGACTTTGGCCGATGCGCAGGTGCATGCCTTCGGTATCGATACCGACCATTTGCGCAGGCACGTTTTTCGGCAGCCCCGCCAGGTCGACGTAATGGGCGATGGCCTTGGCGTGATCGGCGTTCATGTGCTCGACCATGCTCACTTCGGCCTTGCCAGCGAACGGGTTGACCAGGGTCAGCTCGTTGACCCAATGAATCGCGCCAAAACCGCCGATGTAACGGTGGCGGACAGGCTCGAGCACCCAGAAATCGAAATCGTGGGCCTTGTGATAACCCTGCGACTCCGGGAAGTAGCGGTAGTAACGCTCGGAAGCAGCGTCGATGGCGGCTTCGTCTTCGAGCTGATGCGCCTCAGCCAGGTAAGTCAGTCGACCAACGGCCTGGACATCTTCGGCACCACGTTCGCCGACAAAGAGCGAGCATTTCCGATCTTTTTGCAGGTTATGCGTGTGCTGGGCGATACGGCTGATCAGGATTAGCGGCCGGCCCTGCTCGTCCAGGCAGTACGGAACTACAGAGCCGAACGGAAAACCGGGCATCGATTTGGAGTGCGTCGAGAGCACCCCACGGTATTCCTTGAGGAGCAATTCTCGTGCATGCTTAGCCGCTTCAACGCTCAATTTATGACTCCTTAAATAGAATCCGTCAGAAAAACGGACGAGCTGCTGGTGAAAGTCCCAGCACGCCATCGGGGCAGTTCTCATGTGCAGCCGGGCCACGTCAGGCGCAGATCGAGAGGCTCTCTAGAAGGAAAACACTCAGACCTGCTACCGGGGCATGCGAATGCAACTCACTGACAAAGTAATCATTATCACTGGCGGTTGCCAGGGTTTAGGCCGCTCCATGGCCGAGTATTTCGCAGGCAAGGGCGCGAAACTCGCGCTGGTGGACCTGAACCAGGAAAAACTCGACGACGCCGTCGCGGCCTGCAAGGCCGAGGGTGTCGAGGCTCGCGCCTACCTGTGCAACGTGGCCAACGAAGAGCAAGTGACCCACATGGTTGCCCAGGTCGCTGAAGACTTCGGCGCGATCCATGGCTTGATCAACAACGCCGGGATCCTGCGCGACGGCCTGCTGCTCAAGGTCAAGGATGGCGAAATGACCAAGATGAGCCTGGCCCAGTGGCAGGCCGTCATCGACGTCAACCTGACCGGCGTGTTCCTGTGCACCCGTGAAGTCGCGGCGAAAATGGTCGAGCTGAACAACAGCGGCGCGATCATCAATATCTCTTCGATTTCCCGCGCCGGCAACGTCGGTCAGACCAACTACTCCGCCGCCAAGGCCGGTGTTGCTGCGGCGACCGTGACCTGGGCCAAGGAACTGGCGCGCTACGGCATTCGCGTGGCCGGCATTGCACCTGGCTTCATCGAAACCGAAATGACCTTGGGCATGAAGCCTGAAGCGCTGGAGAAGATGACTGCCGGGATCCCGCTCAAGCGCATGGGCAAGCCTGAAGAAATCGCCCATTCGGCGGCTTACATCTTCGAGAACGACTATTACACCGGTCGGATTCTGGAGATGGATGGCGGGTTGCGGATCTAAGACGCGACAAAGAACAACTGTAGGAGCGAGCCTGCTCGCGAAGGCGTGTCAGACACCGCGGTGTCGACTGATACACCATCGCGAGCAGGCTCGCTCCTACAGGGATTCGTATTTCAGGTTATTAGTCGTCGCTGACGCTGATATTCGGCATCGCCGGCGTCAACGCTTCCTGCAACACGATCCTCGCGCCAACGTGACGGGCCAGCTCTTGGTAAACCATGGCAATCTGGCTGTCAGGCTCGGCGATCACCGTTGGCTTGCCGCCATCGGCCTGTTCGCGAATGACCATCGACAGCGGCAACGACGCCAGCAGCTCGACGCCATACTGGTTGGCCAGCTTCACACCACCGCCTTCGCCAAACAGATGCTCGGCATGTCCGCAGTTGGAGCAGATGTGCACGGCCATGTTTTCCACCACGCCCAGCACCGGGATGTTGACCTTGCGGAACATTTCCACGCCCTTGCGCGCGTCCAGCAATGCCAGGTCCTGCGGGGTGGTCACGATGACCGCGCCGGCCACCGGCACTTTCTGCGCCAGGGTCAGCTGGATATCGCCGGTGCCAGGCGGCATGTCGATGACCAGGTAGTCCAGATCACCCCACGCGGTTTGGGTCACCAGTTGCAGCAAGGCGCCGGAGACCATCGGCCCGCGCCAGACCATCGGCGTGTTGTCATCGGTGAGGAACGCCATGGACATCACCTCGACGCCATGGGACTTGAGCGGAACGAACCACTTCTGATCCTTGACCTCGGGGCGGGTGCGCTCGGGGATGCCAAACATGATGCCCTGGCTCGGGCCGTAGATGTCCGCATCGAGAATCCCGACCTTGGCGCCTTCGCGGGCCAGGGCCAGGGCCAGGTTGGCCGCCGTGGTGGATTTGCCCACGCCGCCCTTGCCGGATGCCACGGCCACCACGTTCTTGACGTTGGCCAGCCCTGGAATCTGTGCCTGAGCCTTGTGCGCAGCGATCACACTGGTGATTTCGACCTTGGCACTTGCCACGCCATCCAACCCCTGAATGGCCATTTCCAGCATCTGCGCCCAGCCACTCTTGAACAGCCCGGCGGCGTAACCCAGTTCAAGCTGAACGCTGACGCGCTCGCCCTGGATCTCGATGTTGCGCACGCACCCGGCGCTGACCGGGTCCTGGTTCATGTAAGGGTCGGTGTATTGGCGAAGGACGGCTTCCACCGCTGCGCGATTGACGGCGCTCATGGGCAACTCCGAAAACAGGACTGGAAAAGATAATGGGTATCGTACCCCGCAGATTCATTTGTTGTGAGTGGATTTGTGCCCGAACACAGTTTGTGGCGAGGGAGCTTGCTCCCGCTCGGGTGCGCAGCAGCCGCAATCAGATTGACGAGGTGTCTCTGACAAAACCGGTTAGTCCGGTATGGGGCGGCTTCGCCACCCAGCGGGAGCAAGCTCCCTCGCCACGGTTTTCATCGGCTATGCATCCGGAAACAGGCTCACAGGGTGAAAAATATGCGCCGGCGCTTTATAGTGGCCGACCTCCGTTTCATCAAGTAGCCGAGCCCCATGTCCGAGCCACGCAAGATCCTCGTCACCAGCGCCCTGCCCTATGCCAATGGTTCGATCCACCTTGGCCATATGCTGGAATACATCCAGACCGATATGTGGGTGCGCTTCCAGAAGCACCGCGGCAATCAATGCATTTATGTCTGTGCTGACGACGCCCACGGATCGGCGATCATGCTGCGCGCGGAAAAGGAAGGCATCACCCCGGAACAACTGATCGCCAACGTCCAGGCTGAACACAGCGCCGACTTTGCCGAATTCCTGGTGGACTTCGACAATTTCCACTCCACTCACGCCGAAGAAAACCGTGAGCTGTCGAGCCAGATCTACCTGAAACTGCGCGACGCCGGGCACATCGCCACGCGCTCGATCACCCAGTATTTCGACCCGGAAAAGAAAATGTTCCTGGCCGACCGCTTCATCAAGGGCACCTGCCCGAAATGCGGCACCGAAGACCAGTACGGCGACAACTGCGAAAAATGCGGCGCGACCTACGCACCGACCGACCTGAAGGATCCGAAGTCGGCGATTTCCGGCGCCACCCCGGTGCTCAAGGATTCCCAGCACTTCTTCTTCAAGCTGCCAGACTTCCAGCAAATGCTGCAAACCTGGACCCGCAGCGGCACCCTGCAAGACGCCGTGGCCAACAAGATCGCCGAATGGCTGGATGCCGGCCTGCAACAGTGGGACATCTCCCGCGATGCGCCGTATTTCGGTTTTGAAATCCCCGACGAGCCGGGCAAATACTTCTACGTGTGGCTGGATGCGCCGATCGGCTACATGGCCAGCTTCAAGAACCTGTGCAACCGCACACCGGAGCTGGACTTCGACGCGTTCTGGGGCAAGGACTCCACTGCCGAGCTGTACCACTTCATCGGCAAGGACATCGTCAACTTCCACGCCCTGTTCTGGCCAGCCATGCTCGAAGGCGCGGGCTACCGCAAGCCGACCGGGATCAACGTGCACGGCTACCTGACCGTCAACGGCCAGAAGATGTCCAAGTCCCGCGGCACCTTCATCAAGGCCCGGACCTACCTGGACCACTTGTCGCCGGAATACCTGCGCTATTACTACGCGGCCAAGCTGGGCCGTGGCGTCGACGACCTCGACCTGAACCTCGAAGACTTCGTGCAGAAGGTCAACTCCGACCTGGTGGGCAAGGTCGTCAACATCGCCAGCCGTTGCGCCGGTTTCATCAACAAAGGCAATGCCGGCGTGATGGTCGACACCAACGCCGCGCCTGAATTGACCGAAGCCTTCCTGGCCGCCGCGCCAAGCATCGCCGACGCCTATGAAGCCCGTGACTTCGCCCGCGCCATGCGCGAGATCATGGGCCTGGCCGACCGCGCCAACGCCTGGATCGCCGACAAGGCGCCGTGGTCGCTGAACAAACAGGAAGGCAAGCAGGATGAAGTCCAGGCCATCTGCGCCACAGGCATCAACCTGTTCCGCCAACTGGTGATCTTCCTCAAACCGGTGCTGCCACTGCTGGCCGCCGACGCCGAGGCGTTCCTCAACGTCGCGCCGCTGACCTGGAACGACCACACGACCTTGCTCAGCAATCACCAGCTGAACGAGTTCAAGCCGTTGATGACCCGTATCGACCCGGTCAAGGTGCAAGCCATGACCGACGCCTCGAAAGAAGACCTGACCGCCAGCCAGACCGACACCGGCGCAGCCGCGCCTGCCGGCAATGGCGAACTGGCCAAGGATCCGCTGTCGCCGGAAATCGAGTTCGACACCTTTGCGGCAGTCGATTTGCGTGTCGCGCTGATCGTCAAGGCTGAGCATGTGGAAGGTGCTGACAAGCTGCTGCGCCTGACCCTGGACATCGGTGACGAGCAACGCAATGTGTTCTCCGGGATCAAGAGCGCTTATCCGGACCCGTCGAAGCTCGATGGTCGCCTGACCATGATGATCGCCAACCTCAAGCCACGGAAAATGAAGTTCGGCATCTCCGAAGGCATGGTGATGGCGGCCGGCCCTGGCGGTGAAGAGATCTACCTGCTCAGCCCTGACAGCGGCGCCAAGCCGGGCCAGCGCATTAAGTAAGGTCTGCGGCAAATCGATCCCACAGTCGGGCCTGGCGCGGCTGTGGGATTTTCATGTCTGGCCCACCCTCCCGCCTTGCCGGATAATGCCTACTCTTTTTAGACAATTGCGCTAAAAAAACCCTGTTCCTGCCGGCACGAACAATGACCGAAATCCTGCTTACGCTAATCAGCGCCGCCCTGATCAACAACATCGTGTTGCACTTGCCGTTGGCCGTCGATCCGTTGTTGGCCGGCCAGCGCCGTCAGGTCCATGCCTTGGGTATTGCGACGACCTGCCTGATGCTGGTCGTGGGCATGCTCGGCTACGCGCTCTATCAATGGCTGCTGGTGCCGCTGCAATTGACGACGCTGCGTCTGTTTGTGTTTCTGCCATTGAGCGTGCTGCTGATCAGCCCGCTGCTGAAGTTGCTGACACGGGTGTTTGCGACACTGCCGTTCGAAGGCCTCTGGCCGTTGCTGCTGGGCAATGCCGGCGTGCTCGGCGTGGCCTTGCTCAATGCTCAGGAAGACAAGGGCTTCTTTCACGCCACAGCCTTGAGCCTCGGTGCAGGACTGGGCTTCTGGCTGGTGTTGAGCCTGTTCACTGATTTGCGTGAACGCACGACTGACAACGATGTTCCCCTGCCCTTTCGCGGCTTGCCGATCGACCTGATTGGTGCCGGCCTGATCGCAGTGGCCTTTCTCGGATTCAGCGGACTGATCAAAACATGAGTCTGATTCAACTCATCGACGCACTCTTGCCGCAAACCCAATGCGGCAAGTGCGGCCACCCCGGGTGCAAGCCGTACGCCGAAGGCATCGCCAATGGCGAGCCGATCAACAAGTGTCCGCCAGGCGGCAACGAAACCATTAATGCCCTGGCCGAACTGCTGAAGGTGCCGGTGCTGGAACTGGACATCACTCGCGGCTCGGCACCTGCGCAGATCGCCTATATCCGCGAGGCCGAGTGCATTGGTTGCACCAAGTGCATTCAGGCCTGTCCGGTCGATGCCATCGTCGGCGCGGCCAAACTGATGCACACGGTGATCATCGATGAGTGCACCGGTTGCGACCTCTGCGTGGCACCGTGCCCGGTGGACTGCATCGAAATGCGCCCACTGTTGCCGAACATGGTACTGCCCGTTGTCGGGGGGCTGGCCCTCACACCGCAGGCGCGGCAGGCCCGCACACTCAAGCGCGATCACGCACGGCGCCGCTTCGAACAACGCAATGCCCGCTTGCAGCGTGAAGAGCAACAGAAAGTTGCCGAGCGTCAGGCAAGGCAGCGAGCTGCGCAACCTGCCGAGGTGACAGCCGACCCGGTGCAGGCGGCCCTCGAACGCGTTCGCGCACAGAAAACCGCCAATGCCGATGCCGTGCTGAAAAAGGCCAAGATCGATGTGGCGATGAGTCGGGCGCAGTTGCACAAATCGCTGAAGGCCTTTGGGCATCCGCCGACCTTCGAACAGCAATCGCAGTTGATCGTCCTGCAACAACAGTTCGAAGCCGCCGAACAAAACCTGGCGCAACTGGAAAGCGTCGCCCCAACTGCCCCGGCGCCGACGGTCGTAGTTGTGTCGTCAAATGATGCCGATCTGAAACGAGCCAAGATCCAGTTGGCCATGCGCCGCGCCGAACTCAAGAAGGCTCAGGCCAACGAAGCACCGGCGGAACAAATCGAAGCCCTGGAGCGCGCACTCGGTGAAGCCGAACGCCTGGTGGACGCCCATGCCAGCCCTTGACTCAGTTGATGATCGCCTGCAACAGGCGATGAAACTGGTGCTGCTGGCCACGCTGCCGGGAATGCTGGCGGCGTTCTGGCTGTATGGCTGGGGCGTATTGATCAATCTGGTTCTGGCGGCCGCTGCCGCGTTGGCCGTCGAGGGCGCCGTCGTGCATTTGCGCAAGCGACCGCCGGGGCCAACCTTGAGTGACGGTAGCGCGCTGGTCAGTGCCACATTGCTGGCTCTGGCGCTGCCGCCTTACTGCCCATGGTGGCTGACCCTCAGTGCTGCCGCTTTTGCGATGGTGTTCGGCAAGCACTTGTATGGCGGCGTCGGTTCAAATCCCTTCAACCCGGCGATGCTCGGTTTTGCCCTGGTGCTGGTGACCTTTCCCCAACCAATGACCCTTTGGCCATCGCCCCATGGCATGGATCTGCTGAGCGGCCTGCAGCACGTGTTCGGCGTCGGCCACGCGCCGGATGCGTGGGTGCAGGCCACGGCACTGGACAGTCTGCGAATCAACAAAAGCCTGACCATGGATGAACTGTTTGCCGGCAACCCGGCATTCGGACACTTTGGCGGCCGGGGGGTGGAATGGCTGAACCTGGCCTTTGTGGCGGGCGGTGTGTTTCTCCTGCAACGAAAGGTGATCAGTTGGCATGCACCGGTCGGCATGCTGGCCAGCCTGTTCATCGTCAGCCTGCTGTGCTGGAACGGTTCGGGCTCCGACTCCCATGGCTCGCCGCTGTTTCATCTGCTTAGCGGCGCGACCATGCTGGGGGCGTTCTTTATCATTACAGAACCGGTGTCCGGCGCCAGAAGCCCTGGCGCGAAATTGCTGTTCGGTGTCGGCGTCGGGCTCCTGACCTATCTGATTCGTACTTGGGGCGGCTACCCGGACGGCATCGCCTTCGCCGTGCTGTTGATGAACCTGTGCGTGCCGGCGCTGGAGCGGTTCGTAGCGGCCAGGCAACAGCCGGAGGCGCCATGAACCGGATATCAAGCATAGCGCTTGTGGTGCTTTTGGCCACATTGGGCCTTGGCGTGACCTACTTCGTGCAACTCGGCAGCGCGCCACGCATTGCAGCCGAACAGCGCCTGATCGACAGCCGTAATCTGCTGGACCTGATCGCGCCGGACAGCTACGACAATCAGCCACTCGAACAGCCCATAAAGATTGAAGCAACCACGCTGACCAACAGCACCTTGCTGGGTGGTTATCTGGCGACCCGGGCCGATCAACCCGTCGCGGTGTTGCTGCGCAGCCAAACCCTTGGCTACGCCGGTGCCATCGACCTGTTGATCGCTGTCGACGCCAATGGCAGGTTACTGGGCGTCAAAACCCTCAAACAGTCGGAAACACCGGGACTGGGGGCACGGATCGCCGACTGGCCCAATGCCTGGCTCCAGTTTTTTTCCGGCAAGTCTCGAACTGAACCCGGTGACAGCGGCTGGGCGCTTAAAAAGGATCAGGGACAGTTCGATCAGATCGCAGGCGCAACCATCACCTCTAGAGCGGTAATCAATGCCGTCCACGATGCCTTGCGCTACTTCGATGAACACCGGCAACAACTGCTCGGAATCCCTGCCCATGGATAACTCATCGACTCTGCGCAACGCCTTGATGCTGACGCCGCTGATCGGCGCCACCCACTCGCTGATGGCCGCACTAGGCCTGTGCCTGATGTTCATGGTGGTGACCCAGTTGTTCAGCCTGGCCATGGGCGCCCTGCGATCCCGACTGGTCCCGACGACCCGCTTGCTAGCCAGCGTCCTGTTGGCGGCCACGCTCACCAGTTGCGCGCAACTCATGGCTCAGGCCTGGTCGCTGCAATGGCAGCAGCATCTGGGGTTTTATGGCGCCTTGATCGCCTTGCAATGCGTCGTACTGGAACACAGCGGGTTCTTTCAGAACGGTTGGCGCCAACGCCTGCGACTCAATAGCCTGTTTGCCACGCTGATGATCGCGCTGGGCCTGCTGCGCGAGCTCATCGGCAACGGAACACTTGGAAACCATCTATCGTGGCTGTTCGGTGCAACACAAACTGACTGGCAAGGCTGGGTACTGGTGGCTGATGGCGGCCTGCGCCTGACCACATTGGTCCCTGGCGGGTTCATCCTGCTCGGGCTGCTGATCGCCGCCTGGCAGGCCTGGCGCCCCACGCCCATACATTGATTGCCTTCAAGGAAACGCACTGCCCATGAATGCCGCAAAACGCCTGGAAATCTTCCGCAGACTGCACGAGGACAACCCGGAACCAAAGACCGAGCTAGCCTACTCCTCGCCCTTCGAATTGCTAATTGCCGTGATTCTCTCGGCGCAGTCGACCGATGTCGGCGTCAACAAGGCCACTGCCAAGCTGTTCCCGGTCGCCAATACCCCGGCAGCGATCCATGCCCTGGGAGTCGAGGGACTGTCGGAGTACATCAAGACCATCGGCCTGTACAACAGCAAAGCGAAAAACGTGATCGAAACCTGCCGCTTGCTGGTCGAGCGTCACGCCGGTGAGGTGCCACAAACCCGCGAAGAGCTGGAAGCACTGCCCGGCGTCGGCCGCAAGACCGCCAATGTGGTACTCAATACGGCATTCCGTCAGCTGACTATGGCCGTCGACACGCATATTTTCAGGGTCAGCAACCGGACTGGCATTGCTCCCGGCAAGAATGTGGTGGAAGTCGAGAAAAAACTGATGAAATTCGTGCCCAAGGAGTACCTGCTCGACTCCCATCACTGGCTGATCCTTCACGGCCGCTATGTTTGCCTGGCCCGCAAGCCCCGATGCGGTAGCTGCCGGATCGAGGACTTGTGCGAATACAAGCACAAAACCTCCGACGATTGAGGCGCTATTAGGTTTATTGATTTGTCGATTGAAAAAATCTTTTTTACCCGCCGGGAGATTGTCGATATAAGGAGCGCCAAAGGCCTTCTTAGCCTGGAGCAACTAAATGAGTACTGGCAAAGAGCAATTGGACGTAGAAGACGATTTCACCACCGCCGAAACCGATGACGCTGAGCCGGTGGTTGAAGTAGCGAAAACTAATCTGAGCAAACGCCGCACCATCGACAACCTGCTGGAGGAGCGCCGACTGCAAAAGCAATTGGCCGATTACGATTTTGACTTATGACACCTGAAAGCCTCCCGAAACGGAGGCTTTTTTCTAAGTGCCATACCCTGGTAGGCGCCCCTTGTCGTGCAGTTACGTCATCACACCAGACCATTGCGTTGTGCCAGTTCGATCAGATCGACCAGAGACCGCGCATTCAGCTTGAGCAACAGGCGAGTCTTGTAAGTACTGACTGTTTTATTGCTGAGAAACATCCCATCGGCAATTTCTTTATTGGTCTTTCCTCGGGCCAACTGTTGCAGGACCATCATTTCCCGCCCCGACAACCGATCAACCATATCGGCCTCACTGGCATTCCCCAAACTGCAACGCACGGTATGCAAGGCTTGATTAGGAAAGTAACTGTAGCCTGACAACACGGCCTTTATTGCACTGAGCAACTCCGTGAGGTCTTGTTGTTTGCAGACATAGCCGGCTGCACCGGATTGCATGCAACGCATCGAAAAATGCCCCGGCGCCTGGGAAGTCAAAATCAGCACTTTCATCGGCATTGAGGTCGAAGACAAACGCGCGATAACTTCCAACCCGTCCAGCTTCGGAATTCCGATATCCAGAATGACAATGTCCGGCATAAGTTCACGGGCTAGTTGCAGTGCGTCCACACCGTTATCGGTTTCTGCAATAACTTCGTAGCCATGACGCTCCATTAGCATACGTACCGCAAGACGAATGACGGGGTGATCATCCACGATCAGCACTTTATTCATGGGCAAGTCCAATTTTCGCTGTTCGAATTTTTAGAGCCCGCACAATAGCCTAGTCGTTTCACCCATGGCATGTCGCCCCTCCCAGCCACCCACACCAAGAGACATACCCTACAAACAACACGGATTCCTCCTACAAAAATCCCTCGAACAGAATGAATTGAAAACTGTATCAGCGTCAGTCTGTCGCACTTTCCAGCCGGCACCCCTGTCGATTTACGACCAAAATTTTCCGAGAGCCAGCTTGATCTGTCGCACTCTGACAAGCATTAGCCTCTATCTCTCAGTTAAAACGTAACTGATATTTACGCATTCAACCCTCACACCAGAAATATCACACATCAAGCATCCAATTACTCTTACAGCAAATAATATTTTTTGAGCAATCATTAAAACACACCCCACACTCAAGAACCCCAAGAGCAATACAACAAACAAATTAAAACCTGTCAAAAACCAACAAACAATAAAAATCACTACAATAACCAGCACATCGGCCCAACCTCATAAACCACTCGAGAACAGACAACCCGCATGAGTACAGAATATGATAAAAAAACGAATCACCAACCCAATGACAATTATCGCAATATTCGCAGCACTCTCTGAAACTTCGGCAGCCGTATCTCTCCCCTTCCTTGATCAGGAGGAAAGAGAGCTCTACGTCTGGTTCCTGATCAGTTTTCCGTTCTATTTACTTTTACTTTTTTTCGCAACACTCAACTTCAACTATAAATCACTTTATGCGCCTTCCGATTTTGAAAAGGGAAAGCACTTCATGAAGGTCATGGATGATGTTGGGCGGTCGGAAAAAAAAGCGTCCGGGAAGTCGTCTGAAAACCCCGCTCTGAAAACGTCAACGAATGACTGGCAGTCAGCTCGCACGCCCTGTGGCGCACAGGACCCACCAACCGGAATTGGTCTGCAAACCACTGTCTCTGTTCAGCATTACCTTCAGCTGCCGGAGCCAGTAAAAGACGTGTACATCGTTGATGTACGCTGGATGAGCAAAGAGGTCGAGTTTGGAGCGCTGCTGGAGAAAATCCAGAGGCCACGGGAAAAGGCGGCATACGTGATTCTGTTTGTCACTTGTGCAGTTTCGGAGAAATTACTGAAAGCCAGTGCGCTTGAACATTCAAAGCAGGCCAACAAGCGCAGTGCTGCCGTTTATGTAGCCTACAATCTCGACTCGCACCGGTTGTCTGTCATTGATCAGGCCGGGCAACCGGCGAGCAACAACCTGTAGTACAGGTCAGGCCATTGAGCAGGAGAAAAACAGGAAATCATCAGCGGAAACGAAAACACCCGACAACGCAGTAACTGGCGTCACGCCCCGTTTTCAGGTACCTGACCTCGTCGAGGACGAGGTCAGGCATCCATCACGACTTCAAAGGTCTCAGAACAGCTTCCGGCCTTTGTTCGCCGCAATGCGCATGCGCAGGGCGTTGAGCTTGATGAAGCCCGCAGCATCCGCCTGGTTGTACGCGCCGCCATCTTCTTCGAAGGTAGCGATGTTGGCGTCGAACAGCGAGTCGTCGGACTTGCGGCCAGTGACGATCACATTGCCCTTGTACAGCTTCAGGCGCACAACGCCGTTCACGTTGACCTGGGACGCATCGATCATCTGTTGCAGCATCAGACGCTCAGGGCTCCACCAGTAGCCGGTGTAGATCAGGCTGGCGTACTTGGGCATCAACTCGTCCTTGAGGTGAGCCACTTCGCGGTCCAGGGTGATCGATTCGATCGCACGGTGGGCACGCAGCATGATGGTGCCGCCAGGAGTTTCGTAGCAGCCACGGGACTTCATGCCCACGTAGCGGTTCTCGACGATGTCGAGACGGCCGATACCGTGTTCGCCACCGATACGGTTCAGGGTCGCCAGCACGGTGGCCGGAGTCATTTCGACGCCGTCCAGCGCGACGATGTCGCCGTTGCGGTAGGTCAGTTCCAGGTACTGCGCCTTGTCTGGAGCGTTTTCCGGGGAAACGGTCCAGCGCCACATGTCTTCTTCGTGCTCGGTCCAGGTGTCTTCCAGCACGCCGCCTTCATAGGAGATGTGCAGCAGGTTGGCATCCATGGAGTACGGGGACTTCTTCTTGCCGTGGCGCTCGAT
Source organism: Pseudomonas fluorescens (assembly GCF_000967965.1). Taxonomy (GTDB): domain Bacteria; phylum Pseudomonadota; class Gammaproteobacteria; order Pseudomonadales; family Pseudomonadaceae; genus Aquipseudomonas; species Aquipseudomonas grandcourensis. The sequence continues at coordinate 22,550 of NZ_LACC01000045.1, forward strand.
CGGGATCGCGTGCTTATCGGCGTAATCCATCAGCTTTTCACGGGACAGCAGGTCCCATTCACGCCAAGGGGCAATCACTTTCACACCAGGCTTCAAGGCGTACGCGCCCAGTTCGAAACGAACCTGGTCGTTGCCTTTGCCGGTGGCGCCATGGGAAATGGCGTCAGCGCCGGTTTCGTTGGCGATTTCGATCAGGCGCTTGGCGATCAGCGGACGAGCGATGGAAGTACCCAGCAGGTACTCGCCTTCGTAAACGGTGTTGGCGCGGAACATCGGGAAAACGAAATCGCGCACGAACTCTTCGCGCAAGTCGTCGATGTAGATCTCTTTGACGCCCATGGCCTGAGCCTTGGCGCGTGCAGGTTCGACCTCTTCGCCCTGACCCAGGTCAGCGGTGAAGGTCACCACTTCACAGTTATAAGTATCCTGCAGCCACTTGAGGATCACCGAAGTGTCCAGGCCGCCGGAATACGCCAGAACGACCTTGTTTACGTCCGCCATGCCATCACTCCACGGGATTCTACGGAAAGCCGGGAAGTCTACCGCTCATGCAGAATAATTTACAGTGGCGCGACAGCTTATGACGACGAAGCGACAGATTATGTCGAGAGGGCGACGATGACCAAAGAGTCAGGAAGTTGCCGAAACGGCCGCTTTCGTTGCTTGCGGGGCGACTTGTTCCGCGGGCGCTCCGCGCTCCAGGCGTACCGCTACTCGACGGTTCTTCGCGCGGTTGGTGTTGTTGGTGTTAGGCGCCACCGGATAACGCTCGCCATGGAAACGCAGGGTGATTTGCGACTCCTGGATGCCGTTGGCCTTGAAGAACTCCATCACTGCCAGGGCTCGGCGCCGCGACAGGTCGCGGTTGGTCAGGCGGTTGCCGCTGTTGTCGGAGTGACCGTCGAGCTCGATGTGATTGACCGTCGGATCGGCCTTCATGTACTCCAGCATCACCTGCAGCTTGGCTTTTGCGGCGCTGTCGAGTTCGATTCCACCGCCGGGGAAGCCGATTTCGGATTGCTTCACCTGTTCGAAATTCTGTGGCAACAGCTTCGCCACGCAACCTTGGTAGTCGGCAAACGCTTTGGTGAACCTGACCGGCAACAAGCGTACTTCCGACACCCGCCCATCCCCCGAGGAATGTCGAACCACCGGGCTGCGACCGTCCATCAGGCCACTGATCAGACGCCCGGCCTGAACCTGTGAGCTGTTGAACAATACGTTGCCACTGCCGATTCTCACCGTGCCCAGATTGATGTCGTCACGTCCCGGTTGCCACGGCGCGGCAGCGGCCAGCAGCGTCGCCGAGCCACCGCCGATCATCGGGTTGTAGGTTTTCAGACGAAACGTCGCCTGCTCGCCGGCACGACGCACGAACTCGCCCGAACCGAAATCGGTGATCGGCTGAGTCAGGCGGCATTCGAACTTGTCGCCTTCGACCGTCCACTCAATGTTCTCCAGAGGTGTCTGGAAAGTGAGCGCCATCGCCGGAAGGCTGGCAAACACACTGAGCAAGGCTAAATAACGCTGGCGCACGGGAGGCTCCACTGGTTTCTACAACAAAAAGACCGACACACACATGTTTACGGCATACCTGTTGGATATCGGAAGCTTCCTGCAAAACTTGATAGCGAGTGCCTGCAAGAGTCTTTTCCGGTAGCATTCCCTTGAGTTTGACCCGCCTGGAATCCCCTCATGTCCGACCGCCTGACCCTGCTGCGTCCCGACGACTGGCATATTCATCTTCGCGATGGTGCCGTGTTGACCAATACCGTCGCGGATGTCGCGCGCACCTTTGGCCGCGCCATCATCATGCCCAACCTGGTTCCACCGGTGCGCAACGCGGCCGAAGCCGACGGCTATCGCCAGCGGATTCTCGCTGCCCGACCGGCCGGCAGCCTGTTCGAGCCACTGATGGTCCTGTACCTGACCGACCGCACCCAACCTGAAGAAATTCGCGAGGCCAAGGCCAGCGGATTCATTCACGCCGCCAAGCTGTACCCGGCCGGCGCGACTACCAACTCGGACTCTGGTGTTACCAGCATCGACAAGATTTTCCCTGCACTTGAGGCCATGGCCGAAGTCGGGATGCCGTTGCTGGTTCACGGTGAAGTCACCCGTGGTGATGTCGACGTGTTCGACCGCGAAAAAATCTTCATCGATGAACACATGCGCCGTGTGGTCGAGCGCTTCCCGACCCTCAAAGTGGTCTTCGAGCACATCACCACCGCGGACGCCGTGCAGTTCGTCAACTCGGCTTCGGCCAACGTGGGCGCGACCATCACCGCGCACCACCTGTTGTACAACCGCAACCACATGCTGGTGGGCGGGATCCGGCCGCACTTCTATTGCCTGCCGATCCTCAAGCGCAATACCCACCAGGAAGCCCTGCTCGACGCCGCCACCAGTGGCAGCGAGAAGTTCTTCCTCGGCACCGACTCGGCCCCCCACGCCCAGCACGCCAAGGAAGCGGCGTGCGGTTGCGCCGGTTGTTACACCGCCTATGCGGCCATCGAGATGTATGCCGAAGCCTTCGAACAGCGCAATGCGCTGGACAAGCTCGAGGCCTTCGCCAGCCTCAACGGCCCTCGGTTCTATGGTCTGCCGGCCAACACCGATCGCATCACCCTGGTCCGCGAAGAGTGGACCGCCCCGACCAGCCTGCCATTTGGCGAGCTGACCGTTATCCCGCTGCGCGCCGGTGAAAAACTGCGCTGGCGCCTGCTGGAGGAACACGCGTGAGTGAAGACCATTTCGACGACGAACTGGAAGGCAATGGCGGCGGAGGCGGCCCTCGTCATCCAATGGCGGCCAGGTTCCGTGGTTACCTGCCGGTTGTCGTCGACGTAGAAACCGGTGGCTTCAATTCGGCCACCGATGCCCTGCTGGAGATCGCCGCGACCACCATCGCCATGGATGAAAAGGGTTTTGTTTACCCCGATCACACCTACTTCTTCCGTGTCGAGCCGTTCGAAGGCGCGAACATCGAAGCGGCGGCCCTGGAGTTCACCGGGATCAAGCTCGATCACCCGCTGCGCATGGCCGTGAGTGAAGAGTCTGCCCTGAACGATATCTTCCGCGGCGTGCGCAAGGCCCTCAAGGCCAATGGCTGCAAACGGGCGATCCTGGTCGGGCATAACAGCAGCTTCGACCTGGGCTTCCTCAATGCTGCTGTTGCGCGGCTGGACATGAAGCGCAATCCGTTCCATCCGTTCTCCAGTTTCGATACCGCAACGCTCGCCGGCCTCGCTTACGGTCAAACCGTACTGGCCAAGGCTTGCCAGGCAGCGGACATTGACTTCGACGGTCGCGAGGCTCACTCGGCTCGCTACGACACCGAGAAGACGGCAGAGCTGTTCTGCGGCATCGTCAATCGCTGGAAGCAGATGGGTGGCTGGGAAGATTTCGACGACTGAGTCGGCCTCGGTGTTATCCCGCCCATAAAAAAACCGGCCTTGATGGCCGGTTTTTTTGTACCTGCTTTTTATAGCTGGAGCGTGCGCCTTACAGAGCGGCAGCGTGCTCGGTCAGGTAAGCCGCAACGCCTTCTGGCGAAGCGTTCATGCCTTTGTCGCCTTTTTTCCAGTTGGCAGGGCAGACTTCGCCGTGCGCTTCGTGGAATTGCAGAGCGTCGACCAGACGGATCAGCTCTTCCATGTTACGACCCAGCGGCAGGTCGTTGATGATCTGCGAGCGGACAACGCCTTTGTCGTCGATCAGGAACGCGCCACGGAAAGCCACGCCGTCAGCGGACTGAACGTCGTAGGCCTTCATGATGTCCTGCTTGATGTCGGCAGCCATGGTGTAGCGAACCTGGCCGATACCGCCATTGTTCACTGGAGTGTTGCGCCATGCGTTGTGGGTGAAGTGCGAGTCGATCGAAACAGCGATCACTTCAACGTTGCGTGCCTTGAACTCGGACATGCGGTTGTCCAGAGCGATCAACTCGGACGGGCAAACGAAGGTGAAGTCCAGTGGGTAGAAGAACACCAGGCCATATTTGCCTTTGATCGCCGAGGACAGGGTGAAGCTGTCAACGATCTCGCCATTGCCGAGTACGGCCGGTACGGTGAAGTCAGGGGCTTGCTTGCCTACGAGTACGCTCATTGGATATCTCCTGGTGTAATAGCGTGAGAAACGGGGTTCGCATCAGCCTGCCACCCTGAGGCGACAGCCCTGTGACACGATCCCCGGTCGCAAAAGACCGGCCATCATACACCGCGTGTTTGAGCTGGCTTAGCTGTTTTTTCCCCGTGCGATGAAATCCCCGACGGTTTTGTATCACCGATTTGCCAGACCGACCGTTCGTCAGCCATACCCGCTTATGGCAGAAAGTGCCCTGAAACCACTTTGACAATCATTCTCGTTAACATTAAGATCCATCGCAATTGAGTCACAATCAGCGACGGACCTTCCTTATGTATGTTTGCCTCTGCACTGGCGTCACCGACGGTCAAATCCGCGATGCGATCTATGAAGGATGCTGCAGCTACAAGGAAGTCCGTGTGGCTACCGGCGTTGCCAGTCAGTGCGGCAAATGTGCCTGCCTTGCCAAGGAAGTGGTCCGCGAGACTCTGACCAAACTGCAAACGGCCCAGGCTGCAATTCCTTTTCCAACAGAATTTACAGCAGCTTAAATATCGAATTTCAAAGAACCGGACATATGTCCGGTTTTTTTATGCCTCAAAATCAACTAGTTATGCTCTAGACGCGGAACACAAACATTCTTATTCCGATTAATTTTCATTTAAGTTTCAATAACTTAGGTTTGACACTCTTAAATACGCGGCTCAAACTCTGCTCTATTGACAGCTAATACAGGGCAGGACCCCATCATGAAAGGCGACGTTACAGTCATCCAGCATCTCAACAAGATCCTTGCCAATGAGCTGGTCGCGATCAATCAATATTTCCTGCATGCACGCATGTATGAAGATTGGGGCCTGAACAAGCTCGGCAAGCACGAGTACCACGAATCCATCGACGAGATGAAGCACGCGGACAAGCTGATCAAGCGCATCCTGTTCCTTGAAGGCCTGCCGAACGTCCAGGACCTGGGCAAGCTGCACATCGGCGAGCACACCAAGGAAATGCTGGAGTGCGACCTGCGTATCGAGAAAACCGGCCATGCAGACCTGAAAGTTGCCATCGCGCATTGCGAAACAGTTGGCGACTTCGGCAGCCGTGAGCTGCTTGAAGATATCCTCGAGTCCGAAGAAGAACATATCGACTGGCTGGAAACCCAGTTGGGCCTGATCGATAAAGTGGGCCTTGAGAACTACCTGCAATCGCAGATGGGCGAAGACGAGTAAGTTCTACGCCATTAATTTCGATGATCGAGTAGGAGGCGGGGTT
>NZ_LACC01000046.1:0-28464 GCF_000967965.1 Pseudomonas fluorescens
ACACAGGCTCGCTCCCACAGGTTTTTTCCGCAGGGCTTCAGGGATAACGTGCCGCCAGATGCGCAAGATTGATCAGGACGCTTGAGACCGGTCGCCTGACTGCATCAAAAATGAATTTCCGCCGAGTCCGCTGCTCATACCTTTTAGGTGGCGGATCAGAACCCGCGAAATCATTGAGGCAATCAGGGAGCGGCACAGTCATGAGTCGAGTACCGACGGCGGGTGGAGATCTCCCTGGCGGGTTGATTCTGGTGGTTGAGGACGACCCGATGATCCTGGAGTTTCTCTGTGAGATTCTTCAGGAGGAAGGTTTTGTCGTCGAGCCGCAAATCAGTGCGGACGCGGCAGCGATCTATCTGGAACAGCATGCGCCGCAGGTGCACATGCTGCTGACAGACATCACCATGCCCGGCATGCTCAACGGCGCGGACCTGGCCAACCAGTTCGGCGATCGCTGGCCGGACAAGCCGATCATGATCATGTCCGGTTTCGAAACCCCTGAAAGCGCAGGCGTGCGGCACGCGGTCTCCTTCATCAAGAAACCCTGGATGATTGGCGGGCTGCTCGATTGCGTGGGCCAGACGTTCAAGTCCAAACGACTCAACTGAACTGCGCGCAGATGCTACATTGCCGGGCAAATCCGTCCGGTACCCGCGAGGTTCTTTTCCTTGTCCGATCACTCTGTATTCAACTCGACCTACCGTGCCTTTCTGTTCGACATGGACGGCACCGTCCTGACGTCCATTGCTGCCGCCGAGCGGGTCTGGACCACCTGGGCCGTGCGCCATGGCGTCGATGTCGAGACCTTCCTGCCGACCATTCACGGTGCCCGCGCCATCGACACCATCAGGCGTCTGGGCTTGCCCGGGGTGGATGCCGAGGCCGAAGCCGCGTGGATTACCGAAGCGGAAATCGTCGATGTCGATGGGGTATTGGAAGTGGCTGGCGCGTCGAAATTCTTGCGGTCTTTGCCAGCCCGTCAGTGGGCCATCGTCACTTCCGCCCCGCGGGAACTGGCATTGCGGCGGATGGCGGCAGCGGGGATTCCCGAACCTGCCATCATGATCACCGCAGAGGATGTGACTGCCGGCAAACCGGACCCCGCGGGTTACCGCCTCGCGGCCCGGCGCCTGGGTGTCGAGCCTGGGCAGTGCCTGGTTTTTGAAGACGCCACGGTGGGGATTCTGGCGGCCGAGGCGGCGGGGGCGGACTTGATGATTGTCACGGCGACTCATGAGCAGCCTGTTGAGACGCCGCATGCGACGTTGGCAAGTTATGAATCGGTGCAAGTTCTGGTGGATGCCGAAGGTCTGCGCCTGCACGCCGTCTAATGTTGGATCAGTGTTTCTGTCAGTAAAGTCCTGGGATCAGCCGCCAGCTGCGGGCGCAATAGGCCTCGTATTCGCTGCCGAACTGCGCCCTCAGCAAGGCTTCTTCCGAGTGAATGCGCGCGATCAGCGGGATCAGCGTCAGCGCTACCAATATCAGCCCGACACCAGAACGAAAAGCCAGTGCCCAACCCATGCCGATGACCATCATCCCCAGATAACTGGGGTTGCGCAGGTTGCGGTAGATCCCATCAGTGACCAGTCGATGCCCCGGCTGAATGGCCACCAGCCCACTGAAGCGCTTGCCCAGCACAAACACCGGCCACAACCGCGGCGCGCCGCCGACGATGAACAACAGCGCGCCGAACCAGCGCACGCCCTCACCGCCAAAAGTCCAGAAATCGATGCGGTCGGTATAGGCCGGCAGAAACCCGCTCAGCAACCCGATCACGCCGAAGGCCGGGATGACCCAGCGGTTGGCCCGGTCTTCGCGTTCCCCCGAACTCAGGTTGACCTCGGTGAACAGAGAAGCGACAGCCATGATCAGGGTGGCCAGGGCAACGACGACCAGTGAACCGTGGCTGAAGTAGGCTGCGAAACCACCCAGCCCCCAGATCGCCAGGGCGAGGTAGGCGAGGGTGCTGACGACGGCGAAAAACGCCAGTTTGGCCGAGATTTTCATGGTGCCTCCAAAAGTAACCTCCGTCAGGTTCAGTGTAGATACCGAGGGTTCCCAAGTCGGGCGAGGGCGCGATCAAGCTACCTCTGCTCTTGCATTGCGCCGAATCACCTGCGGCGGTTGCCCGAACACCCGCAGGAAGGTTTCGCGCATGCGTCGGCGGTCAGTGAACCCGGTTTCCAGGGCGATCTGGTCGAGGGTCAGGCGCCCGCGTTCGAGCATCTGTCGCGCCGCTTCCAGGCGCAGATTTTCGATGGCCTTGGCCGGCGATTGCCCGGTTTCGGCGCGAAACGCCCGGCTGAATTGCCGGGGGCTGAGGTTGGCCACCTGTGCCAGTTGCTCCACCGAAAGGGGCTGGGCCAGGTGTTCCCGGGCGTAGCCGAGCACGGTTTGAATACGATCGGATTTCGGCTCCAGCTCCAGCAACGCCGAGTGCTGCGACTGGCCGCCGGCGCGGCGGTGGTACATCACCAGTTTCTGCGCCACGGCCCGTGCCAACTCGGCGCCGTGGTCCTTTTCCACCATGGCCAGGGCGAGGTCGATACCCGCCGTCATGCCGGCGGAGGTCCAGATCGAGCCATCGATCACGTAGATGCGATCGGCCTCGACCTTGATCGCCGGAAACCGCGCCTGCAGTTCCCGGGCGTAGGCCCAGTGGGTGGTGGCCCGCCGTCCGTCGAGCAAGCCGGCCTGGGCCATGACGAACGCCCCGGAACAGATCGACGCCGTACGGCGTGCAGTGTTGATGCTGGCCCGCAGGTAATCCAGCACGGCCTCGGGGGCCTGTTCGACGATGGAGTCGCCACCGACCACGATTACCGTGTCGAACACGCGCCCGTCAAATGCTTCGGTGCCAACGCTCAAGCCGCCGGAGGCGCGCAGGTTGTGACCGTTTTCGGACAGCACGCGCACGTCATACAGCGCCTCGGCGGCACTGAAATTGGCGTACTCGAATACCGGCATGGCGGCCAGCGCCATGGACTGGAAACCCTCGAAAACCACGAACGCCACGTTGATCATCGGCCTGTCCTCAAACGGTTATGTCCGAAAAACGTACTTTAAACGTCATTTGAGACATTCGTAAGTCCCTTTATAACGGTCAGCACCCGGCGAATCTCTCGCCTCACCGTAGAGGAATTGCACCATGGCGCTTTCATCCAAAGGCACTGCACTGATCACCGGCGCTTCTTCGGGCATCGGCGCGGTGTATGCCGACCGCCTGGCCCGACAGGGTTACGACCTGATTCTGGTGGCCCGCAGCCAGGGCAAGCTCAATGCCCTGGCCAACCGTTTGAGCGACGAAACCGGGCGCACCGTGGAGGTGGTGGCCGCCGACCTGACGATCAAGGCGGATTCGCTGCGGGTCGAACAGATCCTGCATAACGACGCCAGCATCACCCTGTTGGTCAACAACGCCGGGGTCGGTGCCGTCATGCCGCTGCTCGCCAGTCCCGTGGATGACATGGAAGCGATGATCAACCTCAACGTGACGGCGTTGATGCGCCTGGCCTATGCCGCCGTACCGGGCTTCGTCGCCCGGGGTACCGGCACCGTGATCAACATCGCCTCCATCGTCGCCATCGCTCCGCAAATCCTCAACGGCGTGTACGGTGGGACCAAGGCGTTCGTCTTGAGCCTGAGCCAGTCGATGCAGCATGAACTGGCAGACAAAGGCCTACGCATCCAGGCGGTGTTGCCGGGGGCGACCGCCACCGATTTCTGGAGCGAGGCCGGCAACCCGGTGGAAAACCTGCCGAAGGAAATCGTGATGTCCGCCGAAGACATGGTCGATGCCGCGCTCGTTGGCCTGGCGGCTGGCGAAGTGGTGACCATTCCAGGGCTGCACGATGGCAGTCAGTGGGACCGTTACGAAGCCCAGCGCAAGACGTTGTCCGGGTTGTTTGGCAATTGCGTGGCGGCGCCGCGTTATCGCTGAGACGGTCGCCCCGAGGCCGGGTGAACTAAACTTGCATGAGAGGACCGTTCACCGCTGGCTCGTTGACCTGTTCGGCGAGCCGGTGGCGTGTAACAGGAACCGACATGCTTCACATCCGAACGCCTTTGATCCTGCACCCTGGCCTCTCGACCCCGACCCGCCGAATCTGGCTGAAACTGGAAAACCTGCAACCCAGCGGCTCGTTCAAGTTGCGCGGCATGGGTTTGCTGTGCAGCCGGGCGGTGCAGCAGGGCAAGCGCAAGGTGGTCTGCCCCTCTGCCGGGAACGCGGGACTGGCCACGGCCATGGCCGCTGCGTGCCTGGGGCTCAAGGCATGCATCGTGGTGCCGCACACCACCCCGCAAAGTACCCGGGCGCGGATCAGCAATACCGGAGCCGAGGTGATCGTGCACGGCAAGGTCTGGGACGAAGCCAATCAATGGGCACGGGAACTCGCCCAGGACCCACGCAGTGAATTTGTGCCGGCCTTCGACCACCCGCTGTTGTGGGAAGGGCACAGCACCATGGTCGATGAAATCCTTGAAGACTGCCCGCCAGTAGATGTGCTGGTGACATCGGTGGGCGGCGGTGGCTTGCTGGCGGGGCTGCTCACCGGACTGATTCGTCATCGGCACACCGATTGCCGCATCGTAGCCTGCGAAACCGAAGGCGCGGCGTCGTTCGCCGCGGCGATGGCGGCCGGGTACCCGGTCAAACTGGCGAAAATCGACACCGTCGCCACGTCCCTGGGCGCCGCGCAAGTGGCCGCCTGGCCGGTCAGACACATCAGCGATTTCCCCTATGAGTGCGTGGTGCTCAGTGATGATGAGGCGATCATGGGCGTGGTGCGTTACGCCAATGATTTGCGGCAGCTGGTCGAACCGGCGTGCGGTGTTTCATTGGCGATTGCCTACCTGGATCACCCGGCGATTGCCGACGCCCGTGACGTGGTGATCGTGGTGTGCGGCGGGGTGAGTATCAACGCGCAACTCGTGGCCGGATGGTCACGTTTGTCCACCGGCACGCACGCCAGGTAGGGCCGGAAACGCTATCCCGGTGTCACAAGCCCCACCGCTGGCGATGACGATCTTCAGTGATCGGCGGCAACGCCTTCCTGGACGAGAATGGCGCGGGCCAGGTCTTCGTCGCTTGCGTTGTTGAGGGCGGGATTGTCCTGACGGATCTTTTTCAACACCGCCTCCAGGTAAGCACCACGAATCGCACCGCCACTGGCGACGAAACTGGATGCGTCATCCCGGGCGGGAATCATGAGTTTGTGGTCTTTGAACGTTGAGTACAGCGAGGCGGAAACCCCGGCTGAGGTGGCGACATCTTCGGCATCCACTTTGGCAAAGGCCGAGCCGAAGGGCAAACAAAGTACCAAGGAAGAAATGATAAATATGCGGCGCATGACGGTGTCCTCCGACAGCATGAAGCATAAGGGAAGTACCACATAGTTTAGGATGCGTGGCGGTCACCGAGAGTTCCCTGGCATTAGCGAGGAGCGGGGTGAGAGGGAGGCAAGGTCGTTGAACGTCGATATTCAAAGCGTGGTGATCGGGGCTGGCGTGGTCGGGCTGGCGGTGGCCAGGGCCCTGGCCATGAGCGGGCGGGAAGTGCTGGTGGTCGAGGCCGGCGGGGGCATCGGCACGGGCATCAGTTCGCGTAACTCGGAAGTGATTCACGCCGGCATCTATTACCCGGACGGCAGCCTCAAGGCGCGGTTGTGCGTGGACGGCAAGCAGCGTCTCTACGCTTACTGCGATGAGCACGGTGTCGACTACCGGCGTGTGGGCAAGCTGATCGTGGCCACCGATGAGCAGCAGTGCTCGGCTTTGCAGCGCCTGTTGCAGCAGGGGCGTGTCAATGGTGTCGATGACCTGCAATGGCTGGATGGCCCGCAGGCCCGGGAGCTAGAACCGGCGTTGTCCTGCGTCGCGGCGCTGTGGTCGCCGTCTACCGGCATTGTCGACTCCCACGGGTTGATGCTGGCGCTTCAGGGTGATGCCCAAAGGTTTGGCGCGACGCTGGCCTTGCACACGCCGCTGCTATCGGCCCGTTGCATCGAGCAGGGTTTCGAGCTGCACATGGTCGGCAGTCAACCCATGACATTGTGCTGCCGCGAATTGATCAATTGCGCTGGGTTGTCCGCTCCCGAGGTGGCGAGCAGCATCGTCGGACTGCCGGGGCAATTCATTCCTTGGGCGTATCTGTGCAAGGGCAGTTATTTCAGTCTCAGCGTCCGGGCACCGTTTTGCCACCTGGTGTATCCGGCCCCGGAGAGCGCGGGACTGGGTGTGCACATGACGCTGGACCTGGGCGGGCAGGCGCGCTTCGGGCCGGATGTCGAATGGGTCGAGCACATCGATTACCGCGTCGAGCCCCACCGGGCCGAGGGGTTCTATCAGGCGATCCGCCGCTATTGGCCGGGTTTGCCGGACAACAGCCTGCAACCGGCCTACAGCGGCATTCGCCCGAAAATCAGCGGGCCGACTGAGCCGGCTGCCGACTTTCTCATCAGCGCTCGTGCCGAACATGGGGTGGCGGGGCTGGTGAATCTGTTCGGCATCGAATCACCGGGGCTGACCAGTTGCCTGGCCCTCGCCGAACTCGTGGTGCAACGCCTGGACGACCGATGATCAGGGCTGGCGCTGCTGTGCGGCCATCGGGTCTATGCTAGGGAGTGCGCTTACCGCCATCGGAGAACTCTGATGATCACCGTACGCACTGCCTGCCTGCTGGCCGATTACAAACGCTGGGCCAATCAGCGCCTCTTTGACAGCCTCGCGGCGCTCCCTCCGGGCGAAGTCAAAAAAGAACGGGTGTCGGTGTTCAAAAACATGATCGGCACCCTCAATCATGTCTACGTGGTCGATTGCATCTGGCAAGCGCACCTTGAAGGCCGGGGGCATGGCTTCAAGACCTCACACGACCTGCTGCACGCCGACCTGTCCGAACTGCGCATGGCGCAAAAAGCCATCGATCGCTGGTACTGCGACTGGAGTGCCCGGCAAACCGACGCCTCCCTGGACAAGCTCCTGGAATTCACCTTTGTCTCGGGCGAAAGCGGCACCATGAGCGCCGGTGCGATGCTGATGCACGTGGTCAACCACGCCAGCTATCACCGTGGCTGGGTGGTGCAGATGTACTTCGAGATTCCGGCCATGCCACCGGTGACCGACATGCCGGTGTACCTGCGCGAGTCCGAACCGGTGCTCCTGCAGTCGATCAATGCCCCGATAGTGGCGCCGCCCTGTGCGGTGCAGTTTTCCAGTGCGACGAGTGTTTTGCCGAATCGATATCGTTGAACTCCGGTTCAGGCTATCGACGGGGCCAACAGCACTGTATCGAAAGGTGGAACGCCGGATCGCACCCTGTATCTCGAGAGCTGACAGGTAGGCCACACTTGGATACATCTGGCGAGGGCGCAAGTTCCTCTCCGCAGTAAGGTCTGCAGCTTTCATGAAGTAACACTGGCATCCGCTGAACAATCCCTTCAAAACGAGTGAGCAGCCCCTTGACCCGGGCGGCCGCTACACTCTTCCCGATCCTTTTGCGCGGCGTCCGAGCGCACTCCGTTATCCCCTCATTGGAGCTTGAGCATGAAAATCGATTTGAGCGGAAAACTCGCAATTGTCAGCGGCAGCACCGCCGGCATCGGCTTGGGCATCAGCAAGGCACTGGCCGAGGCAGGCGCCACGGTGGTGGTGATCGGCCGCGACACGGCCAAGGTCGAGCAGGCAATGGCGAGCATTCGTCAAAGCGTGCCCGGTGCGCAGTTGCGCGGCGTGACCGCAGACCTTGGCACCGTTGAGGGCGCCGAAAAACTGTTCGCCGCCGAACCACGGGCAGACATCCTGGTGAACAACCTAGGGATCTTCAACACGGTGGATTTCTTCGACGCCCCGGACAGTGAGTGGACACGCTTCTACGAGGTCAACGTGATCTCCGGCGTGCGCCTGTCCCGGCATTACACGCCGGACATGGTCAAGCAGGGTTGGGGGCGGGTGATCTTCCTGTCTTCGGAGTCCGGCGTGGCGACCCCGGCGGACATGATCAACTATGGCGTGACCAAAAGCGCCAACCTGGCCGTGTCCCATGGCCTGGCCAAACGCCTGGCCGGCACCGGCGTGACGGTCAATGCGATCCTGCCCGGCCCGACCTTTACCGATGGCCTGGAAGACATGCTCAAGGACGCCACGGCCGAATCCGGACGCAGCGCCCGGGACGAAGCCGATGCGTTCGTGCGCAAGGCCCGGCCAACGTCGATCATCCAGCGCGTGGCGGATGTCGAGGAAGTCGCCAATCTGGTGGCCTACATCGCTTCGCCGTTATCCTCGGCCACTACCGGAGCTGCCTTGCGGGTCGACGGCGGTGTCGTCGACAGCCTGGCCATCTGAACCCAAAAAATTTTGAGAGAGCACCCGATATGGCAACTGCATCAGCAACGATCGAAGTCCCGGCCTCGGCCGATCAGGTCTGGCAATTGATTGGCGGATTCAACTCGCTGCCGGACTGGATTCCGTTCATTCCCAAAAGCGAACTGAGCGAAGGCGGGCGGGTACGCCGGCTGGAAACCAGCGATGGCACGGTGGTGGTCGAGCGTTTGCAAGTGTTCGACAACGCGGCGAAAACCTACAGTTACTCGTTTGTGCATTCGCCATTTCCGGTGACTGATTATTTGGCGACGATCAAGGTTGAAGCGCTTGGCGAGCGTGCGCGGGTGACCTGGTCGGGCCGGTTTGAACCGGTTGGCGTGAGTGATGGGGAAGTGGAAGCGTTGTTTGCGGGTGTGTATCAGGGGGGAATTGAAGCGCTGCGGGCGCGTTATCCGGGCTGAAGCATTTGTCATGTGAATGGTAACTGTGGCGATCCGACAAGCCCCCCTCGCCACAGGTTTTGTGTCAGGCCTGGGTAATCAAGCCTTCCTGGCAGTCCAGCACCAGCCGCGCGCCACCCAGTTCGCTGCTGGCCACTTCCAGGGTAAAACCGTGCAGGCTGACAATCGCCGCGACGATGGACAGCCCCAGCCCGAAGCCGCTTTTATGATTGCCCGCCTCGGCGCGATAGAAGCGCTGGAACACCGCTTCACGTTCCGCCTCGGGAATGCCCGGGCCGGAATCGAGCACTTCGATACGCGTGTGCCCGCCATCATTGACCCCGCGCAAGATCACCGCGCCGCCGGGCGGGGTGAATTTGATCGAGTTGCTGAGCAGGTTCGCCACCGCTTCGAACATCAACGCACGGTCGCCATTGAGGGACGGCAATGACGCGGGCAGGTGCAGCTGGAACACCAAGCCGTCGTCTTCTGCCAGTGGCAGGTAGAACTCATGCAACTCTTGCAGCAACGCCACCGGGTCGACTTGCACGAAGCCGGAGCGACGCTGGCGGTCTTCCAGTTCGGAGATCCGCAGCAAGCCACGGAAACGCGCCATCAGCGTATCGGCCTCGGCCAGCACCAAGTCCAGTTGCATGGCCTGCGGCGAGCCTTCGCCGGCTTGCTGTTGCATGCGGTATAGCTGCGCGCGCAGGCGGGTCAGGGGCGTGCGAAGGTCATGGGCGATGTTGTCGCACACACCCTTGACCTCGTTCATCAAGCGCTCGATGCGTTCGAGCATGGCGTTGACGATGGCGGCGAGCATGTCCAGTTCGTCACGCCGATTGGACAGTGGCAAGCGCCGGCTCAGGTCGCCGGCGACGATGGCTTCGGCACTGGCCTGAATCCCGCGAATGCGCCGCAACGGGCGGCGGCGCAGCAAATACCAGCCGACAATGCCCGGCACGATGGTCAGGGTCACCCCCCAGAACAAGGCGTGAAGAATGATTCGGGTCACGGCGAACAATGATCCGTTGTCGCGCACCAGCACCAGCCAGCGGCCGTCGAGGGTGCGGGTCGCCACGGCGTCGCAGCTGTCGGCGGGCAGCGTCTGCTCGTCGCTGTCGTCGGAGGCGTCGCAATCGCGCAGCATGTAGATTTTGCCATCGAGCGGCAAACCGTCCGGAATGTAGCGCAGGGCGCCGCTGAGGTAACGGTGTTGGGCATCGAACAGGCCGTAGGCGTCGATGCCGCGGATGTCGAAGGTCATGCTGACGGCGAGGGCGTCCACCAGTTGCTCGCCAAAGAAGCGCGAAAACAGGTGCTGGCGTTGCATCAGCGAATGCTTGGCCAGGTTGTCCAGGTAAGCGGAAACCTCGTAGTACATGACTCCCATGAGGATCCCGCTCCAGATCACGAACAGCGAACTGTAGAGCGCCAGCAGACGGCTGCTGGAAGAGCGCCAGCCTTTAGACGGGTTCGGCAATGACATAACCCGAGCCTCGCACGGTCCGAATCAGTGGGGCATTGCCAGGTGGGTCGATCTTCTTGCGCAGACGGCCGATGTGTACGTCGATCAGGTTGGTGCCGGGGTCGAAGTGGTAACCCCAGACCTCTTCGAAAATCATCATCCGCGAGAGGATTTGCCCGGTATTGCGCATCAGGAATTCCAGCAGTTTGTATTCGGTGGGCAACAGCGTCAGCAGTTGACCGTCGCGGCTGGCTTCGTGGCTGATCAGGTTCAGCTCCAGATCCGCCACCCGCAGCGTGGTGGCCTGGGCGGTCACGGTGTTCTGCCGGCGCAGCAGGACTTCGACCCGGGCGGCCATTTCATCGGTGGCGAAGGGTTTGGTCAGGTAGTCGTCGCCGCCGGCACGCAGGCCGCGCACGCGCTCATCGACGTCGGACAGGGCGCTGATCATCAGGATCGGCGTGGCCACGCCCATGGTCCGCAGGGTGGTGACGATCGCCAGGCCATCGAGTTCGGGCAACATGCGGTCGAGGGTGATCAGGTCATAGTTGCCGTTGACCGCCCGCTCCAGCCCTTCGCGGCCATTGTCGACCCAGTCGACGTCGAGGCCGTGGCTACTCAGTTCGGCGACAATCTCCCGGGCGGTCACGGCGTCGTCTTCGATGGTCAAGATGCGGGTCATAGGGCTGGCCTGATAAGCAGTTCATTACGAAGTTGCGAGCATTTTGCCAAGAATTGCCCGCGACTTAATAAATTAACTTTCATCTAGCCGGGGTCGTAGTTCGCAACATTGATATCATTGGGCCATAACTTCAATAGGGTGCTGCATCGTGCGTAACTCGATCCGCTGTGGCTGGATGCCGATTTGTCTGTTGCTGTTCAGTGTTTTCAGTTCGCCTGCCTGGGCTGGCAATACACCCTGTTCCGGGAAGAAAGGTGGAATCGATCGATGCGACGGCGATCTGTTCCTGTGTAATGACGGCTCCATCAGTGGCTCGAAGAAAAGTTGCTCGGCAATGTTTGGCGGTAAAAGCCAGGCGCGACCGCAAACGTTGTTCCAGGACACGCAGGGTTGTTCCTGTGGCACCGGTTCGTTTTGTACCGGGCCCAGAGGCGGCGTTTATTGCCTGACCCCCAGTGGCAATAAAAGCTATAAACGCAAATAAACAATGCAGATCAGGCGAAATGACTCTGTCAGTCAATCGGCGTACTGGCAAACACCTCAAGCCCCTCGGCATACTTCGTGAACGCTGCGATTCGCGGAAACTGCGCCGCACTCACCTGGTCCGGCACCACCAGGTTGGTGAAGCTCCAGGCCACTGCCAACGTGATGCCGTCCTGATCAATCGAACCCTCAGTCTTCAGCGGCTGTTTTTCCAGCTCCCGCTCCAGCGCCGAATAGGCTCCCCTCAGCTGTCCTTCGACCCGCTGCACCCAAGGCTCGAATTGAATCTCCTCGGGCCGCAGGTTGCGCTCGTAGTAAAGCTGCACGGATTTTTCGCTGGCGGCCAGGGCCAGGCCGATCAGGCGCAACGCGCGCAGGCGCTGACTCGGCTCGACGGGCAACAGGCTGTTGCCGGCCAGGGTTTCCAGGTAGTCGATGATCAGTGTCGAGTCCATCAACACCTCACCGTCGTCGAGCACCAGGGTGGGCGCCTTGACCACCGGGTTGATCTGCTGGAATTGTTCAAAGTGGCGAAACACCGAGACCGATCGATGTTCCAGCGCGATTCCCAGGCATTTGGCAGAAATGGCGGTGCGCCTGACATAGGGCGAGTCCAACATACCGATCAGCTTCATGGTCCTTTCCTTTATATGGCCATTTCGGGAGGGACAACCTTAGCTGAGGTTCGCGGCCCTGCAAATGACCGTGAATAGTGCCCGATGCCAGCCGTTTGTCTTCTATATACAGCCGCTCGATTGAATTTCTTGCTATAAACGCACTCCGATTACCGCCTCAAAGCCTGCCTTAGAGCATTTTCAGGGCTTTGTCGGACAAATTCGCAGTCTTTTCAGTTGCTGAGGCCTCAAGTCGGCCGTAGACTGCCGCCCCTCGTAAATTGAGTGCCGGGTGGCGCTTGGAACAAACGGCGCCTTTCCGATGGCCTGACCAGGTCTGCCGGAACGCTCCCTTATTCGCCTTAATGCACGTTTTTTTATAGAGATATCAATGACCAAGGACAAGTTGCTGGCCATGCCGGCGGATGACTACATGAATGCCGAGCAACACGCTTTTTTCTCCGAGCTGTTGCAGAACATGAAAGTCGAAACCCATGAGCGCATCGAACAGAACCGCATTGCCATCGAAAGCCTGGACACCCCGGCCGATCCGGCAGACGCGGCTTCGGTCGAAGAAGAGCGCACCTGGCTGGTGAACGCGATCGATCGCGACCAGCGCATGCTGCCTCAGTTGGAACAAGCGCTGGAACGCATCAAGGAAGACAGCTTCGGCTGGTGCGACGACAGCGGCGAGGCGATTGGCCTCAAGCGCCTGCTGATCAGCCCGACCACCAAGTACTGCATCGAAGCTCAGGAACGTCACGAGCAAATCGACAAGCACCAGCGTCAGGCCTGATTCTGCGAGGCAGTCCATCAATATGGGCTGTCTTTGAAAAGATCGCAGCCTGCGCCAGCTCCTACGCAATTGAAGTAGGGTGCTGGCGCAGGCTGCGATCTTTGTTTTCTGCCGTCTTCGATTTCCCGGTTCTTCTATTGATCTGCTGCAACGTTCGCGACTAAAGGCTCATGGATAATGGCTTTATGGTGGCGTTTAATGCGAAGACAACAATTAGAAGCTTTACGGGGTGACGATGATGACGAGAGACGGGTCTCTGGTTGCGGCAGTGCCCGCACCCATGCTGTTGCCGAAAAACCGCTGGCTGACGCCAACGCTGCAAAGCATCGCCCTGATGCTGTTGTTAAGTGGCATGACGCTGGGCAAGTGGCCGCTCTACCTTGGCCTGCCCCTGGCCGTATTGATTGTCTGGCTGCCTCGCCTGCGCTCGCGCGCGTCCCCTGAGGCTGCTGCCCCCGCCAACCCCGATGCCATCGGCGAGTTGACTCGCGATCTTTCCTGCACCACCAGCCATAACGCACTGTCAGCCGCCGGTGTGGCGTTTTCGGTTCGGCAACTGGCGGACAAACTGCAATCGCAGCTCAAGGCGGCGGCACAGATCGTCAGCAATGCCGAGGTCATGATCGCCACGGAACAGGCCACCTCGACGCTCAGTCGCCAGGCGCTCAGTGCCGCCAGCGAGGCCCATCAAAGCGGAGTGGTCGGGCGTACGGAATTGATCGAGTCCATTGCGCGCATGCATCAGCTCAGCCAGCGCGCCAGCAACAGCCGTGAACTGATCGAAGCCTTGAGCCTGCGCAGCGATGATATCCAGCGGGTAACCCTGGTGATTCAATCCATCGCCAGCCAGACCAATTTGTTGGCGTTGAACGCAGCGATAGAAGCGGCGCGGGCGGGGGAGCACGGTCGCGGGTTTGCCGTGGTGGCCGACGAGGTTCGCGGGCTCGCCGCACGCACGGCGACCGCTACGGGGGAGGTGGGCGAAATGGTGGCCGACATCCAGCATCGCACGGCGCAGGTGGTGGAACAGATCCGCCAACTGTCCAGCGACCTGGACTCCGGTGTCGACCAGGTAGAACGCACGGGGCAGCACCTGGAGAACATTGCCCGACTGGCGGCTAGCGTCGAGTCCCAGGTCGGAGAAATCGCCCAAGGGGCAGACATCAACCGTGAGCAACTCGACAGCCTGTTTCACGCCATCGAACAGATGCGCAGCGATCTGGTGGTCAGCGACCAGCAGACTCAGCGCCTGGCCCAGGCGGCGGCGCAAATGGAAGGGCAAGCCGAAACCATCAGCGAGCGTCTTGCCGAAGTGGGGCTGGATGACTATCACCAGCGCATCTATGACCTGGCCCGGGACGCCGCGAGCCAGATTGCAGCGCGTTTCGAAGCGGATATCGATGCCGGTCGAGTCAGTCTCGACGATCTGTTCGACCGCAATTATCAGGTCATCCCCAATACCAGCCCCGCCAAGTACCAGACGCGTTTCGATCGCTACACCGATCAGGTTTTGCCAGCGATTCAAGAGCCGTTGTTACCGCGTCACGAAGGATTGGTGTTCGCCATCGCCTGCACCCAACAGGGTTATGTGCCGACCCATAACAAGGTGTTCAGCCAGCCTTTGACGGGAGATGCGCAGGTCGATGCCTTGCAGAACCGGACAAAACGCAAGTTCGCTGACCGCACCGGGATCCGCTGCGGCAGCCATCAGAAGGCCGTGCTGCTGCAAACCTATACCCGTGATACCGGCGAGTTGATGCACGATCTTTCGGTGCCGATCATGCTCAAGGGCCGGCATTGGGGTGGTTTGCGCCTGGGCTACAAACCGGAAAAGCCGCGCTAGAAACGCCGTGCTACCAGGTGATTGTTGCAAATTCTGCAATTAACCTGTGCAGGGTATTGCTGTTTCCTCGCCGAAAAACTAATTAACATGCCTACTAATTAGGTTGCTAATGAAGTTCGGGAGGTCAGCATGCAAGGCAAAGTTGATGTCGCGGTCATGATCGGCAGCGGGGTACCTGCCAATCTTCGCTCCATGGGACGCAAGGTTTGCTGGGTCGTGCTGCTCAATGGCGAACGCCGGGGCACGGCGTTCTCCAGTCGCGACGAAGCGCAAGAGTGCAAGGCCGCCTGGCTGGCGCAATTGAGCGCCGAAACGCCCGGCAGCCTGCATTGAGGTTGTCAGTGGGTCTGGTGCATGCGCAGGTTCAGGTCGTCGACCACCCGCGCCCAGTCGGCGTCTTCGCGAAGTTGTTCCTTGAGGAAGCCGGCCTGTTGCGGTGACCAGAACTCGGCGTCGATGAGTTTCTTGTCGTCAGGCAGGAAATGGCCGGCAATGAAGTCGTCGATCGCTTTCTGGCTGGAGTCCAGGCCGAGTTGGTCGAACAGGCCTTTCAAGTCGTGGGTCGGTGATTCCATCTTCATCTCCTTGCAGGTCATCAGTCGGGTCGAGGGACGAGGCGCACCCTGGATTCGAGGGCGCCGCACCGGTAGGGTTCGATCACGATGTTCAAGTGCAACAATGAGCATAGACCGCCAACCCGACCATCAGGCGTTCAATGCACCCGCATCGACCGCGGCCTTCAGTTCCCGGGCCGATTCCTGGGCCGCAATGGCGGCGACATCCGGGGTTTTGAACCAGCGATCCTTTTCGACCTGGTGATAGGTCACGGTCTTGAGCGGTGGTTTGGCGCGCATGACAATCACGGCCTGGAATTCACCCTCGACTTCTCTGGCTTCACCCCGGATAAAAAACTCGCCGATATCAAATTCCGTCACGTTGCAGACTTCCCTTGGAAATACATTGTTGTCAACGCAACCCGATTTTTTTGCGGATCCGTTTTATTGGGCGGGCAGTATGGCAGCAGTTGCCCGTCGACGGCTGAGATAAGTCGGCGGGCAGACGAAACGTCGATAGAAGCGAGCGCGGTGGGATGTCAACCGTGTGATTCAAGAAACCGGGCGAGGGCACAGGCTTCGTTATGATTAGCTCGGAAACCTCTTACACAGCCTGTAGAAATATCCTTGATGTGAAAGAAGGCGATCCCCGCCATTACCACCTGAAATCGCGGGCGGGGCGGGGCATCGGGAGCCGGTTCATGAAGGCAGAACCGTGTCGGGTGCGGGGTCGGTGCTGGTTTCGAGTCAGGCACCAGGGGATAGGCAAAGTGTGTCAGCGTGCACATATGAAGTCCTTTTCATTGTTTTACCGACGTATGTACGTCGTTTTGGCTAGTCGCCAAGAGCATCGCTGCTCTAGAATCACCCTCACTGGTGGGTGAATGATGTTTATCTAAAGCAATTTTTTGCGGACGATATGTAGGAAAAGTTTTTTTCTTGATGAGATTTTTCCCCGAAGTTGATAGTCCATAATTTTCTGGCAGCAGGAAGGGTGTTTTCCTTCAGCCTGTGACGAACACCAGTCAGGACGACGCGAGTGACGTTCCAGTAGTCTTCTCAATCTTCGTGATGAATGAGTGCACTGCTCATTCAGGGCTTCAACCCGGGTTCTTTGGCTACACCTTCGGCATTGCCGCTTTTTTGGCTGTGCGTTCATTTTTCGCGCACGGCACCATTATTCAGATGTGGGGATGTTTCCTTGGCAGTAAGTAATCTCGATATGCATGCTTTGTTTGTGCTGGGTGATTTGCGCGCAAAGCTGGTCAAGCAGTTTCAGTCACGTTTCGTTTACATCACCGAACAGAACGCTGAAGGCATTTATATTGCCGAAATCGACACCGAATCAGCCCTGGTGGTGGACGACAAGCCCGGACTCAAGCTCAAGGTCGGCGACCATTTCAGCGCGTCCGTGCTGCCCAGTCGCGAAGGCGGCAAGCTGGACATCAAGTTCCGCGACATCAAGCTGACGGTTTACGGAATTGGCGACTACGCCTTCGTGACCACGGCCGACGGCCAGGGGATCGTGTTCAAGGAAGGTCACAGCGTGGTGATGGTGTTCGCTGCCCATCAACAGTTGCAGGAAGGCCTGACCAAGACCCTCAAGGCCGTGACCGCCAAGGCGGCCAAGTGGCGCAAGGGCGAGCTGGTGACCTTCAAGGCCAGCGAGTGATGTCCCTGACCCGCGCCGACTTCCACGAACAGAACCTGGCCAGCGCTCAAGACGAAGCGCGGCGGCTGTTCGGACAGAAGACCATTCTGCAGGGAACCTGGCTGAACTGGGTGGCGTCACAGCTTTACCAACTGCAACCGGCGCCATACGCCAGCATGGTCAGACGAGAGCTGATGCGTTTGCAGGAAACTTGCGAAAACTGATCCACGCACCTCGAAAGCAGCAACCTCTACTACAGTCAGTGGACTGAGTATTCAGAGGCTTTGCGGTCTACTGCCAGGCCATCCTGCTATTGCTGAGAACAGCACGAGGTGCAAAAGCATGAACGGATTTCGACGGTTGCTGGCCGCTGTCCTGGCCACTTTCGGTGTGCTGGCGACACCTGTCCCGGTGTCTGCCGCCCAGGCGCCGATCCACTTCGCCGACCTGAACTGGGAAAGCGGTAGCCTGATTACCGATGTCCTGCGCATCATTGTCGAGAAGGGCTACGGGCTGTCGACCGACACCTTGCCGGGCACCACCATCACCCTGGAAACCGCGCTGGCCAACAATGACATCCAGGTCATCGGCGAAGAGTGGGCCGGTCGCAGCCCGGTGTGGGTCAAGGCGGAAGCCGAAGGCAAGGTCGTCAGCCTCGGCGACACGGTCAAGGGTGCTACCGAAGGTTGGTGGGTGCCGGAGTATGTGATCAAGGGCGATCCGGCCAAGGGCATCAAGCCGCTGGCGCCGGACCTGCGCAGTGTCAGCGACCTGCCGAAATACAAAGACGTGTTCAAGGATCCGGAAGCCCCGACCAAGGGACGTTTCCTCAACAGCCCTATCGGCTGGACCTCGGAAGTGGTCAACAAGCAGAAGCTCAAGGCATATGGGCTGGACGACAGCTACGTGAACTTCCGCAGCGGTTCGGGCGCGGCACTGGATGCCGAGATCAGTTCGTCAATTCATCGTGGCAAGCCGGTGCTGTTTTACTACTGGTCGCCCACGCCGTTGCTCGGCCGCTTCAAGCTGATTCAACTCGAAGAGCCACCGTTCGACGCCGAAGCCTGGAAGACCTTGACCGACGCCGACAACCCCGATCCACGGCCGACCCGTTCCCTGGCCTCCAAGTTGTCGATCGGTGTGTCCACTCCCTTCCAGAAGCAATATCCGCAGATAGCCGAGTTCTTTGCCAAGGTCGAGTTTCCGATCGATCCGCTAAACAAGGCGCTGGCCGAGATGAGCGAGAAACATACACCGCCGCGCCAGGCGGCCGAGGCGTTCATGAAGGCCCATCCGGACGTCTGGCGGGCCTGGCTGTCCAAGGACGTGGCGGATAAAGTCTCCGCCGGAATGTGAGCTGGCGCCGGTATGAGTAATTGGTCTTGCACTCGGCCGCGCACTTCAGGAAAAGCCGACTAGCCTGTTCTGTTCATATCCCTTTCAAGGATCTCTGAACCATGACCCTGTTGTTGGCTCAGTCGCTGGTGACGATCTTCGCCGTGATCAGTCTGGTGCATGTGTATTGGGCGTTGGGTGGCGAGTGGGCGGCGGTGGCGGCGGTCCCGCAGGTACCACAGGAGGGTACTGCGCAACTGAGGCCGGCGTTCAAGCCAAGAGGCTGGATCACGCTGGTGGTGGCCGGGCTATTGCTGTTGATTGCCGTGCTGGTGTGCTTGCGGGTGGGTTGGTGCCTGCCACCCTTGCATCACTGGTCGTTGCAGTGGGTGATCAGCGCGATTGCGATTTTGCTGTTTGCCCGGGCCATTGGCGATTCGGACCTGGTGGGTTTTTTCAAAGAGGTCAAAGGCTCGAAGTTCGCCCGGCTCGACACCTGGGTTTACTCGCCGTTGTGTGTGGTGCTGGGGGCAGGGTTGTTGGCGGTGGCCTGGGTCTGAGACAGGCCGGTCCAGTCAATACTAATCCTTGGTCTAACTACCGCTCTCCGTCCGCCGGCTGCTCACTTCGGCCGGCACATCATCCCCGGCCATGCGTTTGCGAAACAGGGCCGCCCGGGCCAGCAGCAAGGTCGTCACCGGCACGGTAATCGCCAGCAGGATCGGAATCAGCCAGGCGTGCAATACCGGCGCGGACTTGAGCGTCGAAAAGTAGATGATCGAAGCCAGCGCCACGCACCAGGTCCCGAGCGTCGAGGCCAGGGCCGGTGGGTGCATGCGCTGGAAGTAGTCCTTCATGCGCAGCAGGCCCGTGGCGCCGATCAATGCAAACAGGCTGCCGAGCACCAGCAGGATCGCCACCGGGATCTCCACCCACAACGACAATGGCGTATTCATTCGATCACCTCACCACGCAGCAGGAATTTCGCCAGGGCGAAGGAGCCGACGAAACCGAACAGGGCGATCAGCAGCGCCGCCTCGAAGTAGGTGTCACTGGCATAGCGAATACCCAACGCCAGCATCATCAGCATCGCGACGATGTACAGGTAGTCCAGCGCCAGAACCCGGTCCTGGGCCGATGGCCCCTTGAACAGGCGGATCAGGGTCAGGATCATCGCCAGGGAAAAGAAGAACAGGCTCAGCAGGATCGCGTTCGACAGCAACGGGCTCATTCGAAGATCTCCATCAACGGACGTTCGTAGGTCGTCTTGAAGTGCTGGATGAACAGCGCCTCGTCGTCCAGGTCGAAGACGTGCAACAGCAGAATGCTGCGGTCCAGCGCCAGCTCCGACCAGACCGTACCGGGCACCACCGTGGTGATCATCGACAGCGCAGCCAGGCCGTTGGCGTCACGCAAGTCCAGCGGCACCTTGATGAATTGCGAGCGGGGCGGGCGGCGACCGGCATTGAGCACGCTCCAGGCCACGGCGAGGTTGGACACCAGCACATCGCGCCCGACCAGCAGGACCAGGCGCAGGATTACCCAGGGACGACGGATGCGCACCGGCAACGGACGCAGTCTGCGCATCATCAATGGCGCACAGAACCCCAGCGCAGCACCCAGCAGCAGGTTGCCGGGACTGATAGACAGGTTCAGCAGGAGCCACAGCAGCCACAGGGCCAGCGACAGCAGCGGTGCCGGAAACAGGCGCGTCATGGTTGCACCTCCTGCGGGGCCGCTACGGCCGATGGGTTCGGTACGACGCGCGTGTCGAGCACTGCCATCACGTATTGCTGCGGGTTGTACAAGGCATCGGCGGCGGCCTGGGTGTAGCGCAGCAGCGGATCGGCCTTGAAGGTCAGCGCAATGCTCAAGCCCAGAAGGGCGAAGATCGGTACGCATTCCAAGCGTCGCAGCAGGGGCGATGGCCGTTCCGCTGGCGTCCAGAAGCGCTGGATACCCAGGCGCGAGAACGCGATCAGCGATGCCAGCCCGGACACGATCAACAGCACTAGCAGGCCCCACGCGGCGTTGGAAATCGGTGCATCGCCGCTGTTGCCCAAGCCCAAGGGATTGAGCAGGGCACCGATCAAACCGAGTTTTCCGATAAAGCCCGAGAGCGGCGGCATGCCGATGATCAACAAGGCGCAGGCGATGAAGCTCAGGCCGAGAAACGCCATGGTCCAGGGAATCACCTGGCCGACCACGGCTTTCTGGTCGTCGTCGAGGTTGGTGCCTTTGGGTGGGTGCAGGGATTCCAGTGGCCGGGGCAGCAGTTCGGCTTCATCTTCGAGCAGGATTTCGTTGGCCGAGCGCGAGCGCTCGATCAGTTCGGCCAGCAGGAACAGGGCGCTCAACGCCAGGGTGGAACTGAACAGATAGAACAGCGCCGCGCCGACCAGGTTCGGCTGGGCGAAACCGATGGTCGACAACAGGATGCCCGCTGACACCAGGATGCTCAGGCTGGCCATGCGCTCCAGGCGTTGTGCGGCGAGGGTCGCAATGGCGGCGCAGACGATGGTCGCCATGCCGCCGTAGATCAGCCAGTCGCCGCCAAAGAAAGCCGAAGTCCCGGCCTGGGCGGAGAACAGCAGCGTCCACAGGCGCAGCAAGGTGTAGACGCCGACCTTGGTCATGATCGCGAACATCGCCGCCACCGGGGCGCTGGCCGAGGAATAGGCCGGCACCAGCCAGAAGTTCAGCGGCCACATGCCGGCCTTGGCCAGGAACGCGATGGCCAGGATCCCCGCGCCGGCGTGAAGCAAGCCGCGATCAGCTTCGGACACCAGCGGGATTTTCACCGCCAGGTCGGCCATGTTCAGCGTGCCGGTGACCCCATAGATCAGCGCCGCGCCAATCAGGAACAGCGACGAGGCCAGCAGGTTGATCGAGATGTAATGCAGCCCCGACGACACCCGCGCCCGGCCCGAGCCGTGGAGCATCAACCCGTAGGACGCGGCCAGCAACACCTCGAAGAACACGAACAGGTTGAACAGGTCAGCGGTGAGGAACGCGCCGTAAAGGCCCATCAACTGGATCTGGAACAGCGCGTGAAAACTCGAGCCTGCGCTGTCCCAGCGTGCCATGGCAAACAGCAGGGCACTGACGCCGATGATGCCGGTCAGCACCAGCATCAGCGCCGACAGGCGATCGACCACCAGCACCAGGCCGAACGGCACTTGCCAGTTGCTCGGCAGGTACACACCGATGGAACCGGGCACGCCGGTGGTCTGTGTCCATTGCAACAATGCCAGGGCAATGCCCAGCCCGAGCAGGCTGGAGAACAGATTGATCTTCGCCTTGAGCGGCCGGTGCTTCTCGCCGAGCATCAGCATGATCGCGGCGGTCAGCAGCGGCAGCAGAATGGGTGCGACGATCAGGTGAGTCATCGCCATCATTCCTTGGGCTCCCGGCCATCCACATGGTCAGTGCCGGTCAGGCCCCGGGAGGCCAGCAGCACCACCAGGAACAACGCGGTCATGGCGAAGCTGATGACGATCGCCGTGAGTACCAGTGCCTGCGGCAGCGGGTCGGTGTAGTGCAACAGATCCTGCGGCACGCCGTCTTTGATGATCGGTTCCTTGCCGATGAACAGGCTGCCCATGCTGAAGATGAACAGATTGACGCCGTAGGACAGCAGGCACAGGCCCATGACCACCTGGAACGTCCGTGGGCGCAGGATCAGCCAGACGCCGGACGCGGCCAGTACGCCGATGGCGATTGCGATGACTTCTTCCATCAGACGGCTCCTTTGGCGGCAACGGATCTGGGCTGGGCGGCGGTTTTGTGGCCGCGCACCGATTGGTGGGCAAGGGCGGTGAGGATCAACAGGGTCGAACCGACCACCACGCCGTACACGCCGATGTCGAAGAACAGCGCGCTGGCCAGGTGAATGTCACCCAGCAGCGGCAACGAGAAATGCCAAGTGTGGGTGGTCAGGAACGGATAGCCGACCAGCATCGCCCCCAGCCCGGTGGCCGTGGCAATCATCAGTCCCGTACCCATCCAGCGCAGTGGCCGCAGGCTCATTTGCGCCTCGACCCACTGCGTGCCGGCGACCATGTATTGCAGGATGAACGCCACCGACATCACCAGCCCGGCGACAAAGCCGCCGCCCGGTTGATTGTGCCCGCGCATGAACAGGTAGAACGACACCACCAGCGCCACCGGCAACAGCAGGCGCACCAGCACCGCCGGCACCATCATGAAGCCGAGGGCGGTGTCGCTGGCGTGGCGCGGGTTGACCAGGTCGGTGACCACGTCCGGGGCGAGCAGGCGTTGCTGGGCCGGTAGTTGAAGGCTTTCTTTCGGTGGGCGGAAACGGCGTAGCAGGGCATACACGGTCAGGGCCACGGCCACCAGCACGGTGATTTCACCGAGGGTGTCGAAACCACGGAAATCCACCAGCATCACGTTGACCACGTTGCTGCCACCGCCTTCGGGCAAGGCGCGACTCAGGTAGAACGAGGAAATGTCGTTGGGGGTCTGGCGCGTCAGCATGGCGTAGGCCAGCAGCGCCATGCCGACACCGACCGAGGTCGACAGCAGCAAGTCGCGGATACGCCGCACCCGCGCTCGACGCAGACTGCCCGGTAACGGCGAGACTTCTTCGATCCGCCGTGGCAGCCAGCGCAGGCCAAGCAGGATCAGCACCGTGGTCACCACTTCGACCGCCAGTTGGGTCAGGGCCAGGTCCGGCGCGGAAAACCAGACGAAGGTGACGCAGGTCATCAGGCCGCAGACGCTGACCATGGTCAGGGCCGCGAGCCGGTGGTACTTGGCCTGATAGGCCGCGCCGAGGGCGCAGGCGATGGCCAGCAACCACAAGGTGACGAACACGATCGACCCGGGAATTTTCGGCCGGTCACCCCAGTGAAGGCTGCTGTGCAGCATGGGGATCAACCCGGCCAGTACGGCGGCGAACACCACCAGGAACAACTGCATTTGCAGGCGCCGGGTGCCAATCCTGGGCTCCAGGCGACGGGCCAGGCGGATGATGGCGACCAGCGCGTATTCGAACAGGTGCTTGCCGTCCAGGCGACCGATGACGGGCAGACGGTCGAAGCGCCCGCGCTTGAATTGATTGCGCAGCAGCAGATAAAGCACGGAGCCGCAGGACAAGGCGATCAGGCTCATGATCATCGGCGCGTTCAGGCCGTGCCAGATGGCCAGGCTGTACTCGGGCAGCGTGCCGCCAACCACCGGTTGCGCCGCCGCCGCGAGCAGCGGGCCGACTATCTGGGCCGGGAAGATCCCCACCAGCAGGCAAGTGAATACCAGCAATTCCACCGGTGCGCGCATCCAGCGCGGTGGCTCGTGGGGCGTGTGGGGCAGGTCGGTCGCGGGCGGACCGAAGAACACATCCACGGTGAAACGCAGGGAGTAGGCGACGCTGAAGGTACCGGCAATGGTTGCCACGATCGGCAAGCTCAGTTCGACCCAGCGCGTGGCATTGATGAACACGGTTTCGGCGAAGAACATCTCTTTGGACAGGAAACCGTTGAGCAACGGCACGCCGGCCATCGAGGCGCTGGCGACCATGGCCAGGGTGGCGGTAAACGGCATCAACTTGTATAGGCCGCTGAGTTTGCGGATATCGCGGGTGCCGCTTTCGTGGTCGATGATGCCGGCGGCCATGAACAACGAGGCCTTGAACGTCGCGTGGTTGAGGATGTGGAACACTGCGGCGACGGCGGCCAGGGGGCTGTTCAAGCCGAGCAACAGGGTGATCAGGCCCAGGTGGCTGATGGTCGAGTAGGCCAGCAATCCCTTGAGGTCGTTCTGGAACATCGCGCAATACGCCCCGAGCAACAGGGTGCAGGCGCCGGCGCCGCTGACGATGTAGAACCACTCTTCACTGCCCGACAGCGACGGCCATAGCCGCGCGAGCAGGAAGACCCCGGCCTTGACCATGGTCGCCGAGTGCAAATACGCCGACACGGGCGTCGGCGCGGCCATGGCGTGGGGCAGCCAGAAGTGAAAGGGAAACTGCGCACTTTTGCTCAGGGCGCCGATCAGGATCAGGGGCAACAGGATCGGGTAGAGGGCATGGGCGCGAATCAGGTTGCCGGCGGCCAGGACCTTGTCCAGGTCATAGCTGCCGACCACATGGCCGAGCAGCATGACCCCCGCCAGCAGGCACAAACCGCCTGCACCGGTCACCATCAGCGCCATGTAGGCACCGCGCCGGGCATCGGCGCGATGGTGCCAGTAGCCGATCAACAGGAACGAGAAGAGGCTGGTCAGCTCCCAGAAAAACACGATCTGGATCAGGTTGCCGGAAATCACCAGCCCGAGCATGGCGCCCATGAAGGCCAGGAAAAACGCGAAGAATCGCGGCACCGGATCGTTCGGCGACATGTAGTAGCGGGCGTACAGCGAAACCAGGGTGCCGATGCCCAGCACCAGCATGGAGAACAGCCAGGCGAAACCGTCCATGCGCAGGACGAAGTTCAGGCCCAGGCTGGGCAGCCATGAAAACTCTTCGCGAATGACGCCGCCATCGGCGATCTGCGGGTACAGGAAGGCGACCTGAAGAGTACCAATCAGGGCGATCAGGCCAGCCAGCAGGGATTCGGCGTTACGTGCATTGTGCGGCAACACGGCCGCCAAACAGCTGCCTATGAAAGGCAGAAGCAGTAGAACTATCAGGGACATAGGCTTCTAATCTGCGGAAGTTTGTGAAGCATTATACGTGCCAGCTCCCGGATCAACAAACGCCAAGCTGTCGCAGAATCCTACACGGTAGACGGAAATGCCCTGATTCACATTGTTTCTGGTTGAGGGGTTCGCCTGTGCCGACGCTTTCGCGAGCAAGCCCGCTCCCACAGTGTCCGCGTCGTTCACAAATTATGTGAACAACTCTGAACCTGTGGGAGCGGGCTTGCTCGCGATGGCGGTCTATCTGGCAATGCAGAGTTTGCGGTTTATCACTGTGTTTCCTGCTCCTGCTCCTGCTCCAGTTCCTGCTCAGCCGCCTTACCCTTGGTCTTCAATTCACTGACAATCACTGCCACTACAATCAACCCGGCCCCGACCAGGGCAATGGCCGGCAAGCGTTCCCCGGCAATGCGCCCGACAATCCCGGCCCATACCGGCTCGCCGGCATAGATCAGCGTGGCGCGGGTCGGTGACACGCTTTTCTGTGCCCAGTTCATTGCCACCTGAATCGCCGCACTTGCTGCCCCAAGTCCCAGCGCGCTGCACAGCAGCAACCAGGAGAAGTCCGGAATCGCCTCGTTGGTCGGCACCACCATCAGGAACGACAGCGCTGAAGTGACCGCCAATTGCACCACCGTCACCCGGCGCACATCGACTTGGCCGGCATAGGTGCTGATCAGGATGATCTCCGCCGCAATGGCCACGGCGCTGATCAAGGTGGCGATTTCACCGGGGCTGAAATTGAACGACGCACCGGACGGCCCGGACAACAGCATCAACCCGGTAAAGGCCAGCATGATGCCGATGCTCGGCATCAACCCCGGACGCCGCCCCAGCACCAGCCATTGCAGCAACGGCACAAACGGGACGTACAGCGCGGTAATGAATGCCGATTGGCTGCTGGGAATGCTCTGCAACCCGACCGTCTGCAAGCCGTAGCCGAGCATGATCGCCACGCCGATAAACGTCCCGGCCTTGAGTTCGAACAGGGTCAGGTCGCGCAGGTGACGCCAGGAAAACAGGGCGACGATGCTCGCGGCGGCGGCAAAGCGCAGGCCGACGAAAAACATCGGGCCGCTGACAGTCATCGCATGCTGTACCAGCAGGAAGGTACCGCCCCAGACCATCGTGATCAGCACCAGCACGCATTCGGCCTTGCTGAACCTTGTAAAACGGGAGGAAGCCTTTGGGGAGTTCACCGACGTCATGACCTTGCACGCTACTGGAGGGGGACGCACAATGCGTCGTATGTTGCGCAGTATACTGCCCAACCCCACTCAGTGAGCAATATAGTGCACAAAGATTCTACCCAACGGGCATCGGTCCTCCAGCACGTCAGTCAAAATGTCCGTCGTTTGCGCCATGCCGCCGACCTGAGCCAGACGGCGCTGGCGGAAAAGTCCGGTGTCAGCCGTCGCATGCTGGTGGCGATCGAGGCAGGGGAAAAGAACGTCAGCCTGACCACCCTCGACCGCGTCGCCGAAGCCCTCGACGTCGCCTTCAGTGATTTGATCCAGGCCCCCGACGCCCGGGATCCCAGCCGTATCAATGAGCTGGCCTGGACCGGCACCATCCCCGGCAGCAGGGCGGTGTTGCTCTCCAAGGCCCACGCCAGCCGCGAAGTCGAGCAGTGGGAATGGTGCCTGCAACCGGGCGAGGTGTATCCGTCGGAGCCGGATGCCGATGGCTGGAGCGAGCAGATTTATGTCTTCGAAGGTTGCCTGACCGTTATGCTCGGCGACCAGGCGCAGAATATCGCGGCGGGTGAATTCTTCATGTTCGCCAGCAACCAACCGCACTGTTATCGCAACGACGGGGCGGTGGCGGCGAAGTTTGTGCGTAATGTGGTGATCTGAACAGGGAGTGCACGATGGGCCAGAGCTTGATCAATGACGCCGACATCCTGATTGTCGGCGGCGGCCTCAGTGGCGCGATGCTGGCGGCGCAGTTGATGCGTTTGCCGGGCCGGCGCCGGGTGCTGGTGATCGAGCCCCGGGCCGAGTTGGGCCGGGGCGAAGCCTACAGCGCGGTGGAACTGGGCCATACCCTTAACGGCAATGCGGCGCGGATGAGTGTCGACCCGGACAACGCCGACGACCTGACCCAATGGTTGACCGAGTACATCGAGGCGGGCGGCTGGCCGGAGTCGGATCAGCAACACGTGCCGATCAGCGAGCTGTTTCCGCCACGGGGGATTTTCGGCCTGTACGCCCGGCAGCGCCTGGCACAAGCGCAGGCGGTGGGCGCCTTGAACGGTTCGACGGTCGAGCATGTGCAGGCCGAAGTGGTCGATTTGCAAGCCGATGCCGACGCCGTGCGGTTGACCTTGAGCGACAGCCGATGCGTGCAGGGCGCTTTTGCAGTACTGGCCACCGGGATGTTTCCCGCCGCGCGCACGCCACAAACCCGGTCCAGCGGCTTGAATGCGGCGGCCCTCGATCCGTGGGACGTGGCGGCCATGCAACGGCTCGATCCGCAATCGACAGTCATGATCATCGGCTCGGGCCTGACCATGGTCGACGCCGTGGTGTCCCTGGAACAGGCCGGGCATCGTGGCCCGATCGAAGTGTTTTCCCGTCATGGCCTGCTGCCCCATGTGCGTCGCCAGCCACCGGCCTGGGTGGACTTTCTCGCCGAGGATCAGAGCATCCGCACACCCCGCCAGTTGATGCGCGAACTGCGTCGGCACTGCCGGGACGCCATCGCCCAGGGCATCGACTGGCAGGCGCCACTGGACACGGTGCGGGCACACATCGGCCGCTTGTGGCATCAGGCGACGGATGTGCAGCGCCGGCAGTTCGTGCGGCATGTGCGGCCGTGGTGGGAAAGCCATCACCACCGCTCGCCACCCTTGAGCGCCGAACTGGTGGAGCGCTTGTATAAAGAAGGGCGGTTGCGTATTCACGCAGCCTCTTACCAGGGCCTTGAGCCATCGCTGAATGGCGAGGTGAGTATTCGCCTTCGACGGCGCGGCGAGGCGCAGACCTGCGTGGTCAGTGGTGCAGCCCTGATCAACTCCAGCGGTATCGAATACGACTGGCGCCGGGTCGCGCGGCCGTTGCCCCGGCAACTGCTCGCCCGTGGCCTGGTCCAACCGGGGCCGTTGGCTCTGGGCATCGCCGCAGAGGTCGATGGCGCGGTCCTGAACGCCGAGGGCCAGCCCGCCAGTCGCCTGTTTGCCATGGGCCCGCCGTTGCGCGGCATGTGGTGGGAAAGTACCGCCGTCACCGATGTGGCGAGCCAGGCCAAGGCGTTGGCCGGGCGGCTGGTGGGCTAGTCGTCCCTTTAACACACCGCGCAGTCAGCGCCTCTTGCCAGTGTGCCACTGACGGGACTCGTCGATCAGGTTGTGGGTCTGAGTGCATATCCGTTTCCTTAGTAACGGCTGCTTATGGTTTCGCCCTTACGGCGAGTCCCTTTTGGCAGACGCCCCAAAAGGAACCAAAAGGTCTCGCCCCGAACGTACGGCCCCTCGCTTGGGCTCGGGGTTCCTTCGCTCCGGCATTCATCCGGGGGCATCGCCTCCGGTCGGCTTCGCTCGACCTCCTCTCGATGTGTTCGGCTTCGCCGAACGGCGCTGCGCGCCTACCCCCGGATGAACGCCTCCACTCAGCCT
>NZ_LACC01000046.1:28511-64498 GCF_000967965.1 Pseudomonas fluorescens
GCCTGATGAGTGGTGAAGAGCATTGGTGTACGCCGCTCTGCCTTTGCTTTTCTGTAGGCGCGACGGTGCGGCGATCCGACCTGCTCGCGATGGCGGCCTGCCAGCCGATCGAAATCTTTCAAGTGTACTGAGTACCTGTGGGAGCGAGCTTGGTCCGGGCGGCGTTCCGACGATGGCGGCTTACGAGCCAACCATTCACTTGCAGTTGTCCCAGCCCATTGGATTGAGCTTGGTTGGGCACTGCTCCAGTGATGGTAGCCAGACCACCGCTGGGTTGCTTCCATCAATGCACTCGGTAAAAAAACCGCGGCCCCCACCCGAGGCCGCAGTTATCCATAGGGTTCAAGCCTGCCCCATCAACCAACGTGGCTAATGGGGCGCAGGCTTAGTTGGCGATCACCGGCACCGTCCGCACGGAGCCTTGGGACGAGGTGATCGTGGCGGTCGGGTTCGCCGACGGAACGACCGTGGTGGTGTTGTTCACCGTCAACCGCCAGCGACCGTTCACCGGTACGGTGGTGGTGCCCAGGGTGACCAGCCCGGTCGGCGTGGTGACCTTGATGGTGATGGTGTTGCCGGTGGTCACCGATGAGGTGCCGGCAAAGTTCCAGGTGAAGCGGTTATTGGAGCGGGCGCTCACCGTTGCGGTGGTCACTGCGAAGGTTTCCGCTGCAGGCCGTGGCGAGACCTGCACCGTGACCGTGGCCGGCGACGTCGACTGGGCGCCGAAACTGTCCCGGGCGATGTAGGTGAAGGTTGTGGTGAAGGCCGTGGTGAAGGTGGCCGGTGGGGTATAGGTGAGCACCGTGCCGTTACTGCTGACGGTGCCGCGATTTGCCGGTGGCTGAGTGAAGCTGGCGATCGAGAGTGGCACATTGCCTTCTGGGTCGGTGTCGTTGGCCAGCACGTTGATTGGAATCGCCACACCCAGTGTCGTGACGGCATCGGCGACTGCCACCGGAGGCCGGTTAGGCGCCACGGTAATGGTCACGGTTGCCGCTGTCGTCGAGGCCAGGCCTTTGACGTCCTGGGCCTTGTAGGTGAAGGTCGTGGTCAGTGGCGCGTTGACGACAGCGGGAGGGGTGTAGACCACCGCCGTAGTGCCGCTCAATGCCACGGAGCCCTGGTCGGTGGCCGGTTGGGTCAGCGCGGTAATGCTTAGCGGCGTATTGCCGTCCGGGTCCCTGTCGTTGGCCAGCAGGTTGAGGGTGATCGGCACGCCGAAGCTGGTGCCGCCGGTATCGGCGACGGAGATCGGTGCCTGGTTCGCACCGGTGTCCGGCGCCGTGCCCACGACGACAACGGGCTCGGTGTCACTGCCGCCGGCGGCGGATTTGACCGTAACGGTTGCAGGGGGTTGGGTCAGGTCAGCCACCGTCAGGCGTTGCAGGATTCCGGTTTTCGACAGCCGCCCGTAACCTTGGGCGACCATGTCCGGTACCACCACTTCGTCCGTGGAGGTGGCCTCGATCAGCAGGCTGTGGTTGCTCCAGCTGTAACGGGCGGTCTGGATTTTCACCACGTCCGAGAGCTTGCTCGACACCGCGGTCGGGCGGGTGGTCCCGGCGGGGTTGGTGGCGGTGACTACCACGACCGGCGGCACCGTTCCGTTGGCCAGCAGATGCTGGGCGAAGAACACGCCGTTGTTGTCGCTCACCATGTTGGTCTGGCAAGGCGACACAGGCGGGCCGGGGACCAGGGCAATGCTTTCGCGAAAGCACAGGGTCGAACCGTTGGCGGCTTTGGCAAACACTTCGACCCGGGTGTTGTTGCCGCCGGTGCCGGCTATGCGGCGGTAGGTGGCACGGGTCATGTCCACCGCGGTTTGCGCGCGGTTGTCGAGCACCTTGCCGGACAGGGTGAAGAGGTTGGTCTGGAGGGTCCCGGCCGGACCCTGGATGCGCACGAAGTTGGTGTTGTTGGGGCTGCCGGTCACGGCTTCGGTGAGGTTGGGGTCGCCGACGAAGGTTTCGACAGCGCCGGTGTCCGGGTTCACCTCGGTGTAGGGGCCGTTGACGCTGCGCAGGAACGGCCCGATCGCACCGTTGACCGCACCGCTGAAAACCCCCGGCGCACCGATGCCGACGTCCCTGGTGATGTTGATCGCCCGGCGGCCGGGGGTGGTGACGTTGACCGTTTCCACGCCATAGGGATGGGTAATGGTGTAGGTCCCGGCAATGGGAATGTTCACCCGCAGACGAATCCGCGCGAAGCTGATCTGGTCGCCATCGAGCGGGTTGCCGCCGGCAAATGCAGCCTCGATCCCGGCGACATAGGCGTCCATACCGTAGCCGGCGGTGTTGTTGGGGATGCTGGTCTCGGCAAGGAACCAGAAGGCTTCGTCTGGCCAGTTATCCGGGAACACCATCGGCAGGGTGTCGTCGAAAATGCCCGGCGTCGGCAGCAGGGTGCACATGTAGGCCGGTGGCACGCTGGCTCCCACCCGCGAACTGGCGGCGCGTGACTGGCACAGCTCCATCGACAGCAGATTCTTGTCCTGGTACCAGATCGGGAATTTCCCGGTGGCAAAGGTGTAAGGGCCGGGATCGACGGCGGCGAGTTGCGCGAAAGCACTGCCGGTGAGCGATAGAGTCAGTCCCAGGGCGTTGAGCGCCAGGCGTGGCCGTTTGTTCATGATGCCTCCTGATGAGGATCTGGGCATGTGGGCGTTCATTGCACGATGACCACTTCTTCGGTATCGCTGCCGCCATTGGAGGACGACACACGAACCTGGGCTGGCGGAATCGGCGAGATGCCGGTGGCCAGGCTTTTCACTGCGCCGTCACCACTCAGGGCGCCGATGGCGATGCCGGTGCCGGAGGTAGCGGTGAGCACCGGTGGCGACGTTTCATCACTGGTGGAGGCCACGATGGTGATTTGCCCGGTGCTCAGGCTGTACTCGGCGCGTGAGATCGTCACCAGGTCGGTCAGCGGCATGGGCAGGGTTGTCGGCGTACTGCTGGCGATGGCCAGGTGGTTGTCGGCGGTCACCTGCAAGGTGCTCGGCAGCGTCGGATTGTTCGGCGACTGCGCATACCAGTGGCCGGTGGTGTTCGCTTCGGTGAAGTTCAACACCGGATTGTTGCTGTCCAGGGTCACGGTGGCCGGTGGCGGCGGGGCCATCACGAACACGTCCTGTTGGGCCACCGGGGCGCTGGTGCCAGCTTGTCGCGAGTAGGTGCTGCGCTCGGCGATTACCGGGGTCGGCCGGACTACCTTCGACAACTTGCCCGATACGGCGAAGAGGTTGGTGCGCAAGTCCAGGCCATTGGGGCCTTCGATGCGCACGTAGTTGGTGTTGAACGGGCTGCCGGTGACGGCTTCGGTGAGGTTCGGATCGCCAACGAACTGTTCGGCCTGGCCAGTGCTCGGGTTGGTCTCGGCGTAGGGGCCATTGACGCTGCGCAGGAACGGCCCGACGTCGCCCTTGAGCGCGCCATTGTAGGTTTTTGGCGCACCGATACCGATGTCCCGGGTCATGTTGATCGCCCGCCGGCCGGGAGTGTCGACGTTGAACACTTCGACGCCGTAGGGGTGGGTGATGACGTAAGTGCCGGCGGTGGGCACGTCGATGCGAACACGAATACGGGCGAAGCTGATCTGGTCACCGTCCAGTGGATCCCCACCACTGAAGGCTGCTTCGAGCGCCGAGACATAAGTCAGGTCAATGCCTCGGGCGGCATCGACAATGGTCGTTTCGCCAGTGGCCCAGAACGCTTCGTCGGGGAAATTGGTCGGGAAGACCAACGGTTGGGTGTCATCGAAAATGCCGGGATTAGGGATCAGCGAGCACATGTAAGTCGGGGCGCCTGGTGCGCTGGAAACCCTGGAACTGACAGCCTTTGATAAACACAGGTCAAGGGTTCGGCCATGGCTGTCTTGATACCAGGAGGCGAAGTTGCCATTGGCTGGCAGGTAGGGTCCGGGATCTACGGCAAACAGCGCTGCCTGGGCAATGCCTTGGGCTAGAGCGGTGATAACCAGGGCAGTCGCGGTTTTGCACAGTAACGGGTGCATGAGTATTCCCTCTGTCGAAGTACCTGCCCCTGGGGGTGGGCCAGTTGGCATGGGTGTTTGGCAACTTCCATACCAATCGGCGAAAACGCCCGTAAGAAGCCCGCAGTAAAGGCCTTGGCGCAATCGTTGGCGGCAAATCCGGACGTTATGGCGCGGGCAACTTTCCCCGACTATGGGGGGGCGGTGCCGCGGGGCGGGTGGGGTATCGCAGTCCCCAGGTTCGGGCAATCGGCCATGGCTGGGCTATAAACCTATAGGGGGTGTCCGGGAACCGTGTCCATGAACACAATCGCCAAAGTACTTGCGACCGACAGCGAAGTTCGCTTGAACACGCGCAA
Organism: Pseudomonas fluorescens; assembly: GCF_000967965.1. Lineage (GTDB taxonomy): Bacteria > Pseudomonadota > Gammaproteobacteria > Pseudomonadales > Pseudomonadaceae > Aquipseudomonas > Aquipseudomonas grandcourensis. The sequence continues at coordinate 32,867 of NZ_LACC01000046.1, forward strand.
GGAGCCGTTCAATCTGCTGCGCTGGTTTTCGCTGATCAGCATGGTGGTGATCGGCACGGTGGCGGTGGCGCTGGGGGCGGTGTCCACGCGGTTCGTGATTACCGAAAGCGTGCAGCGCGATGCGCTATTGACCTCACAATTCATTCAGGCGATTGCCTCGGCCGAGGTGCGCCATGTGTCGATTCCCAACGTCAGGACCATGGGCGAGTTGCTCGACCCACGCAAAGACAAGGACTTTCCCGACGTCGACCCGCTGTCCCGTGCCAGTGCCCGCGGTGAATTCCTCGACCATATCGCGAACTTGCCGGACGTGATCCTGGTCAACATCTACGCCCCCGACCGCATGGTGATCTGGTCGACCAATCCGGCCTTGATGGGCATCACGATCCGTGCCGATGAAGACCTCGACCGGGCATTCAACGCAAAGACTTCAGTGTCGACCAGTTTCCACGGCGTGGGCAAATCCCGCATGGAGCAGAAGTTCCTGGAACCACCCAAATACACCTTCATCGAAAACTACATTCCCCTGTTCGACGCCGATGGCAGCACCGTCACGGCGATGGTCGAGATCTACAAGGAACCGCAAGACCTGATCAACCGCATGGAGCGCGGCCTGGTGCTGATCTGGCTGGCGACTGCCTTGGGCGGCGGCCTGATTTACCTGGGGCTGTACTGGATCGTGCGGCGGGCGGCGATCCTGCTGGCGACGCAGCAGAAGCAATTGATCACCAACGAAACCTTTGTCGCTCTGGGCGAAGTGTCCTCGGCGGTCGCCCACAGTCTGCGCAATCCGTTGGCGAACATCCGTTCGAGCGCCGAGCTGGCGATAGAGTTCGACAGCGGTCCGGCGCACAGGAACATCAACGACATCATTGGTCAGGTCGATCGCATGTCGACATGGGTACGGGAGTTGCTCCAGTCCCTGCGACCGCTCAATGACGAGGCGGAACCGGTGAACCTGGTAGCGGCACTGCATGACAGCCTGATGGCTTACGAGCACCAGATCGGCAGGGCTAGCGTCAACGTGGTGTTCGAGCCGGACCAGACGCCCATGGTGCTGAGCCAGCACGTGCAACTGACCCAGATCCTCAACAGCCTGCTGTCCAATGCGGTGGAAGCCATGGACGGCGGCGGCACCCTGACCATCCGGATCGAACCGCGCGATGCCCAGCGCGTCAGCGTGAGGGTGAGCGATACCGGCAAAGGCATGAGCGAAGAACAGCGCGCCATGGCCTTCCGGCCGTTTTTCACCACCAAACAGGGCGGGCTGGGCGTCGGGCTGGTGCTGGTCAAGCGGATCATGGAGCGATTTGGCGGTGCGGTGACCCTCGACAGCAGTGAAGGCGAGGGCACCACTGTGCGCCTGTCGTTTTTTCTGGCCCCCTGAAAACGGGGATGACCTACCCCCAACATCGGGTATCAATCCCCGGTCATTTCCCCGGTCATCGCCCATTGATTTTGATAAATCATTGTTTTGTCGAGTGTTAGTACGTTTTTATAAAAAAAACACATGATTGGCGAGGTCCTTGCAAAACCACCATCACCCCCTTCACCACATCGAGGCGGCTGGTGATGGAAAAAAAAGAGATGCATTCACCACGCTCGCGAGCCTTGGGCATGCACCTGGTGCTGATGCTGGTGACCGGTTTGCTGGCCAGCCAGATGCTGGTCGCCAGCCAGCCGACGTCGACGCCCCCACCTGCTCCGGCATCCACTGCCGAATCCGCTGTCGTTGAAGCCGTCACCCCGTGGGGTGCCGACTATTTTCCCAACACCCCGTTGACCGACCAGGACGGACAGCCGCTGCATTTTTTCGATGACTTGATCAAAGACAAGGTGGTGGTGATCAACTTCATCTTCACCTCGTGCAGCGACTCCTGCCCCCTGGAAACCGCGCGCTTGCGCCAGGTGCAAAAACTGTTGGGGGATCGGGTCGGCAAGGACATCTTCTTCTACTCCATCAGCATCGATCCCTTGAGTGATACCCCCGAGGTGCTCAAGGCCTATGCGCAACGCTTCCAGGTCGGGCCCGGGTGGAAATTCCTCACCGGGGAGTTCGCCGACGTCACCGACCTGCGCAAAAAACTGGGGCTGTTCATCGAAGGCGTCGATAACGGGCGCAACAAGGACCACAACCTGAGCCTGATCGTCGGCAACCAGGCTACGGGCCGCTGGATGAAAGCCTCTCCCTTCGAAAATCCGTGGATTCTGGCCGACCAACTGGCCAATACCCTGCATAACTGGAAACAGCCCAGTGTGGAAGAAAGTTATGCCGATGCACCGGAAATTCGCCCACCGAGCAATGGCGAAGAGCTGTTTCGCACCCGCTGCGCGTCTTGCCACAGCCTCGGTCCGCTGGACGGGCAGGGCATCGGTCTGCGCAGCATCGGCCCGGACCTGATCGGCGTGACCTATCAGCGCGATCCGGCCTGGCTCATCCGCTGGATCCGCGAACCTGACCGCATGCTCGCGGAAAAGGACCCGATCGCGATGGAACTGTTCGAGCGCTACAACAGGATCTCGATGCCCAATTTGCGGCTGGATCCGCATTCCGCCCAGTCCCTCATCGATTTCCTGAAAGAAGAAACCGACCGTCAACATCCGCCAGCGGCGCCATTGGTCAGTGGTAACGAGGAGCCCGAACACCATCATTCGGGCGCGCAACCCGAGACACCCCGGGTGCAATAGTGTCAAAAAAATTACGCGGGCCGGTCAAGGCTATCAATGCCACCTACACTGATCCTGAAAGCGGCTGAACAGGCTCGATTTCAAGCATCCAGGACACAGCCATGCAGATACTCGAACAACAAAAAGTAGCTGCGCCGCAGGCTCCGGCAGCACAACGCAAAGGGTGGAGACCGCAGTTCAATTTGCTGCGCTGGTTCTCCCTGGCAAGCTTTCTGATCATCGCTGCGGTGGCGCTGGGGCTGGGTTACATCTCCACGCGCTTTGTTGTCGATGAAAGTATCGAGCGTGATTCGATGCTGACCGCGCAGTTCATCCAGTCCATTGGCGAGGCCGAAATCCGGCATGCCGGCATTGTCCCGAGCCGGACCATGGGTGAAATGCTCGACCCGCGCATGGACGATGCCTACCCCGACGTCAATCCCGCATCCCGGGCCGCCGCGCGGGTTGAGTTTCTCGACCATGTGATGCACCTGCCGGACATCCTGCTGGCGACGGTGTACGCCCTGGACCGCACCGTGGTCTGGTCGACCAACCCCGAGTTGATTGGCGTGCGCATCAAAGACGATTTTGAGCTGGACGAATCCTTCGAAATGAAATCGCCGGTGTCCACCAGTTACCACGAAATCGATGAGGAGCGCCCCGAGCAGCGCTTGCTGCGCGAACCGGAGTATTTGTTCGTCGAGAACTACATTCCGATGTTCAACGCCGACAGAAGCAAAGTGATTGCCATGGTGGAAATCTATAAGGAGCCGCTGGATCTGGTGGAACGCATCCAGCGTGGCTTCAAGGCGATCTGGCTGGCCACGCTGATCGGCGGGGCGGCCATTTACCTGGGGCTGTTCTGGATCGTGCGACGCGCGGCGACGCTGTTGCAGAGCCAGCAGAAACAACTGATCGCCAACGAGACCTTTGTCGCCCTTGGCGAGATGTCCTCGGCGGTCGCCCACAGCTTGCGCAACCCGCTGGCCAATATCCGTTCCAGCGCCGAACTGGCCCAGGACATCGCCAGCCAGACTGCACAGAAAAACATCGGCGACATCATCAGTCAGGTCGACCGCATGTCGCGCTGGGTCCGTGAATTGCTGGTGTCGTTGCGGCCGATGAATGACGACTGTGAAACGGTCGATCTGATGCTGGCCCTCGAAGACACCCTGAGTGCCTTTGAGTCCCTGATCAAGCGGTCGGACGTCGAGGTGCGTTTCTCCCCTGTCAGTGTGCCACCGGTCGTCAGTCAACAGGTGCTGCTCACGCAAATACTCAATAGCCTGTTTGCTAATGCACTGGAAGCAATGCCCAAGGGTGGCGTGCTGACGATCGAGATCGATTCCTCGGTGTCCGGCGACGTGAGAATGACATTGACCGACACCGGCAAGGGCATGTCCAAACAACAGCAGCAAATGGTCTTCAAGCCGTTTTTCACCACCAAGCAAGGTGGTTTGGGCGTGGGCCTGGCCCTGGTCAAAAGAATAATGGAGCGGTTTGACGGCTCGGTCGAACTGACCAGCCGGGAGCAGGAAGGAACCCGTGTTTGTCTCAATTTCAAAGTGGCAACGGGAGGGGAATATGGAGCACAGCATTCTGCTGGTCGAGGATGACGAAATCCTCGCCGAGAATATTCAGACTTACCTGGAGCGCAAGGACTTCGAGGTGACCGTCTGCCACTCGGCTGAAGATGCGTTGGAGCAATTGGGTTCTTTCGCGCCTGACGTGGTACTGACCGACAACTCGTTGCCGGGCATGAGTGGTCACGACCTGATCCAGAAGCTGCGCATCAGCGCGCCGGATCTGAAAGTGATCATGATGACCGGCTACGGCAACGTCGAAGACGCCGTGGTGGCGATGAAAGAGGGTGCCTTTCACTACGTCACCAAACCCGTGGCCCTGCCAGAGCTCAAGTTGCTGCTGGACAAGGCCCTGGCCACCGACCGCATGGAGCGCACGCTGTCGTTTTACCAGGAGCGCGAGGCCCAGAAGTCGGGGGTGCAGGCACTGATTGGCGAGTCGGCACCGATGGTGTACCTCAAGAGCACCATCACCCAGTTGCTCGACGCCGAGCGGCGCATGGCCAACAGCGACCTGCCGCCGGTGCTGGTGGAAGGCGAGACGGGCACCGGCAAGGAACTGGTGGCCCGGGCCTTGCACTTCGACGGCCCGCGCGCCAAAGGCCCGTTCATTGAATTCAACTGTGCTTCGATCCCGTCCAATCTGGTGGAATCGGAACTGTTCGGCCACGAGAAGGGCGCCTTCACCGACGCCAAGGATCGTCGCATGGGGCTGGTGGAAGCGGCCGATGGCGGCACGCTGTTCCTCGATGAAATCGGTGAAATGGACCTGCTGCTGCAAGCCAAGTTGCTGAAACTGCTGGAAGACCGGACCATTCGCCGGGTCGGTTCGGTGAAGGAGCGCAAGGTCGATCTGCGGGTGATCAGCGCCACCAACTGCAACCTCGAACAGATGGTCCAGCAAGGCAAATTCCGTCGTGACCTGTTTTTCCGCCTGCGCATCATTTCCATCAAGGTGCCGCGCCTGTATGCCCGTGGCGCCGATATCCTGCTGCTGGCCCGGCACTTCCTGGCGCTACATGGCAAGCGCTACGGCAAACCGAACCTGCATTTCAGCGACCAGGCCGAAGATTTGCTGCTCAGCTATAGCTGGCCGGGCAACGTGCGCGAATTGCGCAACATGCTGGAGCAGACCGTGTTGCTGGCGCAAAGCGACACTATCGCCGTCCATCAGTTGAACGTCTGCCTGAGCCTGATGGATGAGCCACCGATGTTTCATCACGAGCCGCCACATTTCAGCGAACAGCGTCCGTCCTTCAACGGCAGCGATTCCATGAACCTGCCGGAAGTGGAGCGCGACATGGTGCGCAAGATGCTCGACAAGACCGACTGGAACGTCACCAAATCGGCACGCCTGCTGGGTCTGAGCCGTGACATGTTGCGCTACCGGATCGAAAAGCTCGGCCTCGCCCGTCCGGACAAGCGCCAGTGGTAGGGGGCGTTCTCAATTGGTTTCCCTACCGCGCCGGGTCTGCTGTTGTGCAGGGCAAGGCGCGAGAAGCGTAGTTTGGTCATTCCAAATCAGCTTCGAGCAACACAGCCCTGCACAACAGCAGGCCCGGCCCTTCGGGTTGTGCCTTAAAGCTGGCCATGCTGCGTTGCAGGCCTTGGAAAGGGAACAACCATTCCCAGCGGCCTACGCCTTGCCTGGCCAGCTTTAAGGCGACAACGCGGTGGGGAAACCAATTGAGAATGCCCCCTAGCTCACTGCAACACTGGGCCTTCCCTCAGACAGGACATCATGCAACTGGGGTTCTCGACTTCCTGGTTGACGTACACGCCACGCTCCGGATCGTAGGAGCGGATAAACACCCGAACCGTGGCGTCGGCCACCGTCGGCAGGCGCGAGTCCGAGAACACGTGCTCGCTGGAAACCGGGATGAAATCCCCGGGTGCGGTCGGGATGTACGAGCCCGGCGGGATGATGCTCATGGACGGTGGTGCAGGGTGCGCGAAGGGTTGGTCGGCGCCGTAATAGTTGAATTCACTGCTGTAGTTGGTGGTGTTTGGCATGTCATCGGCGTGGGCGACAGCGGTTGCGCCCAGGCAGACGGCGAGCAAAAGCGTCAGGTCGGTCTTTTTCATGGCAACACCTGCTAGATCGGTTTAACCACATTCACCCCAAGGTTATTAACTATAGCTGCCGTCGTGGACAGCCGTCGGTGCTGCGCGGATTACAAGTTCGCAACATCTGCCAGGATGGGGTTGATCTAGACTCCGGCCGGTCAAATCGACGACCTAAACCCTGGAGCGTGCAATGGAACTGCCGACAAAAGAACAAGCCATCGCCAGCAACCGCGAGGCCTGGAATGACTCCGCCCGTCACCACAAGGACTCCAGCGAATGGCAAGCCTTGTTGAAGGACGTGGCCCACGCGGATTTCTCCTGCCTGGACGACACCCTGACCGCTTTGCTGACCCAGACAGGTGTCGACGGCAAGGACGTGGTGCAACTGGGCTGCAACAACGGTCGTGAAAGCCTGTCGCTGTTCGCCTTGGGGGCACGCAGCGTGGTGGGCGTCGACCAGTCTGAAGCCTTTCTCGGGCAGGCACGGGAACTGGCGTCCCGCTCGCCCCACGCGCCGCAATTCATCGAAGCGGACATCCACCACTTGCCTGCTCAATTGCAGGAGCGCTTTGACCTGGCGTTGATCACCATTGGCGTCTTGAACTGGATGCCGGACATCGGCGAATTTTTCCGCCACGTGGCGCGCACGCTGAAGCCGGGTGGGGCGCTGGTGGTATACGAAACCCACCCGTTCCTGGAAATGTTCGACCCCGAGGCAGCCGATCCTTATCGCCCGGACAGCTCATACTTCCGCCGCGAACCGTTCGTGCAGCACGAACCGATCGTCTACGAAGGCAGGATCGAACAGCCGGCCGCGCCGTCCTACTGGTTCGTCCACACTCTGGGCGACCTTTTCAGCGCGGCCATTGCGGCAGGGCTGCAGATCCGTCACTTCAGGGAATACCCGCACTCCAACCGCGAAGAACTCTATGACCGCTATCAACAGCAGGTGGCGCAGTTGCCGTTGTGTTTTACGTGGGTGGTGGTGAAGAGCTGATGTCCTGGGCTCAATAGTGTGCGGGTCCTGCGGGCCCCATCGCGAGCAAGCTCGCTCCCACAGGTGTTCGGTGTCGTACATCAGTCTTGCATACGACAACCATCCAATGTGGGAGCGAGCTTGCTCGCGATGGCAGCGACGCGGTTTCAGGTGGACTCGGTTAGAACTGCGTAGGCCTCGGTTATGTACTCGATAGCTCGAACAAACTCTTCGACATCGCCGTATTCCACTACCTGAAAGAAATATTCAGTGATGGCCTCGTTGCTATCGAGTAGTGACGCCATGTCGAAGTCTTTTAACTTTTCCTTCATTGGCTCTGACTCCTGAATCCCGTTCGAAAGTAATCGCAGATTCAGGTCTGTGGCGAGTCAGACTGCTCCTTACTTCTGTACGCTTTTTCCTGGAAGTAAGTGAGACGTTTAACGTCATCGCGAGCAGGCTCGCTCCCGCAGGAATTCGGTGTCGTACTCGATCTTGCATACGACAACAATCCAATGTGGGAGCGAGCTTGCTCGCGAATGGAGCGATGTGGTCCAGCGGATAAACCCCAGGATCAAGCCTCGGCCTGCGCCTGCGTCACCACCGGCCGCCCGGGTTTGCGCAGCGGTTCCAGGCGTGAGCCGGTGTAGCGGGTTTCGCGGAAGAGGCGCCAGCGGCCGAACAGACCGTAGACGTGGGTGACGCGGCCCTGTTCGTGGTAGCCCATGCGGATGTGCAGTTTCAGCGCCGGGATGTTGTGGGTCTCGCAGACGTCCACCACCTTATTGCAGCCTTGCAGCGCCATGGCTTCCCACAGGGCCACCTGGACATCCACGGACAGGCGGGTGCCGAAGTAGGCACGGATCATTTCGCCGCCGAATTCGAAGAATTCGCCTTCCTTCACCGCGAACCTGCACCCGTAGTAGTGGCGGTCGTGATAGTCCCGGGTGCTGCCCCAGATGAACCCGATCGCATGGCCTTCGTCATCCAGGTACATGTGCCCGGTGTGACCTTCGGCGGCGAGTTCGGCCATGGTCTCGACACGGTCGCCAAAGTGCTTGGCAAACGCTGAAGTGTTATCCGGGGTGATGACCACCTGGCGCACGGGAGCATAGGGTCGCAGCTTGTGTGGCGGCACCGGGCTGACCAGGTCGCGCTCCATCCACAGCAACTCCCAATGGAAGAACACGTAGCGTTTCCACAGCGTACTGAACGTGTGACCCAGGCCCTTGCGCTTGATGTGTTCGTGAAGCTTGTCGAGTACGCTCATGAAGCCCTCCTTAAGCCGAGGATTAATGGTGGGTGGTGAAGGTATCGATGGGTATAGATCACCAATGGCAACTGCATGGCCATGCATCCGCCGGCATTGTGTTTCTAGTTATGTATCAGTCTTGACACAATTTTCAGGCGTCAAAAAGCCGCTATTCCCGAACGAATCCGGGGGCGCTGAACAGTCGATTGAATGCATGCAAAACCTGTGGGAGCGAGCTTGCTCGCGATAGCGTCAGTACAGGCAACATTGATGTCGCCTGACACACCGCCTTCGCAAGCAGGCTCGCTCCCACAAGGGGGGATGGTGTTACTCCAGAACCGCCTGAGTCCGGTGAGACATGGCGTCGCAAGCGGCGGTATAGGCCACCCGCGGCACACCTGGCAAGCGCTGTTCGAGCAACGCACTCAAGGACTCTCCCGGTTCCAGGTAGGCATCGCCGAAGTCGGCGCCGAGCTGGTTCGGGTGGGCGACGATTTCCAGCAGTCCGTCGGGTGGCGGCTCGGCGTTGCGTAGATCCACCGGGGTGCACACGTAGTCGGCGGTGGCACCGGCCAGGTTGCTCAGGCGACGGTTGAGCAGGTCCTTGAACACGCGCTTGGGCAGGCTGAGGTTTTGCCCCAGGTTGCGCGCCAGACGCACCGGCACCCCCTGGCGGGCGGCAAAGCGCGCGACGATCTCACCGATCGGCCAGATGTTGTGCACGTGTTGATGGGAGTCCAGGTGGCTGGGGCGCATGCCGTTGTCCAGGCAGCGCTGCCACTGGGCTTCGAGTTCTTCGAGTACAGCCAGGCGATCCCGGCGCCCGAGCCAGAGGCGGGTGCGGGACAGGTTGAGGTCGAACACGCCGGCGCCGTCGCAAAAGGTCGGGCGTCGCGTAATGCCCTGGCTCAACGGGCGGCCATAGGTCAGGTTGAAGTGCAGGCCGATGCGGCCTTCGAGCAACGGATGCCGAGCCAGGACGCAGGCCGCTTCGAACGCCGGCATGTTGGCCATGGCGGTGGCGGAACTGATGAGTCCGGCCTGGAACGCGCCCAGGATCACCGCGTTTTCGCAGGCACTGAGGCCAAAGTCGTCAGCGTTGACTATCACTTGCCGAGGCATGTTCATCCTCCTTGAGTTTTTCCGTAGGCGCAGGTGCTTTGATCGCAGGGGTCGCGACGGGCGCCGGGGTGGCGATTGCGGCCGCCGCGCGCCGGGCGCGCCATTGCTGCAATCGGGGTTTGAAGTGTTGCCAGACCCGCAAGGCCAGCCCCAGCACCAGCCCGCTTGGCCGCCAGGAGTAGAAACTCCAGCGCCAGTGTTCCAGTTGCCCGGTCATGCGTTCATGCAGTTGATGGCTGGAGTTTTCCAGGCTGACCCGTGACGCATCGATCCACTGCCAGTGGTCCTCCAGGCCCCAGCGAATCCACTCTTCGAGCAGCACCCGGCCGCTGCCCAGGTCGGCATATTGCGGCAGGAACGCCAGGTTGTAGTCGTACAGACGGCCCTGTTCCAGCAAGCCGAGGCGATAGCTGATGCAGCGTCCCTCCAGTTCCAGCACCACAACGCGCACCAGGCCCCGGGCCGCCAGGGCGGTGAAGGCGCGGTCCATCCACTGGCGATGGCGCGCATCGGCAAAGATCCCGACCCCTTCATCGCCTTTCCAGCTCACCGCTTCGACTTCGCTGATTTCCTGCAACAGCGGCCCCATGGTCAGGGCGTCGGGGGTAATCCGCCGCACCTGGGCACCACAGGCGGCGATGCGTTTGCGTGCGCGGCGCAGTTTGTAGCGTGGGTCGCCGGAGACTTCCTGATGGTCGGCCTCGCTGATCAGGTGCACCGGCACCCGACAGCTGAGGCGTTGTTCGGCGGTCGAGCTGTGTGCCTGCCACGGCGCCAGGGTTTGTGCCTGGGCCGTGGAACCGGCCAGTTCGTTGAGTTGCAGCATGGCATGGGGCAGGCGTTGCCGGATCTGCCTCAGCGCCTCGCGCAGATTGTCGCCGTCCAGCCTCGTCAGCAGCGCGAGGCGGTCGGCAAGGGGGTAGCCCAGATGATGCAGGACCCGAAACGGTAAACGCGCAAAGCGCTCCACGGACGCCACCAGCGGCAGGCACAGCGCCAGTTCGTCACTCTGCCAGCCGAGCAGTACGTGCAACTGCTCGCCGGGCTTGAGCGCCAGTTCCGATGCGTATAGCCAGGCCAGGGTGTTGAACGGCGTGTGGTCCGTTACACGCTGGCGCAACGCTTCGTAAGCCGTTGCCGGAAAGTCGTGGGTGCACAGCGACGTGCGCCATTCGAATCGTGCGCTCATGGGATCACGTCGCCTCGGCAGTGGCAGGTTCACGCACCGGTTTGCGCAAGGTGTCCAGGCGCGAGCCGGTGTAGCGTGTATCGCGGAAGAAGCGCCAGCGGCCAAACAGTGCGTAGACGTTCGTGATGCGTCCCTGCTCGCTATAGCCGGTGCGTATATGCAGCTTGAGCGCCGGGATGTTGTGCCACTCGCATACGTCCACCACCTTGTTGCAGCCTTGGGCGTGCATGGCTTTCCACAGCTCGGTTTGCAGGTCCATCGACAGTTTGGTGCCCCAGTAGGCCCTGGCCAGCTCGCCACCGAACTCGAAGAATTCCCCCGGCTTCACCGGGAACCAGCAACCGTAGTAGTGCTTGTCGAGATAGTTGCGCGCGGCGCCCCAGATGAACGCTACCGCGTCTCCCTTGTCATCCAGGTGCATTTGCCCGGTGTAGCCCTCCCGGGCCAGTTCGGCCATGGTCTCGACCCGGTCGCCGAAGTGGCGGGTGAAGGCCACGGCGTTTTCCGGGGTGATGCTGACGACCCGCAGCGGCGGGTAGGGCTTGAGTTTGTGCGGTGGCACCGGGCTGACCAGGTCACGCTCCATCCACAGCAGTTCCTGGTGGGAAAACACGTAGTGCTTCCAGGCTTTTTTCAAGGTGGCGCTCAGGCCTTTTTGTTTGATGTGTTCGCTGAGTTTTTGCATTGCACTCATGTTGTTGGCTCCTGACGGGATTGCCCGCGAGTGGAGTGATTCCCGCGTGCGGCGAAATGCCGACGCGGCCAGGCACAAGAGGGGGCGGTCATGGGGCGATCCAGCTGAGGGCGAACAGGGTTTGCCCAGGCAGCTCGAAGCTCACGTGACCGTCCCGGCAGTTGAAGGGGGCGTCGCGGCTGCGGTTGTCGGCGCCGAAATAACGCAGGGAGCCCTTGGCCAGCGGGCAGCCCGCGCCGTTGAGGTCGACACGTTGCAAGCGTGTGCCCTTGTTCACCCCCAGCAGCGTGCGCTTGAGGTCGTCGGCCATGGCCAGCACATCGACTTCGAAGGCGTCGTTGTCCAGGCGCACCACCTTGTGCAGCCAGTGTTGCTGGATGAACTGCTGGGCCAGGCCGACGGGCTTGAGTTCGAAATGATCATCGCCAAGCACCCGCAGCATGCCTTTGGGGTACTCGGGCTCGTCGGCGGCCTGGAACCAGCCGAGCATGTCGAGCAGGCCGTCCTGGGACGAATTGATCACCACCGAGGCCCACCACAACGAGGCGTAGTGGGTTTCCTGATCGTAAGGGCTGAGGCTGGCGCCGCTGGACATGTTGGTCTGGTCAAGCAGCAAGGCCTTGCGCGGCCGACCCTGGGCGTCGAGCCCCACCAGATCGGCGGCACGGCGCACGCTATCGCGATAGACCCGGGTCGCGAGCAGGTCGCGGATCATCCATTCGTGCCAGGCCAGGGCGTCAATCTGGTCGCCGGAGTCTTTGAGCAAGCGCCGCGTCCAATCGATGCCGCGTCGCTCGGTGGCGTGCTCAGCCAGCGGGCCGTTGATAAACCGCGAGCTGGCCGGAATGGCAATGCGCACGCCGGCCCTGGCGTTGTCGGGGTTGCTGCGCACCTGCCGGGCCATGCTGTTGAACACGGTCTGGAAACTGGCGTAGTCCGGGTAATTGAGGTTCGGCTCGTCAGCGAAACCGATGTAGTGCGTGCCCTTGCCACCCAGGGCGCGGGTCGCGGCCAGCCAGGCATCGAGGCCGCCATTGCTGGTGCTGTCGGCGCGCAGTTCGGCCTGGCGCTGGCTGCCGGCCAGCAGAGTGATGTCCTGGGTGATACCGAAGCGGTCCTGGTACAGGCGGCGGAAAGCGTCCTCGTAGTGCGGCTGCGTGGCCATGATGTCGACGAAGCTGTAGTAGGTCGCTGCCTGGGGTTTGAGCGCATCGAGCACGGCAAAACTCGAAGGCGGTGGCATCACGTAGGGCAAGGCGATGCCCAGGTTCGGGGTGTTGCCGAGCAGCTCCTTGTGCAAGGTCAAGCGGGTCTGGCCGTCGTCTTCGCGCAGGGGTTTGAGCTGTTGCGGATTCTGCGCGAACAGATTGGCCGTGCCGTCGAGCCAGAACGCCGCTTTGCCACTGCCTTGCAGGCGCAGGCGCCAGACCTGATCGCTGCTGGCGACAGGCAGCTCGGCCTTGTCGAATTGCCAGTAGGCACGGTAGGGCTTGAGGGGCAGCGTCAGTTGCTTGCCGTCACCCACGCGCTGGGCCTGCAGGGCGCTGACGCCGTCGTGGAACTTGCCGGCGAGCACCGCGTGTTCCCCGGCCGCGACCTTGAAATACAGCTCGTCGCCGTCACGGGTTTCCGCGCTGAAATGCACCTTGGCCGGAGCGAACAACGCCACGGTGTGCTCGTCGTGTTCTACGCGGTAGCGGCGGAAGCTGTAGCCCGGAATCTCCAGGCGATAACTGCTGGTGCTCGGTGCCAACGGCCAATGCTGGGTGCCTTGGGTCTCGGCGGCGGCGATCGCCCGTTCACCCTGGAGTCTGCCCTGGCCATCGAGCAGATACAGGTGTTCTTCGTTGGCGCCGGCCTGCCACGCCGGCACCCATTGCACCGTCACGGTATCGGGACGATCGGTTTGCAGGTACAGGCTGCCGTCGCGGATATCGGCCCAGCGCATCGGCCCGGCGCAGGCGTCGACGCTCAGGCCAAGGCTCACCAGCAGCGCGAAATACTTCATGCCGACTTCCGTTGCAGGACCAACAGCATCGGGGCGATGTCGCTGGGCAGGATGATCAGGGTCTGCCAGAACGGCACCTTGCTCAGGCGGCAATACATCACCAGCAGGGCGACCGTCACCGCCAGGTAGGCGATGGACGAGGCTGCCGCCGCGCCGACGATGCCGTAGGCCGGGATCAGCACCAGGTTCAGCGCCAGGTTGAGCAAGGCACCGAGGCCCATCAACAACGAAATCGAACCGGGTCGATCCTTGCCCAGCAAGTCCAGGCGCAGGATGCTCGCATAGCACAGCCCGAGCAGGCCCGGCAGCAGCGCGAGCAGCGCCGGATAGGCCGGTTGGTAGGCCACGCCAAACAGGGTGACGATCAGCCAGTCACCGATCAGCGCCATGCTCAGGCAGGCGCCGAGCATCACCGTGGCCGTCAGGCGCAAGGCCAGTGGCGTGACTTTGTCGATGCCTTCTTCCTGTTGCAGCAGGCGTTTCATCAGCGGCGTGGTCACCGCTTCCGGGACGATCAGCAGCAACTCGGCGGCGGCGCTGGCCATGGCGTAATGCCCCAGCGCGGTGCTGCCGAGCAGGGCGCCGATGAACAGGTAGTCCGAGCGCAGGATCACTTGCTGGAACAGCAGGTCCGGATGGCTGCGGGCGCTGAAGCGCAACAGTTCGTTCTGGCTGGCACGGTCCCATTGCAGGGTCAGCGGCTGATTGCGCTTGAGCCACACCCAACCGACCAGCACCACCAGGCTGATGCCCGCCAGCCAACTGATCAGCGCCGCTTCCAGGGCTGCGCTTTTCCACATCCAGAACAGGGCGAGGAACAGCAGCAGCGGTGCCAGCGACTCGATCAGGCGCAAGGCGTTGAAGGCAACCACGCCACCGGAAGCGTTGTGCAGGGTCAGCAAACCACTCTTGAGCACGGTCAGCGGCACTGCCAGCAGCAACAGCCAGGCGAGCAGGCCCAATTGCGTGGTGATGTCCAGTTCACTGCCGAATTCGCGGGTCAGCGCCACCACCAGCAAGGTCAGCAACGCCGCCAGTAGGCAGCCGAACACCAGCACCTGGCTGAGCAGCAGGCCCATCGGCCGTTGTTTGGCCGCCTGATAGCCCACCGCCGAATTCAGGCCACCGCTGGTGGCGGCGCTGATCAGGTCGGGCAGGGTGCTGAGCAAGGCAAACAGGCCCCGTTCGCTGGGGCCGAGAATCCGCGCCAACAACACGTTGCGCAGCAAGCGCAGGGCGATCATCGCCAGTTTGGTGCCCATGCTCAGGGCCAGGTGCTTGAGGTAGTGGCTGCGGCTCATGGACGTGCCCCACGGTAGATGCGCCAGGACAACAACTCGGGATTGCGCGCGGTACGCTGGCTGACACCGAAGCGCGGCAGGGCAAGTGGATCTTCGGCCCCTCGATAAATCCCGGTGCCGGTGCCCAGGGCAAACGGGAAGTCATGCCGGGCCACCTGTTGGCGCACACGAGCATCGTTGTCGCCATTGGGGTAGCAGTAAACCGGCAACGGCCGGTTGCAGCCGTGGAGCAGCGCGTCGCGACTGCGGCTCAGTTCTTCATCCAGGCATTGATCGTCGAGACCGGTGAGGATGGCGTGGCTGGCGCCGTGGGGGCCGAAACGCACCAGGCCGGACGCTTCCAGATTGCGCACTTGCTGCCAGTCCAGCGCCTGGGGCAACGACTCTTGCGGGCAGGCATCGGTCAGGCGGTTGAGGTCCTGGGGCGACAGGCTTTTCAGGCTCTGCAAAAAGTTCAGCAAGGCCAGGCTGCGGCGCTGTTCATCAGGGTTTTCGCACAGTGCCGGCAACGGACGCCCAAGTTGCTGCAAGCGTTCGATCAGGTGTTGCCGTGCCTGTTCGCCATGGCTGTTCCACAGGGTTTCGCCGATGCTTTCCCACCAGAAGCGCTGGTGGCTGCCAATGAAATCGGTGGACAGAAAGATGCTCGCCGGCACCTGGTGCTTTTGCAGCAACGGGAAGGCATTCACCGCGTTGTCGCGCCAGCCGTCGTCGAAGGTCAGCGCCACTTTCGGCCGCTGCGGGCGCAGCGCACCCGGTTGCAGAATGTCCATCAGCGGCACGCAGTCGAAGTGTTTTTTCAACCACGCCAGCAGATGTTCGAAGGCCTTGGGCCCGACGCACAGTTCATTGCGATGGGGCAGTTCGGCGGCCTGGTCGCTGGCCAGCACCCGGTGCAGCATCAGGATCACCCCGGCGCCGTGCAGTTGATTGCGCCCCACCGGGGAGTTGAGGTACAGCCAGCCACTGGTACGCTTTAACAGTTGCTTGATCGCCATGGCACGCGCCTCTCATCGATTTTGCTCGGGGTTCCATTGGGCGTAACGCTGACCGCGCAGGAACTGCCACAGGCCGGTGCTCATTCCGGCAAGGGTCACCAGAAGGAAGGCGGCGAGGCGAAAGGGTTTGGGTAAGCGGTGTTGCGAATCCAGCAGGCCGGCAATGGCCACCGTGTAGCCGAGCAGTTGCGCGATCAGGCTCAGGCGATAGAAGCCGTGATCCTCCCACAGCCAGAAATTGCTCAGCAGCAACGGCAGCAACAGGATCGGCGCCAGACGCCGGATCAGCTTGTGGCTGATCAAGGCAAGCGCATACAGGCCGTGGGTCAGCGGATTGAGCAGCTCCCGGCGCTGGGCCAGGCTTTGCAGGCCACCCACGGTGACACGCTGACGGCGGCGGAACTGCTTGTCGGCTTCGTCCACGCCCTGGTCGATCACCTGGGCTTGGGGCACGTAGACAATTTTTTTGAAGGCCACCGGCGCGCAGGTGCTGATGAAGAAATCGTCGTTGACCTCCGCCGGCACGTTCTGGAACAGCTCGCGACGCAGGGCGAGCAATGCACCGTCGGCGGAGACCATGCAGCCGGTGCGGTTTTCCACGTAGCGCAGCCAGCCTTCGTAGTGCCGATACAGGCTGTCGCCCACGCTCAAGCCTTTGCCGGTCACCGGGATCACCATGTGCCCGGCGCAGCCACCGACCTGCGGGTCGTTGAGCGGCGCGAGCAAATGGCCGAGGGTGTCGGTGGACCACTGGTTGTCGGCGTCGGTGAACACCAGGATCTCGCCGCTGCTGCTCGCGACCCCGGCATTGAGCGTCGCCGCCTTGCCCTGGCGGGGCAGGTCGAGCACGGTGATGCGCGGGTCATTGACCTTGTGTGCACAGGCCACGGTGTCGTCGGTCGAGCCGTCGCTGGCGAGGATGACGTGCAGCGTGCGGGCCTGATAATCCTGGGCCAGCACGGTGCGCAGTTTTTCTTCGATATGCCGCGCTTCGTTGTGTGCGGCAATCACGATGCTCACGTCCATCGGTTGTGCCGGTCCATGGCGCGGTGCCGGGTAAAACGGCGCCAGCAACGTCAGTAACAGGGGATAGCCGAGGTAGGCGTAAACCGGTAGCAACAGGCACGACCAGAAAATGAATTCAGCCACGGGCGGGCCTCCTGGCATTCCAATGACAAAGACTGAGGATGAACCCGGCACCGGCCAGGTGCAGGCGCACCCAGTGCAGGCCCCAGAGTTGCAGGGTCAGGAGCGTGTCGTGGTGCCTGGCGCTCTGGCGCAGGCTGAGTGCCAGGGCGGGCAGGACGGTCAGCAGCAGCATCAGTGCCCCATGGTGGGGGAAACCGTCGAGCAGGGCGGAAATGGCCATGAAGTCGACCACCCAGGCGCCAATCGACAGCAGCGGAAAGCGCAGCAAGCGCAGGCTCGGACCATGGGTGCGGAGCAATTGCAGATGACTGCCCTGGCGCCACAATTCCTTGCCCATCCATTCCCGCCAACTGCCTTCGTAGCCCCAATGCAGCGCTACGCTTTGGTTGACTGCGAGCAGCTTCGCGCCCGCGTCGACCAGGCGCATGGTCAGCTCCTTGTCCTCGCCGGTACGCAGTTGTTCATTGAAGCCGCCGACCTTGTCGAACCAGCGGCGGCGCATCAACAGGTTGGAACTGGGCAACCATTGCGCGACATGCAGCGGCTGTGTGTCGGGGCGCAAGGTGCGGCGTTGCCAGGCATCGGCGTACCAAGGCGCCTGGGCCGGGGTGTGCAGGTCCAGGCCAACGACATCGGCCTGGCCGCTGGCCTCCAGGTCGAACACCAGCTTGAGCCAGTTCTCGGGCATCTCGACATCGGCATCGATAAAGGCCAGCCATTCACCGCTGGCGATCGCCGCTCCGCGATTGCGCAAGGCGCCGATGAGCAGCCGGGGCAGGACCAGGACCTGGGCGTCGAACTGCCGGGCGATCTGCGGTCCCTGGTCGTCGGAGCCGTTGTCGACCACGATCAACTCGCATTCGATGTTGGCCGCATCGGCGGCCTGTTGTGCCGCCTGCAGGGTCCGGGCGATGTGCCGGGCCTCGTTGTACATCGGGATGATGATACTGACGCGGTTCATGCCCTGGCCTCCTTTGGCGGGGCTTCTTCGGCTTTCATGCGCAGTACGCTGGTCAGCGCGAGCATGATCCACAGGTACTTGTGGTTCGGCGCGCTGAGGAACATCAGGAACAGCGTCAACGACAGAAAACTCATGCCCAGGTGGGTCATCACATCGGCCTGCGCGGCGTCCCCTCGCAACAGCCAGGCACGACGGGCACGCATCAGGTTGTACATCCCCAGGGCCAGCATGCCGACGAACATCAGGCCGGCGGGAATCCCCAGCTCACTGAAGATCTCCAGGTAGGTGTTGTGGGCGCGACGGTACAGGTCCTCGGTCTTGCCGGTGATGGAAAAGACCTTGGCATAACCGGTGGTGGCGTAGTGCAGCGGGAACGTGCCGGGGCCGGTGCCGAGCAAGGGGTTCTCGGCGATCATGGCGCTGCCGACCACAATGTAGGAGGCGCGACGGCCCAGGGACGCGTCCTGGCTCTTGGCCCCGGAACTCAGGATGCTCAGCGACTGGATGCGCTCCACGTAACCGACCGGCATCGCATAGAGCCCCAGCGGAATCACAATCGCCAGGCCGAGCATGGCAAAGCCCAGGTGGCGCGGACGAATGCGTGGCAACTGCGCACGGTAATGCCACGCGCCGATCAACAGGCTGAGGAACAGCACCACCAGCCCCGAACGGGATTCGGTCTTGGTCATGCCACCGAGCAACAGGAGGGTGCAGGCTCCCCAGAACAACCGGTGCAAAAGGTTATGGCTGCGCACCACCAGCAACAACGCCATGGGTACGGCGAAGGCAATCAGCAGGGCAAAGACGTTCGGGTCCTTGAGCAAGCCGGAGGCGCGGCCCTCGTCCTGGTATTTGACGGAAAACATGGCCATGGCGCAGGTCACCGCGACACTGATGGCAACCAGCCGGGCGAACATGTCGAGGTTCAACTCACGCCCCACCAGCAGGGTGATGACAAACAGAATCAGGCCGACGCTCAATTCGCGCAGGTGGCCCAGGGAGATGCCCATGTCGTCGGTGTTCAACAGGCTCAGCAGGTACAGCAACATGAACCCGACCAGCAGACGCCAGATATTGCTGCGCAGGCGGTCGGCCGGGATCTGGTGAATTGCCAGTTGCAGCATCAGGATCAGCGCCAGCGAGGCCCCGAGGAACTTGGAGCCCGACAGCGCGTTGTCCTTGAACAGACCCTCGAACGGCAGGATGGCGACAATGCCCAGCAGGCCCCAGGCAGGCTTGCGGTACAGCACCGCGACACCCACCAGGCCCAGCACCGCGCCCGGCGCCAGATACGGATAGGGGCTGGCCAGCAAACCGAGGCAGACCAGGCCGAGCAAACTGACGATCGAGAGCGGAAAGATCACGCGCGTGCCTCCCGTGCAGTGCGGATGTAAAGCTGCGACCAGCGTTCGGCCAGGGCCTTGAGGTCATAGCGATCCCGTTGCGTACGTTTTGCGTTGTCGATCAACTCGCCGGCCATGCTCGGGTCACCCAGCAGCGCGCCGATCTGGCGGGCGAGGGCGGCGCTGTCGGTGGGCGCGGCGAGCAGGCCGTTGTGGCGGTCCTGCAAGACATCGGGAATCCCGCCGACGCCGAAGGCCACCACTGGCACTCCGGCCTGCATCGCTTCGAGCAGAATCATCGGCGTGCCTTCGGTGCGCGAGCTGATCACCAAGGCATCGAGTTGCCGCCACCAGGCGCCCATATCGGTCTGGTAGCCCGGCAGCGTGATCCGCGACTGCAAACCTGCCTCGTCGATCCGTGCCTGCAGGCTTTCGCGTTCCGGCCCATCGCCGAGCATCACCGCATCCAGTTGCGGGTACTGCCGACACAAGGGGATCAGCGCATCGAGAAACAGGTCAGGGCCTTTTTCACTGCTCAAGCGTCCGACGTAGCCGGCCAGCCAGCGTTGACGTGCGCCACTGTGCGGCAGCAGGTCGTTGGCCGCCGGCAAACCGTTGGGGATCACCTGCAGCTTGTCCGTGCGTACATTGGCCTGGCGGTGCAGCGCGGCAATGCTCTCGGCGACACACACCACCCGGTCCACCGAGGCCGTGCGGCACAGTTGCAGGCTCAGCCAGGTGTAGAACTTCTGCTTGCGACTGCGCGGGGTGAAGCCGTGCTGGGTGATCACCAACGGCAGGCGCAGCAGCGTGGCGCCGACCCAGCCGAACAGCAGGCCCTTGAAGTTGTGCGTATTGATCAATGGCCGCAGGTCCCGTCGCTGGCGCAAATGCCCCAGCAACTCGCCCAGGCCCGCACAGCCCAGGCAATCCACACCGGCCTGGCGAAAACGCGCGATCAGTTCTGGCGGCGCATCGAGAAACAGCACCAGGTGCTGCCCCGGCGTCGCCAGGCAATGATCCAGCAGCATCCGCTCGGCCCCATAGAAGCCGCCGCTGCTGAGCAAATGAATGATCGGCAGGTCGCGGGTGGTGCCGAGCGACGCGTTCAATTGCGCACCCAATGCACGAGGGCCGGAACGCTCCAGTTTTTGTGCGGATTGTTCGGCTGGGTGCTTTGATCGTTGATCACCAGCAGCACCGGCAAGTCCAGTTCATGGGTGATTTGCCCTGGGTGCTTGAAGCGGTGGTCGAAGAACTCACGCACGTAGACCAGGGCAATCGCCAGCAGCAAGCCGGTGAACAGGCCGAATGGAATGATCAGCAACGGCTTGGGAAACGCCGCTTCGGTCGGTTCGAACGGCGGGCTGAGCACCCGGGCGTTGGACAGGTCGTTGTCCAGCGCGCGCGACGTGCTGCTTTCGGCGAAGCGCTGAGCGTAGGTGGAGAACGCCGCGTGCAGCGCGTCGATCTCGGTGTCCATCTGGCGCAGCTTGCTCTGGGTTTCCTGCAACTGGTGGATGCGGTTCTTGAACTCGGCAATGCGCGCGGTTTTCTGCTCGATAACCGAGCTGATCGTCTCAAGGTCGCTGGTGCGCTCCTGGATCCGGTTGGCGACAACCTTCAGGAATTGCCCACGGGTCCGGGTGATTTGCTCACGTGCCAACAGCATCGGCTCACTGTTGGGCTGAAAGATCGCCAGGTCGCTCATGTAGCGGCCGACCAGGGTCGTCAGTTGCTCACCCAGTTGCTTGATCTCGCGATCTTCGAAAGCGACGTTGTCGACCGTGGTGGTGAAGGTGTAGGGGAAGGTGTAGTCGTTGAACCGGGCGCTGTTGGCGATGGCCAGGTTGGTTTTCAGGTAGTCGAGCCAGCGCTGGCTTTGCAGCAGGCGGTCCTGGTACAGGTTGAGCGCTTGCTCCTCGGTGTTGATCGCGTTGAGGCGGAAGGTGATTTCTTCCTTGGGGTCGGACGAACCGATGCTTTCGAGCAAGGCCAGGCGATTAGCCTCCAGGCCGTCGAGACGCACCTGATATTGCAACTTCTTTGTTTCGTAGAAGCTCTGCGGCAGGTCGATCGATTGCATCTCCTGGCGGCTGACCAGGTAGTTCTGCAGCAGGGCGGCGACGAACCTTGTGCCTTGGGCCGGGTCAGGGAAGCTGTAGACGATCGAGATCACGTTGGAGCCCGGCAAGGTTTCGACCTTGAGGGCGTCGGACGCTTCCTGGGTGAGGGTATCGAGCACGGTGTCGCGCACCGGATCGGTTTGCAGCCCGAGCAGGCTGCGAACCGGGTTGACCACGTGTTCGCGAATCGGATTGGTCACAAACCGTTTGATCGGCTGCATCACCAGTTTGTTGAAGACGCCCACGGGCGGTGTGTACTCACCCTTTTCGCGCAACTGGCCGATGGTCTGGCGGATCAAGGCCGGCGAACGCAGGATATTGCTCTCGGTCTCCATGTCCGCCAGCGACGGCGGAATGAAGGACGCGTTTTCCTGGTTGAGGGTGCTGGTGGCATCCCCCTGGGAGAGTTTCTTGGACTGCACGATCACCTGGGCGGTGATATCGAAGCTCTGCTTGAGCATCAGCGGCAAGACCACGGCGATCACTGCAAAGACCAGGAAGACTCGCTTCACCAACTGCTTGTTGGCGAAGAAGATCCTGAAGAACTCATGCAGGTAGTTTTCCTTTGGATTCATGACGGGGCACCTGTGAGTTAGTTGCTGCTGTTGTCGTTTTTGTTGTCGACGCGGTAGCTGAAGCTGAAGCCCACGCCCTGGAACAACACGACGTCCGCCAGTTGCCGTGCGAGCTCACCGGCGCTGGCCAGCTTGGTCTTGGGCACGTACAGCATGTCGTCCGCTTGCAGGTAGGCGATCTGCGAGGCATCGCCGGACAAGGCCTTCTCTACGTCATACCGATGGGCGACCACCTGGTTGCCGTTGCGCCGCATGATCATCACCGAGTCCAGGCGTGCCTTGATGTTGGAGCCGCGGGCCATGGTCAGGGCTTCGAGCACCGACACCGGACGGCGGATCGGGTAGGAGCCCGGCTGGCCGACTTCGCCCAGTACATAGATTTCGTTGCCGGCGGTAGACTTGAGCAGCACGTCCACGGTCATGCGACCCGGCAAGGTGGCGTAGCGTTTATTGAGGTAGGCCTCCAGCTGGTTGACGGTCATGCCTTGCAGCGGCACGGCGCCGATTTCCGGGAAACTGGCGTAGCCATCGGTGCCCACGGTGATTTCCCGGCTCATGCCGGTGCCGGGGTGGTTGAGCGTGGACTTGAGGTTCTGTTCATTGGTCAGCGGGCTCACCAGGTTCACCGACAGCTGATTGCGGTTGGGCTGGAACAGCTGTTTGCGGTCGTAGGCGCGCTGAATCACCTCACGAGCTTCATCGCGGGTCAGACCCTCGATTTTCACCGAGGTGTTGGCCCCTGGCAGTTCGATGGTGCCATCGGGCAGCACCAACTGGTTGCCGTTGAGCTGGCTGGCGGCGGTGAAGTTCAGCGCGATCATGTCCCCGGACTGCACGCGATAGGCGTCCGAACCACTGGTGCTGATGTGGAAGATCACGTCCAGCACATCCTGTGGGCGCAGGGTCTGCTCGACCTTGGGCACGTCGGTGGCCTGGGCGTTGGCCGGTGGAGCCGTGAGGATTTGCACCGGCATGCTTTGGGATTGGTCGGAAGTGCTGGAGCAACCTGCGAGGGGCAGCAACAGCAGGACAAGCATCTTGGCGTTCATGGCGTCATCCTTATCTGATTGCTCACAGGTTTTTGTACAGCCACTTGGGCATGTAGTACTTGCGTCGGTTGAACACGCTGCCGACCAGCTTCGCTCCGGCCTGGCTCAGGCGCTGGGCCGCGGCCTGGGCCACTTCCCAGCGGGTGTCTTCCGAGCGCACGACCATGACCACGCCGTCCACCTGGGTGCTGATGACCAGGGTGTCGGAGGCCGAATACACCGCATCGCCGTCGATCACCACGAACCGGTACTGGCTACCGAGTTGATTGAGCAAGGGGCTCAGGCGTTCGGCTGTCAGGTGTTCGTTGCCACGGGAATGGCGACCGAACGGCAGCACGTGAAAGGGCAGGCTGGAGACGTCCACCACGCAGTCCTGCAACAAGGGCGGGCTCTGGTCGTTGAACAACAAGTCGCGAAACCCCCGTTCCCTGGTCAGCCCCAGCTGTTGCGTGAGGTTGGTCGCCGACTGGCTGGCGTCCACCAGCAGCACCAGGCCGCTGCTCATCTGCGCCAGCTGACTGGCCAGCGCCAGGGCGCTGGTGGTGGTGCCGGCGCCGGGGTTGGCGGCGGTCAGGAAAAGGATCCGCAGGTCCTGGTCGAGCACGGTCGATGTCAGGTTGGACTCGCTCGGGCTGGCAATGCTGAGGCTTTTAGCAGTTGAACCGTCCATTTAACTCGCTCCGTGGCCGCTGAATACTTTGAAAGGGGTTTTCAACAGAATCTTCAAATCAAGCAGCAGGCTCTGTTGGGCGATGTAACGCAGATCCAGCTCAACGCGCTGGTCGAAGTCGATATTGCTGCGCCCGGAGATTTGCCACAGACCGGTCATGCCGGGGTAGATGCTCAGGCGCGCCAGATGATTGTCCTTGTAGCGGTAGGCATTGAACGAAGTCGGCCGGGGGCCTACCAGGCGCATGTCGCCGGTCACCACGTTGAACAGGTTCGGCAGCTCGTCGAGGCTGGTGCGTCGCAGGAAACCGCCGATACCGGTGATGCGCGGGTCCTTGTCGATCTTGAAATCGATGGCGTCGGCGCCGTGCTTGTTCAGGTACCGCAGGGACTCTTTGAGCTCCTCGGCGTTGGCGACCATGGTGCGGAATTTGTACATGCCGAACAGGCGGCCGCGGTAACCGGTGCGCTTCTGCACGAACATCACCGGCCCCGGGCTGGTGAGTTTGACGGCCAGCGCGAGCCCCAGCAGCACCGGCGAAATCAGCACCAGGATCACCAGCGCGCCGAGGCAGGCCATTACGCGGTTGGTGCGCGACAGGGTCCACGGCCGGCCACCGTCGCGACCGGTCACCCAGCCACGGCCCTGCATGTGGATGGCTGCGTCCATTCGCATGCGGTGCTCGGGGTCCATGCGCTTGTCCCTGCGCATTTTTTCCAGGGGCACACTTTTCTCATGACCAGTCATAAATCCTCCGCAGAGTTCAGCCGCGCGCGGCGTAGGCGATAGGCAGTTAGTTAGTGTTGATCAGATTATTGCTTAGTTAATTAATTCTGATCGGTTTCTTGCTTAGTTAATTGGTATTAATCAGTTAATTACTTTGTTAGTTAGTGTTGATTAATTAATTACTTGGTTAGTAGTAAGCACGGAACCAGGCAACGAAGCGCCCCAGTCCCTCATCCAGCTCGATCCTTGGCTGGAAATCGGTCGCGCGGGCCAGGTCGCTGGCATCGGCGCAGGTGTTGAGGACATCGCCGGGTTGCAGAGGCAGTAGCTCGACCCGGGCTTTTTGCCCCATGTGTTTTTCCAGTAACGCCAGATACTCCTTGAGCTCCACCGGATGCTGGCCGCCGATGTTGAAGATCCGCCAGGGCGCCATGCTCGTGGCCGGGTCCGGTTGCTCGCGGTCCCATCGAGCGTTGGCTCGCGGTGGGCTTTCGATCAGACGCGCGATGCTCTCGATAATGTCGTCGATGTAGGTGAAGTCCCGCTGGTGCTCGCCGTAGTTGAACAGCTTGAGTGGGCGTTCTTCGGCGATGGCCCGGGCGAACTGAATCGGCGACATGTCAGGCCGTCCCCAGGGGCCGTATACCGTGAAGAAGCGCAGGCCGGTGCAGGGAATACCGAACAGGTGGCTGTAGCTGTGGGCCATCAGTTCGTTGGACTTCTTGGTCGCGGCGTACAGCGACAGCGGATGATCGACACCATCGCGCACCGAGTACGGTGTGTGCTGGTTGGCGCCATACACCGAACTGGACGAGGCGTAGATCAGATGCTTGACCGGGTGTTTGCGGCAGCTTTCGAGGATGTTCAGGAACCCGCTCAAGTTGCTGTCCAGGTACGCCCGGGGATTTTCCAGGGAGTAACGCACCCCGGCCTGGGCCGCGAGGTGGATCACCACTTCGGGTTGTTCGTTGGCAAACAGTGCCTCGATGGCCGTGGCATCGGCCAGGTCAATCGTTGAGAGCGGGAAAGGGCGTGCCTGCTCCTGCACCCAACGCACACGATCGTGCTTGAGTTGCGGGTCGTAGTAGCTGTTGAAGTTGTCCAGGCCGAACACCTGATGTCCATCGCGCAACAGTCGCAACACGCAATGGGCACCGATAAAACCGGCCGCTCCAGTGACCAGAATCTTCATGGACGCAAGGCCTCGGGCACGATGTGGCGCAGGCCAATGCCGCAGTAGTGCAGGCCGGCGGCCGCCACTTGTTCCGGGTTGTACAGGTTGCGTCCGTCGACGATCACCCGTGCACGCAGCTTGCTCGCCAGCGTGTCGAAGTCGACCACACGGAAGTTCTTCCACTCGGTGCAGATCACCAGGGCATCGGCGTCTTCGAGTGTGTCATCGCGGGTGGCGCACAGATGCAGGTCGTCGCGGTAGCCGTAAAGGCGCCGGCATTCGGACATGGCTTCCGGGTCGTAGGCCTGCACGCTCGCGCCTTCGGCCCAGAGGGCTTCCATCAGGTAGCGGCTGGGTGCTTCGCGCATGTCATCGGTGTTGGGCTTGAACGCCAGGCCCCACACGGCGATGGACTTGCCGGCCAGCCCGGCGGGAAATTGCGCCTTGAGTTTGCTGAACAGGATATGCCGCTGGTGGTCGTTGACGTCGGTCACGCTGCGCAGCAGCTTCAGTGGCATTCCGGCGTGTTCGGCGGTGTGCAGCAGGGCGCGCAGGTCCTTGGGAAAGCACGAGCCGCCGAAGCCGCAACCGGGGTAGATGAAGTGGTAACCAATGCGCGGGTCCGAGCCTATGCCTTTGCGCACGGCTTCGATATCGGCGCCCAGCAACTCGGTGAGGTTGGCCAGTTCGTTCATGAAACTGATGCGCGTGGCCAGCATCGCGTTCGCCGCGTACTTGGTCAGCTCGGCGCTGCGGTTGTCCATGAACATCAACTTGTCGTGGTTGCGGCAGAAGGGCGCGTAGAGATCGCTCATCTGGTCACGGGCTTCGTCGTCACTGGTGCCGACGATGATCCGGTCCGGGCGCATGCAGTCGGCCAGGGCGCTGCCTTCCTTGAGAAACTCCGGGTTCGACACCACCCGTACCTTCAGCGAACCTTTGCCGCGACGCTGCAACTCTTCAACGGCGGTGGCACTGACCTGGTCCGCTGTGCCCACCGGCACCGTGGACTTGATGATCAGAGTACGGTCGGCCTCCATTAAATTGGCAATCTGCCGGGCCACGTTCAGCACATGGCTGAGGTCGGCCGAACCGTCTTCGTCGGCGGGTGTTCCGACGGCGATGAAGATCAGCTCGGCGTGCTCCACCGCATCGCTGGCCTGGGTGGTGAAGAGCAAGCGACCGGCCTTGATGTTTTCTTCAAGGGTGCCGGAAAGTCCTGGCTCACTGATCGGTGGTACGGCCTGTTGCAGTTGCCGGATCTTGTTCGGATCGATGTCGACACACAGGACACGATGTCCGACATCAGCCAGTGCCGCGGCTTGAATCAGGCCAACGTAGCCCGTACCAAATACGCTCACGTCCATACTGGCGTGCCTCGTAAGACGGTGGAAAGTTGCGAAATAAGACTGTCAAAAGGGGTATAGACGAGCCTTGGCAAACCGTGTCAGCAAATTGGCATGTCGAATGGGCAAGACAACCCCCAAAGTTGGGGCCATTTGCCATTAAAGTCGCACCACTATTGGGGTTTCCCCGATTTTGGGCTCTTTTCGAGATTTTCAATTAAACGATGGACGGTCGTAAGTCTTGAAATACAAGGGCTGTAGCTGCTCGAGCGCGTCAGATTTGAGTCACCTGTTTTTTGACGCTTTATCCCGAAGTCCGCCAATTCTTACGCAAAGATGGCACGGTGCTATCGTCAAGAAACGACCGACAAACTATTGGCGATCGACCTGGAAAATCGTTGCAAACACAATGAAACGATCGGTCGACGGCGGTGCCCGGAGCGAGCAGTTTTTAGAATGAGGTCAAGCCTTGGGCAGGCACGGGTCAGTTGCTCTACCTTGCCGGGTTCGCCAGGCTCCCGGCGCGCACCCCAGCCACCGCAGGCAAGCACGGTTGAAGCTTTGCACATCGCTGTAACCCAGACGGTCGGAAATCTCCACCAGCTCCAGGTCCGTTCCCTGCAAAAAATCTTCGGCCCGGTAGCGGCGGTATTCGTCGAGCAACTCTGAAAAACTCCAGCCCAACGCCTTCAAGCGTCGGGCGGCGGTGCGCTCGAGCAAGTGCTGGGTGGTACAGAATTGCTGCCAGTTGGCCTCGGCGAGGTCGCCGATCAAATGGTCGCAGACTTGCTCCAGCAAGGTCGGTTCGCTGTTGCGTCGGGTCTGCTCCAGCAGTTCGACCAGCGTGTGTTCCAGTTCATGATTGCCTGGCGTCAACGGGATGACGAACAGCTGTGGATCGAGGCGGATCGAGTGCTGCGCCTGCCCCCATTGCACCGGTGCGCGAAAGGCTTGTTGATGTTCCTGCGCATTGGCCGTGCAAGCACCGGCCAGTCCGACGCCCAGAATCGGATCACGCTCCAGGCCACTGGCGAGGAATTTGCGCCGCAACATGCTGCACAGGCTGATGAGGATGTAATCGGTGGTTGCCGCGCTGGTTTTCACGCTGCCACGGTCGAGCAGGTGCAATTCGACGCTGTCGTCGCCGCGCACGATCTGCGCCTGGAAGTGCCCGTTGAAAAACGGAAAGAAACGCACGAAATACTGGCAGGCGCTGTCCAGTGAGGCGGCCACGTCGAACAGGTACGTCAGGCCGTTGGTGGCGGTGGAAACGAAACGCCGGCCAGCCGCCAGGCCGATCAGCGGGTCGCCGGTCTGCTCCAGGGCAAACGCCCAGAAGCGCCGCGACATGAACAGCGGAATGCGCATGAATGGCGTGCGCAACTCGAACAGGCTGCGGCGAAACAGGCCTTCGATACTGTCCCGGTCCACGCCACGGGCCAGCAACTCTTCGATGGCCGGCAGCAGGGTCGGCGCGTAGAACGCATTGGGTATCGATTGATCGTGCAGTGGCTGATCGCTTTTTGTCATGTAGGGCTCACAGCTTGTTCCGGAACACTGGTTAGGCTGCCCGACGTTAAGCGATTTGCCGGAGCAAGACCATGCTTGATTTACGCCAGCTCGATTTGAACCTGTTGCTTGCCTTCGATGCGATTTACCAGCAGCGCAGCGTCACCCGTGCGGCCGAGGTGATGTGCCTGTCGCAACCGGCCATGAGCAATGCGTTGCGTCGCCTGCGCGAATTGTGCGGCGATCCGCTGTTCATCAAGAGTCGCCTGGGGGTGACGCCGACACTGGTCGCCCATCGTCTGGCCGACTACGTGCGTGCCGCGCTCGAGTCATTGCGCGATGGCTTGCGCATGATTCCCGCCGCGCGACAGAACAATCCGCTGCTGCGCATCAGTTGTCTGGACTGCCTGCAACCGGTGCTGCTCGATGCCTTGCTCGAATCGCCCCACGCCGATTGGCAGGTGCGTTACTTCCAGCCCCGGCGCCGTGACGCCTTGCAGGACCTGGCCAGTGGCAAGCTGGATATCCTGATCGACCTCGACCAGCCCCTGGCCGGGCTTGCCGGCCTGCACAAACAGGCATTGCCCGCCGACCATTACGTGTTCGCCTATGGCGCTGCGCTCAAGGAACCGCCGCGCACCCTGCAGGCGTATCTGGAGCAGCCGCAGATCCAGGTGTCGAGCCGCCGCGACGGGCTCAGCCCGGTGGACTTGCAGCTTGGCTTGAAAGGCCTGCGCCGCAATGTGGCGATGAGCACCCAAAGCACCCTGGCGGCAAAGCTGATCGCCGATCGCCAGCCGTTCGGCATCAGCCTGCCAAGCCGGGTCGCCAGTGTGCTGGGCCTGCAACACGTGCCGCTGCCCCTGGATGAACCGGTGGAATTGAAACTGGCGCTGTACATCGAATCGCGTTATCGCTTCGAGCGCAGCCGCGAGGAGGCGATGCATTGCCTGCTGCGCGCCCTCGGTGAGCCCCGGGCATTGCAGGCGCTGGTGCGGCGTGCGTGATGCTCACATATCCAGGGTTGTGCATTGCATTGTGGCGAGGGGGCTTGCCCCCGTTCGACCGCGAAGCGGTCATAATACCAATGCAGGGTTCTACTTGAAGAAATGGGCAGACAGTTTTGGGGCCGCTTCGCAGCCCAACGGGGGCAAGCCCCCTCGCCACAGGGATTGTGCAACTGCTTGAAGGGGCTAATTCGACGCCAACAAGCGCCGGTCAACCGACAGCACCGCATCGACCATCGCCAGCGCGGCCGGTGTCAGGGAGTGGCCGGCGCGGCTGACGATGCCGTAGTGCAATTGCAGGCCGGGGTCCTCCTTGGGCACATCGGCAAATTCCAGCAGGCGGATCAGGCCCTGGTCGACCAGTTCGGCCAAGGCCTCCACGGTGGCGATGCCCACCGCGTCGGAACGCATCACCACGCGGCGGATGGCGTCGAATTGCGCGCATTCCACGCTCGGGTTGAAGTCCGCCTCGCCCTGCACGTCGGCGAGGATCTTGCGGATCATCGGCGGTATTCGCGTGCCGACCACCGCGTAGTCGAGCAGGACGCGCAGGGACATGTTCTGCTGCTGCACCAAGGGATGACCGACACGGCAAAAGAACCGCCCGCGTCGAGGGCGCAACAGCTGTACATGATATTGCGGGTCGCCGGTGAAGTACCGCGCGTCGGCCACGAGGAATTCGATTTGCTGCTCACGAAGCCAGACCGCCAGTTGCTCCCAGTCGCCCTGGTGGAAACTGATGCGGATCGCCGGGTGGGCCTGGATGAATTCCGCCAACGCCTCGGGCACCAACACCTGGGCCGGGTACGGGCCGCAGCCGAAGTGCAACTCGCCACCGGTCAGGCCGTTGTATTGCGTCAGTTCATTGTGCAAGGCCTGGCTGCCGGCGAGCAGGCGCCGGGCATGTTGCAGCACCAGTTCACCCTGGCCAGTCAGGCGGAATTCGCGGCTGCTGCGTTCTACCAGCGCGCAGTCGAGGTCGCGCTCCAGGGTCTGGATGCTGCGACTGAAGGCGGGCTGGCTGAGGTTGATCGCCTCGGCGGCCCGACCGAAGTTGCGGTAATCGGCCAGGGCGACAAGGTGGCGGAGTTGTCGTAGGTCCATCATGCATCTCCTGCATTCGGCGGATACTTTTAATGCATTGGATCGATAGCACAGAGGCTGGCATAAGTACACGCCTGTCTTCTCGCCGTAACTTGCCATGACCAGCCAACCGTTCATTTCCAGCGCCTTCACCCGCACCATTCTCAGCCATGCCCGGCAGTCCGGACTGTGCCAGGACCAACTGTTGGAACGGGCCGGCATCTGCCTGTCGTTGCTCGAAGGGCAGGACCTGCATGTGCCCGTGCACTTGGTCGAACGCCTGTGGAGTGAATGCGAACGTGCGGGCGCGGGGGTGTCGTTTGGCTGCGATCTGGTCAATGGCATGGCGACCACTACGCTGCGGGGTTTGAACATTCTGCTGGACTCCGCCGCGACCCTGCGTGCGAGCCTGGCGTGTTTCACCGACTTCCTGCCACGGGTGACCAACTACGTACTGGCGGAACTGGAGGAGGGTGACGGGCAGGCTCGTCTGCACTTGCGCAGTGTTGACCGGCAGCCGCATTTTTTCGGCCTCGATGCGGCGACCCTGACGTTGGTGCGCAATATCGCCCGACGTTTGGGGCGTGCGCCGGCCGAGGTGTTCGTCGCGGTCCACCTGACGCCACAACAGGCTGCCGGGCAATGGTTGCGTAGCGCTGGTGTCGAGGTGCTGGAGGGTTCACATCCGTGTCTGAGCCTGCCGGCGGCCAGTCTTGATGAGCCTCTGCTCGGGGCCAATGGGTTTTTGCATCAGAGCATGTTGCGGCACTGGCAGACTGCGGCGGCGCAGCATACCCGCAGTGACAGCCTGGAGATGGCGCGGCACTGGTTGACGGCGGGGGATCAGCCGATCGAGCGGATTGCCGAGCGGTTGGGGTATCGGCAGCCGAGTAATTTCATTCGGGCGTTTCGTAAGCAGTTTGGGATTACGCCTAAGCAGTTTCGCCTTGGTTTGTAGGTGATGGGGTCGGTGTACATATCCGTTTCTGCGGTAATGGCGGCTGGCGGTTTCGCCCTTACGGCGAGTCCCTTTTGTCAAACGCCCCAAAAGGAACCA
>NZ_LACC01000047.1 GCF_000967965.1 Pseudomonas fluorescens
AAAGAAGCACCCTGCGGGGTAATGCCGATCAGTTAAGCCTCGTTGCTTGACCTTTGGCCGCAAGAAATCAAAATCCGATGCCTGAATAGGCATCGGATTTTTTTATGCGTCTGGCTCGGGCACTGGAACTGACCCACAACTTCGTCTCGACTCCCAATTCCCTCGAGGGATTGGACTCGTTGCTTGATCCATCGCTGGTCGAACAGGCCTTGGAACAAGCCGGTGTCGCTACCTTGCGCAAGCGGCGCTTACCCTTGGAAATGATGCTTTGGTGCGTCATCTCCATGGCGTTTTTCCGGCGCATGTCGGCGTGGGATGTGGTCAGTCGCATGAACATCATGCTGCCCGGGCAACGCCCGCTGGTCGCGCCCAGCGCCGTAGTCCAGGCCCGTCAGCGATTGGGCAGCGAGGCGGTACGACAGGTCTTCGATCTGACGCAGAAAAGCTGGCATGAAGCGGCCGGCCATCCGACCTGGGCCGGGTTGCGTTTGCTGGGGGTCGACGGCGTCGTCTGGCGAACGCCCGATACACCCGAAAACCGTGCACGTTACGACTCCGCCAGCAACCAGCATGGCGATACCGGTTTTCCTCAGGTACGCATGGTCTGCCAAATGGAGCTGACCAGCCATTTGCTGATCGGCAGCGCTTTTGACGGCTATCGCAGCAACGAAATGAAACTGGCGGAACAACTGATCGAAAACACGCCCGATCACTCGTTGACGCTGTTCGATCGTGGCTTTTACTCCTTGGGCTTGCTGCATCAGTGGCAGCAAGCAGGCACCGAGCGGCATTGGCTGATGCCACTGAAAAAAGGCGCGCAGTACGAAGTGGTTCAGCGTTTGGGGCGCCAGGATGCTGTTGTCTTGTTAAGCACTTCGCCGCAAGCCCGCAAACAATGGCCGGGGCTACCCGAGCGCCTGACCGCGCGACTCCTGAGCAAAACCGTCAAGGGCAAGGTTTGTCAGATTCTGACGTCAATGGCCGACCCGCTGCGCTTCCCGCCCGACGAAATTGTCGACCTGTACAGCCAGCGATGGGAGATCGAATTAGGGTTTCGAGAGATGAAACAGACTCTGCTCAACAGTAGCTATACGCTGCGTAGCAAGACACCCGAGATGATCGAGCAGGAACTGTGGGGTGTGTTGCTGGGCTACAACTTGTTGCGCTATCAGATGGTGGAAATGAGTCGTCACTGTCCAGGTATTTACCCGTGTGAAATGAGCTTTAGCGCGTGTACCTGGGCGATTTTAGGGTTTATCAACAGTGTCTCGGCAGACCGCTCCGGGAACATCCCCAAGTACCTGGCCGAGCTTCATGCCTCAGCCCCGCACTATGTCCTGCCTCATCGGCGAGAGGAGCGTATTTATCCTCGCGCCATCCGGCTCAAATCACCGAAGTATCCGATCAGAAATAAAAATGCCAGTCAGCTTAACTGACTGGCATTA
>NZ_LACC01000048.1 GCF_000967965.1 Pseudomonas fluorescens
CCGTACGTACGGTGGTGTGAGAGGACGGCGGATGTAAATCCGCCTCCTACTCGATCCGGGGAATCCCATGCAACCCCTCCAACCGCACAATGCTGATTCTGTGCCAGCTGTCATTACTGGCCTTTTGACCAAGTCGTTGCAATCCATGTCGAGGGCTGGTTATAGTCAGCGCACAGTGAGTTTCAGGACTCACCTTTTCATCCCTCAATCAAAGATCAGCCCAATGCCTGCATCCCTCATCAACGCGGTAGTCGATTCAGCGGTCAACGCTGGCGTCGTGCCGTGCGGGAATCAGCAGCCCGGGCAGATCAGTCATTACCCCCCACCTGTCAGTAGCACGTCGGTGTGCGCAGTTGCATCACCGCCAGGCGTTGGCATTTCGGGCTGATCAGCTGCCTTCTGCTGTTCCCCATGCCTGCCTGAAAAACTACTGGATTTCAGCTTTTTGCTGAGTTGGCTTTTTGCCTGACTACAGGTGGTATTCATGTTTGTCCTTTCGAAAAAGTCCGCGCTCGCGGCGGCGTCCACGAGCCTGTTCGTTCTGCTGTGGAGCAGCGGGGCGATTTTCTCCAAATGGGGGCTGGCTCACGCGTCGCCCTTTGCCTTCCTGATGTTTCGTTTCGTCATCGCCCTATGCGGCCTGGTGTTGCTCGTGCCGTTGCTCAAGCTGAAGTTGCCCAAGGGCGGCAAACCGATGCTGTATGCGATGGCCACCGGCGTGGTGTTGTTGGGGGCGTATCAGATTTTCTATCTGCTGGCCCTGGACCTTAAAGTCACGCCCGGGGTGATGGCGACCATCATGGGCGTGCAGCCGATCCTCACCGTAGTGCTGATGGAGCGCCAGCGTTCCTGGCGCCGGATGTTCGGTCTGGCCCTGGGGCTGGCCGGGTTGGTCATGGTGGTCTACCAGGGCATCGGGCTGGCCGGGATGTCGCTGGCCGGGATGCTTTTCGGTCTGCTGGCGCTGGCGAGCATGACCTTCGGTTCGATCATGCAGAAACGCATCACCGACAATCCCCTCGGTACACTGCCGGTGCAGTATCTGGCCGGACTGCTGTTGTGCGGGGTTTTCGTTCCCTTTCAGCCGTTTCACTTCGAACACAGCAGCGGTTTCATCCTGCCGGTGCTGTGGATGGGGCTTGTGGTATCGGTGCTGGCGACGCTGTTGCTGTACCGCTTGATTGCTCGGGGCAATCTGGTGAACGTCACCAGCCTGTTTTACCTGGTGCCGGCGGTAACGGCGGTGATGGACTATCTGATCTTCGGCAATCGCCTGGCGATGTTGAGCCTGTTCGGTATGCTGTTGATCATCGTCGGTCTGGTGTTTGTGTTCCGCAAAACCGCTTGATTGCGGGTAAACCCGAGAAGGCCTGGAGCAATACTCTGGGTCTTTGTGATTTTTGGCGTCTGATCAGACGCCTTCGCGGGCAAGCCCGCGAAGGCGTCATCCGCAACGCAACAATTCTACCGGTCAGCCACCAAGCCTGGTTTCACAGCAGCCGGCTTCAACACCAGCCACAACGCCAGCGCAATCAACAACCCGCCATAAATATGCGCCATCGACAGCGGCTCATCGAGAAACAGCGCCCCCCACAACACGCCGAACAGCGGGATCAAAAAGGTCGTAGTCATCGATTTCACCGGACCGATCGAGCTCAGGAGCCGGAAGTAAACAATGTACGCAAACGCTGTGCATCCCAGACCCAACCCCAGCAACGAGAGCCAGACACTCCAGCCGCCCCAGCTCGCGGGTGGTTGGCTGATCACGCTGTAGCCGAACAGCGGCAGCAGGAACAGCGTCGCGCCGAGCATGCTGCCCAACGCGGACAGACGGCTATCGAGACCCCCGGCCTGATCGAGCCAGCGGCGGGCCAGAAACCCTGCAAATCCGTAGCAAGTGGTCGCGAGCAGGCAGGCGACGGCGCCCATCAGCAATTGCATATCGAACGCCACCGGACCGGCACGAGTCAGCACGCCCACGCCGAACAGCCCCAGGAACACGCCGCCGAGTTTGGCGCCAGTGAGCCTTTCATGGAAAAACAGGCCGCCGATCAGCACGCCCATCAAGGGTGTCGTGGCATTGAAAATCGACGAGTAACCGGCTGGCAGCACCTGCGCGGCCACCGAATAGAGCGTCGCCGGGATGCCGGAGTTGATCACACCAAGCAGCATCACGGTCTTGAGTTTGCCCTTGAAATCCCAACTGATGCGCATCAGCCCAAGAATCACCAGCAGTCCGGCAGCGGCTATCGATACACGGAAAAAAGCGGTAGGAATGCTGCCAATCACCGGGGCGATGATGCGCATGAACAGAAAACTCGCACCCCAAATGGCCGCCAGTGACAGTAAACGGAAAATATCGACGGGGTTCACAGCGCGGTCCTTCCTTGGGGGAGGGGCGAAAGTGTTGCTGAGTGTGTGACCGATGGCAACCGAAAACCGGGCATTTAATTCGGCTGGAAAATTGCGCTTCTCCTGCACCCGGTTCACTGGCTAAGCTCAAGCCTCCCGAATTCCCGCAGAGGTCTCACTATGCCGCAGCAATGGCCAGCCGCCGACATCGCCCGCTTGATCCTCGATGGCTTTGACGATTACCGCGAGCATTTTCGCCAGATCACCGACGGCGCCCGGGCCCGCTTCGAACAGGCCCGGTGGCAAGAGACGCAGTCGGCGTCGGCGGCGCGGATCAATCTGTACGAAGACAAGGTCGGTGAAACGGTGGAGCGACTGCGCACCGCGTTTGACGCTGACACCCTGGACGTCAGCTGCTGGCCGCTGGTCAAGAGCGCCTACATCAGCCTGATCGACCTGCGCTTCGACGACGAACTGTCCGAGACCTGGTACAACTCGATTTTCTGCGGGCTGTTCAGCCATGACCTGATCAGCGACGGTTGCATGTTCATCCACACCACCCGGCCGAGCCTGCGCCGTGCCCGGGCCGCGCAAACCCGAACCTACAAGCCGCAAGGTCAATTGTCGGCGATGCTCGCCAGCATCTTCGCCGACTACCGCTTCAGCGAGGATTACGCCGACCTGTCCGGTGACCTGAAGCGCCTCGAAGCGCAACTGCGCGAGAACCTGCCGGATTGGGTGTGCAAGGACCCGGAGCTGAGCGTCGAGCTGTTTTCCTCGGTGTTGTACCGTAATAAAGGCGCGTACCTGGTGGGGCGTATCTACACCGCCGATGAGCAATGGCCGCTGGCAATTCCATTGCTGCACCTGGAGGGTCGCGGCATCCAGATCGATGCGCTGATCACCGACGAGGCGGAGGTGTCGATCATCTTCTCGTTCACCCGCTCGTATTTCATGGTGGATGTGCCGGTGCCGGCGGAGTTCATCGGCTTCCTGCGGCGTATCCTGCCAGGCAAGCACATTGCCGAGCTGTACACCTCGATTGGTTTCTACAAGCACGGCAAGTCCGAGTTCTACCGGGCGCTGATCAATCACCTGGCCAACACCGACGACCAGTTCATCATGGCCCCCGGTGTGCGCGGCATGGTGATGAGCGTGTTTACCCTGCCGGGTTTCAACACCGTGTTCAAAATCATCAAGGACCGTTTCTCGCCGTCGAAAAACGTCGACCGCGCCACGGTGATCGAAAAATACCGTCTGGTAAAAAGCGTCGACCGCGTCGGGCGCATGGCCGATACCCAGGAGTTCGCCGATTTCCGTTTCCCCTTGAGCAAGTTCGATCCGGCGTGCCTGGAGGAATTGCTGGAAGTCGCGCCGTCCACAGTGTCGGTGGAAGACGATACGGTGCTGATCCGTCACTGCTGGACCGAGCGCCGCATGACCCCGCTGAACCTCTACCTGGAAAACGCCAACGAGGCGCAGGTGCGCGAAGCGCTGGAAGATTACGGGTTGGCGATCAAGCAACTGGCGGCGGCCAACATCTTTCCCGGGGATATGCTGCTGAAGAACTTCGGGGTGACCCGTCACGGTCGGGTGGTGTTCTACGACTACGACGAGATCTGCTTCCTCACCGAGGCGAACTTTCGCCACATCCCGTTACCGCGCACCCCGGAAGATGAAATGGCGTCCGAACCGTGGTACTCGATCGGGCCGCTGGACGTGTTCCCCGAGGAATTTCCGCCGTTCCTGTTTGCCGATTTCCGGCAACGCAAGTTGTTCGATCAGCTGCATGGCGAGTTGTACAACGCCGATTACTGGAAAAGCCTGCAGGAAGCGATTCGGGCGGGGAAGGTGATTGATGTATTCCCGTATCGGCGTAAAGGGCTGGATAACGAATAGGAACAGTTGCAAGCGGCAAGCTACAAGCGGCAAGTTAGAAGCCGCTTTTAACTTGCGGCTTGTAGCTTGCCGCTTGAAGCTGCTTTTCTGCGACAATCGGCACCCTGCGCCACTAGACGACTGAATTGCGTACCCGATGACCGACGAATCGCCCTCCATCGACAAACTGCTGAAAAACCTCGATCACGCCATGCTTGCCGACCGCCACCGGCTGCGGCGGCAGTTGCTTGAGCTGCGCAAGAAACCCGACGAGGCCAGGCTGGGCCAGTGGGTGACGCGGATGCAGGCGTCCTGCGAGCAGGTGCTGGCGCGCAAGGCCAGTCTGCCGGTGATTCGTTACGACGACAGTTTGCCGATTGCCGCCAAGCGCGACGAAATCAAGAAGGCGCTGGAAAAGCACCAAGTGTTGATCATCGCTGGCGAAACCGGCTCGGGTAAAACCACCCAGTTGCCGAAGATCTGCCTGGAAATCGGTCGCGGCCAGCATGGCCTGATCGGCCACACCCAGCCACGCCGGATCGCTGCGCGCAGCGTCGCCAGCCGGGTCGCCGAAGAGCTCGGTACGCCGCTCGGTGCGCTGGTCGGCTATCAGGTGCGCTTCGAGGATCAGAGCGATTCCAGCACCCTGATCAAGCTGATGACCGACGGCATCCTGCTGGCGGAAACCCAGAACGACCGGTATCTGGAACGCTACGACACGATCATCGTCGACGAAGCCCACGAACGCAGCCTCAACATCGACTTCCTGCTTGGCTATCTGAAAACCCTGCTGCCACGTCGTCCGGACCTGAAGGTCATCATCACTTCGGCGACCATCGACCTGGAGCGTTTCTCAAAGCACTTCGATGACGCGCCGATTGTCGAAGTCTCCGGCCGCACCTACCCGGTGGACACCTGGTATCGCCCGCTGACCCTGGAGCAGGACGAAGAGGGCAACCGCGTCGAGGACGACCTGACGGTGGATCAGGCGATCCTCGCCACCCTCGATGAAATCGCCGCTTATGAGCGCAGTGAACGCCGCAGTCCCGGTGACGTGTTGGTGTTCCTGCCCGGCGAGCGCGAGATTCGCGATGCCGCCGACATGCTGCGCAAGGCCCAGCTCAAGCACACCGAAATCCTGCCGTTGTACGCGCGACTGTCGCCAGCCGAGCAACAGCGGATTTTCCAGTCGCACCCTGGACGTCGCGTAGTACTGGCGACCAACGTCGCGGAAACCTCGCTGACCGTGCCGGGCATTCGCTATGTGATCGACAGCGGCACTGCGCGCATCAGTCGCTACAGCTATCGCGCCAAGGTCCAGCGCCTGCCGATCGAAGCGGTTTCCCAAGCCAGCGCCAACCAGCGTAAAGGTCGATGCGGGCGGGTCGAGCCGGGTATCTGCATCCGCCTCTACAGCGAAGAAGATTTTCTTGGGCGCCCGGAATTTACCGATCCGGAAATCCTGCGCACCAACCTCGCGGCGGTCATTCTGCAGATGCTGCATCTGCGCCTCGGCGAGGTCAGCGCGTTCCCGTTCATCGAGCCGCCGGATGGCAAGGCCATCAGCGACGGTTACAACCTGCTGCAGGAACTCTCGGCGGTGGATCGCAATAGCCAGTTGACCCCGCTTGGTCGTCAATTGGCACGGCTGCCGGTGGATCCGCGCATGGGCCGCATGCTGCTGGAAGCGGCGAAGCTCGGCAGCTTGCAGGAAGTGCTGATCGTCGCCAGCGCCATGTCGATCCAGGACCCGCGCGAGCGTCCGCCGGAGCGTCAGCAAGCGGCGGATCAGGCCCACGCCCAGTGGAAAGACGTCGACTCGGACTTCGCCGGGCTGGTCAATCTGTGGCGCGGTTTCGAAGAACAGCGTCAGGCGCTGACCGCGAGCCCGCTGCGTAACTGGTGCCGCAAGAATTTCCTTAATTACCTGCGCCTGCGCGAGTGGCGCGACTCCCATCGCCAACTGAGCCTGATCTGCCGCGACATGCAGTTGAGCCTCAACAAAGAGCCGGCGGATTATCCGAAGCTGCACAAAGCCGTGCTGGTGGGGTTGCTCAGCCAGATCGGGCAGAAAACCGAAGACGGCGATTACCTTGGCGCCCGTCAGCGGCGCTTCTGGATTCATCCGTCCTCGGGCATCGGCAAGAAGCGCCCGCAGTGGCTGATGACTGCCGAACTGGTGGAAACCACCAAGCTCTACGCGCGTATGGTGGCGAAAATCGATGCCGACTGGATCGAACCGCTGGCTGGGCACCTGATCAAGAAAAACCACTTCGAGCCCCATTGGGAGAAGAAGCGTGGGCAGGTCGTGGCGTTCGAGCAGATCACCCTGTTCGGGCTGATCGTGGTCGGGCGCCGGCCGGTGCATTACGGCCCGGTCGACCCGGTGGTGTCCCGCGAGTTGTTCATCCGCGAAGCGCTGGTGCGCGGCGAGATTCAGTCCAGGGCCAAGTGCCTGACGGCCAACAAGCAATTGCTGGAACAACTCGACGAACTGGAAGCCAAGGCCCGTCGTCGCGACATCCTCGCCGACGAAGAAACCCTGTACGCCTTCTACGACGCGCGACTGCCGGCGGAGATCCACCAGACCGCGACCTTCGACAGTTGGTACCGGATCAACAGCCAGAAAGACCCGCAACTGCTGATCATGCGCGAGGAAGACGTGCTGGCCCGTGAAGCCAGTGAAGTCACCGCCCAGCATTACCCGGATACGCTGCACATCGGCGATCTGGAATTGGCCCTCAGCTACCACTTCGAACCGAATCACCCGCGCGACGGCGTGACCCTGCGCGTGCCGGCACCGCTGTTGCCGATGCTGCCACCGGAACGCCTGGAATGGCTGGTGCCGGGCGTCATCGAAGCCAAGTGCATTGCCCTGGTGCGCAACCTGCCCAAGGCCTTGCGCAAGAATTTCGTACCGGTGCCGGACTTCGTCAAGGCAGCCTTGCAGCGCATGACCTTTGCCGAGGGCTCGCTGCCCCAGGCCTTGGGGCGCGAGTTGCTGCGCATGACCGGTGCGCGGGTCAGCGATGAAGCCTGGGCCGAGGCCGCGCAGCAGGTCGAAAGCCATCTGCGCATGAACCTGGAAATCGTCGACGCCCAGGGCAAGTTCCTCGGCGAAGGTCGCGATCTGGCCGAACTGACGGCGCGTTTCGCCGAGGCCAGCCAGGCAGCATTGGCGGTGCCGCAAACCGCGAAAAGCCAGCAGCCGGTTGAACCGAAAGTGTTCGCCGCCGTGGCCGAGAAAACCCAACAGAAGATCGCCGGGCTGTCGATGACGGTCTACCCGGCGCTGGTGGAAGAGGCCGGCACGGTCAAGGAAGGGCGTTTCTCGACCCCGGCCGAGGCCGAGTTTCAGCATCGCCGTGCCCTGCAACGCTTGCTGATGCAGCAACTGGCCGAACCTGCCAAGTTCCTCCGTGGCAAGTTGCCGGGCCTGACCGAACTGGGCCTGCTGTACCGCGACATGGGGCGCGTCGATGCGCTGGTGGAGGACATTCTGCTGGCCAGCCTCGACAGCTGCATTCTTGAGGGCGAAGACCCGCTGCCCCGTGACGGTGCGGGTCTGGCGTCCCTGGCCGAGCGCAAGCGTGGTGCCTGGACTGAGCACGCCGAGCGTGTGGCGAAATTGACCCTGGAAATACTCAAGCTCTGGCATGGCCTGCAAAAACGCTTCAAAGGCAAGATTGACCTGGCGCAAGCCGTGGCCCTGAACGACATCAAGCAGCAGCTCAGCCACCTGGTCTATCCGGGATTTGTCCGGGAAACGCCGATGCAATGGCTCAAGGAGTTGCCGCGTTACCTTAAGGCGATCGAGCAGCGCTTTGAAAAAATCGGTGCCCAAGTGCAGCGTGACCGGGTCTGGAGCGGCGAGTTGAGCGGGCTGTGGACGCAATACCAAACCCGCGCCAACAAACACGCCCAGGAAGGCAAACGCGATCCGCAACTGGAGTTGTATCGCTGGTGGCTGGAGGAATACCGGGTTTCGCTGTTTGCACAACAGTTGGGAACCAAGGTGCCTATCTCCGACAAGCGCCTGAACAAGCAGTGGTCGCAAGTCGAACCGTAGTCCCGAGGCTGGTGCAATACCCTGTGGGAGCAAGCCCGCTCCCACAGCTCAGGTGGTGTGTCAGTGGGAGTTTGATCCAGCAAAAGGGGCGAAATGCCCACGTTTATGGCAAACTTCGCGCCTATAAACGCCGGCCCCGCGGTTTTGAGCCTTCACGGTCTCGGGCAGGTCGGAATAAAGCGATGCCAGGTTTGCGTCCCCCGGACGGGAATAGACCCTTTGTGTGTTGGTACGACGGTGCCAATGCTTTCTGCCTGAACAGATTAGAGACACGACCATGCATAACGTTGTCATCAGCGGCACCGGCCTGTACACCCCGGCCAACAGCATTTCCAACGAAGAGCTGGTGCAGTCTTTCAATACTTATGTGGCGCAATTCAACGCCGACAACGCCGACGCCATTGCGCGCGGCGAAATTGAAGCATTGACCGAGTCCAGCGCCGCATTCATCGAAAAAGCCTCGGGCATCAAGAGCCGCTTTGTCATGGACAAGGACGGCATCCTCGACCCACAACGCATGGCCCCACGCCTGCCGGAGCGTTCCAACGACGAGTGGTCGGTTCTGTGCCAGATGGCCATTGGCGCCGCTGAACAAGCCTTGCAGCGCGCCGGCAAGACCGCCGCGGACATCGACGGCGTGATCGTCGCCTGTTCCAACCTGCAACGTGCCTACCCGGCCATTGCCATCGAAGTCCAGGAAGCATTGGGCATCCAGGGTTTCGGTTTCGACATGAACGTGGCGTGCTCGTCCGCAACCTTCGGCATCCAGACCGCCGCCAACAGCGTGCAACTGGGCCAGGCCCGGGCAGTCCTGTTGGTCAACCCGGAAGTCTGCACCGGCCACCTGAACTTCCGTGACCGCGACAGCCACTTCATCTTCGGCGATGCCGCCACTGCGATGATCATCGAGCGTGCTGACCTGGCGACGTCCAAGTACCAGTTCGACATCGTCAGCACCAAGCTGCTGACCAAGTTCTCCAACAACATCCGCAACAACTTCGGCTTCCTCAACCGCGCGGCG
Organism: Pseudomonas fluorescens; assembly: GCF_000967965.1. Taxonomy (GTDB): domain Bacteria; phylum Pseudomonadota; class Gammaproteobacteria; order Pseudomonadales; family Pseudomonadaceae; genus Aquipseudomonas; species Aquipseudomonas grandcourensis. The sequence continues at coordinate 9,321 of NZ_LACC01000048.1, forward strand.
CAAGAGGGCATCGGTGCCAGGGACAAACTGTTCGTGCAGGAAGGCCGCAAGGTGTTCAAGGAAGTCTGCCCGTTGGTTGCCGAACTGATCAGTGAGCATCTGCAAGAGAACCAGCTCAACGTCAGCGATGTGAAACGCTTCTGGCTGCACCAGGCCAACCTCAGCATGAACCACCTGATCGTCAAGAAACTGCTGGGTCGCGACGCCACCGAACAGGAAGCTCCGGTGATTCTCGACACCTACGCCAACACCAGTTCCGCCGGTTCCGTGATTGCGTTCCACAAGAACCAGGACGACCTGGCCGCCGGTTCGCTGGCGGTGCTCAGTTCGTTCGGTGCCGGTTATTCGATTGGTAGTGTGTTGCTGCGCAAGCGCTGATTTTGAATTAGCTGTCGCAGCAGAAGAAAAGATCGCAGCCGAAAGCTGCGATTTTTTTTTGGCGGGGCTTTTGTGGCGAGGGAGCTTGCTCCCGTTCGGCGACGACGTCGTCGTAAACAAGCTAATGCGGCATGTCTGGCAAATCGAGGTGGTTGGTTCTGGGACCGCTTCGCAGTCCAGCGCGAGCAAGCTCGCTCGCCACATAAAGCTGATTCGATGGGTAGGGGAGAGAAAACAGTCTCGCGTTGATGCATCGGAGGATGATGGGGACCGACACACCAACGCCAGGCTGTAAAAGGAGCCCGGGCTTCCTTGCCCGAGTCGTGTAGCGGGGTGAATCAGAACTTCGCTTCGGCATCCAGTTGCAGGGTGTTGATGTCCGAGTCGGTTTTCTTGATGTTGGCGTTGGTCTGGTCCGAAGTCGCCATGAAGTAGGTCGCGCCCAAGGCAAAGTTCTTGTCCAGATCGTAGCTCACTTTCATCTTGCTGCCGCGCGAACCGGTGAAGCCGTTGGCGAAGTCGGAGTCGGTGAAGGCACCCACCACAGCGTTACGCTGCACGTCGCGGTAGTTGTAGTCCAGGTTGAAGCCGTAGACCTTGGACTTCACACCGGCCAACCAGCCAGTGTCCTGGTCGTTGCTGGCATCGGTGTTGTTGACGTACTGACCGTAGATCGACAGCGGAACTGGCAGGTTGGAGAAGTCGAGCTGACCAAAGCCTTCGTACAGTTTGAAGGTTTCGCCCGGGCTGTTGCCGTTGACGGCCAGTGCGCATGGCGTGGTGACGGTGCCGGAGGTAGGGCAGGCACTGCTGCTGTCGTTGTCGTAGGAGTAGATACTGCCGCCCAACGTCATTTTCATGCTGTCGGTGATGGCGAAGCGACCACCCAACTGGCCAGCGTACAGGCGCAGGTCGTGTTTGAACTGCACGCCTTCACCGTCGACGTTGTCCTTGAGGGTGTAGTGACCGGCGCTACCGAACAGCTCGGTGGTGCCGCTCAGTGGGTATTTGTAGGTGACGGCCAGACCTTCCGGGTTGATGTCGCTATCCCAGATGATGTCGCCCATGCTCACCCATTGTTGTGGCATCTTGCCGCCAACCAGGTGCAGGTTCTTGATCGCGTCCGGGTGGTAGTCGATGTAACCTTGGTCCAGCCAGATCTGCTTCTTGTCGAAGTAGTTGTTCAGGTCCTGGTTGGTCGAGCGAGCGTCGTCGTTATTGCCGGTGGCGATACGGATACCGGTGTCGACCTGCGGGTTGATTTCGCTGTAGGCACCCAGGCGGGCACGAATGCGCTGACGGTCCTGGTCCTTGTTGTTCGGCACGCCATCGTTGTGCACGGTTTCTTCGCGGAAGCGCACGTCACCCTTGAACTGGGTCTTGGCGGCCCATGCCAGCTTCTGGTCGAAGGTGCTCAGAGCGTCGGTTTTCTTCGCGGTGGCTGCGATTTGCTCGTTGGTCTCTTGCTGAGCCTGACGGGCGATCTGCTGGTCTTTCTGATCCCTGGCCAGCTCGGCTTGCAGTTCGCTGTACTGCGCGTTGGTGATCGAGCCGTTAGCCTTGAGCATGTCGAGCAGTTTGGCGTCGACTGCGGCACTGGCCGGAACACTCATGGCCAGCAACAGGCCACCACACAAGGCCGCCGCAGTTTTCGTGGAAGCAAGACGCATATCAATCTCCGAAGATGAGAGGGGATGACAGAGCCATCCGGGACACAACCGACCATAAGGGGCGGAAAACTGTGGCCGGGTATAACCCGGCGCTCTAAAAACAGGCGCCAGTATCGCGATGGTTTATTACAGAGCAGTGGCAATGTGATGTCATGTCCATGACGATACAAAGTCGCCGTGAACTATTGAGTTAGAGCACTGTCGTCGTTTTGCCCGTGTGCATTGCAGAGCGATAGGCGATACTCGCGGGGCTTTCACGCCATAAAGAGTGAGGATGGTGATGCCGTTGCAACGCCTGCAAAAACTGTCAGAAATCTCCCCGCAGACGTGGGACGCACTGGTGCCCGAAACTCAGCCTTTTCTGCGTCACGCCTTTTTGAGCGCACTGGAAGACAGCGGCAGCGTCGGACCCCATACCGGCTGGCAGCCCGAGCATTTATTGCACGTCGAAGGGGATCGACTGATCGCCGCACTGCCCGGTTACCGCAAGTGGCATTCTTACGGCGAGTACGTGTTCGATCACGCCTGGGCCGATGCCTGTGAACGTGCCGGCATCGACTACTACCCCAAATTGTTGACCGCGGTGCCGTTCAGTCCGGTCACTGGGCCGCGGCTGTTGGCGGCCACGGTCGAAGACGGTTTCGAGTTATTGAAAAGCCTGCCGGGCTACCTTGAGCTTGAAGGGCTCTCCAGTGCGCACATCAACTTCACCGACCCGTTCACCGACGCGGCACTGAGCGAGCAACCGGGCTGGCTGCAGCGCGTTGGCTGTCAATACCACTGGCAGAATCGCGGCTACCGGGATTTCCAGGACTTCCTCGACGTGCTCAGTTCGCGCAAGCGCAAACAGATGCGCAAGGAGCGCGAGCAGGTGGCCGGGCAGGGCTTCGATTTCGAATGGCTCGAAGGTCGGGAACTGAGCGAGGCGCAATGGGATTTCGTCTATGCCTGCTACGCCAACACCTACGCGGTGCGCCGGCAAGCGCCGTATCTGACGCGAGAGTTTTTCAGCCTGCTGGCCGAACGCATGCCAGAGTCGATTCGCGTGGTGCTGGCCAAGCAAGGTTCACGGCCGGTGGCGATGGCGTTCAGTCTGGTGGGGGGGGACAGCTTTTATGGTCGTTACTGGGGATGCCTGGCGGAGTTCGATCGCCTGCATTTTGAGACCTGCTTCTACCAAGGCATGGACTATGCCATTGCCAACGGTTTCCAGCGTTTCGATGCCGGTGCCCAGGGCGAGCACAAACTGATTCGCGGATTCGAGCCAGTCATTACCCATTCCTGGCACTACCTGCGGCATCCTGGATTGAAAGCTGCGGTGAAAGACTTCCTGGAGCAGGAGCGGTTGGGAGTACTGGCTTATGCAGAGGAGGCGAAGTCAGCCTTGCCTTATCGACAAGGCTGATCTTCAACGTTTCAGCTTTCTTCCTTGCCCAGCCAGCGATACAGCACGCCGCCGACCACTGCACCGAGTAGCGGTGCGACCCAGAACATCCACAGTTGTTGAATCGCCCAGCCGCCGACGATCAGCGCCGGGCCGGTGCTGCGCGCCGGGTTGACCGAGGTGTTGGTGACCGGGATCGAGATCAGGTGGATCAGCGTCAGCCCCAGGCCGATGGCAATCGGTGCCAGTCCAGCCGGTGCACGCTTGTCGGTGGCGCCGAGGATGATCAGGATGAACATCGCGGTCATCACCAGTTCACAGACAAACCCTGCCGCCATCGAATAGCCGCCAGGCGAGTGTTCGCCGTAGCCGTTGGACGCCAGGCCTCCCGCCAGTTCGAAACCGGGTTTTCCGCTGGCAATGAAATACAGCAGGGCGGCTGCAATCACGCCGCCAATGACCTGGGCAACGATGTAGGCCGGTAATTCATTGGCCGGAAACCGCCCACCTACCACCAGGCCGAGGGACACCGCAGGATTGAGATGGCAGCCGGAAATATGGCCGATGGCGAAAGCCATGGTCAGCACTGTCAGGCCAAACGCGAAGGACACCCCGAGCAGACCGATCCCCACCTCCGGGAAAGCTGCCGCCAACACCGCACTGCCGCAACCACCCAACACCAGCCAGAACGTACCTACCAACTCAGTCGCCGAACGTTTTAACAGAGACATAAGAGAGTGCCCTTTCGAGATTATGCTGCCTTGAGCATCCAGCCGATGGACTGCAGAACCATCTCCAGAACGTTGGAGTGAGTACAGCACGGTTTTTTCAGAATTCCAGCAGGCATAAAAAACCGCCAAGACCCGTTGTTGACGGGGCCTGGCGGTTTTTTGTGGACTATTGGTGTGTTGTTCAGGGGATCAATCGATCCCGACAAACCCACCGGTCTGGTGTTGCCACAACCTCGCATACAAACCGCCATGGGCGAGCAGTTCGGCGTGGGTTCCGGTTTCGGCGATCTTGCCGTTTTCCAGAACCACCAGCCGGTCCATCCGGGCGATGGTCGAGAGCCGGTGAGCGATGGCGATCACGGTTTTGCCCTGCATCAGGGTTTCGAGGCTTTCCTGGATCGCCGATTCGACTTCCGAATCCAGTGCCGAGGTGGCCTCGTCCATGATCAGGATCGGCGCGTCCTTGAGCAGTACCCGTGCGATGGCGATGCGCTGGCGCTGGCCGCCGGAGAGTTTCACCCCGCGCTCACCGACGTGGGCATCGAAACCGGTGCGGCCTTCAGCGTCCGACAGCGACGGAATGAACCCGTCAGCCCGGGCCTTGTGCACCGCTTCCCAGAGTTGCGCGTCGGTGGCGTCGGGCTTGCCGTACAGCAGGTTGTCACGGATCGAGCGGTGCAGCAGCGAGGTGTCCTGGGTGATCATGCCGATGCGTTCGCGCAGGCTTTCCTGGCTGACGTCGGCAATGTTCTGGCCGTCGATCAGGATGCGTCCGCCTTCGACGTCGTACAGGCGCAGCAGCAGGTTCACCAGGGTCGATTTACCGGCACCGGACGGTCCGATCAGGCCGATTTTCTCGCCAGCCTTGATGGTCAGGTTGAGGTCGCCGATGATCCCGCTCTGCTTGCCGTAGTGGAAATCCACCTGTTCGAAGCGCACTTCGCCACGGGCCACCGCCAGGGGTTTGGCCTGGTCGCGGTCGGTGACGCTGACCGGTTGCGAAATGGTCTGCAGACCGTCCTGCACCATGCCGATGTTTTCGAAGATGCCGGTCACCACCCACATGATCCAGCCGGACATGTTGACGATGCGGATCGCCAGGCCGGTGGCCAGGGCAATCGCCCCCACGCTGATCAACGACTGCGTCCACAACCACAGGGCAAGGCCGGTGGTGCAGACGATCAGCAGGCCGTTCATGCTGGTGATGACCACGTCCATGCTGGTGACCACGCGGCCGGCCAGTTGCGCCTTCTCGGTCTGTTCCTTGATGGCTTCGCGGGCGTATTGCTGCTCGAAGTTGGTGTGGGCGAACAGTTTCAGGGTGGTGATGTTGGTGTAGCCGTCGACAATCCGCCCCATGAGTTTTGAGCGCGCATCGGACGCCACCACAGAGCGGTCCTTTACCCGTGGCACGAAGTAACAGAGGGCGCCGATGAAGGCGAAAATCCACGTCAGCAACGGGATCATCAGGTGCCAGTCGGCTTCGGCGAACAGCACCAGGGAACTGATGGCGTAGATCAGCACATGCCACAACGCATCTACGGCCTGCACGGCGGAATCACGCAGCGAGTTGCCGGTTTGCATGATGCGTTGGGCGATGCGCCCGGCGAAGTCGTTCTGGAAGAAATTCAGGCTCTGCTTGAGCACGTAGCTGTGGTTTTGCCAGCGGATCATGCTGGTCATACTGGGGCTCAGGGTCTGGTGCACCAGCAGGTCATGCAGGCCGACAAAGATCGGGCGCAGCACCAGCGCAACCACCACCATCCAGGTCAGTTCGAGGGCGTGATCCTGGAACAGACTGACGTTCGGCGTGCCTTGGGCCAGGTCGATGATGCGGCTCAGGTAGCTGAACAACGCCACCTCGATCAAGGCACCAATCAGGCCGACGATCAGCAGGGCGGCGAAGCTCGGCCAGACCTGCTTGAGGTAATAAGTGTAGAAAGGGAAAACCCGGTCCGGCGGAGACGCCGTCGGTGCTTCACGGAAAACATCGATCAGTTTTTCAAAGCGGCGATAAAGCATTGGTTGTTTGCCCGCGAGCGGGCTCTCCTTTTAACGTGTTGAGCGTTGCCGGCAAACACCGGCAACGGCTCGGACATCCTTGTCCAGCTTAGTCTCAGTCGATGCGCTTGGCCGACTTGATGAACACAGGATCGGCCGGTACGTCGCGCATACCGTTTTTGGTGGTGGTCGGTGCATTGACGATGATATCGACCACATCCATGCCCTTGACCACTTTGGCGAATACGGCATAGCCGGCGTCGCGACCCGGATCAAGGAAGTCGTTGTCCTTGACGTTGATAAAGAACTGGCTGGTGGCCGAATCAGGATCGGAGGTGCGCGCCATCGACAGCGTGCCGCGTACGTTATGCAGGCCGTTGCTGGCTTCGTTCTTGATCGGATCCTTGGTTGGTTTCTGCTGCATCGAGGAGCTGAAACCACCGCCCTGGGCCATGAAACCCGGGATCACCCGGTGGAAAATCGTGTTGTTGTAGAAGCCGCTGTCGACGTATTCAAGGAAGTTCTTGGTACTGATCGGGGCCTTGACCGGGTCCAGTTCGATTTCGATCTGGCCGTTGGTGGTGTCCAGCAGCACATGCGGTGCCTTTTCCGGCGTCGCGGCCATCAGGTTGGCGGCAAACAGGACGGAGCCTGCGGCGAGGGCGATTTTTTTCAGCATGGGTCAGTGATCCTGAGTGGTGGTGTCGACTGCGGCCAGAAACTCCAGCAGTGTTTGGTTGAAGTGTTCCGGCTGGTCCAGAGGCGTGGCGTGGCGTGAATCGTCGATCACCACCAGTCGCGCGTCGGGCAGCAGTTTTACGTAATTTTCCTTCAGCGCCACCGGTGTGTAGTCCCGGTCGGCGCTGACGATGAGGGTTGGACAGGCGACCTTCGAAAGTCGTTCCTGGACCCCCCAGCCGACAATGGCATTGAAGCTGGCGAGATAAGCATGTTTGTCGTTTTTTGCCCAGCGCTCGGCCATCTTTTGTCGTAAATCGGCCTGCTCGGGTTTCGGGAACAGCTTGCCGCCCAGCGCCTTGCCGATGGTGCGCAGGCTGAGTGCGTGCATCAGGCTCCAGCGCTTGAACCACTGCCAATAGTCGTCGCGGCTGCGCAGTTTGACCTCGGGCGCGCTGTTGACGATGCACAGGCTCTTGAGCAGTTGCGGCTGATCCACGCCTAGCTGGAAGCCGATCATGCCGCCCATGGACAGGCCGACATAGTGTGCCGGACCGAGATTGAGGTGTTCGATCAGTGCAATCAGGTCAGCGCTGAATCCGGCAATACTGTAGCGCTCCCGGGGTTTGTCCGAACGGCCGTGACCGCGCACATCCGGGACGATCACCCGGTAGCGGGTGGCAAGTGTCGGGATCTGTTTTTCCCAGTCCAGGGTGCTGGAGCCCAGGCCGTGGACCAGCAGCAGCGGCGTGCCGTGGCCGTATTCCTCATAGTGCAGGTTGCAACCTTCGTGTTCGAAATAGGCCATGCATACACTCCGTGTCAGGCTTGTTCGGGGGCGGCGAACGGTGCGTCCAGTGGTGCGGTGTCAAACGTACGCAGCAGTTCGATGAGAATCTGCGTGGCCGGCCCGAGCGGTTTGTCCTTGTTCGAATACAGATAGAAGCTCGGGTTGCGGCTGCCACCCTGATCCAGCGGTAGCAGCTTGAGCGTGCCTTCCTTGAGTTCCCGTTCTATCAAGTGCCTGGGCAGCCAGGCAAAACCCAGACCGCTGCTGACGAAGGTCGCGGCAGTGGCCAGGCTGCCGACGGTCCAGCGCTGTTCGGCACCGAGCCAGCCGACGTCCCGTGGCTGCTGGCGGCCCGAGTCGCGGATCACCACTTGCATCTGGCTTTCCAGGTCCTGGAAGCTCAGTTCGCGGTTGAGGCGGTGCAGGGGATGCTCCGGATGGGCGACCGCGACGAACTCGACGTCGCTCAATTCCGCGCCCAGGTAACCGGGAATACTGAACCCGGTGATGGCCAGGTCGGCCACGCCTTCGAGCAGGACTTCCTCCACCCCCGACAGCACTTCCTCACGCAGGCGCACCCGACAGCCACGGCTTTGCGGCATGAACGCGGTCAAGGCGCGGACGAGGCGGGCGCTTGGGTAGGCGGCATCGACCACCAGGCGCACTTCGGCTTCCCAGCCCTGCTCCATGTGATGGGCCAGGTCTTCGAGTTGGCTGGCCTGTTTCACCAGTTGCCGGGAACGGCGCAACAGCACCCCGCCGGCTTCGGTCAGCACGGCTTTGCGTCCGTCAATGCGCAGCAACGGCACACCGAGTTGATCCTGCATGCGGGCCACGGTGTAGCTGACTGACGATTGCGAGCGATGCAGCGCCTCGGCGGCCTGAGCGAAACCACCGTGATCGACCACGGCCTGCAGCGTTCGCCATTGATCAAGGGTCACGCGGGGCGCTTTCATGTTGAGCTCCTCTTGTCCTAAGCTGGCAGCCCCTATTGGAGGCTGCTGAATGAAAAAATTCTGTTATGTGCTGCTGGCGCTGCTGCCGCTGACGGCGATGGCTTACCCGATCGATGTGAAAAAAGACCTCAACGGCATGAAGATCGATTACCAGACCTACGACACGGATAACGACATCGGCTCCATTCAGGTGGCCAACTACGGCGACGTCGATGCCAGCTGCAAGGCCGTTTTCATCAATGGCCCGGAAGCACCGCGTACCCGCAAGATCGACGTACCGGCCGGCAAGCACAAAAATGCCACCGCCAAGTTCACCCGCAGCATCATCAAGCTGCGCATCGAGCTGTCCTGCACCCCGAAATAACAGCAATCTCCTGTCGGAGCGGGCTTGCTCGCGAAGGCGTCGTGTCAGTCGATATCTCTTTTGTTGACCCACCGCTTCGCGAGCAGGCTCGCTCCTACAGGGGCATCGTTTGCTTATAAACGAATTTATTGATGGGTTGTAGCAGTTATTTGCGCTTTTTCATCGATATGACTCTGTTTAACCTTCACTCCATCGACCTACCGCATTCTCAGATGGAGGCTACATCCCATGTCCCGCGTTCTGATCATCGAAAGCAGTGCCCGTCAGCAAGACTCGGTTTCCCGTCAACTGACCCAGACCTTCATCAGCCAGTGGAAAGCCGCTCACCCGAATGACCAGATCACCGTCCGGGACCTGGCCGTAAAGCCGGTGCCGCACCTGGACATCAACCTGCTGGGTGGCTGGATGAAACCCGCCGAGCAGCGCAGCGACATCGAGCAGGCGTCCCTGGAACGCTCCAACCAGTTGACCGACGAATTGCTCGCCGCCGATGTTCTGGTCATGGCCGCGCCCATGTACAACTTCGCAATTCCCAGCACCCTGAAAGCCTGGCTCGACCATGTGCTGCGTGCCGGCGTGACCTTCAAGTACACCGAGACCGGTCCGCAAGGCCTGCTCAGCGGCAAGCGTGCCTATGTGTTGACGGCTCGTGGCGGCATCTATGCCGGCAGCACCGCCGATCACCAGGAACCGTACCTGCGCCAGGTCATGGGCTTCATCGGCATCCACGACGTGACGTTCATCCACGCCGAAGGCATGAACCTGGGCGGTGACTTCCAGGAGAAAGGCCTGAACCAGGCGAACGCCAAGCTTTCGCAAGTGGCCTGACCGGTTAATCGCCAGATAATCGCTGGATGGTCTAGTGACCTGGCGCAACCCTTCAAGCCTGTACGCGCATCGAACCTCCCTTCGCACTTGTTGCTCCTGAGTGCCCTGGCCCGATTGAACGCTTTAGCGAGATCGGGCTTTTTTTTGCCTGCGATTTTATAGACACCCACGCACCCCTGTAGGAGCGAGCCTGCTCGCGAAAGCGTCGGCACATCCAGCCTCTATGTGTCTGACGCGCCGTCTTCGCGAGCAGGCTCGCTCCCACAGGTTTTGTGTTGGTTTAGCGTTCGCGATCAGCAGCAAAACCCGCTATCGTCGCCGCCATTCGAAATGAGGCGAGCATGGGCTATCTACTTTTTGTCACGCTGATCCAGGCGTTTTCTTTCAGTTTGATCGGCGAATACCTGGCCGGTCATGTCGACAGTTATTTTGCAGTCTTGGTACGAGTGCTGCTGGCGGGGCTGGTGTTCATCCCGCTGACCCGCTGGCGCTCGGTGGAACCGGCGTTCATGCGCGGCATGCTGCTGATCGGCGCGTTGCAGTTCGGCGTGACGTACGTCTGTCTGTACCTGAGCTTTCGCGTACTGACGGTGCCGGAAGTGTTGCTGTTCACCATCCTCACGCCGCTGCACGTGACCCTGATCGAAGATGCACTGAATCGTCGCTTCAATCCCTGGGCCCTGATCGCGGCGCTGGTGGCAGTGGCTGGGGCGGCGGTGATTCGCTTTGACCGGATCAACCCGGACTTCTTCATGGGGTTCCTGTTGCTGCAACTGGCCAACTTCACCTACGCCGCCGGGCAGGTGCTCTATAAACACCTGGTCGCGCGCCACCCGAGCGATCTGCCGCATTACCGGCGCTTCGGCTACTTCTACCTCGGCGCACTGGCCGTGGCGCTGCCAGCGTTTCTATTGTTCGGCAAACAGAACTTCCTGCCCGAAGCACCGTTGCAATGGGGCGTGCTGCTGTTCCTCGGCCTGGTCTCGACTGCTTTGGGGCTGTACTGGTGGAACAAAGGCGCATGCCTGGTCAGCGGCGGGACGCTGGCGGTGATGAACAATCTGCATGTGCCGGTGGGGTTGCTGATCAACCTGCTGATCTGGAACCAGCACGAAGAACTGGGGCGGCTGTTGCTCGGTGGTTCGGTGATTTTGCTGGCGGTGTGGATCAGTCGGTTGGGTATACGCAAGCCTTTGGCCGTTCACTAAACCCTGGGTAACCCGATATCCCTGTGGGCGCGTGATCTCCGAAAATCACTTCGGCGCCAGTTGTCCCACCAGAAACTCGATAAACGCCCGGGTCTTCTGCGGCACCCGCCGTGCTGATGAATACACCGCGTTGATGGTGATCGCCGGGGCCTGCCATTCGCACAGCACCGGCACCAGTCGCCCGGCCGCCAGCGCATCCTCGACGATGAAGTCGGGCAGCAGGGCGATGCCCATGCCGGCTTCGGCGGCCTGGGCGAGCAGGTCGCCGTTGTTGGCGTGCAGTGGGCCGGTGACGTTCACCCGCTGGGTTTCCTTGCCATTGCACAGTTGCAGGCTGACACCGCTCTGCAGATACCCGTAGTTCAGGCATTGATGGGTGCGCAGATCCTGCGGAGTCTGCGGAACGCCCGCGCGCTCGAGATAAGCCGGGGACGCCACCATGATGCGCGGCGCGGGTGCCAGTTGCCGGGCGATCATCGTCGAGTCGGGCATGCTGGCGATACGGATGGTCACGTCAAAGCCGCCCCGCACCGGGTCGACCTGCTGGTCGCTGAGCACCAGTTGCAGCTCGATGTTCGGGTGCTGTTCATGAAACAGCGGAATCAACGGCCCCAGCCGCCGAAGACCGAACGACATCGGCGCATTGACCCGCAACACACCGCGTAACTCGCCGATGCCGTCACGGGCGCGTTGCTCGGCCTCGTCAAGTGCCGCCAGCACCTCCCGTGCTGCGTCGAAATACTCGGCTCCGGCCTCGGTCAGGTGCAGGCTGCGGGTGGTGCGTTGCAGCAATTGCACGCCGATGGCTTCTTCCAGCGCCTGAATCTGTTTGCTGACTTTCGAGCGCGGTACGTCCATGGCCCGGGCGGCTGCGGCGAAGCCGTTCTCGCCGACCGTGACGACGAACGCGCGCATGCATTCGATGCGATCCATATTGTCCCTATTTTAGAATCAATGATTCTCAATTTTAGGTAATTGTCCCTTTAATCGCCAGCCCCTAAAGTGACATCCAAGCCGACAACAACGCCGCTGAAGGCATCGTCGACTAACCCCTGACCCATTCGAAGTATCGACATCAAAAGGAACGCGCCATGTCTATTCGTGAACTGCTCAACCCAACCAACTCCGCACTGATCCTGATCGACCACCAGCCGCAAATGGCATTCGGCGTGCAGTCCATCGACCGCCAGACTCTGAAGAACAACACCGTGGGCCTCGCCAAGGCAGCGAAGATTTTCAACGTGCCGACCATCTACACCTCGGTCGAAACCGAAAGCTTCAGCGGTTACATCTGGCCCGAATTGCTGGCGGTGCACCCGGATCAGAAGCCGATCGAACGCACTTCGATGAACTCCTGGGAAGACAAGGCACTGGTCGACGCGGTGAAAGCCACCGGCCGCAAGAAGCTGATCATTGCCGCGCTGTGGACCGAGGTCTGCCTGACTTTCCCGGCATTGGAAGCCTTGGCTGAAGGCTACGAGGTGTACATCGTTACCGACGCTTCCGGCGGCACCAGCAAGGAAGCCCACGATATGTCGGTGCAACGGATGATTCAGGCCGGCGCGGTACCGGTGACCTGGCAGCAAGTGTTGCTCGAATACCAGCGCGACTGGGCACACAAGGACACTTACGAGGCGGTGATGGAGCTGGTGCTGGAACACAGCGGCGCGTACGGCATGGGCGTGGATTACGCCTACACCATGGTGCACAAGGCACCGCAGCGGCAGGTCAAGTAACTCGCAATTTCTGAAAGCGATGTAACCCTTGTGGGAGCAGGCTCTTGTGGCGAGGGAGCTTGCTCCCGCTCGGCTGCGCAGCAGTCGTAGTACCAGCCGACGGTGGTTGTCTGAAGGAACCGGACTGCAGTCATTGGGACAGCTTCGCTGTCCAGCGGGAGCAAGCTCCCTCGCCACACAAACCCCACAGTTTTTTTGTGGTGTTACACCCTGCGCTTTTCAGCTTCGGGAATGTGGCTCGCGCCCAGTACCGCCGGCAATATCCCCGCACGCAAATCCGTTCCGCTCGGCTGCTGATAAAGACTCAACCCAAACTCCGGCAGCACCGCCAGCAGGTAGTCGAAAATATCCCCCTGGATCCGCTCGTAGTCGGCCCACGCCGTGGTGCCGGTGAAGCAGTAGATCTCCAGCGGAATGCCCTGGGCTGTGGTCTGCATCTGGCGCACCATGCAGGTCATGTTCGGCTGGATCCCCGGGTGAGTCTTCAGGTAGGCCAGTGCATAGGCGCGGAAGGTGCCGATGTTGGTCATCCGCCGACGGTTGGCCGACATGGCCGCGACGTTGCCCTGGGCTTCGTTCCAAGCCTTGAGTTCGGCCTGTTTGCGGGTCATGTAGTCGGTGAGCAAGTGCACCTGGGACAGCTTCTGCTCTTCGTCGTCACGCAAAAAGCGTACGCCGCTGGCGTCGATGAACAGGCTGCGTTTGATCCGGCGACCACCGGAAGCCTGCATGCCGCGCCAGTTCTTGAACGACTCGGACATCAGGCGCCAGGTCGGGATCGAGACGATGGTCTTGTCGAAGTTCTGCACCTTGACCGTGTGCAGCGTGATGTCCACCACATCGCCGTCGGCGCCCACCTGGGGCATCTCGATCCAGTCGCCGACCCGCAGCATGTCGTTGCTGGTCAACTGCACGCTGGCGACGAACGACAGCAGCGTGTCCTTGTAGACCAACAAAATCACCGCCGACATGGCACCCAGACCCGACAGCAGCAACAGCGGCGAGCGGTCGATCAGCGTGGCGACGATGATGATCGCGCCAAACACGTACAGCACCATTTTCGCCAGTTGCACATAGCCCTTGATCGAGCGGGTGCGGGCGTGCTCGGTGCGGGCGTAGATGTCCAGCAGGGCGTTGAGCAGGGCGCTGACCGCCAGCAGCAGAAACAGGAAGGTGAAGGACAGGGCGACGTTGCCGAGGAAGTTCAGGCTGGTTTTGCTCAGGTCCGGCACCAGATTGAGACCGAACTGGAGCACTAGCGAAGGCGCGATCTGCGCCAGGCGATGGAACACCTTGTTCTGTAGAAAATCATTGACCCAGTGCAAGGCCGGCTGGCGGCCGAGCATTTTGGCCGCGTGCAGAATGAGGTAGCGCGCCACCCGTCCGAGGAACAGCGCAATTGCCAGCAGCAACAACAGCGACAGGCTGGAGTGCACGAGCGGGTGCTGGTCGAGGGCACCCCAAAGGTCCAGGATGTTGATCCAGAGCTGTTTGATATCCATGGTCGAAAACGATTCTTCTGTAAGGCGCGAGAGGGGATTAGAGCATTTAAGACGCTTTGTATTACGTTTCGGGAAAAATCAGGCAACAAAAAACCAACTGTTTACCGCCATTTGTATAAAGAAACTCGGCCTGAGCGCTCGAAACCGTTACCCTATGCAGCTGTTTTTTTGCATTTCTTCGAGGTAGCACCCGTGTTTTCCCAATTCGCCCTGCACGAACGCCTGCTCAAAGCCGTGGCCGAGCTGAAATTTGTCGAGCCAACGCCTGTGCAAGCCGCGGCCATCCCGCTGGCGCTCCAGGGGCGTGACCTGCGGGTGACGGCGCAAACCGGTAGCGGCAAAACCGCTGCATTCGTTTTGCCCATCCTCAACCGTCTGATCGGCCCGGCGAAAATCCGCGTCAGCATCAAGACCCTGATCCTGCTGCCGACCCGCGAACTGGCCCAGCAGACCTTGAAGGAAGTTGAACGCTTCTCGCAGTTCACCTTCATCAAGTCCGGCCTGATCACCGGCGGCGAAGACTTCAAGGTCCAGGCCGCGATGCTGCGCAAGGTACCGGACATCCTGATCGGTACGCCGGGCCGGATGATCGAGCAACTGAACGCCGGCAACCTCGACTTGAAAGAAGTTGAAGTACTGGTGCTCGACGAAGCCGACCGTATGCTCGACATGGGCTTCGCCGATGACGTTCAGCGTCTGGTCGATGAGTGCACCAACCGTCAGCAAACCATGCTGTTCTCCGCCACCACCGGTGGTTCGGGCCTGCGCGAGATGATCGCCAAGGTCCTGAACAACCCTGAGCACTTGCAGCTCAACGCAGTCAGCCAGCTGAACGAAACCACCCGTCAGCAAATCATCACCGCTGACCACAACCAGCACAAAGAACAGATCGTCAACTGGCTGCTGGCCAACGAGACCTACCAGAAGGCCATCGTCTTCACCAACACCCGGGCCATGGCCGACCGTATCTACGGCCGCCTGGTGGCGCAGGAATACAAAGCGTTCGTGCTGCACGGCGAGAAAGACCAGAAGGATCGCAAACTGGCGATCGACCGCCTGAAGCAGGGCGGCGTGAAAATCCTCGTGGCCACCGACGTCGCCGCTCGCGGTCTGGACGTGGATGGCCTGGACCTGGTGATCAACTTCGACATGCCGCGCAGCGGCGACGAATACGTGCACCGCATCGGTCGTACCGGCCGCGCCGGTAACGATGGCCTGGCCATCTCGCTGATCTGCCACGGCGACTGGAACCTGATGTCGAGCATCGAGCGCTACCTCAAGCAGAGCTTCGAGCGCCGTACCATCAAGGAAGTCAAAGGCACCTACGGCGGACCGAAAAAGGTCAAGGCCTCGGGCAAGGCCGTCGGCGTGAAGAAGAAAAAGACCGACGCCAAGGGCGACAAGAAGAAAACTGCCGCCAAGACCCCGACCAAGCGCAAGAGCGCCAACCGGCCCAAGAGCGATTCACTGGTCAGCAAGGACGGCATGGCCCCGCTCAAGCGCCGCAAGCCGGAAGCGCCGGCGGCTGAGTAAGTCGTTGTAGTCGACCTATGAAAAACCCGGACAGCGTCCGGGTTTTTTTACGTCAAAACAACTACCTGACAATCGATATGGAACCAAGCGCTAGCGCCGCCAGCAACATCACCCCCACTGTTCCGATGGTCCACTTCAAAGTCATGCGCTGGTTGTCGCCGTAATCCAGGTCCAGCAATCCGCACAGCAAATAGGTAGACGCCACCAGCGGACTGAGCAAATGCACCGGCTGGCCGATCAAACCGGCGATCGCCATTTCCTTGCCGCTGATGCCATAGTGGCTGGCGGTTTGCGCGAGGATCGGCAGAACGCCGAAGTAAAACGCATCGTTGGTCAGCACGTAGGTGAACGGCATGCTGATGAACGCCGTGATGATCGACATCGAGCTGCCGGCCCACTCAGGGATGACGTGGATCAGGCTCTCGGAGATGGCTTTGGTCATTCCGGTGCCGCTCATGATGCCGACGAAAATCCCGGCGGCAAAGATCAGCAAGGTCACCGCCATCACGTTGTCGGCATGGCGGGCGATCACGGCTTTCTGCTCTTTGAGGTTCGGGAAGTTCACCACCAGGCCAATGCCGAACGCGAGCATGAACAGTACTGCTGGTGGCATCACGGCGAGCATCATCAGCGCGATCAGGGCGATGGTGAGCGCAGCGTTGAACAGCAAGCGCCAGTCGCCCAAACGAAATTCAGTGGCGTGATCCAGGCCTTCATCGCCATTGAGCTGCACCACCCCCAACCGGCGTCGTTCCAGGCGGCCCAAGTAAAGGGCGACGAACATCACCCAGACCAGACCGAAAGCCATCAACGGCAACATCGCCACGAACAGTTCGGTGATATCGACGTGCATGGCGCTGGCCGCACGGGAAAACGGACCGGCCCACGGCAGAATATTCATCACGCCAATGGCCAGCAGCAACACCGTGGCCATGACTTGCAGGCGCACGCCGGTGCGGCGATAGAGCGGCAGCAGCGCTGCGCACGTAATGATGTAAGTCGTGGCGCCATCGCCATCCAGACCGACACAGATCCCGAGAATCGCCGTGCCCAGCACGATTTTTTGCGGATCGCCTTTCACCGCCTTGAGGATCAATTTGACCAGTGGGTTGAATAGCCCTGCGTCGGTCATCATGCAGAAATACAGGATGGCAAAGGTCAGCATCACTCCGGTCGGGGCCAGCATCTTCAAACCGTCGAACATCATCGGTCCGAGCGTCGTGGTGTATCCGGCAAGGCAGGCAAAGGCGACCGGGACCAGCAACAGCGCAACCAGCGGCGACAGGCGTTTGCTCATGACCAGGTACATGAAGCAGGTGATCATCGAATAGCTGAGTAGAGTCAGCATGGGTTCCCTCGTTTTTATAGGTTTTGTCCGGGTGTCACGGCGGCCTAAGCAAACGCTTGTCGCCTATATCGTTCTACCAGATAGAACGTCATTCCTTTTGGTGGAACAACTTTCCGATCAATTTTTTGTGCTGTCAAGTTTTTGTCCACTCGTTGACAAGGCATCGAAACCCGGCCGATACTAAAAATAGAACATTATTCTGTCAGGTAGAACTCATGCTGAAGCCCCTGAAAACAGGGGCTCCCGTAGCGTTTCAGGAGAGCTGGTGATGGGTCATTCGAACGAAATCGATATTTTGGTCAGCGAAGTCGGGCCACGTGACGGTCTGCAAAGCGTCGCCGCCACCATGCCGACTGAACTGAAACTGAAATGGATCACCGCCCTGGCGACCGCCGGGTTGCGGGAGATTGAAGTGGGCTCTTTTGTGTCACCCAAACTGCTGCCGCAGATGGCCGACGCGGCGCAGTTGGTGGCCCATGCGCGGACCTTGCCCAACCTGTTTGTGACGGCGTTGGTGCCCAACCTCAAGGGCGCCGAAGCGGCGTTCAGGGCCGGTGTGCAGAAAATCACGATGCCGATTTCGGTGAGCGAACCCCATTCCCTGGCCAACATCCGCAAGACTCACGCCGAGGTCTATCAGGAAGTGCGCACCGTGGTTGCCTTGCGTAACGAGCAATACCCGCACATCGAAATCGAGGCCGGGTTATCGACCGTATTCGGTTGCACGATTCAGGGGGAAGTGCCGGATGACGACACATTGCGCATGGCCGCGATCATGGCCGAACTGGGTGTCAATGAAGTGGGGTTGGCCGATACCGTCGGCTACGCCAACCCGACGCAGGTCCGTCGGTTGTTCACCCGCTTGCGTCAGGAGTTGCCGGGCGTTGCTGGCAGTGCGCATTTCCACAACACCCGTGGCCAGGGCCTGGCCAATGTGCTGGCGGCGCTGGACGTGGGCGTGACCACCATCGATGCCTCGCAAGGCGGGATTGGTGGTTGCCCTTACGCTCCCGGTGCGTCAGGCAACATCGTCACCGAGGACCTGGTTTACCTGCTCGAATCGATGGGCCTGCGCACCGGCATCGACATCGATCGGTTGGTGGCGGCCCGCGAATGGCTCTACCAAGGCCTGCCGGGAGAGCCGCTGTACGGCTTCATTCCGGACGCCGGTGTGGGCAAGAATTTTCACTATGCAAAGAAGGCGGTATGAACATGGGCCTCAGCCAACAACAAAAGCCTTTACCGCTGGCCGGTATTCGGGTCATCGAGTTCGTGCACATGGTCATGGGGCCGGCCTGCGGTCTGGTGCTGGCGGATCTGGGGGCCGAGGTGATCAAGGTCGAACCGACTCCGCAAGGCGATAATACCCGGCGCTTGATGGGGTCTGGCGCCGGCTACTGGACCACCTACAACCGCAACAAGAAAAGTTTCGCCGTTGACCTGAAAACCAGCGAAGGCATTGCGGCGGTGAAAAAGCTGATTGCCACCGCCGACGTGGTCACCGAGAACTTTCGTCCTGGCACCATGGATAAACTCGGTCTGGGTTATGCCGACATCAAGGCGATCAAACCGGACATCATTTACAGCTCCATGAAAGGTTTCCTGCCCGGCCCTTACGAACATCGCACGGCCCTCGACGAAGTGGTGCAGATGATGACAGGCCTGGCTTACATGACCGGCCCGGTCGGCCAGCCGCTGCGCGCTGGGGCCTCGGTCAACGATGTCATGGGCGGGATGTTCAGCGCGATATCGATTCTAGCAGCGCTGTTGCAACGCAATCAAAATGCTCAAGGTCAGTTCGTGCAAACCGGCCTGTTTGAAAATTCGGCATTCCTCGTGGCCCAGCACATGATGCAGAACGTGGTGACCGGCACACCCGCGGCACCGATGCCGAGCCGCGTCTCGGCATGGGCCATCTATGACGTGTTCAGTTGTGTCGGTGAAGAGCAGATCTTCCTCGGCGTGGTCAGTGACAGTCAGTGGAAAAGCTTTTGCGAGGTGTTTGGCTTCGACACGTTCGCTAGCGATCCGCAGTTGGCCGCCAACAATCAGCGGGTGGCTGCACGTAAAGAGATCCTGCCGCACGTGCGTGAGTGCCTGGCACGGATGAGCAAGGAACGAGTGATGGCCCTGTGCGAAGAGGCCGGGTTGCCGTTCTCACCAATCCAGCGTCCACAGGATCTGTTCGACGATAAACACCTGAACGAGTCTGGTGGCATGGCTCAAGTGACAATGCCCGACGGTCAGTCGGTCAAGGTGCCCATGCTGCCGTTCGAAATGGACGGCCAGCGTTTCGGTACGCGTTTGAACGTACCGCAATTGGGTAGCCATAGTGATGAGTTGTTGGCTGAACTGGGTTACACCGCTGCCGATGTAACGGCACTGCACGGTGCTGGTGTCATCAAGTCTCAGGCCTGAGCTCACTCAGGGTGGCCGCCGCTTCGAGCAACGGTTAAGGTAGCCTCTGCGCAGCCCGGAGCTGGCGCCGTCCTGAAGTTTTGTCACGAGCGAACATGAGCAAACAATCCCTATCGGAAGACGAATCCTCCACGCCTGCTGCCGAAGGTGGTGTAGCGGCCGTGGATCGCGCGTTCGCGATCCTCGCGGCGTTTGATGTCGGCAGCAACAGCCTGCCACTGGCGGAAATCGCCCGGCGCACGGGGCTGTATAAAAGCACCATCCTGCGCCTGATGAGCTCGCTCGAGCGTGCCGGTTTCATCCGTCGCCTTGGAGACGGCCAGTACGCCGTCGGCCCCGAACCATTGCGGCTGGCGCAGGTTTATCAGGCGTCGTTCCGCCTGCGGGATGTGATCTACCCGTTGCTGGAATCCCTGTCGCTAGCCAGCGGCGAAACGTCTTCGTTCTATGTGCGAGAAAACGACAGCCGTGTGGTGCTGTTTCGCGTGGAACCAAAACGCGCGGTGCGTGTTGCCCTGCATGAGGGAGCGCGATTTTCACTGAATGTGGGCGCATCGGGAAAAGTCCTGCGGGCTTTTGCCGGCACATCAGACCCGATGCTCAGTATTGTCCGCGAGCAATTCTGGGCGACGTCCTTCGGCGAGCGCGACGCCGAGACCGCAGCTGTGTCGGTGCCGGTATTCAACGCGGCTTATGACCTGACCGGAGCGATGACCTTGTCCGGCCCGGCAGAGCGTTTCAGCCAGGAAAAAGTGGCGACAGCGTGTGGGTTGTTGCTCGAAGCAGCGGCCAAGGCGACCCTCGCGTTAGGCGGGGACAATCGGGAGTTGCTTAAAGCCCTTGAGCGCGCAGCCCCGCAGGGTTAACAGTCCTGAAACCTCAAAGCCCGGTCGGTGACCGGGCTTTTTGTATTCAGCTTTCGGCTTTTTTCTCCGCCGTTGCCAGTTCCTTGAGTCGCTGGTCGATCAATTGGCACTTATCCGGCAAGTCTTTGGCGGCGGTGCCCAGATCCATTTTCTGCAACTCGTCGTTGATCTCCTTGGCCTTGGCCGGGTTCTGCTCGGTGAGCCGGGCCACTTCCCGGGCCAGTTGTTCGCGCTTGGCAGTGGCTTCGTCGGGGGTGGGCCCCTTCGCGGGCAAGCCCACAGGTTTTGTGAACGCCACAGAAACTGTGGGAGCGTGGCTTGCCCGCGAAGGCCGCGCCTCGGTGTCCGGGGCTAACCACCATGGCAGCAGCTCGACTTCTCCTGTTCCTCATATTTGTCGTGATGCCGCACCCACTCCATGATTTCCTCTTCGTTGCGACCTTTGGGCGTCAAGTCGAGGTAGTTGTAGGCGCCGACCAGCATGTCCAGGCCCCGGGCATAGGTGGAGTAGGTATGGAAAATTTCGCCGGCGTCATTGCGATAAAACACGCTGAGACCGGGGAGTTCTTCCTCGGAACCGTCGGTTTTTTCGTAGTTGTATGTAGCCTTTCCGGCGGCGACCTCTTCGGCTCGGGCGGTGACGCCAAAGTCGTAATTGAAATCGCAGCCTTCGGACGATACCCAGTCGAACTTCCAGCCCATGCGCCGTTTGAAGGCCTGGAATTCGGCGAACGGTGCGTGGGAAACCGCTACCACGGCCACGTCATGATGAGCCAGGTGCTGGTTGGCGCCGTCGATGTGATCGCTCAGGTACGAGCAACCGGGGCAACCCTCGTCCCAGCCCTCGGCGAACATGAAGTGGTAGATGACCAACTGGCTGCGCCCCCCGAACAGGTCCGCCAGTTTCAGTTCGCCGTCGGGGCCCTGGAAGTGGTAGTCCTTGTCGATTTTCACCCAGGGCAGGGCGCGGCGTTCGGCGCTGAGTCTGTCCCTTTCCTTGGTGAAGGCTTTCTCGCGGGCCAGGTGCTGTTTGCGGGTGGCGAGCCATTCTTCCCGCGACACGACGGGATGATTCTGAATGTTCATGGTGTTTTCTCCTGCGTGGGGCGGGGAGGTGACTTACACAGCCTAGTCGTTTGGCTTGCATGGATTTCGACATGCCGCCGGTCGGTCGTCAGCAAATGCCCGTCTGATCGACAGCAGTATTCCCGGCAATGATCACCCGTAGCAGGTGCCGGACGAGCAGGCTCGCTCCCACATGGGACTTGTGTTGCAGTCAGCCTTGTTTCGCCGCTTTCAGGCACTTCAAGTCGCTGAAGTCCTTCTTCACACCTTCAACTTTCTTCAGTAGTCGTGCGCGCTGGTTCGGCGTGCTTTCAGCCATCAGATCCACGAACAGCGAGCGTGCCTGGGTCTCGGTGTTGGCAAAGGCCTGACGATAGGCGGGTGTCCACAAGCTCTCGCGATTGACCAGAAGTGTCTCGATGCGTTGTGGGAATTGGGGGCTCTGGCGTTGCGCAACAGCCGCGCTGAACTGCTTCTGCCAATGGACCCGGTTGGCAAGCCACTGGGTGTTCTGCTCACCCAGGGCGTTGGACCATGTGGTTACCCGCTGTTGCTGGGTAGCGTTCAGTGGCCCGAGCCAGTCGTTCAGGCGTTTCTCCATGCGCGCCCCGCGCTCCTTGATCTGCTGGTCGAGGGAGGGTTTGAGATATTCCTCCTGGCGTTTGCGCTGGTCCTTGGCAAAGGCATCGTTCATCTCGGCAACTTGCTTGTCATCCAGCCCTTGCAGCAACTCGATGGCCGACGGGGTGATTTCACGCGCGGTCTCGGCGATCGCCTGTTCGGCTTCGCGGGCGCGGGCCTGCAAGGCGGCATCGGTGACCTGGTTGGTGGCGATCATGGTTTGCAGGCGGTCCAGCCAGTCGAGGTAGCCGGGCAATTGGGTGGTGCAGTGCCAGCTCAGGTGTTCCTTCAGGCGTTCGTTCAGCCAGCTTTTTTGCTCGCCGTTCATGTCCAGGTAGTCGCTGAGCGTCCACGGGATAATCACGTCGAGATTGCGGTAGGCCAGGCCCACGCGGCTGCACGCGCCGAGGGCGAGGGTAACGGTCAACACAACGGCGATATGTTTGAACCAGCGGGACATGGGCGAATCCTTGCGAAAGCCAGTCTTCGGGGGCTGATTCTCATGTGAACCCAGGAGGAGTCCGGCAGTTCAGCCGATCAATAGAACGCGTGTTCGGCCTTGAGTGTAACCAGTCCGTCGCATTGGCTGTTGTGCCCGGCATAGGCCGAGCAACCGCTGCCGCTCAGGTTGGAGTCACTGTAGATCAGGTCGAGGTCGATGCCCATGAACGGGCGGGACAATTTCAGCGACCAATCGGTAAAACTGCCTACATACCCGCCATCCACCGCCACTGGCGTATTGAATTGGTGGGTGGTGTATTTAAGGCTGATGCCGACACCGAACGGTTGATTGCCGCTCAAGTCAGCGAACAGGGTGTTGTTCTGTTTGTCCGGGTCATTGCTGAAGGCGATGCCGAAACGGCTGCCGAGCAAGGTCAGGCCGCCGAACAGTTCCTGGCTGGCAGGGGTCGTGACTTCGGGGTAGCTGTAGCGGATCAGGCCTACTTCGTAGCCGAGGGTTTGGTCGAAGGGTTGCTTAAAACCCATGTAGGAATCGATCTCGAGGTCTTTCCCCGGGCTGATGCCCATGCTGGGCGACCATTGGCCCACATAGAAACCACTGTCGTGGCTCAGGTCCAGGCCGCCGTGGAACGAGCCGACGGCCGAGGGTTTGACCAGGCCTTGGGCCATGCTGCGGGTGGGGGTGGTGCCGAGCTTGAGGTCGAAGCCCCCCAGCTCACGCTGAAAGATTTGTGCGTGTGCTACAGAGCAGGCCAACAGGCTGGCGAGCAATGCCGATAGATAGAAAGGTTTGAACATGCGTCACTCCATGAACAGCGAGGACAGGCTGGCGGGCCCGCTGAAACGCTTGATCCAGACGTGTGCAAGGATACCGGCGAATGATCGGCAATGAAGGCCGTTCGTCGATTTCCAAAGGATTTGATGGTGTGGCGCAGGGGAGTATCGAGGGTTCCAGTCCAAGCGCTTCGAAGCTCAAAGCGCTTTGGGACCAGGTGACGCGAGGGGATTACTTTTTGCCCAAGGTGATCTGCTTGGACGGGCCGAACGTCTGGCCGCTGACGCCTTTGGCAATTTGCTGGATTTCACCGCCGGACTTGAGGAACGCAGCGATCTGGCTGTTGATCGACTCGCTGGTTTCGACGGCTGGAGCTGGCTTTGCTTTGCTGGTGGATGCTTTTACGCGCATGGCGGCCATTAACCTGTAGAAAATTAACTTGGCCAGGCATCGTACAGGAATTGCCTGATAATTGCTTGGCAAATATCCCCTCGGCATATTCCTGAGGACGGGGTAATTAGTCACCGGCCAATATTCGAAATATGCACCTAAGCCGCTGTTTTAACTAAGAACATTGCCTGGAAAAATACCGCGTCACGCTTGCCTGGGCATGGCGTAAATGCCCGGAACGGCCTGACGAGCGGCCAGGCGTTGGATGAAACCCCGGGAAAATTAAGGGTTTCAGAGGATTTTCTCGCGCCACCGGGCCGGCTGCCGAACGCGACGCTTAAAACCGGGTAGAATGCCGCCCACGCAATGAGGGTATTGGACATGGCTTTAATCGGGCGTTACAACAGTTTGCAAGTGGTTAAACACACTAACTTCGGTTTATATCTGGACGGTGGCGCGGATGGCGAAATCCTTCTGCCTAATCGTTATATTCCAAAAGATATTCCTACCGAAGATGAAGACTGGCTCAACGTTTTTATTTATCTGGACAGCGATGACAAACTCATCGCAACTACTGAAAAACCGAAAGTTCAAGTCGGTGAATTCGCCAGTTTGAAAGTTGTTGAAGTCAACAGCATCGGCGTATTCCTGGACTGGGGGTTGCCGAAAGACCTGTTGCTGCCGTTCTCCGAAGAGAAGCGCCAGATGACGGCGGGCGAGTATGTGGTGGTGCATGTCTATCTCGACAAGCACACCCGTCGCATCACCGCGACCGCGCGTCTGGACCGCTACCTGGACAAGACCCCGGCCAACTACACCGCGGGCCAGGAAGTGGATCTGCTGGTGGCCGAAGCCACGGATATGGGCTTCAAGGCCATCATCAACAACAAGCATTGGGGCCTGATCCACAAGAACGAAATCTTCAAGTTCATGCGCGCCGGTAAAGAAGAAAAGGGCTTCATCAAGGAAGCTCGCGCCGACGGCAAGATCAGCCTGAGCCTGCAACCGGTCGGCCAGGAAGCGGCCACCAGCCTGAACTCGAAGATCCTCGCCAAGTTGCGCGAAAACAATGGCAGCCTGGCGGTGAGCGACAAGAGCGATCCGGCGTTGATCAGCAGCCTGTTCGGTGTCAGCAAGGGCAACTTCAAGAAGGCCATTGGTGCGTTGTACAAGAATGGCCAGATTGTCATTCATGCCGATCGCATCGAACTCAGTTGATGCGCTGACAAGACAGAGGGCCAGGATGGCGCAAGCAGAGAAGTAGAGGTCTCTGGCGGGCGGCATTTTCTGGCCTTCTGGTTAATAATCGACAACATGATTCATTGCCCCGGTGATTTCTTTTCAACGAGAAGGCCGGGGTTTTGCTTTTTATTCTGCCGAGTCTTTGCCATGGATTGTGTCTTCGAGGTGTTCCGGTGAGCGCCACCCGGCGCAGCGCCGACGGGTTTGCCCTGCAAGTGATGGTCGGGTTGTGCCTGGTCTGGGGCGTTCAGCAGGTGATGATCAAGTGGGCGGCGGCTGATATCGCGCCAGTGATGCAGGCAGCCGGACGTTCCGGTATGTCAGCGTTGCTGGTCGGGCTGCTGATCTGCTGGAAGGGTGGCTGGAACCAGGTGGGTGCGACCTGGCGTGGCGGTCTGTTGGCCGGTGCCTTGTTCGGCCTGGAGTTCTTCTTCATTTCCGAAGGCCTGCAACTGACCACGGCGGCGCACATGTCGGTGTTCCTCTACACCGCGCCGATCTTCACCGCATTGGGTGTGCACTGGTTGCTGCCCAGTGAGCGATTGCGGCCGCTGCAATGGCTGGGGATTGTCCTGGCCTTTATCGGGATTGCCATTGCGTTTGCCGGCGGGGTGTCCTGGGACAACCTTGATTACCGCATGTTGATGGGCGATGCCTTGGGGGTGCTGGCGGGTGCCGCCTGGGGTGCGACCACGGTGGTGGTGCGCGCCTCGCGACTTTCGGAAGCGCCGGTGACCCTGACGCTGTTCTATCAGTTGATCGTCGGCTTCTTCGGCTTGTTGTTGATTGCGCTGCTCAGCGGCCAGATCACCCATGTCAGCCTGACCAGCGTGGCGGTGGCCAGTGTGCTGTTTCAGG
This sequence comes from Pseudomonas fluorescens, assembly GCF_000967965.1. Lineage (GTDB taxonomy): Bacteria > Pseudomonadota > Gammaproteobacteria > Pseudomonadales > Pseudomonadaceae > Aquipseudomonas > Aquipseudomonas grandcourensis. The sequence continues at coordinate 35,125 of NZ_LACC01000048.1, forward strand.
GTGTGGTCGTGTCGTTCTTCAGTTACCTGATCTGGTTCTGGCTGCTGCGCCGTTACCTGGCGGCCAACCTCGCGGTGTTTTCGTTCATGACGCCGTTGTTCGGCGTCACCTTCGGTGTGGTGCTGCTCGGCGAGGAGCTGAGCCTGAACTTCGTCATCGGTGCCGTGCTGGTATTGGCGGGCATCACTTTTGTCAGCGCCGAGCAGTGGTTGCGCCGTCGTTTGCGCAAAGCCCTCGGGTAGCATTGACCGGCGCGAGCAACAGACTGCCGGCGATCAACAAGCCGCAGCCGGCGACCACCAATGCCGGTTGCAAACCGCCACTGAAATGACTGCTCAGCGCCGCCAGCAATGGCCCGCTGAGCTGGCCCACGGCAAAGCAGGCTGTCAGCAGGCCGGCATTGCGCTGGGTGGCATGGGGCGCCAGTTCCCGGGAGCGTTGCATCACCAGTTGCATGCAGGCCAGGAACGGCGTGCCGCACAGGATCACACCCAACGCCAGGCCTGGCCCGTTGCCCAGCAGGCAGGCGAACACGCCAGCGGCTTGCAGCCATAACGTCGCCATCAACCAGTGACTCGTGGCGCCGGGTTTTTGCCGCCGCAGACTCACCAGCACCACGCCGATTGCTGCCGCCAAGCCAAAGCATGGCCAGAACAGGTCGGCCTGCCATTGGCCATGGAATTGCGCGTTGGCCATTTGTGACAAAAAGGTCGCCGGAATGATGTAGCCCAATCCATACAAGGCATAGATCCAACCCAGGCGAGCGATGCCTTGATTGCCCGACGCGCTGGCGCTGGGCGCAGCAGTCGCGGTGACCCCCGGTTGTGGCAGGAACGGCAGGATACCCAGCAGCATCACCAGTCCTGCGGCGGCGTACACCAGCCACAAGGTGGCGGAAGTCTGGCCCAGCAGATTCGAGCCCAGGGCCAACAAACCTGTCAGAAAAATCCCCAAACCCGGTCCAGCGAAGACCAGGGCGCCGAGCCGAGGACGACCGGCCTCTGCCGCGAGTGGCTGGCTCAGGGCGGTAATCATCACCAGCACCCAGGCGCTGGCCACGCCGGTGCCGAAGCGCAGCAGCAAGTGCGACCAGAAACCATTGGCCCAGAACGACGCCAGGGTCAGCAGCACGCAGAGCCACAATCCGCCGAGCAAGCGCCGGCGCACTTGCGCGGAACGCCGGGAAAACATGGCGTCCACCGCACCAATGAAATAACCGAGGTAGTTCGCGGCGGCAATCAGCCCGGCGGCGGTCAGGTCGATCTGGCCTTCGCTGAGCAGGTGCGGCAGTTGCGGTGTCAGGGCAAAACGGCCGATGCCCATGGCCATCATCAGGGCAACGAAACTGGCGGATAAGCGGATCAGGGGAGACATGGTCTGGATTCCGTCTGGAGGATCAATGACCGTCAGGCTAGGACTGATTGACTTTCTTTAAAAATGAATAATAGTGAGTAACTTGTTCTTTTTTGGAGAATGTCGTGGAATTCAGCCAATTGCGCATCTTCCAGGCAGTGGCGGAAGAAGGGTCCATCACCCGGGCCGCCGAACGGCTGCATCGAGTACCGTCGAACCTGTCGACCCGGCTCAAACAGCTGGAAGAGCAACTGGGCGTCGAACTGTTCCTGCGCGAACGTCAGCGCTTGCAGTTGTCGCCTGCGGGAAAAGTCCTGCTGGACTACACCGCCAGGCTTTTTGCCTTGCGCGATGAAGCCAGTGCGGCAGTGCAGGGCGGGCAACCGGCGGGCGACTTCGTGCTCGGCACCATGTACAGCACAGCGGCGATTCATCTTCCGGGGCTATTGGCGCACTACCACCGTTTGTATCCGGCGGTGAACCTGCAAGTGCAATCCGGCCCCAGCGGTGAATTGCTCGAAGGCCTGCTCACCGGTCGACTCGATGCGGCGCTGGTGGATGGGCCCCTGGAACTGGCCGGGCTTGACGGTGTGCCCTTGTGTGACGAGCGCCTGGTGCTGATCAGCGAGGCCGACCATCCTCCAGTGCGTAGCGCGCTGGATGTGGAGGGGCGTTCGGTGTTCACCTTTCGCCAGGGCTGCTCCTACCGCATGCGCCTGGAGGCCTGGTTCGCCCATGACCATGCGGCCATGGGCCGGGCGATGGAGATCGAGTCCTACCCGGGGATGCTGGCATGTGTGATTGCCGGTTCCGGCGTGGCGCTTATGTCGGAGTCGATGCTCGCCAGTCTGCCGGGCCGTGAGAGTGTGGCCGTGCATCCGTTGGCCGAACCGTTCGCCAGTGCTACCACCTGGCTGATGTGGCGCAAGGGCATGGTCGGGGCCAACCTGAATGCCTGGATCGAGCAGCAACAGGTGGTTTTTCCGCCGGCACGAGTGCGGGCACAGGACATTGCCTGAACACAGGCTGATTGTGATGGATTCAGTAACAGATCATTGTGACTTTGCGCGAGCATTGCGTAGGACTTCGGACTATTATCTGTACGAAGGGGCTACAGAACTTTGGCCGCTCGGCACTACCCTGAAGGGGGCACCATGAAAGAGAAAATCCAAAACTGGCTGCATGACCTGGGCGTGGCTCTCGGTTTGATCGAACCGCCTCTGCAACCCGTGCCTGTTCGTACTGATGACGAACAACGTCGGCGCCAGCAGCGACGCCGGTAATGGCAGATATCATCTGACAGGTGAAAGGTTTCCCGTGGCGAGGGAGCAAGCTCCCTTGCCGCTTCGTGTACGTTTGATCACCAGCCTTAGTACCGCCCGATCTCCAGCAAAAACCGGCTCAAATCATTCGCCGTCCTGGCGGTCTTGAGCATCCGGTCTTCCTCTACCGTAAACGCCGTGACACCCAGTTCATCTTCCAGATGGAAGATCAGCTCTTCGATATCTTTTTTATCCAATCCCAACTGCGCCAGGCTGGCGTTGTCGTCGAAGTCATCCCGGCCTTCCAGCAGGCGGCTGATGTAGCGATGTACGACAGCACGAAGGGCAGCTTCTTTCATGATCGTTCTTCGAGGAAGTGGGTGTAGTTCTTCCTGCCGGTGCAGTTCCTGCCGTTGAGTACAGCAGGCTTTAGGCGTGTGAGCGCTGCCATTCGTCAATCATGCTGCGCAAATGTTCCCCGGAAAAACTGCCGAAATGCCCGCCATGCACCGTGCGGATCGATAGCGCGTGCAAGCGTTGCAGGCTGCGGGCGTAGTCATCGAGGTTGGAGTGGTAGGCGTCTTCGATCAGCGGGCCGTCGTAGATGATGTCGCCGCTGAACAGGGTCTCGGTGGCGGCTTCGTACAGGCAGATGCCACCCGGTGAGTGTCCCGGTGTGTGCACGACCTGCAACACCCGATTACCCAGGTCCAGCACATCCCCATCTTCGACAAACCCCGTGGCCGGTGCGGCCTTGACCCGGTATTCGGCGTAGCACAGCGGGCAATCGGGGTGCGCCTCGAACATGTCGTCGCCGACGAAGGCTTTGCTCAGGTCGTTGTCGCCATCGGGGGCGGCGAGAATGTCCGCCTCGGCCGGGTGCACCAGCCGTTCAGCGAATTCGTGATGACCGGCGATGTGATCGAAATGGCAGTGGCTGGCCACGGCCACCAGCGGCCGTTCGGTGATCCACGGCAGTTGTTCGCGCAGGCTGACCAGTCCCGAGCCGCTATCCAGCAGCAGGTCTTTGTTACGGCCCTGGATGTGCCAGAGGTTGCAGCGGTAGAAGGGGCGGATGTACGGCTCGTGAATCAAGCGGATGCCGTCGCTGAGATGTTTGACTTCGAACCAATGATCGCGGCTGACGATCTTCATGAGCAGTTTTCTCCAGACGAAAAAAACGAGTGCGGCAACCGACGCCACACTCGTCGAAGAAAGCATCAAGTCGTTATGTTCAGCTTAGGCCGCGCTGGCCACAGTCACCGGGCGACGGGACAGCAGGCTGACTGCAACAAAGCTCACCAGGCCTACACCGAGGCTGTAGTAGATCGGGGTATTGGCATCCAGACCATCCTTGAACATGAACAGCAGGGCAGTGGCGAAGCCCATGCCCATGCTGGCGATGGCGCCGGCGGTGGTGGCACGTTTCCAGAAGATCGCACCGATCAGCGGGATCAGCATGCCGCCTACCAGCAGGTTGTACGCCAGGGTCAGGGCGCTGATCACGTCGTTCACGACCAGAGCGATACCCAGCACCACAATACCGGTCAGCATGGTGACCAGGCGGTTCAGGCCCAGGCTCGACTGTTTACCGCCGCGCAGTTTCGGCAGCAGGTCTTCGGTCAGGGTGGTGGCAGCGGCCAGCAGGCCAGCGCTGGCGGTGGACATCATGGCGGCCAGTGCAGCAGCAATCACCAGACCACGGATACCGTCCGGCAGCGACAGTTTGACGATGGCGGCGAAGGCGTTGTTGACGTTATCCAGATCCGGGATCAGCACGTGAGCGGCCATGCCGATCAGGGCGCAGGCCAGACCATAAACGATGCAGTAGATACCGGCAGCAGTACCGGCAACCTGAGCCACTTTAGCGGTCTTGACGGTGAACACCCGTTGCCAGATGTCCTGACCGATCAGGATCCCGAAGAAGTAGATCATGAAGTAGGTGATGATGGTGTCCCAACCGATGGTGGTGAAGCTGAAGGCGGTTGCCGGCAGTTTCAATACCAACTCATCCCAGCCGCCAACGCGGTACAGGCAGATCGGCAACAGGATGAACATCAGGCCGACTGTCTTGATCACGAACTGGACGATGTCGGTCAGGGTCAGGGACCACATGCCACCGATTGCCGAGTAGATCACCACGACGCCACCGCCGAGCAGAACGGACACCCAGAATGGCAGGCCGAACAGCACTTGCAATACGGTGCCGATCGCCAGGATCGAAACCACGCCGATCATCAGCGCGTAGGCCAGCATGATCACCGCGCTCGCGGAGCGGGCCATCGGGTTGTAGCGTTTTTCCAGGACCTGGGTAACGGTGTAGATCTTCAGTTTCAGCAGCGGTTTGGCGAGGAACAGGTTCAGCGCCACGATCCCGCAACCCAGGGCCGCACATAGCCAGAAACCGGAGATGCCATGCACGTAGCCCAGACGCACGGTGCCCACGGTGGACGCGCCGCCCAGGACGGTGGCAGCCATGGTGCCCATGTACAGGCTTGGGCCGAGGTTGCGACCGGCGACCAAAAAGTCTTCGTTGGTCTTGGCCTTGCGCATGCCGTAGTAGCCGAGTATCAGCATCGCGGCGGCGTAGATGAGTACGACGAATAAATCCAAAGCCATTGTTGCGTGTCTCCGATTGTCTTTTTTATGTGAGGCTGAAAATCAATCCCTGTGGGAACATCAATTCCTGTGGGAGCGTGGCTTGCCCGCGAAGGGAGCGCCGCGGTCCACCAGGCAGACCGCGTTATCGTTCATCGCGGGCAAGCCACGCTCCCGCAGGTAATGTGTTGACCACAGGTAATGCGTTGAATCAGGCGGCTTGACGCATCGCCGGTTTAGCGAGCGAATCCGTGCTCTGGCTGCGTGAATCGTTCGGACCGAACACTGCGCTCGACTCCGGGAACAGGCTCAGCAGCGCCAGGTACACCAGCGAGGCCAGGCCCAGGGTCACCGGCAAGCTGATGTCGATACCACCGGCCATTTCGCCCAGTGGCCCGACAAACTGACCCGGCAGGTTCACGAAGCACAGGCCGACGGCCGCGCTCGGGATCCAGGCACCCAGGCCACGCCAGTTCCAGCCGTGGGTGAACCAGTAGCGGCCACCTTTCTCGCCGCGGGTGAACACTTGCAGGTCATCCGGGCAGTAGAAGCCGCGACGCACCAGCAGGCCGATGATCATGATCACCATCCACGGGGTGGTGCAGGTGATGATCAGCACGGCGAAGGTCGACACGCTCTGCACCAGGTTGGCCGCGAAGCGCCCGATGAAGATGAAGGCAATCGACATCACACCGATCAGCAGCGTGGCCTTGACCCGCGACAGCACCCGAGGGAACACGCTGGACATGTCCAGGCCGGTGCCATAGAGCGAGGTGGTGCCGGTGGACATGCCACCAATCACCGCGATCAGGCACACCGGCAGGAAGAACCAGCTCGGCGATACCGCCAGCAGACCACCGACATAGTTGTTGGCCGCGATGTAGTCCGGTGCCTTGATCGCCACGATGGTCGCGGTGGCCAGGCCGAACAGGAACGGGATGAACGTCGCGATCTGCGAAATCACCACCGCCGCCATGATGCGGCGCTTGGAGGTGTCACGCGGAATGTAGCGCGACCAGTCGCCGAGGAACGCACCGAAGGAAATCGGGTTGCTCATCGCCACCAGCGCAGCGCCAATGAACGCGGCCCAGAAACCGGGTTGCCCCATGTTGACGGTGCCGGCGTAGTTCGCATCGAAGGGACCGGCGAAGGCGAAGATGCCCAGCAGGAACAGCAGGCTGGCACTCCACACCGCGATCTTGTTGACCCACAGCAGGAAGCGAAATCCATAGATACATACGGTCAGTACCAGGATCGCGAACAGACCGTAGGCCAGGCCCAGGGTCAGGTCGGTTTCCGGCAGGCCGATCAGGCGTTTGGCGCCTCCGATCAGCGCATCCCCCGAACTCCACACCGAGAGCGAGAAGAAGGCGATGGCGGTCAACAGCGACAGGAACGAACCGACGATCCGCCCGTGCACGCCGAAGTGCGCCCCGGAAGATACGGCGTTGTTGGTGCCATTGATCGGGCCGAACAGGCCCATTGGCGCGAGGATCAGCGAACCCAGCAATACGCCCAGCACAATCGCCCAGACGCCCGCCTGGAAAGACAGGCCGAACAGTACCGGGAAGCTGCCGAGGACGGCGGTTGCAAAGGTGTTGGAACCCCCGAAGATCATCCGGAACAAGTCCGTCGGGCCTGCGGTGCGTTCGCTGTCCGGGAGCTGTTCGACCCCGTAGGTTTCAATTTGCGTAAGGCTTTGGTCGTTGTTGTTGTTATTCATGATCAGCTCCGATCATAAAGGCGCGCTCATCGTGCGTGAGCGTCACCTGTGTTGGCTAAGGGGTTGGCAGCCCTTCCGGCATCGCGGACAAATGTTCGTGGCAGGCCAGCCATAGGCCTTGTTGTTCTTGGCCAGACGCTTGTTTCTTGAAAACAATCGTCTCGCGCTCCTGGCTGAAGTGTTGCTCCCCTTGCATGCGCAACTCGGTGGCTACGTCATGGATGAAAATCGCCACGTCACCCTGCAGGCTGACGAAAGCGTTGCTTGAGGTGCACGAGAGCACCTCGAAGCCATCCTCAGAGCGCCAGCCGTCCCACATCGCCTGATAGGCGTCGCGCGACAGCAGGGGCTGTTCGAGGGTGTAGAAGACGAAGCTGGCATTGGCGCTGAACGCGCCGAAGTAGGCTTCGCGATCGTTACGGGCAAAAGCGGACACCAGATCGGCGGCGGCTTTGAGCACCTGATCACGTTCGTTCATGACCAATCCTCAGCGGTGGACTACGCCAGGCAGTACGCAGAGCATTTCGTACAGCAGGTTGGCGGCCAGCAGCGAGGTGTTGCCGGAGGTGTCGTAAGCGGGCGAGACTTCTACCAGATCGCAACCGACCAGGTCGAGGCCTTGGCAGCCACGAACGATCTCGATTGCCTGAATGGTCGTCAGACCGCCGATTTCCGGGGTACCGGTACCCGGTGCCCAGGCAGGGTCGATGCCGTCGATGTCGAAGCTGAGGTAAACAGGACCGCCGCCGACTTTTTCGCGGACTTCAGCCATCAAAGGCTCCAGCGATTTGTGCCAGCACTCTTCAGCCTGAACCACACGGAAGCCCTGGTTGCGGCTCCAGTTGAAGTCGTCAGCGGTGTAGCCTTGGGCACGCAGACCGATCTGCACGACACGGTCCGGATCCAGCAGGCCTTCTTCAACGGCGCGACGGAAGGTGGTGCCGTGGGCGATCTTCTCGCCGAACATGTGATCGTTCACATCGGCATGGGCGTCGATGTGTACCAGGCCGACCTTGCCGTGCTTTTTATGGATGGCACGCAGGATCGGCAGGGTGATGGTGTGGTCGCCGCCCAGAGTCAGGGGGATCACATCGTGTTCGAGGATGTTGTCGTAGGATTCTTCGATGATCCGTACGGCATCCAGCAGGTTGAACGTGTTGATCGCGATATCGCCGATGTCAGCAACCGACAGCGAGTCAAACGGGGCAGCACCGGTGGCCATGTTGTACGGGCGGATCATCACCGACTCGGCGCGGATTTCGCGAGGCCCGAAACGGGTGCCGGGGCGCAGCGATGTACCGATGTCCAGTGGCACGCCTACGAAGGCAGCGTCCAGGCCGGCAGCGGTATTCAAATGGGGGAGTCGCATCATGGTGGCGATGCCGCCGAAGCGCGGCATTTCGTTGCCGCCCAGTGGTTGGTGAAGAATCTTGTCCACGGGTAGGGCCTCATCGTCGTTGTTTTATTTATGTCGGTTGCGCCATTCACGGGAGTACGGGCGAACCTTGTGGCGCCGATTCTGCGAAATGTAGTGGCCGGGAAGAATCGCTACGGGCAAATACTTAGTTCAGATTTTTCTAAACTAATGGCTGGGACAGCGATAGACTTCACGCCATACGCTAAGCCCGATGCCAGGAGCAAACCTTGTGGGAGCGAGCTTGCTCGCGATGGCGGCGGGGCAGTCAACATTGATGTCGATTGTCATGCCCTCATCGCGAGCAAGCTCGCTCCCACAAGGTTCTTTATCGACTGGAGCACTGCGCGTCACCTCGTTATCGGAGCCCGACATGGCCAACGCTTTACCCGACCTGAAACTATTGCGCATCTTCGTCAGCGTGGTGCGCCATCAGGGGTTCGCCAACGCCCAGCAGGAGCTCAATCTCTCGACGTCGGCCATCAGCACCTACATGAGCCAGCTCGAAGCAGCCCTCGGCCTGGTGCTGTGCCATCGCGGCCGTGGTGGTTTCAGCCTGACCAGCAAGGGCGAGCTGTTCCATCAGGAAACCCTGCGCCTGTTGGGCGAACTCGAAGGTTTCGAGCAGTACGCCGCCGCCCTCAAGGGCGAGTTGCGCGGTACCTTGAACCTCGGGGTGATCGACTCCACCGTCAGTGACAAGGCCCTGCCGTTCGCAGAGGCTATCGGCGCCTACAGCCAGGAACACCCGGCGGTGCACTTGCACCTGTCGGTGATGAGCCCTTACGAATTGCAACTCGGGGTGCAGGACAACCGTCTCGACCTGGCCATCGGCGCGTTTTCCACGCGCATGAGCGGTCTGGTGTACATGCCGCTGTACCGTGAACAACACTGGTTGTATTGCAGCACGCGGCATCCGCTGTTCAACGAGCGGCGCATTCCGGAACAAGTCATCACCCAGCAGCGCATGGTCGGTCGTGGCTACTGGAGCCAGGCCGAACTGGCGCGTCACGGCTTCAAGCACAGCGCCGCGACGGTAGAAAGTATGGAGGCCCAGTTGATTCTGGTGCTGTCCGGCGCCTACATCGGCTACCTGCCGGAGCACTACGCCCAGGCCTGGGCCGACAAGGGTGACTTGCGGGTGTTGCTGCCGGCGACCTTTGGTTATCAGGCGCCGTTCTCGATGATCGTGCGCCGGGGCCGTAGCCGCGAGCCGCTGATCCAGACGTTCCGCGATTTGCTTAAAGCCCAACTGAATCAGGCCTGAGAAGATGTCCAGAATCCAATGCCCGCGCTGCCTGCGCCCGCAAAGCCACTGTCTGTGCCCGTTGATCCCGAGCCTCGACAGCCGCACCCGGGTGTTGCTGCTGCAGCATCCGAGCGAAGTGAACCATGCGCTGAATACGGCGCGATTGGCGGCGTTGGGCTTGAACAATGCCGAGTTGATCGTGGGCGAGGTGTTCGAGGATTTGCCGACGTTGTTGAGCCGGCCGGGGTATCAGGCGCGCTTGTTGTTTCCCGGCGAGGAGGCACAGCCGATGCAGGCTTATGCCGCGACAGACGAACCCTTGTTGTTGGTGGTCCCGGACGGCACCTGGCGCAAAGCGCGCAAGATGCTGCACCTCAACCCGCTGCTGGCGGCGTTGCCCAGGGCGACGCTGGCCGCAGGCGGTGTGTCTCGTTATCGCCTGCGCAAGGCGCCGGGGCCGGGGGCGTTGTCGACGGTGGAGGCGATTGTGCAGGCGCTGGAAACCCTCGAAGCGCCGGCGACGTTTGCGCCGTTGTTGAAGCCGTTTGAAGCGTTGATCGAGGGGCAGATTGCGGCGATGGGGGAGGAGGTTTATCAGCTTAACCATGGGCCGAAATAGTCGGTGCCTGTCATGGCCCCATCGCGAGCAAGCTCGCTCCCACAGGTTCAGTGGCGTGCGCAGAACTTGAGTTCGACGCGGACATTGTGGGAGCGAGCTTGCTCGCGATGACGGCAGCAAGATCACAACAGACTTTGAGGAGGGCCTACCTTTCCCGCATCGCCTCGGTCCGCGCTTTCAACACCGGTTTAAGCAAGTAATCCAGCACCGTTTTCTCCCCGGTAATAATGTCCACCGTCGCCACCATCCCCGGGATGATCAGCAGTGGTTTGACGTCCCCGCCCAAATGGTTTTTGTCAGTACGCACCTGAATCAGATAGAAGCTGTTGCCCTTGTCGTCGGTGATGGTGTCGGCCCCGATCAACTCCAGTTTGGCGCTCAGGCCGCCGTAAATGGTGTAGTCGTAGGCACTGAACTTGACCATGGCTTTCTGACCCGGATGCAGGAATGCAACGTCCTGCGGGCGGACCTTGGCTTCGATCAGCAGGTTGTCTTCCAGCGGCACGATTTCCACCATGTCACTGCCGGGCTGGACCACGCCGCCGATGGTGTTGACCTTCAACACCTTGATGATGCCGTGTACCGGCGAGACGACGGTGGTGCGGGTGACACGGTCGTCGATAGCAATGCTTGAGGCTGTGATTTTCGACAGGTCGGTGCGTTTCTCGTTCAGCTCTTTGGCGGCTTCCGAGCGGAAGGTTTGCTCCGACTCGTCGATCTTGCTTTTGATCTCGTTGATCGCCGATTCCGCCCGGGGAATCGCCAGGGTGGTGGCGTTCAGCGAGCCGCGAATCTCCACCGCGCTGCGTTTGAGCCGCAGGATTTCCACCGGTGACACCGCACCCGTGCCCACCAACGGTGTGGACATGTTCATCTCTTGTTGCAGCAGCGCCAGGCTGGAACTGAACTGCCCCTGTTTTGAGCGGAACTCTGCAAGTTCCTGGGTTTTTTGCCGAAGTTGCTCGCTCAGGGTGCGCTGCTCGCTGGCCAGTCGACGTTGCCGCTGGTCGTACAGCGAGCGCTCGTCTTCGGCCACTTGCGGGGCCTTGGCGATCACTTCTTCTGACAGCTTGAACGGCCGGCCCTCGGCCTCGGCCGAAAGCCGTTCGACCTGCGCGGTCAAGGCATAGCGATCGGCTTCGCTTTCGCCCTTGTTCGACAGGTAGCGGGTGTCATCCAGGCGCAGCAAGGTGTCGCCCTTGTTCACCATTTGTCCTTCACGGACGAAAATTTCAGTGACGATGCCGCCCTCCAGGTTCTGGATCACCTGGACCTTGCTCGAGGGAATCGCCTTGCCTTCGCCCATGGTCACTTCCTGCAACACGGCGAATTTGGCCCAGACCAGCGCACTGACCACCAGCCCGGCGGCCAGCCACACGGTGATTCGCGACCAGCGCGGTGAGTCCTGCAAGGAGGCGCCGGCGGTTTCCGGCATGAACTCGGTTTCGGCACTTTTGTTGAAACTGTCGAAGTAGCCACGGGATCCTTGATCGGCAGACATGGGCTACTCCTAGACGGCCGCAGAGCCGACACGGCCCTTGCGCAGTGCATCGATGACTGCTTCTTTCGGACCGTCGGCGACGACCCGTCCGTTGTCCAGCACCACCAACCGGTCCACCAGGCTCAGCATCGAGGTGCGATGGGTCACCAGCAGGATGGTTTTGCCTTGGACCCAGCCGTGAAGTTTTTGCCGCAGGACGTCTTCGCTGCTGTTGTCCATGGCGCTGGTGGGCTCGTCGAGCAGCATGATGGGCGGGTCGAGCAACATCGCCCGGGCCATCAATACGGCTTGGCGCTGGCCGCCGGACAACAGTTGCCCGCGCTCGCCCACGGGCCGGTCGAAGCCTTGCGGGTGCTGTCGGGCCAGTTCGGTTACGCCGGTCATTTCCGCCACTTCAAGCATGCGTGAGTCACTGATGTAGCGCGCGCCGAGGGTCAGGTTGTCGCGCAGGCTGCCGGCCAAAAGCGGCAGGTCGTGGGCGACGTAACCGATTTGATGGCGCAGGTCGGCGACGTCCAGTTGCCGCAGGTCCAGGCCATCGAGAAGCAATTGGCCTTCATCCGGTTCGTAGAAGCCCATCACCAGTCGCGCCAGGGTACTTTTGCCTGAGCCGCTGCGGCCGATGATGCCGACGCGCTCGCCGGGTTTCACACTGAAGCTGACATTGGCCAGGGCGGGAGAGCTCTGGCCGTTGTAGTGGAAGGTCACGCCGACAACATCCAGCGCGCCTTGCAGTTGGGTGCGCTCCAGCGGCCGTTGCCTGGCGTCGCGCTCCTGGGGCAGGCCCATCAGTGCGTCGGTGCTTTTCATGGTCAGTTGCGCTTGCTGGTAGCGGGTGATCAGGCCGGCGATCTGCCCCAGTGGTGCAAGCACCCGGCTGCCCAGCATGTAGCTGGCCACCAGGGCACCGACGCTGAGGTTGCCGGCGATGATGCTGTAGACCCCGGCGACGATGGTTGCCATGCCGGACAGTTGCTGGATGAACAGCGTGCCGTTGGTGGCGAGGGCCGAGAGGTTGCGCGCGTGGCTGTCGAGGCGGGTGAGGGCGCCGTGGGTGCTTTCCCATTTGTGCTGGCGTTCGCTTTCGGCGCTGCAGGCCTTGAGGGTTTCCAGGCCGCTGAGGGTTTCGATCAGCAGTGCCTGGCGTTCGGCGCCGAGGCTGAGGCTTTTCTGTACGGTATCGCGCAGGCGCACCTGGATCACCATGGCGAAGATGATGGTGATGGGAAACGCCAGAATCGGGATCACCACCAGCCAGCCACCGAGCAGGCCGATCACCAGCAGCATCAGCAAGCAGAAGGGCAAGTCGATCAGGCTGGTGAGGGTCACGGCGGTGAGAAATTCCCGCAGGCCCTGGAAGTCATGAATGCTTTGGGCGAAGCCACCGATGGTCGCCGGTCGCGCTTTCATCGCCATGCCGGTGATGCGCTCGAACAGGGTGGCCGACAGGATCACATCGGTTTTCTTGCCGGCGGTATCGAGCAAGTGCGCGCGCACGACCCGCAGCACCAGTTCGAAAGCGGTGCCGATCAGCAGACCGATCGCCAGCACCCACAAGGTCGAAGTGGCCTGGTTCGGCACCACGCGGTCGTAGGTCTGCATCACGAACAGCGGCACCATCAACCCCAGCAGGTTGATCAGGAAGCTCGCCAGGATCGCATCGCTGTACAGCCATTTCGACAGCTTCAGCGTATCGCGAAACCATGCCTGGACCCGAGGTACCAGCGGCGAGCGCAAGTCTTCGAGTTCGTGGCGTGGCCGGGCAAACAACGCCTGGCCACTGTAGTGTTCGGCCAGCTCCTCGGGGCTGAGCCATTGTTCGCCGCCGTCGGCTTCGCTGGGCAGGATCAGCACCTTGCCGTCCTCGCCATAACGGCGCAGCACGGCCGTGCGGCCGTTGTTGAGCAACAGCAGCACGGGCAGGTTGAGCGCGGAGATGTCTTTGAGGTCGCGGCGCAGCAAGCGCGCCTGCAAACCGGCCCGGGCCGCTGCACGAGGCAGCAGGTCCAGGCTCAGGCGTTGGTGTGCCATTGGCAGCCCGGCACTGAGGCTGGCGCGGCTGACCGCCGCGCCGTGGAGTTTGCAGAGGATCAACAGACCGTCCAGAAGCGGGTCATCGAAGCTCAGGCGCGGATCGACACCAGTGTTGCCGGGTTCCATGCTGGTCAAATTGATTGCTCCCGTTGCTCTACGGCAATTGACAGATATCTGCGTATCACACTGTAGGAGCTGCCGCCGGCTGTGATCTTTTGATCTTGTTTGCTCAAAAGCAAAGTCAAAAGATCGCAGCCGGCGGCAGCTCCTGCACGGGTACTTCGTTATTTCATTTCAGGCAGACGGGCTTCGTTTTTCACTTCGGTCTGGGCGATCGCGTCGGCGGGCAGTACGACCCGTTGCTTGCTCAGCAACTGGCCCATGTTCGCCAGGACACGGTACATCGAGAACTCTTCGGTGTAGCGCACTTCGGTGTAGCGACGGTTGGCGTTGTAGAGCTCGTTTTCACTGTCGAGCAGGTCCAGCAGTGTCCGTTGGCCGAGGCCGAACTGATCCTGATAGGCGATGCGTACGCGCTTGCTGGTGTCGGCGTATTCACGGGCGGTCGGGGTTTGTTTCTTGGCATTGACCATGGCGTTCCAGGCCAGGTGAATGTTCTCGTTGAGCTGGCGCAGGGCATTGTTGCGGATGTCCATGGCCTGGTTGATCTTGTGCGAGTCGGAGGCCAGGCGCGCCTTGTCGCTGCCGCCGCGGAACAGGTTGTAGTTCATCACCACGCCGACCCGCCATTCGTTGTCGTGGCCTTCATCCCCCTGCACGTTGTTGTTCGCGCCCACTGCCGCCTCGCCGTCTAAACGTGGGTAGAACGGCGACTTGGCGACTTCGTACTGGCTTTCGGCTGATTGCACGTCGGCCTGGGCCGATTTCAGGTAAGGGTTGTTTTCCACCATGCTCTGCTGGGCTTCCGGCAGGGAGGCAGGGACTTCGCCGCGAATCGACGGCGGGGCTTCCAGTTCATCGGGCATGCGCCCCACGACGGCATAGAAATTCGACTCGGCATCGGCCAGATCGACTTCGGCAGTGTCGAGGTTGTTTTCCGCCAGTGCCCGGCGAGCGCTGGACTGGTCGGCATCGGCGTTGCTGCCCACGCCGCGCTGGGTGCGCAGTCCGATCTGGTCGTTGACCCGCAAGTGCGCTTGCAGGTTGTTCTTGGCCAGTGTCACCAGTTCGCGGCGCTTGAGGACATCCAGGTAAACCTCGGTGGTGCGCAGGGCCAGATCCTGAGCCGTACCCTGAGCGTAATAGGCGCGCGAGTTGACCACGCCTTTGGTGCGTTCGACTTCATTGGAAGTGTTGAACCCGTCGAAGAGCATTTGCCGCAGGCGCAATTCCGACTGGGTGTAGTTCAAGGTTTCGGTGTTGTGCCCGCCGGGGGTGAGCGCCCGGGTATTGGTGTTATCGCTGTACCCGCGCCCGTAGGCAGCATTCAAATCAACCGATGGATAAAAGCCCCCTTTGGCGACCTTCACGTCCTCATCCGCCGACAGTCGGCTGTCCACACGGGATGCCAGTTCCGGGTGAGTCGCAATGGTGCTCTGGATCGCTTCGGTCAGCGTCATGGCCTGAGCCTGGGATGAGCAGGCCATGGCCAAAAGAACCGCGCTGCAGAGGGGGGTTAATAGGCGCATGTACATCTCCCTGATTCCTGATGGTGCTTATCCGTCGCCAATTATTTGACGACATTTATAGGTAAAGTTGTTTCACATCTTTAACACAAGAGCTAAGAACATTTTGAAGCGTAGCTAAGAAATTTTTTTCATAACGCTTATGCCAAAAAAAACTTATGCGCTCTGCAAAATCCAGCACATTGTTCAACTCGAAAACCCTTGTTTTACGAGCTCTAGGGCGCTCATCGAGGGCTTGAGGAAAGTTCCAATCCACTTATCGACAAAGAGCGGAGAAGTGCTGGAGGGGAGGGACGCGAGCGATCTGGTGGTGACGGTTTTTTGTCACTCGAGTGATTCAAGATCGTTACGCATCGCTCACAGGCAACGTTGTTGCGCACAGGGATCCGATGCCATTGATTGCAGAGGGGTTTTCCCGAAATCGTAAACAGCGCCGTGAGCGACTGGCTGGGCGAGATCGGTGCCGGGGCCACGGCTTACTCAAGTAAACCGGCACCCGGAACACGATCCGCCAGACAACCCGCTCGAGCCATGAGCACGTTCTTCGCACAATCAAGGTGCCGACAGCGGTTGGCAGCGGAGGAAGTGCACATGGCAACGCTCATCGGAATCGTCAGTAAGGTCATCGGTCAGGTGTTCGCAGTTGCGAGCGACGGCACCCGGCGTGCTTTAGTCGAAGGGGACAGGCTGTTCGCTGGCGACCAACTGACCACTGGCGCTGAAGGCGCGGTGGCGGTGCATCTGCAAAATGGCCAGGAACTGACCCTCGGGCGCGACAGCAGCATGCAGATGACACCGCAGTTGCTCGCCAATCAGATTCCCCATGTGGACTCGCCTGAAGCCCTGACGCCGAGCGAAGCGCAACTGACCGATGTCGAACAGCTGCAAAAAGCCATTGCGGCGGGCGACGACCCGACCCAAACCGCTGAAGCCACCGCTGCCGGGCCTGCCACGACTGCCGGTATACCGGGTGGCATCGCGGGCAGCGGCCATAGTTTTGTCCTGCTCGAAGAAGTGGGCGGGCGTGTCGATCCGATCATCGGCTTCCCCACAGCCGGGTTCAATGGCATTCCCGAACTTCCCGAAGAACGCCTGAACGCTAATCCGGACAACGCTGTAGCGGCCGATGCCCCTGTGGTTCCGCCGGTGGTTGTGCAGGTACCGAACAATCCGGTCACCTTCGAAGGCCTGTCGGCGCAGAACGGCGAGCGGACCGTCAATGAAGCCAACCTGGCCGACGGTTCGGCGCGGAACGAAGGCTCGTTGACGCGAAGCGGCACCTTCACCATCAACGCGCCAGACGGGCTGACCAGTCTCAGCATCGGCGCAATCAACTTGATCAGCGGCGGCGTGGCGGCAGGTTTCCCGCAGACGATCACCTCCCCGCTGGGCAGCACGCTGACCGTCACCAGTTACAACCCGGCCACGGGCGTGGTCAGTTACAGCTACACCCTCAACCGTGCCGAATCCCAAGCGAGCGGCGAGGGTACCAACAGTCTTGTCGAACACGTCACCGTGGTGGCCATTGACAGCAATGGCGACAGCACTACCGGTACGCTGGATATCAGCATCATCGACGACGTACCGAAAGCAGTCGATGACAACAATGGCATCGCCTCGGAAACCCTGCTGACCCTCAACGGCAATGTGCTGACCAACGATGTGCAAGGCGCGGACCGGGTGCCGCTCGGTGAAAACAGCGGCCCGATCACCCCCGGCACCTTCACCGGCACCTACGGCACCCTGGTGCTGAATGCCAACGGCACGTACACCTACACGCTGAGCACCAGCGATGCCGACTTCAAAGCCCTGCACGGCGGTGGCGACGGTACCGAAACCTTCACCTACACCCTCACCGATTCGGACGGCGACAGCAGCACCGCGAACCTGGTGCTGCAGATCCACAACAACGATGATCCCGTCACCATCGATGGCCTGAGCGTCACCGGTGGTGAGCTCACCGTCTTCGAGAAAAACCTCAGCGACGGCAGCGCACCGGATGCCACCGCGCTGACCCAGAACGGCACCTTCACCGTCGCCGCCCTCGACGGCGTCACGACCCTGACCGTGGGCGGCATTGCCGTGGTCACTGCTGGCGTGGCGGCGGGTTTTCCGCAATCGATCACCACCCCGTTGGGCAGCACGCTGACCATCACCGGGTTCAACGCGGCGACCGGCGTGGTGAGCTACAGCTACACCCTGAACGATAACGAAGCCCACCCCAATGCCAGCGGCGCCAACACCCTGCCTGAACAGT
>NZ_LACC01000049.1:0-32331 GCF_000967965.1 Pseudomonas fluorescens
GCCTGGCGCACAAACAAAAAGGCCGACCCAATGGGTCGGCCTTCTGCGCCCTTCTACTTACAAGCTAGGGAAGGCGAACTGCGAAGCTTCATGGCTCGCACGCTGCGGCCAGCGCTGGGTGATGGCTTTGCGGCGGGTATAGAAACGCACGCCATCGGGGCCATAGGCGTGCAGGTCGCCAAACAGCGAACGCTTCCAGCCGCCAAAGCTGTGGTAAGCCACCGGTACCGGCAGCGGTACGTTGACACCAACCATGCCGACTTCGATCTCGTCGCAGAACAACCGCGCCGCTTCACCGTCACGGGTGAAGATGCAGGTGCCGTTGCCATATTCGTGATCGTTGATCAGTTGCATGGCTTCTTCCAGGCTGTTGACCCGAACAACGCACAGCACCGGCCCGAAGATCTCTTCTTTATAGATGCGCATTTCTCGTGTGACGTTGTCGAACAGGCAACCACCCAGGAAGAAGCCTTCCTCGTGACCAGCGACGGTCAGGCCACGGCCATCCACCACCAGTGTCGCGCCGGCAGCTACGCCGTCTTCTACATAACCGCTGACCTTGTCGCGCGCCTGGCCCGTCACCAGTGGGCCCATGTCCAGGCCGCAGTTGGTACCGGCACCGATTTTCAGCGCCTTGATTTGCGGAACCAGTTTGGCCACCAGGGCATCGGCCACCTGATCACCCACGCACACCGCTACCGAGATCGCCATGCAACGCTCGCCGCAAGAACCGTAGGCCGCGCCCATCAGTGCGCTGACGGCGTTGTCCAGGTCTGCATCCGGCATCAGCACCGCGTGGTTCTTCGCACCGCCCAGGGCCTGAACGCGTTTGCCGCGCTTGGTGCCTTCGGAATAGATGTATTCGGCAATCGGCGTCGAACCAACAAAACTCAGCGCTTTGACTTCCGGCGCTTCGATCAATGCGTCCACCGCAGTCTTGTCACCGTGCACCACGCTCAGTACGCCTTTAGGCAGACCAGCTTCCAGCAGCAACTGGGCGATCAGCAGCGTCGAGCTCGGGTCACGCTCGGATGGCTTGAGGATGAAGCAGTTGCCGCAGACGATCGCCAGCGGGTACATCCACAACGGCACCATGGCCGGGAAGTTGAACGGCGTGATACCGGCAACCACGCCCAGCGGCTGGAAGTCAGACCAGGCATCGATGTTCGGGCCGACGTTACGGCTGTACTCGCCCTTGAGGATTTCCGGAGCCGCGCAAGCGAATTCGACGTTCTCGATACCGCGCTTCAATTCACCGGCAGCATCTTCCAGGGTCTTGCCGTGCTCTTCGCTGATCAATTGCGAGATGCGAGCTTCGTTCTGCTCCAGCAGCTGCTTGAAGCGGAACATCACTTGGGCACGCTTGGCCGGTGGCGTGTTGCGCCAGGCCGGGAATGCAGCCTTGGCCGCGTCGATGGCGCTCTGGATGGTTTCGCGGGTCGCCAGTGGCAGCTTGTGGATAGCCTGACCGGTAGACGGGTTGAACACATCAACCGCGCGACCGTTCTCGGTCACCAGTTCGCCATTGATCAAATGCGGAATAACGCTCATGGAAGCTCCTGAAAAGTTGTCCACAGGCGCTCGCTTCGGAGCACCTGTTGTTTGTAGGTATATAGAAGGAGAAATCAGTCGATCTTGCTCAGCACTTCGCCGACCGCGTCGAACAGACGATCCAGGTCCTGCGGCTTGCTGTTGAAGGTTGGGCCGAACTGCAGGGTGTCGCCGCCGAAGCGTACGTAGAACCCGGCTTTCCACAGCGCCATGCCGGCTTCGAACGGACGCACGATGGCGTCGCCATCACGAGGGGCGATCTGGATCGCGCCGGCCAGGCCGAAGTTGCGGATGTCGATGATGTTCTTGGTGCCTTTGAGGCCGTGCAGCGCATTTTCGAAATGCGGTGCGACTTCGGCCACGCTCTGTACCAGGTTTTCCTTTTGCAGCAGGTCGAGTGCGGCAAGACCCGCGGCGCAAGCCACCGGGTGTGCGGAATAGGTATAGCCGTGGGGGAATTCAACCGCGTATTCAGGCGTCGGCTGATTCATGAAGGTCTGGTAGATCTCGGAGCTGGCAATCACCGCGCCCATCGGGATCGCACCGTTGGTGACTTGCTTGGCGATGCACATCAGGTCCGGGGTCACGCCGAAGGTGGTGGCGCCGAACATGGTGCCGGTACGGCCGAAACCGGTGATCACTTCGTCGAACACCAGCAGGATGTTGTGCTGGTCGCAGATTTCACGCAGACGCTTGAGGTAACCCTGAGGTGGAACCAGCACGCCAGCGGAACCGGCCAATGGCTCGACGAAGACCGCCGCGATGTTCGACGCATCGTGCAGCTCGATCAGCTTCAGCAGTTCGTCAGCCAGGGCGATACCACCCTGCTCCGGCATGCCACGGGAGTAAGCGTTGCTTGCCAGCAAGGTGTGCGGCAGGTGGTCAACGTCCATCATCGCCTGACCGAACAGCTTGCGGTTGCCGTTCACGCCACCGAGGCTGGTGCCGGCGATGTTCACACCGTGGTAACCACGGGCACGGCCGATCATCTTGGTCTTGGTCGACTGGCCTTTCAGACGCCAGTAAGCACGGACCATCTTCACAGCGGTGTCAGCGCACTCGGAGCCCGAGTCGGTGAAGAACACGTGGTTCAGGGTGCCCGGGGTCAGGTCGGTGATTTTTTCAGCCAGTTGGAACGACAGCGGATGACCGTACTGGAAGGCTGGCGAGTAATCGAGGGTACCCAGCTGCTTGGCGACCGCTTCCTGGATTTCCTTGCGGGTGTGCCCGGCGCCACAGGTCCACAGACCGGACAGCGAGTCATATACCTTGCGACCCTTGTCGTCGATCAGCCAGCTGCCTTCGGCGCCAACGATCAGCCGTGGGTCGCGCTGGAAGTTGCGGTTGGCGGTGTAAGGCATCCAGTGAGCATCGAGCTTGAGCTGGCTGGCCAGGGAAGTCGGGGCGTTTTCAGGCAAGTTCATGGGCGAAACCTCGCAAGGCAATAAGCGGCGTAAGGATTGAAAACCGTTGTTGCAGCTAAATTGCCACGGAGATAAAGTCGGTGAAATGCAACTCTTCTAATGTTCAGTCAGCCATTTACTAAACTTTTGAGTAACCCGCATGAGCACTCGCCGTCCCGATCCGCTGGCCCAGGTCAGCGACTTTGATATCCGCCTGCTGAGGATTTTCCGCAGCGTGGTGGAATGCGGCGGCTTCTCCGCGGCGGAAACCGTGCTGGGCATCGGTCGCTCGGCGATCAGCCAGCAGATGAGCGATCTGGAGCAGCGCCTCGGCCTGCGCCTGTGCCAACGGGGACGTGCCGGGTTTTCCCTGACCGAAGAAGGCCGCGAGGTCTATCAATCGGCGTTGCAACTATTGAGTGCGTTGGAAAGCTTCCGCACCGAGGTAAACGGACTGCACCAGCACTTGCGTGGCGAATTGATCATTGGCTTGACGGACAACCTGGTCACCCTGCCCCACATGCGCATCACCCATGCCCTCGCACAATTGAAAGAACGCGGCCCGGACGTGCAGATCCAGATCCGCATGATCGCGCCCAATGAAGTCGAACAAGGCGTGCTCGACGGTCGCCTGCACGTTGGCGTGGTACCGCAGGCCAGCGCATTGTCGGGGCTGGAGTATCAACCGCTGTATAGCGAGCGTTCGCTGTTGTACTGCGCGGTCGGCCATCCGCTGTTTTATGTCGACGACAAGCAGCTGGACGACGAACGCCTGAACAGTCAGGACGCCATCGCGCCCACCTTCCGTTTGCCAGCGGAGATCCAGGCTCACTATCAAGCGCTCAATTGCACCGCCAGTGCCTCGGACCGCGAAGGCATGGCGTTCCTGATCCTGACCGGTCGCTATATCGGTTACCTGCCGGATCACTACGCGAGTCTTTGGGTGCAGCAGGGCCGGTTGCGCGCGTTGAAAGCCAAAACGCGTTTCTATGACCTGAGCCTGGCGTCGGTCACCCGCAAGGGGCGTCGACCCCATCTGGTGCTGGAGAGTTTTCTCGAGAGTCTCGCGGCGACGCGTTGAAAACTGTGGGGCGGGGTAGAGTTTTATTGTATGAGGCCTTGTCTGAAGCCGGTGGGTGCGCTATCAACGCACTGGCCGCACCCTCTCATCTTCTCGGAAGTGCCTATGACCTTTGAAGTCCCTGCCCACGGCGGAAAACCCGTCAGCCGCATTCGTCAGAAAAACGAAGAGACCATCATCAAAGCCGCCGAAGACGAGTTCGCCCGTCACGGGTACAAAGGCACGAGCATGAACACCATCGCCCTGAATGCCGGGCTGCCCAAGGCGAACCTGCATTACTACTTCACCAACAAGCTCGGTTTGTACGTGGCGGTGCTGAGCAACATCATCGAGTTGTGGGACAGCACCTTCAACACCCTCACCGCCGAGGATGACCCGACCGAAGCGTTGACCCGCTACATTCGCGCGAAAATGGAGTTCTCCCGACGCCAGCCGCAAGCCTCGCGGATTTTTGCCATGGAAGTCATCAGCGGCGGCGAATGCCTGACCGAGTACTTCAACCAGGATTATCGCGCCTGGTTCCAAGGCCGCGCGGGCGTGTTCCAGACGTGGATCGACGCCGGTAAAATGGACCCGGTCGATCCGGTTCACCTGATCTTCCTGTTGTGGGGCAGCACCCAGCACTACGCCGACTTCGCCACGCAGATCTGCCGCGTCACCGGGCGCACCAGGTTGACCAAACAGGACATGGAAGACGCCGGGGACAACCTGATCCGCATCATTCTCAAGGGCTGCGGCCTGAAACCTGCCATCTAAGCACTTATGCCATTTACCCTCAGCGGTTTTTGCGAATACCGCGAAGAGATTCGCAAGAGCCGCTTCATTACCTTCGCCGCGCCGATCTCCAGCCCGGCCGAGGCCCAGGCGTTCATTGAACAGCACAGTGACTTGAATGCCTCGCACAACTGCTGGGCCTGGAAGCTCGACGATCAGTATCGCAGCACCGATGATGGCGAGCCCGGCGGTACGGCCGGCAGGCCGATTCTGGCGGCGATAGAGGCGCAGGATTGCGATCAGGTCGCGGTACTGGTGATTCGCTGGTATGGCGGCATCCAACTGGGCACCGGGGGGCTCGCCCGGGCCTATGGCGGGGGTGCAAACAAATGCCTGCAAGCGGCGCCGAAGATCGAGCTGATCAGCCGGGTGCCGCTGCGTTGCGCTTGTGGATTTGCCGAGTTGGCCCTGGTCAAGCTGCGAGTGGCGGAGGCTGGTGGATTGGTTGTGGATGAAAGCTTCACCGCTAATGGTGTCGAGTTGCAGTTGGCCGTGGGCGATGCGCAGATCGACACCTTGCAGTCACAACTGGCCGATTTGAGTCGCGGACGTATTTTGTTGCAGCGCTAAAAGCGCTTCAGCACAGGCTGCGATCTTTTGGGGCACGCCGATTTTTCACTTATTCCATATTTGCCCACATCTGCTGTGCACCCGCCTGTGGATAACCTGAGCACATACCGCTGTAACCCTTGTGTCATACGGCTTTGCGGACTTTGCTCAATTTTCGTCCAATCTGCCATCAAGCACATCAAATTCAAATAAAAACAAACAGTTACAACGGTTTATCGCCTTTAGAAGAAAGCCACTCAGTGCTTATGCCCGTGCTTTGAGCTTGCACACAAATACTGTGGAGCAATCTGTGGATAACCCGTTCATGGCCGTCTCGGCGCCCTGCACGGTATGGCTTGTGGTCGATTGCTCATTTTTTGAGCAAAAGCGCGCGAGCAAAATCGGGGCTTGAATTGCGCCATTGCCCCCATGTGGTGCCGGGCTCTGCGTGGCACATCTGAAAGCTGCGTACTCAACGCCTCTGGTCGCAGGACTTCGAGGTTTTCCTGACCTAGTGGCCAGAAAATTGCTTTATCCACAGGCACAAGTCCAACAGCACTGAGCCTGTCATGCCCAATCACGCTCCAATCCCCGATCCGGTTCCGCGCCTGCAGTTGCGCAGAATCAGCAAACGCTACCCCGGTTGCCTGGCCAACGATGCCATCGACCTGTCCATTGCCCCTGGCGAGATCCATGCCCTGCTCGGCGAAAACGGCGCGGGCAAAAGCACGCTGATGAAGATCATCTACGGCGTCACCCGTGCCGATTCCGGCGAGGTGATCTGGCAAGGTCAGCGGGTGAGCCTGCGCAACCCGGCTCAGGCCCGGGGTTTGGGAATCGGCATGGTGTTCCAGCATTTCTCGCTGTTCGAAACCCTGAGCGTGGCGCAGAACATCGCCCTGGCCATGGGTGCGGCGGCAGGCACACCCAAACAGCTTGAGCCGAAGATTCGCGAGGTGTCCCGGCGCTATGGCATGGCGCTGGAACCGGAGCGACTTGTCCACAGCCTGTCGATCGGTGAACGGCAGCGGGTGGAAATCATCCGTTGCCTGATGCAGGACATCCGCCTGTTGATTCTCGATGAACCGACTTCGGTGCTGACGCCGCAGGAGGCCGACGACTTGTTCGCCACCCTGCGCCGGCTCGCCGCCGAAGGCTGCAGCATTTTGTTCATCAGCCACAAGCTTGGGGAAGTGCGTGCGTTGTGCCACAGCGCAACGGTTTTACGAGGCGGTCGGGTGGCCGGGCATTGCGTGCCGGCCGAATGTTCGGATCAGCAACTGGCGCGCTTGATGGTCGGTGAAGCGGCGGAGTTGATCGCAGACTATCCGAAGGTTACTGGAGGTGATGCATTCCTTGATGTCCGTGGCTTGTCCTGGCACAACCCGGACCCGTTCGGTTGCTCGCTTACCAACATCGACCTCGAAGTGCGCCGCGGTGAAATTGTCGGCATCGCCGGTGTCGCCGGCAATGGCCAGGATGAGTTGCTAGCCTTGCTCAGCGGCGAAGAGCGGCTGCCCCGCAACGCCAGCGCGACGATCCGTTTTGGCCAGGAGCCCGTCGCCCATTTGCGTCCCGATGCTCGCCGCCAACTCGGCCTGGCGTTCGTTCCCGCGGAACGCCTGGGCCATGGTGCGGTGCCGGAGTTGAGCCTGGCGGACAACGCGTTGCTGACAGCGTTCCAGCAAGGCTTGGTGAGTAACGGCCTGATCCAGCGCGGCAACGTCGAAGCACTGGCCGAGGAAATTATCCGCCGTTTCGGGGTCAAGACACCCGATAGCCAGTCGCCGGCCCGCAGCCTGTCCGGGGGCAATTTGCAAAAATTCATCCTCGGCCGGGAAATCCTTCAGCGACCGAAACTACTGGTCGCCGCACACCCGACCTGGGGCGTGGACGTCGGCGCGGCCGCCACCATTCACCGCGCCTTGATTGCCTTGCGCGATGCCGGCGCGGCGATCCTGGTGATCTCCGAAGACCTCGACGAACTGTTCCAGATCAGCGACCGCCTCGGCGCCTTGTGTGGCGGTCGGCTGTCCGCGCTCCACGCCACCGTCGACACGCGCCTGAGCGATGTCGGCGGCTGGATGGCCGGCCAGTTCGGTGCCCCTCAATCACTCGCATCCGCCTCGCGTTAACGGAGTGTCACATGCTGCTTTCTCTTGAACCCCGCGGCCAGCAATCGCGCCTGATGCTGTGGTGCTCGCCGTTGCTGGCGGCTGCACTGACCCTGGGCTGTGGATCGCTGTTATTTATCGCGCTCGGGCATGACCCGCTGCTGACCTTGCACACCTTGCTGATCGCGCCGGTCAGCGACCTGTACGGCGTCTCCGAATTGTTGGTCAAGGCCCTGCCGATTCTGCTCTGCGCATTGGGCCTGGCCGTCGCCTATCAGGCGCGCATCTGGAACATCGGTGCCGAAGGTCAACTGCTGCTCGGCGCGTTGGCCGGCAGTGCGCTGGCGGTGAACATCATCGAGATGCAAAGCCGCTGGGCGCTGGTACTGATCCTGCTCACCGGCACCTTGGCCGGAGCAGCATGGGCCGGGCTGACGGCGTGGTTGCGCACGCGCTTCAACGCCAATGAGATCCTCACCAGCATCATGCTCAATTACATCGCCCTGAACCTTTTGCTGTATTGCGTGCACGGTCCACTGAAAGACCCGGAAGGTTTCAATTTCCCCCAATCGGCGATGTTCGGCGACGCCAGCCGCTTGCCGTTGCTGATGGAAGATGGCCGGGTCCACGCCGGGGTTTACTTCGCCCTGCTCGCGTTGGTGACCGTGTGGGTGCTGTTGCAGAAAAGCTTTGTCGGATTCCAGATCAAGGTGCTCGGGCTGGACAAGCGTGCCGCCGGTTTCGTCGGCTTTCGCGAGAAGCGCCTGATCTGGCTCGCGCTGTTGATCAGCGGCGGCCTGGCAGGGCTTGCCGGTGTGTGCGAAGTCACCGGCCCCATCGGCCAGCTGGTGCCGCAGGTCTCGCCGGGCTACGGCTATGCGGCGATCACCGTGGCATTTCTCGGCCGCCTGAATCCTGTCGGCATCCTGTTTTCCAGCCTGTTGATGGCACTGCTGTACATCGGCGGCGAAAGCGCACAAATGAGCCTGAACCTGCCGCAAGCGATCACCCAATTGTTCCAGGGCATGATGCTGTTTTTCCTGCTGGCCAGCGATGTACTGATCCTCTACCGACCGCGCTTGAACCTGCGCTGGACCCGCCGCGCCCAAACCACCACCGTACAAGCAGGAGCGCTGTGATGGATATCGATCTGCTGAGCAATATTTTCTACGCCATGGTCCGCTGCGGTACGCCGTTGCTGTTGGTGGCGCTGGGGGAACTGATCTGCGAGAAAAGCGGCGTCCTCAACCTCGGCCAGGAAGGCATGATGCTGTTTGGTGCTGTGATCGGTTTCATCGTCGCGTTCAACACCGGCCACCTGTGGCTCGGCGTGTTGTTGGCGATGCTCGCCGGGATGCTGCTGTCGTCGCTGTTTGCCCTGGTGGCGCTGGTGTTCAACGCCAATCAGGTGGCCACCGGTCTGGCCCTGACGATTTTCGGCGTAGGCCTGTCGACCTTCGTCGGTGCGGCGTGGGTCGGCAAGCCGCTGGCGGGGTTCGAGCCGATGGCGATTGCGTATTTGAGCGAGATCCCGCTGATCGGGCGAATGCTGTTTGCCCAGGACCTGTTGGTGTATCTGTCGTTCGCGCTGTTTGCGCTTGTGGCTTGGGTGATTCTGAAAAGCCGCGTCGGGCTGATCATCCAGGCGGTCGGGGAAAACCCGGATGCGGCCAGCGCCATGGGCTTGCCGGTGTTGGTGGTGCGCACGCTGGCAGTGTTGTTCGGCGGTGCGATGGCCGGGTTGGCCGGGGCATATCTGTCCCTGGCGTACACACCGATGTGGGCGGAGAACATGAGCGCCGGGCGCGGCTGGATTGCCCTGGCGCTCGTGGTGTTCGCCAGTTGGCGGGTGTGGCGCCTGCTGCTCGGCGCGTACCTGTTCGGGCTCGCCAGCATCCTGCACCTGGTGGCGCAGGGGTTGGGGCTGGCGATTCCGTCGAGTCTGCTGGCGATGCTGCCGTATGTCGCGACCATTGTGGTGCTGGTGCTGCTGTCACGGGATGCGCTGCGGACACGGTTGTACGCGCCGGTTTCGTTGGGGCAGCCGTGGCAGGCTGGGCATTAGTGGTTGTTTGGGCGGGCCTCTTCGCGAGCAAGCCCGCTCCCACATTGGATGGGTGTGTACTCGGTCAAATGTGGGAGCGGGCTTGCTCGCGAAAGCGTCCGAACAGGCAACACCTGAGCCACGCCCCACGCCAATTCAAACACCAGGAAAACCACCAGCAACGAACTCGCGCCATGAACCAGGGCATATGCCTGCCAGGCCGAGAACAGGAACCTGGCCACGGCGTCATACCGCCCATAAACCTGCTGCGGATCACGAATCCGCAGCACCGCCCATACGCAGACAATCGAGCCCAACAAATTCGCCATCAACATGTGCACCGGTTCGAACGGTGGCAGCTCGCCGGGCAAACTCAACGCCTGACTCACTCCCGTCAAAACCCCATGCAACGCCGCAAAACTCCACGGTGTGACAAACGCGACCGTCACGATCAGGTCGTACCAGGCACTGCCTTGCACCAACCGGCGATATTGCGTTGTAGTCCACATCGACATTGCTCCATCAATTCAGGGAGCAACAAGGCTAAAGCCTGGAGTATGCTCCAGGGTCAAGCCCCCTCGAGACGTCATGATGCGCATCGGTGAATTAGCCCAGGCCAGCGCCGTCAGCCGCGACACGCTGCGCTTTTACGAGCAGCGCGGGTTGATTGCGGCGCAACGCAGTGCCAACGGGTATCGCGACTATCCGCCAGACATGGTGCAACTGGTGCAATACATCAAGACCGCTCAACGACTGGGCTTTACCCTCGGCGAGATCGGCAACAGCGTGGCTACAATCTGGCAATCGCCCGATCCGGACAGCGCCGTCACGCAACTGCTGCAAGACAAACTCAAACTGATCGAAGCCCGCATGGCCGAACTCGGCGCGCTGCGCGAGGAGTTGCAACAACGGCTCGGGCAACAGTGTCCATTGAATCCACGACTCTGAATTTTCAAGGAAGCCACTCATGTCCAAGGCAAAAACCGCACTCATCATCGGCGCCTCCCGGGGGCTTGGCCTCGGGCTGGTGAAAACCCTGCTGGCCGATGGCTGGCAAGTCACCGCCACCGTGCGCGACCCGCAAAAAGCCGAAGCCTTGCAGGCCCTGGGCGATGTGCGAATCGAAAAGCTCGACATGGACGATCAGCCGGCGGTGTCAGCCCTGAGCCAACAACTCAAGGGCGATGTGTTTGACCTGTTGTTCGTCAATGCCGGGGTCAAGGGGCCGGAAGTCCAGACGCCGAACGGCGGCGCGACAATGGCCGAAGTCGGCCAGTTGTTTTTCACCAACGCCGTGGCGCCGATCAACCTGGCCCAGCGTTTTGTCGAGCAACTGCGCCCGGACACCGGCGTGCTGGCCTTCATGAGTTCGGTGCTGGGCAGCGTGACCATGCCCGATGCGCCGGAGCTGGCACTGTACAAAGCCAGCAAGGCGGCGCTGAATTCCATGACCAACAGCTTCGTCACTCAGTTGGGCGAAACCAGTCTCACCGTG
Organism: Pseudomonas fluorescens; assembly: GCF_000967965.1. Classification (GTDB taxonomy): domain Bacteria; phylum Pseudomonadota; class Gammaproteobacteria; order Pseudomonadales; family Pseudomonadaceae; genus Aquipseudomonas; species Aquipseudomonas grandcourensis. The sequence goes on from NZ_LACC01000049.1 coordinate 11,012, forward strand.
CTGTCGCTGCACCCGGGCTGGGTGAAAACCGACATGGGGGGTGAAGGCGCGGACATCGACGTGGAAACCAGCACCCGTGGCCTGGTCGATCAGGTGAATGCGTATGTCGGCAAGGGCGGGCATCACTTCATCAATTACCGGGGCGAAACCATTCCCTGGTAATCACCGCCGCCCACAGGGGGGGGTGTTGTCCTGTCGGGTTGGGCTTGCCCGCCAGAGCGTTTTGATCGACACTTCGCACCTCGCCTCCCCGGCGAACCTGGATCAGCAGACAGGGCAACACTGAGCTGGCAACCCTGAACCCAACTTTCAGAGGAGCCGGCCAACATGCCTGCGACCCGTACCTGGTTAAAAAATCCCCTCGCCATTTTCACCTCCAACGGTCTCGATGCCCGTGGCGGCCTGGTGCTGCAAGACGGTTTGATCGTCGAAGTACTCGGTGCCGGTCAACAACCGTCCGCGCCGTGCAATGAAGTGTTCGATGCCCGCGAGCATGTGATCCTGCCGGGCCTGATCAACACCCATCACCACTTCTATCAAACCCTGACCCGCGCCTGGGCGCCGGTGGTCAATCAGCCGCTGTTCCCATGGCTGAAAACCCTGTACCCGGTCTGGGCACGCCTGACCCCGGAAAAACTCGCCCTCGCCACCAAGGTCGCGTTAGCGGAGTTGCTGTTGTCCGGTTGCACCACCGCGGCTGACCATCACTACCTTTTCCCGGAAGGTCTGGAAAACGCGATCGACGTGCAGGTCGAGAGCGTTCGTGAACTGGGCATGCGCGCCATGCTGACCCGCGGTTCCATGAGCCTCGGTGAAAAGGACGGTGGCCTGCCACCGCAACAGACCGTACAGGAAGGCGAAGTGATCCTCGCCGACAGCCAGCGCCTGATCGCCGAGTACCACGAACGCGGTGACGGCGCGCAAATCCAGATCGCCCTGGCACCCTGCTCGCCGTTCTCGGTGACCCCGGAAATCATGTCGGCCAGCGCCGAACTGGCGAACAAACTCGACGTGCGCCTGCACACCCACCTGGCAGAAACCCTCGACGAAGAAGATTTCTGCCTGCAACGCTTCGGCCTGCGCACCGTGGACTATCTGGACAGTGTTGGCTGGCTCGGCCCGCGCACCTGGCTGGCCCATGGCATCCATTTCAACCCGGACGAAATCGCCCGCCTCGGCGCCGCCGGCACCGGCATTTGCCATTGCCCGAGTTCGAACATGCGCCTGGCCTCGGGCATCTGCCCGAGCATCGATTTGACCGATGCCGGTGCCCTGCTTGGTTTAGGCGTGGACGGTTCGGCGTCCAACGATGCCTCGAACATGATGCTCGAAGCGCGTCAGGCGTTGTACATCCAGCGTCTGCGTTACGGCGCCGAGAAGATCACTCCGGAACGCGTGTTGGGCTGGGCGACCAAGGGTTCGGCGAGCCTGCTGGGCCGTACCGATATCGGCGAGTTGGCGGTGGGCAAGCAGGCTGACCTGGCGATGTTCAAGCTCGATGAACTGCGTTTCTCCGGCAGCCATGATCCGGTCTCGGCGTTGCTGCTGTGTGGCGCTGATCGCGCGGATCGAGTGATGGTCGGCGGCAAGTGGCGGGTGATCGATGGGCAGGTCGAAGGGCTGGATCTGAAAGGGTTGATTGCTGATCACAGCCAGGCGGCGCGGCAGCTGATCGCCGGGACCTGATACAACACCGATTAAAACTGTGGGAGCGAGCCTGCTCGCGATGGCGGTATTTCAGTCACTGACGATGTCGACTGACACTCCGCCTTCGCGAGCAGGTTCGCTCCCACATTGGTTTTGTGGAGGGTCAAGGCCATCTGGCTTGGCGCACCAGTGGATGGCAGCTGTGCAAGGACATGCACTGTTATCGGACTTCAAGGACCTGTCGCGAGCCTGCTCGCGATAGCATCACCGCGGATTCATGTTTTGTTGTCTTGTTGGTCAGCAATTTGCATTGCCCTGTGCAAGCCAGAGAGCCCAGCCAACCTCACAACAAAATGGAGTTCCAATTCATGCACAAACGTCCGTTGAAGAAGCTGCTTTGCGCCGTTGCGGCAGCCATCGGTTTGAGCGCCAGCCTGACCGCCGCAGCCGCCGATCCGCTGAAAGTCGGCTTCGTCTATATCGGTCCGATCGGTGACCACGGCTGGACGTATCAGCATGAACAGGGGCGCAAGGAACTCGCGGAAAAATTCGGCTCGCAGATCACCACCAACTACGTGGAAAACGTCGCCGAAGGTGCCGACGCCGAGCGGGTGATCCGCAACATGGCCAAGGACAAGTACGACCTGATCTTCACCACCTCCTTCGGCTACATGAACCCGACCGTGAAAGTCGCCAAACAGTTTCCCAAGGTGACCTTCGAACACGCCACCGGCTACAAGCAGGACAAGAACCTAGGCACTTACCTGGCGCGCACTTACGAAGGTCGCTACGTCGGCGGCTTCCTCGCGGCGAAGATGACCAAGACCAAGAAAATCGGCTACGTCGCTTCGTTCCCGATCCCGGAAGTCATCCGCGACATCAACGCCATCCAGTTGGCCCTGAACAAGTACAACCCCGGCACCGAGATCAAGGTGGTGTGGGTCAACTCGTGGTTCGATCCTGGCAAGGAAGCGGACGCCGCCAACGCGCTGATCGACCAGGGCGTGGACGTGGTGTTCCAGCACACCGACAGCCCCGCGCCGATCCAGGCCGCCGAACGTCGCGGCGTGTATGCCGTGGGCTACGCTTCGGACATGGCGCACTTCGGGCCGAAAGCGGTACTGACCTCCATCGTCAACGATTGGGGCCCGCACTACGTCCAGGCAACCCAGAGCGTGATCGACCATGACTGGAAACCCCAGGACTACTGGGGCGGTTTGAAGGAAGGCACCGTTGAGCTGCCGATCAGCGACCTGGTGCCGGCGACGGTGAAGAGCGAAGCCGAGCAACTCATCGCCGACATCAAGAGCGGTGCGCTGCAACTGTTCACCGGGCCGATCAAGGATCAGGCCGGGATCGAGAAAATCCCGGCGGGTGTGAGCGCGACCACGGCGGAACTGGCGTCGATGAATTACTACGTGGAAGGCATGAAGGCCGAGATTCCGAAGTAAATTTTCAGCCACAGCACAACTCCCACATTGGATCTTCAGCGTTCTTAAGGATTGCGCATGAATAGCCTTCCGATCATCGACATCACCCCGCTCTACAGCGAAGACCCATCCGCCTGGCCAGCCGTGGCCGGGCAAATCGACCTCGCCTGCCGCGAGTGGGGTTTCTTCTACATCAAGGGCCATCCGATTTCAGCGGCTCGCATCAACGCCCTGCTTGATCACGCCAAACGCTTCTTCGCCCAACCCACCGCCGAAAAGCTCAAGATCGACATCACCCAGACCCGTCACCATCGCGGCTACGGCGCCATCGCCACCGAGCAACTGGACCCAAGCAAACCCAGCGACCTCAAGGAAACCTTCGACATGGGCCTGCACCTGCCGGCCGGGCACCCTGAAGTACTGGCGGAAAAACCCTTGCGTGGCCCCAATCGCCATCCGTCCATCCCCGGCTGGGAAGCGTTGATGGAACAGCACTACGTCGACATGCAGGCCCTCGCGCAAACGCTGTTGCGGGCCATGACCATCGCGCTGGGGATTGAGCGCGACTTCTTCGACACACGCTTCAATGACCCGGTCAGCGTGCTGCGGATGATTCATTACCCGCCGCGCCACACCGCCAGCTCCGAAGATCAGCAAGGTGCCGGGGCGCACACCGACTACGGTTGCATCACCCTGCTCTATCAGGACGCCGCCGGTGGCTTGCAGGTACGCAACGTCAAAGGCGAATGGATCGACGCGCCGCCGATCGAAGGTACGTTCGTGGTCAACCTGGGCGACATGATGGCGCGCTGGAGCAACGACCGTTACCTGTCGACGCCGCACCGGGTGATCAGCCCGCTCGGTGTGGATCGTTATTCGATGCCGTTCTTCGCCGAGCCGCACCCGGACACCCCCATCGAATGCCTGCCCGGTTGTCAGGATGCATTGCACCCGGCGAAATATCCGGCCACCGCCTGCGCCGAGTTCCTGCTCTCGCGCTTCGCCGATACCTACGCTTATCGACGGGAACTGGAAACGGTGTGATGAACCGCCTGGTCAGGTTTTACCAATTGTTGCGGCAACCCTCTGTAGAATGGCGACCATTGCACCTGATGAGAAAAGAATTATGTACGACTGGCTGAACGCCCTGCCAAAGGCAGAATTGCACCTGCACCTGGAAGGCTCGCTGGAACCCGAGCTGTTGTTCGCCCTGGCCGAGCGCAACAAGATTGCCTTGCCATGGAACGACGTCGAAACCTTGCGCAAGGCGTATGCCTTCAACAACCTGCAGGAGTTCCTCGACCTGTATTACCGGGGTGCCGATGTGCTGCGCACGTCCCAGGATTTCTATGACCTGACCTGGGCGTACCTGCTGCGCTGCAAAGAGCAGAACGTGATTCACACCGAACCGTTCTTCGACCCGCAGACCCACACCGACCGTGGCATCCCGTTCGAAGTGGTGCTCAACGGCATCGCAGCCGCGCTGAAGGATGGCGAGCAGCAACTGGGCATCACCAGTGGTTTGATCCTGAGCTTCCTGCGCCATCTGAGCGAAGACCAAGCGCAGAAAACCCTCGACCAGGCGCTGCCGTTCCGCGATGCGTTCGTCGCCGTGGGCCTGGACAGCTCCGAGATGGGCCACCCGCCAAGCAAGTTCCAGCGCGTGTTCGACCGCGCCCGTCACGAAGGCTTCCTGACCGTCGCCCACGCCGGCGAAGAAGGCCCGCCCGAGTACATCTGGGAAGCCATCGACCTGCTGAAGATCCAGCGCATCGATCATGGCGTGCGGGCCATCGAAGACGAGCGCCTGATGCAGCGAATCATCGACGAGCAGATCCCGCTGACCGTGTGCCCGTTGTCGAACACCAAGCTTTGCGTGTTCGATCACATGTCGCAGCACAACATTCTCGACATGCTGGAACGCGGCGTGAAAGTGACCGTGAACTCCGATGACCCGGCGTACTTCGGCGGTTATGTCACCGAGAACTTCCATGCGCTGCACACCCACCTGGGCATGACCCAGGATCAGGCCAAACTCCTGGCGCAGAACAGTCTCGATGCGCGGTTGGTGAAACCGTAAAGGCAAAGGCAAACCCTTGCAGGAGCTGGCTTGCCAGCGATAAGGCCATCACCTCCAGTATTGATGCTGGATGAGAGGCCGCCATCGCCGGCAAGCCGGCTCCTACAGCGCCATTTCCAACTCGGTTTCCAGGGCAAAGCGATAGATCTCGCGTTGCCCGGAAGCCGTCACCTGCAAGGCTCGGGAATCGTTGGGCAGGCTCAACCACCCCGACTGCATGAACAGCTGCAACAATGCCGCGCCCAGCGAACCACCCAAGTGCGGGCGTCTTTCGCTCCAGTCAGGGCAGGCGCAGGCAACCCTGCCGTTGTGATGAGCCAGCGCCTGGACGAACACTCCACGTGCCGCCAACTCCGTCGCGCCCTTGAGCGTGACCGTGACCCGCTGATCCAAGTGCTCGATCCAGCCTGCCTCCAGCAGTCGCTGATACAGATCGGCGGACAGGGTGCCCCCCAAGTGATCGTCGCACAGCCGGGCACTCAACAATGGCGAACGCACCGCCCGGGGTTTGACCAGCGGTGAATTACGCTTGAATACGTCCGGAATATCCTGGGGTGCGCTGGCGAAGGTCGCGCTGGCCAGTGCTTCGATTGCCGCCCCGACCTCGGGAGCGGCCAGGCGGAAGAAGCGTTTGCGGCCGCGGTTTTCAACCTTCAGCAGACCTCCGGCGGACAAACGCCCCAAGTGTGCACTGGCCGACGACGATGACAGGCCGGCCAGCAATGCCAACTCTTCGGTTGTTCGCGCCGAACCATCCATCAAGGCCCACATCATTGCGCTGCGCTTTGGGTCAGCCAGCAACGTGGCGATCTGGCTGATGCAAGGTGCATGTTCCATGTATTCACTCCCTGTTGAATCGTTTCGTCTACTGCCCAGAGAAATCTTGACCAGTAATGTGTCGTCGGCCAATCCGTGGAAACTGCCATAAGCCCGGCAACGCCTTGCTCACTCATTTGCGCTGCCTGGCCGATGCTGCGTAGGCCAGAAGGATGACCGTGCAGCCGGGCCGACTCGAACGTGGACCCGCCATTGGGGATCGACGCTACTGACATGATGAGGGCGCTAGTATATGCGGGTTGCTCGGCGGATCCTTTCCTCCGCCCGGTGTAGGTGGTGATCGTTCCTGAGGGAAATTTCTCTTTTTTCGTGCGACTAATGATCGATATCCGATAAGCCCGGAAATTGACTGCTCAAAAGGGCGCATCGTCTGGCAAGCATTTCACGCAACAGGTTCACCGGCTTACTCAATTGTGCGCGATGGGCGCACAACAGATTCAACGGTGCGCGCTCACAGAGCAGCTCCGGCATCAGCACCTTCAAGCGACCGGCCAGAACATCGGCGGCCACATCGAGCCAGGACTTGTAAGCGATCCCGGCACCTGCCACGGCCCAAAGGCGCACGACATCGGCATCGTCGCTGAAACGATCGCCGCTGACGGTCAGGCTGACTTCGCGTTTGCCGTCGTGAAAACTCCAGTGATCGTGGACCCGGCTTCCGAGCATGTACAACAGGCAATTGTGCTGTGCCAGTTGCTCCAGATGCCGCGGCTCGCCATGCCGGGCCAGATAGCCGGGAGCGGCGCACAACACCCGGCGGTTCTGCGGGGCGATAGGTAGCGCCACCAGGCTGGAGTCCTCCGGTTCTCCGTAGCGCAGGGCAATGTCTACCGGTTGGCGAAACAGGTCGGCGATGCGGTCCCCCAGCAGCAAGCGCACGGTGAGCTTCGGATGCTCGCGTTGAAACTCGTCGAGCCAGGGCAGCAGCAGGTTGCGGCCAAAGTCCGAAGGTGCCGACAGTTGCAGCACCCCGCTGACCTGGTCCTGACCACTGGCCAGCAATCGCCGGCCCTCGTCGAGATTGCTCAGGGCCGCGCGGGCGTATTCGAGAAAGCCCTCACCTTCGGCGGTCAGGCGCAGGCTGCGGGTCGAACGGGCCAACAATCGGGCGCCGAGCTGCTGTTCGATGCGCTTGAGCGCCGCACTGGCCACCGCCGCCGACATGTCCATGCCCCGCGCGGCAGCGGACAGACTGCCCAGGTCCGCCGCCCGGACAAACAACTGCAAGTCATCGAAACGCAGCATCAGAGCACCGATTATCAAAAAAATATTGAAAGAGACTGCTCTTTTAGCTGGTTTTATCTTCAGGAGAAATAGCCAATCATCTGCCCCATCGAATCTCTTCTTTATTAGTGTTCCGGAGCCGCCCATGAAAGCCATTGCCTACTACGCCTCGTTGCCGATCAGTGACGACAAGGCTCTGCAAGACATCGAACTGCCGGAGCCGGTCGCCGGCCCCCGCGACTTGCTGGTGGAAGTCAAAGCCATCTCGGTCAACCCGGTAGACACCAAGGTGCGCCAGAACGTCCAGCCTGAGGGCGGCGCGGCCAAGGTACTGGGTTGGGACGTGGCCGGTGTGGTCAAGGCCGTGGGCAGTGAGGTGACGCTGTTCCAGGCCGGCGACAAGGTGTATTACGCCGGCTCCATCGCGCGTGCGGGCGGCAACAGCGAGTTGCACGTGGTGGACGAGCGCATCGTCGGCCACATGCCAAAGACCCTGGGTTTCGCCGAGGCCGCTGCCCTGCCGCTCACCGCGATCACGGCCTGGGAACTGTTGTTCGAGCGCCTGCAAGTACGCGAAGGCAAAACCGCTGAAGGCCAGAGCCTGTTGATTGTCGGCGCGGCGGGCGGCGTGGGCTCGATTCTTACGCAACTCGCTCACCAACTGACGGCCCTGAAAGTCATCGGCAGCGCTTCGCGTGCGCAAACCCAAAGCTGGGTGAAAGAGTTGGGCGCCGATCTGGTCATCGACCATGGCCAGCCACTGAGCGAAGCACTCAAGCGTGCCGGTGTGGATCAGGTCACCCACGTCGCCAGCCTGACGCAAACCGACCAGCATCTGGACCAATTGATCGAGGCATTGGCACCCCAGGGCAAACTGGCGCTGATCGATGACCCCAAGTCGCTGGACGTGACCAAGCTCAAACGCAAGAGCCTGTCACTGCACTGGGAGTTCATGTACACCCGTTCGCTGTTTGAAACCGCGGACATGATCGAGCAACACAACCTGCTCAATCGCATCGCTTGGCTGATCGATGCCGGGACACTGAAAACCACGGTGGGCGAACACTTCGGCACGATCAACGCGGCCAATCTGCGCCGTGCCCATGCCCTGCTGGAAAGCGGCAAGGCCAAGGGCAAGATTGTGCTGGAAGGGTTCTGAAGCGCTGAAAAAAACCATCGCTGATTTCATCGACTTCTGCTGTTTTCCGACTGCGACCGGGCAATCCCGGTCGTAGACAGCCTCTGTGGCCGCCCCAGAAAAGCCGTGTTTTTTTGGTTACAAACCGTCAGTCCGACAGTTGATCCTTGTCACAATGGTGACCGTATACGGGACTACAATCGAATCTCCTGCGAGGCATTCTTTTGCGTAACGTCTTTTACGAGACATCTTTTACGAGACATCTTTTGCGAGAGGAGATCGGCTATGAAGATCCTGATAAAAGAACTGGCAAAATCCCAGTGGCAAGTCCGCCTTGACCAACACGCTGTGACGTTCCGCAGCGAAGCAGAAGCTCGCGCTTTCACGCGTACCCTTGAAGCCCGCATCCAGGCCCCTCACCAGATCCCCATCCTCCTCCCGCAGCGTGCAGCCGGCTGACTCCAGCCTCAAACCTGGGCTTGCGCCAGCGCCCGGGCATTTTGCAAACGCCGGGTGAGCACCGCTGCGCTCACCACCAGAATTCCACACAGGCTGATGACCATGGCCATCGGCACGGCGCTGCCGTCGTGCAGCACGCCCACCAGCGCAGAGGCGCCGGCAGCCACGCTGAATTGCAGACAACCGAGCAGCGCCGACGCGCTGCCGGCCCGTGCGCCCTGCCCGCTCATCGCACAGGCCGCGGCGTTGGGACTGATGCAACCGAGGCTGGCGATACAGATGAACAATGGAATAAGCAGCGGCCACAATTGTGCCGGGTGCAGCGAGCTGACAGCGAGCAGGGCCAAACCGGCCGTCAGATAAACCCACACTGCGCGCGCCAGCAAGAACGTCGGGCCACGCTTGGCCAGTAACCGCGCGTTGACCTGCGCCACCAGAATGAAGCCCGCCGCATTGATGCCGAACAGCCAGCCGAAATGCTCGGCCGCAACGCCGTAGAGCTTGATGATGATGAAGGGTGAACCGGCGATGTAGGCAAACATCCCGGCGATGGCGATGCCCCCGGTCAATGCATGGCCAAGAAATATCGGGTCAGCCAGCAACCGGCCGTACTGACGCAGCGCACCCGACAACGGTTGACGCGGCATATGGGCCGGCATGCTTTCCGGCAATCCCGTCGCCACCGCCAGCCCCGCCAGCGCACTGAAACCGGTCAAGGCCAGGAAGATCGACTGCCAGCCTGTGGTGTTGACCAACAACCCACCCAGCAATGGCGCGAGGATGGGGGCAAGTCCCATCACCAGCATCAATTGCGAAAAAACTTTCGCCGACCCCACCGCATCACACTTGTCGCTGACCACCGCCCGGGAAATCACCATACCCGCGCAGCCGCCCAACGCCTGGATGAAACGCGCGCCGATCAGCCATTCAAGATTCGGCGCAAAGGCGCACGCCACGGATGCGGCGGTGAACAAACCGACACCGATGAGCAAAGGAATGCGTCGCCCGAAACGATCCGCCACCGGGCCATAGGCCAACTGACCGATGGACAAGCCGAGGAAGTACACTGCCAACGTCATCTGAACGTGATTTTCGTCCGTCCCGAAAGCCAGGGCCATGGCCGGGAAGGCCGGCAGGTAGAAATCGATCGCCAGCGGACCAAATGCGCTCAAGGCGCCGAGAATCAGAATGGTTCGGAAGTTCATCAGGCATCCAGTGGGGCAGAAGTCGGCAGCCCGACAGTCTAGCTGCGCATGGACGCCGTGAACATTCCGGTAGCTCGCTAACTATCAAATTCAGGCCAATTTGACGCCGTAACCCTCTTCGCTGATCGCCTCGATCACCTGCTCGGCGGTCAGCGCACTTTCGACACCCACCTCCCTGGCCGCCAGATCGACCCGCACACTGGCCGCCGGGTCTTTGGCCTGGACAGCTTGGGTGATGGCCTTGACGCAGTGACCACAAGACATGCCTTCAACGTTGAACACTTGCATGGGATGACTCCTTTTCCGAAGGTTGAGCCCAGTTTCGAGCTTGCCACCATGGCAAGGTCAAGTTCTGGAGTTAGCTGCCGGGCTGGCAATCGGCGCGACGCTCGGCCAAGCTGCGTCCATCAATGACTCGAACTCAGGAGATTCAGCCATGCGCTGGTCAGTTTTCAGCCTGTTTGGCTTTCTCAGCCTTTTCGCCGCCGTGCCTTCGGTCAATGCTGCCGGTCAGGATTATGGCGTGCTGATCATTTCCCGCGAGCGCCTGGAAGTCGCGACCAGCTGCGAAATCGGTGTGTACATCCAGGATCAATTGGCGGCGCGGCTGTTTCAGGAACAGAGCACCTCGTTCAACCTGCCGCCGGGCATCGTCTCGCTGCGCCTGAAACTGCTGCCGGGCCAGGTCCCGGGCTGCAATCCGGGCATGCTCGCGCCGGGTTCGCAGGATATCCAGCTCAAGGCCGGGGATGTGCTCAAGTACCGGATCGCGATGACGCAGGACGGGATGTACCTCAAGCGCGCCGGTCTCGGCTACTGATCGGCTGCTTGATCTGAATTATGGCACTTGACCTTGCCAGCATGGCAAGGTTGATCCTGTGGTCATCTACTACAGGGAGTGCGACCGATGTCCGAATCCACCACGTTCGACCTGCCGATTGCCGGCATGACCTGCGCCAGTTGCGCTGGGCGGGTCGAGCGCGCCTTGAGCAAAGTCATTGGCGCCAGTGCCGTCAGCGTCAACCTCGCCACTGAACAGGCGCGGGTCCAGGCACCCAGCGACAGCCTGTCGGCCCTGATGGATGCCGTGGCCAAGGCCGGCTACAGCGTGCCGCAACAGCGCCTGGAATTGAGCATCGACGGCATGACCTGCGCTTCCTGCGTCGGTCGCGTCGAGCGTGCGCTAGGCAAGGTTGCCGGGGTGAAAAGCGTCAGCGTCAACCTGGCCAACGAACGCGCCCACCTTGAACTGCTCGGCCAGATCGACCCGCAAACCTTGATCGCCGCGGTGGCCAAGGCTGGCTACAGCGCCAGCGTGTGGGAAGTCGAACACCCGCCAACCGACGATCAACAACAGCGCCTGCACCGCGAACGCCTGGCCTTGATCATCGCCATTGCCCTCGCCTTGCCGCTGGTATTGCCGATGCTGCTACAGCCATTCGGCGTGCACTGGATGCTCCCGGCCTGGGCGCAATTCGCCTTGGCCACGCCGGTGCAGTTCATCTTCGGTGCACGGTTCTACGTCGCCGCGTGGAAAGCCGTGCGCGCCGGGGCCGGCAACATGGATTTGCTGGTTGCCTTGGGCACCAGCGCCGGGTATGGCTTGAGCCTGTACGAATGGGCCACCGCCGCCGGGCGCATGCCGCATCTGTACTTCGAAGCCTCGGCGGTGGTGATCGCCCTGGTGCTGCTGGGCAAGTACCTGGAAAGTCGCGCCAAGCGCCAGACCGCCAGCGCCATCCGAGCCCTCGAAGCCTTGCGTCCGGAACGGGCGATCCGGGTGATCGATGGCAACGAGCAAGACGTCGCCATCAGCGCCCTGCGCCTCAACGATCTGGTGATGGTCAAACCCGGCGAACGCTTCCCGGTGGACGGCGAAGTGGTTGAAGGCCAGAGCCACGCCGACGAAGCCCTGATCAGTGGCGAGAGCCTGCCGGTGCCCAAGCAGCCCGGCGACAGAGTCACCGGTGGCGCGATCAACGGTGAAGGCCGGTTGCTGGTGCGTACCCAGGCCCTCGGTGCGGAAACCGTGCTGGCGCGGATCATCCGTCTGGTGGAAGACGCTCAGGCTGCAAAAGCGCCGATCCAGAAACTGGTGGATAAAGTCAGCCAGGTGTTCGTGCCCACTGTGCTGCTGATTGCCCTGGCCACCCTGATCGGCTGGTGGCTGTACGGCGCACCGATGGAAACCGCGCTGATCAACGCCGTGGCGGTGTTGGTGATCGCCTGCCCGTGCGCCTTGGGCCTGGCCACGCCGACCGCGATCATGGCCGGCACCGGCGTGGCGGCGCGCTACGGGATTCTGATCAAGGACGCCGAAGCACTGGAGCGAGCCCATGAAGTCAGCGCGGTGGTATTCGACAAGACCGGCACCCTGACCTCCGGCGCCCCGCGCATTGCTCATCTGAGTGCTATCGACGGTAATGAGGCGAGCTTGCTGCAATTGGCCGGCGCCCTGCAACGCGGCAGTGAGCACCCGCTGGCCAAGGCTGTTCTGGATGCCTGTGCCGAGCGTGGATTGAAGGTGGCCGATGTCAGCGACAGCCAGTCCCTGACCGGCCGCGGCATCGCCGGCAACCTCGAAGGGCGTCGCCTGGCGCTGGGCAATCGGCGTCTGCTGGAGGACAGCGGCTTGAATGCCGGGCCGTTGGCCGACTCCGCAATCGCGTGGGAAAAAGAAGGCCGGACCTTGTCCTGGCTGATCGAACAATCCCCCGAACCACAGGTGCTGGGCCTGTTCGCCTTCGGTGACACCCTCAAGCCCGGCGCGCTGCAAGCGGTGCAACAACTCAGCGCACGGAACATCAGCAGCCACCTGCTGACCGGCGACAATCGCGGCAGCGCCAAGGTGGTGGCCGAGGTGCTGGGCATCCACGATGTGCATGCCGAAGTGCTACCGGCGGACAAAGCCGCCACGGTCGCCGCACTGAAACAAACCGGGGTGGTGGCGATGGTCGGCGACGGCATCAACGACGCCCCGGCACTGGCCGCCGCCGACATCGGCATTGCCATGGGTGGCGGCACCGACGTCGCCATGCACGCGGCCGGCATCACCCTGATGCGCGGCGATCCGAGACTGGTGCCGGCCGCATTGGAGATCAGCCGCAAGACCTACGCCAAGATTCGGCAGAATCTGTTCTGGGCCTTTGTCTATAACCTGATCGGCATTCCGCTGGCGGCCTTCGGCTTCCTCAACCCAGTGCTGGCCGGTGCGGCCATGGCGTTGTCGAGCGTCAGCGTGGTGAGCAATGCGTTACTGTTGAAAACCTGGAAACCCAAGGACCTGGAGGACAACCGATGAACATCGGCCAAGCGGCCCGCCACAGTGGCCTGAGCGCAAAGATGATCCGTTATTACGAATCCATCGGCCTGCTCAAGGCAGCCCATCGCACCGACAGCGGCTACCGGGTGTACGGCGATGACGACCTGCACACGCTGGCGTTCATCAAGCGCTCGCGGGACCTGGGGTTTTCCCTGGAAGAGGTCGGCAAGTTGCTGACCCTCTGGCAAGACCGCCAGCGCGCCAGCGCCGATGTGAAAGCGTTGGCTCGCCAGCACATCGATGAGTTGAACCAGAAGATCCGCGAGTTGGGCCAATTGCGCGACACCTTGCAGGACCTGGTCGAGCACTGTCAGGGCGATCATCGGCCGGATTGCCCGATCCTGAAGAATCTGGAGTCGGGGTGTTGTGCCACTCCGACCAACCACCGCAACGCCCTGTAGGAGTGAGCCTGCTCGCGATAGCAATCTGCCTGACACATCAATGTTGAACGTGCCGACGCTATCGCGAGCAGGCTCACTCCTACAAAGGATTTGGGTGGCGCACAAAAAACCCGGCCGAAGCCGGGTTTTTCTTTATCCGATCACTGCATCCAGGGCGGAGGCGGTTCTTCGGTCTTGCCCGGCGGAGCATCGTCCGCCGCGCGTACGGCTTGCTTGCGCTCTTCATCCAGGCGCGCGGCCTCGATCTCGCGCATGATGCCGCCCACGTCCGCCAGCTCTTCCGTGTCGGCGAACTCGCCGGTCAGAACACTGGCCGGGTGCAAGGTGCCGGCCTCGTACAAGGCCCACATTTCCTTGGCGTACTTGGTCTTCTTCAACTCCGGTGCAAACCGCCCGAAGTAGGACGCCATGTTGCCCACATCCCGCTCCAGCATGCTGAACGCGTGGTTGTTGCCCGCTGCGTCCACCGCCTGCGGCAGGTCGATGATCACCGGACCGGTCGGCGTCAGCAGCACGTTGAACTCGGACAGGTCACCGTGCACCAGACCGGTACACAGCATCAGCACGATCTGGGAAATCAGAAACGCGTGATACTCCCGGGCCTGGTCCGGCTCCAGCACCACATCGTTCAGGCGCGGAGCGGCATCACCGTACTCATCGGCCACCAGTTCCATGAGCAGCACGCCTTCGAGGAAGTCGAACGGCTTGGGCACCCGCACACCGGCACTGGCCAGACGGAACAGCGCCGCCACTTCGGCGTTCTGCCAAGCGTCCTCGGTTTCCTTGCGGCCAAACTTGGAGCCCTTGGCCATCGCACGGGCCTGACGGCTGTTGCGCACCTTACGGCCTTCCTGGTACTCGGCCGCCTGACGGAAACTGCGTTTATTCGCCTCCTTGTAGACCTTCGCGCAACGCAACTCGTTGCCGCAGCGCACCACATAAACAGCTGCTTCTTTACCACTCATGAGTGGGCGCAGCACCTCGTCGACCAGACCGTCCTCGATCAGGGGTTCAATGCGTTTTGGAGTCTTCATCAGCTTTTATTGTGGGTCCTTTATTACCAAACACGCGAAAGTCATTCGTTATACGGCAATCCACTCACGGGGGGGAGGGGTTGCCGACTTATGAACATTGCAGATGCACACAATGTACCGATTTCATCAGGTAAAACCGACGACCGCCATGGTCGTTCCAGATCATAGCCGAGCCTGCGTCACTTGTTGTGCATGGGCATTGAGGGTAATTGCGACAGAAGCTGACACCACCGCTCATACCTTCCGTAGGATTTTTCCCAACAGGCCTCAATTTCCTCCAACAACAGCCGAAGTCCTAAGTGACAAAGTGATTTGTCCGACAATCGCTGCCACAACAAAAGCGATGCCGCACTCAAGGACCCGGGTTGACCAAGAACGTTTACGGCTGCCAATAAACCGCGAGTCATCTGCACTGCGTGGGCCTACAAGAAAATCTGGAGCGCGGATGAACATCAAACAGAAGTTGACCTGGGCGTTTGCAATCATCGCCTGCCTGCCCGTGGTGCTGGTCGCCACCCTCGTTGTGCTGAACCTGCGCAGTGATGCCAGGGACGAATTCGTCGACGGCAGTGCCCGCGAGATTCGTCAGGTCAGCAACGCCATGCAATTGTTCTTTGACGGCATCAGCCAGAACGTCGATTACCTGGCCAAGCAGCCGTTGATCCGAAACTCCGACGACAGCCTCAAGACTTACATGGCCGCCAACGCCGAGAGCGTCCCTCAGGGCGAGACTGACAAAAAAGTCTTCACCCTGCTCCAGGATCTGGGCAACAGCCACCCGGCCTACGCCTATGCCATCCTCGGCACGGCGGCGGGCGGCTACGTGTCGTGGCCGGATGATCCGAAGCTGAATAACTACGACCCGCGCCAGCGCCCCTGGTACAAGGCGGCCCAGGCCAAACCGGGCAAGCCGTTCCGTACCGAGGCCTATTACTGGGCCCAGGACGACGCGACCTACGTCAGCACCGTGCGCACCATCGACAACAAGCTGGGCACCAATGGCGGCGTGGTCAGCATCGACGTGACGCTCAAGCAGCTCACCGAAATCGTCAAACAGATCAAGCTCGGTGAAACCGGCTACCTGATGCTGCTGGAAAACACCGGCATGGTCCTGGTGGATCCGAAACAACCGGAACACAACTTCAAACCGCTGAACAGCCTTGGCGACGGCTACGCGCAACTGGCCAAGGCCGGCAAAGGCCTGGTGGAAGTGGAGCTGAACGGCGAGCACTACATGGCCAACGTCTGGCCATCGGAACAACTGGGCTGGACCTTCATCGGCCTGATCAAACAGGACGACGTGATGAGTTCCGCGACCCAGTTGACCTGGTTGATCGCCATCATCGCCGCCGTCCTGGCTGTCATCTTCGCCGTCGTCGGCGCCAGTTTTGCCAGCCTCATCGTGCGCCCGATCCGCAGCGTGGCCAGCGGCCTGGAAGGCATCGCCCAGGGCGAAGGCGACCTGACCCAGAACCTGCAAATCCGTGGCAATGATGAAACCGCGCAACTGGCCAACTGGTTCAACCAGTTCCTGACCGCGATTCGCAACCTGATCCAGAACATCGGCGGCGCGGCGGGCAAAATCCTCGCCACGTCCAGGAGTTCGACCCAGGTCTCCAGCGACATGGCCGAAGCCGCCGGACGCCAGCGTGAAGCGGTGGACATGGTCTCCACGGCGTTCCACGAAATGGTCGCCACCGCCAACGAAGTCGCGCGCTCTTGCAGCCATGCGGCGGAGTCTGCCGACAGTGGCCAGCGCCAGGCTCGCGAAGGTCAGCAGCAGATCGATGCGGCGGTGAACAGCGTTGATCGCCTGAGCCAGGAAATCGAACAGTCGGCCCAGTCGATGCAACAGCTCGAACGCGACAGCAACGACATTCAGTCGATCCTGGGGACCATCCGCTCGATCGCCGAACAGACCAACCTGCTGGCGCTGAACGCCGCGATCGAAGCGGCCCGGGCTGGTGAACAAGGTCGCGGCTTTGCTGTGGTGGCTGACGAAGTGCGGGCCCTGGCCAAGCGCACGGCCGACTCCACGGCGGAAATCGACGGACTGCTGGGCAACCTGGCCAAACGCACCAGCCAGGTGACCCAACAGATGCACGCCAGCCTGGAAGTGTCCCAGCAATCGGTGACGCGCATCGGCGAGGCGCGCAACAGCTTCGGGCAGATCCGCGAGTCGGTGGACGTGATCCGCGACATGAACACCCAGATCGCCACGGCGGCGGAACAACAGCATCAAGTGGCCGAAGACATCAACCGGCACATCAGCCAGATCCATGGCGATGCGCAGCTAGTGGCGGAACTGGCCAACTCGGCGCGCCTGGATTCCCAGAGCCTGGCCGGGTTGTCCAATGAGCTGGACGGGTTGGTGCGCAGGTTCCGTACATAAGCGAACCGATCAACTGTGGCGAGGGGGCTTGTCGGAACGCCGCACCGCCCCGTTCGGTTGCGAAGCAGCCGTAAAGCGATCAACGTAGTGTGCCTGAGAAAAAGCGGTCGCTGATTTTACGACCGCTTCGCGCTCGAACGGGGCGGTGCGGCGTTCCGACAAGCCCCCTCGCCACAGGGATACTCAGTGTACTGGCCCCCGGAGCTAAACACTCAGCGCTCGATAATGGCGGTCACGCCCTGCCCGCCCGCCGCGCAGATCGATATCAGTCCCCGCCCCTTGCCCGCTGCATCCAGCAACTTCGCCAGGTTGGCGACGATACGCCCGCCCGTGGCGGCAAACGGATGCCCCGCTGCCAATGAACTGCCCTTGACGTTGAGCCTGCTGCGGTCGATCGAGCCCAGCGCCGCATCGAGCCCGAGACGGGTTTTGCAGTACTCCGGATCCTCCCAGGCCTTCAAAGTGCACAGCACTTGCGCGGCGAAGGCTTCGTGGATTTCGTAGTAGTCGAAGTCCTGCAAGGTCAGGCCATTGCGCGCCAGCAAACGCGGCACGGCGTAGACCGGTGCCATCAACAAGCCTTCGGCGCCGTTGACGAAATCCACCGCCGCCGCCTCGCCGTCACGCCAGTAGGCCAGGATCGGTAACCCGCGTGCCTTGGCCCATTCCTCGCTGCCCAGCAGCACCAGTGACGCACCATCGGTCAGCGGCGTGGAGTTGCCGGCGGTCAGAGTGCCCCTGGTGCTTTTCTCATAGGCCGGCTTGAGCGCGGCGAGCTTTTCCAGCGTCGAATCCGGGCGCAGGTTGTTGTCGCGGGTCAGGCCCAGGAACGGCGTCATCAGGTCGTTGTGCCAGCCCTCAGCGTAGGACGCGGCCAGTTTCTGATGACTCTCCAGCGCCAATTGATCCTGTGCCTGGCGAGGGATGCTCCAGGTCTGGGCCATCAGCTCGCAATGTTGGCCCATGGACAACCCGGTACGCGGCTCGCCGTTGCGCGGGAACTCGGGGATCAGATGTTTGGGACGCAATTGCAGGAAGGTTTTCAGTTTGTCGCCGGTGGTTTTGGCGCGATTGGCTTGCAGGAGGATTTTGCGCAGCCCCTCGCTGACGCTGATCGGTGCATCCGAGGTGGTGTCCACGCCACCGGCGATGCCGCAGTCGATCTGGCCCAGGGCAATCTTGTTCGCCACCAGCAACGCCGCTTCCAGCCCGGTGCCGCACGCCTGCTGGATGTCGTAGGCCGGGGTGGCGGGCGACAGCCGCGAACCCAGTACGCACTCGCGCGTGAGGTTCATGTCCCGCGACAACTTGAGCACCGCCCCGGCGACCACTTCGCCGATGCGCTGGCCGTGCAGGTTGTAACGCTCGATCAGGCCCTCGAGGGCGGCGGTGAGCATCACCTGGTTACTGGCCGTGGCGTAGGGGCCGTTGGAACGGGCGAAGGGAATCCGGTTACCGCCGATGATCGCGACGCGGCGCAGTTGGGTCATGAAGAGCTCCTGACAAAAGACCTGATGTAAACACTAACCCCTGTGGGAGCGAGCCTGCTCGCGAAGAGGTCAGCACATGCAACATCGATGTTGGCTGATACACCGCCATCGTCGGAACGCCGCCCGGAGCAAGCTCGCTCCTACACTGTAACCAAGCGTAGGCCTTATCTCGTGGATCGAACGACTGATCGCCATTCATGGTCCACACTTTGAACCCCAGCTTTCGGAGCGCGTTCCATGTCTGACCGCTATATCGACTTCGCCAATTCGTCCATCGGCCATCGCCTGGTCGGTGCCCTGGGGTTGCCGGCGCCGACCAGACTGGAGCGCTGGCAAGCGGGTCGGTTGCGACCTGTAGAAGGTGCACTGCTGATCGGCGGCGGACCGTTGGCCGAACACGTCAGCGCGTTCGCCAACCGCCTGACCGACGCGATCTACAGCTACGGCACCGAGCCTTCGCTGGCCACGGCCTGGATTCCCGGCCACGGACCGAAACTCAAGGCCGTGGTGTTCGACGCCAGTGACCTGCTGCACACCGATCAGCTCAAGCAACTGCGCGAGTTTTTCCAGCCGCTGATGAAGAACCTCGAACACTGCGCACACCTGGTGATTCTCGGGCGTGATCCGCAAACCCTGCGTGACCCGTTTGCCGCCAGTGCCCAGCGTGCCCTGGAAGGTTTCAGCCGCTCCCTGGCCAAGGAGTTGCGCAGCGGTGGCACCCTGCAATTGATCTACGTCGGCGAAGTTGCCGAGGCGCAACTGGAAGGCCCGCTGCGGTTTTTCCTCTCGCCCAAAAGCGCCTTCGTGTCCGGTCAGGTCATTCGCTTGAATCCGTGCGCAACGCCAGTCACCGACTGGACACGCCCGCTCGCCGGGCGCAAGGCATTGGTCACCGGCGCGGCGCGGGGCATTGGTGCCGCCATCGCTGAAACCCTGGCCCGCGATGGTGCCGATGTCATCCTGCTCGACGTACCGCCGGCCAAAACCGATCTCGAAGCCCTCGCCGCGCGCCTCGGCGGGCGCAGCATCACCCTCGACATCTGCGCCGAAGACGCCGCCGCGCAGTTGGTCGAACAACTGCCCGACGGCCTCGACATCGTGGTGCACAACGCCGGCATCACCCGGGATAAAACCCTGGCCAACATGACCCCGGAATTCTGGGACGCGGTGCTGGCGGTCAACCTCAACGCGCCGCAAGTGCTGACCAAAGCCCTGCTCGACAGCGGCACCCTGCACGACAACGGCCGGGTGATCCTGCTGGCGTCCATCAGCGGCATCGCCGGTAATCGCGGGCAAACCAATTACGCGGCGAGCAAGGCCGGGTTGATCAGTCTGGCACAAGCCTGGGCGCCGCTGCTCCACGAGCGCGGCATCAGCATCAACGCCGTGGCGCCGGGCTTCATCGAAACGCAGATGACCGCGCACATTCCCTTCGGCCTGCGCGAAGCCGGACGGCGCATGAGCTCCCTCGGCCAGGGCGGCCTGCCGCAGGACGTCGCCGAGGCCGTGGCCTGGCTCGCGCAACCGGGCACCGGCGCGTTCACCGGGCAAGCTTTGCGCGTATGTGGGCAAAGCGTTCTGGGGGCTTAAGGATGATCACCGACTGGCACACACTCAACCGCGAACCCAGCCTGCCGGGGTTGTACGCACGAGCGGCAACACGGCGAAAAATCACCGGCAGCCGCCTGCTCGATTCGGGTTTGCGTTGCTGGGTCGAAGTCGATCCCAAGCGCCTGGCGGCCTATCGCAAGGTCTGTGGTTTCGCCGACAACGGCCTACTGCCACCGACCTACCCGCACATCCTCGGGTTTGCCTTGCAGATGCAACTGCTCACAGCCAGGGACTTCCCGTTCCCGCTGCTGGGCCTGATTCACCTGAGCAACCGCATACGTGTGTTGCGCACCATGGGCGGGGTGAGTCGGGTGCGCGTCAGCGTGCAAGTGCAGAACCTGCAACCCCACACCAAAGGCGCGACGTTCGATCTGCTGACCAGCCTCGACGATCAGTTGGGCCCGTTGTGGGAAGCAGAAAGCCGGATGCTCTGTCGCGGCGTCAAACTCGAGGGCGAACCGCTCGAAGAGAACCTGGTATCGAGCCTTGTCCTGAGCGAAATCGAGCACTGGAAAGCGCCCTCGGAGATCGGCCGGCAATATGCCTGGGTGTCCGGCGACTACAACCCGATTCACCTAAGCGCGGCCAGCGCCCGACTCTTCGGCTTCCCGACCGCCATCGCCCATGGCCTGTGGAACAAGGCACGCACGCTGGCAGCGCTGGCCGGGCATCTGCCTGCGGCAAATGTTGAGATCGCCGTGCAGTTCAAGAAGCCGGTACGGTTGCCCAGCGAGGTGACGTTGCTGGCCAGTGCGCCGGGACCGAGCGGGGACTTTCAGTTGGTGGGTGTCGGGGATCTGGAGCATATGGTCGGGCACTGGCGGCCGGTTGCCTGACAAGGCTGATGTATGTGGCGAGGGAGCGTGCTCCCAGATAATCAGGCCGGCCGGTAGGCCGCCATCGCGAGCAGGCTCACTCCTACAGTTGGGCTGGGTACATTCGAAAGAAATTGGTCGGCTGGCAGGCCGCCATCGCGAGCAAGCTCGCTCCCACAGAAGAGCAAAGGCAGAGCAGCCCACACCACCCCGTCGCTTCTCACCACTCATCAGG
>NZ_LACC01000049.1:32340-39459 GCF_000967965.1 Pseudomonas fluorescens
ACTCGCCGTAAGGGCGAAACCGCCAGTAGCCGTTACCGCAGAAATGGATATGTACTCGATCAACCCAAACATGGTCGGCCCAGAGGCCGCCAAGTCAACCTTTGACCAGATAAACCTGCGGTTGAGGAAACAGATTATTGAGCGTCTCCAACAACCGCACGTGATAAATCGGCTTGCGAAAAAGATCCAGCACCTGCAAGCGCAACATGTCACTGACATCATCCATGCCCGCATGCCCCGACATCACAATCACCGGCAAATGCTGGCGCGACGTATGCTCGCGCAAGCGCTTGATCAACGACATGCCGCTCTCCTCCGGCATGCGTAAATCGGTGATCACCAAAGCGATATCGGGATGCCGGGTCAGGTGCTGCAGCGCGAGCTTGACCGAAGTGGCCGTAAAACAATTGAACCCCTCACCCTCCAGCAACTCCGCCAACTCAAGCAATGCGTCCTCTTCGTCATCCACCAGAAGCAGTTGTTGGCGTGGCTGTGCGTGAGCGTTCATGAGGTAACACCTGCAATGGACGAAGCGCTGACGTTAGAAACCCTGTGAAGCAACAGCAAATTGTCGACTTCCTTGTCACAGCGCCGCTTGAATCGTGTTGAACGTGGCAGTGATGGCGTTCTGAACACCTCCACTGAAACCGGCGAGCACCACCGCGACCATGGCCGCAATAATCGCGTACTCAATACCGGACGCACCCTCGGTATCCTTGGCCAGGCCCTTGTAAAAAGCGATCCCGGATTTGACCTTCTCAACAAGCTTGGAAAAAGACATGACATTTCTCCTGGACGACGACGGGTGTTGCACGGACGCAACATGATTCCCCAGTGCCAGCACCAGCATTGTCGGCATTCCCCGGCCCAACAACTGTAAATACGCATTAACACTAAAGTATTAACCGTTTCGTTGACGTCAAAAACAGGTCGTTTTATCGCAACTTTGCACTTTCGTTAGATATTGTTTCCACACTAATGGCATTTTGCTCTACCTGCGCTACGGTCAAATAGCGAAATAGTTCCATGTTCATAGCTGCCTGATTGCGAAGTTGTCTCGTTAGACCTGACGGGGTTTGCGCAGCAGGAAAGGGAGAGCCTTCATGAACAGCCGTGTCACTCTGGGCCTCGCCGGATTGTTTCTGGTCGGCGCCATCATTACCGGTTACTGGGGACTCACATTGAGTCGTCAACCGGCCCCCGAGACCGTTGCCCAATCCACCGTCAATGCACCACTCGCCATTGCACAGCTGCCAGTGTCGGCAAATGACCCGACCCGCCATCCCGTGGTCGTGCTGGTCAACGATGTCGCGCCGTATACGCCGATCACCGCCGCCGATGTCGTCCTGGAACAGTTGCACACCGCCCCGGCCGGCAGCCTGACCAGCCTCGACCAGGCGATTGGCCGTACCCCTTGGCGCGCCCTCACCGCCGGCAGCTGGCTCAACGACGAAAGCTTCGAAGCCGGCAGCAAGCTGTCACGGATGATCCGCCCAAATGAGCGCGCCCTGGCGGTTGCCATGGAAGAAGTGGTCAGTATCGGCGGGCAACTGACACCCGGTGACTATGTCGACGTGCTGCTGTTCCTGCGTATGGACACCCTCAATCCGCAGCCAACGGCCCAACTCGTGGTGCCGGCCTTGCGGGTGCTCGGGGTCGGCGAGCAGTTGGGGTTGACCAACGACGGCCAGCCTTCCAGCCCGGCGCGCAACGCCGATGAAAAACTCAAACAGGATCAATCCCGAGGCGCGGCCCGGACCGTGTTGCTCGCCGTTCCAGAACAACTGGTGAGCCGCCTGATGCTCGCGACCCAGGCCGGCGTGCTGCGCCTGGCCGTGCGTAGCGCCGATGAAAAACGCCTGGCGCGCTACTGGGCCGGTGAAAGCAGCTCTTCCGCCAACCTGGCCAATGCCAACCGCGAGTTATTGCAATTCAGCCAGCTGGCCATGACTGCGCCGCCCAAACCCGTTGCCAGCCCTGGCGCCGTATCGCGCAAAACCAGCGTGGAAGTCATTCGCGGCAACGAGATCACTCAACAAACACCCTGAGTCGAGCAAGGATACCTTTCCATGCGCAGACCTTTTACGCCACTGTTCAACGGCTTGATCCGGGCCACTTTGCTCGGCGGCCTGCCGGCGAGTGCGGTATCACGCAGCGAGTTATCGCAATGAGCCAGAACCTGAGTCAAACCTTCCTCGCGATCACGCGCAACAGCACCGACCTGGAATGGCTGCAAGGTGCCCTTGCGCCCTTGGGCCAGGTGGTCAGCGCCGGTGGTGGCAGCCTCGACGAACTGTTGGCACTGGTGGACGTGACCTGCGCCAGCCTGGTGTTCATCGGCCTGGACCGCGACCACGTGGTAACCCAAAGCGCGCTGATCGAAGGCGCGCTGGAAGCCAAACCGATGCTGGCAATCGTCGCGCTGGGCGACGGCATGGACAACCAGCTTGTGCTCAATGCGATGCGCGCCGGGGCCAGGGATTTCGTGGCCTATGGTTCACGCTCCAGTGAAGTCGCGGGGCTGGTGCGACGCCTGAGCAAACGCCTGCCCGCCATCGCGCCGAACACGCACCTGGGCCGCCTGACCGTACTGTATGGCGTGCAGAGCAGCGCCGACGGCGCATTGCTGGCCACGCACATGGCGCAAGTGGTGCAAAAAAGCGGACAGCACACGCTGCTGCTGGACCTTGGATTACCCCGGGGCGATAGCCTGGCGCTGCTGGGCCTTGAAAGCTCGTTTCATTTCGGTGATGCATTGCGCCACTTGCGACGCCTGGACGCGACGCTGATCGACAGCGCCTTCACCAGTTGCGAAGCCGGGCTGCGCATCCTCGCCTACGCCAGTGGCGATGAACCGCTTGAACACACCAGCGCCGCCGAGCTGTACATGTTGCTCAGCGCCCTGCGCCAACACTTCCAGCACATCGTGGTAAACCTCACGGGCCAACCTGACAGCGAAGCGCTGCGCACCTTCGTCAACCATTGCGACAAACTGCTGTGGTACACCGACCAGAACGTGCTCGACTGCCGCCGCAACCTCACGGTGCTCAACTTGTGGCGCGAAAAAGGCATGAAGCTCGATCACGCCAAATTGCTCGTGGACCGCTACCTGCGCAGCGTCGCACCGGACTCCGACACCCTGGGCAAAACGTTCGGCCTGGAGATCATCGCCACCCTCGCCTACAGTCCGGAAGTGCGGCTCAACGCCAAGAACCAGGGCCTGACCTTGTTCGAACTGGCCCCACGCGAAGGCCTAACCCAGAGCCTGCGCACCCTCGGCGAGTGCCTGGCCAAACATTCCGAAGGCCTGGCCAAACCCAAGACCGGCTGGTTCAACCGCTTGAGGGGCGCACAATGAGCAGTGAAAAACTCTTCGGCTCCCCCCATCGCGGCGCGGTCGGCAATACCGACCACGAAGGCCTGAAACTGGTGCTGCACCGCTACATCATCGACGCCATCGAAGAGTCGGGAAAAAACCTGCTGGAGGGCTCGCGCCAGGCGCTGTCGCAGTTCGTGATCGACAAAGTGGCCGAGTACATCGCGCGTTTGCACCTGGCGATTTCCCGCTATGAAATGGAGCGCCTGGCCGAAGAGATCGTCGACGAACTCACCGGTTTCGGCCCGTTGGAAGTACTACTGCGCGACACGGCGGTGACCGAGATTCTGGTCAACGGTCCGCACCGGGTATTTGTCGAACGCGAAGGCGTGCTGCATCTGAGTGACCTGCGCTTTATCGATTCGCACCACGTCGAACGTGTCATGCAACGGATTCTCGCGCCCCTGGGCCGGCGCCTCGATGAGTCTTCGCCGATGGTCGATGCGCGCCTGCCGGACGGCAGCCGGGTCAACGCCATCATTCCGCCGATAGCCCTCGATGGCCCCTGCCTGTCGATCCGAAAATTCCGCAAGGACATGCTCAAAAGCTCCGATCTGATGGCGATGCAAACCATCGATCACGCAATCTTCGAATTCATTCAGGAAGCCGTGGGCAAACGCTGCAACATCCTGATCAGCGGCGGCACCGGCACCGGCAAGACCACGCTGCTGAACATTCTCAGCCAGTTGATCAACCCTCAGGAACGACTGGTCACCATCGAAGACGTCGCCGAACTGCAACTGGGCCACCCTCACGTCGTGCGCCTGGAAACCCGTCCACCGAATGCCGAAGGCCATGGCGAGGTGAAAGCCAGCGACCTGATTCGCAACGCCCTGCGGATGCGCCCGGACCGGATCATCCTCGGCGAAATTCGCGGAGTCGAAGTGGTCGATGTATTGACCGCCATGAACACCGGCCACGACGGCTCGATGAGTACCGTACACGCCAACAACGCCCAGGATGCGCTGCTGCGCCTGGAGACCCTGGTGGGCTTGACTGGCCGCAGCATCGCCGAGCGCACCCTGCGGCAAATGATCTGCGCGGCGCTCGACGTGGTCATCCAGCTCACGCGCATGCCCGACGGTCGCCGCTGTGTCAGCGAAGTGGTGGAAGTCGTCGGTGTGCGCGACGACGTGTATGTCACCAACACACTGTTCCGTTTCGACCGCCACACCGGATTCGGTTTCCTGCGCGAAGCCGTAAATCCGGCTGGCGACAAATTGCGCCGGGACTCGGCGCTGTCTCCCTCGGCGTACTGAGGCCACGGCATGCTCAAACCGGCGCTGCTCATCCTCGTTTGCCTGATCTTTCTCGGCCTGGCGCTGCGCCTGCTCTATAACGGCTTGCGCCAGACCGGCAACGAACGGATTTTGGGACGCCTGAGCCAGGGGCAACCGCTGCGGGTCGTGCAGAAGCCGTCATGGGCGGGCCTTGAGCGGGCGTTCCTGCGCGCCGGACTCGGACGTCCCACCGAACGCCTGGGTCAATGGCTGGTGTTCTGGATACTCGGGGTGCTGCTGGGGATTGCCCTGGATGGCTGGATCGGCGCGCTGCTGGCGCTGCTGGTGCCTCCGGTGGTGGTACGACTGTTCGTCAGCTGGCGTTATCAGCGTCGCCTCAGTCGCATGATCGAACAGCTGCCGATGCTGCTCGACCACGCCGTGCGCAGCCTGAAGTCCGGACGGACCCTGGCCGATGCCGTGCTCGGCGCCATCGATGCGGCCGAAGACCCGCTGAAAAATGCCATGGGCCGGATTCAGCGCAATGTGCATCTGGGGGTCAGCCTGGCAGACGCCGCTTCGGACTTCGCCGAGCTGTACGAGAAAGATGAACTGCGCCTGCTCGCACTCGGTTTGAAGGTCAACCACCGTTACGGCGGCAATGCCAGTGAGCTGCTGGAAAACCTGATCAAGATGATCCGCGAACGCGAGCAAGCGGCTCGCCAGTTGAAGGCCATGACCGGCGAAACCCGTATCACTGCCGTGGTCCTTGCCCTGCTGCCGGTCTCGGTTGCTGGTTACTTTCTACTCACCAATCCGACCTACCTGCTTTCCATGTGGCACGACAGCTCGGGGCAAATCATGCTGGCGAGTGCCTTCGGATTTCAGGTGATCGGTTGCCTGGCGCTTTGGCGCATGTTGCGTAGCCTATGAATATGAAGATGCTCTTGCTGGTGAGCGCACTGCTGCTTTTCGGGGCGGCACTGTTGTTGCTCAGCGCCTTGCTGGACCAAAGCCGACGGGCACGCCAGGTGGCCCAGCGACTGGATGGCAAGGCGCCGGGTGATAGCCACTTCAGCCAACTGCTGCAAGCCCTGGGCGCCAGCCGCCTGGGGCAGCAGTCGGTCAAAATGGACAACGAAACCCAGGCCCTGCTCAACCGACTGGGCTGGCGTAGCGTACGCCAACGCTCCTTGTTCGCCGCCTTGCAGGTGGGCGTGCCGGTGTTGGCGCTGTCCTTGTGCCTGCTGATCCAGGGGCTGTTCTACCCGAATGTGGAGAACCACTGGATCGCCCCGATGCTCGCCACCAGCGCCGGCTATCTGTTGCCCAAACGCTGGCTGGCCGCGGCCGCACAACGTCGGCAAAAACAACTGGCCACCGAAACCTCAACCTTCATTGCGCTGCTGCGCACCCTGTTCGAATCGGGCATGGCGGTGGAGCAATCCCTGCGTGTGCTGAGCCAAGAGGGCAGGCAATTGCTGCCCGCCCTGACCCATGAACTGCGCCTGATTCTGACCCGCGTCGATTCCGGCCTGGAACTGGGCGAAGAGTTGAACAAGACCACCCGCTTGCTTGCAGTAGACGAGTTCACCGACACCTGCGTGATCCTTCAACAATTGATCCATCAGGGGGGCGGCGCGATGAAGTCCTTGATGGCGCTCAAACAGTTGCTCGACGACCGGCGCCTGACGCGCCTGCAGGAATACATCTCCAAGATGTCCGCCAAAATGTCCGTCGTGATGATGCTGTTTCTCTTCCCTGCGTTATTGATCGTCCTGGCCGGCCCGGGCTTCACGGCTCTGGCCCGGTCCTTTGGCCACTAATCCTGCGGATCGAGATTATCCAGCGCCCGATTCACCGCCAGCTCACCCAGCATGATCACCTGCGCAATCCCCAGCATCGTATTGCGCTGCGAACCCTGCAGAAACCCCGCGAAATCACTCGCCATCACACTCGCCGACGCCAGTGATTCACAGGCGTGGGCCAGCAGGGTTTCGGTGTCGATATTCGGGGCGATGACAAACATCGTGCCGGGCTTGTGGGGGGCAGGTTGCCTGGGGGGATTGAGGTAGTGATCGAGGGCGCGGTCGGCGGCTTCGTGGAGTTTGTTCGAGTGGGGGGACTGGTAGGGGGAAACGTCGTCGGTTTCGGGGGGATTTGGGGTGGGTTTGATCATGGTGAAGCTCCATTCTTGGATTTGGAGTTCGCCATCACTGCGACCAAGCAGATGGGTGGCGAACCGTACGCAGGTTGGTCGACCAGGGAATGGAAACCCGGCAGGGCCAGGGCCCTCCCACGCACGGCTCGCCATTAAGCAAGCACAAAAATGCCGCTCGCGCGGCACTGTGCGCCATTCTAAACCCGGGCGACCAAACCCGATCACTGATTTTGCAGCGACCGACAAAGGCTAGAGATCGCGCTTCCGACGGACAACCTGAAAAGCGTGTCGGAGATTTCCTAGGGGTCTGAGGAAAACGCACAGGAATGTGTTGGCTGGAAGGACGTCATCGCGAGCAGGCT
>NZ_LACC01000005.1:0-48337 GCF_000967965.1 Pseudomonas fluorescens
AACGACATCCTCAACGGCGGGGCAGGTAACGACGTCCTCATCGGTCGCGCAGGAGCCGACACGATGGTCGGCGGTGTCGGCAGCGATATCTTCGAAGTCACCGACCTTGGGGACGTGGTGAACGAGCTCGCCGGTGCCGGCAACGACTCGGTCTGGACCTCGCTCGGGACCTACACCCTGGGTGCCAACGTCGAAAATCTGTTTTTCGGCGGCAGCGGCAATTTCGTGGGGGCCGGCAACGCGCTCTCCAACATGCTCGTGGGTGGTGCGGGTAACGACATCCTCATCGGCGGTGGCAGTAACGACCTGATGAGTGGTGGCGTCGCCGGCAACGATATTTTCGAGTTTGATGCCGCGGGTTTCGGCAACGATACGATCCTGAGCTTCGGAGCCAGTCCGGCCGCAGGGCAGGACTTGCTGAATATCGCGGGGATGGGGATCACCAGCGCGACGTTCGCTGCCAATGTGACCATAACGGCTGACGGGGCGGACACGGTGGTAGGGATCGGTGGGGACACGATTCACCTGGTTGGTGTCAACAGCGCGGCCGTTGATCAGACGGACTTCCTTATGGCCACTTGAGGTCCTGGCCAGTACTGTCGCAGGGAGCGTGGACAGCAGAGGGGAGGGCAATGGATGCCCTCCCTTTCTCCTTCCATTCAATTGCCCATTAGCTATCGGAGTGCCAGCAGCGTACTGGAACTCATCAAAGCAGGTTGGAACCGAGCTGCGAAATCAAAGAATCAATGGAAAAAGGAAACCCGGCCTTGAACATTTCAGCCATCTGCCTCTTGAGCGGCCTTTTGGTTTCGGTCGCGGCATCTGCTACCAGGGTTAATCCGGTGTTCGACCTGGATTTCACCAGGTCAGCCACGGAAACGCTGAAAAAACTGGACATCAACGACGCTAGTATTGTCGCCATCTCAAGTCCTGCTGCGTTTACGTTCTGCCGAGAAGGATCATCAACGCTCTGGAAGTATCAGGCGCTGGATCTGGAGCAGCAGGCGGTAATCCAGATTGGCCAAAAGCGGTCTTCGGCGGACTACCAGCAAATAACCGTTGTGGAACTCGATAGCGTTGCTTGCGAACAGGATCACCTTATGCCATTGGTCAAACCGGCAATCAGGCATGGACTTGTCCTTGGCTTGATCACCCTGTTTCTATTGGCTGGCCTGCGATATACCTACCGGGCGATCATGCATTGCTGTTATGACCAGGCCGGTTTTTCGAAGCCCGGTTTGCAGCGATTCGGCGAATCCCGGTCAATGCAAAATTCAACGGTAATGGCGTTGCTCGCATGGGGTGTCGTGGCAGCTACGGCATTTGTTTACTTCGGGTTTTGATTATGTTCACAATTAGCGAATATACCGTTTCAAGGTACTAACCATCCGATGTACTTTGAGCGAACGTAGTTCAATTCGCTGACGATTGATTTTGACTTGATTAGTGTCTTGTTTGTTTAAGTTGATTCTGCGTTGCTATCTGCCTGAAAGGGTGGCTGGATCACCGTGAAATCCGAATTTGGAGATTGCTCTGGATGAGAACTGCTCGCTATTGCGCAAGTTATGGGATGTGTAACAACTAGCGGATCCAATATGCAGTTGTCGAAGTGCATGTAATCAAGCAGGCCAGTTACCGTGGGCAATAGCGTAGAAGTTGGCTCATGACTGTCGCTTCGGGCGCACTAGCGCTACGCGCCGTTTGTCGGTGGCTTGTGCGAAAAATGAACATTGTAGCGTCTGTGGCCTCTGATCCTTGAGCTCGTCAGCCATGACCAGCCCCCGTGATTGTAAAAAAAGAAGTGGAAATGGAATCTCAAATGCAGTGAATGCAAATTGGGGATTTTTATCTGAAACTCAGGGAGGTGATAAACCAGCCGGTCATTGATTCGCCAGGCGAGTCAATGAGGTTGCCAGTGCCGAGTCCATGATTTGGCTTATCTTTTAGAAGTAAGGTCGTACAGGGTTTTTAATAATTAAAGATTCTGTCAGGTGGTCGATCCGTACTCTCGAATAAGGTGGAGAAAATACCGTGGCGATAAATACCATTATGAGTCTGCTGGAAAATAAGGAATTCCTGGAGTTTTTACGTCTGGGCGTTATTTACGTTCATTTGGTGGCGTGTTGTGTGGCCATCGGTCTGGTGCTGACCAGTGATGTTGCGATGGTCAGGGATCTTTTAAAACGGAAAGTATTCACTGAGCATGATAATGCTCACATGGAAAGTCTTCAGAAGTCTGTCATCGTTGCACTAATAGCGCTGTGGGTAACGGGTGTCGCTGTTGTCGGTATCGATTACCTGGATAAGGGTGCCGATTACTTTTTGAATCCAAAACTTCAAGCCAAAGTCATTATTGTGGCGTTGCTGACTTACAACGGCATCTTGTTGCATCGCATGGTACTGCCAGCCCTGCAAAAGGCAGGCTCCTTGCTCAATCTCGGATTCAGTGCACGAATGCTGGCGTTGGCCTGCGGGTCGTTGTCGGCAGTGTCCTGGATGTATGCCGCCATGCTGGGTGTCGGGCGCCCTTTGGCCTGGAAGTATTCCCTTTCCGAACTGTTGATGGCTTATCCGGTGCTGATTGTGCTCGGGTTCCTGGCGATGGTGGCGTTGACCCAGCGAGCGAAACAACAGGACGACTATGTTGCGCCTGCGCGGTCAGTAGCAAGCGCATGCTAAGCCGGTTCTGCGCGTAAACCTTGCGGGCTTCTCCAGAGCCCGAAAGGAAGCGGCCTTCTGGTGCAGGTTTCAATCCGGACCTGCACCGCAAGGTCGTTTTTGTTTTAAGTCATTCCCGGTTGCCCAAAGCTGTTGCTCATTTCGATCAATAATTTGTCAGTTACGGTCATTGAGGGATGGCAGCGCGACTCTTAGTCTGTCGAACATGACTGATGGGGGCCACAGAGCTCCTGCACTTTCCGTGATCGCTCGATGTGGAGTTACCGATGACCGCCGCTCAATACCCGCACCTGCTGGCTCCGCTGGACCTGGGTTTCACCACGTTGCGCAACCGCACCCTGATGGGGTCGATGCACACTGGCCTTGAAGAGAAACCGGGTGGCTTCGAGCGCATGGCGGCGTACTTTGCCGAGCGTGCCCGTGGCGGTGTCGGCCTGATGGTCACTGGCGGTATCGGCCCGAACGAAGAGGGTGGCGTGTATTCCGGTGCGGCCAAGCTGACGACCGAAGAAGAGGCGCTCAAGCACCGTATCGTCACCCGTGCCGTGCATGACGCAGGCGGCAAGATCTGCATGCAGATCCTCCATGCCGGTCGTTATGCCTACAGCCCGAAACAGGTTGCCCCCAGCGCGATCCAGGCGCCGATCAACCCGTTCAAGCCAAAAGAGCTGGACGAAGAAGGCATCGAGAAGCAGATCAGCGATTTCGTCACCTGCTCGGTACTGGCGCAAAGCGCCGAGTACGACGGCGTGGAAATCATGGGCTCCGAAGGTTATTTCATTAACCAGTTCCTCGCCGCCCACACCAACCACCGTACCGACCGCTGGGGCGGCAGCTACGAAAACCGTATGCGCCTGCCGGTGGAAATCGTTCGCCGCGTGCGTGAAGCGGTCGGCCCGAACTTCATCATCATCTTCCGCCTGTCGATGCTCGACCTGGTCGAAGGCGGCAGCATCTGGGAAGAAGTCGTTCAACTGGCCAAGGCCATCGAGCAGGCCGGCGCGACCATCATCAACACCGGTATCGGCTGGCACGAAGCGCGGATTCCAACCATCGCCACCAAAGTGCCGCGCGCGGCCTTCAGCAAGGTCACGGCCAAGCTGCGTGGTTCGGTCAATATTCCGTTGATCACCACCAACCGTATCAACACCCCGGAAGTGGCCGAGCAGATCCTGGCCGAGGGCGATGCCGACATGGTGTCCATGGCGCGGCCGTTCCTCGCCGACCCGGACTTCGTCAACAAGGCCGCTGAAGGTCGCGCCGATGAAATCAACACCTGCATCGGTTGCAACCAGGCCTGCCTCGACCACACCTTCGGCGGCAAGCTGACCAGTTGCCTGGTCAACCCGCGTGCCTGCCACGAAACCGAACTCAACTATCTGCCGGTGCAGCAGCTGAAGAAAATTGCCGTGGTCGGTGCCGGTCCTGCCGGTTTGTCCGCCGCGACCGTGGCCGCCGAGCGTGGCCATCAGGTGACGCTGTTCGATTCGGCCAGCGAAATTGGCGGTCAGTTCAACATCGCCAAGCGCGTTCCGGGCAAGGAAGAGTTCTTTGAGACCATTCGCTACTTCAACCGCAAGTTGCAGACCACCAACGTCGAGGTGTGCCTGAACACTCGCGTCGACGTGGCCGGGCTGGTCGAAGGCGGCTACGACGAGATCATTCTGGCCACCGGCATTGCGCCGCGCCTGCCGGCCATTCCAGGGGTGGAACACGCCAAGGTGCTGAGTTACCTGGACGTGATCCTGGAGCGCAAAGCGGTGGGCAAGCGTGTAGCGGTGATCGGTGCCGGTGGTATCGGTTTCGACGTCTCCGAGTTCCTGGTGCATGAAGGTGTCGCCACCAGTCAGGATCGCGCCGCGTTCTGGAAGGAGTGGGGTATCGATACGCACCTTGAAGCCCGCGGCGGTGTCGCGGGTATCAAGGCAGCGCCCCATGCGCCGGCCCGCGAGGTATTCCTGCTGCAACGCAAGAAATCCAAGGTCGGCGACGGCCTGGGCAAGACCACCGGCTGGATTCATCGCACCGGTCTGAAGAACAAACAGGTGCAGATGCTCAACAGCGTTGAATACCTGAAGATCGACGACGAAGGCCTGCACATCCGCATCGGCGAAACCGGCGAGCCACAGGTGCTGCCAGTGGACAACATCGTGATTTGCGCCGGGCAGGATCCGCTGCGCGAGTTGCATGACGGCCTGGTGTCGGCGGGGCAGAGCGTGCACCTGATCGGCGGCGCGGATGTCGCGGCAGAGCTGGATGCCAAGCGGGCGATCAATCAGGGTTCGCGATTGGCGGCACAGTTGTAACAGTCAGGTCTGTGGCGAGGGAGCAAGCTCCCTCGCCACAAAGGTGCTGCTAAGATGCCGGATCTTTTCATCGATCCGGCATCATGCTTTCTCCTTCAGACAACTGGCTACCCCAGGCCCCCCTCGAACCCCTTCACCTCGACTGGCTCACTCAAGCCGGCATCGAAGTGGCAATCCTGCGTCTGGATCAGATCGACCCGCTGATCAGCGGCAACAAGTGGTTCAAGCTCATCGAACACCTGAAAACTGCTGACCGCCTGGGTGCCGAAGGCATCATCAGTCTCGGTGGCGCGCACTCCAATCACCTCCACGCGTTGGCGGCGGCGGGCCAGCGTTTCGGCTTTGCCACCGTCGGCCTGTTGCGCGGGCATCCTCAGCAAACCCCGACGGTCAAGGACTTGCAGGCGTTCGGCATGCAGTTGCACTGGCTGGGGTATGCAGGCTATCGGGCAAGGCATGAAGCGGGTTTCTGGCAACCCTGGCAAACCCGCTACCCGAGGTTGCATCCGGTGCCTGAAGGGGGAGGCGGTTTGCCTGGTGCCTTGGGTTGCATGCAGTTGCGGGCCACTGTTTGCGCGCAATTGCCGGGCTTGGGCTGGAGCGACCATGACGGCTGGTGGCTGGCCTGCGGAACCGGCACGACCCTGGCCGGCCTGGTACTGGCCGAAGCGGGGGATCATCCGGTGTTCGGTGCCCTGGCGGTGCCGGATGACCACGGGGTGGCGCAGCAGGTGGAGAGGATCGTGCAGGAAGCGGGTGTGGTCGATGCGGTGTATGAGCTGTTCGAAGCCAGTCGCGGCGGGTTTGCCAAGGTAGATCCACTGCTGCTCGACTTTATCGAAAAAACGGAGCAGGTCAGCAGCATTCCCCTGGAACCGCTGTACACCGGCAAGGCACTCATGGCCCTCAAGCAACAAGTCGAGGCGGGCAAGTTTGCCCATGGCACGCGACTGATATTCGTCCACACGGGCGGCTTGCAGGGGCGGCGGGGATTCAATTCACAAACCTGAAACGCACCGCAAATCAATGTGGGAGCGAGCTTGCTCGCGATGGCGGTGTGTCAGTCGACAAATGCGCCGAATGCAATACCCGCATCGCGAGCAAGCTCGCTCCCTCATTGGCATTCATTGGTCTCAGGAGTCACGGTTCACGCTCTTGGGCATCATCCGCAGCAAGGTGTTATCGCCCACCACATAATGGTGATACAGCCCGGCCACGGCATGCAGGCCGATCAGCCAATAGCCGATAGTGCCGCCGAGCTCATGCCAGCCCTGGAGCTGTTTGGCCAGGTCCTTGTTTTCCTCTACCAGCATCGGCAGGTCGACACCGTAGAACATCACCTGATTGCCTTTGGCGCTGGTGACCAGCCAGCCGAGAATCGGCGTGACGATCATGAAAATGTACAGCGCCCAGTGCATCAGCCTGGCCAGCGTCGTTTGCCAGTGCGCCGAGGCCGGGAAGATCTGCGGCGCCGGGCCGAGGCTGCGCGCGAACAATCGCACCCAGACCAGAACGAAAACGGTCAGGCCGAGCATGAAGTGTGATTCGACGATCAGCGTGCGCCCGCCACTGCCCTTGGGAAAGAGCCCGCGAAACTCGATGCAGGCATAAACCAGCACCAGCAGGACCAGCATCAACCAATGCAGCGCGATCGATACGGTGCTGTAGCGCGATTCGGAGTTTTTCCACGGCATACGGTATTCCTCAGAGGTCCGGTTTAAAGCCACCGTTCTTGTCCGACGGTGTGTTCTAACTGTAATCCTGTTTCACCGGGATTGCCTGAGGCGATTGGTCGCTGGATACTCTGGTTTAGGTAATGGACAGAGAAAAACCTGTGGGAGCAAGCTTGCTCCCACAGGGGTATTACGGGGATTTATCAGCTCGACTGTGGCATTTCGCCCTTGGCCAGGCGCTTGTTGATGTCGGCGATCACTTCCGGCAGATCGGTGATGGTGTCGATCATGTAGTGCGGGCGTGAACCTTCGAACATTGCGTGGATGCGCTTGCGCTCGCTGTCCAGTTGGTCGCTGCCCAAGGCGCGATAACCTTCGTAGTCCAGGCCCAGGGCGTTGCCCGAGCAGATCAGCGCCACGGTCCACATGCCGGCGCGGCGACCCTCGAGAATGCCTGGCACCGTGTCATCGATCTTCACGCACGCGGCAACATCGTCGATGCCCAGGGCGATGACGTTGGCCAGTGCCTGGGCGGGCCATGGGCGACCATTCGGGACTTCGTCGGTGGCGACCACGTGATCGGCGACGTAGCCGTTGGTGGCGGCCAGTTCGACCACTTTGTCCATGACCTGTTTCGGGTAGCCGGAGCAGGAGCCGATCTTGATCCCTTGCTGGCGCAGGTTGGCGATGGTCTCCAGCGCCCCGGGAATCAGCGCCGAGTGTTCGGCGATTTTTTCGATCTGCAGCGGCATGAAGCGTTGGTAAATCGCGGTGACGTCATCGTCGGTCGGCGTGCGGCCGAACACTTTGCGATAACGCTCGGCAACTTCCGGTTGATCGCACAGGGTGCGGATGTGGTCCCATTTGCCCATGCCCATCGGGCCACGGGCTTCTTCGATGGATACCTGGACATCGAACTCGGCGAAGGCCTCGACGAAAATCTGCGTCGGGGCGAAGGAGCCGAAGTCGACCACGGTGCCGGCCCAGTCGAGGATGGCGGCTTGCAGTTTGGTTGGGTTGGAGTAGTTCATGGTGATCTGAGTCCTGTAATAAATGGCTATCTAGGAAAGCGGTTCTTTGTAGGAGCGAACCTGCTCACGATTGCGGGCTGTCATTCAACATCGGTGTCGACTGGTCTGGCCTCATCGCGAGCAGGCTCGCTCCTACAGGGGAATTGCGGTGTGGATCAGATTTCCAGCACTTCCATTTCACGCAACACTTCAGCAATCGCCGCCACGGCTTCGCGCATTTCGACGGGTTGGACATGACCGATGCAGCCGACGCGGAAGGTTTCGACCTGGGTCAGTTTGCCGGGGTAGAGGATGTAGCCCTTGGCCTTGACCCGCTCGTAGAATTCCTTGAATGCGTAGCGCGGATCTTTCGGGGCGTGGAAGGTGGCGATGATCGGCGCCTGAATCGCCGCCGGCAGGAAGCTGCGCAGCCCCAGTTTGCCCATCTCTTCCATCAATGCCTGGCAGTTGGCGGCGTAGCGTTCGTGCCGCGCTGGCAAGCCGCCTTCTTCGTTGTATTGCAGCAGGGCTTCGTGTAGTGCGGCGACCACATGGGTCGGCGGGGTGAAGCGCCACTGGCCGGTCTTGGCCATGTAGGCGTGCTGGTCCTGCAAGTCCATCGCCAGCGAATGCGAGTTGCCGGCGGCGCTGGCCAGGGATTCTTTGCGAGCGAAGACAAAACCCATGCCCGGCACGCCTTCCAGGCATTTGCCCGAGGCGGCGATCAGTGCATCGAACGGCACTTGCTGAGCATCCACTGGCAGGGCGCCGAAGGAGCTCATGGCGTCGATGATCAGGCGCTTGCCGTGTTCTGCAACGACCTGGGCGATCTGTGGCAGCGGGTTG
Source organism: Pseudomonas fluorescens (assembly GCF_000967965.1). GTDB lineage: Bacteria > Pseudomonadota > Gammaproteobacteria > Pseudomonadales > Pseudomonadaceae > Aquipseudomonas > Aquipseudomonas grandcourensis. The sequence goes on from NZ_LACC01000005.1 coordinate 8,515, forward strand.
AGGATGCCGGTGCTGGTTTCGCAGTGAATCAGGGCAACGTGGGTGATGTCTTGATCGGCACGCAACAAGCGGTCGACGTCGGCGGCGGTGGTCGGCTCGTCTTCGGCGGTTTCGAAAGTGCTGAAGGAGCGACCCAGCACTTCGCAGATTTTCGCCAGGCGTTTGCCGTAGGCGCCGTTGATCAGTACCAGAATCTTGCCGTCCCGAGGCACCAGCGTGCCGATCGCTGCCTCGACCGCGAAGGTGCCGCTGCCTTGCAGGGGCACGCAGTGGTGGGTGGTGGCGCCGTTGATGATTGCCAGCAGTTGCTCGCAGAGGCTGGCGGTCAGTTGATTGAAGCGGTCATCCCATGAACCCCAGTCAACCATCATTGCCTGACGGGTGCGGGCCGACGTGGTCAACGGGCCGGGGGTGAGCAGGATGGGTTCGGCAGTACTCATTCTCGTGTCCTCGCAATCGATGGGATGAAGCTACGGGGCTTAAATTGCAATTTGCCAAGTTATCAATCAAATTGTTTGTTGTTATGCCAGCCATCAGTGAGGGTTATTCATGAACCTGTTCCAGCTCCGCGCCTTCGATGCCGTGGCCCGGGAAGGCAGCTTTACCCGGGCGGCGGCGCGGCTGTTCATCAGCCAGCCGGCGGTCACCGGGCACATCAAGGCCCTGGAGGAGCACTACCAGATCACCCTGCTGCGCCGCACCGCCCGACGGGTGGAACTGACGGAAGAGGGCACCAAACTGGCGGCAATCACCCGGGCGATGTTCGGCCTGGCCGAAGAGGCGCAGGTGATGCTCGAAGCCAACCGGCAATTGCTGACCGGGCGCCTGGAGGTGGCGGCGGACGGTCCGCACATGGTCATGCCGATGCTCGCCAGCCTGCGGGCGCGCTATCCGGGGATCACGGTGAACCTGCGCCTGGGCAACGCCCAGGAAACCTTGGCGGCGCTGCTGTCCGAACATGCCGACGTGGCGGTGCTGACCGAGGTCGAGCCGCGCAAGGGCTTGCATCTGCAGGCGCTGAACGAATCACGGATTTGCGCGCTGGTACCCGACGGGCATCCTTGGGCGCAGAAAACCAAAGGCGTGCAGCTCAAGGAACTGGATCAGGTGATCATGGTGCTGCGCGAACCGAGCTCGATTACCCGGCGCACCTTCGATGAGGCTTGCGCCCAGGCCAAGGTCAATCCACGGGTGTTGCTGGAACTGGACAGCCGCGAAGCGGTGACCGAGGCGGTGGCCGCCGAACTGGGGGTGGGGGTGGTGTCGTCGGTGGAGGTCAGCCACGATCCGCGGGTGGCTGCGGTGCCGATCATTGGTGAGGGGTTGGTGAATCGACACATGATGGGGTGCATGGAGCGGCGGCGGGATTTGCGCTTGATTCAGGCGTTTTTCGGGTTGGCGCCAGGCAGGTAGACCGAGTTGCCTGCATCGCGAGCAAGCTCGCTCCCACAGGGATTTATGCAGGTTCGCCGATTTTGTGTACGGCCCAATACCTCTGGGAGCGTGGCTTGCCCGCGATGACGTCGGACCTGCCTACCCAAGGCTCTCGCGCACCATCTCCAGAAAGGTCGCCACCACCCGCCGAGAACTCTGCTCGCGCAAGCACACCAGGGTTTCAGTCAACCGTCGCTTGCAATCGATAATCGGCAACGCACACACCCGCGAATCCGCACCAAACTCGGCAGCCGACACCACGCCCACCCCAATCCCCACAACCACCGCCTCCCGCGCTGCCTCCCGACCTTCAACCTGAATCGCCGGGCGAATGCGGAACCCGGCGCCGGCCATTTCCTCCTCCAGCGTCTGCCGGGTCACCGAACCGATTTCCCGCAACACCAGCGGCGTGTCGTCGAGGTCGGCAAGGGTGATGGATTCGCGTTCGGCCCACGGATGATTGCGCGACACGAATGCCACCATCGAATCGTTACGCAGGGGCAGCGACATCAGGCGTTCATCGCTGACGTCACGGCCCAGCAACGCCAGGTCGGCCTGATAGTTGAACAGTCGGAACAGTGATTCATCGGTGTTGCCGGTTTCGATCTTCACGCTGATGCCGGGGTAACGCTCACAGAATCGGGCAATCTGCGGCAGCACATGCACTGGCGCATCCACCGCCAGAATCAGGCTGCCGGTCTGCAACGCCTGGGAATCCTGCAGCAGCTCCTGGGCCTCGGCTTCAATGACGAACAGTTTCTGGGTCACGCCGAGCAAGCGCTCGCCCAGATCGGTCAGGCGCACCGAGCGCTTGTTGCGGTGAAACAGCAAAACCCCGTAGCGCTCTTCGAGTTTGCGCACCTGGTCGGAAATCGCCGGTTGCGTCAGAAACAGGCGTTCGGCGGCCTTGGTAAAGCTTCCATGGACCGCCACGGCATGGAAAGCTTTGAGCTGGGCGTGGGACACCGACATGGGAATCTCCAGTAACAAGCTGAGCTTATATTTGAAATACGATAAATCGATTTCACTTATTAATCAGTAATTGTTTTTATCCACCTCAGCCCCGGTGACTGATCAGTCGAACAGCAGCGGGTGCCATGAGCCTGTGCGTGCAACAGCAGGACTCATCTGACCGGTATCCGCCGTAGGGACAGGGCGATATCGAAGTGCTCAACAATAAAAAAACAGGCGTTTTCTTCCAATTCTGCCGGCACACTCACACCCTGAGGTCAGAACCACAATGAACAAGCACATCGGCACCATCAAGCGTTGGCGCGTGCAGATCTTCGCGATCACCTGGCTCGCCTACGCCGCCTTCTACTTCACCCGCAAAGCCTTCTCGGTCGCCAAACTCGGTATTGGCGAAGACCCGACCTTCATGCTCGACAAAATGGCCATGGCCAACCTCGACGCCATCTACCTGACGGCCTACGCCGTCGGTCAATTCACCTGGGGCATCCTGGCCGACCGCTTCGGGCCGCGGGTGGTGGTGCTCGGCGGGTTGCTGATTTCCGCCGCCGCGGCGCTGGTGATGGGCAACTTCGCAACGTTACCGATTTTCGCTACCTGCATGCTGATACAAGGCCTGGCGCAGTCCACCGGTTGGTCGGGACTGTGCAAGAACCTCGGCAGCTTCTTTCCCTCCGAGCAACGCGGACGGGTATTGGGACTGTGGAGTTCCTGCTACGCCTTTGGTGGTCTGGTAGCCTCGCCGTTTGCCGGCTGGTGGGCGTACACGCTCATCGGCAGCTGGCATGCGGCGTTCATTTCCAGTGCGGCGGTGGTTGGGCTGGTCGCCGTGCTGTTTTTTATTTTCCAACGCAACAAACCGGAAGACGTCGGCTTGCCGGCGGTGGAGCCGGAACCTGAGCTGACCGCCGAAGAGGCTGACGCTCAAAGCAAAATCAGCATGTGGGAGCCATTGAAGGAAATCCTGCGCAACCGCACGGTGCTGGTGCTGGGATTGGCGTACTTCATGCTCAAGCCGGCGCGCTACGCGATTCTGCTGTGGGGGCCGGTGATCGTCTTCGAACAGATGCCTTCGGTGGGCAAGGTCGGTGCGGCGATCATTCCGACCTCGTTTGAACTGGCCGGGTTGCTCGGGCCGATCCTGATTGGCCTCGCCTCGGACAAACTGTTCGGCGCCCGGCGCATGCCGGCCTGTGTGATCAGTCTGTTGGCATTGACCGTGTCCCTGGCGTTTTTCATGGGCGCCCTGCATACCGGCAGCGTGCTGCTGGTGGTGGCGCTGCTGTTCGTCATGGGCCTGACCCTCTACGGACCGGACTCGATGATCAGCGGCTCGGCCGCCATCGACTTCGGCACCGCCAAGGCCGGCGCCACGGCAGCCGGTTTTGTCAACGGCTGCGGCTCGGTCGGGGCGATTCTCGGCGGGCTGCTGCCGGGCTACTTCGACACCGTTACCGTGTTCATCGTCTTCGCCGGCTGCGCCATGTTCTCGGCACTGGTGTTGATCCCGCACTGGAACAGCCGCCCCGGTGGCTTGGGTACCCACTTCGCCTACGTGCCCAATCAAGCGATGACCATCAAACCCCTGCGTACCTGAATCCAGCCCCTCGTCGCCTGCTGCACCTGCGGCAGGCCGGCGTGTGGGCCACTGACCGGAGATTGACCCCATGAGACCCTTTTGGCTGGACCAGGCCTTGAAGGCTGATACATCCGAAACCTGTCCGCCACTGGAAGGCGACACCCGCGCCGACGTGTGTATCGTCGGCGGTGGTTACACCGGGTTGTGGACCGCGATCATGCTCAAGGAGCAGAACCCCGAGCTGGATGTGCTGCTGATCGAAGCGGATATCTGCGGCGCCGGGGCCAGTGGACGCAACGGCGGTTGTGCGTTGTCGTGGTCGGCCAAGTATTTCACCCTCGAACGTTTGTTCGGCGTCGAAGAAGCCGTGCGACTGGTCAAGGAGTCCGAGCGCAGCATCCATGCCATCGGTGCCTTCTGCGAACAGTATGGGGTGGACGCCGATTACCACCTCGATGGCACCCTCTACACCGCGACCAATCGCGCTCAGGTCGGCTCGACTGACGCTGTGATCGCGGCGCTGGAGCGCAACGGCATCAACTCGTTCACCCAGCGGCCAGTGGCCGATGTGCAGCGCATGGCCGGTTCCAGCAAGCATCTGGAGGGCTGGTTTTCCCCGGCCGCGGCCAGTGTGCAGCCGGGCAAACTGGTGCGTGGCTTGCGCCGGGTAGCCCTGCAACTGGGGGTGAAGATTCATGAAAACACCGCGATGACCGGGCTGGAGGAGGGCCGGCCGGCGGGCATTCAAACCCCCAAGGGCATCATTCGCGCTGACCGCGTGGTGCTGGCGATGAACGCCTGGATGGCCCGGGCGTTCCCGCAGTTCGAGCGCAGCGTGGCGATCGTTTCCAGCGACATGCTGATCACCGAGCCAAGGCCGGATTTGCTCGACGAAATCGGCTTGACCAGCGGCGTCACGGTGCTCGATTCGCGGATTTTCGTGCACTACTACCACAACACCCCGGACGGCCGGATCATGCTCGGCAAGGGCGGCAATACCTTCGCCTATGGCGGGCGCATGCTACCGGTGTTCGATCAGCCATCGCCTTACGCCGCTTTATTGCAGAACAGCCTGACGGATTTCTTCCCGGCATTTGCCGACGTCAAGGTCGAAGCGACCTGGAATGGTCCGTCGGATCGTTCAGTGACCGGGCTGCCGTTTTTCGGGCAGATGAGCGCTAGTGGCAATGTGTTCTACGGTTTCGGCTATTCCGGCAGCGGTGTCGGGCCCTGCCATATGGGTGGGCAGATTCTGGCGTCGATGGTCCAGGGCCTGGACAACCCCTGGACCCGCTCGCCGCTGGTCAACGGACCGCTGGGGTTTTTCCCGCCGGAGCCGATTCGCTACATCGGCTCGCTGATGGTGCGCAACGCCATCCGTCGCAAGGAGCACGCGGAGGATCACGGGCGTCGACCACGGCATCTGGACGTGCACCTGGCGAAATTCGCCGCCGCAGCCGGCAAGGCTGACAAGGGCTGAGCGTCAGTGCGCAAGGTCCGAGCGGTTGAGCAGCCAGTCGAACAGCAGGCGGGTATCGCCACGGGGCTCACGCGGGCGAGGGCGGTGAGCTTGTGGCCGAGGGCCCAGGGCCGTACAAAGCACCGGGCGATCCGGGTCACTGTCGAGGAAAATCACCAGTACCTCACTGCCAGCCACGGGCAAGCGGGCCGGATCGATCCATTCCTCGGCGGTGGTCAGCGCCAGCGGTAGCCACAGGCCGTCGGCCCCCTCTGCGGCTGATGGTGTGACGGGCCAGAGGCTCACCTGAACCCTGCCCTCCTCGTCCACTGTCGCCGGTTGCCCGACCGGGCCGCACACCCGGCCGGGCTGATACCCGGGGATACTCGGCCTGGGTTGTTTGAGCGTTGGCCTGAACACCGTCGACCAGGGGATGGCGCTGAATTTATTGCGGTAACCCGGGGCCATGTCGGGTGTGTCATCGAGCAGAATGGATGAATGACGGCCCTGATGGCGGATTTCGGTAACCAGCCATTGATCATTGAAATTCGCCAGCGGGTGTTCGGCCACCTGCAGGATCCGGCCACTGCGTAATGCCCCCTGGTTACTTTGACCGTGGATCTGCAGGTGTCGGCAGCGCAGGCGTTCCAGTTGTCGACGGCTGAGCTGGTCGCGATGTTGTTGTTCACGAGCGGGACAGTGCCTCGCCGTGGCGAAGGGGTGATTGGCTGCGCCTTCGCTGATGTCCGCTGCACCCGGATTCCGGGTGCCTGGGCGCACGGTTGAGAGCGGAGCGTCATGACGCTGGAACAGTTCGCTGATCACAGGTTCCTGGTGTTCGCCGGGGGCGTCGCTGCTCATCGACATGAGCAGTGGTTCCTGGGGAAAACTCAGGCAGTCATCGGCCAGCACCAGCACATGGCCGTCGCGTTGATGCTCGAAGTGATAGTGGATGCCTTCTTCCTCGCACAGCCGCTGCAGAAGCGCCAGGTCGGTTTCTTCGTACTGAATGCAAAAAGGTCGCAGGGGATAGTGCCCGGTTGCCAGTTCAAAGCGATAGCTGCCGGCGGGCAACCCATGCTCCTCCAGTAATTGACGCAGGATCATGGGCACGCTGGCGCGCTGGAAAATACGTCGGCATCGTTGCTGTTCCAGCGCCTGGACGCGGGGCATCAGCACCAGTTTGTAAGCGACCCGGTGTCCGCTTCGATGTTCACAACTGGCGCTGTGCAGCACGCCATGAATGCCTTGGTCGTGGCTGAACTCGAGGAACGCCGGTTGGTGCAGTAATCGCCCAAGGTTCAGGGCCGGTGCCAGCCCGATCACCTCGATGTCGAATCGATAGGACTGGTTGAGAGCTTCATGACCACTGAACCGGACCACCTGGAAGCTCAGGTCGTCGTCCAGAAGCGTCAGGGTGGTGGGACTTTCCTTGTCGTTGTGCATCGAATGCGCTACCGCCGTGGAGTAGGGTGCAAAGCGTACGAAACCCCGGCGCATTGCGGGCACGGTAAAGCGACATTTCCGAATCGCCCTACAACCGCTGGTGAAGATGTCGATGCAAGTAGGGATTTTTTGGTCGATTGCCAACTTTAGGCCGTATAAACTTGCACAAAGCGTCGGCCAATAGATGTCTCGGCGCCACAGATGCCACAGATAAGAGAGTGAGAAATGGGCGCACAGTGGAAGGTTAAACACAAAGAAGCGGCAGCCAATGCCAAGGGCAAGATCTTCGGCAAACTGGTGAAGGAAATCACCATTGCTGCGCGCAACGGCGCTGATATTACTACCAACGCGCACTTGCGCCTGGTGGTTGAACAGGCCAAGAAAGCTTCGATGCCCAAGGAAACACTGGATCGCGCCATCAAGAAGGGCGCGGGCCTGCTGGGCGAAACCGTGCAATACCATCGCGTGACCTATGAAGGGTTCGCCCCGCATCAGGTACCGTTGATCGTTGAGTGCGTGACCGACAACATCAATCGCACCGTCGCCGAGATCCGCGTAGCGTTCCGCAAGGGCCAGCTGGGGGCTTCCGGTTCGGTGGCCTGGGACTTCAACCATGTCGGCATGATCGAGGCGTCGCCGGACACCCCGGACGCCGATCCGGAAATGGCCGCCATCGAAGCCGGTGCACAGGATTTCGAGCCGGGTGAAGAGGGTGCAACCCTGTTCCTGACCGAGCCGACCGACCTCGACGCGGTACAGAAAGCCCTGCCGGAACAAGGCTTCACCGTGCTGTCGGCCAAACTGGGCTACCAGCCGAAAAACCCGGTCAGCGGCCTGAGCGATGAGCAGATGGCGGAAGTCGAAGCGTTCCTCGAAGGCCTCGATAACCATGACGACGTGCAGGATATGTTTGTCGGCTTGGCGGGTTGATCGAACTGGCCTAGGTCTGACTTGTGGTGAGGGGGCTTGCCCCCGTTGGACGGCGAAGCCGTCCCAAAAGCGACGGCTGCTGCGCAACCGAACGGGGCGGTTCGGCGTTCCGACAAGCCCCCTCGCCACATTGTTTTGTATTTACAGTTTGAATTCAGCTAATTCCTGAACAACTCCATCAAACCCAGGCCGCTCCAGCACCTGCGGCTGGCAGCAACGCCGCTCCAGATCCTCCAGCACCCCACGCAGTTCATCGCTCAACCCCGAGTCGATTCGCGCCAGCAATTCCCCCAGCAGCACCCCGAATGCCCGCACCTCGATCCGTTGCAAGGCACGGCTTTCCAGGCTGTCGGAAATCTCGTGGAACGATGCCGCGCCAAAATCCCCCAGCAAGCAATCGCCCTGCTCATTCCACAGAATATTGTGCCCGTAGAGGTCGCCATGGGTAATGCCGTGGTTGTGCAGGTGTTCGGCCACCGAGGCAATGCCCGAGGCAATGCGCAACGCCACCGAGGCACTGAAACGCAAGTCATCGGCATAAATGTCGCGGCTGCACGACGCCAGGCTCGGCAGGCTCGCGAGGTTGAGAAAACTCGGCGGGATCAACTGCATGACCAGCCCGGCGGTTTGTTGCGGGTGATCGACAATCTGCCCTTCGACGCGAATCAGGTTCGGGTGCAGCCCGGCGGTGATGCAGGCGTTCATCTCGTGCAGTGGCGAGCCATCGCTGGTCATTTCGCCCTTGTAGAGCTTCACCGCGACTGGCGTGGCCGGTTGGTCGGCCAGTTGCCAGACGGCCTGATGAATCACCCCGGACGCCCCTTCGCCAAGTTTTTTCTCCAGGTGCAATGCCGACCAGTCAATGCGCGGTGTGGTGTCGAGGGCGGCGGCATCGGCTTCGGTTTCCAGCGGATTGCCGGCGTAGGCCAGCCAGGTCAGGCTCGGCAGCGTCAGCAGCCATTGTGGCAAGTCGGTGAACTGGTTGGCGGCGATGCGGATCAGCTCCAGCCGATGACAATTGCGCATCGACTCCGGCAGCGCCTGCAGGCGGTTACCGGCAAGCATGAGTTTTTGCAGGTATGGCCGCTCTCCCAACTCGCTTGGCAGCGTCTCGATGCAATTGTCGGTGAGGATCAGCCAGCGCAGTAGCGGTGGGAGTGCCGCGGCGGGCACCTGGGCGATGCGGTTGGCCTTGAAGCCGATCATCGTCAGTGCGGCGCATTGGCCAACACAGGCCGGCAACTCGGTGAAACGGTTATCGGAGCAGAACAGCACGCGCAAACGGGTCAGGCGATGCAAATCCTCTGGCAGCGCGCTCAGGGCATTGCCGCTGAGGTTGAGCACCTCCAGCGAATCCGCCAGGTCGAAGATCTCCCGGGGAAACTCGGTCAGTCCTTCAACCAGATCCAGCCGCGTGATGCCCGACAACTCGCCGGCGCGCAATTGAGCAAGGGTATGCATGAACAGATTCGCCATTAACCAAGGGGAGGGCGCGGGGCCCTGGAAATGGGCGACATGATAGCGGGAAAGATGTGGCGACTGTCAGGTCGCCTTCGCGAGCAGGCTCGCTCCCACACAAATCCATTGTAGGAGCGACGGTGCGACGATTCGACCTGCTCGCGAAGGGGTCAGTCTACGCAACAAAAAGCTATCGATCAGACCGGCTCGCTGACTTCGACCAGTTGCCCCAGTCGGCTGCGGGTGCGCGCCAGATCAATGGCATCGCCATCCAGGCTTTCGCGCAATGAGTGCTGCCCGAGCAACGTCAGGTGCTTGTCCTGGTCGTACAGCACGTCGATGAGATTGATGAAGCGCTGTTGAGCGGCAATCGAGCACTCACCGAGCGGCGGCAGGTCATCGATGATCCAGCGGTCAAAACGACGGCACAGTTCCAGATAGTCCATCACGGCTGTGGGTTGGTCGCACAGGTTGGCGAAAGTAAAACCGATGCGGCGTCCTTCGCAGAAACGGGCCTGGAAATGCCGGGTGCCGACGGGCAACGACACGGCTGGGGCGTCGCCCCCCGGCAGGTTCAATGACTGACGTTGCGCCACGCTCGCCGGCCAGACGTAGTGTCCTTGAGTGAACAACTGATGCGCATGGGTTCGGGCCTGGCTGCGATAGTCGTGGGGCCCACCGACTTCCATCACCTGCATGCGCGCATTGATCAGGTCGATCACCGGTTTGAAGCGTGCGTGGTACAGCGGATTGGGCAGCAGGCCTTCGGGCGGGTAATTGGAGGTCACCAGCAACAGGATGCCGCGCTGAAACAGCGCCTTGAACAACCGGGTGATGAGCATCGCATCGCCGATGTCGTGCACATGGAACTCATCGAAACACAGCACCCGGCAATCGCTGAGCAGTTCATCGAGGGCGATCGCCAGGGCGTCGGCCTGTTCGCGGTGTTCGAACATGCCCTGGTGCAGTTGGGCGAAAAACTGATGGAAGTGCAGGCGTTGTTTTTGCGCGAGGGGAATGGCCCGGAAAAAACCGTCGAGCAACCAGCTTTTGCCACGCCCCACGGCACCATGCAGGTAAAGGCCGGGAAGGGGTTTCGGCGCAGTGCCCATCAGCATGCAGGCATGCCGGGCCATGCAGTCGATCACCCGCTGTTGGCTGTGACTGAGGGTGTAGCCCTGGGCATGGGCCTGATGGCGAAAGTAGTCGTGAATGACTTGGCCTGCCGCGGCGCTGCCGGCAGCCGGTACCTTGCCGAGAAGGCGACGCAACGTTTGCCAGCGCGATTTGATTGGCGAACGGTTGGGCGGTCGAACGGCCACTGGGGTATCACCTCTGGTGTGCGGGCGGGCTCTTTGTGCTGCGGCGCGATAGTGTAACCAGAGCAGGGAATCTGCTTCCAGCGGTGTCGGCGTATCGTTCAAAACTGTGCGGTTTTGCTGAGCATCCGCGCCGCCGGTGTATCCGCCGGGCTGACCATCGCATAGTTGTAGCCACTTCCCGACCAGTACTCGGCCTGCAACTCGCCATCACTGCGACTGCCCCTTGGCAGCAGAAAGTTTTTCGGCCCTGGCGGGCGCACATAGAAACTGATTTTCTGCCCACTCTGATCCTCGTAGACCACCATTGCCGCAGGGCCTTGCTCGGTACTCAGCAAACGCCCGCTGGCCGGCTTGAACCCGGCACCCGAGAGGTCGGGCAGGCGATTGGCCTGGGTGAAGTAGCGGTCGAGCCAACCCTGCATGTCGCCGTCGTCACTGGCCTGGTAATCCGCCGGCAGGAGGCCTTGCTGGGCAATCAGGCGATACGCCTGCAGGGCATCGGTCATCGGCAGTTGGGGGCTCGCCAGTGTCATCTCCCGCGCTTGCCAACCGCTGAAACCGCCGACGCTGACGGCGATGAGCAACACCGCGGCACTGGCCAGGTGTCGACGGGATTGGCGTTTGAGGCGCTGGCGTATCACCGCCGGATCCAGGTCCGGGTTCGAGGGTTGTTGCAAGGCACCACTCAGGGCTGCGCGCAGTGTCTGGGCATCCTGCTGCCAGGCGCGCACTTGCGCGGCCACCTGCGGGTCACTGGCCAGAAAGGTCTCGACCAGGCGTCGGTCAGCGTCGCTCAGTTGGTGGTCGACGTAGGCGTGCAGGTCTCGCTCGCTGGGGGGCATGCTGATCATTTGAGTCTCCGCAGGGAAGGGCGATTGATTTCGCCCTCGCTGAGTTGGCGCAGGGCCTGGCGAGCCCGGGACAGGCGGGACATCACGGTGCCGGTGGGTACGTCGAGAATCTCGGCGACCTCTTTGTAACTCAAGCCTTCCACCGACACCCAGAGCAGCAGCGCGCGTTGCTCGGTGGGCAGCCGGTCGAAGGCGTTGAGGGTCGATTGTGCAATCACGGTGCGCTCCACCGAGGGCTGGGCATCGTCACGCCCGGTGAAGAACTCGAGCATGCGCGCATAGCGCCGGGAGCGGCGGTGCGCATCGAGAAACTGCCGATAGAGAATCGAGAACAGCCAGGCGCGCAAGTCGCCCTCGGCGCGTTTGCCAGCCCAACTCGAGAGTGCCCGCTCCAGGCTCGCCTGCACCAGGTCGTCAGCGCTGCTGGTGTTGCGCGTCAACGACACGGCAAACCGCCGCATTCCGGGAATGATTTCTCTGAGTTGTTCGTCGATATCGTTCATGAAGTTCTGGCTAGTCACTACGCTGGACTGTGGACCAGGAAGACGCCCGGCATTCGAGGTTATTCCACGTCAGAAAAAATAAAAACCGCGCGTGGGAATAAACCTGCGTGGGGTTCGTCTGCTTGATTCTTCTCACTTGTGGCCGATGGCCCTGGAGTCTTTCATGGTAGATCGATCATCACCGCCAACCCGGCTACCCTTGAGTGCGGCGAGCCTGACGTTGCGCCTGGCTGGCATTGCCGTGGTCGTTGCCGTTGTGGCTGGGGCGTTTGCCTACGTCAACGGCACCTTTGACCCACAGCGCCTGACCCCGAAGAAACTGATCAACGTGCTGGAAACCAACAACGGCGTGCATCCGGGTTTCCGTCGCAACCATTCCAAAGGCGTGTGCGTGATCGGGCATTTCGAGAGCAGCGGTGAGGCGCGCAGCTATTCCACCGCCCAGGTGTTCAACGAAGCGCGGACGCCGGTGGTCGGGCGTTTCGCCTTGCCGGCCGGAAACCCCTATGCACCGGACAGTGCCGTGCCGATCCGCAGCTTGGCATTGCGCTTCAATCAGGCCAACGGCCAGCAATGGCGCACCGGGATGAACAGCATGCCGGTGTTCCCGGTGGCCACGCCCGAGGCGTTCTATCAATTGCAGCAGGCGCAGTCACCGGACCCGGCTACCGGAAAGCCGAACCCTACGGCGGTTCCGGCGTTTTTCGGTGCGCACCCGGAAGCCGCACCGTTCCTGGCCTGGATCAAGACCGCCAAACCGTCAGCCAGTTACGTCACGGAGACCTATAACAGCGTCAACGCGTTCTATCTGGTGAGCGCCACCGGACAGCGTCAGGCCGTGCGCTGGAGCATGGTGCCGGTGGCTCAAGATGCGCCGGGGGCTGCGGCGCCGGAGGGGACCGATTTTCTGGAGAAAGACCTGGTTCAGCGCATTGCCGCAGGGCCATTGCGTTGGCAGTTGAACATCATCCTGGCCAATCCTGGCGATCCAGTGAACGACGCCAGCAAAGCCTGGCCCGACGGGCGCAGAGTGTTGAACGCGGGCACCCTGGTGCTGGAAAAAACTCAGCCGCAGCTCAATGGCGAATGCCGTGACATCAACTACGACCCATTGGTATTGCCCGCTGGCATCGAAGGTTCCGACGACCCGTTGCTCGCCGCTCGCTCAGCCGGTTACGCCAATTCCTACCTGCGTCGCACGAGCGAAGTCAGCCAGTTGCCCGCCGCCAAACAGGAGGCCCAGCAATGAGCACTCAACCGAACCACTTCGCTCCATTGGCGCGTCTGCTGCACTGGCTGATGGCGCTGATGATCATCGCCATGCTGTTTATCGGCGCCGGTATGGTTGCCTCAGTCTCTGAGCGGCATGAGTGGCTGATTCATCTGCACAAACCCTTGGGCGTCGCGATCTTGCTGCTGGTGATCGTGCGGCTGGTGGTGCGTTTCTCCACCACGCAACCGCCGCTGCCGGCGGATCTGCCGGGTGTGCAAGTACTGGCGGCCAAAGCTTCGCATGTCTTGTTGTATGCATTGATGCTGGTCTTGCCGCTGCTGGGCTGGGCGATGATTTCGGCATCGGGCGAGCCGGTGATGCTCAGCAGTTCGTTGCAGTTGCCATCGATTGTGCCGTCGAACGCGCAGCTGTTTGCGTTTTTACGCAAGGCCCATGGGTATCTGGCGTACCTGCTGTTTCTGACGGTGTTGCTGCATTTGGCGGCCGCGTTGTTTCACGGCTGGGTGCGGCGGGATGATGTGCTGGACAGCATGTTGCGGGGTAAGGATCGCGGGTGATTTGATGAGATTGCGAGTTTGTCTTGTTGCACAAGACGGCTCGCGCACCTGTCAACTTTGACAGTTTCGCTCCCCTGAAAAAGCACGTTCAATGTTCAAAGACTGCAGTGGCCCCCAATGAGGTCAGTCCAACAGCACTGATCGTGTTATTCAGGGAGTCAGATCATGTTCAAAAATGCAGATATGTGGTTCATGCGGCGTGTTTCTTTGGCGCTGTCGATTGTGTCATTGGCCGGGTTGCTCGGGGCCTGCGTGCATTCGTCTCCGCCAGATCCTGTTGGGCCGAAAAGTTGGGTTGTGGAGAATGTGGCGAGTAAAACGACGGCAGAATTGTATGCGGACGCAATTAAACCGGGGGTGTTTGAACGGTCGAGTTCGAAGGTGATTGATGGTTATACCGTTGAGAGCGGGAATTTGAGGATGCCGGATAAGTCGGTGGGGGCATTGGTTACGGTCAGGTCTACCGATGGCAGTCTTACGGCGCAGATTGAGCAACCCGACAAAAGTGGTTTGCTGGTGATCAATAAAAGAGGTGAGGCGCGTTTTATTCAATATTCTCGTCAGCATTACCCATTATCGGATGCTGTAGTAGAAAAACAAAAAACAGTACCCACAAAATCGAAGTCCTCCGAGGTTGCAGCGCCATATGTCATTGATATGTTTGTTGGCTATTCGCGAAATGCTGCTAACTGGGTTGGAGGGGGTGTTCATGCTCATGCATTATCTTTAGTGGAGAATCTAAATTTAGTACTACGCAATTCTCTCGTGTCTGGTGTTTCGATGAGGCTGGTTGGGACGCAAATAGTTGAGCACGATTATTATATTAGCGGTCAAACATTATCCGAGTTGCGCAGTATTTTTGCCGCAGGTATAGCGGAGTTTGAACCGGATATGATTTACGGTGCGTTTGGTCAGCATGAGGGGGATGTTGCTGGTGGTATTGCATACATATCAAGTAATCTTGCAATTGGAGTGCCTACCCCAGAATTGTTTCGCCATGAGGTTGGGCATAATGTCGGAGGTGTACATTGCCACAAGGATGGAGGTGCATCTGTTCCTTATGGCTATGGTTACGATAATGGTAAGACAGGCACTGCTCAATGTGGTACTTTTTTTCCGTATTACTCGAATCCCGATCTCAGAGATGCTTTCAACTTACCACTAGGTGACGCGGCGACTGCCGATATGGCCAGAGTCTGGCGCGAGAATGCTGAACGACTTTCATCCTATGCCCATTTTACTCCGAAACCCCCTACAGGATTCCGGTCTGATAATAATTCCTATGGAAGTATCAGTTTTGTCTGGGATCAATCTCCGCGTGCTGTGAAGTATGAAATATGGGGGCGGGATGATATATTGCTGCCGCCAAAAAAATACGGTGAATTCTCAACGCTGAGTGGAACGATTGTTAATGTTCCTAGTGGTCTTAGGCCTTATCATTTGGTTGCAGTTTATGCTGGTGGGGGGAGATCTCCGAATAGCAATGTTGTAACCGCTAAGCCTTACTAAATTTTATGTTGGAATGATGAGAGGTTTCGTATAGAGGTCTTTCTTCCGGCGTGTATTTTGATTTTGGAAAAACAAACATGACCTCTTAATAGGTCATGTTTGTTTTTAGTGAGGATTTAACGCAGCGTATCAACCATATCCGCCACAGTCGTTAAAACATCCTTGCCCAGCTGCTTCGAGCGCTTGCCCGACCAGCCCGTCAACGGATTCGGATGATCGTCGTGATCCTTGAACGGCATTTCCAGGGTCAGCGACAGGCAGTCGTACTTCTGGCCCACGCTGTTGCAGGCCAGCGTCATGTTGGCCTGGCCCGGCTCGTCGCGGGTGTAGCCGTACTTGGTCTGGAAGTCTTTGGTGGTGTGCTTCAGGTGGCTGCGGAATTGTTCTTCGAGCTTTTCGATCCGTGGCGTGTAGCCTGGATTACCTTCGCAACCGGCGGTGAACACGTGAGGAATTTCCTCATCACCGTGAGCGTCGAGGAACAGATCGACGCCGTACTTTTCCATCTGCTGCTGTACGAAAAAGACTTCCGGGCTGATTTCCTGGCTGGCGTTCTGCCAGGCGCGGTTCAGGTCCTGGCCCATGGCGTTGGTGCGCAGGTGACCGTGGAACGCGCCATCCGGGTTCATGTTTGGCACCAGGTACAGGTCGGCGCTGGCCAGCAGTTTGTTCAGCACCGGGTCGTCGTGCTTTTCCAGGCGCTCGATCACGCCTTCCATGAACCACTCGGCCATGTGCTCGCCCGGATGTTGCTGGGCGATGATCCACACTTTGCGCTGGCCTTCGGCACCGGTGCCTTTGCGCAATAACTGGATGTCGCGCCCTTCGACACTCTTGCCGGTGGCCAGCAGTTCGGTGCCGGCCTTGGTCAGCGCCTGCTCGATCAGCCAGTCGTGGCGACCACGGCTGTAGGGTTCGAAGTAGGCGAACCAGGCGTGGGTCTGCTCAGCTTCGAGGCTGAAGCGCAGGCAGTCGCCTTCGAAGATGGTCGGTATGCGGAACCAGTTGACGTGATCGTAGGATGCCACCGCCTGATAGCCGGTCCAGGCCTTGTTATAGGAGGATTGGCTGGCATTGTTCAGGCGAAACCAATGCTCCTGGCCGACATGCAGGCCGCTGGCCTTGAAGTGGAACCATTGGAAATGGTCGCTTTTGGTATCAGGGCGGATCGCCAGCAGGGGCTTGAGCGGGTCGCTGAGGTCGATCACCTGGATGTTGCCGCTGTCGAAGTTGGCACTGATGTCGAAAGAGGATTTAGCCACGGCCATAATCGGGTCCTGAATATGATTTTTTATGGCGGCTACTTTACACGCAAGAGTGGGGTGAAACCGAGGGAAATTGCGGGGTGCAGAGGTGGGGGGCGTCCTCCTTGACGCCGTCGCAGCTTAGAGACTGTGCGATTGATTCTCAAGTGCTATCTGTCGCTGGTTTCAACCCATGATGCCGGGCTTCTCCTGCCAGCCTGCATTCTTTTGATATCATCCGCGCCATCGAATTTGCGGCACCCAAAGACTTCATTAGCCTGAAGTCAAAGCCAGGAAAAACTGGCAAAAAAAGACCCGGCAAAAAGCCGGGTCAAAAACCGTGATTAGCCTGATGAGGAGATAGTCCAGGAGACCGACCTAAGGTCACCTGGTCCATCGACTGATCTCGCGATCAGTTGGTGCAATAATAATCATTCTCGTTTGAAGGTCAAGCGTTTTTACCTGCGCGAAAGGAAAACTCTTTCCTGTCCTCTCGATTTGCCTTCTCACCTCAACCGTTTTCATACTTCTCCAGTGATCGATCGACCATCGCCTTGGCCATGTCGATCATGTGCACCGTCGAAAACGCCAGGTCGCGGTTTGCGCCTTGCAGGTGACTGGCTGACTCGTACGCGGTGGCGGCAGCGCAGCGCAACAGGTCCAGAGCATGGACCAGCGCCTCTTCGCCGCTGATATTGCGGTTCACATCAAAAAAACGCGGCTCGGCCACTTCCTCTGAAATAGCTGGTTTCAAGTAATAGTCCAGCGCGCGTTGTGCCGCCGCAGAGTCCAGGGGCGAGGTGAAGGTGTTGTCGATTTGCATGTCCGGGCGGTCATTGGTGGGTTGGTTCATGGCGATGGCAAGCTCCGTGTTAGATTCAGATCCGTGGATTGATCCTAATACGAACTGTATTTGTGACGACAATTTAAATACTACATTTTGTGTTTTGATGGCTGGAGTCGCCCACGTATCGTGCCGCACATGGATAAATGGATTGAATTGGTCAAGGCCAAAATGAGTGAGCTCAAAATCACTCAAGAGATACTCGCCGAGCGCCTCGGGATGTCCCAGGGCGGCATTGGCCACTGGCTCAACAAACGTCGTGAGCCCGGCATCGAAGACATGAACCGTGTGCTGCGGGCGCTGGGCCTTGAGTTTCTCGAAGTGGCGCTGGTGATCCGGGAACCGCAGGTGTCAACGGACGACGAAATTCCCCTGACACAAAAGTACAACCCGTACTTTCGCTACCCGGTCAGTGACTGGCGCGAACCTGCCGAAGTGCGCGACGGCGAGGTTGCGGTGTATGGAAAAGGGCACTTTGAACTGTCCGATTACCACGCCCGGGGGCCGGCATTCTGGTTGAGAGTGGCAGGCGATGCGATGACCGCACCTAATGGCATCAGCATCCCGGAAGGCATGCTGATCCTGGTGGACCCGGCGGTGGATGCCGAGCCTGGCAAACTGGTCATTGCCCAGTGGCCGGACAGCACCGAAGCCACGTTCCGCAAGCTCATCGAAGAGGGCGGGCAGCGTTATCTGGTCCCGCTCAATCCGACGTATCCGAAAGCCTTGTACACCGAAGAATGTCGAATCATCGGCGTAGTGGTTCAGGCAACGGCCAAGTTCTGATCAGATCGGTCCTCGCGATGCGTAGGACCGATCTTCATTTCACGCTTCTTCCAGTTCGACCAGTGCACTGCCTTCGCTGACCATTTCGCCTTCCTGGCAATACAGCGCCTTGATCACCCCGGCGTGGGGCGCGCGGATGCTGTGCTCCATCTTCATCGCTTCCAGTACCACCAATTGCGCCCCGGCTTCGACCGATTGCCCGGCTTCCACCAACACCCGGACGATGCTGCCGTTCATGGGGGCGGTCAGCCCGCCCTGATGACTGTGGCTGGCCTCGACGGCGCTGATCGGGTCGTAAGCCTCGATGCGGTGCAACTCGCCATCCCACTGCAAATACACATGTTCGCCACGGCGTATCGCGCGGTGTTGACGGCGCACACCCGCCTGTTCGGTCAGCAGATGTTCGCCCTTGAGCCGAGCGCTGTGGGCATTGATGTCGCCCAGCGTCAGCGCCCGGTCCTGGCCTTCACAGCTCAGGTGAAGGGTGATTTCTCTCGGCAATCCAGCGCGCAGCCCGTTACCCGTCGCCCACGGCGAACTCGGGTCATCGGCGCGGGTGGCAGGCGGCTGGCTCTGGGCAAACGCCTGGGCGGCGGCCTGCCAGAAATCATCGCTGAGTTCCGCTGGCGCCGGCAGCAACTGCTCCTGATAGCGCGGAATGAAGCCGGTATCCAGTTCAGCAGCGGCAAATGCCGGGTGGCCGATGATGCGTCGCAGGAAATTGATGTTGGTCTTCAGCCCGCCAATGGCGAATTCGTCGAGCATGCTCAGCAGGCGCAAGCGCGCCTGTTCACGATCTTCGCCCCAGGCAATCAACTTGCCGAGCATCGGATCGTAGAACGGCGAGATCTCGTCGCCTTCTTCAACGCCGCTGTCCACTCGACGCCCCGGCCCTTGGGCGGATTCGCGATACAACTCCAGACGACCGGTCGCCGGCAGGAAATCATTACCCGGGTCTTCGGCATACAGCCGCACTTCGATCGCGTGGCCCACCAGCGGTACCTGGTCCTGAGTCATGGGCAAGGCTTCGCCCCGTGCCACGCGAATCTGCCAGGCCACCAGGTCGAGGCCAGTGATGGCTTCGGTGACCGGGTGTTCCACTTGCAGGCGGGTGTTCATCTCCATGAAGAAGAACTCGCCGCGCGCATCCAGCAAAAATTCCACGGTGCCGGCACCGACATAACCGATGGCCTGGGCCGAACGGACAGCGGCTTCACCCATGGCACGCCGCAACTCCGGGCTCAGTCCTGGCGCCGGGGCTTCTTCGACGACTTTCTGGTGACGGCGTTGAATCGAGCAGTCACGTTCGTTGAGGTACAGGCAGTTGCCGTGCTGGTCGGCGAAAATCTGGATTTCCACGTGACGTGGCTTGAGCAGATATTTCTCCACCAGCATCCGCGAATCGCCGAACGACGATTGCGCCTCACGCTGGGCCGAGGCCAGGGCTTCGGCCAGTTGGCTGACGTCCTCGACCACTTTCATGCCTTTGCCGCCACCACCGGCCGTGGCCTTGAGCAACACCGGGTAGCCGATGCGGTCGCAGGCGGCGCGGAAGGTTTCCAGGTCCTGGGCTTCGCCGTGATAACCGGGCACCAGTGGCACGCCGGCGGTTTCCATCAAGGCTTTGGCGGCAGACTTGCTGCCCATGGAGTCGATGGCCGAGGCGGGCGGGCCGAGGAAGATCAGGCCGGCGTTTTCGATGGCGCGGGCGAACCCGGCGTTCTCCGACAAAAAGCCATAGCCGGGGTGAATCGCCTGGGCGCCGCTGACCTTGGCGGCAGCGATCAGTTTGTCGATCTGCAGATAACTGTCGGCGGCTTTGCTGCCGCCGAGGTCGACCCGAATGTCGGCTTCGCGACTGTGCCGGGCGTCACGGTCGGTGGCGCTGTGCACGGCCACGGTGGTCATGCCCAGGGCCTTGGCGGTACGCATCACACGGCAAGCGATTTCGCCACGGTTGGCCACCAGCAGGGTGGTGAGGACAGGTGCGCTCATCAACGGGGCTCCTTGGTGGTTTCGGCTTGCCAGCTCGGCGGACGTTTTTGCAGGAAGGCGCGCAGGCCTTCCTGGCCTTCGGGGCTGACGCGGATGCGGGCGATGGCGTTTTCGGTGTATCGGCGCAATGCCGGGGTCAGTGAGCCGTCGCCGACTTCGCGCAACAGATCCTTGCTGGCGCGCATCGCGGCCGGACTGTTGAGCAGCAGATTGTCGATCCATTGCTCGACTTTCTGTTCCAGCTCGGCACTTGCATAACTCTCCGACAACAAACCGATTTCCCGTGCCCGTTGCCCACCGAAACGCTCGGCGGTCAAGGCATAGCGACGGGTCGCGCGCTCGCCAATGGCTTGCACCACGAACGGGCTGATCACCGCTGGCGCCAGGCCGATGCGCACTTCCGAGAGGCAGAACTGCGCATCATCGGCGCCGATGGCCATGTCGCAGCAACTGATCAGGCCCAGGGCGCCACCAAAGGCTGCGCCTTGCACCACCGCCAGGGTCGGGACTTTCAGTTTGGCCAGGTTGTACATCAACTCCGCCAGCTCCCAGGCGTCATCGAGGTTGGTGGCGTAATCGAGTTCGGCCGATTGCTGCATCCAGGCAAGGTCGGCGCCGGCGCTGAAATGCTTGCCGCGACCACGCACGATCAGGAACCGCAGGCTGGCATCGCTCGCGACTTTGTCGAGGGCAAGGATCAGTTCGCGGATCATTTCGGCATTGAAGGCGTTGTTTTTTTCTTCACGGCTGAGCCAAAGGGTGGCAAACCCCCGGGGGTCGGTCAGCAGTTCGAGGGTGTTGAAGTCGCTCATGTTCTTCTCCCGATCACATCCGGAACACGCCGAAGCGGCTCGGTTCGATTGGCGCGTTCAACGACGCGGACAAGGCCAGGGCCAGTACGTCGCGGGTCTGGGCCGGGTCGATGACACCGTCGTCCCACAGGCGCGCGCTGGAATAGTAGGGGTGACCCTGTTCTTCGTATTGGTCGAGGATCGGTTGCTTGATCTCGGCTTCCTGCTCGGCGCTGAAACCCTGGCCGCTGCGTTCAGCCTGTTCGCGCTTGACCTGCACCAGCACGCCGGCCGCTTGTTCGGCACCCATCACGCCGATGCGCGCATTCGGCCACATCCACAAGAAGCGCGGATCGTAGGCGCGCCCGCACATGCCATAGTTACCGGCGCCGAAACTGCCGCCGATGATCACGGTGAGCTTCGGCACCTTGGCGCATGCCACAGCCGTCACCAGTTTTGCGCCGTGCTTGGCGATGCCGCCGGCTTCGTACTTCTGGCCGACCATGAAGCCGGTGATGTTCTGCAGAAACAGCAGCGGGATGCCGCGCTGGCACGCCAGTTCGATGAAGTGCGCGCCTTTCTGCGCCGCTTCAGCGAACAGGATGCCGTTGTTGGCGAGGATCGCGATCGGGTAACCATGCAGGTAGGCAAAACCGCAGACCAGCGTTGTCCCGAACAGCGCCTTGAACTCGTCGAACACCGAACCATCCACCAGCCGCGCAATCACTTCGCGCACGTCGAACGGTTGCTTGGCGTCGGCCGGGACCACGCCGTACAACTCGTCACTGCTGTACAGCGGGGCGATCGGCGTACGTTGCTGAACCTCACCTTGCTTGCGCCAGTTGAGATTGGCGACGCTGCGGCGTGCCAGTGCCAGGGCGTGTTCATCGCTCTCGGCGTAATGGTCGGCCACCCCGGAAATCTTGCAATGTACATCGGCCCCGCCGAGGTCTTCGGCACTGACCACCTCACCGGTCGCGGCTTTCACCAGCGGTGGGCCGGCGAGGAAGATCGTCGCTTGCTCGCGGACCATGATCGCTTCGTCGGCCATCGCCGGTACATAGGCGCCGCCAGCGGTGCAGGAACCCATGACCACGGCAATCTGCGGAATGCCCATGGCGCTCATGTTGGCCTGATTGAAGAAGATCCGCCCGAAGTGCTCGCGGTCCGGAAACACTTCATCCTGGCGCGGCAGGTTGGCGCCGCCCGAATCCACCAGATAGATGCACGGCAGACGGTTCTGCTGGGCGATGGTCTGGGCGCGCAGGTGCTTTTTCACGGTCAGCGGGTAATACGATCCACCTTTCACCGTGGCGTCGTTGGCGACGATCATGCATTCGACGCCTTCTACCCGGCCGATCCCGGCAATCACGCCAGCTGCCGGAACGTCTTCGCCATACACCTCGTACGCAGCCAGTTGGCTGATCTCCAGAAACGGCGAACCTGGATCGAGCAAGCGGTTGATGCGCTCGCGAGGCAGCAGCTTGCCCCGCGAGGTGTGGCGTTCCTGAGCCTTCGGGCCGCCACCCTGCGCCACTTGGGCGAGCAGGGTGTGCAACGCGTCGACCTGCTTGAGCATCGCCGCACTGTTGGTGGCGAACTCCGCTGAACGGGGGTTGAGCTGGGTATGCAAAATCATGGCTTACTCCGTAAGCAGCTTTGAGCGGTAAGCTACAAGCTGCAAGAGGATCGCTTCTACTTGTGGCTTGAAGCTTGCCGCTTGCAGCTGACGAAATTTATTTCGTCTCGTTAAACAGTTCGCGACCGATCAGCATGCGACGGATCTCACTGGTGCCCGCGCCGATTTCGTACAGCTTGGCGTCACGCAACAGGCGGCCGGCCGGGAATTCATTGATGTAGCCGTTGCCGCCGAGAATCTGGATCGCGTCGAGGGCCATTTGCGTGGCGCGTTCGGCGCTGTAGAGGATCACGCCGGCGGCGTCCTTGCGCGTGGTTTCGCCGCGCTCGCAGGCCTGGGCCACGGCGTACAGGTAGGCGCGGCTGGCGTTGAGTTGGGTGTACATGTCGGCGACCTTGCCCTGGATCAGCTGGAATTCGCCGATGCTTTGGCCGAACTGCTTGCGGTCGTGGATGTACGGCACGATCAGGTCCATGCACGCCTGCATGATCCCGGTCGGGCCACCCGAAAGGACAACGCGCTCGTAGTCGAGGCCGCTCATCAGCACTTTCACGCCGCCGTTGAGTACGCCGAGGATGTTTTCTTCCGGCACTTCGACGTCATCGAAGAACAGCTCGCAGGTGTTCGAACCGCGCATGCCGAGCTTGTCGAACTTGTTGCTGCGGCTGAAGCCTTTCCAGTCGCGCTCAACGATGAACGCGGTGATGCCATGAGGGCCCTTTTCCAGGTCGGTCTTGGCGTAGATCACGTAGGTGTTGGCGTCCGGACCGTTGGTGATCCAGGTCTTGCTGCCGTTGAGCACGTACTTGTCGCCGCGTTTCTCGGCGCGCAGTTTCATCGACACCACGTCGGAACCGGCATTCGGCTCGCTCATGGCCAGGGCGCCGATGTGCTCGCCGCTGATCAGCTTGGGCAGGTACTTGGATTTCTGTTCGTGGTTGCCGTTGCGGTTGATCTGGTTGACGCACAGGTTGGAGTGCGCGCCGTAGGACAGCGCCACCGAAGCCGAGCCACGGCTGATTTCTTCCATGGCCACCACGTGGGCCAGGTAACCCAGGCCGGCACCGCCGTACTCTTCCGGCACGGTAATGCCCAAAAGGCCCATGTCGCCGAACTTGCGCCACAGGTCGGCGGGGAACAGGTTGTCGATGTCGATCTGAGCGGCGCGCGGGGCGATCTCTTTGGCGACGAAGGACTGAACCTGATCGCGCAGCATGTCGATGGTTTCACCGAGGGCAAAATTCAGGGATGGATAGCTCATGGGTCACCTTTTGGCTTTTTTGTCGGTTGGTGAGACTGTCAATGGGTTCTCACCTTTACGTTAACGTAAGCCTGTGACGAATGGCTGTCAATCACCCTTTACGTTAACGTCAACTTGAGCGAGAGTAGAGGCAGTTCTGAATGATCGGCGTCGCTCTCCGTGGCGAGGGAGCTTGCTCCCGTTCGAGCGCGAAGCGGTCGCAAATCGATGATCGGGGTACATCAGGTAAATCCCGGTGGTTGATTTCACGACTGCTACGCAGCCGAGCGGGAGCAAGCTCCCTCGCCACAAAAAGCCGCGCTCCTACACAATAAAGACAATAGGGGTCGTCATGGATCAACCCAGTGCAAGCCCGCAACGCAGTTACACCCGAGGTTCCCAGGACAAAGCCTTGCTGGCGATGACCATTGGCCAGGCATTCGACAACACGGTTGCGCAGTACCAGGACGGGGAGGCGCTGGTGGTGCGCCACCAACAGCTGCGTTACACCTGGCGGCAATTGGCCGAGGCCGCGGACCTGCACGCCAGAGCACTGCTTGCGCTGGGCCTGCAAGCCGGGGACCGCCTGGGCATCTGGGCGCCGAACTGTGCGCAGTGGTGCATCAGCCAGATTGCCACCGCAAAAATCGGCGTGATCCTGGTCAACATCAACCCCGCCTATCGCAGTTCCGAACTCGAATACGTGTTGAAGCAGTCCGGCTGCCAATGGCTGGTGTGTGCCGGGGCCTTCAAGTCCTCGAACTATCACGCGATGCTGCAAGGCCTGGTGCCGGAGCTGGCCGAGCAATCCATCGGCAAACTGCACAGTGAACGCCTGCCGGAACTGCGCGGCGTCATCAGCCTGGATGCGCAGCCACCTTCTGGGTTCCTGCCATGGTCGCAACTGGCCGATCTGGCGGACAGTGTGACGGTCGAGCAACTGCATGAGCGCCAGGACAGCCTGCATTTCGATCAGCCGGTAAACATCCAGTACACCTCCGGCACCACCGGTTTCCCCAAGGGCGCGACCCTCAGTCACTACAACATTCTCAACAACGGTTACATGGTCGGCGAGAGCCTGGGTCTGACGGCGGCCGATCGCCTGGTGATCCCGGTGCCGCTGTATCACTGCTTCGGCATGGTCATGGGCAACCTCGGTTGCATCACCCATGGCAGTACGATGATTTACCCGAACGACGCATTCGATCCGTTACTGACCCTCGGCACCGTGGCCGAAGAAAAAGCCACGGCGCTGTACGGTGTGCCGACCATGTTTATCGCCATGCTCGATCAACCTCAGCGTGTCGGGTTCGACTTGTCGAGCCTGCGCACCGGGATCATGGCAGGCGCAACCTGTCCTATCGAGGTGATGCGCCGGGTCATCAGTGAAATGCACATGAGCGAAGTGCAGATTGCCTACGGCATGACGGAAACCAGTCCGGTGTCGTTGCAGACTGGTCCTTCAGACGACCTGGAACTGCGCGTGACCACCGTCGGCCGCACGCAGCCGCAACTGGAAAGCAAGATCATCGACGAGTCGGGCAACCTGGTGCCACGTGGCACCATCGGCGAACTGTGCACCCGCGGTTACAGCGTGATGCTCGGCTATTGGAACAACCCCGAAGGCACAGCGGACGCCATCGATCAGGCAGGGTGGATGCACACCGGTGACCTGGCGAGCATGAACGACGAGGGTTACGTGTGCATTGCCGGGCGCAACAAGGACATGATCATTCGCGGAGGTGAGAATATTTACCCACGGGAGCTTGAAGAGTTTTTCTTCACTCACCCGGCCGTTGCGGATGTGCAGGTGATTGGCATTCCTTGCTCGCGCTACGGTGAAGAGATTGTCGCCTGGATCAAGCTCCACCCCGGCCACAGCATCACCGAGCAAGAGCTGCAAACCTGGTGCAAGGAGCGCATCGCGCACTTCAAGACGCCACGTTACTTCAAGTTCGTCGAGGAGTTTCCGATGACGGTGACCGGCAAGATCCAGAAATTCCGGATGCGCGAGATCAGTATCGAGGAGTTGCGCGGGACCCGGGGCTGACCACAATCCCCTGTGGGAGCGAGCTTGCTCGCGATGAAGGTGTGACATTCAACATTTGTGCTGACTGATCCGCCGCCATCGCGAGCAAGCTCGCTCCCACAGGGATTGGTGTCAAACACGAATGCCAGACAGCACAAAGGGGAGCCGAAGCTCCCCTTTAATTTTCGTTGCGCGTGCTCTTTTTTTATTATTGAGGGTCGGTCTGTTTTTGTTTTTGGCAACCGTTGCCCTTTACCGCTGTTTTTGGCGATCCCCATTCGGGATCAAGAGCAAACGTATTTTTTTGAGCGCTGATCTACTTTCTCGCTGAGCGATCCAACCAGTACGGGAGCTACCTGAAGGTAGTTTTATTATTCTCTGTCCGGTTGCGGGTAACTCCGAAAAGCACCCTGAAAAGCACATCTTCTCCAAAAAAATCTGTTAGCTGCGTCTCTGCCGTGTTGTTTTTGTTATGTCAGAGTCGTTACGTCTTGTTTTTATTAGGTTTGCCGCAATTTTTTTATTCTTGTTGTGCGATAGATATAGCAGGAGGCGTGCCAACTTTTTAAAAGCATTTAAAATCAACTACTTACAAATTTGTAGGGTTTTACGCGTCAGGCAAAACCCTAGATTTTGTTTCCGTGTTACTCGCTTGCGCCCACGTTTCAGACTCAGCGGTAACACCCGGACACACTCAGCGCATTCACTGTGCGCTGCGGGCCCTGGCTACGCGGGAACCGGTAGGGCGACCCAATACCGTGCAAATCTGCTGGCCGGCGAGCATCAAGGCGTCGAGGTCGATTCCGGTGTCGATGCCCAGGCCGTTGAGCAGGTAAACCACGTCTTCGGTGGCGACGTTACCGCTGGCGCCCTTGGCATAGGGGCAGCCGCCCAGACCGGCGATGGAGCTGTCGAACACCGAGATGCCTTCCAGCAGGCTGGCGTAGATGTTGGCCACAGCCTGGCCGTAGGTGTCGTGGAAGTGACCTGCGAGTTTCTCCCGGGGCACCTGCTTCGATACCACTTCAAACATCCTGCGGGTTGCGCCAGCGGTGCCGGTGCCGATGGTGTCCCCCAGCGAAACCTCATAGCAGCCCATGGCATACAACTCGCGAGCGACCACGGCGACCTGCTCCGGGGCGACGTTACCTTCATAGGGGCAGCCCAGCACGCAGGACACATACCCGCGCACTGTTACACCATGCTGTCTGGCGGCCTCCATGATCGGCCCGAAACGCTCCAGGCTTTCGCTGATCGAGCAATTGATGTTGCGCTGGGAAAACGCTTCGGATGCCGCCGCGAACACGGCCACTTCCTTGACTCCGGCGGCGAGGGCGTCTTCGAAACCGCGCAGGTTGGGGGCGAGTGCGCCGTAGACCACACCCGGTTTGCGCTGGATCTGCGCGAAGACCTCGGCAGAGCCGGCCATCTGCGGCACCCACTTGGGCGAAACGAAGCTGCCGACTTCTATATAGCCGAGCCCGGCTGCGGTTAGCGCATCGACCAGTTGCACCTTGTCGGTAACACTGATGGGTTGGGCTTCGTTTTGCAGGCCGTCGCGTGGGCCGACTTCGACAATGCGTACGTGGGTGGGGAGGGGCATGGGGTTCGACCTGTTGTTATTGTCTTGAGGCTATAAAGAACCTGTGGGAGCGGGCTTGCCCGCGATGGCGGAGGATCAGTCAGCATCAATGTTGAATGGCATGCCCCCATCGCGGGCAAGCCCGCTCCCACAGGGAATTGTGTCGGGTTACTGAACTGATTCCTGGCTTTTGAGCGTCTGCTCCAGCGCCTGCACGCAGCGCTCCTCGGCGGTATCCAGTTCCAGTTTCATCTGTTCGATGTCGAGCATTTGCTGTTCAAGCTGCTCCCGGCGCTCGCTGATTTTCGCCAGCATGCTGTGCAACTGTTTGGTGTTACCGCTGGACGGGTCGTAGAGCTCGATCAGCTCGCGGCATTCAGCCAGGGAGAAACCGATGCGCTTGCCCCGCAGGATCAGCTTCAGGCTGACCTTGTCGCGGGGCGAGTAGATGCGTTCCTGACCGCGACGCTCGGGGCTGAGCAGGCCTTGCTCTTCATAAAAGCGAATGGCGCGGGTGGTGATGTCGAGCTCGCGGGCGAGATCGGAAATGCTGTAGGTCTGGCTGCTCATGGGCGCGCTCGCAAAAGGTCATGGCGCTAAGCTAATGGCAGGTTGACGTTTACGTCAAGGGGTAGCGATTTTTGCTGTTCTTGCTGGCCCCATCGCGAGCAGGCTCGCTCCTACAGGGGATCTTCGTAGTACACAGATTTCGTGTTCACAGTAGATTCAATGTGGGAGCGAGCCTGCTCGCGATGAACGATAACTCGGTACAAGGCCCTACACCTTCTCGAGCTTTTTCTCCTGCGCCGTCACCTGCTGGCACAACTCGATCATCTGCTCGCGCATCCAGCGGTTCGCCGGGTCCTGGTCGGTGCTTTCGTGCCAGTAGAGGTGGGTTTCCACCGGCGGCACATCGTTGACCGGCAGATAGAAGGCGTGCAGGTCGTTACGGCGGGCGAAGCGCTCCGGCACGGTCATGACCATGTCGGTCTGCTGCAACACTTGCGAGGCCATCAGGTAATGCTGGGAGCGCAGGGCGATCTTGCGCTGGATGCCCATCTTGCCCAGAGCCAGGTCGACATAGCCGAGGCCGCTGCGACGGCTGGAAATATGGATGTGGGTCAGGCTCAGGTAATCATCCAGCGTGAGTTTCTCCTTGCCCGCCAGCGGATGCCCCTTGCGCATGGCGCACACATAGCGGTCCTCCATCAACTTGACGTGACGCACCTGCGGGTCGGTGTTGAGTGGCGCATCCACCGCGAAGTCGAGACGACCGGCCGCCAGTTCCTTGGTGGTTTCCCGGCGTTTGGACAGGAAGCTTTCGATGATCACCGCCGGCGCCAGGCGACGCAGGCGTTGGAATAGCAGCGGCAGGATCACCGCTTCGGTGAGGTCGGTCATGCTGATGCGATAGGTCTTGACCGCTTGCTGCGGATTGAAAATGCGGCTTTCCTGCACCGACACGCGCAGCAGCGAGAGCGCATTGCGCACCGGACCGATGATGTTCTGCGCCATGGGCGTGGGCACCATGCCTTGGGCGGTGCGCACAAACAACGGGTCGTTGAAGGTTTCGCGCAACCGGGCCAGAGCGTTCGACACCGCCGGCTGGGTAATGCCCACAATCTGCCCGGCGCGGGTCAGGTTGGCTTCGGTGTAGATCGCGTCGAAGACGATGAAAAGGTTGAGATCGACCTTGCTCAGATTCATTACGCGGCTCTCTTATTGTGTGGGCGGGCTGACCGTGACGATCAGCCGATCATATATCGGTGATGAATGTTTATACACGCCGAGAATAGGCTAGGTAAATTATCAACGCTGTTCTAGCATCGATACATGACCTAAACAACCTCCCCCAAGAAGGTATCTCGCTCATGGATTTCGCTTATTCGCCCAAGGTTCAGGAACTGCGTGAGCGCGTAACAGCGTTCATGGACACCTACGTCTATCCCGCCGAAGCCGTGTTCGAGCGCCAGGTCGCCGAGGGCGATCGCTGGCAGCCGACCGCGATAATGGAAGAACTCAAACTCAAGGCCAAGGCCGAGGGCCTGTGGAATTTGTTTCTACCTGAGTCCGAGCTCGGTGCCGGCCTGACCAACCTCGAATACGCGCCATTGGCGGAAATCATGGGCCGTTCGCTGCTGGGACCAGAGCCGTTCAACTGCTCGGCACCGGACACCGGCAACATGGAAGTGCTGGTGCGCTATGCCAACGAAGAGCAGAAGCAACGCTGGCTCGAACCCTTGCTGCGCGGCGAGATCCGCTCGGCATTCGCCATGACCGAACCGGACGTTGCGTCCTCCGACGCCACCAACATGGCCGCCCGGGCCGTGCGCGATGGCGACGAGTGGGTGATCAACGGCAAGAAATGGTGGACGTCGGGTGCTTGCGACCCGCGCTGCAAAATCCTGATTTTCATGGGGCTGAGCGATCCGGACGCGCCACGTCACGCCCAGCACTCGATGATCCTGGTGCCGGTGGATGCGCCTGGTGTGAAGATCGTGCGTCCGCTGCCGGTGTTTGGATACGACGATGCACCTCATGGCCACGCCGAAGTGCACTTTGAAAACGTGCGGGTGCCGTACGAAAACGTCCTGTTGGGCGAAGGACGCGGCTTCGAAATCGCACAGGGTCGCCTTGGCCCGGGTCGGATTCACCACTGCATGCGTTCGATCGGCATGGCCGAGCGCGCACTGGAACTGATGTGCAAACGCTCGGTGAGCCGCACGGCGTTCGGCAAGCCTTTGGCACGCCTGGGTGGCAACATCGACAAGATCGCCGACTCGCGGATGGAAATCGACATGGCACGCCTGCTGACGTTGAAAGCGGCGTACATGATGGACACCGTCGGCAACAAAGTGGCGAAAAGCGAGATCGCGCAGATCAAGGTCGTGGCGCCGAACGTTGCGCTGCGGGTGATCGACCGGGCGATCCAGATCCATGGCGGGGCAGGGGTTTCCAACGATTTCCCGCTGGCCTACATGTATGCGATGCAGCGCACCCTGCGCCTGGCCGACGGCCCGGACGAAGTGCACCGTGCGGCGATCGGCAAGTTTGAGATCGGCAAATATGTGCCGAAGGAAATGATGCGTAGCGGACACTAAGACCGCAAAGAATTTGTGGGCAGTGAGTATTTGTGGCGAGGGGGCTTGCCCCCGTTGGACCGCGAAGCGGGCCTGAATCCATTCACCGTGTTGGCTCTGATACAACGCGGTGGATGATTCGCGACTGCTTCGCAGCCGAACGGGGCGGTGCGGCGTTCCGACAAGCCCCCTCGCCACATTGTTCTGTATTCAAATCAGTAAACCCAAACCTCAACTCGCCGATTCTTGATCCTTCCCTCATCGGCGCTATTGGCCGCCACCGGCATCTCGGCACCGAATCCGCGTATCTCGCGAAACACCACGCCGTTCTTCACCAACTCCCGCCGTACCGCCATGGCCCGCAGCTTCGACAACAGATCGGCGCGCGCCGGGTCGCTCTTGGCATCGCCAAAACCCACCAGCGTCACTTGTCCGGACATTTTGTCTTGCTGCTTTATATAGTCGAGCACCCGCGTCAGGTCCTGCCGCGCCTTGTTGTCCAGGCTGGCACTGCCTTCTTCGAAGCGAAAATTCACCGACAGCCGCTGGGCATGACGGCTGAGGGACTGGTATCCCTCTGGCATCAGCGCATTCGGCGTAACGGCCATGGCCTGGACGGTCTGGGCGATAAACCCGTTGGCGGCGACAATCGCTTGCCCTTTGCTGCTTTGGGCATAGGCCACCAGCGCTTGGGCCCAGGGATTTTTCCCCGTCGGTGGCAGGTAAAAGAACAACCGACGGGACAGCGGATAATCTTCCGTGGCAATCAGGCTGTTGAGCGGCAGCATGGCTTGCGATTGACCGTCGACAATGGCCACGGCTTTGGCCTGGCGCACGTAGGGTAAACCGATAAAACCGATGCCTTGCGGGTCTGCGCTGACCGCATTGGACAGTTGATCGCTGGACTCGAATCGTTTCGCCGCGATGCCGAGGGTTTTCCCACGGCCGCTGAGGACCAGTTCCTTGAAAGTGTCGTAGGTCCCGGACTGATCATCCCGCGCATACAGATGAATCGGCCCGCCGCGACCGCCGATGTCTTCCCAGGTCTTCACCTCGCCACTGAAGATGCGCGCCAGTTGCACGGTGTCGAGTTGATTCAGCGGATTGTCCGGGTGAAGGATGATCGCCAGGCCGTCGATGGCGATGACCTGTTCGGCGCTCGGGCTTTTCAGGTCACCGAGCGATTGCAGGCTGGCCAGTTCGCTGTCCTTGATCGGGCGCGACGAGGCGGCAAGATCGGCGCTGGCGGTTTTTAGCGCAGTGAAACCGGTGCTGGAACCATGGGCCGCTACTTCTACCACGACCCGACGGCCCTGAACGGTTTCGCCGACGATGCGCAGTTCGTTGGCGGTGTCCGGGGTTTCGCGGTGGATCCTGCGCAGGCCCTGTTCACTCAGCAGGCCCTCGACCAGCGCCGGTCCCAATGCGGCGCCGATGGTGTTGGAACCCTGAATTCGCAGCACCGGGCCGTGTTCGGGTGTCGGCAAGTCGCCAGCCGAGGCCGCCTGCGGCAAGCCCGTGCACAGCATCAACAGGAACAACACGCGCAGCATCATGCCGGCACCTTACATAGCCAAAGGAGGTGTCGGGAGATTAAGTCAGTAAGGTTTCCGAAAAATGACACTTGTAGGAGAGAGCGTGCTCGCGATGGCGGACTGTCAGTCAACATTGGTGCTGAATGTCACACCGCAATCGTCGGAACGCCGCCCGGAGCAAGCTCGCTCCTACAGGGGATTGATGTGGCCGGGAGAAATCAGCTCAACTCAAGCCAGATCGGCGCATGGTCCGATGGTTTTTCCATGCCACGCAGTTCGTAGTCCACCCCCGCAGCCTTCACCCGTGGCAGCAAGCCCTGGGAGGCGAGAATCAGGTCGATACGCAGGCCACGCTTGGGTTCGTCTTCGAAGCCACGGCTGCGGTAGTCGAACCAGCTGAAGGTGTCGGTCACGTCCGGATTCAGGTGGCGGAAACTGTCCACCAGGCCCCAGTTCTTCAGGCGGGCCATCCACTCGCGCTCTTCCGGCAAGAAGCTGCATTTTCCGGTTTTCAGCCAGCGCTTCATGTTATCCGGGCCGATGCCGATGTCGCAGTCTTCCGGGGAAATGTTCACATCGCCCATCACTACCAGCGGCTGGTCGTTCTTGAACTGGCTTTCCAGTAATTGCTGCAAGTCGCCGTAGAAACGTTCCTTGGCCGGGAACTTGGTCGGGTGGTCGCGGCTTTCACCCTGTGGGAAGTAGCCGTTCATGATGGTCACCGGCACGCCGTTGGCATCGGCGAAGGTGCCCCAGATGAAGCGCCGCTGGGCGTCTTCTTCGTCGGTGGCGAAACCTTTATGCAGGGCCAGCGGCTCCTGGCGCGAGAGCAAGGCGACGCCGTAGTGACCTTTTTGCCCGTGGAAG
This sequence comes from Pseudomonas fluorescens, assembly GCF_000967965.1. Lineage (GTDB taxonomy): Bacteria > Pseudomonadota > Gammaproteobacteria > Pseudomonadales > Pseudomonadaceae > Aquipseudomonas > Aquipseudomonas grandcourensis. The sequence continues at coordinate 41,398 of NZ_LACC01000005.1, forward strand.
TACACGTGATAACCCAGGGCCTGAACCTCGGCCAGCGGGAACTGATCGTCGTGGACCTTGGTTTCCTGCAAGCCGATCACATCGGGCTGGTGCTTTTCAATCAGCGCCGCCAGCTGATGGGGACGGGCGCGCAGCCCGTTGATGTTGAAGGAGACGATCTTCATGGTCGGCAGTCCTGGCAAAAGGGCGATGCTAGCTGACATGTGGGAATCGGGCCAGTGTGGGGTGAGGGGATTTACTGGGTTCTGTCAGATCTGTGTAGGCAGTCCTGGCCCCTTCGCGAGCAAGCCCGCTCCCACAGTGGGTTGTATCGTCCACAGAATTTGCTCACACAACGGCACCTGTGGGAGCGAGCCTGCTCGCGAAGGCGATTTCATTGCCTACACTCATTGCGGATCTGTAAGGAACTGTGTCAGCGCCGACAGGCTCGTAACAACAAGAGCGCAGCCACCCGAGCTGTGCCGGGGAGATCAACCGTCATGCCCGAAACCTCAACCGTCATCGCCGATATCCATATGCTCGACAGCGGCTACGCCCGCGAAGCGCGTTCGCTGCTGTACCAGGCTTATCGACACGAGCCGACCTTCGGCTATCTGTTCGAAGCCGAGCGCCTTGGCTACGAACAGCGGGTTCGCGCCACCGTGCGCGAGCTGGTGACCCAGCACTTTCTCCAGGACCTGCCGGCCATCGGCCTGCTGGTCAACGACCGCCTGATCGGCATCGCCCTGATCGCACCCCCGCAACGTCGTCTCGGCGTCACCGAAAGTTGGGCTTGGCGCTTGCGCATGGTGCTCAGTACGGGATTTCGCTGCACCCGTCGCTACCTCGATTATCACGCCGCCGTGGAGGCCTGCGTACCGAACGAATCGGTGCACGTCCTGCCGTTGCTGGGGGTTCATCCGCAGTTCCAGGGCAAACATTTCGGCGAGCAACTGTTGCAAGCCGTGCACAACTGGTGCGCGGTGGATGAAAATTCACAGGGAGTGATCCTCGATACCGGGAACCCTCGCTACCTGGAGTTCTATAAGCGTCAGGGCTATGAGGAAATCGGTGAAGTTGCTGTAGGACCGATTCGCGAACACGTGTTTTTTCACCCCAATCCCCAGGTGTTACATACTGCAACGGCTTGAACGGCGAACTTTCCGGGCATGTCAGGCTCTATCACGCTCTCAAGCTCGTGATAGCATCCGCGCCTATGAAGTTTCCAGGAAGAATTACCAGCGGCGTACTGATGCTGATGACCAGCTGTGCGGCGTTGGCACAAAGTGAATTGGATGTACGGATCAAACCGTCCAATGATGAGCTGAAAGCCAATATTGAAGGCTATATCGGCAGCCTCGGCGATCGCGATGAAGAAGCGTTGCTGCGCTTCAGCCGTGGCGCCGAAGAACAGGCGCGCAAGGCCGCCCAGGCCCTGGGTTATTACCAGCCGCACATCGACAGCGAGGTGAAGGGTGGCGAAAAGCCGCGCCTGGTGCTGAAGGTCGACCCCGGCGAGCCGGTGCACTTGCGCAATGTCACGGTGCGTGTTGACGGTCCGGCAGCCGCCCTCAAATCCTTTCGAGTCCCCAAGAGCGATGCGCTCAAGCCTGGCGCCGTGCTCAATCATGGGCATTACGAGGACGCCAAGCGGCTGATCCAGAATCAGGCTTCGCGTTATGGCTTTTTCAGCGGCCGTTTCACCCGTTCAAAATTGTCGGTCGACCCCCGTGCCGGTGTCGCCGATATCGAACTGATCTATGAAAGCGGTCCGCGCTATACCTTGGGCAAGGTCAGTTTCGAGGGCGATACGCCGTTCGATGACGAGCTGCTGCAACGCATGGTGCCGTTCAAGACCGGCACGCCGTATGACTCGGAACTGATCGCCGAACTCAATCAGAACCTGCAATCGAGCGGCTACTTCGAAGGTGTTCGCGTGGACGCGGCACCCACGGGGTCCAGGGACGATGCGATCCCGGTGGACGTCAAGCTCGAAACCCGCAAGCCGCGGACCATGGGCCTGGGCCTGGGTTTCTCCACCGACGTCGGTCCACGCGCCAAGGCCAACTGGACCCGGCACTGGGTCAACGCGCAAGGGCACAGTTATGGCTGGGAAACCGAAGTCTCGGCACCTCGGCAAAACGTCGGGCTGTTCTACGACATTCCGCTGGACCCGCCACTGACCGACAAACTGCGTTTTGCCGGTGGCTATCAGAATGAGGACATTGCCGGCACCGACACCCACAGCAAGCTGCTGACCCTGGGCCCCGAATGGCACAGCAAACTGCCCAGCGGCTGGCAACGGGTGGTATCGCTCAAATGGCAGCGCGAGGATTACCAGCTCGGCGACGACTCGGGACTCAGTAACTTGCTGATGCCAGGCGTGAGCTATTCGTACCTCAAAAGCGACAACCGCATCGACCCGCACAACGGCTATCGCCTGCAATTCGAATCCAAAGTGGCCAAGGAAGGCCTGGGTTCCGACAGCAACCTGATCTACGGCACGGCGCTGGTCAAAGGCCTGACCACGGTGTTCGATAATCACCGCTTCCTCGGGCGGCTGCAGGTCGGCGGCAGTGCCACCAACGGTTTCAAATCGGTGCCGCCATCGTTGCGTTTCTTCGCCGGTGGTGACCAGAGCGTGCGTGGCTACGACTATCAGAGCCTGTCCCCGGAAAACTCCGACGGCGACCGCATCGGTGGCCGCTACATGGTCGCTGCCAGCGCGGAATACCAGTATTCCATCGCCGAAAAATGGCGGATCGCGACCTTTGTCGATCAGGGCAACTCCTTCAACACACTCGAATTGCCGGACCTCAAGACCGGGGTCGGTATCGGCGTGCGTTGGGTATCGCCGGTGGGGCCGATCCGCCTCGACCTGGCCCACGCGCTGGATGACGATGGCGGCATTCGACTGCACTTTTCCATGGGGCCTGAGCTGTGAAGCGTGGTTTGAAAGCAACACTGCTGACGATGGCGGCGCTGGTGGCAATGGTTGTCCTGACGCTCGCCACGGTGCTGGGCACGGCGACGGGCAGCCGCTGGGCATTGGGTTTCGTGCCGGGCTTGACCCTGGAAAACTTTCAGGGCCGGCTGGGCGGGCAGTGGAGTGCCGACCGGGTGCTGTGGCAACAGGACAGCAACCGGGTTGAACTGAGCAAGGTGATTTTCGCCTGGTCGCCGTTGTGCCTGACCCGCATGACCTTGTGCATCGAGCAATTGCAGGCCGATCAGGTCAGCCTGACGTTCCCGCCGGTTGCCGAAGAGCCAGACAACGGCCCGATCACGCTCCCGGAGCTCAAGTTACCGTTGGCCCTCGAACTGGGGGAGATCAAGGTCGGCAGCCTGTTGTTCAATGGCAGCGAGGAGCTCAAGGGTTTGCAACTGGCGGCGCACTGGACCTCGGCCGGTTTGAAGATCGACGCGGTGTCGATACAGCGCGATGACCTGAGCCTGAACCTGTCCGGTCTGCTGCAACCCGCCGGCAATTGGCCCCTCAGCGCTTCCGGCAAGCTGACCCTGTTGTCGACACCTGAGCCCCTGGCGCTGGCGCTGAAAGTCGACGGCGACCTGCTCAAGACCTTGAACCTGAAAGCCGACAGCAGCGGTTACCTCAACGGGCAACTGACCGGCGAACTGCAACCGCTGGCGGAAAACCTGCCGGCCAAGGTCCGGATCACCGCCGATGGCTTCAAGCCCAGTACCGATCTGCCGGACACCCTGCAACTCAATCAGCTGGAGCTCACCGGCGCTGGCGACTTGAAGAACGGCTACGCGCTGCTCGGCAAAGCCACGCTGCCCGCCGAGCAAGGGCCAGTCGCCGTGGTGCTGCAAGGCAAGGTCGACGCCAAGGGCGCGCAGATCGCCGCGCTGGACCTGACCGCCAGCGACAAGCAAAGCCTCAAGCTCACAGGGCTTGTGGATTGGAGCAAGGGCCTGAGCGCCGAGGCGAAGATCGACTGGCTGGACTTTCCGTGGCACAGGCTCTATCCGCTCATCGACGAACCGCAGGTAGCGCTTCGCACGTTCACCGGCGAAGTCTCTTACACCGACGGCAAGTACCTCGGTCATTTCGCTGCGGCGGCGGATGGTCCGGCCGGCGCTTTCACCCTTGCCAGTCCGTTCGCGGGCGACCTGACGAAGATCTACCTGCAACAGATTCAACTCCAGGCCGGGCAGGGCAAGGCTGAAGGGCACCTGAACCTGCAATTCGCCGACGGCATTGCCTGGGACACCGCGCTTGACCTGTCGGCGATCAACCCGGCGTACTGGGTCGCGCAGCTGCCGGGCACACTGGCCGGGCCGTTGCGCAGCACGGGCGAGATGAAGAACGAAGTGCTCAGCCTCAATGCCGACCTGGACCTCAAGGGTAAACTGCGCGGTCAACCAGCGGTGATCCAGGCCAAGGCCGATGGCCGTGGCGAGCAATGGAACCTCAACGCCCTGCAGGTTCGCCTCGGCGATAACAGCATCAGCGGCAAAGGCAGCCTGCAACAGAAACTCGCCGGCCAGATCGATCTCAAGCTGCCGCGCCTGGCCCAGCTCTGGCCGGAGCTGCGCGGCCAGCTCAATGGCCGCGTGGATGTCGCCGGTACGCTCAAGGCGCCCCAGGGCAAGCTTGACCTGCAAGGCTCGCAACTGGCTTTCCAGGACAATCGCCTGCAAAGCCTGAACCTCGACGCGACGCTAGACAGTGCGCAACGGGCGAAAATCGACCTCAAGGGCAGCGGCATCCAGGCCGGCGACACTTCACTGGGAACCCTGACCGCCAGCGGCCAGGGCGATATCAAGAACCAGAAGCTGAGCCTCGATCTGCAAGGGCCGAAGCTGAAACTGGCGCTGGGTCTGGATGGTGCGCTGGATAAAGGCAACTGGCGCGGACGCCTGGCCAGCGGTGATATCCAGGCCGGCGGCCAGGACTGGAAGCTGCAAGGGCCGGCGAAGCTCGAACGTATGGCGGACGGCAAAATCAACTTTGGCGCCCATTGCTGGGCATCCGGCCAGGCCAGCCTGTGCGGGGAAGACTCGCGCCTGATGCCCGAGCCGAAGCTGCGTTATCACCTCAAGCAATTCCCGATCGACAGCCTCGCGCAGTGGTTGCCGAAGGATTTCGCCTGGCAGGGCCGGCTCAACGCCGACCTGCAACTGGACCTGCCGGCCAGTGGCCCGAACGGCCAGGTCAGCGTCGATGCCGGCGGCGGCACGTTGCGCATCAAGGAAAAGGACCAGTGGCTGGACTTCCCGTACCAGACCCTGAAACTCACCAGCAAACTCACGCCCAAGCGCATCGACACCGAGCTCAACTTCGTCGGCGGCAAACTCGGCGAGCTGATGGTGCAAGCGCAGCTCAATCCGTTGCCAAAGAACAAACCGTTGAGCGGCTCGTTCCGCTTGAGCGGGCTGGACCTGTCGGTGGCACGGCCGTTCGTGCCGATGGTCGAGAAACTGACCGGGCGCTTGAATGGCAGCGGAACGATTTCCGGTGGACTGCTGGCGCCGCAGGTTAATGGCAGCCTGCAACTCAGCGACGGTCAGATCTCCGGGCCTGAGTTGCCGATGGAGCTGAAAAACCTGCACGTGCAAGCGCTCATTGTCGGTGAAAGCGTGCAATTGAACGGTGGCTGGAACAGTGGCAAGGCCGGGCAGGGCAGCCTGAACGGCAACGTCGCCTGGGGTCAGGCGCTGGTGGTGGATCTGGCGCTTAAGGGGTCGCAGTTGCCAGTCACCGTCGAGCCATACGCCAAACTGGAAGTCGCACCGGACCTGAAAATCTCGATGAAAGGCGACGAGTTGGCCATCGCCGGTAAAGTGCTGGTGCCCAAGGGCGACATCATCATTCGCGAGTTGCCGCCGTCGACAGTCAAGGTCTCCGATGACACGGTGATCGTCGGTCAGCAGACCGAGGAGGGCAAACCGCCGCTGGCAATGAAGATGGACATCGAAGTGGTGGTCGGCGAGGACAAGCTGAGCTTTGCAGGATTTGGCCTGACCGCGAATGTGCAGGGGCATGTGCACATCGGCGACAACATGGACACCCGGGGCGAGCTGTGGCTCAACGACGGGCGCTATCGCGCCTACGGCCAGCGGCTTTCGGTACGCCGGGCGCGTTTGCTGTTTGCCGGGCCCATCGATCAGCCGTACCTGGACATCGAGGCCATTCGCAAGACCGACGACATCATTGCCGGCATCCGTTTGAGTGGCAGCGCCGAGCAGCCGACCACGCAGATCTTCTCCGAACCGGCCATGAGCCAGGAGCAGGCCCTGTCCTATCTGGTGCTCGGGCGTCCGCTGAGCAGCAATGGCGAAGACAACAACATGCTCGCCCAGGCAGCCCTCGGGTTGGGCTTGATGGGCAGTTCCGGTGTGACCAGCGGCATCGCCAAGAACCTGGGCATCCAGGACTTCCAGCTCGACACCCAGGGCAGTGGCGACGCTACCAGTGTGGTGGCCAGCGGCAATATTTCCGAGAAGCTCAGCCTGCGCTATGGCGTCGGCGTGTTCGAACCGGCCAACACCATTGCCTTGCGCTACAAGCTGAGCAAAAAGGTCTACCTCGAAGCCGCCGGCGGCGTGGCCAGTTCGCTGGACATCTTCTACAAGCGGGATTTCTAATTCTCAATCAAGCGGCGGTTCGGCAATCCGGTTTGCCTGCTCAGGCGGCCTGATAGCCGGCGTTTGCTTTGTTGACTGAGTACATATCCGTTTCTTCGGTAACGGCGGCTTATGGTTTCGCCCTGACGGCGAGTCACTTTTTTTACAAGCGCCTAAAAAAAGTAACCCAAAAAACGCTCGCCCCGAACGTCCGGCCCCTCGCCTGGGCTCGGGGTTCCTTCGCTCCGGCATTCATCCGGGGGCATCGCCTCCGGTCGGCTTCGCTCGACCTCCTCTCGATGTGTTCGGCTGCGCCGAACGGCGCTGCGCGCCCACCCCCGGATGAACGCCTCCACTCAGCCTGCCGAGG
>NZ_LACC01000005.1:48378-48608 GCF_000967965.1 Pseudomonas fluorescens
CTCGGCCTGTTGAGTGGTGAGAAGCGTGAGTGTACGCCGATCTGCCTTTGTTCTTCTGTGGAGCGAGCTTTGTCCGGGCGGCGTTCCGACGATGACGGCCTGCCAGCCGACTCAACTCTCACAGGCGAACGAACCCCGCGAAAAGGCCGGCCGGTAGGCCGCCTCGCTTTTGCTTTTGAACTTCTTGCCCCCTCGTGAGGCTTCGTTCCGGTTCTGCGCAGTGGGCAACC
>NZ_LACC01000005.1:48675-180544 GCF_000967965.1 Pseudomonas fluorescens
GAGCGAGGGCATGCCGAGCCTTGGCGAGGCACCGAACGTCAGGGGCAAGAGCCCTTGGTTACTTGGGGCTCTTCCAAGTAACCCGCCGTAAGGGCGGAACCATAGGCCGCCGTTACCGCAGCAATGGATATGTACACCATCAACAATAAGGTCAGAAAAGCGGTGACATCCGTCTATGACCACAAAACCCGACACCACTGGTCAACTATTTACCAAGCCTCCTAACTATTGCATTGACATTCGCTGCCTAGGCAGTAACATCTCGACATACATTCACTGCCTAGGCAGCTAATTGGTGGTCAGATGAAACATTTCTCTCCGGAAGATTTCCAGAATTGCCATCTCGGCCTGTTGCTCGGGCGCGCCGCGTTGCTCAAGGACCGGATTATCGACACCCACATGGAACCCCACGGCATCACCGCCGCGCAGTTCAAGGTGTTGATCATCATTGCCCAGTTCGGCGTCGATTCGCCGGGCGAGCTGTGCCGGCACCTGTCCCTGGACAGCGGCTCGATGACGCGCATGCTCGACCGTCTGGAACAGAAGGGTTTCCTTGCCCGCCAACGCTCCGAGGCGGATCGCCGTCAGGTGCAGTTGGTACTGACCGAAGAAGGTCAGAAGCTGGCCGACCGCCTGCCGCACATCGGCGCCGAAGCCATGAATGAACTGGCCGGTGCCATCACTCCAGAAGAACTGAAAACCCTGGAGCTGATCCTGAAGAAAATTTTGGTGGCAGCCGGTGACGCGATCACCCTGCTGCGGGTAGGTGACAAATGAGCAGTAACCCCTTGCGTACCGGCTTGAGCCTGGTGCTATTGGCCATGAGCGTCGCCGGTTGCGCCAGTTACAGCGGCCTGAAAACCGAAGGTGTCAGCCTCGACGCGAAGACCCTCAAGGCCGGGCAATCCCTCAGCGGTGTGACTTTGTCCCCCGCCGCCTGGCCGAAAAGCGACTGGTGGAAAAGCCTCGGCGATCCGCAACTCGACGGCCTGATCCGCGAGGCCCTGCGCGATAGCCCGGACATGCAGATCGCCGACGCCCGTGCCCATCAGGCCAGCGCTGCCGCTTCCGCCGCCGACGCCGAGCGGATGCCGACCCTGGATGCCAGCGCCGGTGTCAGCCGCTCGCGCCTGGCCCGGGACCAGGACCCGCGCGGGCAGGGCGACACGTACGCCACCGTGCGTAACATCAGCAGCAGTTTCAATTACAACTTCGATCTCTGGGGTGGTCAGCGCGATGCCTGGGAAGCGGCCCTCGGCCAGGCCCGCGCCGCCGAAGTCGACCAGCAGGCAGCGCAACTGACCCTGGCCGCCGATGTCGCCCGGGCCTATAGCGATCTCGGCCAGGCGCATATCGTCTACGACCTGTCCAACGAAGACCTCAAACGCACCCGGCAAATGCTCGACCTGAGTCAGCGACGCCTGACTGCCGGGATCGACAGCCAGTACCAGTTCCAGCAGACCGAAAGCCTGGAAGCCACTTCCCAGGCCAACCTGATCGACGCCGAAAAACGCTTGAACAGCGCGAAAATCGCCCTGGCCGTTCTGCTCGGCAAAGGACCGGACCGCGGCAATGAAATTACCCGTCCAAACATTCTTCAGCCGGGTGCGGTAGCGCTACCTTCGGTGCTGCCGGCCGAACTGCTCGGGCGTCGCCCGGACCTGGTGGCCGCGCGCTGGCGGGTCGAAGCGGCGAGCAAAAGCATCGACGCCGGCAAGACCCGGTTCTATCCCAACCTGAACCTCAGCGCCGCTGCCGGCGCCGAATCCTTGTTGGGCGATGCGATGTTTGGTTCGGCCAGCCGCTTCTTCAACATTGCACCGACGATCTCTGTGCCGATCTTCGACGGTGGCCGCTTGCGCGCCGACCTCGATTCCCGCGACGCCGATTACGACCTCGCCGTGGCGCAGTACAACAAAAGCCTGGTGAAGGCGCTGGGGGATGTCAGTGACAGCATCAACCAGTTGCGTGATATCGGCCGGCAGATCGCTGCCCAGCAGCACGCCACCGACATCGCCCAGGATTCCTACAACACCGTGGTCCAGCGTTACGGTTCCGGCATCGGCAACTACCTGGACGTGCTCAGCATCGAGCAGCAATTGCTCCAGGCCCAGCGTCAGCTGGCCAACCTGAATGCCGAGCAGATTGACCTGTCGATCCAACTGATGCAGGCGCTGGGCGGCGGTTACCAGCCTGAGGCCATCGCCTCGGCCAACGCCACGCCAGCCACGCTGACCCACTAATTCAAGGTACTTGTCATGGCCACTGCCGATACAACTCAACCTCCTGAAAACACCCAGGGCAACCCCAATTCGGGCAAGCGCAAGTTCATGCTGCTGGTCCTGGCTGCCGCCGTCGTGCTCGGTGGCGCGGGCGTCTGGGCCTATCACGAGTTCTATGGGCGCTGGAGCGAAAGCACCGACGATGCCTATGTGAACGGCAACGTGGTGGAAATCACCCCGCTGGTCACGGGCACCGTGGTCAGCATCGGCGCCGATGACGGCGATCTGGTCCATGAAGGCCAGGTGCTGGTGAACTTCGACCCGAACGACGCCGAAATCGGACTGCAAAACGCCCAGGCCAATCTGGCGCGGACCGTGCGTCAGGTGCGTGGCTTGTACAGCGATGTGGACGGCATGAAGGCCCAGGTCAACGCCCAGAAAGCCGAAGTGCAAAAGGCCCAGGACAACTTCAGCCGCCGCAAGAACCTCGCCGCCGGCGGGGCGATTTCCCAGGAAGAGCTGTCCCACGCCCGCGACGACCTGACCTCGGCGCAAAACGCCCTGGCCAACGCCGAACAAAAGCTCAAGACCACCAGTGCGCTGGTCGATGACACCGTGGTTTCATCGCACCCGGACGTGATGGCCGCCGCCGCGCAATTGCGTCAGGCGTACTTGAACAACTCGCGCAGCACGCTGATTGCGCCGGTGACCGGTTATGTGGCCAAGCGTTCTGTACAACTTGGTCAGCGCGTACAACCGGGTACCGCGTTGATGGCGGTGATTCCGCTGGATCAGCTGTGGATCGACGCCAATTTCAAGGAAACCCAGCTGCGTGACATGCGCATCGGCCAACCGGTGGAGATCGAGACTGACCTGTACGGCAGCAGCGTGAAATACAGCGGCACCATCGACAGCCTCGGTGCCGGGACCGGCAGCGCATTTGCCTTGCTGCCGGCGCAGAACGCCACCGGCAACTGGATCAAGATCGTGCAGCGCGTGCCGGTGCGAGTCCACGTCAACGCCGAAGAACTGGCCAAACATCCGCTGCGGGTCGGCCTGTCGACCATGGTCGATGTGGACCTGCACGACCAGAGCGGGCCGGTGCTGGCGCAACAGCCACCGCAGAAGGCTTCGTTCAGCACCAACGTATACGACCGTCAGTTGACCGAGGCCGACGCGATGATCACCCAGTTGATCCACGACAACAGCGCCGCGGTCAGCAAGACCGCGCAACGCTGATTCGCCAATCCGTCAGCTGCGCCGGCAACCGGCGCAGCGCCAGACCTGTTTCAAAGGATTCGCGATGAGCAATAACGCGTCTTTCACGCCACCCAGCCTGCTGCTCAGCACCATCGGCCTGTCGCTGGCGACCTTCATGCAAGTGCTCGACACCACCATTGCCAACGTGGCGTTGCCGACGATCTCCGGCAACCTCGGCGTGAGTTCGGAGCAGGGCACCTGGGTCATCACCTCGTTCGCCGTGAGCAACGCCATCGCCTTGCCGCTGACCGGCTGGCTCAGTCGGCGTTTCGGCGAGGTGAAGCTGTTTGTCTGGGCGACGCTGCTGTTCGTGCTGGCCTCGTTCCTGTGCGGTGTTTCCACCTCGATGCCTGAACTGGTGGGCTTCCGGGTGCTGCAAGGGGTAGTGGCCGGGCCGCTGTACCCGATGACCCAGACCCTGCTGATTGCGGTTTACCCCCCGGCGAAACGGGGGCTGGCGCTGGCGCTGTTGGCGATGGTCACGGTGGTCGCGCCGATTGCCGGGCCGATCCTCGGCGGCTGGATCACCGACAGCTACAGTTGGCCGTGGATTTTCTTCATCAATGTGCCGATCGGTCTGTTCGCGGCATGGGTGGTGACCCAGCAGATGAAAAAGCGCCCGGTGGTCACCAGCCGCCAGCCGATGGATTACGTCGGTCTGATCGCGCTGATCATTGGCGTCGGGGCTTTGCAGATCGTGCTCGACAAGGGCAACGATGCCGACTGGTTCGAATCCAGCTTCATCGTGATCGGCTCGGTGATTTCGGTGGTGGCCCTGGCGTTCTTCGTGATCTGGGAAATGACCGACGAACACCCGGTGGTCAACCTGCGCCTGTTCGCCCATCGCAACTTCCGCTACGGCACCATCGTGCTGATCCTGGGCTATGCCGGGTTCTTCGGGATCAACCTGATCCTGCCGCAGTGGCTGCAAACGCGGCTGGGCTACACCGCGACCTGGGCCGGTTTTGCCGTGGCCCCGCTGGGGATCCTGCCGGTGCTGTTGGCGCCGTTTGTCGGCAAATACGCGCCGAAATTCGACATGCGCCTGCTGGCGGGCGGGGCGTTCCTGGCCATCGGCCTGAGCTGTTTCATGCGCGCAGGCTTCACCAATGAAGTGGACTTCCAGCACATCGCCATGGTGCAACTGTTCATGGGGATCGGCGTGGCGCTGTTCTTCATGCCGACCTTGACCATTTTGCTGTCGGATCTGCCACCGAGCCAGATTGCCGACGGTTCGGGGCTGGCGACATTCTTGCGGACCCTGGGCGGCAGTTTCGCGGCGTCGTTGACCACCTGGATCTGGTTTCGTCGGGCGGACCAGCATCACGCCTACCTGACCGAAAGCATCACCCCCTTCGATCCGGCGACCCGCGAAGCACTGACCAACCTGGGCGGGGCAGGGGCCAAGGCCTATACGCAACTGGACCAGATGGTGATCAGCCAGGCGTACATAATGTCCACGGTGGACTACTTTACCTTGCTGGGGTGGATGTTCATCGGGCTGATATTGATCGTGTGGCTGGCCAAGCCGCCGTTTACGGCGAAGGCTGGGCCTGCGGCTTCCGCGGGACACTAAGCACCGCAGTACCCCTGTAGGAGCGAGCCTGCTCGCGATAGCGGTGGATCAGTCAACAGAAATGTTGAATTTGAATCCGCTATCGCGAGCAGGCTCGCTCCTACAGGGTTTTGTGTTCGGTAGTTAGTTCGCGGGTGCAGCGAGTTGCGGTGGCGGAGTGAAATCAAACGGCGCCAGCGCAAACCCTTGCTCATCCACCTGCAACGCCCACCCTTGACGGTCCCAATCCCCCAGCACAATGCGCCTGGCTGCTTGCTCGCCAAGCTGCAACTTGTGAATCGCGGGACGGTGGGTGTGCCCGTGGATCAAGGTCTTCACGCCGAATGCCTGCATGATCCGCGGAATCTCCTCAGGCGTAACATCGACAATGTCATTGGCCTTCATCCGCGTTTGCGCACGGCTTTCACTGCGCAGTTTGCGCGCCAGCTTGTGCCGGGTGCGCAGCGGCAGATGCCGCAGGATGAACAGGGTGATCGGGTTGCGCAGATAGCGACGCAGCTTCATATAGGCTTCGTCGCGGGTGCACAGGCTGTCGCCGTGCATCAGCAGCACCGGCTCGCCGTTGAGCTGCACGACACTCGGATCCTTCAGCAGGGTACAGCCGGCTTCTTTGCAGAACGCCTTGCCGAGCATGAAGTCGCGATTGCCGTGCATCAGAAAAATGGCCGTGCCGCTGTCGCTTAACTCGCGCAGGGCCTGGCAGATAGAGCGCTGGAAGGGTGTCATGGCGTCGTCGCCAATCCACACCTCGAAGAAGTCGCCCAGAATGTACAACGCACTCGCCGAGCGGGCGCGTCCGGCGAGCAAATCCAGAAACGCCCGGGTAATGTCCGGGCGCGCATCGATCAGATGTAAATCTGAAATCAGCAGTATCACTCAATGATCTCGGCTTTCTCGATGATCACGTCGTCTGCTGGTACGTCCTGGTGGCCGGACTTGGAGGTGGTGGCCACGCCTTTGATCTTGTCGACAACGTCGGTGCCTGCGGTCACTTTACCGAATACCGCGTAGCCCCAGCCCTGAACGTTCTTGCCGCTGTGGTTCAGGAAGCTGTTGTCGGCCACGTTGATGAAGAACTGTGCGGAAGCCGAATGCGGCTCCATGGTGCGGGCCATGGCGACGGTGTACTTGTCGTTGGAAAGACCGTTGTCAGCTTCGTTCTGGATGCTTGGGCGCTTGTCTTTCTTTTCTTTCATGCCTGGTTCGAAACCGCCGCCCTGGATCATGAAGTTACCGATGACACGGTGGAAAACGGTGTTTTCGTAGTGACCGGCTTTAACGTACTCGACGAAGTTGGCCACGGTGATCGGGGCTTTGTCGGCGTTCAGTTCGAGGACGATGTCGCCATGGTTGGTCGTCAGTTTGACTTGGGTCATGATCGGTACTCTTTTGAGATGAAGCATATCTAAGGAATTCGTGGTGTTGGAGCATCGCGTCCCGCCACCGGTTCAGCCTTTTTGGCCAAGGTGCGCAGTTTAGCGTGCCAGACGCGAATTTCGAGGCTGTTTTTTCATTTACGGCCTATTAAATGCGACGGTTTACAGAGTGCGCTCTGTCAGGTACTTGACGGCATCGGCTATGATAGCGGCTTTGTTTTGTCCGGCCTTCATTACGGCCACGCACTTGTACGTTCAAGGATCCTATGAGCAAGCCCACTGTCGACCCTACCTCGAATGCCAAGACCGGCCCTGCCGTGCCGGTCAACTTCCTGCGGCCGATCATCCAGGCAGACCTGGACTCGGGCAAGCACACGCAGATCGTCACCCGTTTCCCGCCTGAACCCAACGGCTACCTGCACATCGGCCACGCCAAAGCGATCTGCGTGAACTTCGGCCTGGCCCAGGAGTTCGGCGGCGTCACGCACCTGCGTTTCGACGACACCAACCCGGCCAAGGAAGACCAGGAATACATCGACGCGATCGAAAGCGACGTCAAATGGCTGGGCTTCGAATGGTCCGGTGAAGTGCGCTACGCCTCGCAGTATTTCGACCAGTTGCATGACTGGGCAGTGGAACTGATCAAATCCGGCAATGCCTACGTCGACGACCTGACCCCTGAGCAAGCCAAGGAATACCGTGGCAGCCTGACCGAGCCGGGCAAGAACAGCCCGTTCCGCGACCGCAGCGTCGAAGAGAACCTGGACCTGTTCGCCCGCATGAAAGCCGGCGAGTTCAAGGACGGCGCACGGGTGCTGCGGGCCAAGATCGACATGGCCTCGCCGAACATGAACCTGCGCGACCCGATCATGTATCGCATTCGTCACGCTCACCACCACCAGACCGGTGACAAGTGGTGCATCTACCCGAACTACGACTTCACCCACGGTCAGTCGGACGCCATCGAAGGCATCACCCATTCGATCTGCACCCTGGAGTTCGAAAGCCACCGTCCGCTGTACGAGTGGTTCCTCGAGCACTTGCCAGTGCCGGCCAACCCGCGCCAGTACGAGTTCAGCCGCCTGAACCTGAACTACACGATCACCAGCAAGCGCAAACTCAAGCAACTGGTCGATGAAAAGCACGTCAACGGCTGGGACGACCCGCGCATGTCCACGCTGTCGGGTTTCCGCCGCCGTGGCTACACGCCGAAATCGATCCGCAACTTCTGCGAAATGATCGGCACCAACCGTTCCGACGGCGTGGTCGACTTCGGCATGCTCGAATTCAGCATTCGTGACGACCTCGACCACAGCGCCCCGCGCGCCATGTGCGTGCTGCGTCCGCTGAAAGTCGTGATCACCAACTACCCGGAAGGCCAGGTCGAGAACCTCGAACTGCCGTGCCACCCGAAAGAAGACATGGGCATGCGCGCGTTGCCGTTCGCCCGGGAAATCTACATCGACCGTGATGACTTCATGGAAGAGCCGCCGAAGGGCTACAAGCGCCTGGAACCGGCCGGTGAAGTGCGTCTGCGTGGCAGCTACGTGATCCGCGCCGACGAAGCGATCAAGGACGCCGATGGCAACATCGTCGAACTGCGCTGCTCGTACGATCCGGACACCCTGGGCAAGAACCCTGAAGGCCGCAAGGTCAAAGGCGTGGTGCACTGGGTGCCGGCAGCCGCCAGCGTCGAGTGCGAAGTGCGTCTGTACGATCGTCTGTTCCGTTCGGCCAACCCTGAGAAGGCCGAAGACAGCGCCAGTTTCCTGGACAACATCAACCCTGATTCGCTGCAGGTACTCACCGGTTGTCGTGCCGAGCCTTCGCTGGGCAATGCACAGCCGGAAGACCGTTTCCAGTTCGAGCGCGAAGGTTACTTCGTCGCCGATCTCAAGGACTCGAAACCAGGTCAGCCGGTATTCAATCGTACCGTGACCCTGCGTGATTCGTGGGGCCAGTGATTTAGCGTCAAGGAATTAACGTGCTTACGATCTACAACACGCTCACCAAGAGCAAAGAAGTCTTCAAGCCGCTCGATGGCAACAAGGTGCGCATGTACGTGTGCGGCATGACCGTGTACGACTACTGCCACCTGGGCCACGGCCGCAGCATGGTCGCGTTCGACCTGGTGACGCGCTGGTTGCGCTTCAGCGGCTACGACCTGACCTACGTGCGCAACATCACCGACATCGACGACAAGATCATCAACCGTGCCCGCGAGAACGGCGAGTCGTTTGAAGCGTTGACCGAGCGCATGATCGCGGCGATGCACGAAGATGAAGCGCGCCTGAACATCAAGAAGCCGGACATGGAGCCGCGCGCCACGGATCACATCCCGGGCATGCACGCGATGATCCAGACCCTGATCGACAAGGGCTACGCCTACGCCCCGGGCAATGGCGACGTGTACTACCGCGTCGGCAAGTTCATGGGCTACGGCAAGCTGTCGCGCAAGAAGATCGAAGACCTGCGCATCGGCGCGCGGATCGAAGTCGACGAGTCCAAGCAGGACCCGCTGGACTTCGTACTGTGGAAAGCCGCCAAGCCGGGCGAGCCGAGCTGGGAGTCGCCGTGGGGCGCCGGGCGTCCGGGCTGGCACATCGAATGCTCGGTGATGTCCACCTGCTGCCTGGGCGAGACCTTCGACATTCATGGCGGCGGCAGCGACCTTGAGTTCCCGCACCACGAAAACGAAATCGCCCAGAGCGAAGCGGCCACCGGCAAGACCTACGCCAACGCGTGGATGCATTGCGGCATGATCCGTATCAATGGCGAGAAGATGTCCAAGTCCTTGAACAACTTCTTCACCATTCGCGACGTGCTCGACAAGTACCACCCGGAAGTCGTGCGTTACCTGCTGGTGTCGAGCCACTACCGCAGCGCCATCAACTACTCGGAAGACAACCTCAAGGACGCCAAAGGTGCCCTGGAGCGTTTCTACCATGCGTTGAAAGGCCTGCCGAACGTGGCGCCTGCGGGCGGCGAAGCCTTCGTCGAGCGTTTCACCCAGGTGATGAACGACGACTTCGGCACGCCGGAAGCCTGCGCGGTGCTGTTCGAGATGGTCCGCGAGATCAACCGCCTGCGCGAGAGCGATCTGAACGCAGCGGCCGGTCTGGCAGCCCGTTTGAAAGAACTGGCCAGCGTGCTGGGTGTGTTGCAACTGGAAGCCGATGACTTCCTGCAGGCCGGCGCCGAAGGGCGTGTGGATGCAGCCGAAGTCGAGGCGCTGATTGCAGCGCGTCTGGCGGCACGTGCCGGCAAGGACTGGGCCGAATCCGACCGCATCCGCGACCAGCTCACCGCCATGGGCGTGGTGCTGGAAGACGGCAAGGGCGGCACGACCTGGCGTCTGGCTGACTGATTGCTTGATCCGCTGTAAAACAAAACCCGCCAAGTGCGGGTTTTTGTTTATGGGATGGCTGTTGTTTTTGAGGTGCCTGAGCTGACGCCATCGCGAGCAGGCTCGCTCCTACATTGGATTTTCGCCAGGTTTGAGTTTTGTGAGCAACATAGATCCCCCTGTAGGAGCGAGCCTGCTCGCGATGGTCTCAAGCCGAATGCTATCGGTGCGATTCACTCGTCATTCAGTCTGACGCAATCGCTTGTAGAGGGTATTACGGCTTACCCCAAGCCTGCGCGCCAGATACGAAATATTCCCCCCTGCCGCCTGCAACTGCCGGTTCAAATCCTCGGCATCATTCAGATCCACGGCCAACGGTTCCGGCGTATCGACCGGCTCCATTTCCAGGTCGACAAAAAAATCATCCGGCAAATGTTCCGGCCTTATCGGCTGTTCCTCGGCCATCGCCAGTGCCACCTGCATCACACTGCTGACCTGGCGCAAATTCCCCGGCCACGGGTGGCGGTCGAACAGCTCCAACACCTCGCGGCTCAGCCCAGCCCATTGGCTTGGTTCGCGGTGTTGTTCCCACAGGCGTTTGAACAGCGCCTCTTTATCGCTGCGTTCTCTTAACGGCGGCAGTTCCAGGGTCAGGCCGCCGATGCGGTAGTACAGGTCCTCACGAAAGCGCCCAAGTTGTACCTGTTCGCGCAACGAGCGATTGGTCGCGGAAATGATGCGCAGGTCCACAGGGAACAATTCGCTGCTGCCCACCGGCTGCACGCAACGCTCCTGCAAAACCCGCAACAGGCGCGCCTGGGTCGGCAGCGGCATGTCACCGATTTCATCGAGGAACAGCGTGCCTTTGTCAGCCTTGCGGATCAGCCCGATGCTGCCTTTCTGGTTGGCGCCGGTGAACGCGCCTTTCTCATAACCGAACAACTCGGATTCCACCAGTTCGGCGGGAATCGCTGCACAGTTGACGGCGATGAACGCTTGTTTGCTGCGTGAGCTGGCTTGGTGCAGGGCCTTGACGAACACTTCCTTGCCGACCCCGGTTTCACCGTGAATCAGTAAGGGAATGTCTTTTTCCAGCAAGCGCTCGGCCTGACGCACGGCCTTTTCCACGCGACTGTCGCCGAAATGCAGGGAGTTGAGGCTGATGGCCGCGGGTGCAGCTACAACCGGCTCGGTGAACACTCGAGGTTGAATTGATGCCTGTTTCGGCCGCTTCAACAGACACTGGAAGCGGTTGCGTCCCGAGGTTTGCAGGGCGAAGGGCAGGCCGTCGGGCTGGTTGAGCAACTCCAGCAGCGAGACCTTGAACAGGCTTTCGACACTGACCCGCGACAGGCTGATGCCCAGCAGATTGTCGGCCCGGCGATTGGCCGACAACACCTGTCCGGTCTCATCGAATATCAGCAACCCCGCCCATTGGCTGTCGAGGTTGTTCAGCCCGGTGTTGAACGTCAGCTGGAAATGCTGGCCATGGAACAGGTTGAGGATCAGCCGGTTTTCCACGGTCTGGCTCATCATCTTGACCATGCCCAGGGTGTGGGAGGGCGGCAGGTAGCTGTCGCTGGACACGTCCAGCACCGCGATGACTTTGCGTTCGGCATCGAAAATCGGCGCTGCGGAACCGGTCATGAAGCGGTTGGCCTTGAGATAGTGTTCATCGTGCTCGATGTGCACCGCTTGTTCACAGGCCAGGGCGGTGCCAATGGCGTTGGTGCCGGTGCAGCGCTCCATCCAGCTGGCGCCAGCGCTGAAACCCCGGGCCAGTTTCGGTTCGATAAAGCGCTGGGTGCCCCACGACGTAAGCACCTGGCCCTGGTGGTCGGCGAGCATGATCAGGCAATTGGAGTTGCTCAGAATGTTCTCGTAATAGGGCAGCACTTCCTGATGGGTGGTTTGCACCAGTGAATGCTGGCTCTCCAGCAGTTGCGCGATGCCCGCGGCCGGCAGTTGGTCGAATGCCGGCGGGCTCTGGTGACTGAGGCCGAACGCGCGGCAACGGGACCAGGAGTCCTGGATGATGGCGTCGTGGGGCAACGGCGATGCGGGTGCGGCCATGGCAGTCGATCTCTGAACAAGCTTTTATTGTTGTTATGGGGTAGTGCCGATCCCGGCAGATCCTACGAGGGCCGTGAACAGTCCGTAGAGTGTTGTTCACTATTGTTCACTGTCAATGGGTGAACTGTTCAATTGTTCATTTCCGATTGTTCATTTGTGTTCAGCAACGAACGCGTTTTTGCCGTCTTGTTCGGGAATTTCTAGCTGAATCAACAGCTTGATATTTTTGGCACGGATGTCGCTTTAGAGCTCCGGTCGCTTGACTCCAATAATAAAAAGGCCGAGCCATGTCACTCACCTTGGAACACGTCAGCCGCACCGTCGAGGGCCAGACCTGGATCGACGATGCCAACCTGAGTTTTGAACCCGGTTCCTTCAACGTTTTGCTGGGGCGCACCTTGTCCGGCAAGACCAGCCTGATGCGCCTGATGGCCGGTCTGGACAAGCCCGACAGCGGCCGCGTCCTGATGAACGGCGTCGACGTCACCCAACGCCCCGTGCGCTTGCGCAATGTGTCGATGGTCTATCAGCAGTTCATCAACTATCCGACCATGACGGTGTTCGACAACATCGCCTCGCCGCTGCGCCAGGCCGGTGTATCCAGCGAAGTGATCCAGAGCAAGGTGCTGGAAACCGCGAAGATGCTGCGCATCGAGAAGTTTCTCAAGCGCTATCCGCTGGAGCTTTCCGGCGGTCAGCAACAACGCACGGCCATGGCCCGGGCGCTGGTCAAGGACGCCGAACTGATCCTGTTCGATGAGCCGCTGGTCAACCTCGACTACAAGTTGCGCGAAGAACTGCGCCAGGAAATGCGCGAGCTGTTCAAGGCGCGCCACACCATCGCGATCTATGCCACCACCGAGCCCAACGAGGCCCTGGCCCTGGGCGGCACCACCACCATTCTTCATGAAGGCCGGGTGATCCAGAGCGGCCAGTCCGCCTCGGTCTATCACCAGCCGCAAACGGTGCTGGCGGCGGAGCTGTTCTCCGAGCCGCCGATCAACCTGATGCCGGGACGCATTGCCGGCAACGAGGTGAGTTTCGCCAACTTCGTGCACTTCCCGCTGAACGTCGATCTGCGCCCGGTGGGCGAGGGCGAGTTCCGTTTCGGCGTGCGGCCCAGCCATATCTCGCTGGTGCCGAGCAACGACGATGACCTCGAATTGGCGGTGACTGTCGAAGTCGCGGAAATCAGCGGCTCGGAAACCTTCCTGCACGTGCGCAACGAGCACTTCCTGCTGGTGCTGCACTTGCCGGGTGTCCACGAATACGACGTCGATGCGCCGATCCGCATCTACATCCCGACCCATAAACTGTTTGTGTTCGATACGCAGGGGCGGCTGGTCCAGGCGCCTGGCCGGCGTGTCACGAGGGTTGCCTGATGGCCGAAATCCGTTTGCAGAACCTCGCTCACAGCTACACCAAGACCCCGGTGGGACCTGAGGACTACGCGATCCGCGAGATGGACCACATCTGGGAGCAGGGCGGCGCCTATGCCTTGCTCGGTCCTTCGGGCTGCGGCAAATCAACCTTGCTCAACATCATTTCCGGGCTGCTCAGCCCGTCCCAGGGCCATGTGCTGTTCGACGGCAAAGCGGTCAACAATCTGACCCCGGAAAAGCGCAACATCGCCCAGGTTTTCCAGTTTCCGGTGGTCTACGACACCATGACGGTGTTCGATAACCTGGCCTTCCCGCTGCGCAATCAGGGCATGGCCGAGGCCCGGGTCCATAGCAAGGTGCAGGAAATCGCCGAAGTCCTTGACCTGCAGAACCTGCTGAGCAAAAAGGCGCGCAACCTCACCGCCGACGAAAAACAGAAAGTCTCCATGGGCCGCGGGCTGGTGCGCGACGACGTGTCGGCGATCCTCTTCGACGAGCCGCTGACCGTGATCGACCCGCACCTGAAGTGGAAACTGCGGCGCAAGCTCAAGCAGATCCACGAGCAGTTCAACATCACCATGGTCTACGTCACCCACGATCAGCTGGAGGCCTCGACCTTCGCCGACAAGATTGCGGTGATGTACGGCGGGCAGATCGTGCAGTTCGGCACGCCAAGGGAATTGTTCGAGCGCCCGAGCCACACCTTTGTCGGCTACTTCATCGGCAGCCCCGGGATGAACCTGATCGAGGTGCAGCCGCAACCGGGCGGTGTCGGTTTCGCCTCGACTCATCTGCCGCTGTCGGAGGCGATGCAGCAGCGTATTGCTGAATCGGAGTGGAAAACCCTGAAGGTCGGCATTCGTCCGGAGTTCGTCCATGTGTGGGACGAAGCCTTTGATGAGGCGCTGCGGGCAAAGGTCGTACACGTCGAAGACCTGGGCACCTACAAGATCATGAGCCTCGACCTCGATGGCGCGCCGCTGAAAGTGCGCCTGGCCGAAGACAAACCGGTGCCACAAGGCACGGCCTACATCAGTTTTCCGGCGCAGTGGCTGATGGTCTACGCCGATGAATTCCTGCTCGAAGCCAATGCCAACCAGGAGGCGCAGCCATGAACAAGGTGCAGAACAACAAGGCCTGGTGGCTGGTGCTGCCGGTGTTCCTGCTGGTGGCGTTCAGTGCGGTGATCCCGATGATGACCGTGGTCAACTATTCGGTGCAGGACATCTTCGACCAGTCCAGCCGCTACTTCGTCGGCGCTGACTGGTACAAGCAGGTGCTGCTCGATCCACGCCTGCACGACTCGTTGCTGCGCCAGTTCATCTACTCGGCCTGCGTGCTGCTGATCGAAATCCCCCTGGGGATTGCGATTGCCCTGACCATGCCGACCAAGGGCCGCTGGTCGTCGGTGGTGCTGATCATCCTGGCGATTCCGTTGCTGATCCCGTGGAACGTGGTCGGCACCATCTGGCAGATCTTCGGCCGCGCCGACATCGGTCTACTGGGGGCGAGCCTCAAGGCCATGGGCATCAGCTACAACTATGCGGCGAACACCATGGACGCCTGGGTCACCGTGCTGGTGATGGATGTCTGGCACTGGACCTCGCTGGTGGCGCTGCTGTGCTTCTCCGGATTGCGGGCGATTCCGGATGTGTATTACCAGGCGGCGCGGATCGACCGTGCTTCGGCCTGGGCGGTGTTCCGGCATATCCAGTTGCCCAAGCTCAAGAGTGTGCTGCTGATCGCCGTGATGCTGCGCTTCATGGACAGCTTCATGATCTACACCGAGCCGTTCGTGCTCACGGGCGGCGGTCCGGGCAATTCCACGACTTTCTTGAGCCAGACCCTGACGCAAATGGCGATCGGGCAGTTCGACCTGGGGCCGGCGGCGGCATTTTCGCTGGTGTACTTCCTGATCATCCTGTTGGTGTCCTGGCTGTTCTACACCGCCATGACTCACTCCGACGCCAACCGCTGAGGCCCGCCATGAGCAAGAGAAAGCTTGTTCCACTGCTGCTCTACATCCTGTTCCTGCTGGTGCCGATCTACTGGCTGCTGAACATGTCGTTCAAGAGCAACAGCGAAATCCTCGGCGGCCTGACGTTGTTTCCCCAGGATTTCACCTTCCACAACTACAAGGTGATCTTCACCGACCCGAGCTGGTACACCGGTTACCTCAACTCGCTGTACTACGTGAGCCTGAACACGGTGATTTCCCTGAGCGTGGCGCTGCCGGCGGCCTATGCGTTTTCGCGTTATCGCTTCCTCGGCGACAAGCACCTGTTCTTCTGGCTGCTGACCAACCGCATGGCGCCACCGGCGGTGTTCCTGTTGCCGTTCTTCCAGTTGTATTCCTCGATCGGCTTGTTCGATACCCACATCGCCGTGGCCCTGGCCCACTGCCTGTTCAACGTGCCGCTGGCGGTGTGGATTCTCGAAGGCTTCATGTCCGGCGTGCCCAAGGAAATCGACGAAACCGCCTACATCGATGGCTACAGCTTTCCCAAGTTCTTCGTGAAGATTTTCATCCCGCTGATCGGCTCCGGCATCGGTGTCACGGCGTTCTTCTGCTTCATGTTTTCCTGGGTCGAACTGCTGCTGGCGCGAACCCTCACTTCGGTGAACGCCAAGCCGATCGCAGCGGTGATGACCCGCACTGTCTCGGCATCCGGTATCGACTGGGGCGTGCTGGCGGCGGCGGGGGTGTTGACCATCCTGCCGGGGATGCTGGTGATCTGGTTTGTTCGCAACCACGTGGCCAAGGGCTTTGCCCTGGGCCGGGTATGAGGAACTGATGATGGAATGGATGAGTTGGACCGTCCCCACGGCGGCATTTTTTGGTGTCATCGGCTTGATCCTGGTGGGCATGACCACCTGGGAATTGCGTTCGCCGAGCGTGCTTCGGCGAGGTTTTCTACCGATTGCCACCACCCGTGGCGATCGCTTGTTCATCGGTCTTCTCGGCAGCGCCTACCTGCATTTGCTGGTAATCGGCGTCACCGACTGGAGCATCTGGGTCGCCTTCGCGATGTCCCTGGTGTGGCTGTTGGCTGTGATGCGTTGGGGCTAGTCGAATCGCTCGGCAATGTTGCTCCGAAACTTAAACAGGAGGTCTCTATGTTCGACAAAAACAATAAGCTGCGACATAGCATTTCATTGGCAGCCATGCTGGCACTCAGCGGTTTGAGCGCGTCTGCCTGGGCCGATGCCTATGAAGACGCGGCGAAGAAATGGATCGGCAGTGAATTCAAGCCATCCACCCTGACGGCCGATCAGCAACTCGAAGAGCTGAAGTGGTTCATCAAGGCGGCTGAGCCGTTTCGCGGGATGAGCATCAAAGTGGTGTCGGAAACCATCGCCACCCACGAGTACGAATCCAAGGTACTGGCCAAGGCCTTCACCGATATCACCGGGATCAAGCTGACCCACGACCTGCTGCAGGAAGGCGACGTGGTGGAAAAGCTGCAGACCCAGATGCAATCGGACAAGAACATCTATGACGGCTGGGTCAACGACTCGGACCTGATCGGTACGCACTTCCGCTACGGCAAGACCGAATCGATCACCGACCTGATGGCCAACGAGGGCAAGAACTTCACTTCGCCAACCCTCGACATCAAGGACTTCATCGGCATCTCCTTCACCACCGCGCCGGACGGCAAGATCTATCAATTGCCCGACCAGCAGTTCGCCAACCTGTACTGGTTCCGCGCCGACTGGTTCGAGCGTGCGGACCTGAAGGCCAAGTTCAAGGAAAAGTACGGCTACGAGTTGGGCGTACCGGTGAACTGGTCGGCCTATGAAGACATCGCCAAATTCTTCAGCGAAGACGTCAAGGAAATCGACGGCAAGCGCGTCTACGGGCACATGGACTACGGCAAGAAAGACCCGTCCCTGGGCTGGCGCTTCACCGATGCCTGGTTCTCCATGGCCGGTGGTGGCGACAAGGGGCTGCCCAACGGTTTGCCGGTGGACGAGTGGGGCATCCGCGTCGAGGATTGCCATCCGGTGGGTTCCAGCGTGACCCGCGGCGGCGACACCAACGGCCCGGCGGCGGTGTTCGCCACCACCAAGTATGTGGACTGGATGAAGAAGTACGCGCCACCGGAAGCGGCGGGCATGACCTTCTCCGAATCCGGCCCCGTACCGTCCCAGGGCAACATCGCCCAGCAGATCTTCTGGTACACCGCGTTCACCGCCGACATGACCAAACCGGGGCTGGCGGTGATGAACGCCGACGGCACGCCGAAATGGCGCATGGCGCCGTCGCCGCGCGGACCGTACTGGGAAGAGGGCATGAAGCTGGGCTATCAGGACGTGGGTTCCTGGACCTTCATGAAATCCACGCCTGAGAAACAGAAACTCGCGGCCTGGCTGTATGCGCAGTTCGTGACTTCGAAAACCGTGTCGTTGAAGAAAACCATCGTCGGCCTGACCCCGATCCGCGAGTCTGACATCAACTCGCAGGCCATGACCGACCTGGCGCCGAAACTCGGTGGCCTGGTGGAGTTCTACCGCAGCCCGGCCCGCGTGCAATGGACCCCGACCGGGACCAACGTGCCGGATTATCCTCGCCTGGCGCAGTTGTGGTGGAGCCACATCGCCGAAGCCGCCAGCGGCGAGAAAACCCCGCAAGAGGCACTGGACGGCCTGGCCAAGGATCAGGACGCAATCATGAGCCGTCTGGAACGCTCGAAGGCGCAAGCCACCTGCGCGCCGAAAATGAACCCGGAACGCGACGCGCAATACTGGTTTGATCAGCCGGGCGCACCGAAGCCGAAACTGGCGAACGAGAAGCCTAAGGGCGAGACCGTGAGCTATAACGAACTGCTGAAGTCTTGGGAGGCGGCGCGTAAATAATCGTCTGTAATGTGAAACGCTAACGGCACCGAAAGGTGCCGTTTTTGTTGTGCGCCAGGCATGGCGCGTTGCGCGTAAGCGCAATCAGTTTGGCTGTGGTGGCCATGCTGGTGACTTGGAGGTGAAAGTCCTCTACACACCCGGCAAGGGGAAGTGTTAGCCAGAGGCAAGGGTGTCGCGGGTGACTGCGAATCTGAAGGAAGCCCGAGGCAAAATGCTGGCCTGACGAACAGGAAGCGGATCAGGCGGCGTAGCGGGGTCAGGTGGCAATGCTCACTAAAGCCCAATACTTGCACGGAATGCTACGACGTAAATCCGACAGGCATAAGCAGGAAGGTCGCGCGAATTACCCTGGGAGATCTGCATGTTTGCCAGTGTGCTACCGAGCGTCGAGAGGCGACGGGATGAACGTGCAGAAGTCAGCCGAAGCCGTAGTAAGTGACGAGTAACTCCGTCACCAAGGGCCGAACAGGTTATGCCGCCAGTAGGCGCCAGAGTCTCGTTGAATACCGAAATGCAGAAATTTCTCCACAAGAGAACTGTAACCCCAAGTCCTGGACAGAATCCTGGGCTTGCGGTTGTCAGTGCGCAGACATCGGCGGCGTCTGTGGCGTGGACGAACGCGGAGCCGGACATGCTGATGGAGCGGGTGCTTGCACCCGCCAACCTCAAGCGTGCGTATCAAAGCGTGGTCAGCAACAAGGGTGCGCCGGGTGCCGATGGCATGACGGTCGACGAATTGGCCGGCTACGTGAAACAGTATTGGCCGACCCTCAAGGCTCGGTTGCTGGCCGGCGAGTACCATCTCAAGGTGTACGCGCCATCGACATCCCCAAACCCAAAGGCGGAACCCGTCAGCTGGGTATCCCCAGCGTCGTGGATCGCCTGATCCAACAGGCTCTGCTGCAACAGCTCACGCCGATCTTCGACCCCTTGTTCTCGGACTACAGCTACGGCTTTCGTCCGGGCAGAAGCTCCCACCAAGCCATCGAAACAGCTCGCGCCCATGTGGCGGCGGGTTACCGCTGGTGCGTGGAGCTCGATCTGGAGAAGTTCTTTGATCGAGTCAACCACGACGTGTTGATGGCTCATATAGAGCGTCAGGTTGTGGATAAGCGAGCGCTCAGAGTGATCCGCCGGTACCTCGAAGCGGGTGTGATGTCGGGCGGGATCGCCAGCCGACGGCAGGAGGGGACGCCGCAAGGCGGCCCGCTCTCGCCGTTGCTGTCGAACATCCTGCTCAACGAACTCGACCGCGAACTGGAACGGCGGGGCCATCGCTTCGTGCGCTATGCCGACGATGCGAACATTTATGTGCGCAGTTATCGTGCAGGCGAACGGGTCATGGCCAGTGTTGAGCGCTTCCTGACTCAGCGTCTGAAACTGACACTGAATCGGGAAAAGAGCCGCGTGGCACGGCCTTGGGCCTGTGATTACTTGGGTTATGGGATGAGCTGGCATAAACAGCCGAAGCTGAGGGTAGCGAGCATAAGCCTGCACCGCCTGCGCGACCGACTCAGGGAACTCTTGCGTCGGATACGGGGCCGCTCAATGAGATATATCGTTGAGCAAATGACTCCCGTGCTGCGTGGTTGGGCTGGCTACTTCAAGCTGAGTCAGAGCAAGCGGCCACTTGAGGAGCTTGATGGCTGGGTGCGTCACAAACTTCGTTGCGTCATATGGCGTCAATGGAAGCGGCCCTCTACGAGGGCGCGCAACCTGATACGTTTGGGAATCGACGAGGCGCGGGCGTGGAAATCGGCGGTCAATGGCCGAGGCCCATGGTGGAACTCGGGAGCGTCACATATGAATCAGACGCTACCGAAGAAGCTATGGGATCGACTCGGGCTGGTCTCAATACTGGATACGATAAACCGGCTTAATCGTATAGCCTGAACCGCCGTATACGGAACCGTACGTACGGTGGTGTGAGAGGACGGCGGTTGTGAAACCGCCTCCTACTCGATTGTCAGTACTATCGTTGTTGCGCGGCCCTGCCAAGTAAGGGACTAGACCTCAATTGTGAGCCGATCACCCTCGGCGTAAGAGCAGCAGGCCAGAGCATAACCCGACTGCCGCTCCTCGGTGCTGAGCGAAAAATCAGGTGCTCTTTTACATGACCCGGAAACTACCTTGATTCTGCAACTGCCGCAGATACCCGATCGACACTGACTGCGGATGGGCACTTGGTTGGCTTCCAATGCATCAAGCAGCGTTGTTTCAGCATTGATTTCGAAGTGATAGTCCAATTGATTTGAGCGTGCGCATACAGTGGTCTGTGAGATGCGATCTGGTTCCGGTACTGGGCGTTCCGGACTGCTAAACGCCTCAATATAAAAAGGGATGTTGTAGTTGAACTCCGAGACGAGTGCCTGCTGGGTAATGACAAAGTTATGGCTGCCACAAATAACTGCTGCGTCTGCGGGGGGTAATTCCAGTAAGACCCGTTTACTCAGGCGTCCGCCAAAAAAGTGATGCGAGTGAGTGTTAACTGTCTCTTTGGTAATAAAGAAACGAACATCAAACCAGTTTGATCCAAGCTTTAGAGCAAGGAGTTCCGCAAGGAAAGGGATGCTGCCAATAGTGGGTGAACTAACCAGGAGCGTTACTTTTGGAGTTGGCTCACCGTTTTTTTTTGAGTTTGGCCAAACAACGAATAAGTGCAATCGGCAGAGTGATGCCGATACCTCCGGCCAACATCAATACATGGCGATAAGCCGAAATGCAATCTGATGTGATATTTCCGCCAACGTTAGACAAGCAAAGTAGTGATCCTGAATTTATGTTGGAATGCAGGTTGTCCGAAACGCCGTTGTTGCCGGTACTTTTTACCGCTATTTCAATGAGGTTGTTTTCCTTCAGCGCTGTGATCGAATAGTTGCGTTTCTGTGAGGTGCCACTTTGGTCGGGGTGATTGATCACAATAAAGCGCCCCGGTTTAAAATCATCGTTTGTGATGGCGCCGGGTACGCGTAGCAGGTAGGTCTTTGTGTTGGTTGCGATATCGGATATTTTCTCGCAACTCAAGAACGTAAACCGTTCCATGGTTTCCCCCTACATGATAAAGAGTTGATTGCGTTTTTTGATGGGTTCTGGGTTTTCAGACGAAGTTGGATGTCCCGTCAATTTATTTCGTTGAGACCTATTCTGCTCAACAGATTATCGACTGAGTCAGTATAAACTTTGACTTCGCCTAGCGAATCGGTGTCCTGGATGATGTCTGAATAGCGAGGCAGACGAGCATGTGAAAATGCCATTTCCCACGCGTTCATTTCATTGTTGGCAAACATTGATACGGTTTTTTTTATGACCGCTTTCAAATGCGCTTTTTCGCTGTTTGACAATGTTGTTATAAGATCTGCAGCTACATAGCTGAACACACTGGAATGGCTCCATTCATCCATCGCATGAGTTTTGGTGACCTGGTGGCAAATGCTTTGAACGGAGCCATCTTCCGCCAAAGTTTTTAGGTAGTCCGTTATGAGTGTTTCACTTGCGCAAGCGATCCCGAATCGAGTAAGCCTGCGCTCCCATTCCGCAGAGCAGGATGAAAGAACCCAGTTCTTCCACTTGATCAGATTGAAGTCGGTGAAATTCAGGTAAGCGAGGTCTCGATGGTGATAAATGTAGTTGCACGCGGTAACTGACATTTTGGTGTGCAGCGCCTCATCAAGCAGTGCTTCAGAAATGGACTCCTGAAGTAATGCGCGATTCCTGGTAGCACTTGGCGGAGTTTTTATTATGTCCTCGCACGCAGGCGTAACGATGTCGCACTCGATGTAAATTGTTTTGAGATTGTAGATTATCCATGCATAAGACAGGCATGTGGATTTAATTTCGTGGGAGGCTTCGATCCATGCTGGATGATTTCTGAACGGAAGCAGGCTCTCGCAGAAGTCATTTTTACCGGGGTCGAACGCCAGTTCCGAGAAAGGAGGTTGTTTGTTGTTTACCGCGGCCCGCGTGCTCCATAGCACGGAAAGTTTTTCGAGCATCTGCGCAACCGAGTAAGTATGAGTTACTTGTGTGTTCACGGTAGGTTACCTTTTTGAGTGTCAGTCCTGGGGTATTATTTTTCAGGCAGGTCAAGCCAGTTCGAAATTACTTTTTGGGAAATTGTTTTTAAACGACTTCCATGCAAGGATGCTTGTTGGCGCAGATCACGAGGGTCAATGGATGCAGTATTAAGTTCGGCTGCATGGCCTACCAACCATTGCTCGATACGGTCAGAGTCAATTTCCAGGTGAAACTGAAGAGCCAATATGTTGTTGCCGACACTAAATGCCTGGTTGGCGCAGAGTTCGCTGCTGGCTAAATGCGCAGCGCCTTTGGGGATGTCAAACTTGTCTCCATGCCAGTGCAAGACAGGTATGTCATTCAAGGGTTCAAGGCATGAGTGGAGTGCGTGTTCATTCAATCGGAGGGGGGAAAAGCCAATTTCCAGTTGCCCCATTGGATAAACTGAAGCTCCCAATATCCTCGCTATAAGCTGGGCGCCGAGGCATACCCCCAAGGTCTTTTTGTTGCTTTGCAAACGTTTGTTGATGAGCGCAATTTCGCTTTCTATAAATGGGAATTTTTTCTCATCAAAGGCACCTATCGGTCCACCAAGAATAATCATCAGGTCGGGTTTTACCGAGTCAACACTGTGAAGTGCATCGGAAGTAGCATCAATTATTTGGGTGTTGTAGTTTCGTTGAAGCAGTAGTTGCTCAATTGTGCCCAGGTCTTCAAAGTGCAGGTGTTGAATGACTAATGCGTTTTTCATTATTGGCCGTTTTGTGTTGTTGGTCTGATCGGTAAATTAAGCTTGCCTCTAAGGTGTTGTCGAATTGCAAATGTAAGAAATATCTATTCATGTTTTTATATATTTCTAGTTCTTCCGTGCATTGAGTTAAATGCCCTATGCGTGTGTGGTTCTAAGGGAAAACGGTATCCGGGACGATGGAAGATTGAAATTAAGGTTAAGTAGATGTGACTGGCATTCGCGTTGAGGGCGTTGAGGGCCTGGGTTGATACCTAAGAAGTCACAGCGAAGAAATGGATCGGCAGTCACTCAAATAGTCCACACCGATAGCCGACCAGCAACTCGAAGTGCTGAAAAGTTTCATCACGGCCGCTGAGCCGTTTAGCGGGATGAGCAGAAAACCATCGCCATCCCAGGGTACGAGTCCAAGGTGCTGGCCAAAGTCTTCAGCGAGATCAGACCGGCTGTTCGCCAACCTGTACTGGTTCCGCGCCGACGGGTTCGAGTGCGCGGATCACAAAGCCAGGTTCAGCAACGGCCGGAGGAGGGAGAAGGTCCACTGTGGGAGCGAGCCAGCTCGCCACAAAAAACGGCACCCGAAGGTGCCGTTTCCGTTTTCTACCAAGTGTCGCTCAAGCGATCAACCCGCCAGGCCCGACTGTTGAACCAGGTTCAGCAGCGGTTGCGGATACAGGCCGAGGAAGAACGCCAGTACGGCAATCGCCAGCAGCATCACGCCGCCTGCACGTTGTTCCCAGTGCAGCTGGGCGTCGACGCGACGCAGGTTTGGCTCGATCAGGAACAGGGTGACCATCACACGCAGGTAGTAGAACACGCCGATGGCGCTGCCCAGTACCAGGGAGCCGACCAGCCACCACTGATGGGACTCGACGCCGGTGGCGATGATGTAGAACTTGCCGATGAAGCCCGCGGTCAGCGGGATACCGGCCAGGGACAGCATCATCACGGTCAGGACGGCGGTCAGGTACGGACGGCGCCAGAACAGGCCGCGGTATTCGTACAGGGCATCTGCGTCACGGCCTTTGTACGGCGAGGACATCAGGGTGATCACGCCGAAAGCACCGAGGCTGGTGATCACGTAGGTGACCAGGTACACGCCGATGGCTTCCACGGCCAGACCCTTGCTCGCCACCAGGGCGATCAGCAGGTAGCCGAAGTGGGCGATGGACGAGTAACCCAGCAGACGCTTGAGGTTGCTCTGGGTCAGGGCCAGCAGGTTACCGAACAGGATCGACGCGATAGCGATGATGGTCAGCACGTTGCTCAGCACGCCGCTGCTCGCCGCTGGCGAGATCTGGAACAGACGCACCATCACCGCGAACACAGCCACTTTGGAAGCGGTAGCCAGGAACGCTGCAACCGGTGCCGGAGCACCTTCGTAGACGTCTGGAGTCCAGAGGTGGAAGGGTACCAGCGACAGCTTGAACGCCAGGCCGATCAGCATCATGCCCAGGCCCAATTGAGCCAGCGAGCTTGGCAGACCAGTAGCCGCCAGCGCTTGGCCGATGCCGACGAAGCTCAGGGAACCGGCGTCAGCGTAGAGCAGGGCCATACCGAACAACAGGAACGCGGAACCTGCCGCCGACAGCACCATGTACTTGATGCCGGCTTCCAGCGAACGCTTGTTGAAGAAGGCATAGGCCACCAGACCGTAGACCGGTACCGAGAGCAGTTCCAGGCCGACGAACAACCCGGCCAGGTGCTGCGCGCTGACCAGCACCAGGCCACCGGCGGCGGCCATCAGGATCAGCAGGTACAGTTCTTCACGGTTGCCCGGGTAACCCGTGCCGCCATCGCCGAGGTAGGCGTGGGCGAGGGTTACACAGGCGAGGGTGGCGACCAGGATCAGCGCCATGTACAGGCAGGCGAAGCTGTCGATCTGCAGCAATGGGGTCACGGCCAGGGGCGCGACTTTCAGGGCAGGCAGGATCGACAGCAGTGCCAGGTTCAGACCCGCCACCGACAGCAGGAAGGTCTGGGAGTGGTTGCGGCGCCAGGCGATCGCCAGCATCACCACGATGATCGTGGCGCTGGTGATCAACAACGGCGCTAGCGCGATAAAGTGTTGAGTCGTGAATTCCATAGCGCTCTTACCGGGCCGAAGCGAGTTGAGTGAAGGCGGTGCCGAGCCACTGCTGCACGCCATGCATCGTAGCGGCAGAGGTATCGAGGAACGGCTGCGGGTACACGCCGATGTAAATCAGCAGTGCAGCCAGACCGACCACCATGATCAGTTCGCGACCGTCCATGCCATGCAGCACCGCGTCCGATTTCGACGGGCCGAAGAAGGCACGGTGGACCATGATCAGCGAGTACACCGAACCGAACACCAGGCCGGACGTCGCGATCACGGTGACCCAAGGAGCGCTGGCGAAGGTGCCGATCAGAATCAGGAACTCACCGACAAAGTTACCGGTCGCCGGCAAGCCCAGGGAAGCTGCTGCGAAGAACAGGCTTAAGGCTGGCAGGTAAGCGATCTTCGACCACAGGCCACCCATTTCACGCATGTCGCGGGTGTGGGTACGCTCGTACAACTGACCGGAGAGGATAAAGAGTGCCGCCGCCGACAGACCGTGGGCCAGCATCTGCATCACCGCGCCCTGCAGCGCCAGTTGGCTGCCGGAGTAGATGCCGATCAGTACGAAGCCCATGTGGGAAACGGACGAGAAGGCGATCAGACGCTTGATGTCGGTTTGCGCGAACGCCAGGAACGCACCGTAGAAGATCCCGATCAGACCCAGGGTCATCGCAAACGGCGCGAACTCGGCCGAGGCATTCGGGAACAGCGGCAGGGCGAAACGCAGCAGGCCGTAGGCAGCGGTTTTCAGCAAGATACCAGCGAGGTCGACGGAACCTGCGGTCGGTGCCTGGGCGTGAGCATCAGGCAACCAGGAGTGGAACGGTACGACCGGCAGCTTGACCGCGAAGGCGATGAAGAAGCCGAGCATCAGGATGTACTCGGTGGTCATCGACATCTTGGTCTTCAACAGGTCGGCGTAGTTGAAGGTAATCACGCCGGTGTCGTTGAAGTTGACCAATACCAGGCCCAGGATCGCCACCAGCATGATCAGGCCGGAAGCCTGAGTGAAGATGAAGAACTTGGTCGCCGCGTAGATCCGGGTTTTCTTGCCGTCCGAAGAACTGTGACCCCAGAGCGCGATGAGGAAGTACATCGGCACCAGCATCATTTCCCAGAAGAAGAAGAACATGAACAGGTCGAGGGCCAGGAACACGCCGACGACACCGCCCAGGATCCACATCAGGTTCAGGTGGAAGAAGCCCACGTGACGCTGGATCTCTTTCCACGAGCAGAGTACCGAGAGCACACCCAGCAGGCCGGTCAGCAGGATCATCAACAGCGACAGGCCGTCGAGGGCCAGATGCACGTTGATGCCGAAGCGCTGGATCCAGACGTGCTTGAACTCAAGCGCCCAGGTCGGATCGGCGCCAGGCGCCGGAGCAAATGAATAGTCACCGTTGGCCCACAGCCAGAGGCCGAGGGAGAGCAGCAGGGACATGGTGATCAGCGCAATCCAGCGGGGGAGGGTGGCGCCGAAGCGCTCACCCATCCAGCACAGCAGGCCGCCGATGAAGGGGATCAGGATTAGCCAAGGCAGAATCATGACGGGTTCGTTTCCTTTCGCAAATTCGCAAGGTTCATATCAGACCGCTACCAGCACGACGGCGCCAATGACCAGCACGGCACCAGCAGCCATCGAGGCGGCGTACCAACGCAGTTGACCGGTCTCGGTACGGCTCAGGGCGGTGTGACCGCCTTTGGCCATGCGCGGGATCAGACCGATGGTCTGGTCGAGCGGGTCTTTGCGCAGGATGTGGCTGATCGCCAGGTACGGCTTGACGAACAGTTTGTCGTAGATCCAGTCGAAGCCCCAGGCGGCGAACCACCAGGCCGAGAGGAAACGGCCGATGCCGCTGTTGGCGACGGCGGTGACGAAGCGACGCTTGCCGAGGAACAGCAGCGCAGCCAGCAGGATACCGGCCAGGGCGATGGCGCCCGAGGCGATTTCCAGGCTGTGCTTGGCTTCGCCGCCGGCATGGCCGACGCTTTCCGGCAGCACGCCGTGCAGCGGTGGAACGATCATCGCGCCGATGGCGGTGGACAATACAATCAGCACCGACAGTGGCAGCCAGTGGGCAATGCCGTGACCGGCGTGGGCTTCGGTCTTCGCTTCACCGTGGAACGCGATGAAGATCAGGCGGAAGGTGTACAGCGAAGTCATGAACGCGCCGACCAGACCTGCGTAGAGCAGACCGTTGTTGCCGCTGGCGAACGCTTCCCAGAGGATTTCGTCCTTGGAGTAGAAGCCTGCGGTTACCAGAGGCAGGGCCGCCAGGGCCGCGCCGCCGACGATGAAGCTGGCGTAGGCCAGTGGCAGTTTCTTCCACAGGCCGCCCATCTTGAAGATGTTCTGCTCGTGGTGGCAGGCAACGATCACCGAGCCGGACGCAAGGAACAACAGGGCCTTGAAGAAGGCGTGGGTCATCAGGTGGAAGATCGCGCCATCCCAGGCACCGACGCCCAGGGCCAGGAACATGTAGCCGATCTGGCTCATGGTCGAGTAGGCGAGGATACGCTTGATGTCGGTCTGAACCAGGGCTGCAAAACCAGCCAGGACCAGGGTCACGCCACCGACGACTCCTACTAGATGCAGGATTTCCGGCGCCAGGGTGAACAGGCCGTGGGTACGGGCAATCAGGTAGACGCCAGCGGTCACCATGGTTGCGGCGTGGATCAGTGCCGAAACCGGGGTAGGACCGGCCATCGCATCCGCCAGCCAGGTTTGCAGCGGCAGTTGCGCGGATTTACCGACAGCGCCGCCCAGCAGCATCAGGGTGGCCAGGACCATCCAGAAGTCGCCGGACTGGAACTTTTGCGGCGCCAGCACCAGCAGTTCCTGGACGTTCAGCGTGCCCAGTTGGGCAAACAGAATGAACAAGCCGATGGCCATGAACACGTCACCGATACGGGTCACGATGAAGGCCTTGAGTGCGGCGTTACCGTTGTTGCGATTGCTGTAGTAGAAACCGATCAACAGGTACGAGCACAGGCCCACGCCTTCCCAGCCGAAGTACACGAACAGCAGGTTATCGGCCAGGACCAGGAACAGCATACTGGCGATAAACAGGTTGGTGTAGGCGAAGAAGCGCGAGTAGCCGTCTTCACCGCGCATGTACCAGGAGGCGAACAGGTGGATCAGGAAGCCGACGCCGACGACCACACCGAGCATGGTCACGGACAGACCATCCAGGTACAGGGCGAAGTTCGGCGTGAAGCCTTCCACCGCCATCCATTGCCACAACACCAGGGTGTAGTGACCGCCTTCCGGCGGGGCGACGTTGAACTGCCAGATCACATAGGCCGCGACAATCGCCGACAGGCCAATGGAGCCGACGCCGATCAGCGCCGAAAGGTTTTCCGAGAGGCGTCCCCGGGAGAACGCCAGCAGCACAAAACCGATCAGGGGGAACAGGAAAGTCAGATAGAGAAGGTTCATCCGCGCATCTCACTGGCAGCGTCGATATCGAGCGTGTGGAAGCGGCGATACAGTTGCAGCAGGATCGCCAGGCCAATACTGGCCTCGGCGGCTGCCAGGCTGATCACCAGGATGAACATGATTTGTCCATCCGGCTGCGCCCAGCGGCTACCGGCAACGATGAACGCCAGGGCGGAGGCATTCATCATGACCTCCAGGCTCATCAGCACGAAGAGAATGTTGCGGCGGACCATCAGGCCAACCAGACCGAGGCAGAACAGGATGCCGGCAACCGCCAGACCATGCTCCATGGGGATAGCAGGCATCGTCATTGCTCCTTGGCTTCGTTGCGGCCCAAGTGGAACGCCGTGACGGCTGCAGCGAGCAGCAGCATCGAGGCGAGTTCGACCACCAGCAGGTAAGGACCGAACAGGCTGATGCCCACGGCCTTGGCGTCTACGGTGGTGTGGCCGATGGCTTCACCGGTCTGGTGGGAGAACAGCACGTACAGCAGTTCCACCAGCAGCAGCGCGGCGAGGAGGACCGGGCCGCCCCAAATGCCGGGTTTGAGCCAGGCGCGCTCTTGCTGAGCCGAGGCGGGCCCCAGGTTCAGCATCATCACCACGAACACGAACAGCACCATGATGGCGCCAGCGTAGGCGATCACTTCCAGAACACCGGCAAACGGTGCGCCGAGGGCGAAGAACGTCATGGCCACGGCGATCAGCGAAATGATCAGGTAGAGCAGGGCGTGCACAGGGTTGGTATTGGTGATCACGCGAAGCGTGGACACCACAGCGATACCCGATGCGAAATAGAAAGCGAATTCCATCTTTCTTCCTTAAGGCAGCAAGCTCTTCACGTTGATCGGCTGGGCTTCATTCTGCGCGGAGCCTTTGGGCTTCCCGGCAATCGCCATACCTGCAACACGATAGAAGTTGTAATCAGGGTTTTTGCCGGGGCCGGAGATCAGCAGATCTTCTTTCTCGTAAACCAGGTCCTGACGTTTGAACTCGGCCATTTCGAAATCCGGCGTCAGCTGGATCGCGGTGGTCGGGCAGGCTTCCTCGCAGAGGCCGCAGAAAATGCAGCGCGAGAAGTTGATGCGGAAGAAGTCCGGGTACCAGCGACCGTCTTCGGTTTCAGCTTTCTGCAGCGAGATGCAACCGACCGGGCACGCCACGGCGCACAGGTTGCACGCTACACAACGCTCTTCGCCGTCGGGGTCGCGGGTCAGGACGATACGTCCACGGTAGCGCGGCGGCAGGTAGACCGGTTCTTCCGGGTACTGCAGCGTGTCACGCTTGCGGAAGGCGTGGCTGAAGATCATCACCAGGCTACGAAGCTGGGTGTAGAAGCCATGCACGATGTCAAAAATGTACTTCATGATTCTCTATCCTCACTGAGCCGCGACGGCGGGCGTGTTGAGCAACACGATCGCAGCGGTCACCAGCATGTTGACGAGGGTCAGCGGCAGGCAGAACTTCCAGCTGAAATCCATCACTTGGTCATACCGTGGGCGCGGAATCGAGGCGCGCAGCAGGATGAAGAACATGATGAAGAACGCGGTTTTCAACGCGAACCAGATGAACGGGATCTGCGGCAGGATGCCAAACGGACCGTGCCAGCCACCGAAGAACAAGGTCACCAGCAGCGCCGAAATCAACACGATGCCGATGTACTCGCCGACGAAGAACATGCCCCATTTCATGCCGGCGTATTCAATGTGGTAACCGTCGGCCAGTTCCTGCTCCGCTTCCGGCTGGTCGAACGGGTGACGGTGAGTCACGGCGACGCCAGCGATGAAGAAGGTCAGGAAACCGAAGATCTGCGGAATGACGAACCACAGGTTCTGCGCTTGATATTCAACGATGTCGCGCATGTTGAACGAGCCGACCTGGATCACGATGCCCATCAGCGACAGGCCCATGAACACTTCGTACGACACGGTTTGTGCCGAGGCCCGCAAGCTGCCCAACAGGGCGAACTTGTTGTTGCTCGACCAGCCGGCGAACAGCACCGCGTAGACCGACAGACCCGCCATGGCGAAGAAGAACAGGATGCCGATGTTGATGTCCGCGACACCCCATGTCGGGGTGATCGGGATGATTGCAAAGGCAATCAGCAAGGCGCTCATGGCCACGACCGGCGCCAAAGTGAAGATCACTTTGTCGGCGAACGGCGGGGTCCAGTCTTCCTTGAAGAACATCTTGATCATGTCGGCCGCGATCTGGAACGCGCCGAACGGACCGACTCGGTTCGGACCGTAACGGTCCTGCCAGAGGGCGAGCAGACGACGCTCGACCCAGCTCAGCAGGGCGCCGCAAACCACTACGGCGAGCAGAATCACCACGGCCTTGAGGACCGCGATGATGATGTCGATCACTTCAGGAGTGAACAAGGTCATTGAGCTGCCTCCTGCAGACCGTCAACGGAAAAGCCTGCGATCGCTGGCGGAATGCCGGCGATGCCCGCAGGCAGTGCCACCAGACCAGCGCCCAGCTCTTCATTGATGCGCAGCGGCAGACGCAGGGTCTGACCAGCGACGTTCAAGCTCAGCATGGCGCCGTCGTTGACACCCAGGCGGTCGGCTTCGGACTTGGCCAGAGCAACATAAGCAGCCGGAATGCGTTCCTGAACCGGAGCGGCTTTCGAAGAGTTCTCTTCGCTGCCGAACAGGTGGAAGAACGGCACAACCTGCCAGGTACCTGGAGCAGGGTTGAACGCGCGCGGAACGCTGGCGAACCAGTTCAGCGAGTCACCGGCGCTTTCGATCAGGCGGGTGCCCGGGTCGCCAGCGCGGATGTGACCACCGACTTCGTCCTGGAACTTGTTCCAGGCTTGCGGCGAGTTCCAGCCCGGAGACCAGGCGAATGGCACTTGCTGACGCGGTTCGGCCGAGCCCGAGTAACCTTCCATCGAGAAGGCGAACGCGGTGTCCTTGTCCTGCGGGGTACGCGGTTCGTGCACGCTGATGTCGGCGCGCATGGCGGTACGACCGGAGTAACGCAGCGGTTCACGGGCCAGTTTCATGCCCTTGATGCGGAACGCGGCGGACGGTGCGGCATCGACGATGCGGTTCAGGATCGAGGTGCTGGAAGCGACGGCGGCGGTGGCGTGGTCCAGTTGGGTCCAGTCAATCGGCTGGTTCAACAGGGTTGCGCGCAGGGCATGCAGCCAGCGCCAGCCTTCGTGAACCAGGATGCTCGCGTCCATGTACTTCGGATCGAAAACCTGGAAGAAGCGCTGGGCGCGGCCTTCCTGGCTGACCAGGGTGCCGTCGCCTTCAGCGAAGCTGGCGGCTGGCAGGACCAGCTGCGCGCGATCGCTGGTGGCAGTCTTCTGATGGTCGGCGACGATCAGCACTTTGGCGGCGGTCAGGGCAGCATCGACACGGGCCTTGTCGGTACGGGTGTACAGATCGTTTTCCAGCACGACGATGGCGTCGGCCTTACCGTCGATCACCGCTTGCAGCGCGGCGTCGACCGATTCGCCACCGAGCATGGCCAGGCCGAGGCTGTTGGCCTCTGGCACGATCAGGCTGATGGAACCGTTCTTCTCGCGCAGCTTCAGAGCCTTGGCGATGTTCGCGGCGGCTTCGATCAGGGCTTTGGAGCCCAGGGAAGTACCGGCGATGATCAGTGGGCGCTTGGCGGCGAGCAGGGCATCGGCGATGCGCTTGGCCAGTTCGAGGGCTTCAGCGTCCAGGCCTTCAACGGCTGGTGCGCTGGCGTCGAGGGCGTGAGCCACGGCGAAACCGATGCGGGCCAGGTCGTCTGGAGCGGCGTGAACGCACTCTTCGGCGATGTCGTCGAGCTTGGTTTCAGCCAGGCTTGCGATGAACAGCGGGTTCAGCGCGTGCTGACCGATGTTCTTCACCGCGGCGTCGAGCCAAGGCTGGACGCGCATGGCGTCGGCCATGTCTTCGGCCTTGCCCTTGACCGATTGACGCAGGGACAGGGCCATGCGCGCAGCAGTCTGGGTCAGGTCTTCACCGAGGACGAACACGGCGTCGTGGTCTTCGATGTCACGCATGTTCGGCACTGGCAGCGGGCTGTCTTTAAGCACTTGCAGGACCAGGCGAATGCGCTCCAGCTCGGCAGCTTCGATACCGGAGTAGAAGTGCTCGGCGCCCACCAGTTCGCGCAACGCGTAGTTGCTTTCGAGGCTGGCACGTGGCGAACCGATACCGACGATGTTGCGGCCGCGCAGCAGGTCGGCGGCTTTATCCAGTGCTTCGTCGAGGCTCAGTTTGGTGCCGTTGGCCAGCAATGGCTGACGCGGGCGGTCTTCGCGGTTGACGTAGCCGTAGCCGAAACGGCCACGGTCGCACAGGAAGTACTGGTTCACCGAACCGTTGAAACGGTTTTCGATGCGACGCAGTTCGCCGTAACGCTCGCCCGGGGAGATATTGCAACCGCTGGAGCAGCCATGGCAGATGCTCGGCGAGAACTGCATGTCCCACTTGCGGTTGTAGCGTTCGGAGTGAGTCTTGTCGGTGAACACACCGGTCGGGCAGACCTCGGTGAGGTTGCCGGAGAACTCGCTTTCCAGGGTGCCGTCTTCAACGCGACCGAAGTACACGTTGTCGTGGGCGCCGAACACACCCAGGTCGGTGCCGCCAGCGTAGTCTTTATAGAAGCGCACGCAGCGGTAGCAAGCGATGCAGCGGTTCATCTCGTGGGAAATGAACGGGCCCAGTTGCTGGTTCTGGTGGGTACGCTTGGTGAAGCGGTAACGGCGCTCGTTGTGGCCGGTCATTACCGTCATGTCTTGCAGGTGGCAGTGACCGCCTTCTTCACAGACCGGGCAGTCGTGAGGGTGGTTGGTCATCAACCATTCAACAACACTGGCGCGGAAGGCCTTGGATTCTTCATCTTCGATGGAGATCCAGGTGCCGTCGGTGGCAGGGGTCATGCAGGACATGACGATACGACCACGGGTGTCGTTCTCGTCGGTGTACTGCTTGACCGCGCACTGGCGGCAAGCGCCAACGCTGCCAAGGGCAGGGTGCCAGCAGAAATAAGGGATATCGAGGCCTAGCGACAGACATGCCTGTAACAGGTTGTCTGCCCCATCGACTTCGAGCTCTTTGCCGTCTACGTGGATAGTGGCCATGGTTCAAAGTTCTTCGTTGGCCCGGTGTCAGCGGGCGTGGCTAATGGAATCTTGTTATCCGCGTGAATCAACACAGCCGCTTACGGCGTCATCACACGAAAAGCGAAGGGCACGGACCCTTCGCCTTTTTTAAGCGTTTACGCGCCGACTACGATCGGCCTTGCCAGAGGCGGGACGGCGGCGCTGACAGGCGCGATACCGGCTTCGAACTCTGGACGGAAGTATTTGATTGCGCTGCCCAACGGCTCCACGGCGCCCGGTGCGTGAGCACAGAAGGTCTTGCCAGGGCCGAGGAAGCCGACCAGACCCAGCAGGGTCTCGATGTCGCCTGTCTGGCCTTCGCCGTTCTCGATGGCCATCAGGAGCTTGACGCTCCATGGCAAGCCATCGCGGCACGGGGTGCAGAAGCCACAGGACTCGCGAGCGAAGAACTGCTCCATGTTGCGCAGCAGGGACACCATGTTGACGCTGTCGTCCACCGCCATGGCCAGGCCGGTACCCATGCGGGTGCCCACTTTGGCGATGCCGCCGGCGTACATTTGTGCGTCCAGGTGTTCCGGCAACAGGAAGCCGGTACCGGCGCCGCCAGGCTGCCAGCACTTGAGCTTGTAACCGTCGCGCATGCCGCCGGCGTAGTCTTCGAACAGCTCGCGACCGGTAACGCCGAACGGCAGTTCCCACAGGCCAGGGTTCTTGACCTTGCCGGAGAAGCCCATGAGCTTGGTGCCCATGTCTTCGCTGCCTTCGCGGGCCAACGATTTGTACCAGTCCACGCCGTCAGCAATGATCGCCGGCACGTTGCACAGGGTCTCGACGTTGTTCACGCAAGTCGGCTTGCCCCATACGCCAACGGCGGCAGGGAAGGGCGGCTTGGAGCGCGGGTTGGCGCGGCGGCCTTCGAGGGAGTTGATCAGCGCGGTTTCTTCACCGCAGATGTAACGCCCGGCGCCGGTGTGGACGAACAGCTCGAAATCAAAACCCGAGCCCAGGATGTTCTTGCCCAGCAGGCCGGCTGCCTTGGCTTCTTCCACGGCACGGTTCAAGTGCTTGGCGGCGGTGGTGTACTCGCCACGCAGGAAGATGTAGCCACGGTAGGTTTTCAGCGCGCGGGCACTGATCAGCATGCCTTCGATCAGCAGATGGGGCAGTTGCTCCATCAGCATGCGGTCTTTCCAGGTGTTGGGCTCCATTTCATCCGCGTTGCACAGCAGGTAGCGGATGTTGATGGATTCGTCCTTTGGCATCAGGCCCCACTTAACACCAGTGGGGAAGCCAGCACCGCCGCGACCCTTGAGGCCGGAGTCTTTCACGGTCTGGACGATGTCGTCCTGAGCCATGTCGGCGAAGGCCTTGCGCGCAGCGGCGTAACCGTTCTTGGCCTGGTACTCGTCGAGCCATACGGCTTCGCCGTCGTCACGCAGGCGCCAGGTCAGCGGGTGAGTCTCGGCCGAACGCTTGATGAGGTTGGCCGGACCGAAAGAAGTCAGGGTCATACGTAGCCCTCGAGCAAATTGGCAACGCCTGCTGGCTGCACATCACCGAAAGTGTCGTCGTCGATCATCAACGCCGGCGCCTTGTCGCAGTTGCCGAGGCAGCAGACCGGCAGCAGGGTGAAACGACCGTCGGCGGTGGTCTGACCCAGGCCGATGCCCAGCTTGCTCTGGATTTCGCTGACCACGGACTCGTGGCCGCCGATGTAGCAGACCATGCTGTCGCAGACGCGAATGATGTGACGACCGACCGGCTGACGGAAGATCTGGCTATAGAAAGTCGCCACGCCTTCAACGTCGCTGGCCGGGATGCCGAGGATCTCGCCGATGGCGTACAGAGCGCCGTCCGGCACCCAGCCACGTTCCTTCTGGACGATCTTCAGGGCTTCGATCGACGCCGCGCGCGGGTCTTCGTAGTGATGCAACTCGTGCTCGATGGCCGAGCGCTCGGTTTCACTCAAGGTGAAACGGTCTGTCTGGATAAGCGTGCTGTTCATGCTTAGCGGTCCACGTCGGCCATAACGAAATCGATACTACCCAGGTACGCAATCAAGTCCGCGACCATGCTGCCTTTGATCACCGAAGGGATCTGCTGCAGGTGCGGGAAGCTTGGGGTGCGAATCCGGGTGCGGTAGCTCATGGTGCCGCCATCGCTCGTCAGGTAATAACTGTTGATGCCCTTGGTCGCTTCGATCATCTGGAAGGATTCGTTGGCTGGCATGACCGGGCCCCACGAAACCTGCAGGAAGTGCGTGATCAAGGTTTCGATGTGCTGCAGCGTGCGCTCTTTCGGAGGCGGCGTGGTCAGCGGGTGATCCGCCTTGTACGGGCCTTCCGGCATGTTGCGCAGGCACTGGTCGATGATCCTGATGCTCTGGCGCATCTCCTCGACACGCACGATGCAGCGGTCGTAGGCATCGCCATTGGCGGCCAGCGGCACTTCGAATTCGAAGTTCTCGTAGCCCGAGTACGGACGCGCTTTACGCAGGTCGAAATCGCAACCGGTCGAACGCAGGCCGGCACCGGTGACGCCCCATTCCAGGGCCTCTTTGGTGTTGTAGTCGGCGACGCCGATGGTCCGGCCACGCAGGATGCTGTTGTCCAGTGCGGCTTTCTGGTATTCGTCCAGACGCTTTGGCATCCACTCGACGAAGTCTTTAACCAGTTTTTCCCAGCCCCGCGGCAGGTCGTGGGCGACTCCACCGATGCGGTACCAGGCCGGGTGCAGACGGAAACCGGTAATGGCTTCGATCACCGTGTAGGCGCGCTGGCGGTCGGTGAAGGTGAAGAACACCGGGGTCATGGCGCCGACGTCCTGGATGTAGGTACCCAGGAACAGCAGGTGGCTGGTGATCCGGAAGAACTCGGCCATCATGATGCGGATGACGTCGACCTTCTCCGGCACCTTGATGCCGGCCAGCTTCTCGACCGAGAGCACGTACGGCAGGTTGTTCATCACGCCGCCGAGGTAGTCGATACGGTCGGTGTACGGGATGAAGCTGTGCCAGGACTGACGCTCGGCCATCTTCTCGGCACCACGGTGGTGGTAACCGACGTCCGGTACGCAGTCGACGATTTCTTCACCGTCCAGCTGCAGGATGATGCGGAACGCACCGTGCGCGGACGGGTGGTTCGGGCCGAGGTTGAGGAACATGTAGTCCTCGTTCGGGCCGGAACGCTTCATGCCCCAGTCTTCCGGCTTGAAGCGCGCGGACTCTTCCTCGAGCTGCTGCTTGGCCAGGTTCAGGGTGAACGGGTCGAACTCGGTGGCGCGGGCCGGGAAGTCCTTGCGCAGCGGGTGACCTTCCCAGGTCGGCGGCATCATGATGCGCGACAGGTGAGGGTGGCCTTTGAAGTCGATGCCGAACATGTCCCAGACTTCACGCTCGTACCAGTTGGCGTTCGGCCAGATGCTGGTGACGGTCGGCAGGCTGAGGTCGCTCTCGGACAAGGCGACCTTGATCATTACGTCACTATTACGTTCGATCGACATCAAGTGATAGAACACGGAGAAGTCGACGCCGTTCGGCAGCCCTTGACGCTTGGTACGCAGACGCTCGTCCACGCCGTGCAGGTCATAGAGCATGACGTACGGCTTGGGCAGGTTACGCAGGAAAGTCAGGACTTCGACGAGTTTGGCACGGGCAACCCAAAGCACCGGCATGCCGGTGCGGGTTGGCTGGGCGGTGAACGCCTCCGGGCCAAAACGGTTGTTCAGTTCGACGACCACATCCTGGTCGTCTGCCTTGTAAGGCGGGATGTACAGAGCACTGCCTGTAGTCATGGTTATTTTATCGCTTTCGGTCAACGTAAAGAATGAAGCCAGGTTCTCGTTCTTTTTAAGAAGCAGATCTGGATCAGACTTCGTCGGGGCTGCGCAGGTTGGTGACTGCGATTCGCTGTTCGCGGCGCTTTTCCTTCTCGGAAGGCATCTCGGCGCGATAGACGCCTTGATCGCCGACGA
Organism: Pseudomonas fluorescens; assembly: GCF_000967965.1. GTDB lineage: Bacteria > Pseudomonadota > Gammaproteobacteria > Pseudomonadales > Pseudomonadaceae > Aquipseudomonas > Aquipseudomonas grandcourensis. Next base: position 86,106 of record NZ_LACC01000005.1, read on the forward strand.
CCCAGGAAAGCGGGCGACGCTCCTGTCCAATCGACTCCTGCAACAGCATCAAGCCTTGCAGGAAAGCTTCAGGACGGGGCGGGCAGCCAGGCACGTAGACGTCCACGGGCAGGAACTTGTCCACCCCTTGAACGACGGAGTAGATGTCGTACATGCCACCGGAGTTGGCGCACGAACCCATGGAGATGACCCATTTAGGCTCGAGCATTTGCTCGTAGAGACGCTGAATGATCGGCGCCATCTTGATGAAGCAGGTACCGGCGATAACCATGAAATCCGCCTGCCGCGGCGATGCCCGGATAACCTCGGCGCCAAAGCGCGCGATGTCGTGGGGCGCCGTGAAGGCGGTGGTCATTTCCACGTAGCAGCACGAAAGACCGAAGTTATACGGCCACAGGGAGTTCTTGCGCCCCCAGTTGATCGTGCCGTTAAGCACGTCTTCTAGCTTGCCCATGAAAATGTTTTTGTGGACTTGATCTTCTAACGGATCGGAAACGGTTTCCCGCTGGCCAATCGGATACTGCTCGTTAGGAGCATCGGGGTCGATCCTGGTGAGATTGTATTGCATTGCCAAAGCCTCATTGTTTCAGCTTCGCTTGCCGCTTGCGCCGAGCTTCCGGAGCCCAGTCAAGGGCGCCCACTCGGAATAGGTAGACAAGGCCTGCCAACAGAATTGCTATGAAAACGAGAGCTTCGACGAATCCGGTCCAGCCGCTTTCGCGGACGGACACAGACCATGCAAAGAGAAAGAGGGCTTCGATATCGAAGATCACGAAGAGCATCGCGACCAGATAGAATTTGGCTGAGAGCCGCAAGCGGGCGCCACCTGTAGGTAGCATGCCGGACTCGAACGGTTCGTTTTTGCTGCGGCCCCAGGCTTTTGACCCAAGGAGGCTGGAGACGCCCAGCATGAAGGCACAGAGGCCGACGACGCCTAGAAGGAAAATGGCAAAGCCCCAGTTGTGGGCCATGAGTCCTGTCGCTTCGGGCATGCTGGTAATCCTTAACAGAGAGCAAGGGTCTCTGAGCTTGAAAAGAAACAAAAGCAGTGACGATATGTCGCAGCAATCAATCCCGCTGATTTTATGGCTAAACACCCGGCAAGTAAAATTCCTATAGCGAAATTTATTATAGGAATAAGGACATAGCGCGCTTCAAAAACCCCGCAGGCCTTGCGCCTTGGGCATTAGCCGGCATTTCGTCAATTATGTTTTGTAGGGAATGTAACGAACATAGTTGTTACTAAATGATAATCAATATTGTTTGGCGTGTTTTTTAAACTGCTTGTCCTTCGGATACTCGGGAAGTTGTCTTATATGGGCGTTACAGCAAGTAGCGGCGGGGCGTGTTTTGGCGGATTTTTCTGACAGAGATGGCGCTCTGGATCAATGTTTTTCCGGATCACCACCATCCCCTGTAGGAGCGAGCCTGCTCGCGATAGCGGTCTGTCAGGTGACATCTCTGCTGGATGTGTCGGCCTCATCGCGAGCAGGCTCGCTCCTACAAGGGGTTTTGCAGTGTTTGTTGAATCCCAGGCAAAAAAACGCCCCGAACCAGTCGGGGCGTCAGATGTGCAGCGCTGCGGTTAGCTTTCTATTCGGCCCGCAGCGGCTGATGTCTCAGGTGAAGCAGATCAGTGGAACTGTTCTTCTTCAGTCGAACCGGTCAGCGCGGTTACCGAGGACGAGCCACCCTGGATCACGGTGGTCATGTCGTCGAAGTAGCCGGTGCCCACTTCCTGCTGGTGGGCCACGAAGGTGTAACCCTTGGCGGCGTCAGCGAATTCCTGCTCTTGCAGCTTCACGTAGGCAGTCATGTCGTTGCGGGCGTAGTCGTGCGCCAGGTTGAACATGCTGTGCCACATGTTGTGAATGCCGGCCAGGGTGATGAACTGGTGCTTGTAGCCCATGGCGGACAGTTCGCGCTGGAACTTGGCGATGGTCGCGTCGTCCAGGTTTTTCTTCCAGTTGAAGGAAGGCGAGCAGTTGTACGACAGCAGTTGGTCCGGGTATTCCTTCTTGATCGCTTCAGCGAAGCGACGAGCCTCGTCCAGGTCCGGCTTGGCGGTTTCGCACCAGATCAGGTCGGCGTAAGGAGCGTAGGCCAGGCCGCGAGCGATGGCCTGGTCCAGACCGGCGCGCACTTTGTAGAAGCCTTCCTGGGTACGTTCGCCAGTCACGAATGGCTGGTCGTACGGGTCGCAGTCGGACGTCAGCAGGTCAGCGGCGTTAGCGTCGGTACGGGCCAGGATGATGGTCGGAGTACCGGCAACGTCAGCAGCCAGGCGAGCAGCGGTCAGCTTCTGTACGGCTTCCTGGGTAGGAACCAGTACCTTGCCGCCCATGTGGCCGCATTTCTTCACGGAAGCCAGCTGGTCTTCGAAGTGAACGCCGGCGGCGCCTGCTTCGATCATGCTCTTCATCAGCTCGTAAGCGTTCAGTACGCCGCCGAAACCGGCTTCAGCGTCAGCCACGATCGGCGCGAAGTAGTCGATGTAGCCAGCGTCGCCCGGGTTCTTGCCGGCTTTCCACTGGATCTGGTCGGCACGACGGAACGAGTTGTTGATGCGCTTGACCACGGTTGGAACCGAGTCCACCGGGTACAGCGACTGGTCCGGGTACATCGATTCGGCGGAGTTGTTGTCCGCAGCCACTTGCCAGCCCGACAGGTAGATCGCCTGGATGCCGGCCTTGACTTGTTGTACAGCCTGGCCGCCGGTCAGGGCGCCCATGCAGTTGACGAAATCTTTCTCAGGACGGAAGGCTGGCTTGGCACCCTGGGTAACCAGGTTCCACAGCTTCTCGGCGCCCATTTTTGCAAAGGTGTGCTCAGGTTGAACCGAGCCACGCAGACGGACGACGTCAGCAGCGGAGTAAGTGCGTGTCACGCCTTTCCAGCGCGGGTTTTCAGCCCAGTCTTTTTCGAGGGCTGCAATTTGCTGTTCGCGTGTCAGTGCCATGGGAGATAAACCTCGTCGCGTCTTTATGAAAAGTTGTTCTGCGGTGGAAAATTCCTGCGCTCGCTGACCAGAAGCTTAAGCGGTCAAGTCGGATTTGGCGGGGAGGGCGACGGGATGAACGATCGGCTCGAGGGGAAGTGAGCAGGTAAAGGCGAACTGCGGGCGCATTCGGGCGTCGTGGGCCTTGGTGCGAACATCAGTGTGGTGCCGGGTTACCTATTACGCTTCCGTCCCTCGGGACAACTTCGTTCCAGTCGACAACCTCGTCAAACACACCTTGTGGGCGGTACAGACACGAAGCGGTTCGCGGGGGTAGGTGCGAACATCGCCTCGAAGGCCCTTGCCAGGGCCTCTGATTAGCGGGAGCGAGGCCATCATGCCTTTGCTTTTTTGGCTCGTCAAACGTTTTGTAGTGCTTTTTTTAAGGCACTACATCTTTGGTCTAATACGACTCGTCAGTCAGTTTTTGGTGCTTTAGTCCAAGGTGTCGACTTTCACCCGCAATGTCATGTCGTTGCGGCTCTGGGTCGAGTAGCTGCGGGTCTGGCCCTGTTTGTCGGCCTGGGTCTGGCCGTTGACCCCGGCCAGCAGGATCCACTCACCGAGGTGGCCGGTGACGGTTGTGTCGGTGCTTTGTACGTTCACTACATCGGGACGTTCCTGGCTCATGCGGTCACGGTTGGTGCTGATCGACAGGTGAACGATGTCGCCGGTGACGTTTGCCGTGACATAGAAACCCTGGGTGACGTTGCGGTATTGGGTCTCGCTGCTGTAACCGCCGTAGGTATCAGTCTGGCTGCTGGTAATCGGCACGCTCTGGCCGACCTGGATCAGTGCCGGTGCGCCTTCGCTGGCCTGCACTTGCTGAATACCGCCGTCGCGGCTATCGGTGCTGTAGTTGATGATGCGGGTCTGGCTTGGCTTGGCGCCGTTCACCGAATAACTCTGGTCACCCTGGAAGTTGTTGTCGCTGGTATCGACGGTGATCAGCAGGCGCTTGGGTGCGGTGTCGAGTTGCGAAAGAAGGGCTTTAAGTTCGTCGATCTTGCGCTGATCGGCGTTGACGATGAGTTGATTGCCGTAGGTGCTGACCTGTCCGTCCTTGCCGATGAAATCTTGCGCCACCGGCAGCAGGTCGGCGCTGGTGCGGTAGTTCAGGGGCACGATTTCGGTGGCTGCCATGACCGAAAAACTGCAGGCCACCAGCAGGGTGCTGAGCAGGGTGCGTAGGGACATATCCGTTATCTCCGCCAACTTGAATTGATGATAGTGCCAGTTTGTCGGCCTGGAGTGGCGCTAGTTGAATCGTAGGCAGCAAAACGCCCCGGCATCCGAAGATAGCGGGGCGTTTTGTGGTGTTTACATGCAGCTTTTGTGGCGAGGGGGCTTGCTCCCGCTGGGCTGCGCAGCAGCCCCAATAATTTAGGGCCGCTTCGCGACCCAACGGGGGCAAGCCCCCTCGCCACAGGGTCTCAAGCGGAATGGCGAACCATGTCCACATGCGGAATCCCGGCTTCCAGGAACTCCTCACTGACCATGTGAAAGCCCAGGCGCTCATAGAACGCCGTGGCTTGTACCTGGGCGCTGAGCATCTGCTGCTTGAGTCCGCGCTCTTCGGCTTCACCGATGACCGCTTGCATCAGTGCATCGCCGACTTTCAGGCCGCGCCAGTCCTTGAGTACCGACACCCGGCCGACGTGCCCATCGGGCAGCAGGCGGGCGGTGCCGATCGGAAAGTCGCCTTCGTAAGCGAGGAAATGCACTGCATCAATGTCATCGGCGTCCCATTCCAGTTCTGGCGGAACGGATTGCTCGGCGACGAACACCGTCTCACGAATGCGCCGGATCTCGGCGTTGTCCTTCTGCCAGTCTGCGACACGTACGTGAATCTTATTCATCGGCAAACCCCAGGCTTCCTTGCTTGACCAGTTCGCACAGCAGGCCGCGACCGTCTTCGTCGCTCAGCCAGTCGCCAAGGTTGTCGGTGTGCAGCGAGTCGGCGGCGCAGATCATCTTCAGCAGTTCGCGCAGCTTGCCTGGCAGGTAACGGCTCTGGCCGCTGGCGAACAGCAGCAGGTCGTCATCGACTTCAGACCACGCCAGGCGTGCGCTCGGGTTGCGAACCAGGATCGCGCCTTGCTCCAGGGCGGACATGAAGTCCTCTTCTTCAACCTCTTCCGGGCCCACCACCAGTTCCGGGTAGCGTGGCTCGGTCATGAACTGGCCGAACCAGGTCAGCAGCAGGCGCTCGTCGCTCATGTGTTCGGCCAGCAGGCCTTTGAGGCGGTCGAGTGCGTCGCGCTGGATCTGGTGAGGATCGGCAGTCGGCAAGGCGTCGGCGTCGGTGTAGCGTTCTTCGTCCGACAGGAACTGGCTGAGGAAGTCAGTGAAGTGGGTCAGCACTTCAGCAGCGCTCGGTGCGCGGAAGCCGACCGAGTAGGTCATGCATTCATCAACGGCAACGCCGCAATGGGCCAGGCGCGGTGGCAGGTAGAGCATGTCGCCCGGTTCCAGCACCCATTCATCGGTGGCTTCGAATTCGGAGAGGATGCGCAGGTCGGCGTGGGCCAGCATCGGGCTCTCGGTGTTGCACATCTGGCCGATCTTCCAGTTGCGCTTGCCGTGGCCTTGCAGCAGGAACACGTCGTAGTTGTCGAAGTGCGGACCAACGCTGCCACCCGGCGCGGCGTAGCTGATCATCACGTCGTCGATGCGCCAGCTCGGCAGAAAGCGGAAATTTTCCAGCAGTTCGCTGACTTCCGGGACGAACTGATCCACGGCTTGAACCAGCAGGGTCCAGTCAGTTTCAGGCAGCTTGCTGAATTCATCTTCGGCGAACGGGCCGCGACGCAGTTCCCACGGACGCTCGCCATTCTCGATGATCAGTCGCGATTCGACTTCTTCTTCCAGCGCCAGGCCGGCCAGTTCGTCGGCGTCGATCGGGCTTTCGAAATCAGGAATCGCCTGACGGATCAACAGCGGCTTTTTCTGCCAGTAGTCGCGCAGGAATTCCCGTGCCGTGATGCCGCCCAGAAGTTGAAGAGGAATATCAGGATTCATGTGTAACCTATTGAAAAAATGCACTTTTCAGACGGGAATAAAAACGCCCGGCGCGGCCGGGCGTCTTAAAAGGGTCTAGCGGTCGATCAGATGCGCTTGGCTTGTTCTACAGCGTTGCCGATGTAGTTGGCCGGGGTGAGCAATTTCAGCTCGGCCTTGGCGGCGGCTGGCATGTCCAGGCCGTCGATGAAAGTCTGCAGCGCTTGCGGGCTGATGCCCTTGCCGCGGGTCAGTTCTTTCAGCTTTTCGTACGGGTTTTCGATGTTGTAGCGACGCATCACTGTCTGGATCGGCTCGGCCAATACTTCCCAGCACGCGTCCAGGTCAGCGGCAATCTTCTGCTCGTTGAGCTCAAGCTTGCTGATGCCCTTGAGGCTGGCTTCGTACGCGATCACGCTGTGGGCGAAGCCGACACCGAGGTTGCGCAGTACGGTGGAGTCGGTCAGGTCGCGCTGCCAGCGGGAGATTGGCAGTTTGCTCGCCAGGTGCTGGAACAGTGCGTTGGCGATACCCAGGTTGCCTTCGGAGTTTTCGAAGTCGATTGGGTTGACCTTGTGCGGCATGGTCGACGAACCGATTTCGCCAGCGATGGTGCGCTGTTTGAAATAACCCAGGGAGATATAGCCCCAGATGTCGCGGTCGAAGTCGATCAGGATGGTGTTGAAGCGGGCGATCGCGTCGAACAGCTCGGCGATGTAGTCGTGCGGTTCAATCTGCGTGGTGTAAGGGTTGAAGCCCAGGCCCAGTTCGTCTTCGATGAAGGCGCGGGCGTTGGCTTCCCAGTCGATCTCAGGGTAGGCCGACAGGTGAGCGTTGTAGTTGCCGACGGCGCCGTTGATCTTGCCCAGCAGCGGAACGGCAGCGACTTGGGTGATCTGGCGCTCAAGACGGTAAACCACGTTCGCCAGTTCTTTGCCCAGGGTGGTCGGCGAGGCCGGTTGACCGTGGGTGCGCGACAGCATCGGCACGTCGGCGAAACGGATCGCCAGTTCGCGGATGGCGTTGGCGGTCTGGCGCATCAGCGGCAGCATCACGTCATCACGGCCTTCGCGCAGCATCAGGGCGTGGGACAGGTTGTTGATGTCCTCGCTGGTGCAGGCAAAGTGGATGAACTCGCTGACCTTGGCCAGTTCCGGCAGCTTGGCCGCTTGCTCTTTGAGCAGGTATTCGATGGCCTTGACGTCGTGGTTGGTGGTGCGCTCGATCTCTTTGACGCGCTCGGCGTGCTCCAGAGAAAAGTTTTCCGCCAGGGTGTTGAGCACAGCGTTGGCTTCGGCGGAGAACGCCGGCACTTCACTGATGGCAGGGTGAGCGGCCAGGCGCTGGAGCCAGCGCACTTCAACCAGAACGCGGGCACGGATCAGGCCGTACTCGCTGAAAATTGGGCGCAGGGCCTGGGTTTTGCCGGCGTAGCGGCCGTCAACAGGGGAAACCGCAGTGAGCGAAGAAAGCTGCATGGGGTGTTCTCGGACAGTCGGGCAACGAAATGGGGCGCGTATCATACATGAAAAAATCCGCCGGTCCGTCGCCAACTGACCGGCGTATTACGCGTATTGCTGAGTTCTGTTCTGTTGATGCGGGTTATTCGTTACGCATCAAGGGGTAAAGCTCTTTGAGCAATTTGCGGCGGCTGATCACCAGCTGCCAGCGATGACCGCCCAATTGCCGCCAAAGGCGCGCCGAACGAATGCCGGCCAGCAGCAGGGCGCGGATTTTCGAAGCGTTGCTCGGTTGTTGCAGGTTGCGCATGTCACCGTGTACCTGGATGCGTTGGCGCAGGGTGCTCAGGGTGTCCTGATACAGCGCGCCGCAGGCGGCGATCACGTTTTCGTGGGCCGGGCCGAAGTGTTCGACCTGGGACTGAATCTGCGGCAGGCGTTTGCCAATCACGTCGAGCATGTCGTTGCGCTTGGCCAGCTGTCGCTCAAGGCCGAGCATGGCCAGGGCATAACGCAACGGCTCGCGCTGCAGGGCACTTGGGTCGCGTTCGAGGGCGCCGATCAGCGCACGGTAGCCTTCACGCAGGTTGATGTCGTCGCCGCCATAGACTTCCAGGGTGTCCTTGGGGTCGCGGATCAGCAGGCTGCCGAGCATGCAGGTCAGGCCGGCTTCGTTGGTCTGGCCGGTCTTGGCGATCCTGTCCACCAGCACCGCGGCGAGAAACACGCCGCCCAGTGCTGTCAATTGCTCCTGAATCGGGTTCATAGGGCCTGGCCCTTGCTCGTCCACGGCTCGGCTACTTCAATCACGCCGCCGCCGAGGCAGATTTCACCGTCGTAGAACACCACTGACTGGCCTGGAGTGACCGCGCGTTGCGGGTCATCGAAGGTCGCGCGATAACCGGTGGCGGTTTTTTCCAGGGTGCACGGTTGGTCGCTCTGGCGATAACGAACCTTGGCGGTCAGCTTGCGTGGCTGGCTCAGATCGACCGGGTTGACCCAGTAGATGTCCGAGGCGATCAGGGCGCGGGAGAACAGCCACGGGTGATCATTGCCCTGGCCAACGATCAGCTCGTTGTGTTCCAGGTCCTTGATCAGCACGTACCACGGCTCATCGCTGGCGTCTTTCAGGCCGCCAATGCCCAGGCCCTGGCGCTGACCGATGGTGTGGTACATCAGGCCGTGGTGGCGGCCGATGATTTCACCTTCGGTGGTCTTGATCTCGCCCGGTTGCGCCGGCAGGTACTGCTTGAGGAAGTCGCTGAAGCGGCGCTCGCCGATAAAGCAGATTCCGGTGGAGTCCTTTTTCTTCGCGGTCGCCAGTTCGTATTTCTCGGCAATGGCGCGCACTTGCGGTTTTTCCAGCTCGCCGACCGGGAACAGGGTCTTGGCGATCTGTTCGCCGCCGACAGCGTGCAGGAAGTAGCTCTGGTCCTTGTTCGGGTCCAGGCCCTTGAGCAGTTCGGTGCGGCCATCGATGTCGCGGCGACGCACGTAGTGGCCGGTTGCGATCAGGTCGGCGCCGAGCACCATGGCGTAGTCGAGGAACGCCTTGAACTTGATTTCGCGGTTGCACAGGATGTCCGGGTTCGGCGTACGTCCGGCCTTGTATTCGGCCAGGAAATGCTCGAACACGTTGTCCCAGTACTCGGCGGCGAAGTTGGCGGTGTGCAGCTTGATGCCAATCTTGTCGCACACGGCCTGGGCGTCCGCCAGGTCATCCATGGCGGTGCAGTATTCCGTTCCATCGTCTTCTTCCCAGTTCTTCATGAACAGGCCTTCCACCTCATAACCCTGCTCGATCAGCAGGAGGGCGGAAACGGAAGAGTCCACGCCGCCGGACATGCCGACAATGACGCGCTTCTTTTGTGTGTCAGAAGGGGCTGGATCACGCATAGGGATTCAATGAGTGTCTTGAAAAAGGACGCGATTCTATCAGGCTGGAGCCTGCATGGCTAAAGAGAAGGACGGATCAATTCGAGGCCGAAGTGAATGCCTGCCAGATAGTCGTCGATGCAGCGGATGATCAGCTCGCTGCGCCAGTTGTCGCGCTGCTCGATTAATTCCTCGCGGGTCAACCACTTGGCGCCGACGATGCCGTCATCCAGTTGATAATCCGGGTGGTGTTTCAGTGGTTTGGCGATGAAGCAGACCCGCTGGTAGGTCACGCCGTTGCTCGGGGCGGTGTAGAGGTAAATGCCCAGAACGCCGGTCGGTTCGACGTCCCAGCCGGTTTCCTCGAGGGTTTCGCGCACGGCGGCTTCGGTCAGGGTTTCATTCGGGTCCAGATGACCGGCGGGCTGGTTGAGCACGTTGCGGCCGGCCTTGTGCTCTTCGACCATCAGGAAACGGCCGTTGTCTTCGACGATGGTGGCGACGGTGATGTGGGGTTTCCAGTCCATGAGATGTCCTCAAATTCCAAAGTTGAAACGCAGTCCAATGTAGGAGTGAGCCTGCTCGCGATGGCGGTATGTCAGTGACATCAATATTGGCTGACATGACGCTATCGCGAGCAGGCTCACTCCTACAATGGATTTGTGTGAATTCTGAAAACACAAACCCCGGCACAGGGCCGGGGTTTGTGATGTTCCCTTACAACCTTAAACCAGCGCAGCAACTGCCGCGTTGAAGGTTGCGCTTGGGCGCATGGCCTTGCTGATCAGCTCGGCGTCGGCATGGTAGTAACCGCCGATGTCCACCGGCTTGCCCTGAACGGCGTTGAGTTCGGCAACGATGGTCGCCTCGTTCTCGGTCAGGGTCTTGGCCAGGGTCGCGAACTGCGCTTGCAGTGCAGCGTCTTCGGTCTGGGCAGCCAGGGCTTGAGCCCAGTACAGCGCCAGGTAGAAGTGGCTGCCGCGGTTGTCGATGTTGCCGACTTTGCGCGATGGCGACTTGTTGTTGTCCAGGAACTGGCCGGTGGCCTGGTCCAGGGTCTTGGCCAGAACCAGCGCCTTTGGATTGTTGTAGGTCACGCCCAGGTGTTCCAGGGACGCGGCCAGGGCCAGGAATTCACCCAGCGAATCCCAGCGCAGGAAGTTTTCTTCCAGCAACTGCTGAACGTGCTTCGGAGCCGAACCGCCGGCGCCGGTTTCGAACAGGCCACCGCCGTTCATCAGCGGTACGATCGACAGCATCTTGGCGCTGGTGCCCAGCTCCATGATCGGGAACAGGTCGGTCAGGTAGTCGCGCAGTACGTTGCCGGTCACCGAAATGGTGTCCTTGCCATCGCGGGTGCGCTGCAGGGTGTACTTCATCGCGTCGACCGGCGCCATGATCTGGATGTCCAGGCCGGCAGTGTCGTGATCTTTCAGGTAAGCCTGAACTTTCTCGATCACTACGCCGTCGTGGGCGCGCATCGGGTCCAGCCAGAAAATCGCTGGAGTAGCGCTTGCGCGAGCACGGTTGACGGCCAGTTTGACCCAGTCCTGGATCGGCGCGTCTTTGGCCTGGCACATGCGGAAGATGTCGCCGGCCTCGACAGCCTGTTCCATCAGCAGGTTGCCCTTGCTGTCGGTGACGCGAACAACGCCGTCAGCCTTGATCTGGAAAGTCTTGTCGTGGGAGCCGTACTCTTCGGCTTTCTTCGCCATCAGGCCAACGTTCGGCACGCTGCCCATGGTGGTCGGATCGAACGCACCGTTGGCTTTGCAATCTTCAATCACAGCCTGGTAGATGGTGGCGTAGCAGCGATCCGGGATCACGGCCTTGGTGTCGTGCAGCTGGCCGTCGGTGCCCCACATCTTGCCGGAGTCGCGGATCATTGCCGGCATCGAGGCGTCGACGATCACGTCGCTCGGCACGTGCAGGTTGGTGATGCCTTTGTCGGAGTTGACCATCGCCAGGGAAGGGCGAACGGCGTAGACCGCCTGGATGTCAGCTTCGATCTGCGCTTGCTGCTCGGCAGGCAAAGCCTTGATGCGAGCGTACAGGTCGCCGATGCCGTTGTTCAGGTTGAAGCCGATCTGTGCCAGCACGTCAGCGTGCTTGGCCAGTGCGTCTTTATAGAACTCGGCAACGATCTGGCCGAACATGATCGGGTCGGAGACCTTCATCATGGTGGCTTTCAGGTGAACCGACAGCAGCACGCCTTGTGCCTTGGCGTCTTCGATTTCGGCCGCGATGAAGCTGCGCAGGGCGTTTTTGCTCAGTACCGCGCAATCGAGGATCTCACCGGCTTGTACGCTGGTCTTTTCTTTCAGGACGGTAGCGGTGCCGTCTTGAGCGATCAGTTCGATTTTCACGGCGTCAGCGGCGTCGATCAGGGCGGCTTTTTCGCTGCCGTAGAAATCGCCGGTGCTCATGTGCGCGATGTGGGACTTGGAGTCCTTGGCCCAGGCGCCCATTTTGTGCGGGTGCTTGCGTGCGTAGTTCTTGACCGACAACGGCGCGCGGCGGTCGGAGTTGCCTTCACGCAGGACCGGGTTTACGGCGCTGCCCTTGATCTTGTCGTAGCGCGCCTTGGCTTCTTTGTCGGCGTCGCTGGTGACAGTCTCAGGGTAGTCCGGCAGTGCGAAGCCTTGAGCTTGCAGCTCTTTGATCGCGGCTTGCAGTTGCGGAACCGAAGCGCTGATGTTCGGCAATTTGATGATGTTGGCTTCAGGCGTAACGGCCAGGGCGCCCAGTTCGGCGAGGTGGTCGGCTACGGCTTTGTCACCCAGTTGCTCGGGGAAGCTGGCCAGGATGCGCCCTGCAAGAGAGATATCGCGGGTTTCAACGGCGATATCAGCCGAGGCGGTGAACGCCTCTACGATAGGCAACAGTGAATAGGTGGCGAGGGCAGGAGCTTCGTCGGTGAAGGTATAGATGATCTTCGAGCGGGTGGGCATATTCGGATTAACTCTCTCTTCTTTGCTAAAGCGTGCGCAGAAACTCGAGGGCGCCGGGTAAGCGCGTTCGTTCAAAGTCATCCATGAGCCGAATATCGAGGTTTCGTTGCTGTGATGTTGGGTGCATCAGTAGGGCGTCAAGTGGCCGGACTGCGATAACAGGTCGGCCTGCCAGGCGGAAAGTCTCGTCGTAGAGCACTTCAACCGTCGTGACCCTGTGGTCAGCGGCGGCATTATACATAGGTAGCTGGCAATCTGCCGATGGTTCATGCGCAACGAATGTCGTCCATTGGTCTAAAGGTCGCAGGGGCAAGTCGGGCGTAGAGTCATTCGTCGTGCTTGGTTTTGGCGCTTTTCCCTTTGCTTTCAGGCTTGTAGCGCACGAGTTGCAAGGCTTTGCGGCAGATGGATGGAACATAGGGTTTGCGCGCCGATTCAACTGGGTTACGCTCGAACCAAGCCAGATGTTCAATCCAATCAATGGAGTTCAGCATGGGTTACAAGAAGATTCAGGTTCCAGCCGTCGGCGACAAAATCACCGTCAATGCAGACCATTCTCTCAATGTTCCTAATAACCCGATCATCCCCTTCATCGAAGGCGACGGCATTGGTGTCGACATCAGCCCGGTCATGATCAAGGTTGTCGATGCTGCTGTTAAGAAGGCTTACGGTGGCGAGCGCAAGATTTCCTGGATGGAAGTGTACGCCGGGGAAAAAGCGACTCAGGTTTACGATCAGGACACCTGGCTGCCTCAGGAAACCCTGGACGCGGTCAAGGATTACGTGGTTTCCATCAAGGGCCCGCTGACCACTCCGGTCGGTGGCGGCATCCGTTCCCTGAACGTGGCCCTGCGTCAGCAACTCGACCTTTACGTCTGCCTGCGCCCGGTGCGCTGGTTCGAAGGCGTGCCTAGCCCGGTCAAGAAGCCAGGCGATGTCGACATGACCATCTTCCGCGAGAACTCCGAAGACATCTACGCGGGCATCGAGTGGAAGGCCGGCACGCCGGAAGCCACCAAGGTCATCAAGTTCCTGAAAGAAGAAATGGGCGTCACCAAGATCCGTTTCGACGAGAATTGCGGTATCGGCATCAAGCCGGTGTCCCTGCAGGGCACCAAGCGTCTGGCGCGCAAGGCCCTGCAATATGTGGTCGACAACGATCGTGATTCGCTGACCATCGTGCACAAAGGCAACATCATGAAGTTCACCGAAGGTGCCTTCAAGGAATGGGCCTACGAAGTGGCGGCTGAAGAGTTCGGCGCGACCCTGCTCGACGGCGGTCCGTGGATGCAGTTCAAGAACCCGAAAACCGGCAAGAATGTCATCGTCAAGGATGCCATCGCGGACGCCATGCTCCAGCAGATCCTGCTGCGCCCGGCCGAGTACGATGTGATCGCGACCCTGAACCTGAACGGCGACTACCTCTCCGACGCCCTGGCGGCGGAAGTGGGCGGTATCGGTATCGCGCCGGGCGCCAACCTGTCCGACACCGTAGCCATGTTCGAAGCCACCCACGGTACTGCACCGAAGTACGCCGGCAAGGACCAGGTCAACCCCGGTTCGCTGATCCTGTCCGCTGAAATGATGCTGCGCCACATGGGCTGGACCGAAGCGGCCGACCTGATCATCAAGGGCACCAACGGCGCGATTTCCGCCAAGACCGTGACCTATGACTTCGAGCGCCTGATGGAAGGCGCCAAGCTGGTGTCGTCTTCCGGCTTCGGCGATGCGCTGATCTCGCACATGTAAGAAAACGCAGGCACACAAAAACCGCCTGATTCAAGTATTTGAGTCAGGCGGTTTTTTTATGGCGGGATGACGGTGTGGGCTTACACGGTAACGGTCTGTTGCGGGGCGGATGCCGTCGCTTTCGAGGCGTCCACCGGGTTGCCGATGTTGATCGCGTGTAGGCCTTTGGGGCCCTGGATGATGTCGAATACGACAGCTTGCCCGGCTTTCAGGGTTCTATAACCTTCCATCTGGATGGCGGAGTAGTGGGCAAACAGATCTTCTGTCTTGCCGTCCTCAATGATGAAACCGTAACCCTTGGCATTGTTGAACCATTTGACCTTGCCGCTGACCTTGCCGCCTGACATACCCAACTCCCTCTGCAACAGACTCCATCACTGGAGTATCATTCCGTACATCCGCAGTCGAATCTGTAAATAAGATTGACTCCGCGGACCTTTTTTACCCACTGTGGGCTCTATTGGTTGTAACACCCTTTTGCCGATAGTCAAGCTGACCCGGTAGTCGGAGTTGAAATCGCTGATAGCCGCCCCCACCACTGTATTTGAACAACTGACGAACCTTTCTTTCCATGCATGCAATCAGCCAGATTCGACTAACATTCAATCAGGATCGCCCTGATTCACACGACGACGATTCCGCAGGCATTGCTGTTCAGGAGGCAAAGCCTGCACTACAGGCGCCGCCGATGTACAAGGTGGTTTTGTTCAATGATGACTACACACCGATGGATTTCGTCGTCGAAGTGCTCGAGGTGTTTTTTAACCTGAATCGCGAGCTGGCGACCAAGGTCATGCTGGCCGTCCATACAGAAGGGCGGGCAGTATGTGGAGTGTTTACCCGCGACATCGCTGAGACTAAGGCCATGCAGGTCAACCAGTACGCCAGGGAAAGCCAGCATCCGCTACTCTGTGAAATCGAGAAGGACGGTTAATCGCCGACCACTTGGGTATGAGGTGAAGCTATGTTAAACCGCGAGCTCGAAGTCACCCTCAATCTTGCCTTCAAGGAAGCTCGTTCGAAGCGTCATGAGTTCATGACCGTCGAACACCTCTTGCTGGCCCTATTGGACAATGAGGCTGCCGCCACCGTTCTGCGTGCGTGCGGCGCAAACCTCGACAAACTCAAGCATGACCTGCAGGAGTTCATCGACTCCACCACGCCATTGATCCCCGTGCATGACGAGGATCGCGAAACCCAGCCAACCCTGGGCTTCCAGCGTGTACTGCAACGTGCTGTGTTTCACGTACAGAGCTCGGGCAAACGCGAAGTGACTGGCGCCAACGTGCTGGTCGCGATCTTCAGTGAGCAAGAGAGTCAGGCGGTGTTCCTGCTGAAACAGCAGAGCGTTGCCCGTATAGATGTCGTCAACTACATCGCCCATGGCATTTCCAAAGTGCCGGGGCATGGCGATCACTCTGAAGGTGAGCAAGATATGCAGGACGACGAGGGCGGTGAGTCTTCTTCTTCAGGCAATCCCCTGGATGCTTATGCCAGCAATCTCAACGAACTGGCGCGTCAGGGTCGTATCGATCCGTTGGTAGGTCGTGAGCTGGAAGTCGAGCGCGTCGCGCAGATCCTGGCGCGTCGCCGCAAGAACAATCCGCTGCTGGTGGGCGAGGCGGGCGTGGGTAAAACCGCGATTGCCGAAGGCCTGGCCAAGCGCATTGTCGACAACCAGGTGCCGGACCTGCTGGCCAGCAGCGTGGTTTACTCCCTCGACCTGGGTGCCTTGCTGGCCGGTACCAAATACCGTGGCGATTTCGAGAAGCGCTTCAAGGCGTTGCTCAATGAGCTGAAAAAGCGTCCGCAGGCGATCCTGTTCATCGACGAGATCCACACCATCATTGGTGCGGGTGCCGCGTCCGGTGGCGTCATGGATGCCTCGAACCTGCTCAAGCCGCTGCTGTCCTCGGGTGATATCCGTTGCATCGGTTCGACCACCTTCCAGGAATTCCGCGGCATCTTCGAGAAGGACCGTGCTTTGGCCCGGCGCTTCCAGAAGGTCGATGTGTCGGAACCTTCGGTGGAAGACACCATCGGCATTCTGCGCGGCCTGAAGGGGCGTTTCGAAAGCCACCACAACATCGAATACAGTGATGAAGCCCTGCGCGCGGCTGCCGAACTGGCCTCGCGTTACATCAATGACCGTCATATGCCGGACAAGGCCATCGACGTCATCGACGAAGCGGGTGCCTACCAGCGCCTGCAACCGGTCGAGAAGCGTGTGAAGCGCATCGAAGTGCCGCAAGTCGAGGACATCGTCGCGAAAATCGCGCGGATTCCGCCAAAACACGTCACCAGTTCCGACAAGGAGCTGCTGCGTAACCTCGAGCGTGACCTGAAGTTGACCGTGTTCGGTCAGGATGCCGCGATTGACTCGCTGGCAACCGCGATCAAGCTGTCCCGTGCCGGCCTCAAGTCCCCTGACAAGCCTGTCGGTTCGTTCCTGTTCGCAGGGCCTACCGGTGTCGGTAAAACCGAAGCGGCGCGTCAGTTGGCCAAGGCCCTGGGTGTCGAGCTGATTCGTTTCGACATGTCCGAGTACATGGAGCGCCACACCGTATCGCGTCTGATCGGTGCACCTCCAGGCTATGTCGGGTTCGATCAGGGCGGTTTGCTCACCGAAGCCATCACCAAGCAGCCTCACTGCGTGCTGTTGCTCGACGAGATCGAGAAGGCGCATCCGGAAGTCTTCAACCTGCTGCTGCAGGTGATGGACCACGGTACGTTGACCGATAACAACGGGCGCAAGGCGGATTTCCGTAACGTGATCGTCATCATGACGACCAACGCCGGTGCCGAGACCGCAGCCCGCGCTTCGATCGGTTTCACCTATCAGGATCACTCGTCCGATGCGATGGAAGTGATCAAGAAGAGCTTCACGCCGGAATTCCGCAACCGTCTGGACACCATCATCCAGTTTGGTCGCCTCAGTCATGAGGTCATCAAGAGCGTGGTGGACAAGTTCCTTACCGAGCTTCAGGCGCAGCTGGAAGACAAGCGTGTGTTGCTGGAAGTCACCGATGCAGCCCGCAACTGGCTGGCCGAAGGTGGCTACGACGCGGCGATGGGTGCTCGCCCAATGGCTCGCCTGATCCAGGATAAGATCAAGCGTCCGCTGGCGGAGGAGATTCTCTTTGGCGAACTGGCCGAACATGGCGGTGTAGTGCACATCGACATCAAGGACGGCGAGCTGACCTTCGAGTTCGAGACCACGGCCGAGATGGCCTGACGTTCAGAGGCAAAACAAAAAGGCGCCGAGAGGCGCCTTTTTGTTGTCTATCAAATCACCGCGATCCCCCGTAGGAGCGAGCCTGCTCGCGATGGCGGTGTGTCAGTGACGTTAATGTTGCCTGGCATGACGCTATCGCGAGCAGGCTCACTCCTATAGGAGGGGGGCATCAAATCGCAGACAAACAAAAACGCCCGGCATGAGCCGGGCGTCTTGTATTGACTTGATTAACGGGCGCGGTAAGTGATGCGCCCTTTGCTCAAGTCATAGGGAGTCAGCTCTACGCGCACTTTGTCGCCGGTAAGAATACGGATGTAGTTCTTGCGCATCTTGCCGGAGATGTGCGCGGTTACGACGTGCCCATTTTCCAACTCCACACGAAACATGGTGTTGGGCAGGGTGTCGACGACAGTGCCTTCCATTTCGAAGCTGTCTTCTTTCGACATGCAGTAAAGCCCTCGGTGTCCAATGAATGGCCCGGTGCAACTGCGCCAGGCAAAAGCGGCGTGCATTGTGCCCGAAAAGTGGGGTTTAAGCCAAGGGGTTTAGGGGCGGCTCTAGTTTAGAACCACCCAGCGCTGATTAATCAGCAACTCAATAGGGCGATATTGAGTCTTGTAGTTCATTTTTTTGCAGTTTTTGATCCAGTAGCCGAGGTAGACCGCGTCCAGCCCCAGCCGCCTGGCCTCGGCGATTTGCCACAGGATCGCATAGCGCCCAAGGCTGCGGCGCTCTTCGGCCGGCTCGTAGAAGGTGTAGACCGCCGAAAGACCGTTCGGCAGTAAATCGGTCACGGCGACGGCCAGTAGCTGGCCGTTCAGGCGAAATTCATAAAATCTTGAAAACGGCAGGTCCCGCACCAGGAATGTCGAAAACTGGTCGCGACTCGGCGGGTACATGTCGCCGTCGGCGTGACGCTGTTCGATATAGCGCTGGTAAAGATCGAAGTACTCTTCGTTGAAGCCGGGCCTGGCCGGACGCACCTGCAAATCCACGTTGCGCTTGAAGATGCGTTTCTGTTGTCGGTTGGGCGTGAACTGCCCCACGGGAATGCGCGCCGGAACGCAGGCATTGCAATTCTGGCAATGCGGCCGGTAGAGATGATCGCCACTGCGACGAAACCCCATCTCCGACAGGTCTGCATAGACATGCACATCCATGGGCTGGCTAGGGTCGAGGAACAGGGTTGTGGCCTGCTCATCGGGCAGATAACTGCAAGAGTGCGGCTGAGTGGCATAGAACTTCAAACGCGCCAACTCGGTCATGATCAACCCTCGGGATAATGCTTTTGAATAAGTGTAAGCCACGCGCGCAAATGTCGCTCAGCAAACCCAGCTAGCGCGATTGGGCAGGTCCAGATGATGGGCAAGATAGTCAGCAAATTCACGGCGGGGTATCGCCCGGGCTCCGAGACTGTGCAGGTGATCGGTGGGCATCTGGCAATCGATCAGTACAAAACCCGAGTCTTTCAGATGTCGGACCAGTGTGGCAAAGCCGAATTTCGAGGCGTTGTCAGCGAGGCTGAACATGGACTCGCCGAAAAACAGCTGGCCCATCGCCAGGCCGTAGAGCCCACCCACGAGCTCGTCCCCGTCCCACACTTCCACCGAGTGCGCGTGGCCACGCCTGTGCAACTCGATGTAGGCGTTCTGCATGGCTTCGGTGATCCAGGTGCCATCAGCGTAATCCCGGGGTGCGGCGCAGGCGCGGATGACCGCCGCAAAGTCCTGGTCAAAGGTCACCTGATAGCGTTGCTGGCGCAGTAGTTTGTTCAGGCTGCGCGAGACGTGCAACTCGTCGGGAAACAGAACCGTGCGCGGGTCCGGAGACCACCAGAGGATCGGCTGGCCTTCGGAAAACCATGGAAAACAGCCGTGGCGATAAGCCGAGATCAGCCGATCGGCGGACAGGTCACCACCGGCAGCCAGAAGCCCGTTGGGGTCGCGCATGGCCTTTTCCAGCGGTGGGAAATGCAAGGAGTTGCGTTGTAACCAAGTCAGCATGGCATCCGGGCTTGCAGAAGGGGAGGGCAGTGGCGGGTTTTGGCCCGCCATAAAGTTTGCCTTTAAACGGCAGGAATGTCGTCGAGGTATTTTTCAGCGTCCAGCGCCGCCATGCAACCGGCCCCGGCAGACGTAACGGCCTGGCGATAAACGTGGTCAGCCACATCGCCGGCGGCAAACACCCCTGCAATCGCCGTAGCGGTGGCATCGCCTTCGCTGCCACCCTTGACCAGCAGATACCCATCGCGCATTTCCAGTTGGCCTGTGAACAGGTCGGTGTTGGGTTTATGGCCGATGGCGATAAACACCCCGGCCAGCGGCAGCTCCTTCGTTTCGCCAGTGTGGCTGTCGCGCAGGCGAGCGCCGGTCACGCCGCTGGCATCGCCGAGCACTTCGTCCAGGTTCTGGTTCCAGTGCAGGCGGACGTTGCCGTTGGCGGCTTTTTCGAAGAGTTTGTCCTGGAGGATCTTCTCCGAGCGCAGCTTGTCGCGCCGATGGATCAGGTGCACTTCCTTGGCGATGTTCGACAGGTACAAGGCTTCCTCGACCGCCGTATTGCCGCCGCCGACCACCGCAACCACCTGATTGCGATAGAAAAATCCATCACAGGTCGCGCACGCCGACACCCCTTTGCCGGCAAACGCTTCTTCCGACGGCAGGCCCAGGTATTGCGCGCTGGCGCCGGTGGCAATGATCAGTGCGTCGCAGGTGTAGGTTCCGCCATCGCCAATCAGCTCGAACGGCCGTTGTTGCAACTTGGCAGTATGGATGTGGTCGTAAACGATCTCGGTGGCAAAGCGTTCGGCGTGTTTTTGCATGCGATCCATCAGCACTGGTCCGGTCAGGCCTTCAACGTCCCCTGGCCAGTTATCCACTTCGACGGTGGTGGTGAGCTGGCCACCTGCCTGTATGCCGGTAATGACAACGGGCTTGAGGTTGGCGCGGGCTGCATACACGGCCGCGCTGTAACCGGCGGGGCCGGAGCCCAGGATAATCAGGCGTGAATGCTTCGCTTCGCTCATAAAAACACCTCATAAGCCTTTGTCACAAAAGAGAATGCATGCTCAAATTGAACAGCATGTCATATGCTTTTGACTATGCTACACCCAAGGGTCTCAAGCATGGCGTCGTGCGTACAAACCCGTACAATGCCCTGCGTGTTACATATATTCAGTGCGCGCCATGTTTATAAAAACCGGGGCGCAGTGTTAAAAGTAGTCCCGGTAACGCGTGTTAACTTTTTTACCTGCCTGGATTGGGCGGTTTTTTCGCAGTTTTTATAGACATTCATCAGATGGACGCGCCATAGGCGCAGGAAAAGAAGCGTTTTGAAGAAATCCACCGCAGCACCTAAACCAGCCGTCGTACCGCTCTGGCGCCAGCACTTGCACTACCGACTCAAGGAAGGTGCGCTGATCGCCATCGGTGCCTTGTGCCTGTTCCTGATGATGGCCTTGTTGACTTACGGCAAGGACGATCCGGGCTGGAGTCATAACAGCAAGATCGACGACGTGCAGAACTTCGGCGGGCCAGCGGGCTCCTACAGCGCCGATATCCTGTTCATGGTGCTGGGTTACTTCGCCTACATCTTCCCGTTGCTGCTGGCCGTCAAGGCGTACCAGATCTTCCGCCAGCGTCACGAACCGTGGCAGTGGAGCGGCTGGCTGTTCTCCTGGCGCCTGATCGGCCTGGTGTTCCTGGTGCTGTCGGGCGCCGCTCTGGCCCATATCCATTTCCATGCCGCGACCGGTCTGCCGGCCGGTGCGGGCGGTGCGTTGGGGGAAAGCCTCGGCGAACTGGCCAGGAACGCCCTGAATATCCAGGGCAGTACGCTGTTGTTCATTGCCTTGTTCCTGTTCGGCCTGACCGTGTTTAGCGACCTGTCGTGGTTCAAGGTGATGGACATCACCGGCAAGATCACCCTCGACCTGTTCGAACTGTTCCAGGGCGCGGCCAATCGCTGGTGGGCGGCCCGTACCGAGCGCAAACAGCTGGTTGCCCAGTTGCGTGAAGTCGACGACCGTATGGATGAAGTGGTCGCGCCGACCGTCACCGACAAGCGCGAGCAGGCCAAGGTCAAGGAACGTCTGATCGAGCGCGAGCAAGCCCTGAGCAAGCACATGTCCGAGCGTGAGAAGCAGGTGCCGCCGGTGATTGCACCCGCGCCGCCAAAGCCCGCCGCGCCGAGCAAACGCGTCGAGAAAGAGAAGCAGGCGCCGCTGTTCGTCGACAGCGCCGTGGAAGGCACGTTGCCGCCTATTTCGATTCTCGACCCGGCGGAAAAGAAACAGCTCAATTATTCGCCTGAATCCCTGGCTGCGGTTGGCCACTTGCTGGAAATCAAGCTCAAGGAATTCGGCGTCGAAGTCACGGTGGATTCGATTCACCCGGGCCCGGTGATCACCCGTTACGAGATCCAGCCGGCGGCCGGGGTCAAGGTCAGCCGTATTTCCAACCTGGCCAAAGACCTTGCCCGCTCCCTGGCCGTGACCAGCGTGCGCGTGGTGGAAGTGATTCCGGGCAAGACCACGGTCGGTATCGAGATTCCCAACGAAGACCGGCAGATCGTGCGTTTCTCCGAGGTGTTGTCGACCCCCGAGTACGATAACTTCAAGTCGCCGGTCACTCTGGCCCTGGGCCACGACATCGGCGGCAAGCCGGTCATCACTGACCTTGCGAAAATGCCGCACTTGCTGGTGGCCGGTACGACTGGTTCCGGTAAGTCGGTGGGTGTGAACGCGATGATCCTGTCGATCCTGTTCAAGTCTGGCCCGGAAGACGCCAAGCTGATCATGATCGACCCGAAAATGCTTGAGCTGTCGATCTACGAAGGCATTCCGCACCTGCTGTGCCCGGTGGTCACCGACATGAAGGACGCCGCCAACGCCCTGCGCTGGAGCGTTGCCGAGATGGAACGGCGCTACAAGCTGATGGCCAAGATGGGTGTGCGAAACCTGTCGGGCTTCAACGCCAAGGTCAAGGAAGCCCAGGATGCCGGCGAGCCGTTGAGCGACCCGCTGTACAAGCGCGAAAGCATTCACGACGAAGCGCCGCTGCTGCAAAAACTGCCGACCATTGTGGTAGTGGTCGACGAATTCGCCGACATGATGATGATCGTCGGCAAGAAGGTTGAGGAACTGATCGCCCGTATCGCGCAAAAGGCTCGTGCGGCCGGTATTCACTTGATCCTGGCGACCCAGCGTCCGTCGGTGGATGTGATCACTGGTTTGATCAAGGCCAACATCCCGACCCGCATGGCGTTCCAGGTATCGAGCAAGATCGACTCGCGGACCATCATCGACCAGGGCGGTGCCGAACAACTGCTGGGTCACGGTGACATGCTCTACATGCCGCCGGGCACCAGCCTGCCGATTCGTGTTCACGGTGCTTTCGTGTCCGACGAAGAGGTTCACCGCGTGGTGGAAGCCTGGAAGCTGCGGGGCGCGCCGGAATACAACGACGACATCCTCAATGGCGTCGAAGAGGCGGGCAGTGGCTTCGAAGGCAGCAGCGGTGGTGGCGACGGTGACGATCCCGAGGCCGACGCGCTGTACGACGAAGCCGTGCAGTTCGTGCTGGAAAGCCGTCGCGCCTCCATTTCCGCGGTACAGCGCAAGCTGAAGATCGGCTACAACCGCGCCGCGCGCATGATCGAAGCCATGGAAATGGCCGGGGTCGTGACGTCCATGAACACCAACGGTTCGCGTGAAGTCCTGGCCCCGGGCCCGGTGCGCGACTGACCCGAGTATGAAAAGGGTGGTGCCTTCGGCGCCGCCCGCACTCCCACGAATGTTATGAGGACTCCCATGCGTCTGATCCGCATGCTGTTGCTGCCGGTACTGGCCTTGACCACGCTCCAGGCTAACGCCGATGACAAGGACGTGGCACGCCTGACCCAACTGCTGGAAAAATCCCAGACCCTGACTGCACGTTTCTCGCAACTGACCCTTGATGGCACCGGCACCCAGTTGCAGGAAACCGCTGGCGAGATGTCGCTGCAGCGTCCGGGCCTGTTCTACTGGCACACCGATGCGCCGGCCGAACAGACCATGATCTCCGATGGCAAGAAAGTCACCCTGTGGGACCCGGACCTGGAACAGGCCACCATCAAGAACCTCGACCAGCGCCTGACCCAGACCCCGGCCTTGCTGTTGTCCGGTGACGTGTCCAAGATCAGCCAGAGCTTCGATATCAGTGCCAAGGAAGCCGGCGGCGTGATCGACTTCACCCTGAAGCCGAAAACCAAGGACACCCTGTTCGACAGCCTGCGCCTGTCGTTCCGCAATGGCTTGGTCAACGATATGCAACTGATCGACAGCGTTGGCCAGCGCACCAATATCCTGTTCACCGGGGTGAAGGCCAACGAGCCGATCCCGGCGTCGAAGTTCAAGTTCGACATCCCCAAGGGTGCGGATGTGATTCAAGAGTAAAACGCCGGATCTGTGGGCGCGGGCTTTTGTGGCGAGGGGGCAAGCCCCCTCGCCACAGGATGCTCGCCAGGCTTGAAACTGTGTGATAACCCGAGGTTTTAAACGTACGTCATGGATCTGTTTCGCAGCGCCCCGATCTCTCAGCCCTTGGCCGCCCGCCTGCGTGCAGCCAATCTGGACGAGTACGTCGGCCAGGAACACGTGCTCGCTCGCGGCAAGCCCCTGCGCGAAGCGCTGGAGCAGGGTGCCCTGCATTCGATGATTTTCTGGGGGCCGCCGGGCGTGGGCAAAACCACCCTGGCGCGGTTGCTCGCGGAAGTATCGGATGCGCACTTCGAAACGGTCTCGGCGGTGCTGGCCGGGGTCAAGGAGATCCGCCAGTCGGTGGAAATCGCCAAGCAGCAGGCCGCGCAGTACGGTCGCCGCACCATCCTGTTCGTCGACGAAGTGCATCGCTTCAACAAATCCCAGCAGGATGCGTTCCTGCCCTATGTCGAAGACGGCACGCTGATTTTCATCGGTGCGACCACGGAAAACCCCTCGTTCGAGCTCAACAACGCCTTGCTCTCCCGGGCGCGGGTCTATGTGCTCAAAAGCCTCGACGAAGCGGCCCTGCGCAAACTGGTGCACCGCGCGCTGACTGAAGAGCGTGGCCTGGGCAAACGCAACCTGACCCTCAGCGACGAAGGCTTCCAGATGCTGCTGTCGGCCGCCGATGGCGATGGTCGGCGCCTGCTCAACCTGCTGGAAAACGCTTCGGACCTGGCGGAAGACAACAGCGAGATCGGCACCGAGCTCCTGCAAAGCCTGCTCGGCGATACCCGCCGGCGGTTCGACAAGGGCGGCGAAGCGTTCTACGACCAGATCTCCGCGCTGCATAAATCGGTGCGCGGCTCCAATCCCGACGGCGCGCTGTACTGGTTTGCGCGGATGATCGACGGCGGTTGCGACCCCTTGTACCTGGCCCGGCGCGTGGTGCGCATGGCCAGCGAAGACATCGGCAATGCCGATCCGCGCGCCCTGAGCCTGTGCCTGGCGGCCTGGGAGGTGCAGGAGCGCCTCGGCAGCCCCGAAGGCGAGCTGGCGGTGGCCCAGGCCATCACCTATCTGGCCTGCGCGCCGAAAAGCAACGCGGTGTACATGGGCTTCAAGACTGCATTGCGCGCCGCCGCCGAGCACGGTTCGCTGGAAGTGCCGCTGCACCTGCGCAACGCGCCGACCAAGCTTATGAAGCAGCTGGGTTATGGCGATGAGTATCGTTATGCCCACGATGAGCCGGACGCCTATGCTGCTGGCGAAGACTATTTCCCGGAAGCACTCGACCCGATCCCGTTCTATCAACCCGTGCCCCGAGGCCTGGAATTGAAGATCGGCGAAAAACTCAATCACCTGGCAAAACTCGACCGTTTAAGCCCAAGGCAGCGGAGAAAATAGTGCTTCCCTTGATCGTTGCGGTTTCCGTCGGCGGGATGGCCGGCACTCTGTTGCGCTTCGCCACCGGCAACTGGATCAACGCGAATTGGCCGCGGCACTTCTATACCGCGACGCTGGCCGTTAATATCGTGGGCTGTTTGCTGATCGGCGTTCTATACGGTCTGTTTTTGATACGCCCGGAGGTGCCCATCGAGGTGCGTGCCGGGTTGATGGTTGGCTTCCTCGGGGGGCTGACGACTTTTTCATCCTTTTCACTGGATACGGTGCGCCTGCTGGAAAGCGGGCAAGTGCCGCTGGCCCTGGGCTATGCAGCGCTCAGCGTATTCGGCGGGCTGCTTGCCACCTGGGCCGGCCTGTCCTTGACCAAACTTTGATAAACGAGAAACCGACATGCTCGATTCCAAACTGTTACGTAGCAACCTTCAGGACGTAGCGGACCGCCTGGCATCCCGTGGCTATACCCTGGATGTTGCGCGCATCGAAGCGCTGGAAGAACAGCGCAAGACCGTCCAGACCCGCACCGAAGCACTGCAGGCTGAACGTAATGCGCGCTCCAAATCCATCGGTCAGGCCAAGCAGCGCGGCGAAGACATCGCGCCGCTGATGGCGGACGTCGAGCGCATGGCGGGCGAATTGAGCGCCGGTAAAGTCGAACTGGACGCGATCCAGACCGATCTGGACTCGATCCTGCTGGGTATCCCCAACCTGCCGCACGAATCGGTACCGGTCGGCGAAGACGAAGACGGCAACGTCGAAGTGCGCCGCTGGGGCACCCCGACGGCCTTCGATTTCCCGGTTCAGGACCACGTGGCCCTGGGCGAGAAGTTCGGCTGGCTGGACTTCGAAACCGCCGCCAAACTGTCCGGTGCCCGTTTCGCCCTGCTGCGCGGCCCGATCGCCCGTCTGCACCGCGCCCTGGCGCAGTTCATGATCAACCTGCACGTTACCGAGCACGGCTACGAAGAGGCCTACACGCCTTATCTGGTCCAGGCCCCGGCGCTGCAAGGCACCGGCCAACTGCCGAAGTTCGAAGAAGACCTGTTCAAGATCGCCCGCGAAGGCGAAGCCGACCTGTACCTGATCCCGACCGCCGAAGTGTCGCTGACTAACATCGTCGCTGGTGAAATCGTCGACTCGAAACTGCTGCCGATCAAGTTCGTCGCCCATACCCCATGCTTCCGCAGTGAAGCTGGCGCGTCGGGCCGCGACACCCGCGGCATGATCCGCCAGCACCAGTTCGACAAGGTTGAAATGGTGCAGATCGTCGAGCCGTCGCAGTCGATGGAAGCGCTGGAAGGCCTGACCGCCAACGCCGAGAAAGTCCTGCAACTGCTGGAACTGCCTTACCGCACCCTGGCGCTGTGCACCGGCGACATGGGCTTCAGCGCGGTCAAGACCTACGACCTGGAAGTGTGGATCCCGAGCCAGGACAAGTACCGCGAAATCTCGTCGTGCTCCAACTGCGGCGACTTCCAGGCCCGTCGCATGCAAGCGCGTTTCCGCAACCCGGAAACCGGCAAGCCGGAACTGGTACACACCCTGAACGGCTCCGGCCTGGCGGTCGGTCGTACGCTGGTGGCGGTGCTTGAGAACTATCAGCAGGCCGACGGTTCGATCCGTGTACCTGAAGTCCTCAAGCCGTACATGGGTGGCCTTGAGGTTATCGGCTAAATGAACTATCTGCCGCTGTTTCACAACCTTCGCGGCAGTCGTGTGTTGGTCGTCGGCGGGGGGGAGATTGCCTTGCGCAAATCCCGCCTGCTGGCCGATGCCGGTGCGCTGCTGCGGGTGGTTGCACCTGAAATCGAAGCGCAACTGCGCGAACTGGTTGCCGGCAGCGGAGGCGAGTGCCTGCTACGTGGTTACGCCGAGACGGATCTGGACGGTTGCGGGCTGATCATTGCCGCCACCGACGACGAAGCGCTGAACGCACAAGTCTCCGCCGATGCCCATCGGCGTTGCGTACCAGTCAACGTGGTGGACGCGCCAGCCCTGTGCAGCGTGATCTTCCCGGCCATCGTCGACCGTTCTCCGTTGATCATTGCAGTGTCCAGCGGCGGCGATGCGCCGGTGCTGGCGCGTTTGATCCGCGCCAAGATCGAAACCTGGATTCCTTCCACCTACGGTCACCTGGCCGGGCTGGCGGCGCGATTCCGTCATCAGGTCAAAGGCCTGTTTCCGGATGTGCAGCAGCGTCGGGCGTTCTGGGAAGATGTTTTTCAGGGCCCGATTGCCGATCGGCAACTGGCCGGGCAGGGCGGTGAAGCCGAGCGGTTGCTCCAGGCGAAAATCGATGGCGAAGCGCCAGTGGCGACCGGTGAGGTCTATCTGGTGGGCGCAGGGCCGGGTGACCCGGACCTGCTGACATTCAAGGCATTGCGTCTGATGCAGCAAGCCGACGTGGTGCTGTACGACCGTTTGGTCGCACCGGCGATTCTCGAACTGTGCCGTCGCGACGCCGAGCGCATTTACGTTGGCAAGCGCCGTGCCGATCACGCAGTGCCGCAGGATCAGATCAACCAGCAATTGGTGGACCTGGCCAAGCAAGGCAAGCGTGTGGTGCGATTGAAGGGCGGTGATCCGTTCATCTTCGGTCGTGGTGGTGAGGAGATCGAAGAACTGGCGGCCCATGGCATCCCGTTCCAGGTCGTGCCGGGTATCACGGCGGCCAGCGGTTGCGCGGCCTATGCCGGGATTCCGCTGACTCACCGCGATTATGCGCAGTCGGTGCGTTTCATCACCGGCCACCTCAAGGACGGCTCCAGCGATTTGCCATGGGCCGACCTGGTGGCCCCGGCACAAACCCTGGTGTTCTACATGGGGCTGGTGGGCTTGCCGATCATCTGCGAGCAGTTGATCAAGCATGGTCGCGCCGCCGATACCCCGGCGGCGTTGATTCAGCAGGGCACCACGGTCAACCAGCGGGTGTTTACCGGCACCCTGGCGGACCTGCCACGGCTGGTGGCGGAGCATGAAGTGCATGCGCCGACATTGGTGATCGTCGGTGAAGTGGTGCAACTGCGCGAGAAGCTGGCGTGGTTTGAAGGGGCTCAATCAGACGTCTGAGTACCGCGTCGACCTCAATCGCGAGCAGGCTCGCTCCTACAGGGGATGTGTAAACGACACAAGTCCACTGTAGGAGCGAGCCTGCTCGCGATGGGGCCTTCAAAACCTGTACAAATCTCAAGCTCTGCGCCAAACCCCTTTCCCGCTCAACCGCTCCCGATCATGGGGCGCGGTGAAGTCCTGCTCCGGCCCTTTCGGCACTACACCCGTCGGGTTGATGGTGCGGTGGCTGGCGTAGTAGTGGTTCTTGATGTGGGTGAAGTCCACCGTCTCGGCGATCCCCGGCCACTGATAAATTTCCCGCAACCAGTTCGACAGGTTCGGATAATCGGCAATCCGCCGCAAGTTGCACTTGAAGTGCCCGTAGTACACCGCATCGAAGCGAATCAGCGTGGTGAACAGGCGGATGTCCGCTTCGGTCAGGTACTCGCCAGCCAGATAGCGGTTGGCGCCCAACAGCAGCTCCAGGTGGTCCAGTTCGGCAAACACCTCATCGAAGGCTTGTTCATAAGCCTGTTGCGAGGTGGCAAACCCTGCGCGGTACACGCCATTGTTGACCGCCGGGTAAATCCGCTCGTTCAGCGCATCGATCTCACCGCGCAGCGGCGCCGGGTAGAAGTCCAGGTCATTGCCGGTCAGGTCGTCGAAGGCGCCATTGAACATGCGGATGATTTCCGATGATTCATTGTTGACGATGCGCTTTTGCTGTTTGTCCCACAGCACCGGTACGGTGACGCGGCCGGTGTAGTCGGCAGTGTCGGCGGTGTAGCGCTGGTGCATGAAGTCGAAGTGATCGAGCTTGTCGCCGGTCGAACCGAGGCTCTGGTCGAAGGTCCAGCCGTTTTCCAGCATCAACCAACTGACCACCGAAACGTCGATCAGGTTTTCGAGGCCTTTGAGTTTGCGCAGGATCAGCGTGCGATGAGCCCACGGACAGGCCAGGGACACGTACAGGTGATAGCGCCCGGGCTCGGCCGCAAAACCGCCGACGCCGGTCGGTCCCGGCTTGCCGTCAGCGGTCAACCAGTTGCGACGCTGCGCCTGTTCACGCTGGAACGCGCCGTCCTTGCTGCTTTCGTACCACTTGTCCTGCCAGCGGCCATCAACTAACAAACCCATGTTCAAGACTCCCGAAACCCATAATCGATGGAGTTGAGTCTATTCCGATGAGTTCGAACAAAAAGCGCAAAGATCGGGCGAAAATGATCGATTAAATCGATTTGTCCCGCGCAGCCCAGTATTTTTCAGCGGTTTCGAAGGCCTGTTCGCGGCTCTGTCCCAGGCCACGCAGGGCCAGGGCCATGGTCGAGATCAGGGCCATTTGCGGGTAGCTGTCGACCACATCGCCACGCCAGACCGCTTTCAAATGTTCAGGATCAAGCGAGGCAGGTTTGACGTGACGCTGCGCCGACAACTGCGGCCATTCCTCATCCCAACTAACGCCGCCGGTGGTGCCGTACAGGTGGCTGTCGGCGTCCGGGTTGATCTCGATTTCGCCGCCATCGCCCTTGATCACGATGGCGGTGTCACCCAGCAGGCCGCTGGCATCGCGATGCACCGCCTGATAACCCGGGTGGAAAATGCTCTGCAGACCGCAACGGGCGCCCAGCGGATTGAGAATCCGCGCCAGCGAGTGGATGGGCGAACGCAGGCCCAGGGTGTTGCGCAGGTCAATCATGCGTTGCAGCTGTGGCGCCCAGTCCATCAATGGCATGAAGGCCAGGCCGCCGTTATCCAGCGCCGAACCCACCTGTTGCCAGTTTCGGCACAGCGGGATGTTCAATTCACCCAGCAGTTGCTCGCTGTACAAGCGACCGGCCGTGTGGGCGCCGCCACCGTGCATGAAAATCCGCACGCCGTTTTGCGCCAGGCACTTGGCTGCCAGCAGATACCACGGTAGATGGCGTTTCTTGCCTGCATAGGTCGGCCAATCCAGATCCACCGCCAGCGCCGGAGGATTCAGACGCTCACGCAAGGCCTCGGTGAAGCCCGCCATCTCTTCCGCGCTTTCTTCCTTGTGCCGCAACAACATCAGGAATGCGCCGAGTTGGGTTTCTTCGACCTTTTCATCGAACACCATGCCCATGGCCTCGCGGGCCTCGACCCGGGTCAGGTCACGGGCGCCGCGCTTGCCTTTGCCGAGGATCCGCACGAACTGGGCGAACGGATGCTCGGCGGGCGTTTCGAGTGTCAGTGCTGGGTAATCGGTCATAAGCAATTCGTCGGTTTGGGCAGGCCCGCCAGTTTCGCGGCGAGTTTGGCGGGAGTGCCTTTGAACAGTCGGTTCAGGTGCAGGCTGTTGCCTTTTTCCGGGCCGAGTTTCAGGGCGGTGTACTTGATCAACGGGCGGGTGGCCGGTGACAGCTGGAACTCGGCGTAGAAACTGCGCAGCAGTTCGAGGACTTCCCAGTGTTCGGGCGTCAACTCGATGTCTTCGGCAGCCGCCAGGGCACTGGCCACATCGGCGGACCAGTCACTCAGTTCGACCAGGAAACCGTCCTTGTCCAGCTCGATGGCGCGGGCGCCGACCGTCAATGCATTCATAGCCAACTGTTGACCTTGTCGTAGTGAATCGACAGTTCGACGAAGGCCGGGTAATCGATGGCTTTGGCCCAGTCTGGAACCGCAAGCGCACGGGCCTGGGCGTCTTCGGCCAGGACGAACAGCTTCAGGCCAAGTGCGCTGAACGCTATGAACGGCGCAGTGCCTGGCTGCAGCGCATAGGCCGCATCACCGGACAACAGCAACCCGTCGCTGGCGCCGATCACGCGCAGGCAACTGGTCAGGCGTTCATCGCCGAACGGGGAATGAGACAACACGTGCAAAGTCGACATCAGAGGGTGATCACCTGATCGTAGCGGTCAATGAGGGCGGTGATTTCGTGGGCGGCCAACACCTGGGCTTCTTCCAGCGACAGGCCGCTCGGGTCCAGGCCGCGCTGGGCGATGCTGTCGCCGCAGGCAAACAGTTCCTCGACACCGAACATCGGCAGGGCTTGCAGGTTGGCGCTCAGGTCTTTCTGTTGCAGGGTCTTGGCGTTCTGACCGGCGGAAAGCTGAAACACGCCGTCATCGAGAAACAACAGGCCGATCGGCAGATCGAAGGCGCCGCCGGCCAACACGATATCCAGCGCTTCCCGCGCGCCCGGGCCGGACCATGGCGACTGGCGGCTGATGATCAATATGGATTTGGCCATGTCATGCGCCTCCGAAACAGATCAGACGGTCGGCATCCTGCGCCGCGTCATGCAATTGACCGAGGCCGGACAATTCCCATGGCGCACCGACGGCTACCGCCTCGCGCTGATAGCGCTTGGCTTCTTCTTCATTCAACACGCCACGACGCAGGGCGGCGGCGATGCACACCACGCCATCAAGCTGATGGTCACTGACGAATGCCCGCCATTGCTTGGGCAAGTCCAGTTCATCCTGGGGCGTGATCACACTGGCGGACGCGTTGTAGACGCCGTCCTGGTAGAAAAACAGCCGGACAATCTCGTGCCCGCCGGCCAGCGCGGCCTGGGCGAACAGCAGGGCGCGGCGCGAGGAGGGCGCATGGGCGGCGGAAAACACGGCGATAGCGAACTTCATGACGGACTCGATCAGCGAAACTGCGGCCATGATAAAGCTTTATCGGCGGGGCGGCTAAAGTGATGTTGTCTGTGCGGGCCTCTTCGCGGGCAAGCCCGCTCCCACAGGTTTTGTGGTCATGGCGTAATCTTTGGCATTGCACAGATCACTGTGGGAGCGGGCTTGGTCCGGGCGGCGATCCGACGATGACGGCCTCACAGCCAACACCAGACTCAGCGCGGCATATACCCCAACTGCCAGCGCCGCGGGATCCTCAACGACAACACCCCAAGCCCGGCAGCCAGCAGGCCACTGGCAAACAACGCCTTGAGCCCCAGGTGGTGTTCCAGCACGGCACCGAGTACCGCGCCGGCGAACATGCCGGTCCAGGGGATCAGTTGCACACGCCAGCCGTTACGGCGCTCGCCGAGCATCCAGCGGCCCAGCCCGCGGCCGAAGCGCGACAGGGCACCGGTGACGTAAGTCAGGCCAACCGGCAGGCCGTTCACTTCTTCCACCGCAGCGTTGAGCATGCCCATTGCAATGATCGCCGCCAGCAGGGCCGGCAGTTGCTCGTCATAAGGCCAGGCTGCGGCGGCGCACAGCAGGGCGGTAATGCACAGCAACAAGGGCAGGGCCCGGCGTCTGCCTAGGCGGCTGACGATAATGCCCAGCGCGTTACCGACAATGAAGGTGGCGACGAGGATCACCAGGCGCAGGGTCAACCCAAGGTCGCCAGCACTGATGGCGACCGCCATCCGGGTGGTATTGCCGCTCATGAACGAGACGAAGTCGCCGCTGGCCATGAAACCGATGGCGTCGGTCATGCCGGCGAGTACCGAGAGCATGGCCACCAGACTCAGGCCTATGCGCCCGCGCCATTTCTGCGTGTGCAAGTGACCGGGGCTGGCGTGGGTCCTGGCGGTGTTGGGCAGCATCGGCGAAAGTATCCCTGAACAGTGCTTAGGGTTTTATCCCATTCAACTCACAATATTCCAGCCAGTCCATGCCGGCCATTTCCGCCACTTCCCGGTGCACTTCCAGGCGCTGCGCTTGGTAGTCCTGGGGTGTGGTGGTGGTTAACTGCAACGTCAGTTCCCAGGCGAACAAGTGCTGGCGTTCTGCTTCAGCTTCAAACGCTTCGTGCAGCCGTTCCTCGCGATACTGAGCCGCCGTTTCACCCTTCGCCTGAGCCAACAGCGGGTTGAGATGGTCGAGTTCTTCGCGCAACTCGGGGCGCGCATCGAGAAACTTCTTGAGTGCTTGCTCATGCTGCAGTTCGGTTGCCGCCATGGTCGCTCCTTGAGAACGGATTACGAAGATTGCTTCTTGCTGGCCTTGGCCGCTGCCGCCAGGCATTCGAGGGCAAACTGTTCGGTGTAGGTCATCTGGATCGGCGTGGTTTCGCCTTTGACGGTCCTTTCGCCGTCGAGGATGTAGCGAATCCGCTTGTCGGTGACGCCGATTCGCTTGGCAATCCAGGAAGGCGTCTGACCGATCTGGCTGATCAGCTTGTCGGCATATTCAGTGCTCGGTTTGTAGAACTCGGCATTAGGTGTCATCAGGTATCCAGTCAGGGGTGCGATGCAGCGTTATTGGCGCGACAGGGTGCGCGAATCGTTGCGCGCTGTCGCGGTATAAATGCAGTAAAGCAGAACGATACGGGCTGCCGGGGTGATAAAGTCCGCTTTTTCCTGATGAGTGAATGCAATGCGAATTCTGATGGTGGCGCTGGCCGTGACGTTGCTGGCGGGATGCGCCGGCTCGGCGATGAACGACGCCCGCACCAAGGCCCCGTACAAGACCCTGAACTCGGAAAAACCGGTAAAAGACGTCGCCCAGTGCGTGCAGTTTTCCTGGCAGGACGAGGCCGTGTTCGGTGTCGATGCCGCTGCCTATCTGCAACCGGGGGAGAAGGGTGGCACGACCGTTTACACCCGTTCGGCGGAGTCCTTCGTCGACGTGACCACCGATGCCTCGGGCACGGTGCTGAGCTACTACGCGCAGAAGGACGATTTCGTGGCCAAGCGCCGGTTGGCGGCGTTGGCGACTTGCCTGTGATTTGAAGGTTTATTGCATACCCCTGTAGGAGCGAGCCTGCTCGCGATAGCGGTAAGTCAGTCGACATCAATGTTGAATGACAGTCCGCCATCGCGAGCAGGCTCGCTCCTACAGTGGTTTTGTGTGTTGGTCAGTAATTCAGGCGCTTCTGGAAGAAGAAGTGCTTGTGGCCCGGCGGGTAATCGGCAATGTGCCCGATCTCGCTGTAGCCGCATTTCTTGTAGAACCCAGGCGCCTGGAATTCAAAGGTTTCCAGCCACAGACCGACGCATTCCTTTTCCCGCGCCAGGTCTTCGGCCATCTGCATCAACCGGGTGCCCATGCCTTGTCCCCGGGCTTGTTCCGGTACCGCCAGCAAGTCTATGAACAACCACTGATAAAACAACCGGGCGTAAACGCCGCCGACGATTTCGTCGTTGTCGTCGCGTATCAGCAACGCGATATGTTCCGGTGGCGGGCTCGCAGACTTTGAGGCGTTGTAGGCGCGTAACGGCACGAGGATCGCCTCGCGTTCTTCGGTGCTGGGGTTGTTCTTGCGTTCGATACGCAGGTTCATGGCTATATCCTTATGGCATTGAAGCCGCAGCCTATCCCGGTCGCAGCGATTGTTCCATCCCCGCAAAAGTTGAACCGGCGCCAACGCGCAGCTTGCTTGAGGGGGCAAGTGCTGTTCGTTTTCACTTAAGATGTGGACCCTCAGACAAATAACAGGACGCGTTGTCATGTCGAACACCGCCGAGCGGGTCAACATCCTTGAGTCTCAGGTGTTGTCCCACGACTGGTACCTGCTCAAGAAAATCACCTTCGATTACCAACGTAACAATGGCGAGTGGCAACGCCAGGTCCGGGAGGTCTACGACCGTGGCAATGGCGCGGCGATTCTGCTGTACAACCGCGAAAAGCAAACCGTGGTACTGACCCGGCAATTTCGCCTGCCGGTGTTCGTCAACGGTCACGACGGGCTGTTGATCGAAGTGGCGGCGGGGCTGCTGGAAGGCGCGGCGCCTGAAGACCGCATCCGCGATGAAGCGGAGGAAGAGACGGGTTACCGCGTGCACCATGTGCAGAAGGTGTTCGAGGCGTACATGAGCCCCGGTTCGGTGACGGAAAAACTGCACTTCTTCATTGCCGAATACGACGCGAAGTCGAAAGTCAGCGACGGTGGTGGGCTGGAGGCAGAAACCGAGGAACTGGAAGTGCTGGAGTGGGCGTTCGAGGACGCGCTCGAAGCGTTTTACCGCGGCGAAATCTGCGACGCCAAGACCATCATGCTGTTGCAGTATGCGGCGATGAAAAACCTCTTCGCCACAAAAGCTGTGTTCCGTTAAAACAGGTTATCCATACGGCTCGCCCCTGACCACTCACCACCTTCAAGTGTGAGCAACAATTCCTTCGCCTCAAGCCCCCCGGCAAACCCGGTGAGCTTGCCCGACGCGCCAATCACCCGATGACAGGGCGCGACAATCGAAATCGGGTTCTTGCCATTCGCCGCACCCACCGCCCTGACCGCCGCCGGGTTGCCGATCTGTTCGGCGATCTGGCTGTAGCTGCGGGTCTCGCCGAACGGGATGGTCAGCAGCGCCGCCCAGACCTTCCTCTGGAATTGCGTGCCGGCAAAATCCAGTTCCAGTTCGAAGCGATCGCGGGTGCCGGAAAAATATTCGCGCAACTGCGCAGCCGTGCGCACCAGAATCGGGTTGTCCGGCGCTTCGCTCATCGGCCCCAGGCGCACCCGGCCGGGTTTGTCGTTTTCCCAGAGGATGGCCGCCAGTCGTGAACCGTTCGCGACCAGCTTCAACTGGCCCACGGGTGAAGCCACGGTGGTGCAGGTATAGGTCATGCCAGGGCTCGCACAAAATTGCTGAACGGGCGTTAAGGATACTGCCTCGACGGGGAGGCGCAATACGTAATCCCGACCATACTTGGCTACGGCTTTTGAGGCGTTTCCCTACGAAATAACAAGAAGAGACTGACTCATGAAGTACGAACCTTTTGCCAAATCGACTACGGCATGAACATCCAGGAAACGGTGGATGCACCGCGTTTCCACCAGCAGTGGCTGCCGGAGGAAACCAACCTGGAAGCCTTCACCACCAGTCCGGACACGGTGAAAATCCTCGAAAGCTGGGGCCACACGTTCGCCGGTCCCCAGGATGCCAACCATCTGGCAGCGATCCTGGTCGGCGCGCCATCCCTGGGTGGCAAACCGGTAGGCAAGAACCGTTACTACGGGGCGAACGACCCACGGCGTAACACCGGGTTGTCGCTGGGTTATTGAGGGTTGTGTCTGGAGGGGGACGGGCTTATGTTCGTCCCCTGACCCCTCGACATCACAAGGAAGGAAATCATGACCACTGCACTGTTAATCATCGACGTTCAGCAGGCATTGTGCTCCGGTGAATACGAGTGTTTCGAGATCGGACGGGTTATCGATACGATCAACGATCTCTCGGCCCGGGCCCGCAAGGCCGAAGTTCCTGTGGTGCTGATCCAGCATGAAGAAGCTGGCAGCCCGCTGGCGCATGACGCTGCCGGCTGGCAACTGGCCGAAGGGCTGGAAACTTCGCCCAAGGACCACCGCGTGCGCAAGACCACCCCGGATTCGTTCTACCAGACCAATCTGCAAAAACTGTTGCCGAAGGAGGACTTCGAGCGGCTGGTCATCTGCGGCCTGCAGACCGACTATTGCGTCAACGCCACCGTGCGCCAGGCCCTGAAACTGGGCTACGACGTGGTGCTGGCAGGCGACGCGCATTCCACCGTCGACAACGGCAACCTGACCGCCGAAGACATCATCACCGAGCACAACAAGGACCTGGCGCACCTGACCGGTTCCGTGGCGCGGATCGATGTGATACCGGCCAAGGACATCCACTTCTAATACCACCACATCCCCCCTGTAGGAGTGAGCCTGCTCGCGATGACGTCGTTACAGCCAACATTGATGTTGACTGACCCACCGCTATCGCGAGCAGGCTCACTCCCACAGTAATCCGGTTGCTGGCAGATTTTGCGTACACCCCCAACCTTGTGGGACCGAGCCTGCTCCCACAGGACCTACACCGCTCCGAAAATCTCGATCAGCTCATTGAGGAACGCACTCACCAGATCCCGCTGCCGCGCCGAATGCCGCACCGCCGCGTGAAAGCTGACCTCATAGCGCAACAGCTCCGGGTTCAGCGGGTGTAACTGCCCCAGCTGTTCATGGCGGGTGGCGTAGTGCTGGGGCAGAAACCCCAGGTGCTGGCCGGACAGGATCAGCAGGGCTGCGCCGTCCATGCTGTCGGTGAGCACGGTCAGGCGTTCGATGGACGTGGGGGCCGGCATTTCCGGCAGGGGATGGCTCGGCCAGACCCAGTCGAACCCGCTGACATCTTCCCGGGTCAGCGCGCCGACCTTGCCGAACAGCGGGTGCGAGGGCGCGCAGTAGGCAATCTGGGTTTCCGGGAACAACGGGAAATAATCGATGCTGGGCAAGCGATGCCAGAAGTAACCGATGGCCAGGTCGATATGGCCGTTGATGATTTTTTCTTCCAGCAGCGACGACGACAGTTCGGTGAAGTGGAAGTACAGCCCCTCATGCCGCGCCCGCAAACGGGCAATGGCCTGGCCGATTTTTTTGTTCGCCACCGGGTCGATTTGCCCCAGCAGGCCGATGTTGATGCTGCCCGAGACTTTTCGGTTGATGTGCTGCACCTCGACTCGAAAACCTTCGGCTGCAGCCAGCAAACGTCGGGCCGCCTCGATGAATTGAGTGCCTTTGGGCGTCACTGAAAACCCGCCGCGCCCGCGTTCGCACAAGCGGAAACCGACCCGCGCTTCCAGCGTCGCCAACTGCGCGCTGATCGTGGGTTGCGTGGTATTGAGGGCGGTTTGCGCCGCCGAGATGCCGCCCGCTTCGACGACGGTCAGAAATACCCGGATCAGGCGCAGATCCAGCTCCGTTACAGTTCCCAGCATGGGGGCTCCCGATTCTCGCTTACATAGATACTGATCTATGTGAACAGTGTGCCTGCGATATTTTATTGCCCGAACTCACGCCCTACATTGCCGTGAAACCAGCGTCATCGTCAGCTTTTTCTGGAGTTTCACCTGAACTGGACGTCGTAGCGAGCGCTGTACCCACAAAAACAACAAACAACAGCATAGGAACAATCGTATGTCAGGTTCCCCAGTGTCTGCGCACGCCGCCGAGGCGAGCGGCGGGTTGGCCATCGAAGGTCACTCCATCGACTACATCCCGGAAAACGAACGCCACGCCAAACTCAGCAGTCAGGGGCCATTCTGGTTCCTCGGCAACTTCCACTTCTTCACCATTTCCATCGGTTTTGTCGGCCCGAGCCTCGGCTTGTCGGCGCTGTGGACCATGCTGGCCGGTGCCCTGGGCATTATGTTCGGCACCATTTTCATGGCGTTCCACGGCTCCCAGGGCCCGGAAATGGGCCTGCCGCAGATGATCCAGTCCCGCGCCCAGTTCGGCTATCGCGGGGTGATCCTGGCGTTGATGGCGACGATGTTTGTATTCGTCGGTTTCAACGTGGTGAACATCTCGCTGATCATGAATGGCCTGGAGCATGTGTTCGGCATTAACCCGACCCTCGTCGCCGTGGCCGTGGTGCTGATTGGCGCGCTGTTGTCGATCTACGGCCACGACCTGATGCACAAGGCCTTCAAGTGGGCCTTGCTGGCGACCTTGCCGCTGTACGCACTGGTGACCATCGCCCTGATGTTTGGTGCGGGTCAGGAAGGCGTCACGCCGGCGACCGACCTGGGCTTCAACTGGGTGGCCTTCGCCACGCTGTTCGCCATCGGCGCGAGCTACAACATCTCCTATGCACCCTACGTGTCTGACTATTCCCGTTACCTGCCGAAAAACACCAGCCGGGCGAAACTGATCGCGGCGGTGTTCATCGGCGCCTCGTTGTCCGGCAGTTGGATGATCGGCCTCGGTGCCTGGCTGGCGCAGGAGCTGAAAGCGGCGGATGCGCTGGTGGCGTTGAATCAGGTCGGCTCCTCGATGGTGCCGGGGCTGGGCAATCTGCTGGTGATCGTCTCGGTGGCGGGCTTCCTGCCGATCATCGCCCTCAACACCTACAGCGCCATGCTGACGCTGCTGACCGGTGTCGACTCGATCAGGAAAATCACCCCGACACCCCGGGCCCGTGTGCTGTCGATCAGTGTGATCAGCGTCATTCTGTTGACCTGCGTGCTGTCGATCAAAGGTGACGGCATCGCGCTGCTGAACACCTTCCTGGTGCTGTTGCTGTACTTCCTCGTGCCGTGGACCGCCGTCAACCTGGTGGACTACTTCTTCGTGCGCAAGGGCCGCTACGCGATCCCGCATTTCTTCACGCCAAACGGCATCTACGGCGCCTGGCAATTTCGCGGCATCGTCTCGTACCTGATCGGCTTCGCCGCCATGGTGCCGTTCTTCTACATCTACGATGCCGCCGCCGGCAAAGAGGTCTTCGTCGGCCCGCTGGCGCGAGTGCTGGAAGGCGTGGACATCGCCTGGCTGGTGGGCCTGGTGGTGTCGGGGCTGACCTACTACCTGCTCAGCCGCTCGATTGATCTGGCCGCCGAACGCCGGGTGATCGATGCGCTCAGCGAGAGCGACATCGTCGCCATGACCCATTCATCTGCGGAGGCAGGGCGTTGAGCAGCGTAAAGAATACCGTGGTCGCCTGTTGCCAACTGGCACCGAAAATCGGCGATCTGGCGCACAACCGCACGCTCACCGAACGCGCGATTCGCCAGGCAGCCTTTCAAGGCGCGCAGGTCGTGGTGTTGCCGGAACTGGTGCAGAGCGGCTATCTGTTTGCCGACCGCTTTGAGGCGCTGTCGCTGGCGGAAACCGTTGACGGTCCGACCTTGCAACTGTGGCAGGCCCTGGCCCGTGAGCTGAATCTGGTGATCGTCGGCGGATTCTGCGAGCGCCTGCCCGGTGATGAACTGGCCAACAGCGCGGCGATGATCGACGCCAATGGCCTGCGCGCGGTGTACCGCAAGGCGCATCTGTGGGATGCCGAGAAGGACATCTTCACAGCCGGCGATGCGCCACCGCCGGTGGTCGAAACGGTGCATGGGCGGCTCGGCATGCTGATCTGCTACGACCTGGAATTCCCCGAGTGGGTGCGTCTTCCGGCGCTGGCGGGGGCCGATCTGCTGTGTGCACCGGTCAACTGGCCCGACGGCCCGCGGCCGCAGACCGAGCGCCCGGCCGAAGTGCTGCGGGTGCAGGCCAATGCCTCGGTCAACCGCATGTTCATCGCCGCCTGTGATCGCTATGGCCATGAGCGCGGGGTCGGCTGGGTCCAGGGTTCGGTCATAGTCGATGCCGATGGTTACCCGTTGGCCGGGCCGGCGGAGCAGGGCGGCGAGCAGATGTTGCTGGCGACGCTGAATCTCACCGAGGCGCGCAACAAGCGCATCAGCGCCCGTAACGACCTGCATCAGGACCGCAGGCCGCAGTTGTACGGGCTGCACAGCACTTTGTAACCGTTGATGTCATTGCGTGCTGGACGCCCGTCACGGGCCTATGGCATCGTCGAAACCAAAGGCCATGCAGTGAACGGGATCGCAATGATGGAGGAGGGAAATAGAGTCGACGGTGACGCAGCGAAGATCACACTCAAGGCGTTCAATCATTGCGTATTGCACCTTGGCCGGCTGGCGCGGGAGAGCGGGGCGTCGCGATTCATCGCCGATGGCCTGCAGGCATTCGGTCAACTGGTGCCCTTCGCGTCTGCCTGGTGGGGCGAGATGTCGACACCAGGCCCTGATGTTCCCCCCCAGAGCTGGATGCACGGCAGCATCAATCTCCCCGAATCCTTTGCCGCCGAATGGCATCCGGTGGCGGCAAACGATCAGTTCTCCCACGCCACGCTCAATCGTCCCGGTGAGGTGGTGCGCGACAACGGTTTCAACGACCCGTGCGAGGCGGTCAACGATTTCGCCCGGCGCTATGACCTCTACCACTTGATGAGCATCACCTATGAGCTGCCCGAAAGCGGCTTGATGTTTTTCGTCTGCCTCTACCGTGGCCTGGATGAACAGGCGTTCGAGGAGAACGAAGCCGAGCTGTTTTCGGCATTCTGCGATCACCTGTTCCAGCTTTGGCGGTTCCAGGTGCAGGACATGATTCGCTTCGATAGCGAAAACGGCGCGAGTGATTTTGGCGTCGCGCGCTTGGACGGCAGCCTGCTGTATGTGGGCGCCAGGTTGTGCGCCGCCATTCAACGGGAACTACCCGGCTGGAGCGGTTCAATGCTGCCGGGCGAGGTGATCGCGCAACTGTCGAAGGCACCCTGCGTGATCCGCCTGGGCCGCTGCGCCCTGACCCTGAGCCCCAACGCCGGACACGTCATCCTGTCCCTGGAAGCGCCGTCGGGCGGGGACGGCCTGGCGCCACGGGAACGTACGGCAGCGATGCTGTTCGCCGCCGGCCATTCCTACAAGGAAATCGCCAAGATGCTCGCCCTGAGCCCCGCGACCGTGCGCACCTATTTGCGTAACTGCTACTTGCAGCTGGGTGTGAAAAGCAAGGTGGAACTGGGTTCGGCCCTGCGTTCGCCGGGTGCGCTGGCGGAGTCCGTGCGCCGGGATTAATCCCAGCCGTTTCAATTATTTGCCTTACCCCTCCTCATTTGCAGAGGTCCATTCGAACGCTGCGCCCTATAGGGTAGGCCCTGTCTATCAGGGGCTGGCACAGTCGCTTCGGGCCGCTTCAAAACAATAAGAACAGGGGTGAGGCATTTGAGACTTTCCAGGCTTTTTGTCGCCGTCGCGGCGACGACGGCATTTTCCGGCATGGCATTGGCGGCGACACCCGCTGACACGGTCATGCGCAATGGCTACGTCTACACCGTCGATGGCAAGAGTTCCGTGCAGCAGGCCATTGCCATTTCGGGCGGCAAGATCGTCTATGTCGGCAGCGATGCCGGGGTCGACGGCTACATCGGCAAGCAAACACAACTGATCGACCTGGCCGGGCGCATGCTGATGCCGGGCTTCGTCGATGCGCACATGCACCCGGGGGATGGCGGTCGCGCCATGACCTTGTGCGACCTGAAATACCAGACCATGACCCGCGCGCAGTTTCAGGCGAGCATCCAGGCCTGCCTCGATGCCGACAAGGACAAGGGTCCGGACGTGTGGCTGGAAGTCGGTAGCTGGGACCGCATGGGCATGACCGGGCTCGACGGCGACGCCGACAAGTCGACCCTGGACGCGCTCAAGACCAAGCGTCCGATCCAGGTGCGCTCCACCGACTTCCACACCGTGCTGACCAACTCTCGCGGCCTGGAACTGGCTGGCATCAACAAGAAAACCGCCGACCCTGAAGATGGCAAATACCGACGCGACAGCGCCGGCAACCCGAACGGCATCTGTGAAGACGGCGCCGCCGAATCGTTGGCCGCCGTGGTGCCGCCTGCCACCGACGCGGAAAAACTCAATCAGGTCCGTGCAGCCCTCGACGCCATGCGCCAG
The DNA here is from genome assembly GCF_000967965.1 of Pseudomonas fluorescens. Lineage (GTDB taxonomy): Bacteria > Pseudomonadota > Gammaproteobacteria > Pseudomonadales > Pseudomonadaceae > Aquipseudomonas > Aquipseudomonas grandcourensis. The sequence continues at coordinate 128,427 of NZ_LACC01000005.1, forward strand.
CAAGGCATCACCAGTTTCTTCGATGCGCTGTCCGGCCCGGAAAACGGCAAAGCCTTCACCAGCCTGCAAAAGTCCGGCGAACTGACCGCCCGGGCCTTGCTGGCGATCAAGCTGGACCCGGCCGCCGCTGCCGCCGACCCGGTGAAAACCATCGCCGAGGCCAAGGCCCTGGCCAGTACCTACGACCAGGGCGAAGTGCATGCCGCGCCGGGCGTGAACATGCGCCACGTCAAACTGTTCATGGACGGCATCATCAATGCCCCGGCGGACACCGGCGCCATGTTGACCCCGTACCTGCACAACAGCGGCACCGACAAGGCGCCGAAGTGGACGCCGGGCAAGAACCTGGGCGAACTGTACTTCCCGTCGCAAGTGCTCAATCCGTTGTTGCTGCAAGCGGTCAAGGCCGGTCTCGATCCGCACCTGCACGCCACCGGCGAGCGCGCGGTGCGCGATGCACTGGACAGCGTCGCCTACGTGCGCAAGGAACTGCCCGGTCAAGACTTCCGCCCGGCCATCGCGCACGCCGAGTCAGTCGACCCTGCCGACTATTCGCGCTTCAAGGCACTGGACGTCACGGCCACCATGTCGTTCCAGTGGGCGCAGCAGGCACCGTCCACGGTCGACGGCACCAGTGATCACCTTGGCGCCGCGCGATTTGCGCGCATGGAACCCTCGGGCAGCATCGCCCATGCCGGCGGTCGAGTGGCGTTTGGCAGCGATTGGCCGGTCGATCCGCTGGATGAGTTCCTCGCGCTGAAAGTCGGTGTCACCCGTTCCGGCGACCCCACCAATCCGCACAGCTATGGGCCGAAGTATGCCGGGCGACTCAATGCCGATCCGGCGCTGTCCCGAGCCGAAGTGCTGCGCAGCATCACCCTCAATTCCGCCGAACAGCTGAAGCTGGACGCGGTGCTGGGCTCGGTCGAAGTCGGCAAGTTCGCTGACCTGATCGTGCTCGACAAGAACTTCATGCAGGTGCCCGAGGAGGAACTGGGCCGCAATGACGTGCTGCTGACGCTGGTCGGCGGCAAGGTCGTGTGGGCCAAGGCGCCGTTCCAAGGGCTTGCGCCACACGTGGTTTCCCAAGCGGTTACTTCCCGAACCGCCCCATAAAAACTAGAGAGCGTTCCGATGCGATTGATTCCAAACCTGTTGGCCGCCGCGCTGGCCTTGTCGTCGGTGCAGGCCATGGCCGCCGCCGACCTGGTGTTGTTCAACGGCAAGGTCTTTACCGCCGAACCCGGCCAGGCACTGGTGCAGGCTGTTGCGGTGCAAGACGGCAAGATTCTGAAAGTGGGCAGCGATGCCGAAATCAACGCTCTGGCCGATGCCAAGACCCAGCGCATCGACCTGGCGGGCAAAGTGTTGATGCCGGGCATGATCGACACCCACAGCCACCCGGTCACGGGCGCTTTCGACAGCATGAAGGCCAACCTGCTGGACGAGGTCAAACCGTTGCCGGAGCTGGAGCAATGGTTGATCGAAGAAGACAAGGCCGGACGTGCCCGCTCCGGCGATGTGATCAGCGTGGCCGGGGTCAGTTCGGCCTACTGGGAGAAGAGCCGTGAACTGGGCAAGGTGTTCAACCAGGGGCGCTGGGCCGATCAGCCCATTGTCTTCAGTGGCATCGACGGTCACACCGGTTGGGCCAACAACGCGATGCTCAAGCGCTTGAACATCGACGCGGCACTGGTCAAGAGTCTGCCGGAGAAAGAACGCGGCTACATCGGCCATGAAGCGGACTTCACCCCTAACGGCTACTTTGCCGAATCCCGCTGGGACGTGGTGCGCAACGGTATTCCGGCGCCCACCCCGGAGGCCATGCTCAAGGCCGCTCGCGAGGCGGTGAAGATCAACAATCAGTTCGGCGTCACCGCCTGGATGGACGCGGCGGCGAACGGCGGCAGCGAAGATTCGCTGTTCGATTTCCATGCCACCGCGGAAAGTGTCGGCGTGCTGCCGCTGTACAAGGAGCTGGCGCAGAACGGCGAGCTCAGTGCCCACGTCGCCGCGCTGATGGTCACCAATCCGAAGAGCAAACCCGCCGACCTGGAAGTGATCGCCACGGTGATGAAGCAGTTCGAGGGCGTGCCTAACCTGACGTTCCCCGGCATCAAGGTGTTTGTCGACGGCATTCTCGAATTCCCGGGGCAAACCGCAGCGGTCATCGTGCCGTTCAAGAACAGCCATAAAAATGGTCAGTTGCTGACCGACCCGGCGCACTTCGGCGAACTGGTGGTGGCGGCGGAAAAACGCGGCTGGATCGTGCACATGCACGCCGTCGGCGACCGCGCGGTGCGTGAAGCGCTCAATGGCGTGGCGTATGCGCGCAAGCTCAGCCCGACGCCGGTGCCCCACAGCATCGCGCACCTGCAACTGGTCAACCCCAAGGAGTTTCCACGCTTCAAAGAACTGGGCGTGATCGCTTCGATGCAACTGCTGTGGGCCACCGGCGAGTCCTACACCGTCGAACTGGTCAAGCCTTACATCAGCGCCTTTGCCTACGGTTACCAGTATCCCGCGCGGTCCCTGCATAACGCCGGCGCGACGATTGCCGGTGGCAGCGACTGGCCGGTGTCGAGCGCCAACCCGTTCAACGCCATTGCCCAGGCCAGCACGCGCAAAGGTCCGTTGGGCGTACTCAATGCCAAGGAAAGCATCGACCGCCAGACCATGTTCTACGCCTACACCATCAACGCGGCGAAAACCCTGCGCCTGGAGCAGCAGATCGGTTCGCTGGCACCGGGCAAGCAGGCCGACCTGATCATCCTCGACCGTGATGTGTTCAAGGTCAGCGATGACGACCTGTTCGAAACCAAAGTCCTGAACACCTTCTTCGCCGGCAAGCAGGTCTACGCCCCCGCGTCCTGACCTGCGAACACCCAGCACCCGCAAAAAACTGCCAGCCCCTCGTAGCGCGAGGGGCCTGGCATCGCCATGCCTGAAATTCCCCGTACGCCATAACAACAAGAGAACTGTATGAACGCACTTTCAGCATTGACCCTCGCAGCACTCGCACTGGCCCCCCTGACCAGCCAGGCCCTGGCCCTCAACGATGATTTCAGCCTGGATATGACCCTGGGCGTCGTCAGCGACTACCGTTCCCGGGGCATCTCGCAAACCTTGGGCGATCCGGCGGTACAGGGCGGCGCAACGCTGCTGCACAGCAGCGGCCTGTACATCGGCGCCTGGACCTCCAACGTGGATTTCGGCGGCGGCTTCGACACCCGGCAGGAGCGTGAGTACTACGCCGGTTACTACTGGCAGGCGACGGACGCGATCAGCCTGGATCTGGGCTACATCAAGTACGACTACCCGAAAAATTCCGAATTCAACCTGAGCGAAATCTACGCCGTCCTCGACCTGTACGGCGTGAAGCTGGGTGCCAATTACTCCAAGGACACGCCGAACGTTTTCGGCGAAGACCAGGACACGCTCTACACTTACGTCGGCTACAAGTTCACGCTGCCGGCCGAAGTCGGCCTGGAGTTGCGCGTGGGACGCAACGACGTGAAAGACCCGGCTTTCTGGTCCTCCAACGGCGACAACCGCGAGGCCTACTACGAGTGGGAGGCCAAGTTGACCCGTGGTTTTGTTGGCGTGACCTGGGGCCTGAGCTATGTCGACACCGACCTGACGAAGAGTGAATGCAGTGGCTGGTATGGCTATGACGACCTGTGCTCGGCCACGGTCGTTGCAAGTGCCACCAAGACCTTCTAGGTTCAACCCCGACGATAAAAACAGCTCCTCAAAGGAAACACCGTCATGAGTGCGCAACGCAGTCCCTTGGTCGAGACCCGCTCGATCGATTTCATTCCCGAGGCTGAGCGACACGGCAGTCTCTACAGCCAGTTCACCCTGTGGCTCGGCGCCAACCTGCAAATCACCGCCATCGTCACCGGCGCCCTGGCCGTGGTGCTGGGCGGCGATGTGTTCTGGTCGCTGATCGGCTTGCTGATCGGGCAAGTGCTCGGCGGTGCCGTGGTGGCGCTGCACGCGGCGCAAGGGCCGAAGCTCGGCTTGCCGCAGATGATCTCCAGCCGCGTGCAGTTCGGGGTGTATGGCGCGGCGATCCCGATTGTTTTGGTGTGCCTGATGTATCTGGGTTTCAGCGCCACCGGCGCGGTGCTGTCGGGGCAGGCGATCGCGCAGTTGATCAGTGTCAGCGACAGCACCGGCATCCTGATTTTCGCGGCGTGCATCGCGTTCCTGACGATCTTCGGGTATCGGGTGATTCACCTGGTCGGGCGGGTGGCCAGCGTGCTGGGCATCATCGCCTTCGCCTACCTGTTCACCCGGTTGATGACCCTCAACGACATCGGCCTGCTGCTCGACAATCGTCATTTTGCCTGGGGTACTTTCCTGCTGGCGGTTTCGCTCTCGGCATCCTGGCAGATCGCCTTCGGCCCCTACGTGGCGGACTACTCACGCTACCTGCCGAGCAAGACTTCATCGTGGAAAACCTTCACCGCCGTGGGCCTCGGCACAGTGCTGGGGGCTCAGACTTCGATGGTGCTGGGGGTGTTCGCCGCCGCACTGGCCGGGGCCAATTTCCGTGGGCACGAAGTGGCGACGATTGTCGGCCTGGGCAGTAGCGGTGTGATCGCGTCCTTGCTGTACCTGAGCATTGTGTTCGGCAAGGTCACGGTGTCCACCCTCAACGCCTACGGCAGTTTCATGTGCATCGCCACCATCATCAGTGGCTTTCGTCGTCGCCTGGAAATCACCGCCCGCCAGCGCATGCTGTTTGTGCTGCTGATCGTCGCGGCGTCCACCGCGCTGGCTTTGTTGGGGCAGTACTCGTTCCTCAACTCGTTCAAGTACTTCATCCTGTTTTTGCTGACGTTCTTCACCCCGTGGAGCGCGATCAACCTGGTGGATTACTACTTCATCAACAAGGAGCGTTACGACATTCCTGCGTTGTCCGACCCGAACGGGCGCTATGGTCGCTGGAACGTGCTGGGGATCAGCGTGTATGTGATCGGCGTGTTGATCCAGCTGCCTTTTGTCGACACCCATTTCTACTCCGGGCCGATGGTTGCGCTACTGGGCGGCGTGGATATTTCCTGGATCGTCGGGCTGCTGGTGCCGGGTGTGATCTATTACGCGCTGGCCAAGCCGTCGATGAGTGGAGTGGTGGTTGAGCGGGGTTAATACCCGCACTTATGGCGAGGGAGCTTTTGTGGCGAGGGAGCTTGCTCCCGCTGGACTGCGCAGCAGGCCCATCTTTTAGGGCCGCTTCGCGCCCCAACGGGAGCAAGCTCCCTCGCCACAGGTTCAGCGTTTACCAGTTAGCGCTTCGGCAGTTTCCAACGCTCACGCAACCGTTCGTACTGCGCTTCAGGCAATTGCACCAGCACCGGGGATTTGCCCGGGTCCAGCCAATCGAACAACCGCGCGATATCCGCCGGGTCCATGGCCGTACAGCCACGGGTCTGCGCCGTGGGGCCACGCCAGATGTGGAAGAAAATGCATGAACCGGCAGCAGGAAAGGCCGGAATGTTGTGCTGGATGACGATGCCTTGGCGGTACAACTCATCCGAGCGGCGCATCCGTTCGGAGCTGTTCCAGTCCTTTTCGACGACCGCTCCGTCGACCAGTTCGTTGTAGCGAGTCGATTGGCTGTCATCCACGCATTCGATGGTCGGCGTCAACGGTAGATAAGGCAGGCGGGTTTCGGCCGCAGGCGCGTAGCCAAACGCCGTGCTCAGCTTGAACATTCCTGCCGGTGCCTTGCCATCGCCTTCCTGTTTGACCGGTCCTTCAGGTTGCCCGATATCGAGCAGCCCCTTGCCCCAACCCATGCCGTTCTTGCCGAGCACCACTGCAAAGGGTGCTTCAAACTTCTGGAAAGTCTGCCCATGCCGTTCAAAGCGCTGGGCAGTACCCTGGATGTCATCCCAGCTTTTACTGGTGACCACGATCAGTTGGTCGCTGCCGTCGAGTCCCTGGGCCATTGCGGCCAGCGGAAACAACGCCACCAACAGGGCCTTGAGCAGAATGTTCATGGTGCAAGCGGCGTGATGGGAAAGTCCATGACGTCCGGCTTCGGCGGATTCCCGCTGTACGTGAAGTGCCACCACTCAGCCGAATAACCCACAAAGCCTTCCTTGGCCATGGCACTGGTCAGGCGCTGGCGATTGGCTTTGGCCGTGGCGTTGATCAGCGTCGAGTCGGTGTGCGCCCGCTCATCGAAGCAGTCAAAGCCGGTACCCATGTCGAGGGCGCCGTCGTGCCAGCGCTTGCCATAAGGGGCGGTGCAATCCACTGGCGTGGCAGAAGGCGTCCAGGTGTCGGCAGGCAGGGCGTCGGGACCGGTCATCGTCAGGTCGACTGTGTTGCCCCGGGAATGATTGGACACCCGGGCCACATAACCCAGGCGCCAGAAGTCCTGCTTGTCGACCCGTGGATAGAACTCGGTCTTCAGCGGGTCGCCAGGTTCGGTGGCGAAGCGGCCCATGTCCGCCACCGCACGCTTGGGTCGATAGCAGTCGAATACTTTCAAGCCGTAGCCTTCGGCTTTCAGTGAGCGTTGCACTCGGGCTAACGCCTTCGCAGCGTCCTCCGACAGCAGGCACTCCGCCGCCTGGTAGCCGTCGAGCGGGTGCCCGGTGAAGTTGTGCGCGCTGGCGTAGCGGATGTCCTGCTCGATGCCCGGGTCGACGCTGCGCACATACACCATGTGCCCGGGTTTCGACTCGTCGGCCATGCACGGCGTGGCAAGGCTCAGGCACAGCAACAACAGACAGGGTGAACGCGACATCGGAAAAGGCTCCATGCATGACCAGTCATTCCATCATGGCTTGAAACCGTCCGTACCTCCATGAAGTTGTTGATCCGCGTGATAGGACGAACGCACCAGCGGCCCGGACGCCACGTTCTTGAAGCCCATGCGCGTGCCTTCCTCGGCGAACCAGGCAAAGGTGTCCGGGTGCACGAAGCGCTGCACCGGCAAGTGACTGCGCGAGGGTTGCAGGTATTGGCCGAGGGTCAGCATGTCGATGTCGTGCTCGCGCATGCGCTGCATGACCTCGATGACTTCCTCGTCGGTTTCGCCAAGGCCCAGCATCAAGCCGGATTTGGTCGGCACATGGGGCACCGCTTGCTTGAATTTCTGCAGCAGGTCCAGCGACCACTCGAAGTCCGACCCCGGCCGCGCTGCCTTGTACAGACGCGGCACGGTTTCCAGGTTGTGGTTGAACACATCCGGGGGCTCATTGGCGGTGATCGCCAGGGCCACGTCCATGCGTCCGCGATAATCCGGCACCAGGGTTTCCAGTTGAATGTCGGGGGACAGCTTGCGGATTTCCCGCAGGCAATCGACAAAGTGTTGGGCGCCGCCGTCGCGCAAATCGTCGCGGTCCACCGAGGTGATCACCACGTACTTCAGGCGCAGCTCGGCGATGGCCACGGCCAGGTTCATCGGTTCATTGACGTCCAGCGGCTTGGGCCGGCCATGGCCGACATCGCAGAACGGACAGCGACGGGTGCAGATGTCGCCCATGATCATGAAAGTCGCCGTACCGCCGGAAAAACACTCACCGAGGTTCGGGCACGAGGCTTCTTCACAGACGCTGTGCAGTTTGTGCTTGCGCAGCAGCTGCTTGATCCGGTCGACCTCGGGAGAGATCGGCATGCGCACACGAATCCAGTCCGGTTTGCGCGGGAACTCATCCGTGGGAATGATCTTCACCGGAATCCGCGCGACCTTTTCCGCTCCGCGCAGTTTGGTGCCGATTTCTACTTTGGCCGGGCTCTTGCCGGTCGATTCGACAATGGCATTCATGATGCTTTCCTTGTGCAGCAGGGAGCAGAACCTGTAGGAGTGAGCCTGCTCGCGATAGCGTCGTATCAGTCAATATGAATAGCGACTGATCCACCGCTATCGCGAGCAGGCTCGCTCCTACAGGGCTTTTGTGTTGTGTGCTCAGTCGCGGTAGACCGGGAAGTCGGCGCACAGGGCGGCCGCCTGCCGGGCGACATTGGCCTCGATATCGGCATCGCCCAAGTGATCGAGGATGTCGCAGATCCAGCCGGCCAGGGCAATGCTTTGCGCTTCCTTGAAGCCACGGCTGGTGATCGCCGGCGTACCAATGCGCAGCCCTGAGGTCACGAACGGCGATTGCGGATCGTTGGGCACTGCGTTCTTGTTCACGGTGATGCCGGCGCGACCGAGGGCGGCGTCGGCGTCCTTGCCGGTCAGGCCCTGGCGGATCAGGCTGACCAGGAACAGGTGGTTGTCGGTGCCGCCGGACACTACGTCATAACCGCGCTCTATAAACACCTGCGCCATGGCCTGGGCGTTGCGGATCACTTGTGCCTGATAAGTCTTGAAGCCTGGTTCCAGCGCTTCCTTGAAGCACACGGCCTTGGCGGCGATCACGTGCATCAGCGGGCCGCCCTGACCGCCGGGGAAAACCGCGGCGTTGAGCTTCTTCTCCAGTTCCGCATTGGCCTTGGCCAGAATCAAACCGCCGCGCGGGCCGCGCAGGGTCTTGTGGGTGGTGGTGGTGACCACGTCGGCGTAGGGCAGGGGATTGGGGTACAGACCGGTCGCCACCAGCCCGGCGACGTGGGCCATGTCGACGAAGAAATACGCGCCGACCTTGTCCGCGATCTGACGGAAGCGCGGGAAGTCCAGGGTCTTCGAATAGGCCGAGAACCCGGCGATGATCATCTTCGGCTTGTGCTCGACCGCCAGGCGCTCGACTTCGTCGTAATCGATCAGACCGGTCTTGGTGTCGATGCCATACTGCACCGCGTTGTAGAGCTTGCCGGAAAAACTCACCTTGGCGCCGTGGGTCAGGTGACCGCCGTGGGCCAGGCTCATGCCCAGCACGGTGTCGCCGGCTTGCAGCAGGGCCAGATAAACCGCGGCGTTGGCCTGGCTGCCGGAGTGCGGCTGGACGTTGGCGTAATCGGCGCCGAACAGCTGTTTGGCGCGATCGATGGCCAGTTGCTCGACCACATCGACGTGCTCGCAGCCGCCGTAGTAACGCTTGCCCGGATAGCCTTCGGCGTACTTGTTGGTCAGGCCGCTGCCTTGTGCCTCCATCACCCGCTGACTGGTGTAGTTTTCCGAGGCAATCAGTTCGATATGGTGTTCCTGCCGCGCATCCTCGGCGTTCATCGCCGACAGCAGTTCGTCGTCGTAGCCTTTGATCTGGTCGTGCTTGCTGAACATGGTGTGGTCCTTTTGCGAATTCGGGAAATGCCCAGGGGCTTCAAGCGTCGGCGTGTTCTGCGGTCAGGCGTTCATAGGCGTCTTGATCCAGTAGATCGCTCAACGCCAGGGCATCGACCGGTTTGAAGCGAAAGAACCAGCCTTCACCCAATGGGTCTTCGTTGACCAGTTCCGGGGTGCTCTCCAGCGTCGTGTTGATCTCGACCACTTCACCGTCCAGCGGCATGCCGATACTGCTGGCGGCCTTCACCGATTCCAGCACCGACACTTCAGCGCCTGCATCGAAGGCGCCCAGTTCAGGCACCTGAACGAACACCACATCCCCCAACGCCTGCTGGGCAAACGCGGTGATGCCGACGGTGACCAGGCCATTGCTCTCAAGGCGTAACCATTCGTGATCGACGGTAAAACGCAATTGGCTCATATCAACTCCTTATTGTTTTAAGGCTCGTGGCGGGACGACGAGCGGGGTTGCAGGAGTGATAGCAAGGGCGGTGCCAATGTTTTTTATTTGTTTTAAATCAATGGCTTGAAGTGATTTTATTAAGTGCGAGAGATTCCATTCGTATTGAAATCAATACAGACAAGCAGGGCAGTGGGCGCAGACGCCGTAATTGCGGGTGGGAAAGGTTTTGTCTTGATTTCGCTACGCTGTATCGATTTGCAGACGAAAAGTGCAGATGCAACACAGTCCACTGTAGGAGTGAGCCTGCTCGCGATGAGGGCGTGTCAGTCGAAATGTATGTTGACTGTCAGGCCGCTATCGCGAGCAGGCTCGCTCCTACAGGGGAATGTGTTCCGACAGATCACTCAGGGCTTGGCGGGAATCCCATACTTGCGCAAGCGAATCGCGATGGCGCTATGGGACGTCTGCAACCGCGCCGCCAGCAACCGGCTGGACGGATAGCTGCGATAAAGCTGTTCCAGCAGGTTCTTCTCAAAGTCGCCAACCGCCTCTTCCAGGCTGCCGACTTCGCCGTCGTTCTGCCGCTCTACCGCCGTGCGGGCGATGTCAAGGTCGTCGATGTCCACCAGCGGGTTTTCGCAGATCGCCGCCGCGCGAAAGATCACGTTTTGCAGTTGCCGCACGTTGCCCGGCCAGCGGTTGCCGAGCAGGGCGCTGAAGGTGCTCGGTGCCAAACGACACGGCGGTCGCTGGATCTGCGCGCAGGCCTGTTGCATGAAGTGATTGGCCATCAGCAGGATGTCATGACCACGCTCGCGCAGCGGCGGCACTTGCAGGTTGAGCACGTTGAGGCGGTAGAACAGGTCTTCGCGAAAACGCCCTTCGGCGACCATTTTTTCCAGGTCGCGGTGGGTCGCGCTGAGCACCCGCACATTGACCCGGACCTCTTTGTCGCCACCGACCCGGCGGAAGCAGCCATCGCTCAAAAACCGCAGCAACTTGGCTTGCAGGTAGGGCGACATTTCCCCCACCTCATCGAGAAACACCGTGCCCTGATCGGCCAGTTCCAGCAGGCCGAGCTTGCCGCCCCGTTGCGCGCCGGTGAAGGCACCGGGGGCGTAGCCGAACAGTTCGCTTTCGGCGAGGCTCTCCGGCAGTGCTGCGCAGTTCAGGGCCAGAAACGGCGCATCGTGCCGTGGGCTGATGGCATGGCAGGCGCGGGCCACCAGTTCCTTGCCGGTGCCGGTTTCACCCTGGATCAGCAACGGCGCATCGAGGGCCGCCACCCGTTGGGCGCGGGCCTTGAGCGCACGGATCGGCGGCGATTCGCCGAGCAGCGCATCGAAACCTTCGGCATGGTCATGGTGCAGCGCCGAGAGGCGTTCGCCAATGCGGTTCGGTTGATACAGGGTGAGCAGGGCGCCGGCGTCGGTGATCGGCATCGCGTCGAGCAGCAAGGTCTGGCCGCCGAGGCTGACCTCGTGCATTGGCAGGCGGAAATGCTGAGCGATCAAGGTGCGCTGCAAATCGGCATCGTCGAACAGCGCGGTCAGGGACTCACCGGCCGGTTCGCGGCCGCAGAGGGCGATCAGCGCCGGGTTGGCCAGCAGCACATGACCGCGGTCATCCACCGCCAGCACCGGGTCGGAACTGGCTGCCAGCAACGCGTCCAGTTGCAGGCGCCGGCGTTGCCCCGGAAGGATGTCGACCATGGTCACCGCTTGCACGCCGTGCACGCCGAAAAGCGCCTCGCGCAACTCCTCCAGCACCTCGGCGCCGAGGGTCGGCGCATCGATGTAGACGTTCGGCGGCACCATCTCCACGGCGTCCAGGTTGAAACTGCGTCCACCGAGCAGGGCCAGCACTTCCTGGGTGATGCCGACGCGGTCGATGAAGGTGACGTGGATGCGCATGACGGGCCTGCAAGGTTGGCGAACTCAAATCAGTATGCCCGGCAAAATTTGAATTTGGCGAGTGTCACATCACGGCTTGCCGGTTTTACGGGCGCTGGCGGCCAAGTCCTCGAGGAACGCCTGGAGGATCGGTGGCGGTGCCGCGCCGCGTCGGGTGATCACGTCGAATGGCGATTTCAAACGCAGACTCCCTGGGGCCAACTGGTGCATCTCGCCGCTCTTGACCCACTGGGCGGCGAAGTGCTCAGGCAGAAAACCCAGGTAGGCGCCGGAAATGATCAGGATCGCGGTGGCTTCGATGTTGTCCACGGTGGCGGCCGCCTTGCTCACGCCCAGGTGTTCGAGGTCGTATTGCTGCATGTAGCCGCGCACGACGATGCGCCCGGCAGCGACTTCTTCGAGCAGTTCCTCACCTTCGGCGTGGCTGCCGAACAAGGGGTGACGCCGGCCGCAATACAAACCCAGGGCTTCCTGGTACAGCGGTGATTGCAGCAACCCCGGCACATGGATCGGAAAGTGCCCGATGGCCAGGTGCAGGCGACCGTCGAGCACCCGTTCTTCGAGTTCCGCCGGGGTGCCGACGTACACGTTCAGGTGCACGTCATGGCCCCGTGAAACGAAGCGCTGGGTGGTGCGCGGAATCGGTGAGTCGGGGTCGGTGATCGTGGTGTCGATGATCCCCAGGTTGAGCTTGCCGCTGATGTGCTGCTTGAGCACGTCGGCGTCCATGCAGAAGTTTTCCACCGCCGACAGCAGGCGCTGGGTGGCTTCATGAATGGCCACCCCTTGTTCGGTCAGGCGAAAGCCGCTGCGCCCGCGCTGGCAGAGTTTGACCCCGAGACGGGTTTCCAGGTGGGTCATCTGTTCGCTGATGGTCGACTGCCCGGCATTGAGCGCCGCCTGCGCAGCGGAAAAGCCGCCGCAGCGGACAATCGTGGCAAACACCCTGAGCAGTTTCAGGTCGACATCGTGCAGCTGGATCATCTTTGACCTCCGGCATGGGGATGCATCGGCAATACCGATATGAGTATCTGATGTTTAGCATTTTTTCCACGAAAACCTGCGCCCATAGTCTTTCCAACGGCGGTCGCCTTGCAGTCCGCCAAGCCGATAACAAGAAGTGGAGAGGCTAGAAATGTCGAACAACGGTTATGAATCCGGTCGCCTGAACCTGCCATTCGTAGGTCATTGCACCTTTGGCAAATCCCCGGTGTGCACCGATTGGGATGCACTGGATGCCGACGTCGCGGTGCTCGGCGTGCCCAACGACATGGGCACCCAGTGGCGCTCCGGCGCACGCTTCGGACCACGCGGGATTCGCGAAGCATCGACGCTGTTTTCCTTCGGCCACGCTGGCGCCTACGATCACGAAGATGACGTGATGTACCTCACCGCATCGGACGTGCGCATGGTCGACGTCGGTGATGCCGACATCGTCCACACCGACATGGTCACCAGCAACAAGAACACCGAATACGCCGTGCGCAAGATCCTCGACGCCGGCGTGATGCCGGTGGTGCTCGGCGGCGACCACTCAGTGCACGCGCCAGTGATCAAGGCCTTCGAAGGCCGCGGCCCGATCCACATCATTCACTTCGATGCGCACCTGGATTTCGTCGACGAACGCCACGGTGTTCGCTACGGCCACGGCAACCCGCTGCGCCGCGCCTCGGAAATGAACCACATTGTCGGCATGACCCAGATGGGCATCCGCAACGTGTCGTCGTCCAACCGCGACGACTATGAAGCGGCCCATGAAGCCGGCTCGAAAATCCTCTCAGTGCGTGACGTGCGTCGCCTTGGCGTCGAGGGTGTGCTGGCGCTGATCCCGCAGGACATCAACTACTACATCACCATCGACATCGACGGTTTCGACCCGTCCATCGCCCCCGGCACCGGCACCCCGAGCCACGGCGGCTTCCTCTACTACGAAGTGCTGGAAATCATCCAGGCCCTGGCCAAGCGCAGCAAAGGCAACATCGTCGGCATGGACCTGGTGGAAGTGGCACCGGTCTACGACCCGACCGGCATGACCTCGATCCTGGCCGCGCAACTGTTGCTCAACAGCATCGGTTTCATCTTCCACGAGCGTGGCAAGGTGCGGGCAGCCGCCGAGAGCGAAGCCGCATCAGCCTGATCATCGAAACCAGTGACCCGGCAGGCTCTGACTGCCGGGCAGAGAGAACAAAAATGGACACGATCGTCAAAAGTTACCTGCAAAAATTCGGCGTCAGCGAAGCCACCCAGACCTTCCTCAGCAAGGTCCAGAAAATGTTCATCGGCGGCGCCTGGGTCGAAGCCAGCGACGGCCAGACTTCCGATGTGATCGAACCTTCGACCGAAGGCCTGATCACCCGCATTCCCATGGGCACCACCGATGACCTGGACCGCGCCGTGCAAGCCGCCCGCGCGCAGTTCGACGGCGGCGCCTGGCGCCAGGCCAAACCGGCCGAACGCGAGCGCATGATGCAGCGCCTGGCCGACCTGATCGAGCAGAACGCTGCTGAACTGGCGGAAATCGAATCCATCGACATGGGCAAATCGGTTGCCTTCGCCAAGGACGTGGACATCCAGGGCACCGTGGATACCCTGCGTTACTTCGCCGGCTGGGCTACCAAACTGCACGGGCGTACCGTCGAACCTTCGCTGCCGGGCAACTACCTGGCCTATACCCGCAAGGAAGCGGTGGGCGTAGTTGGCGCCATCGTGCCGTGGAACTTCCCGCTGCAAACCATGGCCTGGAAGCTCGGCGCGGCGCTGGCGACCGGTTGCACCGTGGTGGTCAAGCCTGCCGAACTGACTTCGTTGTCGGCCCTGCGTTTTGCTGAACTGGTGCAGGAAGCAGGTATTCCCGACGGCGTGATCAACATCGTCACCGGGCGCGGCAGCGTGGTCGGTGCGGCCATGGCCACCCACCCGGGCATCGACAAACTGACCTTCACCGGTTCGACCCCGGTCGGCCAGACTGTCGGCCGCGCAGCGCTGAATGACATGAAGCGCCTGACCCTGGAACTCGGTGGCAAATCACCGGTCATCGTCTGCGCCGACGCCGACATCCCGGCCGCCGCCCAAGCGGTCGCCAACGGCGTGTTTTTCAACTCCGGGCAGGTATGCGACGCCGGTACACGGGCCTATATTCATAGGAGTGTCTACGACGAGTTCCTGCGCGAACTGATTGCCTACACACGCACCCTGAAAATCGCCCCGGGCCTGGATCCTGATTGCTTCATCGGCCCGCTGGTTTCGGCCCTGCAAAAGCAGCGCGTGACCGAGTACATCGAAACCGGCAAGGCCGAAGGCGCCGAACTGGTCTACGGCGGCCAACCGGTCGATGGCCCAGGCTTCTTCGTCGAGCCGACCATCTTCGCCAATTGCCGCAACGACATGCGCATTGTCCAGGAAGAGATCTTCGGCCCGGTGCTGGTCACCACACCGTTCGACGACGAGGAAGAAGCGCTGGCCCTGGCCAACGATTCGCCCTTCGGCCTGGCGGCGGCACTGTATTCCAACGACCTGGGCAAGGTGCACAGCCTGATTCCACGCTTGAAAGCAGGCTCGGTCTACGTCAACGCCCACGGCACCCTCGATCCGTCGATGCCGTTCGGTGGCTACAAGCAGTCCGGATTCGGCAAGGACCTGGGCGCCGAGCAGCTCGACTACCTGCTCGAAACCAAGGCGGTGTGGATCACGCTGCCGGGCTGACGCGCCCCCACAATCAAAAGGCATCTGCAACAACGCCAGGTAGGCACGGGCAACACTGAACCTGTGGCGAGGGAGCTTGCTCCCGCTGGACTGCGCAGCAGTCCCATTTTCAGGGCCACAGGGGAGTCGTTCACCCGAAAGAACGCGGTTATCTCGTCATGATCTTCCAACAATAAGAGTCCATCATGAACACTAACGCCAAGTCCGCCCCGAGCGTGTCCAGCCTCGACGAAAAATCCGTCGTCGAGGGGCATTCGATTGACTTCATCCCCGAGAACGAGCGCACTGACAAGCTGGCCAGTCAGGGCCCGTTCTGGTTCCTCGGCAATTTCACCTTCTTCACCATGACCATCGGCTTCGTTGGCCCAAGCGTCGGCCTGACCGCGCTCTGGACCACGCTGGCCGGCACGCTGGGCATCATGTTCGGCACACTGTTCATGGCGTTTCACGGCTCCCAGGGCCCGCACCTTGGCCTGCCGCAGATGATCCAGTCCCGTGCGCAGTTCGGTTATCGCGGGGTAATCCTGGTGTTGCTGGCGACGCTGTTCGTGTTCGCCGGCTTCAACATCGTCAACCTGGTACTGATGATGCAGGGGCTGCACACGCTGTTCGGGTTCAACCCCGCAGTGATCGCAGTGGCGGTGACCATACCGGCGGCGGTGCTGGCGATTCTCGGCCATGACTGGATGCACCGCAGCTTCAAATGGGCGCTGTACCTGTCGTTGCCGCTGTATGGCCTGGTGACCTTGGCGGTGGTGATGGGCTGGGTGCCGGATGCGGTGCTGCCGGCACTCGCGGAAGGCGAAGTGGCCCGTGAGCCGCTGGGTTTCAACTGGACCGGTTTCATCGCGCAGTTTGCGGCGGCGGCCAGTTACAACATCGCCTACGCCCCTTACGTGTCGGACTACTCGCGCTACCTGCCGAAAAATACCTCCAGCGGCAAGCTGATCGCCGTGGTGTTCCTCGGGGCTTCGTTGTCCGGTGCGTGGATGATTTCCGTGGGTGGCTGGCTGGCCGATCACCTGCACTCCACTGACGTGCTGGTGGCCCTCGGGCAAGTCGGCAACACCGTGTCGCCGCTGGTGGGCACGGCGGTGGTGGTGGTCACCATCCTGGCGTTCCTGCCGGTGATCGCGATGAACATCTACAGCGCCAAGCTGACCACGCTGACCTGCGTCGATTCGATCAAGCACATCGAACCAACCCGCAGGGCACGCATCCTGGCCATCGGCTTCGTGATCCTGCTGCAACTGGGCGTAGCCCTGAGCATCCAGAGTTCCGGCAAAGGCCTGTCGGTGCTGGGGATCTACCTGGTGGTGATGCTGTACTTCCTGGTGCCCTGGACCTCGGTCAACCTCACCGACTACTTCTTTGTGCGCAAGGGCCGCTACGCCATCCCGCACTTCTTCATGCCCCACGGCAACATCTACGGCAGCTGGGGCCTGCGCGGCATCGCCGCCTATGCCATCGGCTTTATCTCGATGATCCCGTTCTTCTACATCTACGACGGCGTTGAACAGCGCGAAGTGTATGTCGGCCCGCTCGCCAAGGCGCTGGGCAGCATCGACATCGCCTGGCTGGTCGGGCTGATCGTATCGGGCCTGGCGTACTACTGGCTGAGCCGCTCGATCGATCTGAAACGCGAGGAAGCAGTGATCCAGCAGATCGAGAAAAACTCCCCGCAATACACCACCGGCGACACGCTGACCCACAAACAGCAGCCACTGCCGGTTTTCACTGAATCGACGGTCGGGAGATAGTCATGACCACGCAAAAAATGGCTACGCAAAAATACGACTACATCATCATTGGCGCAGGCTCGGCAGGTTGTGTGTTGGCCAACCGCCTGAGCGAAGACCCGGCCACCTCGGTGCTGGTCCTGGAATTCGGCGGCAGTGACAAGAGCGTAGTGATCCAGATGCCGAGCGCATTCTCGATCCCGATGAACACCAAGAAGTACAACTGGCGCTATGAGACCGAGCCGGAGACCCACCTCAACGGCCGACGCATTCACTGCCCACGGGGCAAGGTGCTGGGCGGTTCGTCGTCGATCAACGGCCTGGTGTACATCCGTGGCCACGCGCTGGACTTTGACGAGTGGGAATCCCTGGGTGCCGAAGGCTGGGGCTATCGCAACTGCCTGCCGTACTTCAAGCGTGCCGAGAGCTACGAGTCGGGCGGTGACAGCTATCGCGGGCAAACCGGGCCGCTGCACACCACCAACGGCAACCACATGAAAAACCCGCTGTACGGTGCGTGGGTCGAAGCCGGCGCGGAGGCGGGCTACATCAAGACCGAAGACTGCAACGGCTACATGCAGGAAGGTTTCGGTGCCATGCACATGACCGTGAAGAACGGCGTGCGCTGCTCCACCGCCAACGCCTATCTGCGCCCGGCCATGGGCCGTCCGAACCTGACGGTGGTCACCCATGCGATGACCCGTCAGATCATTCTCGAAGGCAAGCGTGCGGTGGGGGTCATGTATGACCACGGTGGTCAGACCCACCAGGTGTTTTGCAACCGCGAAGTGCTGATCTCGTCCGGGCCGATCGGCTCGCCGCACCTGTTGCAACGCTCGGGCATTGGCCCGGCGGACGTCCTGCGCAAGGCCGGGATCGGCGTACGCCACGACCTGCCGGGAGTAGGGGAGAACCTGCAGGATCACGCCGAGGTATACATCCAGTTCGGTTGCAAGGAACCGGTGACCCTCAACAACAAGATGGACCCGCTGAGCAAGCTGATGATCGGTCTGCGCTGGCTGCTGTTCAAGGACGGCCTGGGCGCCACCAACCACTTCGAGGCCGGTGGATTTATCCGCTCCGAGAAGGGCCTGCGCTGGCCGGACATCCAGTTCCACTTCCTGCCGGCGGCGATGCGCTACGACGGCAACAAGCCGATCAAGGGCCACGGCTTCATGGTGCTGACCGGGCCGAACAAACCGAAAAGCCGCGGCTATGTGCGGGTTCGCTCGGCCGATCCGTACGAGCATCCGGAAATTCGCTTCAACTATCTGGAGCGGGAAGAGGACCGCGAAGGCTTCCGCCGCTGCATTCGCCTGACCCGCGAGATCATCGGCCAGAAAGCCATGGACCGCTTCCGCGACGGCGAAATCGCCCCGGGCGCTCAGGTGACCAGCGATGAAGACCTCGACGCCTTCGTGCGCGACAACCTGGAAAGCACCTACCATCCGTGCGGTTCGTGCCGCATGGGCGAGGACGACATGGCGGTGGTCGATTCCGAATTGCGCGTGCGCGGCATCGCCGGTCTGCGGGTGATCGATTCGTCGGTGTTCCCGACCGAGCCGAACGGCAACCTGAATGCTCCGACCATCATGCTCGCCGAACGGGCGTCCGATCTGGTGCGTGGCGCACAGATGTTGCCGTCAGCGGATGTGCCGGTTGGGTTGGTCGAAGGCTGGGAGAGCAGCCAGCGTACTTCGCTGCCAGGGCGTAACGTGCGCGTTTGACCGCAACCCGCGATCCAATGTAGGAGCGAGCCTGCTCGCGATAGCGGTCTGTCAGTCAACTTCACTGTTGAATCTGATGGCCTCATCGCGAGCAGGCTCGCTCCTACAGGGGACGGCGGTGCTTTCAGGAAAATAGTGCGTCGCTGTTCAGCTGCCATTGCTAGTCTGTAATTCCTTGAGACCGCAATGGAGCACCCTCATGGCTATTCAGGCCCTGCGCGCCGACGCATCGCACATCGACCAGATCGCCCCCTTGTTTGACGCCTACCGGATGTTCTACAAGCAGACGTCGAATCTTGCGCAATCGCGCGCCTTCATCGCCGAGCGACTCGCCCGGGGTGAATCGGTGATATTTCTTGCCCAGGACACCGACGGCGAAAACCTCGGCTTCGTCCAGCTGTTCCCTACCTTTTCCTCGATCGATGCCCATCGCACCTGGCTGCTCGGTGATCTGTTCACCACGCCCGCCGCCCGGGGCAAAGGCGTGGGCACACTGCTGATGAACACCGCCCGGGATTTTGCGAAGCTGGCCGGCGGCAAAGGCATGACCCTGGAAACCGCCACCGACAACCTCACCGCCCAACGCCTGTATGAATCCCTGGGCTGGGTGCGCGACCCCGGTTACTTCACCTATTGCCTGGATCTGAAAAAAGACTGACTCAGCGATCCAGTCAGCCAAGCACCGGCCGCATGAACGAACGCTCGTAGCTGAGGATGAATTTCTTTTCCTCGGCGTACTTGAACGCGGCGATGCACTCTGGATCGTTCATCGACTGCTGCCGGTAATGTTCGTACTCCGCCAGGCTGGGGAAGGTGAACAGCGCCAGAGCGATGTTGTTGGCGCCCTCCGATGGCAAAAAGTAGCCGTGGTGCTGGCCGCCGAATTTTTCCACCAGGGGAATCCACAACTTGCCGTAGTGCTCGAAAGCGTCGAGCTGATAGGGATCGAGCACGTATTTCAGGTAGCAGGTCACCATTGTTTCGTTCCTTGATCAGGTTTTGAGGGCAGTCGCCACTGTAATCAACCGTGGGCGCCCGGCACAGCCGCTTGTTCGACTTTGATCGGTAAGTTTGCGCCAGAGGCAGGCGCTGGCGCCGCCACACTATTGGTTCAGTCAATAGTCACCATCAAGAATCGCAAGTTCTGTTTTTTGCGCAAAGGCGGAAAATTGCCTGCATTGAACACGCTGCTCAAGGAACCTGCGCGATGAAAATCTTGACCCGACTGGCTGCGATTGCCCTGTTGCTGGGCAGCGTTGCATCCACCGCTCCGGCCTTTGCCGAAGATGCACGCTGCCATCTGCCGCCCATCACCGCTGGCCAGGTCGGGTTGCAATACGGGCAGACGCTCGGGGTGCTGTACAGCGAAAACACCCTGGAAAACCTGCAATACCTCAAGCAATACCACTCGGTGGCCGTCAACGGTGCGAAGAACGCACTCGATGCGCGGATTCGCCAGGCATTCGTCAACAGCTCCGATCCGGACCTGGCCATCGATTGGCTGATGAGCTCGCTGCACCACACCTTTCTGTCGGTGACGGTCTACGACAACCTCGATGCGCTGGTACAGGCCCACCCGGACGTGGTGGTGATGCTCGATACCCACAACCAGTTGCTGACCCAGCGTAACGACCGGGTCGAGGCGCGATTCGCCGCGCGGTTCTACGACGCCAACCTGCAGTACATCGGCAAGGCCGAAGGCGCGGTGGAAAAACAACTGCCGTCGGTGTGGGTGCATGACAAGGCCGCACCCGAGATCGCCGCGCAAATCGAACAGCAACGCGACCTGCAACTGACCGCGCTGAAACAGTTCGATGCGTCGCTGAAGGCGCTGGTAACCGCCGGATTGACCGCAACAACAAATTAATCAGCCCAACGCCCATTGAGCGGCGGGCAAGCCGATCCATCGTAGATTTCTTTTCAGGACCTGATTCATGCGCACTGTTTTTGCCCCAATCCTGGCCTTCGCCTCGCTGCTGCTGGCCGGTTGTGCCACGCCGAACAATCCGACCATGACCTTGCACACCAGCAAGTCGCCCGAGGAGTACACCCATTGCGTGGTGCCGAAGTTACAGCACGATGCGCTCAACCCAACGGTGTCGCAGACCCAGCGCAGCTACCGCATCGTCATCCCGAGCAAAGTGTCGGCGGACAATGTGCTGGAAACCTATAAAGCCTCGAACGGCGGCAAGGTGTTCCTGTACGAGCGCAAACTGCTGGCGTCGACCTTCGTGCCATCGACGTTCGAGCGTGCGGCGCAGGAGTGTTTGTAAGGGTAATTCCAGGCAAAAAAAAAGCTGCCGGGAGGGGCAGCAGAAAGTTAAAGCACGCATTGGATGGCCTGAGTATGACGCCCGGTTCATGACGATTCGATGACAACTTGATGGACATTCATCAGGATGCCAAAAATCCTGCTGCGAGTGATTAACTGTGGCGCGGGAGCAAGCGCCCTGTGCCCCAGGCGCCGTCAGTCAACGATTCCTGAAAACCTTCGAACACCGTCTACCCTCATCGGTCACAACCATCATGATGAGGGTCGAAACGGTGATGAAAACGGACAAGGTTGAAACAAACGAAGCCTCGGCGCTGATCGACGAACGAATCCGGGAACTGGCCGACTGGCGCGGCGAAACCCTGGCCCACGTCCGCAAGGTCATCCACCAGGCCAACCCCGAAGTGATCGAAGAGTGGAAGTGGCGGGGCGTGCCGGTGTGGTCCCATGCCGGCATCATTTGCACCGGCGAGACCTACAAGCAAGTGGTGAAGTTGACCTTCGCCAAGGGCGCTTCGCTGGACGATCCGTCGAAGCTGTTCAACGCAAGCCTTGAAGGCAATACCCGGCGTGCCATCGATCTCCGCGAGGGTGAGCAGATCGATGAAGCGGCGCTGACGGCGTTGATTCAGGCGGCCATTGAGCTCAATACCTCGCGCAGCAAGAAGTAAGCTCGCTACCGCAGGGGACGGTGCCCACCTGACCGTTTTGGATATCCTCAGCCGTCATGTTCCAATAGCGAGCACTCGCAGACAGGAAACGGAACATGAAAAAAATCGCCGCACTGACCTTCGCTTCGCTACTCACCGCAGGCCTGTTCAGCGCGCCTGCCTTTGCGGCGGGCGATGTCCAGGCCGGGGAGAAAGTGTACAAGCGCCTCTGCAGCGGCTGCCATCAGATCGGCGAGTCGGCCCGCGCATCCTTCGGCCCGCAACTCAATGGCGTGATCGGTCGCCACTCCGCCGTCACCACGGACTACGTGTATTCCGACGCGATGAAATCCGCCAACCTGGTCTGGGACCGCGAAACCCTGATCGCCTACCTCGAAGCGCCGAAGAAAGTCGTCCCCGGCACCCGCATGATTTTCTGGGGCCTCAGCGATCCGGAAAAAATCGAAGACCTGCTGGCTTACCTGCAAACCTTCCCGGCGCAATGATCAGGCCGAGGGCTGCTGCTCGGCCGCCAGATTGTCGACCAGCCACTGGGTGAAGGCCCGCGCCATTGCAATGTTCTCGCTGTCACGGTGGGTCAGCAGCGCCCAGTTCGGGCCGCGGATGGTTTGCTCCACCATTGGCTGCAACAGCCCGGTGGCCCGCGCCTGCCGACTCAGCAACTGGCTCACCAGCGCAATGCCCAGCCCGGTGCAGGCCGCGTCCAGCAGCAAACCCGGATCGGAAAAATTCAGCCCCTGATCCATCTGCCCCACATCAATGCCCGATTCCACCGCCCAGTGGCTCCAGTCCATTTCCCGTTCGCCATGCAAAGTGGTGCGCTGTTCCACGGGCACTGCCAGCAGGCTCGGGTGGCAGGCCGGGTAGAGGCGGTCGGCGTGCAGTACCCTGAAACTGCATTCGGCCTGGGAACCGATGTCGTCGCGCACCGCCAGGTCGATGGTCTGGCTGGCCATGTCCGGCACTTCATCGGTGCTGAAAATCCACAGATCGACCTGCGGATGCTGGCGACGGAAATCCGCCAAGCGCGGCAACAACCAGTGCCGGGCAAACGCCGGGGTGGTGTTGAGCACCAGTTGATTGGGTTTCTGATATTGCCCCAACCGGCGAATGCCCACCGCCAATTGCTGTAACAACGCCTGGGTGGTGCTCAGCAGATCGTGCCCGGCATCGGTCAGGCTGACGCTGCGCCCGCTGCGATGGAACAGCGGCTGTTCCAGGTAGGCCTCAAGGCTGCGGATCTGCTGGCTGATCGCCGATTGGGTGAGGTGCAACTCATCGGCGGCCTTGTGAAAGCTGCCCAGCCGGGCGGCGGCTTCGAAGCCGCGCAGGGTGCTCAGGGGTGGCCAGTGTTTGAGCATATCGATAAGTTCCTCTAATCAGTTGTCGGCAAAATCCATCGTTTGTTTGCCCGTTTTACCAGCCGTAGCATGCATGCAAAGACCGCCAAGGCCGTTTTCATTGAACACAATGACTTAACTCAGAGGTGCTTGTCATGCAGCAGAACGTAATTCAAAACAGCGGATGGACGATGCCGGCCGAGTGGGTCAACCACGCCGCCACCTGGATGGTCTGGCCGCACAACAAGACCCTGTGGGAGTCAGGCTGGCGGGTGACACTGCCACAGGTTCAAGAAGACTTCGCCCGGGTGGCCAACGCCATCGCCCGCTTCGAGCCGGTGAAACTGGTGGTCGATCCTTCCGCCGTCGCCAGCGCCAAGGCCTTGTGCGGGCCGAACATCGAGTTGATCGAACTGGCGGTCAACGACAGCTGGTGCCGCGACTCCGGTCCGAGCTTCGTCTGCCACCCGCAGCAAGGTCTGGCCGGTGTTAGCTGGCGCTTCAATGCGTGGGGCGGCAAGTCGGCCCACGATCTGGACGAAAGCCTGGCCCGCCGTGCGCTCAACCATCTGGGGCTGGAGTGTTTCGGCACGGCACTGAGCAACGAGGGCGGCGCGATTCACGTGGACGGCGAGGGCACGCTGATCACCACTGAATCGGTATTGCTCAACCCCAACCGCAACCCGGGCGTGAGCAAGGCCGAGATCGAAGAGATTTTCACCCGCCTTCTGGGCGTGAAGAAAACCATCTGGCTGCCGGGCGATCCGGACTACGTGACCGGCGATATGACCGACGGCCACGTCGACGGCGTGTGCGCCTTTGCCCGTCCCGGCGTGTTGCTGGTGGACGCCACCCATGACCAAAGCTCTGTGTACGCCGCAGTCGCACGGGAAAACCGTCGCGCTCTCGAACTGGCCACCGATGTCCAGGGCCGCAAGTTCGAACTGATCGAACTCTATGAAGCTTCCGATGCAGTGGACACCGAGGCCGAAGTGTTTTGCGCCTCCTACACCAACTTCTACATCGCCAACGGCGCGATCATCATGCCGGCCTACGGCATCGATGCCGACAAGGTCGCTGCCCAAGTGCTGGCGCAGGCATTCCCCGGACGCGAAGTGGTGCCGGTGCGGATCAACCATCTGGCCCATGGCGGCGGCGGTGTGCATTGCATCACCCAGCAACAGCCGGCCTGGCCGGTGCGGGGTTGATGCCATGACACTGCTGACCATCGCTACCACCCAGATGCCCTGCACCTGGGACCTGAAACACAACCTAGACCAGGCCGAGCAACTGGTTCGCGAAGCTGCGGCCAAGGGCGCGCAAGTGATCCTGTTGCAGGAGCTGTTCGCCACGCCGTACTTCTGCATCGAGCAACACCACAAACACCTGGCGCTGGCCGAGGAGTATCGCGACAGCCACGTGCTCCAGCGCTTTGCCGCATTGGCCAAAGAGTTGGGCGTGGTGCTGCCGCTGAGCTGGTACGAGAAAGCCGGCAACGCCTACTTCAACTCACTGAGCGTGGCCGACGCCGACGGGCGCCTGTTGGGCGTGTACCGCAAGACCCACATCCCCAACGCCATCGGCTATCAGGAGAAGGAATACTTCAGCCCCGGCGACAGTGGGTTCCGGGTTTGGGACACCGCGTTCGGGCGCATCGGCCTGGGCATCTGCTGGGACCAGTGGTTCCCGGAAACCGCCCGCTGCCTGGCCTTGATGGGCGCCGAAGTGCTGCTGTTCCCGACTGCCATCGGCTCCGAACCGGGCTGTGCCACCCTCGATTCCCGGGATCACTGGCAGATGACCATGCGCGGTCACGCTGCCGCCAACCTGCTGCCGGTGGTGGCGGCCAACCGTGTCGGCCGGGAAGCGGCGACCACCGACCCGACCCTGCAAATGAACTTCTACGGCTCGTCGTTCATCTGCAACCACAAGGGCAAATTGTTCGCCGAAGCCGACCGTGACACTACCGGCGTGCTGGTCCACAGCCTGGACCTAGCGGCCATGCGCGAAGACCGCCTGACCTGGGGCATTTACCGCGATCGCCGTCCGGACATGTACGGCGCCTTGTTGACCCAGGACGGTCGTCAGATTCACTCACGCTGGGCAACCCAAGGGGTGTGACATGAACACGATCAACAAGCTGTGCCTGGCCATGGGGCTGGCGCTGGGCTGTGCGGTGCCTGCGCTGCACGCCGAGGAGAAAACCCTGCGGCTGTACAACTGGGCCGATTATTTCGCCGAGGACACCCTGAGCAAGTTCACCGCCGAAACCGGGATCAAGGTGATCTACGACGTCATGGACGGCAGTGAAACCCTGGAGGCGAAAATGCTCGCCGGTGGCAGCGGCTACGACCTGATCTTCCCCGGCGACACCGTGGCCGAACGCCTGATGCGCGCCGGCAGCCTGCAACCGCTGGATCAGTCCAGAATCACCGCCCTGAGCGACGTCGAGCCGGGGTTGCAGAAATTGCGCTCGCACTATGAGCATTCGAGCCAGGCCACGGTCCCGTACACCTGGGGCACCATCGGCCTGACCTACAACGCCGAGCAGATCGCCCAGCGTGCGCCGGACGCGCCGGTCAATAGCCTGGACATGCTGTTCAAGCCGGAACTGGCGGCGAAGTTCGCCGACTGCGGCATCTCGATGATCGACTCGCCGGACGAAGTGCTGGCGGTGGTGCTCAACTACCTCGGCCGCGACCCGCGCAGCGCCAAACCGGCGGACCTGGCGGCGGCCAGTGACTTGCTGATGAAGCTGCGGCCGTACATTCGCAAGTTCCAGTCGCAACCGGTGACCGACCTGGTCAACGGCAACCTGTGCGTGTCCCTGGGCTACAGCGGCGACATGACCCAGGCGCAGCGCGCGTCGGACAGCGCCGGCAAGAAAACCACCTTCCACTACCGCATTCCCCTCGAAGGCACCACGGTGTGGATGGATACCATGGCCATTCCCGTCGACGCCCGGCACCCGGAGTACGCCTACGCATTCATCAATTTCGTGATGCGCCCGCAGAACATGGCGGCCATCAGCAACTTCACCGGCTACCCGACCTCCAACGCCAAGGCTCGCCCGGATGTCGATGCCGCGATGCGCAACAATCCGGACATCTATCTTGATGAAGCCACCTACGCACGGCTGATTCCCGGCAAGGACATTCCCCAGGCCGACATGCGGGCACGCATGCGCACCTGGACCAAGTTCAAGACCGCTACAGTCAAATGATTACCGGCCGGCCCGAGGGCCGGCCAAACCTCGATTTCAGGAAAACACATGCCGACACGTCGAACATTCATCAAGCAGGTATCGGTCGCCGCCGGGCTGGGCGCGGTGGTGTCCATGGGATTGGGCTTTGCCGGCCTGCCGGTGCGAGCGGCCGGCAAGGGCAAGTGGTACATGCCCGATGAAGGAGACAAACACCAACGGGCTTTCATCGCCTTCGGCGCACAGGCCGCGATCTGGGAGGACTTCACGCCCCACGTGCAAGACGCCCTTGGCCGGATCGCCCGCAGCATTGCCGAATTCGAGCCGGTCACCGTGTTCTGTCGCCAGAGCGAACGGCGCCTGGCCGAAGCCAAATGCGGCAGCCACAACACCACCTTCGTGATCACCGAACTGGATGACATCTGGATGCGCGACATCGGCGCCAATTTTGTCGTCGACGGGAGCGGCGGCCTTGGTGCCGTGGACTTCAACTTCAACGGCTGGGGCAACAAACAGCAGCATGAGGACGATGCGCAACTGGCCGCCCTGGTCGCCGAAAACGCCAAGGCCGATTACCTGCGCAGCGAACTGGTGGGCGAGGGCGGTGGCATCGAAGTGGACGGCCACGGCACCGGGATCATGACCGAAAGCAGCTGGATCAACCGCAATCGCAATCCCGACTGGAGCAAGGCCGACGTCGAGGCAGAACTGAAAGAACGCCTGGGTCTGCGCAAAATCATCTGGCTGCCGGGCATCAAGGGCAAGGACATCACCGACGCCCACGTCGACTTCTATGCGCGCTTCGTCAAGCCCGGCGTGGTCATCGCCAACCTCGACAACGACCCCGAGTCCTATGACTACAAGGTCACTCGCGCCCACCTGGACATCCTGGAAAACGCCACGGATGCCGATGGCCGCAAGTTGCAGGTGCATACCGTGTCGCCGCCGCTCAACCCGCGCAACAGCCAGTTCAACAAAGACAATCAGGACTTCGCCGCCGGCTACATCAACTACTTCGTGATCAACGGCGCGATCATCGCTGCGCAATTCGGCGACGAAGAAGCCGATGCCAAAGCCTTCGACCTGCTGTCCGAGCTCTACCCGCAGCGCAAGGTGGTGCAACTCGACATCGACGCGATCTCCGCGGGCGGTGGCGGGATTCACTGCGTGACCAGTCACCAGCCGATGGTGTGAAGTTTTCAGGCTGTACACAAAACCTGTAGGAGCGAGCATGATCGCGATAGCGGTGGGTCAGTGAACAACATATTGACTGACACTCCGCCATCGCGAGCAGGCTCACTCCCACAGGGATTTTTGGTGAGTCGGATAAGTCAGGCCTTGCTGGCCTTCAGATAAGCCCCCAACCGCCGCCCCATTTCCTCACCCAACGCCTGCAAGCCACTCAGCGGCCGCACCATCACTTCAAACTCGACAATCTTGCCCTGTTCATTGAAGCGGATCATGTCGATGCCCTTCAGCTCTTTCCCGCCGACCCTGGCGCTGAATTCGAGAATCACGTTCAAGCCATCCGCCGTCGCCAACTCGCGGTGATAGGCCAAATCCTCGAACACGTTCATGACCGTGTTGAGGATCATCGACACCACCGGCGCCCCCGGATACGGCGTGTGCGCCATCGGCGAACGGAACACCGCCTGCGGATCGAGCAGTTCGGGCAAGCCGCTCAAGTCGCGGTTGCCGATCATCCCGTGCCACTGCTTCAGGGCCGCTGCGACGTTGTGGTTCAGGTTCAGCTCGGACATCTTCAACTCCTGTTTTTTATTGTTGTGGTGCGAAAGCGTTGGTCGATAACCCTGGCGGCATCGTCGGCCCACTGGCGGTAGAGCATCGGCCCCGGATGAAAACCATCGCTGGCCATCAAGCCCGGTTCGGGCGCCAGTGGGGTAGTCAGCATCGTACATTGATCCAGGCGTGCGGCCAGATCCGCCAGATGTGCGTTGAAACGCCGCGCCCTGAAACCCAGGAACCAGCGCAAGGGTTGCGGCAGCGCGGGGAACAAATGCATCGGCGGAAGCGGCGACACCACGATCTGTCTCACCGCAAACTTGTCGCACAACAGCGCCATCAAACGCTGTTGCCGAGCGAGCCACTGATCCAGGGTGAGTGAACTGGTGACATCGTTGACGCCAATCGACAACAGCGCCACATCGAACGGCTCGGGGGCGTGCTGTTCGAGCAGCTCCAGCAACCCTTGGGAATCCAGACCCGTGCGCGCCCAGAGTTTCCACGACACCTGGTAATCATCGGCCAAGCGCTCCACCAGCCGACCGCTGAGGGCTTCACCTTGAGTCGCCGCACCCACGCCTGCAGCGGCGCTGTCGCCGACAATCAACAAGCGCAGAACGTCGCCGCTGCCGGCATCGCCCTGACGTTCGCCTTCGGCCTCCGGCAACTTGGGCGTCAAGCGCCGTGTGTACAGTCCCTGTGCCAGCAACACCGGGCCGAGCAGGATTTTGGCGAGGGTTTCAGTGTGGCTCATTTGACGTTATCGCCCCGCAATACACAGCTCCCCGGTTGCACGAATCATCGCCTGGCCATGCAGGTAATCCTTGATCAGCGCGGAGCGTTCGGTGGCCAGCCATTGCGGGCAGTTCGGGTCATTACGGTAGGGCAGGAACGCGGCGTACTGCGTGAGCAGCTGGTTTTGCAGGGTGTCGAGCTTGGGCCGGATGTCTTTGTTGAGGTCTGGCCGTGGCGTGTCCGGTGCCTTGTGCGCCGCTTGCCATTGTGCGATTCGGCCGTATTGCACCAGTTTACTGGCTTCGATCTGGGCGGCGATCAGGTCGGCGACATCGTCGGGGTCTATCTGGTGCTGGGCCGCCTGCTTCCTCGCGTTGGCGATGACTTGCGCTTCCCGGGCGTTGTCCTGGACCGGTTTGCCGCTGTCCCATTTGGTCAGCGCCACCAGCTCGCTGATGTACAACCGCTCATTCATCGTCGCCAGCAAGGGTTGCAAGGCATCGGGCGCTGGGGGCGACGTGTCCGCTTGCACGCCGCCAGCGAACAAGCCGAGCAGGGTGCAGGCCAACCAGTGCGGCAGGCGAGGGGAACGGGGCATGGGCAGAACCTCCTTGGACGCGAAAATCACTCCGGCTTGTTTATCACAAGTGCGGCCAGGGAACGACAGGTTGCGAAGGATTCAGGCCAGCAACCGTTCAATCTGCGCCAGCTCCCAGGTGCTGAGCAGACTCACCGGGTCGGTGCCGAAGCGTTGCCCGTTGTCGAACACATATTCACGGCCATCGGGGCTTTGGCCGTGCAGGCAGCGGCGCAAGTGGCCGGCGTCGACCTCCAGTGTGAGTCGCCAGCCGTCGATGTCGACCCGAACATGGCCGGACTCGCAGGCGTTGTCGACTCGCTGGAAAGTGCAAATGCCCTGGGCGGCATCGCGCAACGGCTGGTAAACCTCGCGGGCGGTGAGGGCGGGCACAGGTGTCTCCGGGGTGAAATCGGAGGCACAGGATAAATCATCGCCATAAAAAAAAGCCCGGCGAACCGAGCCCCATTTTGTTCCCTTGGCACTGCACGGTACTTGTGGCGAGGGAGCTTGCTCCCGCTGGGCTGCGTAGCGGCCCCAAAAATGTCCGCAACAACGCCGATTTTTGTGAGTGCTGCGCACTCAAGCGGGACGGTGCGGCGATCTCACAAGCTCCCTCGCCACAGGTTACTCATTGCTCGCTCTATTTGCGGTTCAACGCCTCCTCCGCCGCAGCAATTTCAGCCTGGCGCTTGACGATCATGTCGCCCACCGGCGGCCCCTGGAAGCGCCGGGCTTCAAAACCGAACCAGACGATGGCCGTCAGCACCAGGAAGCCGATGGTGATGTACAGCGCCCAATCGTTCGGTGGCTGGATGCCGATGACGAAAATGATGATCATCGACAGGATCGAGAGAATGGCGAACACCGAGTACCAGAAACGGCCCATGTTCCACGGCCCCATGGTCGGCCACTTCGACGTCCCGAAGGTAAACAGGCCGAGCACGATGGGAATGGCGAAGGAGAAAAACAGGAAGATCACCGTGCAGGACACCACGATCGTATAGACCGGCGTTGCCCCGATCGAGATCACCGACGATCCCCAGTCGAACAACACCGCGAGGGTGGCACCGGTCCAGATCGCCGCGACCGGGCTGCGATGGGTCGATGAGACCGAGGACAGCGCTTTTGAGCAAGGCAGGCCACCGTCCCGGGAGAACGCGAAGATCATCCGTGAAACCGAGGTGACGGTGGCCAGTCCGCAGAGTATCTGCGAGATGAAAATCGCCACGTAGAGCACCAGCTTCAAGGTCGGGTTGACCTGGGTGTTCATGGCCCAGAAAAACACGTTCCAGCCTTGCTTGGCCGCCTCGTCCATGTTCGGCAGCATCAGCACGAACGCGCTGAGCATCAGCCAGCCGAACAGCAACGACCAGACCACCGACATGACCATGCCGCGCGGCACCGACATGGCCGCATTGCGGGTTTCCTCGGAGGTATGCGCAGAGGCGTCATAGCCGGTGATGGTGTAGATCGGCAACAGCAGGCCCAGCATGAACACCCAGCCGTTGGAGACCTGTGGCCAGACGCTGCCGCCCACCTCGCCGGAATAGTTGCTGAAGGTCCACAGCCGCGCGAATTCGTAGCTGGGTGCCGACATCAGGCAGACGATGGTCAGTGCCAGCGCCGTGGCGAAGATCAGGTAGCCGGAGAAGTCAGTGAGCTTGGCGGTCAGGCCGATGCCCAAGTGGTTACACAAGGCCTGCAGGCCGGTGAGGATCGCCAGGAAAATCACCCGGACCGTGGTCGTGTCCTCCATGCCCAGCGCCGGTCCGAAGGCACCGAAAAAGAAGTAATAGGTGCCGACGTTGATCGCGCCCAGCACCGTGACCAGCCCCAGCAGGTTGAACCACGCGGTCAGCCAGCCAGTGAAGCGGTTACCGAGGATCGAGCCCCAGTGATACAGGCCGCCGGCGGTGGGGTAGGCCGAGGAAATCTGCGCCATGGCCATGGCGAATACCCCGGAGATCAGGCAGCCGATCGGCCAGCCGATGCCGATGGATATCCCACCCGCACCCGAGGTGCCCTGGGCCAGGGAGTTGATGCCACCCGAGAGGATGCAGATGATCGAAAAGGAAATGGCGAAGTTGGAGAAAACCCCCATTCGTCGTGAGAGTTGCTGGGCATAGCCCATGCTGTGCAGCACCTTGACGTCATCGTCGTGCGTTTCGGTGCCCGGCTGGCTTGCTGGGTTCATGATGTGTGCCCCTTCAGGTGTTCATACGCAACCATCCGGCTGGCCGGATGGGCTGGCTTTCAACCCCTTGTCGTACTGCTCCTGTCGCTATCGGATCACACCTGTCCATGCGCAGTGCCGGCCAGGCGACTGCTCTACAGACGGCCGTGAAACGCCGCGTCGAAAATCTTTGCCACGCCGTCCCGGGTCAATGGCAGCGGGTTGCCGCCGGCAGAGGGGTCGACAATCGCCATGTCGGCGATCAGGTCGGCCTGCCGGTCATCCACGCCCAGTTCAAACAGGGTATGGGGCACACCGATGTCCTTGCGTAGCTTGAGGACGAAGGCCAGGAAACTGTCGAACCCCGGGGAGGGCAGGCGCAGGTACGCCGCCAGGCGGGTGATGCGCTCCTCGATGGCCGAGCGATTGAACTGCAGGACATAGGGCATGAAGGTGGCATTGGTCATGCCGTGATGGGTGTCGTACAGCGCACCCACCGGATGGGAGAGCGCATGCATCCCGCCCAGGCCTTTCTGGAATGCCGTGGCGCCCATCGCCGCTGCCGCGAGCATTTGCGCGCGGGCCTCGAGGTCCGATGGCGTGTGTACCGCCTTCACCAGTGAGTTGGCCACCAGGCGCATGCCTTCCACGGCAATGCCATCGGCCAGGGGGTGGAAACCGGGGGCGCAGTACGCTTCCAGGCAATGGGACAACGCGTCCATGCCGGTGCCGGCGGTGATTTTCGCCGGCATGCCGACGGTGAGGGCCGGGTCGCTGATCACCACGCGCGGCATCATTTTCGGGTGGAAAATGATGCGTTTGGTGTGGGTGCGCTCGTCGATGATCACCGCCGCACGGCCGACTTCGGAACCGGTTCCCGCCGTGGTCGGCACGGCAATGACCGGGGCGATGCGGCTTTCGTCTGCGCGGGTCCAGTAGTCGCCGATGTCTTCGAAGTCCCAGACCGGGCGGGTCTGGCCGCTCATGAAGGCAATCAGCTTGCCCATGTCCAGGCCACTGCCGCCGCCGAACGCGATCACGCCATCGTGCTGGCCGGCACGCCAGGCGTCGAGCCCGCCGGCCAGGTTGGCCTCGACCGGGTTGGGCTTGAGGTCACAAAACAGCGCCACGCCAAGGCCGGCGGCGCGCAACGCATCCAGCGCCGCCGTGGTGATCGGCGCACGCGCCAGACCGCTGTCGGTCACCAGCAAGGGTCGCTGGATGCCCTGGCTGCGACAGACCTCGGCCAGTTCGGCGATGCGCCCGACACCGAAACGAACGCTCGTGGGGTAGTTCCAGTTTCCTGTCAGGTTCATGGTCTACACCTCGTGACGCAGATGAAAGGATTTGGCCCGGGTCAGGTGCTCGTAGCCCAGTGGCGACAGGGTGATGCCGCGCCCGCTGTTCTTCACGCCGGTCCAGGCCAGTGCCGGGTCCAGGTAATCGCAGCGGTTCATGAACACGGTGCCGGTGGCGATCTCGTTGCCCAGGCGTTCGGCCGCTGCGAGGTCCTGGGTCCAGATGGACGCGCTGAGCCCGAACTCACTGTCGTTCATCAAGGCGATGGCTTCTTCATCGCTGGTCACCGGCATGATGCCGACCACCGGGCCAAAGCTTTCGTCGCGCATGACCGACATTTGATGGGTCACGTCCACCAGCACCTGCGGCGCGAGGTAGGCACTGCCCGGCACGTCGGCGGGAAATGCCTGCGGATCGATCAGCGCCGTCGCACCCTGGGCCAACGCTTCGGCGATCTGGCCACGAACGAAGAATGCGGCGCCCGGTGTCACCAGCGGACCGAGGGTGGTGGCTTCGTCCAGCGGGTTGCCCAGCACATACTGGCGGGTCAGTTCGGCGAAGCGCTCGACAAACACCGGGTAGATTTTCTGGTCGACGTAGATGCGTTCCACGGCGCAACAGCTCTGCCCGGAATTGAAGAAGCTGCCGTCCACCAGATTTTCCACCGCATGCTCAAGATTGGCATCTGCCCGAACGTAGGCCGGGTCTTTACCGCCGAGCTCCAGGCCCATGCCGAGAAACTGTCCGCTGGCGGCGTTTTCCATGACTTTGCCAGCCTCCACGGAACCGGTGAAGTTCACCTGCTGCACGCGCCCGCAAGCAATGATCGCCCCAGTCGACACATGGTTGAGCAGCAGATTCTGGAACAGCCCCTCGGGCAGTTTTGCACGACGCATGGCCTCGGCAAAACGCTCGCCCACCAGCAGGGTTTGCGACGCGTGCTTGAGGATCACGCTGTTGCCGGCCATCAGCGCCGGGATGATCGTGTTCACCGCCGTCAGATAGGGGTAATTCCACGGAGCGACCACCAGCACCGTGCCCAGCGGCTCGCGTTTGATAAAACGCCGAAAACCCGCCTTGGGCTCCGGCTCTATAGCGGCCAGGGCCTGCGGTGCGATAGCGATCATGTGCCGGGCGCGTTCGGCAAAGCCGCGCAGTTCGCCGGCGCCGTAACGCACCGGGCGGCCCATCTGCCAGGCCAGTTCCGGCACGATGTCGGCCTGCATCGACAGCATCGCGTCCACTGCGGCGCTGCAATAAGCCGCGCGTTCGCTCAGTGATCGGCGTTGCCATGACGCCTGTGCGCTGGCAGCCGCCGTCAGCGCCTGCTCGACCTGCGCCGCATCGGCAAGATCGCGTTCGACGTACACCCGGCCATCGACCGGGGAGATCAGTTGCACCTTCTCAGTCATGATGTTCTCAGTAGCGCTCGAAGCCGCGCTGCAATTCCCAGTCGGTGATTCGCCGGTCGTACTCTTTCTGCTCCCACTCGGCGGTGTGCACGTAATGGTCGACAACCTCGTCGCCAAAAGCCTCGCGCAACATGCTTGAGCTCTTGAGAGCGGCGCTTGCCTCGCGCAGAGTCTTGGACACTTCCGGCAAATGCTCATCGAGGTAGGCGTCGCCTTCGAACGGCGGCGCAAGAACGAGCTTCTCGTCGATACCCTTCAATCCTGCTGCGATCAGCGCGGCGAAGGCCAGATAGGGGTTGAGATCGGCACCGCCGATGCGGCATTCGATGCGGATGGCCTTGCTGCCTTCGGCACACAGGCGAAAGCCGGCGGTGCGATTGTCGCGGCTCCAGACCGCCCGCGTCGGCGCAAAAGTGCCAGCCTGGAAACGCTTGTAGGAGTTGATGTAGGGCGCGAGAAAACAGGTGATGTCGTTGGCGTACTTGAGCTGCCCGGCGACCCAGGCGCGCATCAGTTTCGACATGCCGAACTCGGCTTTCGCGTCGAAGAACAGCGGCTTCTTGGCGTTCTTGTCCCACAGCGAATTATGGATGTGACTGCTGGAACCGGCGGCGTCGTAGCGCCACTTGGCCATGAAGGTGATCGCCTTGCCCTGCAACTGCGCGATCTCTTTGCAGGCATGCTTGATGATGACGTGGTGGTCGGCCATGGTCATGGCGTCGGCGTAGCGGATGTTGATCTCTTCCTGCCCTGGGCCCCATTCACCCTTGGAGTTTTCCACGGGAATGCCCGAGGCCTGCAAGTGCTTGCGGATCGCCCGCAGCACCGGCTCTTCGCGGGTGGTCTGGAGGATGTTGTAGTCCTCGATGTAATGGCCGGCGGTTTTCGGTTTGTGATAGTTGCGCTTGTGGATCGCCTCGTAGCTCTCATCGAACAGATAGAACTCGAGTTCCGAGGCAAACATGCCGGTATAGCCGCGCTCACGCAGGCGCTCGACCTGTTTTTTCAGAATCGCCCGTGGGCTGTGGGGCAGGTCCTGGCGATGGTGATGATCGAGCACGTCGCACAGCACCAGCGCCGTACATTCAAGCCAGGGCACGCGCCGCAGGGTGGACATGTCGGGCTTGAGCACGAAATCGCCATAACCCTTGCTCCAACTGGCCGCGGCGTAACCCGGCACGGGCTCCATGTCGATGTCATCGGCCAGCAGGTAGTTGCAGCAGTGGGTTTCTTCATGGCCGCTGTCGATGAAAAACTCGACCTGGAAGCGCTTGCCGACCAGGCGTCCCTGCATGTCGACCATGCAGACCAGAACGGTATCGATTTCGCCGGCAGACGCGGCGTGCTTGAGTGCATCAAAGCTGAGGAGGGGCTCTGTCATCACGGCAATCCTGCGTGAAAGGTTTGGGCCAGTCTGGGATAGCTGTTGCAGACGCTCTCCAGAAAAACCCAAAACCTGCAGAACCGAGCATCGTGAGCAACGAGTTGATCAAAGCTTAGCCTACCCTTGCAAAGTGCAAGTTTTGCCAGGTGAAAGTCGTGTTCAGCGACCCATCACTCCGGCAACCCCGCCAACCGCAGTCCATCGACGAACCGCGCGAAATCCTCAGGCCGTTGAATGGGCAGCCAGTCCTTGAGGGTGCACAGGCGCAAAGAGGGATCCAGCTCTCGCAGGCGTTGCATCGCCAAATCCGCTTTATCCACTCGACCGCCGAGTGCATGACTGGCCGCCACCAGCGCCGCCGCGATCAGCAGACTGGGCAGGTTGCCCAGTGCCTTTTCCGCCCAGCCCGCAGCGGCATCGAAGTGCCCGGCGAAGAAATGCGCGAGCGCCATCCCAACCTGCATCCTGAACATTTCCGGATCCAGCGGACTCAAGCGAACGGCATGGTTCAAATTCTCGATGGCGGCGTCTGTTTCGCCGTGCAGCGCCCTCAGGATACCGCCCAGATGTGCGTCCCGCTCGTCGCATCGATCAGTTGCCCGGTAATGCGCAGCCTGTTGCCGCACTTGCGTACGCTGCCTTCGAGCACGTAGCGCACACCCAACGCCTGGCCGACGCCTTGGGCGTCCACGGCCTGGCCCTTGTAGGTGAAGCTTGAGTTGCGAGCGATGACGAACAGCCAGCGGATACGCGACAGGGCGGCGATGATGTCCTCCACGACGCCGTCAGCGAAGTATTCCTGCTCCGGATCACCGCTCAGGTTCTGGAAGGGCAGGACGGTGATCGAGGGTTTTTCCGGCAGGACGAGCGCAGGGGAGGGGATTGGTATCGGGGCAGCGCTCGGGCGTTCATCGCTATCGGGCTGTCGCGCTTCCTCGGCCATGTTGCCGTTGATCCGGCCAACGAAGCGGTAGCCTTTGCGGGCGACGGTGCGTACCAGGCGCTGCTCCTCACCGGTATCGCCGATGGCCTTGCGCACGGCATTGATGTGGCTGGTGATCGTCGATTCCGAAACGATCCGGTCGCCCCACACCGCCTTGAGCAATTCGTCCTTGCTGACGACGCGATCGGGATTGTTGACGAACAGCAGCAACAAGTCGAAGACCTGCGGTCCGACGGACACGACTTGTCCGCGCAGGGTCAGTTATCAAACCGTGAACCACGAAAAAGCCCGGCTGTTGAGGCCGGGCTTTTCGTTGAGTCCTGCGGTCAAGCACTGCATTCAGACAGCGCGGCTTTCGATCAGACGGTCGGAGCCACCTTCGGCGACGCGGTTTTGCAGCAGTTTGTCGGAACCGCCTTCGGCGACGCGATTTTCCAGGAGCTTGTCCGAACCGCCTTCGGCAACACGTTTTTCCAGCAGGCGATCCGAGCCGCCTTCGGCCACGCGATTCTCGATCAGGCGATCGGAGCCACCCTCGGCCACACGGCTTTCAATCAGACGATCCGAGCCGCCTTCAGCGACCACAGGTTGAGCAGACGTTGCGGCGAAAGCGTTAACTGCGAAAACCGAGAAAGCGATGCTGAGGAGGGTCTGGCGTTTCATGATGGTGTGCTCCGGGGTGCTTATGGGTTGGTATGGAGCAGATGTTACGCCGGGGATTTTTTAAGAGAACTTCATTGAAATGATGGTGACTATCGATGCGGTCAATGGATCGAACACCACACGTGCAAACACCGCTTTTTGTGGCGAGGGGTTTCATTCGCCGATCAATGAGGTTCAGGCTTCGCTGATCTGGCTGACACTGGTGATCTGCCCATTCCAGACCATCTCGTAATGCGCCGTCTGCACAATCGACGAAACCGGCCTCGGCGTCATCAGCGCCCAGCAATGACTGCCCGGCATCCGCACCGAGTGATAACGCAAACCGGGACAACCGGCGTCCCGCACCGCCCGTCCCAGCACTCGGGAATGGCTGTAGTCGTCCGGCGCATACACCGGATCGCTCATCGGCAGGGCGGTGGCGTCCTTCATCCCGGCATCGCCAAAAGCACAAGCCAACCCCCGGAACACAAAGCGCTCATAGTTCAGGCTCGGCACCCTCGACCAATACAGCGCCTGGTGATGGCGCACCTCGGCCAGCGCCGCTTCCATCGAATCCGCCAGGTACAACACGCCAAAACGGCCGTCGCTGAAACGCGAACCCGCCGGATTAACGTGGGTAAAGGGCGCAATGGCGTAGGAGCAACCCGCAATGCCAAACGGGATCTCGCTGCGCGCAATCAACTCCAGCTGACCCACCTCATTCTTCAACCGAGGATTGGTCAGCGCCTGAATCTCGAACAACACCTCGAACTCATCTGCGTCCGCCACATCATCAAACAACGCAATGGGCGGAAACTTCGAATTGACCAGGCGATAAGCCTGCAACGACTGACCGGCAAACACCGCCAGCTCGCTCGCCATCACCATTGCGCACCCCGCAGCATGTCGATGCGGCGGAAGGTTTCATACAGCGAAATCATGTCGCCCTGGGCCATGATCTCCAGCGGCGAACGCCCGTTGAAAAACTCGTTGTCGTTGGCCATCGAGGCAAAGCCGTAGACGTTGTCCGGGTTATCGAACACCAGCCGCAACGTCGCATGCATGTTCAGCACGAAGCTTATGCGCTGCATCTGGTCCGCATCCAGCGCCACCGCCCAATCCGGGTCGCGCTGCCGGGCGCGGGTGTAGGTGCTGCGGGAAATACGCAAGATGCGACAGGCCTGGTCGCTGGTGGCTTTCCACTTTTCCAGAATGCTCACGGCGGCGCGCAGGCCGGTGACGCATTGGTTTTTTGTGAAGGATTGGGCTTGGATGGGGACGGCCATTTTCGTGTGCTCTATCTGAGTCTGTAGATTCAAATGTAGTTTTATTGAATCTATAGAGCAATATTGCCGCGACCAGTGGGCTTGCGCATATAAACAAAACGGGCGCCCCGCAGACGCCCGTTTTTATTGATAGCTCACTTCAATACATCATTGATCCAAAGCCTGCGTTACCGCTTGCCTGGTCACCGCCGTTTTCCCATCGGGAACAAACGCCGCACTGCCATTCTCATGCGCATGAAACAGCCGTGCGCCGTTGTTGGGCTTGGTGGTGATCAATTGATGGTCGGCCGACAGATAATCCAGCGGCAGTCGTTTGATGTCCTTGTACTGCTCCACGATGATCGTGCGCTGTGGATTCCAGGTCTCGCCACTTTGCTTTTCCAGCCATGCCATCAATGCGGCGCTGTCGCCGGTTTGTGGAATGTCCGAATCCGGGAGCACGTAGTAGAACGGGGCGCCCTGGTTTTGCAGGTACATCGGCAGCTTGTTGTCGACATCCACCAGCACCATGCGCCATTCGCTCCACGGTGCCGTCTTGATGGCTTCGGCGCGCACCTCCTGGGTGAACTGCATGACGCCGCCCGCACCGCCGTTGGTCCAGGGATAGACAACACCAAGGACCAAGAACAGGAACCCGGCCGCCCCGGCAATACCCTTGGTCCAACCGGGCCCGCCGGATTTACCGGCAGCCTGACGCGCCGCCATGCGCCGGGTGACCCACCAGGCCGCCAGCAATTGCGCGAACGGCACCAGCGGCAAGACGTAGTAGCTGCGCCGGCTGCCACTGGCGGTGAAGAACAGGAACAGCAACCCCAGGCCCAAAATCAGCCAGCGAACGTTGGGTTCGGTGTGCTTCCAGCCGCGCACGGCCACCCACAGGCCGAGCATCCAGCAGGGTGCCCAGGGCAGGGTGTAGAGCGGCAGATACAGCAGGTAGGTATAGATCGGGCCGATGTTGTCGAACGGCTTGAAAAACCGAACCACGTTCTCCTGAAACACCAGGCCCAGCCCGCTCGGCCCAAAAGTCGGCGTGCCATAACGGTGCGACAACATGAACGGCAGCATGTAGACCACGCCACCCACCAGCATCGCCAGAAACAGGCGTGGATTGAGATGGTTTTTCCAGCGTCCTTCACTGAGCAGATGCGGCAACAGCATCAGCCCCGGCAGGATGAATCCAATCAAGCCCTTGAGCAGTGAGGTCAGCGCCAGCATCAGGAAAAACACGCAGTACCGACTCAGGCGCGTGTCGTCCGGGCCGCGCCAATACCACCAGACTGCCGCCAACACACCGCAAACCGTCAGCACGTCCGCCGTGGCGACCCGGGCCCAGAACACGAAAAAGAACGTCGTCGCCAGAAACCACCCGGCAATCAGGCCGGTGCCTTTGCTATAGAGCCGTTCACCGATCAGATAGACCAGCCAGACACTCAGCCAGGCCGCCAGAACCGAGGGCAAGCGCAGCGACCAGTGCCCGAGGCCACCCATCAAATGGGCCGTGGCGGTAATCAACCAATAGGACGGCAGCGGCTTGTCGTAGTAGGGCATGCCCTTGAGGTAAGGATCGAAATAATCGCCGGTTTGCAGCATCTGCAACGCAATGTTCGCCCAGCGCGTTTCCGCGCCCCAAAGCTCCCTTGCGCCCAACCCGAACAGCAATAGAAACGCCGATACGCCAAGCAGAAGGATCAGCGCACCCTGGTCACTTTTCAGAAAACGAACTAAAGAATTTTTCATCACTGTTTCGCATGTTGCGCTCGCCGTGGCGACGCTGGAGTAGCAAGGCTATCGGGCGAAATGTGATGGGATTGTCAGTAGATTGCGAATAAACCGTTGCTTCGGATTGAAGCGTGGTTGCTGCATCAAGTGAAGTAAGGCCGTGATCTGCATGATGAAAAATTGTTCATGCAAACCACGGCCCCATTATCGATCAAACGTACGCCCCAACCCATCCAGTTGCGTGGCAACAGGCGCTGGTCGACGACTGCTCAATACCAGCTGATCAGCCTTTGACGCGATCGGCGGCCTTGGCTTTGCTTTCAGCTACAGCGGGTTCAGCCTGCTGTTTTTGTGCAACCTGGAAGGCTTCCATCGAGACTTTTCGGGCCGACTCCATGCGTGCGAAGGTCTTATCACCGCCACCTGTGGCCATCGCCAGAGAAGAGGCGGTCAGAGCGGCAACTACGAAGAGAACTTTCATGGATTTCATTTGGGTATCCTCAAGTGATATTTAATTAAAAGCTGACAGTGGAATCTATTTGCTAAAACCGATATTCCTCGGCCGACTAAGAAGGCACACCAGGTTTCACGGTGCTTCTTTGTTCAAAGAGTCAATCAACATGACGCCCAGTGCGACTTGATTGAAGTTTGCTGTTGCTGGCTGTCATCAAGGTCCAGCCATTTACATTAATTAACCCGCGGCATTACACAGCCAGGAT
The DNA here is from genome assembly GCF_000967965.1 of Pseudomonas fluorescens. GTDB lineage: Bacteria > Pseudomonadota > Gammaproteobacteria > Pseudomonadales > Pseudomonadaceae > Aquipseudomonas > Aquipseudomonas grandcourensis. The sequence goes on from NZ_LACC01000005.1 coordinate 169,221, forward strand.
AAAAGCAAGCTAATCGAATGAACTTCCAATCATTCGATTAGCTAAATTTGCAGGTAACAAAAAACCTCATTCGCACTGAGTGCCTATGAGGTTTAGCTTCCACTTCTGGGGGCAGGTGGGGAACAGAGCCCGCGTCACCTGTTGCGTATTCTGAACGGGGAAACCCGAGTTCGTTCATTTTTTGATCAAATTCGCTGACCAACGGCAGTCTCATGGCCAGTCATTTTTTGCCCGTCTGGATAGCGCAGCCAGCACCATGACTGGCTTTGCGGCGAGTCGGAAGGCAGATGAAACGCCCGCGGATTTTTTCGTCTTTTTTTAAAACACCTCGAGGAAAATCCGGGCTGCATCATTGGTGAAACGTCCGCCCCAACGCATCCAGCCGAGTCGCAATCGGCGGCAAACGCCGACTGCTCAGTGCCAGCGTCTCCACATCATCCGCCGTGTTCTGCGCAATGCTCTGCACCGACTGCAAGCGCCCGACAATCTCGAAACTCGCCGAGGACTGTTCGCGGGTCGTCGTGACAATCCGCCCATTGAGCTCATCGATGTGCAAGATGTCGCTGCCGACGGCCTGCAACATCGCCACCGCCAACTGACTGTCCTCGACACAGCGCTCCACACCTTCGCGACTGTCCTGCATGGCCTCCACGGCTTTGCGGCTGCCTTGCTGCAAGGCCTCGATGATGGTCCGGATTTCCTTGGTGGACACCGCCGTGCGCTGCGCCAGGCTGCGCACTTCATCGGCCACCACCGCAAAGCCCCGGCCTTGCTCGCCGGCACGCGCCGCTTCAATCGCCGCGTTGAGCGCCAGCAAGTTGGTCTGGTCGGCAATGCTGCTGATCACCTCCAGCACCGTACTGATCTGCTGCGCCTGCCCCGCGAGCACCTGCACAGTCTGGTTGGTGCCCTCCAGGCGCGAGGCCAGTTGAGTGATTTCCTGCCGCGCACGGTTCACGCTTTCCTGCCCACGGGTGATCTGCACACTGGCTTGGCCGGCATGTTCAACGGCATGCTCGACATGCACCACGATGTGCTCCATCGCATCGCCCATGCGCTGCATCGACCCGGTCATCTGCGCGATTTCCGTCAACTGATGCTTCGCGCCTTTCTCCAGCGTGTTACTGGCCTTGGCCAACTCCTGGCCCAACTGCCCCAAGCCCTGAGAGTCATGCACCACGCCGTCCACCAGCGCGGTGATCTGCCCCAGGAACTGATCGAAGCGCTGCGCCAGCGACACATGCACCCGCGCCTTGTCACCCTGGCCGGTACCGACGGTGAACTGCGACGTGGTGGCGAGCATCTTGTCCAGCATGTCCTGGCTCTCCACCGCATCGGCCTGGCTGTGCACCGCCAGATAGAGCAGCGCGACCGTCTCCATCACCACATAAAAGGCGTGAACGAACACCATCGTCCAACCCCCGTGATGGGCCATCACAAACACCGGAAAACCCTGATGCTGCAGCGCATGAAACACCACGTGATGCAGCGCAATCGTCACCGCCGCCACCAGAATCGGCAGCCAGTCCCGATAAAACGTCAACACCGCCAACAACGCAAAAATCCCGAAGTGCGACTCAATGACCCCCTCGGCCTGATTGATATGCAACGCCGCCATCACCATCAAACCCACGCCCAGCAAACAACGCATCAACCGCGACCCGCCGATGGCGCGATACAACAGCGTCAATAACACGCTGGTGCCACCGCCCACCAACAGCGCCTGCTTGAAGGTGTCGTGCCAGAACGCCAGGCCGATAGCGAAAGCGAACATCAGCCAGATCAGGCCCAGCATGATGCGGTCGGCTTTGCGGTAGTGGTCGAGGAAACGAGGGGGGAAGGGCATGTACGCTTACTCCATGTATTCGAACCGGGAAGAAGCTGGGGTAGGACTAATACCAAAAGACAAGCCTGACACTGACACTGTGGCGAGGGAGCTTGCTCCCGCTGGGCTGCGAAGCGGCCCCAAAAAAATGGGACTGCTGTGCAGTCCAACGGGAGCAAGCTCCCTCGCCACAGGTCCTTTATCGCTTGAGCCATTGAGGCAAATCGATTGCCGCCATGGTCGAGGTGTATTTGAGAAGCCGTGGGGAGCGTAGCCCTTGGCCATCATTCTTGACCGGTACGACGTCGCTTGCGCAAAACAATGTCCGATATAGAGGCAAGTAATGCCGAAGTGACGGGGAGTACGACAGACTCCGTTGCAAAGCCTGTCGTACTCCCGAGGTCATTACGACTTCTTCGACGGATAGTTACCGCGCAAGCCAACGGACTTGTTGCCGGTTTTGCTCGGCAGGTTCGGCACTAGCGGACGGGATCTGGGCTGGGGGTTGGAGCGGCTTTGGGGTTGAGGTTGCTTGCTCATTGTTCACCTCCTGACTTACAGGATTTCGCGAGGTGGTTTACTCATGAAGTTTAGCTAATCGACTGTGGTCAGGGGGGGGCACTTGGGGAAGGTGTTTTGAGCGATTGGCTTTTCTTTTTCGGCCCCGTTGATAGACCCCCTTACGCGATTCTCGGATGTTGCCTACAACTTCGGCAGGATTGAGCCAGGAAAGTCGGCGCCCTTAATTTCACACTTTGTTACCGCATACCCCAGCCGGGCGTAAAAACCTGCTTTGGTAACAGCCTGTTCGGCTGCCTCCCTCCTTGCGCTCACTTGCCTGCCAAGCCCATCCCAGAGCGCTGTACGCGCCTTTTCAAACGCCCAATCCGCGAATTGGCCGGGTGATTGCATATGCTTGTCTGTACAAGTATCTGCGTGTGCATAAGACATTCCGCCACGCAGTACACGTGCTCTTGCGTCACAAGCGCTTTCGATGGTCCTTGGGAATAAAATAATGAAAAAAGCATTTCTCACCCTTTCTGCATTGGCTTTGTGCATAGCTGCCGGTTCTGTGCTGGCCAAGGAGTACAAGGAGTTGCGCTTTGGCGTCGACCCCTCTTATGCGCCGTTCGAATCCAAGGCCGCTGATGGCAGCCTGGTGGGCTTCGATATCGATCTGGGTAACGCAATCTGCGCTGAGCTGAAGGTCAAGTGCAAATGGGTCGAAAGTGACTTCGACGGCATGATTCCCGGCCTCAAGGCCAACAAGTTCGACGGCGTGATCTCTTCCATGACCGCCACGCCAGCGCGTGAGAAAGTTATCGATTTCTCAAACGAGCTGTTCTCTGGCCCGACCGCGCTGGTATTCAAGAAAGGCGTGGCCATCGGCACCGATCCGGCCTCCCTCAAGGGCAAGAAAGTCGGCTACGAGCAAGGCACCATCCAGGAAGCCTACGCCAAGGCCGTGCTGGACAAGGCAGGGGTAGAGACCCAGGCCTACGCCAACCAGGACCAGGTGTACGCTGACCTGATCTCCGGACGCCTCGATGCCTCGATCCAGGACATGCTGCAAGCCGAACTGGGCTTCCTGAAGTCGCCACCAGGCGCCGACTTCCAAGTCAGCGAGCCGGTCGGAAGCCCCCTGCTGCCAGCCAAAACCGCCGTGGGTCTGACCAAAGGCAACGCCGAGCTCCAGGCCTTGCTGAACAAAGGTATCCAGGCACTGCACGACAATGGCACCTATGCGGCCGTCCAGCAGAAGCACTTTGGCGATCTGAATCTCTACAGCGGCAAATAATGACCCTGCGCCCATTTGCGGATGGGCACTTTTTTGATTGACGTAGGGCTGCTCAATGCTAGAAAACCTATTGCAGATTCTTGGGCTGTCAGGCTTTAGCCTTAAGGGTTTCGGCCCGCTGTTGCTGCAAGGCTCCTGGATGACTGTCAAATTATCCTTTCTGTGCTTGCTGGTGAGCGTCGGCCTGGGCCTGATCGGCGCCAGCGCCAAGCTTTCGAAATCGGCACTGCTGCGTGTCCCTGCGCAGGCCTACACCACGCTGATCCGTGGGGTGCCGGACCTGGTGCTGATGCTGTTGATCTTCTACAGCCTGCAAACCTGGCTGACCTCGTTTACCGATTTCATGGAATGGGAATACATCGAAATCAACCCCTTTAGCGCCGGGGTCATTACCCTGGGCTTCATCTACGGGGCTTATTTCACCGAAACCTTCCGTGGCGCCATCCTTGCCGTACCGCGAGGGCAGATGGAAGCGGCTACCGCCTACGGCCTGACCCGCGCTCAGCGCTTTCGCTTGGTGGTGTTCCCGCAAATGATGCGTTTTGCCCTGCCGGGCATCGGTAATAACTGGATGGTGATCCTCAAGGCCACCGCGCTGGTATCGATCATTGGCCTGGCCGATCTGGTCAAGGTGGCCCAGGACGCGGGCAAGAGCTCCTATCAGCTGTTCTTCTTTCTGATTCTGGCCGCCTTGATCTATCTGGTGATCACCACCGTTTCGAACTACGTCTTGCGCCGGATGGAAATCTTCTACGCCGCAGGCACCCGGGAGGCCGTGCGATGATCGAGCTACTGCAGGAATACTGGAAACCTTTCCTGTTCCAGGACGGCAATCACATCACCGGGCTGGCCATGACCCTCTGGCTGCTCAGTGCCTCGATCTTCTTCGGCTTCGTGATGTCGATCCCGCTGTCGATTGCCCGGGTCTCGACCAATGTCTGGGTGCGCTGGCCGGTGCAGTTCTACACCTACCTGTTCCGCGGTACGCCTCTCTATATTCAGCTGCTGATTTGTTACACCGGCATTTACAGCCTGGCCGCGGTGCGTGCTCAGCCAGTACTGGATGCGTTCTTTCGCGATGCGATGAACTGCACCATCCTGGCCTTCGCCCTGAACACCTGCGCCTACACCACGGAGATCTTCGCCGGGGCCATTCGCAGCATGAACCACGGTGAAGTCGAAGCGGCCAAAGCCTACGGACTGACCGGCTGGAAGCTGTACACCTACGTGATCATGCCGTCCGCCCTGCGTCGCTCGCTGCCTTACTACAGCAACGAAGTGATTCTGATGCTGCACTCGACCACCGTGGCCTTCACCGCGACCATCCCGGACATCCTGAAAGTCGCACGGGACGCCAATTCGGCGACCTTCCTGACTTTCCAGTCGTTCGGCATCGCCGCGTTGATCTACCTGGCAGTCACTTTCTCCCTGGTCGGCCTGTTCCGCCTGGCTGAACGCCGCTGGCTGTCTTTCCTCGGCCCGGCTCACTAATTCAGGAAGCTTGTTCATGTACAAACTGACCGTTGAAAACCTGCACAAAAGTTATGGCAATCATGAAGTCCTCAAGGGCGTTTCGCTAAACGCCAAGACCGGCAATGTGATCAGCCTGATTGGCGCCAGTGGTTCGGGCAAGAGCACCTTTCTGCGTTGCATCAACTTTCTGGAAACGCCCAACGACGGCGCCATGAGTCTGGACAACCAGCCGATTCAAATGGTCCATGACCACCACGGCATGCGCGTGGCCGACGCCAATGAACTGCAACGCATCCGTACTCGCCTGGCGATGGTGTTCCAGCACTTCAACCTGTGGAGCCACATGACCGTGCTCGACAACATCACCATGGCCCCACGCCGGGTGCTGGGCGTCAGCAAGAAGGACGCAGAGGATCGCGCCCGGCGCTACCTGGACAAGGTCGGATTGCCGGCGCGGGTTGCAGATCAATACCCGGCGTTTCTCTCGGGTGGTCAGCAGCAACGGGTCGCCATTGCCCGTGCCCTGAGCATGGAACCGGAGATCATGCTGTTCGACGAGCCGACTTCGGCCCTGGACCCGGAGCTGGTGGGCGAAGTGCTCAAGGTGATCCAGGGACTGGCCGAAGAAGGCCGCACCATGATCATGGTGACCCACGAAATGAGCTTTGCGCGAAAAGTGTCGAACCAGGTGCTGTTCCTGCACCAGGGGCGGGTCGAAGAGCAGGGCGCGCCCGAGGACGTATTGGGCAACCCAAAAAGTGAGCGCCTGCAGCAGTTCCTCAGCGGCAACCTGAAGTAACAAGAGCGCCTTTGAGCGACCTCAGGGTCGCTCGAAGACGCTGGCTCAACCCTCAAAACGCCCACGTTCAACCTGAGCAATCAGTGTTGCCGGCACCTCTATGATGCCGTAGCCGCTGACGAGCCGCGGCCAACAGATCGGTCTGCTTCGCTTCAAAACAAGGAACGCTGTCTGAGCAGACACCCACTCTGGAACCAGGATATCTACCATGAACTCAACGACGATCATTTCAAACCAGCAGCGACCTGTCCGCTATTGCAAAGGCACATAAATATCGGTCTGCCATTGATCCTGCGGTGTCTCGGGGGAAATGCTTAGATAATCGAAGAACAGCGGCTGGTCTCGAAGCTCCTCGCCGCTGGTGGGGAGCCAGTCGCGATAGATCGGATAGATCGATTCGCCGATGTGATCCGTCGAGCCCACGTGACGCACCACGACGCAGCGCCCGCCAGGGATAACCCTCTCGGTTACACCGAACTCATTCGCTGCTACTGCCTCGTGAATCTCGCCGCAGATTGCAAACCGGAACTCTTCGGCCGGGGTCGTATCGGGGTTGCCGAAAGGAATACCAAAGCTGCGACTTGATGCCACCGGCGACTGGCCGCTCTGCATGCGCCACTCGATAAATTTACGCACGCTCTCATTAACGAGCCCGGGCGCTCCGCAATGCTCTAATGCTGCAACCCTGACTTCGCGAAACTCCACAAATCGTATCTGCATGATGATGCTCCTGGAAAAATGAGGGATGGTGAACACCGCACTCCAGACCTGCCAATTCGGTTGCTTCCTGAATGCACTCGGCGTCATACCGAACGCCCGCCTGAACGCCCTGGAAAATGATTCGGGGCTTTCGAAACCCGCACCGAAAGCGGCGTCCAGCACCGAGTAATCCGCGAGGGAAGATAAGCAATGCGCCGCGCGCCGTAGTCGCATCAGTTGTACATAACGTGAAACAGGCACGCCCACGAACGCGGTGAATTGTCGATGGAAGTGAAACGCCGAAAAGTTCGCGACTTGGCTCAACGTCTTCACGGACAAGTCACCTTCGAGATTGGCGTCGATGTAGGCTAGTACCAGGTCGAACCGTTTTGTGTAGGCGGCGTTGCTCAGCAAGTCAGACACTGGATGGAGGCTCCGGGAAATACGGTAGGCAATAGAGTCGACTATATCGGCGTGCCCGCGCCTAGCCGTGTTTGCTCAGGTCGCGATTGAGTTGCCTGTTCGACGTGGGGCCGCCTTGGATGCACCGTGCTTGAAGGCTACCGGGCAGTTCATCTGAGGCTGCGATTGTAAATCCTGTACGACCGAAAACTTCACGCCCTGAGGAAGTCAGTCAACCTAAATCGAGGTTCTTCGGGAGCGGTGAACCGCGCTTCCTCAATGCATTCAAATAGGTGGTTTCATCGTAGAGCGTCTCTGAGCTTCCTCCCGCCAGCATGTATTTAGCCTCCATTTCTTGAGCTGGAACCCCGTCAATAAGCCAGTTATTGAAATTGCAACTAGCGAATTGAGGCGTGTCGGCTAGAGGGGATAGCATCGTAAAGTAGCTAAACGGTCACCTTTGATGCCCGTTTTCATTTACTCCGCAGCCTGCGCCCGCAACCGCCGTCCAATCACATCTATCAAGTCACAACCATCGTGCAACGGAATGGCCAGCAGTTTGGAAAAAACCGACAACACACCGTGCCGCAACCGATCCCGGATCGGTAGGCAATGCTCTCCAGCACCTGCGCAACCGCCCGAACACGACATTCGCCATTGATTAAAGAGTATCGTAAAAATAAATCAGTTCCTTTGTTTTAGTAGTCCGTATATAGAAGATTGAATTCGGCGCTTTTGCTGTGAGGATTTTGCTGGAAGCCGCAGAGGTTGTTTGGGTCTAATATCATCTTTCACGCGCGACGTATGCAGTAAATATTGAAGTATTGAAATTGCTACGTTGTTGTGGCATAACTTTTGTGCTGTCTGCTATATGGAATTCATATTGTTGCATGGAGCGCTATATGCAAGAGCCAATTACACATTATTCACCTTTAATATCGCCTGAGTCTCGGCAAGTTAAAACTAAGGAAAACCCGGTTTTTCCTTCAAGCTTCGATAGTATTTTGTTTTGGGATGGGACTGTCCCGACGGTTACTACGCCCCATAGTATTGAGGGTGTCAAAGACACCAGCGACGCATACCAAAAGTTGGTGGCGATAGGGCTTTCGGTGCACGATCAGATAAAGAGTAGTTTTTCGGGGGGTGCACCGAATGTTCGAGATTATCTAGAAAAACGCATAGTCGCAGCCATTGATGGGCAGGAACTCAATGCGTTGGAAGCTGCCTTAAAAAAGAAAGCGATCATCGTAGAGCTTCTGCAAAGGGCCAGAATCCATAGAAGTTGGAACGAGGCAATACTATATAATGGTTTAGACGCATTGTCGCTAGACAGAAAAATGAGTGCCGCGGTATTTGCAACGGATGTGGATGTCGAAGAAGATATGGCAGTGCGACTAAGCATTTATGAAGAGTTCCTATTATCGCTAACTGCCGCCTACGTTAAACGAATCCTGGTCGAAGCCATCCCCATTCTGGAGGACGCTTCTGCAACTGCAGACGCTGAAATCCATCACGCCTTGGCAAGGGGCGAAGTTGCTTACACCTACAGGTTACCTATTGGTAATGGTGCAGAAGCAGGGACTGTGGCGGGTGCCATTGCCATCCATGTCGCCGACGGTTGGACCTTCAGGGCAGTGATCCATGAAGGCATTCAGCTGTTGGCAGGGTTGGGAGAAGCACTTCTCAGTCGGGCCACTGCTGTTGGGATCGGGGCCTTGTTCTATTCACCTGCTCTTGCTAACGGCGAACGCTTTCCTCAAACAGTTCTCACACTGCCCGGTAGCACTTTTTTGCCGAAGCTGCCGTCAAACCTGAATGAAATCGCTGCTACCGAAGGAACCATTGACCTTCCTTATCGGATTGTTGGCGACCTTAACCAATACACACTTGTTGCAACCCCGGCTGGAGGGAGTGTCTCGGAAAAAGTGCCAGTGCGAGCATTGGCATTCGATCCAACGACCAGCAGCTACAGTTTCACGTCAAACGATACACCGCCCAATATCCTCAGTTTTCCCATTATTCACTTGGGAAACGGCTCGACAACTTCGCCCGCCCGACCTGCGCAAGTACCGACTTACACTGGAGTTACGCTGTCGCCATTGCTTGTGCAGCCTGAAACCTTACCCGCGTTCGAATTGCCTGATTTCAGGGATTGCATTTACTGCTTTCCGATTGAAAGCGGTCTGCCGCCAATCTACGTTGTTTTTAATAGTCCTTATGAAGGAGCAACCACAAGGGGAAAACACAGCGGTCGATTTTTCAATCCCGCCAAAGCCGGAGGCCCAATCCTCGATCTCGATTGGACAAGTGCTACCGTGACCCAAGCGGGTATTGATCTAGTCAAATTACATACGGGACGTTTCAGGTCTTCGGATGCCAATGCCATCATGATTGATCGCTTGAAAAAAATTCTGCTGGGTGAATTGGTAATCACAGAGGTAGACAAACGCTTCTATACTCATGAAATCAGAGAACTCGAACGTTTCAGAGCATTAGGTGTAGCTGACGGTGTAAACTCGGATGACGGTGTTATTTGGAATAACACTCACGCCGCGACGCTGGAGGACTACAAAGTCAAGGATGCTTTTGAATTGCTCTATACACCTGATGCTTTAGAAGCGGATGAAAAGCAAAGGGAACGAGAGTATAAGGAACTTGGAGGAATAAAATAATGAGTGTCATTGCAGCCATCGTACTTAACGAGAAACCTGAAGAGGTAATTCTATTTGTAACCAAAAATCAATTAGGTATCTCCTTTCCTCAACTTGATGGCCTTTATAATCGGGCTAACTGGGCGCATGTGGAGAACAACATAGGGTTATTGAACCTTGTCCATAAAATGTGTGATGCCGGTTTTATCAAATATAGTGGGGGCGGAGTTGTGAGAGGGCCCAACTGGAGAGAGCCGGCATTCATGCTAGAAGGCAAATATACCTTTGACTGACAGCACCAAGTGCCTGAACGCAGGTGCCAGAGAACGGTGACAGTAGCCATTATTTCGTAGTCGTCCGGTTCCCTTGTCCAGTCGTTTAAATCATCGAAGGTTTCCCAGGTTGAGCCGCTGTCGCAGCGGCTCTTCTCTTTGTTACGGGTATATTGAGTATCTTCGCCTGATTGGTTTTTCGTGGCCTCGAATCATCCGGTGGCGACCTTCGGGAGCGAGGCGATGAGCGCGAAAGTCGCGCTCATCGCCTGCATGCGGGTCTTACTGATTAGGCTGAATGCCATGTTGGGGGACGGCACCGAATGGCGGTGACGAGTGGTATGGTAAAGACAGTTGCTCCCACAAGGATCTTCAGCGAGCAAATAATTTATGCTCGACACAGATCCCCTGTGGGAGCGGGCTTTCCCGCGATGGCGGGGTAACAGTCAATGCAAAGGCAGGGATCAATCAGGTACTTTGCGAACAGAACCGACAGTCAACAACCCCTACCTCGGTCCCACCGCACGCCGTACAAAAGAAAAACGCCCGACCCACATTGCATGGACCGGGCGTCGATCAAACCGCTCTAGTTCACCACTATTGGCACCGTCACGGTTTTGCCGAAGGCTGATTTGATGGTCGCCGTCGGGCTGGGCGACGGGCCGCTGCCGACGGTTGTCACCGCTATATTCCAGAGTGCGCCTGTAGCCGTAGGCGTCAGGGTGGCGGTGCCAAGGTTCACCGTACCGGTTGTAACCGTGGCAGTCGCCGTGATGGTATTGCCCGTGCCACGGGAGGTGGTGCCGGACAGGACCCAATACCAGCGGCTGTTGATGCGGGCGGTGACGGTAGCGCTGGTGACGATCAGGCTTTCGACGGCCGCTGTCGAGACCGCTACGGACACCGTCGCCGGTGGCGACTCCGCACCCTTGGCATCGGCGGCCTTATAGGTAAAGGTCGCGGTGAACGGCGCGGGGACCGTGGCCGGTGGTGTGTAGGTCACGCGCAGACCATCGGTGCTGACCGTGCCCTTGCCGGAGTCCGGTTGCGCCAGACCCACCACTTTAAGTGGCACGTTACCGTCAGGGTCGCTGTCGTTAGCCAGCACGTTGATGATAAGCGGTTGGCCGTTGTTGCTGATGGCGCTGTCGGGGTTGGCGATCGGGTTTTTGTTATCGCCATCGTTGACACGGGTATCGCCAGTGCGGAAGGTCGGCAGCGCGGCGGAGTTGACGTAGGTCACGCCGTCCCAGCCGGGCAGGGGCGTTGGCATCAACTGGAACTGACCGGGGTGCTCGATATCCCAGCGCAACAACATGGACGTGTCCTCGTGCTGGGTGTTGTGGCAGTGCTCCATGTAGGTCCCGGCGAATTCACGGAAGTGGATCGCCATTTCCACATCCAC
>NZ_LACC01000005.1:180561-180799 GCF_000967965.1 Pseudomonas fluorescens
GGTCGGGCCATTGGCCAGTTGCGGAGCGGCGCTGATCCGGCGTGGGTCCATGCGGTAGCCGAAACCGCCGTCGGTCTTGATGGTCCAGGGTTCTTCATCGGTGCCGTCGGAGCGGCCGAAGATGAACTCGCGATGCCGCGCCACTTTGAGCTTGGCCTGCACCACCGGATCGTCGCGGTTGAGGGTCAACGGGATCATGGTCTTGCCGGCCGGTTTACCCGGTTTGGCGGGTTCGTAG
>NZ_LACC01000050.1 GCF_000967965.1 Pseudomonas fluorescens
CAGTTGGGGTTTTGTTTTTGTGCGTGAAAAAAACAGGGCTGGTCGTTGCACATTTTGCACAGTTATTTTCAGCTCATGGCACTAGAATAGGTCCAACTTTTTCAGAGTCAGAGCCTTTATGCCGGATCCGGTTGACGCCCAAGGGCTGTCAGAATTACCACTAGAAAATCTGGTTGCCTGCCATGAGTGTGACTTGCTCATGCGTAAACCTGAACTTGCCCATGGCGAAAAAGCCCTGTGCCCGCGCTGTGGCTACGAGCTTTATGCCAATCGGTACAACGTCGTACAGCGCAGTCTCGCCCTGGTCATCGCCGCCTTGTTGTTGTTTATTCCGGCGAACTTTTTACCCATCATGCAGCTCAATCTACTCGGGCAGTCTTCGCAAGACACTGTCTGGAGCGGAGTTGTGGCCCTTTTTGACACGGGCATGCAAAGCGTTTCAGTGATTGTGTTCCTGTGCAGCATGGGGATCCCGCTGCTCAAGCTATTGTGCCAACTGGCCGTATTGTTGAGTATCCGTTTCGATGTCGGACGCAGCTACGGCTTGTTGCTCTATCGCATTTATCACCATATACGCGAATGGGGGATGCTCGAGGTTTACTTCATGGGCGTACTGGTGGCGATCGTAAAACTGGCAGATATGGCAGCCATCACCGTAGGCCTCGGCCTGGCGTGCTTCATTGGTTTGTTGCTGGTTCAAGTCTGGCTGGAGGTCGTAATGTCGCCTCACCAGATCTGGCAAGCGTTATCAGGAGAGGATGCCCATGCGGGCGATTGATGCAGGCATTCTGATTTGCAAGGAATGTCATGAATTGAACAGGCAGGAAGCTGATACCGATGAGCAAGTCTGTACGCGCTGCGGAGCGCTGGTGCATGCCCGCAGCCCGAATAGCCTGGTGCGAACCTGGGCATTGCTGATTACCGCCGCCATTCTTTACATACCGGCCAACTTGTTGCCGATCATGACCGTGAACTCCCTGGGCAAAGGTGCGCCCAGCACGATCATGGCGGGTGTGATCGAGTTGGTGCACTACGGCATGTTCCCCATTGCGGCCGTGGTGTTTATCGCCAGTATCCTGGTGCCCACCTTCAAGCTGGTGGGCATCGGCCTGCTGCTGTTTTCCGTGCAGCGCCGTCAGCCCCTTTCGGCTCGCCAGCGTATCTGGATGTACCGTTTCATTGAATTCATCGGCCGCTGGTCGATGCTCGATATCTTTGTGATCGCCATTCTCGTGGCGGTCGTGAATTTTGGACGGCTTGCCAGCATCGAAGCCAATCTTGGCGCCATCGCTTTCGCCACGGTGGTGATTCTGACGATGCTTGCTGCGGTAACTTTTGATCCCCGACTGATTTGGGATAACACGGAGTCGGACGACGACCATGACTGATTTGCCTGTAGCGAAAACCCGACCGGCTTCGAACTGGTCTGCCATTTGGGTGTTGCCCCTGATTGCCTTGATCATCGGCGGCTGGCTCGGCTGGCGTGCCTATAACGAGACCGGTATCGAGATTCAGGTGCGTTTTGAGAGCGGCGAGGGCATTCAGGCCAACAAGACCGAAGTTGTCTATAAGGGCATGTCGGTCGGCAAGGTCAAACGCCTCAAGCTTGATGACGAAGGCAGTTCCAAAGGCGTGATCGCCAGCATCGAAATGAACAAGGACGTAGAGCAATACCTGCGGACCAGCACGCGTTTCTGGCTGGTCAAGCCGAGCGTTACGCTGGCGGGGATTACCGGTCTTGAGACGCTGGTTTCAGGTAACTATGTCGCCATCAGCCCGGGGGAAGGCGAGCCGGTCCGCAAGTTCAAGGCCCTGGCCCAGGAACCGCCACTTTCCGATGCCCAGCCCGGCCTGCACTTGACCATCAAGGCTGACCGCCTGGGTTCGCTGAACCGTGGCAGTCCGGTGTTCTACAAACAAATCAAAGTGGGCCAGATCAAAAGCTATGTGTTGTCCGAGGACCAGAGCACCGTCGAGCTCAAGGTCTTCATTGAGCCGACTTACGCCAAACTGGTGCGCAAGCACACACGTTTCTGGAACGCCAGCGGCATCAGCATCGATGCCAATCTGTCGGGTGTGAAGGTTCGCAGTGAATCCCTGGCCAGCATCGTCGCTGGCGGCATTGCCTTCGCCACCCCGGAAAACCGCAAGGACAGCCCGCCTACCGACCCAAGCCTGCCGTTCAGGCTCTATGAAGACTTCGATGCAGCGGCGGCCGGTATCCGGGTCAAGGTCAAGCTCAGCGACTTCGAAGGCTTGCAGGCCGGTCGTACGCCGGTGATGTACAAAGGCATTCAGGTCGGCAATCTCAAGGCGCTGAAGGTCGATCCTGACCTGTCCGGGGCCACCGCTGAGTTGACGATGGACCCGTTGGCCGAGGATTACCTGGTCGAAGGCACCCAGTTCTGGGTGGTCAAACCGTCGATTTCCCTGGCGGGGATTACCGGCCTCGAGGCGTTGGTCAAAGGCAACTACATCGCTGTGCGGCCTGGCGACAAGGGTTCGGCGCCACAACGGGAGTTTGCGGCACGGGCCAAGGCGCCACCGCTGGATCTGCGTGCACCGGGCCTGCACCTGGTGTTGTTCACGGAAAATCTCGGCTCGCTGGAAGTCGGCAGCCCGGTTCTCTACAAGCAGGTCAAAGTCGGCTCCGTACAGAGCTATCAGTTCTCACGCACCAAGAAACAACTGATCATTGGCGTGCACATCGAGAAGGAATACGAAGGCCTGGTCAACGCCTCGACGCGCTTCTGGAACGCCAGTGGCATCACCCTCACGGGCGGACTGACCGGCGGGGTCCAGGTTAAAAGCGAGTCGCTGCAGAGCTTGATGGCCGGCGGCATTGCCTTCGAGACCCCGCAGGAAAAAGCCCCGCTGCAGAAGCGTATTCCACGTTTCCGTCTGTTCGCGAACCATGAAGACGCCACGCAGAAAGGCGAAGTCATCACGCTCAAGCTCGATCGCGCTGATGGCCTGCGTACCGGCACTCCGATTCGTTTCAAGGGGCTGGATGTCGGCAAGGTGGAGGACGTTGATCTCAGCGAGGACCTGCAATCGGTGCTGCTGACCGCGCGGATTACCGAAGTGCCGGAGCGCATCGCCCGGGTCGGCAGTCAGTTCTGGGTGGTCAAGCCTGAACTGGGCCTGATCAAGACGTCCAACCTCGAAACCCTGGTGACCGGGCAATACATCGAGGTGCAACCGGCGCAGAAGAACCTGGGACCGCAGAAAAACTTTGTCGCTTTGGCCGCAGCTCCCGAAACCCCCAAGCAGGAAGCGGGATTGAGTCTGGTGCTGAGCGCAGCCCGTCGTGGTTCGCTGAAGGCCGGTGTACCAGTGACCTATCGCGAAATCACCGTGGGCAAGGTGACCGGTTATGAGCTGGGCCAGACCGCTGATCGCGTCCTGATCCATATCCTGATCGAACCGAAGTACGCGCCACTGGTACGCAGCGGTACACGGTTCTGGAACACCAGCGGTTTCGACTTCGATGTCGGTCTGTTCAGAGGTGCAACGGTGCGCACAGAATCCCTGGAGACGATGATTCAGGGCGGTGTCGCCTTTGCCACGCCGGATGGCGAACGTATGGGCAGCCCGGCGCAACCGGAGCAGACGTTCGCGTTGTTCGACAAGTTTGAAGAGGAATGGCTGGGCTGGGCGCCGAAGATATCGCTGGGTAAATAGTCTGAGGGTTATGTGGCGTCAGTGATGACGCCTTCGCGGGCTTGCCCGCGAAGAGGCCCTGAAGTTCACTGAAAAGCTAAATGACACACCTATGAAAAAGGCCGCGATCCATTGGATCGCGGCCTTTTTCATTGCCTTCGATTCAAGCCTCAGACCGCATCCAGCTCCGGTTCATCCGCTTGTTCGTTGACCGTTGCCTTTACCTGATCGTGACGACGGATGTACTTCCAGTCCGCCTCATCGATGTAGATGCCGGCCGGACCGCTGCCGCCTTCCAGGTCGATGGCGACACTGGCGCAGACCTGCGGTTTCACGCTCGCCAGGATCGGCACGAAGCCCAGTTGCAGGCTGGTTTCCAGCAATGCGGCCTGGTTCTTCTCATCGATGTCCGCCGCCTCGTCGAGGTAGTACGGCAGGCGCACGCGACCGGCCTGGTCACGGTCCATCAGGTGCAGCAACAAGTACATGTTGGTCAGCGCCTTGATGGTCATGGTGGTGCCGTTGGAAGCGGCGCCGTCGATGTCGGTGTGGATCACCGGTTGGCCGTTGACCTTGGTGATCTCGAACGCCAGTTCGAACAAGTCCTTGAGGCCGAGTTGGTTGTGGTTGGCCGCGACCAGCCGTGCCAGGTATTCCTTGGCCTCTTCGTTCTTGTTGTCCTGCTCGGCGCTTTGGCTGAGGTCGAAGACCGACAGGGTTTCGCCTTCTTCGTACTGACCGGCGCTGTGGATGATCTGGTCGATGTGCTTGAGCGCTTCCTTGTTCGGGGCGAGCACGATGCGGAAGCTTTGCAGGTTGGAGACCTGGCGTTTGTTGATCTCGCGGTTGAACAGTGCCAGTTGGTGTTCGAGGCTGTCGTAGTCGCTGCGGATGTTGCGCAGGGTCCGGGCGATGTCCGTCACGGCGGCACGACGAGCCTTGCCCAGGGTCAGGGCTTCGTCGGTACGGTGCGCATAGGCGTTGATCAGCAGTTGCAGGCGACGCTCCATATCGTCTTCGCTGTCAAACTTGGCCACGCCTTTGAGGCGCACCTGAGCGTACAGCGCTTCGATCTGACCGTCGGCCCGCAGCAGGCCTTGCCAGCTGTCCTGATAGTCGTTGAGCAGTGGCAGCAGGTTGTCCATGGAATCGTCGATCGGGTCCATGAACGGCGTGCCGAACGGCAGGTCCGCCGGCAACAACTGACGGCGGCGCAGGGCGTCGTCGAGGGTGCGTTGCTTGGCTTCCATGTCGCCGATCTGGCGGCCGACCAGTTGCAGCTTGGCCGACAGTTGCTGGACGCGCTCGGTGAAGGCGTCGCTGGAGCGCTTCAGCTCGTCCTGCGCCGCTTCCATCTGCGCCAACTGTTCCAGCTTGTCGCCTTCCTCGGCGCTCAGGGTTTGCGCGCGACGGAAATCCTCCAGGGCTTTCTGCGCATCCAGCACTTGCTGGTACAGCGCTTCGGTCTGGGTCTTGCTCGCGGCGCGGTCGGCGGCCACGGCTTGCTGGGTTTTCAGTTGCTTGAGTTCTTTGTCCAGGCGTTCCTTCTGGTCGCGCAGGGCCGCACGGTCAGCCAGGGACTGCAATGCCGGCGGCTCGATGTGCGAGATGTCGATGGACAGGCCCGGCACTTCGAAACGTTCACCTTTGAAGCCGTCGAGGATCAGTTCTACGGACTTCACCCAGTCGCCGTTCTCGTCGAGGGTGATGCCGTGTTCGCCCAATGGCAGGCTGAACAGCGCGCTGTTGAACAAGCGCATCAGGCGCTCGACGTCTTGCTGCGAGAATTCTTCGCGCAGGCGGGCGTAGCTGTTGTTGTCGGCGTGATCGAGTTGCTGCTTGACCGACTTCAGGCGTTTTTCCAGATCGCGCAGACGCTCTTCGAGGTCTTCGGCGCTGAACTGTCGGGACTGCGCCAGCGCACCAGCCAGTTCGTCGTGGGCATCCTTGGCGGCCAGCAGTTGCTGCTCCAGCACCTTGACGTCATCGACCAGGGCGAAGCGATGCTTGAGCACCGACAGTTCGCCGAGCCAGCGCTGGATGCCGGTGATTTCCCGCTCCAGACGCATCAGTTCCTGGGTGCCACCGCGCTGGTCGTTTTGCAGGGCGTCCTGCTCGTTGCGGTAGTGCTCGGCCTGAATGGTCAGCTCTTCCTTGCGCGCACTGGCGTAGTCCGACCATGTGCCCAGCAAGGAGTCGAGCAGTGGCGAGATCCGGTGCAGCTTGCCGCGCAGGATGTCGCGTTGCTTCACACCGTTGGCCAGGGCTTCGACCAGCGGGCCTGCGGCGACCAGCGAGTTGTAGTCCTGCTCCATGCGTCGTACATCGCGGAACGCTTCTTCGCACGCGGCGATGTAGTCGACGCTGCCGGAACGCAGGCTGTGTTCGAAGGCATCGAGGAACAGTTGCTTGAGCTTGGCCGCGGTGATTTCGCGCATGTGCAGCAGGTTGATGAACAGCGCGCGGAAGGTCTTCAGGCTCTGCTCGCTGGTGGAGCGCAATGGAATCAGCGTCAGGTCCAGCGGGATCGAGGTGTGACCGCCGACCAGCAAACGGCGCAGTTCGTCCGGCTTGAGTTCGTAGGCTTTCAGGCCTTCGCGCTCGAGGTTGGTGAACAGTTCTTTCTGGCGCAGGCAGGTATCGTTTTTCTGGTAGTGGGCCAGGTCCAGCTTGCCGGCATAGGCAAAGAACTGGTGACCGAAGCCGCCGCCTGGGCCGCGGCCGACCACACCGATCACGTGGGGGCCGTGGGGCAGGTTCACTTCCACCAGGATGTAACTGGTGTCCGAGGCGAAGTAGAAGCGCCGGGATTGCTCCAGGCTGTACTTGCCGAAGCTCATGTCCGACATGCGCGCCAGGATCGGGAACTGCAAGGCGTTGATCGAGGCGGATTTACCGAGGTTGTTCGCGCCGTAGACCGACAGCGGCTCTTCCAGCGGGAACAGGCCGAGGCTGTAGCCGGCGGTGTTCAAAAGGGCAAAGCGGCGGATGCCGTAACGTTCCTTGCTCATGCGTCGAGCTCCTGTTCTTCGGCGATGGCGCGGGCCAGGGCGTCTTCTTCGCTTTCATCTTCAAATTCTGCGAGGTCGAGCGGGTCGTCGGTCTGCAGCAGTTTTTCGTCGCTGTCTTCGTCGATCAGCACCGGCACCGGCAACGGCAGGACGCTGTGCAGGCTGGCGGCCAGATCGCGGTCCTGCTGCACCGACAGGCACACATCGAGGAAACGGTGCATCGGCGGCAGGAAACGGTAGATACCGTTTTCTTCGCTGGCAAAGCCGAGCTGGGTCATGCGGCGCATGATCTTTTCTTCCAGCTCGTCCTGGGTCTGTACTTCGGCCTGGATGAACAGGTCGCGGTACTTTTCCAGCAACGACGGCAGCTCGTCGCGGCCGAGGCTGCCGCCGTCAAGCACGGAGATCGGGTCGCGGCCCTGGTCGGCCAGGTGCTCGACGAGGATGAAGGTGAACAGCGCCAGACGCTGCGCGGTCTTGTTCACCGTGGCGGCAGCGAGGTCCGGCACGAAGTAGTAGAAACCGCGGGTATCGCACACCAGTTCAAAGCCCAGGGCCTTGAACAGCGTGCGGTATTGGTCCTGAAAGTTCGACAACTGTGCGTACAGCTCCGGATCGCGGCGGCTGACGTGGTAACCCTTGAACAGCTCGCGAAAGATCGGTGCCAGATGGGACAGTTCGGATAGATCAAGTTGCATAGGAAGTACTTGCATGGAGGGTGCTCGCAGAATTCTCGGTGCCGTCGCTGACCGAGAGCAGGGCGAAGGAGCGCAGGCTGACCTGGTGCTCGTGAGTATGGTATTGGCGACGTTCCAGACGCTCGCGCTTGAAGCGTTTCTCCCGCGACAGGCGCGAGAACCAGTACAGCAATTCGTCGGTGGCGCCGTCCGGTTCCTGCTCCAGCAGCCAGGTCATCAGGTCCGGCATCGGCAGGGCGTCTTCGCAGCGTTCGAGCATTTCCCGAACGGTGCGTGGCGCCCGTGGTGCTTCGCCTTTCTGGGTCTTGTGCGCCTTGGGGAAGCGCGCCGGTTTCGGTTCGAAACGGGCCAACGCATAAACGTAGGCTTCGACCTGACTGGCACTACCGAGGAAGGTGCTCTGTGGGCGAGTGAACATCGGCATCGCCGCTTGTGGCACGGCATCGATGCCCTTGCGACGGATCATCGACAAGGCCAATGCGGCGCCACGGGTCACGGCGTTGTGCCGGCGCGCTTCCTCACGCAGCGGCAGCAGCAGTTCGCGGGCGTGACGCAGGGTCAGCTGGGCGCTGGTCTGCATTTCGAGGATGCGCGCGTGGGTGCGCAGCAGCATGTCGTCGTCGACCAGGTGGCCGAGGCGCTGCTGTTCGCTGAGCATCTTCAGCAGCACGGTTTCGACCTTGCGCACGCCTTGTTCGAAGGCGCCGTCGGCATTCACCAGATCAATCATCGGCTCGACGTATTCGTCCCAGGTCGCCAGCACTTCAGCGTAACGCTGGCGCAACGGAATCTGTCGATCGCTGGTTTTCGCCCGTTCGGCGACGGCCACCAGTGCCTGTTCGTCGTTATCGAGTTTTTTCAGCACGTCCCGCACGCGCATGTCGAGCAGTCGCAACTGGCGGGCCAGGTCATTGCCGTCGCGGATATCAAACGCATCCTGGATATAACCGGCCAGGCGCTCGAGGTGGCGCAGGTAGGCTTCGATTTCCAGGCACAGGCCCAGCCGGTGTTCACGGCGCAGGTAGGCGAGGAAGTCGTGAATCTGCGCATTGAGCTCGAAACGGTTCGGGCTTTTGGCCACGGGAACCAGAATATCGAGGCGAATCCACACATCCAGCAGGCTGGTGATGTCCTGCGGCGTACTGTCGAGTTGCTGGGCGGCCAGTTGCGTGCGCAGTTCGTTCAGGCTCAGTGTGCCTTGGTCGAAGTGCTCGCACAGTGGCTCCAGAAGTGCCCAGTGTTCAGCGAGGGCGCGCAAGACGCGCTTGGGTTCGATCATCGGAATGGCCGGCTGGTTGGCGATTAAAAGCGGCGATTGTACTGCATCGGGGGCAATGCGATTCAATCTCGGGACGGGCTGTCGACTTCTTTTCGGTAAAGTGCATCGATCAACTGCGGGCGATCTTGAGCGAACGGCGGTAGAATCAGCGCACTTTAGTTATCCACAAGTGGCCGACCTTTGCTTATCGAGTCCCGTCGTCGCGCTTATCTGGCCGCCATGCAGGTGGTCAACTGGCTGCCGCGCACCGAATTGCCCTTTGCCGCGCCGTCGCGCCCCGAGCTGCTGGAGATCCCCGAGCCGGTTGTGGTCGCGCCTGTTGTGCCCGCAGTTGTGGCTCAGACGCCCGTGGCGCCTGTGGTCAAGCCGGCCGAGCGGGCGAAGATCGAGGTGCCGCGACCATCGCTGGCGAGCACCCGCGCCGGGGCCAAACCGGTGGAAGAGGCCGAAGAGGCCCCGGTCGTGGTCAAGGCGCCGATCGTGCCGCCGCCGCGTTTCGCCCTGCAATTGCTGCGGGCCGGGCGTTGCCTGCTGTTGGTGGAGTTACCCACAGGTGAATCCTTCCAGACGCGCGATCCTGCCTACCTGCTGCTCAAGGACATGCTGCGCGCCGCCGGTCTGCCGGACAGCCCGCAGATCGTCGGTGAACCGGTGCGTTGGCCGCTGCTGGTGCGTGGCACGATGGATCAGGGCCCGGAAGCGGCCCGCGACTTCGTGCAAGGTTTTCTCTCGGTGCGCATGGAAGAAACGCCCTGCGCCTGCTTGTGGCTGATCGGCCTGCCCGCAGTGCGATTTGCCGGCGAAGCGGATGCCGAGGCGTTCAACCGCGAATTGCAGATCGAAGGCCTGGGCTCGGCCTGGGCGGTGCCGGGCCTGGAATTATTAATGGAAGAGCCACAGCGTAAGGCTGATGTCTGGCAAGCCATGCGTCGGCTGATGGCGCGCTGGAAAGAATCGAATGAGTGACGCTGTATCGTTTCGCCCGATGACCGAGGCGGACCTGGAAACTGTACTGAAAATCGAATACGCGGCCTACAGCCATCCCTGGACCCGCGGGATTTTCCTCGACGGCCTGGGCAAGTATCAGATCTGGCTGATGTTCGAAGGTCAGCAACAGGTCGGCCACGGTGTGGTGCAGATCATCCTCGACGAGGCGCACCTGCTGAACATTACGGTCAAGCCGGAAAACCAGGGCCGTGGCCTGGGGCTGACATTACTGGAGCATTTGATGTCGATTGCCTACAAGGCCGACGCCCGGGAGTGTTTCCTGGAAGTGCGCGACAGCAATACCGCTGCGTTCAAGCTGTATGAGCGATATGGTTTCAACGAAATCGGCCGGCGTCGGGATTACTACCCGGCGGTGGGCGGGCGCGAAGATGCGGTGGTCATGGCCTGCACCTTGGTGGATTGAGTCATACCTGTCTGTGGCGAGGGAGCTTGCTCCCGCTGGGTCGCGAAGCGGCCCCCGAGAGAAATGGGGGATGTGATTTGCGATTGCTTCGCAGCCGAACGGGAGCAAGCTCCCTCGCCACAGGATCAA
Organism: Pseudomonas fluorescens; assembly: GCF_000967965.1. Taxonomy (GTDB): domain Bacteria; phylum Pseudomonadota; class Gammaproteobacteria; order Pseudomonadales; family Pseudomonadaceae; genus Aquipseudomonas; species Aquipseudomonas grandcourensis. Next base: position 10,192 of record NZ_LACC01000050.1, read on the forward strand.
CGTTTTTTGTCGAGAGGATCGCGCAGCGCCAGTTCAGCCTCATCCAGCCCATTACCACCGCCAATATCGTCCTCATCGACGATGCTCAGGTCCCAATCCGCGCGGCTATCATTGCCCGCTTCATGGGCATCCCGGGCGCCGTCTTCACGGATCAGGGTTTCCGGGCTCAGGTCGTCGTCGGTCGGTTGATGGTCACCGGTCTGGCCCGCTTCACCACCGCGCTGGCGTGGCATCCGTTGCTCGCGCTCCTTTTCCGGCAGTTCGTCACCGATTCTGGCGCTGGGTTCTTCGGTGTCGAAATCCAGCTCACGCACCGAGCCCATGCGGTCTTCGTTGTCATCGACGGGTTCCGGTTGCACCGCATCGTACGGACGTCGTGAATCATTCATGGTAATTCCTCATACTGTAGGCCTTACTACGGTTGACCTACTTGGCGACCGAGAATTCCACCGGCATGGAGCCCCGTGTACCGGATCAGGAGAGCATCTGCATTTCGCGCGTGACCCCGACGGGCGGTTGTCAGTCAAAGCTGCGCATCATTCTTGAGGCTTCAAAGCATGAACGAATTACAAGATCTGATTGATAACAACGAGCGTTGGGCCGCTGCGATCAAGGAGGAAGATCCTGACTTCTTCGCCAAGCTGGCTCGCCAACAGACCCCTGAGTTCCTGTGGATCGGTTGTTCCGACGCCCGGGTGCCGGCCAACGAGATCGTCGGCATGCTGCCGGGCGATCTGTTCGTACACCGTAATGTGGCCAACGTCGTGCTGCACACCGACCTCAACTGCCTGTCGGTGATTCAGTACGCGGTCGATGTACTCAAGGTTAAGCACATTCTGGTCACCGGCCATTATGGCTGCGGCGGTGTGCGCGCTTCGATGCAGGATCGACAATTCGGCCTGATCGACGGCTGGCTGCGTTCGATTCGCGATCTCTATTATGAAAAACGCGAAGAACTGGCCAAATACGCCACCGAAGAGGAGCGCGTCGACCGCCTCTGCGAACTCAACGTGATCCAGCAGGTGGCCAACGTCGGTCACACCAGCATTGTGCAAAACGCCTGGCACCGCGGGCAGAGCCTGTCGATCCACGGCTGCATCTACGGCATCAAGGATGGCCGCTGGAAGAGCCTGAATGCGACTATCAGCGGTTTCGAGCAACTGCCTCCGCAGTACCGCCTGCGTCCGTTCGAGCCTCTGTGAAACCCTTCGTTACAGACTTCGCCGACGCCACTGCTGCAAAAACAGCTGGCCGTCGGCGTTCGGCTCTTCATCGTAGCCGGTAATCCAGCCACGGCACTCGTATGAGCCGCACTGGCAGGCGAACTGGCGTTGCAGTTTGTCTTCGCTGGCGGCGAAGTCCATGGTCAGCCAGTCACCCTTGTTGATGTCCTTCAGCGTCCATAACCACAACTCACTCAAGTCCAGAAAGACATTGGGGTCGCAGGAGTGTCGCAACAGTCCGCAGAAGCGCGGGTCGTAGACGTGCACACCCGGGGCGAGCTGGCGGGTATGCCGGCAGCGATAGGGCAGCAAGTGCCCCGACGCCCGGCAGAGACGAGTGATTCGCGGGAATTCGCGCCGCGCGGCAATAGCCGTGGCTTCGCCCTTGGCGTTTTCAATGATTTCGAAGTCGGCCAGGGAAGGAAATCCCAGGTGAACGGGCAGCTCCGAAAAGGGGTAAACACCTTGCGGCGGTTGTGGGCGTTTTCGTTGAGAGGCGTGAGCTTTCATAACGATCCCTGTCTGCTGGGTGCTGCGACTTCCTTGCGTCGACGGTCCTGTCGGCACAGCAGCACATGGGTTCAGCCCAAGCCTCTCGCAGTTACTACAGACGGTCTACTGTCATAAGTGACAGATTAGGCCGCCATTCATCGGGTTAAAACGGCGGAGCAGGTTTCGCCGTGGCTGGCGCCGGGGTCTTGAGCTGTTTGAGCTGTGACACGATCGAAGCTGTCGCGCATTTACCCACAGCCTGTTGGGGCGACAGGTTGCGGATCGAGGTATAGAACAGCTCACAGGTTTTTTCTTTCTGGGCCACTTGCCAGGTTTGCCGGCAGGTATTGAGCTCAAGGTCTGGATTGCTGTCCGGTTGGCGGCCCATGGTGGCCTGCCAGCACGCAGCACTCAAATCCTGGCCCATGACTTTCAGGCCTGCCGCATCGGCCTTGGCCTGGGCGTCACTGCCGGTGTAGCTTGCCGGATCGGCGGCATACCAAATGTAGCTCGGGTGGTTGGAGCCCAATACGGGGACTTTTACGCCGTTGTCCGGGGAGATCTGGACCAGGCTCAACACGTTCACCGTCTGCCCGTATTGCTCTTTGATCCAGTTACGCACCGGTGTGCCGAAGGCGACCATTGGCAGGGCTGCGCCGCTGGCGTTCAGGCTGACTTCCTTGACCATGGTGGTCTGGTAGTCCTTGAAGTAGCCGTAGACGCCTTCGAGGTCCTTGCCCGCGTTGGACGGCGCGGCAATCGGGGCGATGTCGATGATCGTCTGGTAGCCCGGCGTCTGCCCGGCCGGGATGCCATTGGCGGTCAGCAGCGTGGCCCAGCGATCCGTGGTGGCGGACCTCAGGTAATCCTGGGCCTGGGTCAGCGAATAGTCTGGCGGGAAGTGAAGCAGTTCGACGCTTTTGCGGTTTTCCAGGGCCATGCCCAGCGGTAGGAACAGGTACCAGCTATACGCCCACTTGCCATCGGCATTCAGTTTGCTGGCGCCGTTGTAGGCCAGGTCTCCGGCGTCGAGTATCGCGGCCAGGGGCTTTTCATAGCCGTCGGGCACGCCGATGATTTCTGCGTGGAGCTGACCATTGTCGGTCTTGACCAGAACCTTCGCCTCGCTGTAGCCATCACGCTGCACGCTTTGGGTCAGGTAATGCTCGACGGTTTGCTCAAGCGTCCAGTTGCGAAAGCAGATCACGTTACAGTTGTTGGGGTAGGCGAAGAGGCGGGTAACGCGTTCGGTCGTGCCCAGCTTCAAATTGACATCGGCGTGGGCGGTGGTGCTCAGGGTGAGGGCTGCGAGGGTGAGTGCCGCGAGTTTGAACATGCTCAGATCCTTTTCAGCGTATTAAGACCAGCAGTTACTGAAACAGACGGGGCGGAACAAAAAGGGCCGATATCAATACCGGCCCTTTTTTATGGTTACGGCATGACCGGCGGCAAATACGCCAGCGTCGTCCCCAGTGCCCATAACAACACTAGCACCAGCGGCGTGTGCACCAGCAACTGCACGAACGAGAAGCCGATCAGGTCTCGCGCCTTCAACCCCAGCACGCCCAACAACGGCAGCATGTAGAACGGGTTGATCAGGTTCGGCAAGGCTTCGGCGGCGTTGTAGATCTGTACCGCCCAGCCCAGGTGATAGTTCAGGTCATTGGCCACCTGCATCACGTACGGCGCCTCGATGATCCACTTGCCGCCGCCGGACGGAATGAAGAAGCCGAGGATCGCCGAGTACACGCCCATCAGCAGGGCATAGGTGTCGTGGGAGGCGATGCTGACGAAAAAGGTCGAGATGTGGTGTGCCAGGGTCTGCGCATCGGCGCCCTTGACCGTGGTCATCAGCGCGGCGATCGAGCCGTACAGCGGGAACTGGATCAACACACCGGTGGTGGTCGGCACTGCGCGGGACACGGCGTCCAGAAAGCTGCGCGGACGCCAGTGCAGCAGGGCGCCGAGCATGATGAACAGGAAGTTGTAGGTGTTCAGCCCGGAAATCGCACTGATCGCCGGTTTGGTCGAGAACTCGTGGAACAGCCAGCCACCGGCCAGCAGCACCAGCAGGATCATCAGCAGCGGGCTGTATTCCAGCCATTCGCCGGGACGGGTGCGCGGTTGCAGCGGTGGCAGGTTGAAGCTCGGGTCGACGCCGCACGCCTTGGCGTCACGCGCCGAGTTCGGACCTGGCGCGGTGGCGTAGGCGATGATCAGCGAAATCACGATCAACGCCAGCAGCATGGCACCGGACTGCCAGAGGAAAATCGTCTGCGTGAACGGAATCACCCCGGTGATCGACAGAATCGATGGCGGCAGGCTGGCCGGATTGGCCTGCAATTGTGCGGCCGATGACGACAGGCCCAAGGCCCACACCGCGCCCAGCCCCAGATAGGCGGCAGCACCAGCAGCGCGGTAGTCCATCTTCAGATCGGTACGACGGGCAAGGGCGCGCACCAGCAAACCACCGAACACCAGGGACAGGCCCCAGTTCAGCAACGACGCGACCATCGAGATCAGCGCGACCCAGGCCACGGCGGAGCGGCCGTTTTTCGGCAGTTTGGCCAGACGGTCAATCAGCTTCACCGCTGGCGGCGAACTGGCGACCACATAACCGCCGATCACCACGAAGGCCATCTGCATGGTGAAGGGGATCAGGCTCCAGAAGCCATCACCAAAGGCCATCGCAGCGTCGGTGGGCTTTGCACCCATCGCGATGGTGGCCAGGGCCACGATAATCACCGCCAGGGCAGCAAACACCCAGGAGTCGGGAAACCAGCGTTCGGCAAAACTTGAGCAGCGCAGGGCAAAGCGGGCGGAGCGACTATCTTCGATATCAGCGGCCACGGGGGGTACCTCGGATTTTTATGTTTGTTGTGGTCTTCGGGGCAGTAACCGCCCGTCTGGACAGACGCCAACATTAATTCAAGCCGAGGATTTTTGCGGGGCTGTTTCGTGGCTATGGGACTTTGGTCTAACGGGTTGTCCGTCGGTGCATTTGCGTAGACCATGGGCGCCTTGGTTTTTGCCTGTGCCAGAGTTCTTTTCATGACTGCCAACACCGATTCGCGCCCGACGCCGTTCAACCGCTCGGACTACAAGACCCTGGGGCTCGCCGCTCTTGGCGGGGCGCTGGAAATCTACGATTTCATCATCTTCGTGTTTTTTGCCCTGACCCTCAGCCAGTTGTTCTTCCCGCCGGAAATGCCCGAGTGGCTGCGTCTGCTGCAAAGCTTCGGGATCTTCGTCACCGGTTACCTGGCGCGACCGTTGGGCGGCATCCTGATGGCGCATTTCGCCGACCGTCTGGGGCGCAAGAAAGTCTTCAGCCTGAGCATCCTGATGATGGCGTTGCCTTGCCTGCTGATCGGGATCATGCCGACCTACGCGCAAATCGGCTATTTCGCCCCCTTGCTGCTCTTGGCTCTGCGCATTCTCCAGGGCGCGGCGGTGGGCGGTGAGGTGCCCAGTGCCTGGGTGTTCGTCGCCGAGCACGCACCCATCGCCCATCGCGGCTATGCCCTGGGTTTCTTGCAGGCGGGGCTGACATTCGGTTATTTGATCGGCGCATTGACCGCCACCTTCCTGGCACAGGCGTTCACTGCGGCGGAAATCCTCGATTACGCCTGGCGTTACCCCTTCCTGCTGGGTGGCGTTTTTGGGGTGATTGGCGTCTGGCTGCGTCGCTGGCTCAGCGAAACCCCGGTGTTCATGGCCATGCAGGCGCAACGCGAGGCGGCCGGCGAACTGCCGCTGCGCACGGTCTTGCGCGAGCATCGCCTGGCCATTTTGCCGGCGATGATTCTCACCTGTGTGCTGACCTCGGCCGTGGTGGTGTTCGTGGTCATCACCCCGACCATGATGCAGAAAACCTTTGGCATGACCGCCAGCCATACCTTCGCCTTGAGCGCACTGGGCATCGTGTTCTTGAACATCGGCTGCGTGCTCGCCGGGCTGCTGGTCGATCGCATCGGCGCCTGGCGCACGGTGATGCTCTATAGCCTGCTGCTGCCGCTGGGCATCGGCGTGCTGTATGCCAGCCTGATCATGGGCGGCGACTGGATCGGTTTGGCCTACGCCGTGGCAGGGTTGTCCTGCGGGGTGGTCGGCGCGGTGCCATCGGTGATGGTCAGCCTGTTTCCGGCGCGGATTCGCGTCTCGGGCATCTCGTTCACCTACAACATTGCCTACGCCGCATGGGCGAGTGTCACGCCGCTGTTGTTGATCGGCCTGATGCCGTGGAGTCCATGGATCTGCGTGATGTTCAGTGCGGTGATGGGGGTGGTGGGCGTGGGCAGCGCGGCTTATTTCGGTACACGGATGCCGAGAATCGCAGGCTGTTCCACTGCTGGCGCGCATTGATTGTGCGCATCACGACTATTTTTTGTAGGACAAGCCCGGAACACGCTTAAGTAAATGTTTCCAAGGCCGATGGTTAGGCTGCATATCGCTTTCTACCCATGTCCATCGGTGCTTTCCCATGTTCAATAAACGCTTGAAGCAGGAGCTGTCGGCTCTTCGTGAAGAACTCTCCAGCCTTCAGCAAGTGAAGGAAAGTCTGGAAAGCGAGATGCTGGTGCTGACCCTCGACAGCGATGGACGGGTTCAGTCGGTCAATCAGAACTTCCTTGGCGAAATGCATTACAAGAGCGGCGATCTGATTGGCCGACACATCGACGACCTGGTCCCGGACCACGTGAAATCCGATGAATTCCAGCAGCGTTTCAAGAGCGCGCTGACCCGTGGCGAGCACTTCGCCGGCGCAGTGCGCCTGTTGCGCGGTACCGGCCAGGAAGCGTGGTTGCGTTCGATCCTGCAACCGGTGCGCTCGGCAGATGGGCGGATCAGGCATTTTTCGATTTTCTCCAGCGACCTTACCCGCACCATCGAGGCCTCCCGCGAACACGAGAACCTGATCGGCGCGCTGGTGCGCTCTACAGCGGTGATCGAATTCGACCTCAATGGCAACGTGCTGACCGCCAACGACCGCTTCCTCAGTGGCATGGCTTACAGCCTGGCGCAGATCAAAGGCAAGCATCACCGCACCTTCTGCCTGCCGGAGGAGTACAACAGTGCCGAGTACCAGGACTTCTGGCGTCGCCTGAACGCGGGCGAGTACGTAGCCGACCGTTTCAAACGTGTCGACAGCCATGGTCGTACGGTCTGGCTGGAGGCGTCCTACAACCCGGTGGCCGATGCCAACAACAAGCTCTACAAGGTGGTGAAGTTCGCCACGGTGATTACCGATCAGGTCAATCAGGAACAAGCCGTCGCCGAGGCCGCCAACATTGCCTACAGCACCTCGCAGCAAACCGACCAAAGCGCCCAGCGCGGTAACGCCGTGGTGACCCAGGCCGTGGACGTGATGCGCGACCTGGCCAGGCATATGCAAACCGCTGGTGATGGCATCGAAGCCCTGAACGAGCAATCGCTGGTGATCGGTACCATTGTCAAAACCATCAGCGGCATTGCCGAGCAGACCAACCTGCTGGCGCTCAACGCGGCCATCGAAGCGGCCCGTGCGGGCGAGCAGGGGCGGGGCTTCGCCGTGGTGGCGGATGAGGTTCGGCAACTGGCTTCGCGCACCAGCCAGGCCACCGACGAAATCGTCCTCGTGGTGCGGCAGAACCAGGACATGGCGCGCAACGCCGTGGCCCTGATGACCGACGGCAAGCTTCAGGCCGAACAGGGCCTGGCGCTGGCGGCGGAAGCGGGCACGGTGATCGTCGAGATCCAGGACGGCGCGCAGAAAGTGGTCAATGCGGTGGGGCAGTTTGCCAATCAGTTGTCCAACTAGTGTCTAATCGTTAAGAGATCGCAGCAGCAACTCCTACAGGATGTACGTCAATCCAATGTAGGAGCTGCCGCAGACTGCGATCTTTTGATCTTTTGATTTCTATTCGGGCGGATCAATTCGATACAGCGCCCGGTTCACCGCCAGTTCCCCCAGCATGATGACTTGGGCAATCCCCAGCAGGGTATTGCGACTTGTCCCCTCCGTACGATCCGCCAGATCCATGGTCATGACATTGGCCGATGCCAGTGACTCGCAGGCATGAGTGAGTAGGGTTTCGGCATGGAGGTCCGTGTTGACGATAAACATGGTGCAGAGCTTGCGTGGGGTGGCGCGGATGTCAGCGGCTGAGGGGATACGTTCGGACGGCTCGTGAAGTGTATTTGAATCGAGGGTTTCTGAAGACGTTTCCGGATCGGTTTCCGGGGGGTTAGGTGTCGGTTTGAACATAGATGAAACTCCATATGGGATTGATGGAGTCATCACCCTCGCTACCAAACGAAAGGTGGTGACCATGCGAAGGTTGGTAGACCGGCCCATATGGCAAACCCGGCGCACCCGAGGGTGCCCTGCGCATGGTCGCCATTGATACAAGTGCCGTAGAAAAGCACCTGGAAATGGTGACGCTATACGCCATATGAGGACGGGCTACCAAACCCGATCGCTGTTTTTTTTCAGCGACCAGCAAACGATAAAACCCAGCCCCAAGGCGTACAAGCCGGCGGATTCTGGAGTATGTGTAGGCAACGACGCAAGGCGCTGTGGCTTTCACGAAGTAACCTTGAGGGCTTTTAAACACGCAGGGTTTGCGCTCTGGAGTAGCGTTCGACCCGAACGGTTTAACCCTGTCAAAAAGCAGCCGCGGCACTGGGCGCCGACAAGATAGCGAACGGTCCTACAGGTTAGTGGTGTTAACACTCGGACGCATCCTACGAGTGCGCCGGAAGCATCCTATATCAACCTTTTTTTCCTTCCTGAAAGCTGTCGAGCGCTTGAACGGGGATGGAAATGAAGCCTCCCCCAATGTCCCAGGGAGGTCCGTACTTGAACACCATTCTGCCCGTCTTCTTCGACCACAACCGCCACACACTCAAGATCGACCAGCTCGACACCCACCTCGACGTCCTCGCCTTCGAGGGCCATGAGTACCTTAGCCAACCCTACCTCTACCGCATCGAATTCACCGCCAGCGACCTCGACATCGGCGCGGAAAAATTCATCGGCCAGTTCGCTGAGTTCAGCCTGTACGACGCACCGTCCAACGTGCCCGTGTTCGACTGGGAAGTGCCCAAGCCACCCACACCGATGCGCACGCTGTACGGCCGCATCACCGGCTGCCAGCGCCTGTCCGGCTCAATCGACGAAGCCCGCTACGAAGTCACCCTGCAACCGCGCCTGGCCCTGCTCGATCGCGGCCAGCAAACGCGGATCTATCAGCACCAGTCCGTGCCAGACATCGTCAAAAGCATTCTGCGCGACCGCCACGGTCTGGACACCGGGCACTTTCGCTTCAACCTCAAGCGCGAGTACCCGCCGCGCGAGCAGGTGATGCAGTACCAGGAAAGCGACCTGGCTTTCATCAGCCGGATCCTGGCCGAGGTCGGCATCTGGTACCGCTGCATCCAGCACGAAGAGCTCGCCTTCGACGTCGTCGAGTTCTGCGACGACCAGCGCTGCTACCAGTTCGACGTCGAGCTGCCGCTGCACTCGCCCTCGGGCTTCAGCAACAGCGAGCAGGACAGCGTCTGGGCCCTGCAAACCCGCCATCGGGTGGTGGAACAGCACGTCAGCGTACGCGCCTATCACCCCGACGACAGCCGCGCCTGGCTCGACGGCGAGGTCGACCAGACCCTCGGCGAGCCCACCACTCACGGCGTGGCCACGACCCGTGGCGTCGCCGATAACACCTACGGCGACGCCTACCACTACGCCGAACCCTACCGCGTGCTCGGCAAGTCCCACCTGCGCGACGAAGACCTGCAAAGCGAAAGCGGCTTTTTCTATGCGCGCCTGCGCCACGAACGCTACCTCAACAACCAGACCCACCTGAGCGGCACCAGCAGCAGCGCCACCCTGGCCCCCGGCCAGGTCCTGACCATCAGCGGCGACGCCCCCAAGGCCTTCGCCTCCCGGGTGGTGATCACAAAGATCACCACCCGCGCCGCCCGCGACCGCAGCCTGACCTGCGATTTCGAAGCCATGCCCTACGCCTTGCGCCTGTGCTTTCGCCCAGAGGTCCCACCCAAACCACAGATCGCCGGCACCCTCCCGGCACGCATCACCCACCCCCAGAGCAACCCCCTGTACACCGAAATCGACCTGCAAGGGCGCTACCGGGTCAAATTCCTCTTCGACCGCGACACCTGGCCCGCCGGCCGCGAAAGCAAGTGGCTGCGCCAGGCCCGCGCCTACGCCGGCGACACCTACGGCCTGCACCTGCCACTGATCGCCGGTACCGAAGTGGCCATCGCCTTCGAACAGGGCGATCCGGACCGCCCCTACATCGCCCATGCCCTGCACGATGACCAGCACCCCGACCTGGTGACCCAGCGCAACGACCACCGCAATGTGCTGCGCACGCCGGCCAACAACAAGTTGCGCATGGATGACACGCGGGGGCAGGAGCACGTCAAGCTCAGTACCGAGTATGGCGGCAAGAGCCAGCTGAATCTGGGGCATCTGGTGGATGGCCAGCGGAAGAAGCGTGGGGAAGGGTTTGAGCTGCGTACGGATGATTGGGGCGCCATTCGTGGCGGCAAGGGTCTTTTCATCAGCGCGGACAAACAGGAGAAAGCCAAAGGTGCGCAACTCGACATGGACGCCGCCTTCGGCCGCCTGCAACAGGCCGGCGAACAACTGCAACAACTCTCGACCGACGCCCAAACCGCTAACGCCGATCCGGCCGACGTCGCGGCACAACTGAACCTGTTGCGCCAGGACCTCGAACAACTCAAATCCCAGGTCCTGCTGCTCAGCGCCCCGCAAGGCATCGCCCTGACCAGCGGCCAGCACCTGCAACTGGCCGCCGAGAAAAACCTGATGCTCAACGCCGGCGGTGAAGCCGACCTCAGCGTGGTCAAGCGCCTGTTCATCGGCGTCGGCCAGGGCCTGAGCCTGTTCGTGCGCAAGCTCGGCATCAAGCTGATCGCCAACCAGGGCTCGGTGAGCGTGCAGGCGCAAAACGATCGTCTGGAACTGATCGCCCGGCATGGTCTGAACATCACCAGCACCGAAGACGAAATCCACATCACCGCGAAGAAAAAAATCATCCTCAACGGCGGCGGCAGTTACCTCAGCTTGGATGAGTGCTGCATCGAGTCCGGCACGGCGGGCGACCACAAGGTCAAGGCGGCGCACTACGACTACAGTGGCCCCGCGAACATGAAGGCCACGCACCCGGACTACCCCAAAATCCTATCGAAAGAAATGATTAACCTGAGCCTGGCGCCCGCTCCGAACGCCTCCAGTCACGGTTGGGCCGGCATGCCCTACACGCTGTTGGCGGACGGCGCGGTACTCAAGAAAGGCGTGCTGGACAAGACCGGCCTCATATCGATTGACCATCAGGTGGTGACCCGAGGCTACCGCGTTGTCCTGGCCAACGGCACGGTTTACCAGATCCCGGTACCGACCGACTACCGCAATGCCGAGCAGGCGGTACTCGCCAATAAGGGCCTGCACAACCACCCCTCGCAAACCGATACCAGCGTCAACCAGCCCGCTTCGCACACCGATCATCGCGGGCAGTACGCCGCGCACATCGCCCCTCATGGAGAGAAAACCCGATGACTCAATTCGAATGCGTGGTGCCCATCGCGCTGCAGCACACCAACACGGCCACCTGCACGGCGCCCTGGTACGTATGCAACACCGAATACCATCCGGTAGGCGCTACCTATCAAGCGTTGATCAACGGCGAGGAAGCCTTCAAAGCCGTGTACGAGGCCATCGCGGCAGCAAAACAATCCGTCGACATCATCTGCTGGGGGTTCCAGCCGTCGATGTTTTTCATCCGCGACGGCAAGGCGCCGAGCATCGGTGAACTCCTCCTGGCCAAGGCCAGGACCAAGCCAGGCGTCAAGGTACGGATACTGGGTTGGGAAATGCCCTTCAATCTGGCGGGGGTGGGCGGCGAAGCCAACCTGCCGGGCAAAGGCTCGCTGCGTATCGCCGATCGGGCGCTGCAGCGCTCCACCGAGGTGCAATATACCGAAGACCGCGAGTGGTTTGCCCGCTGTGCGGTCTCAGGCAACAAAGCGGCGCAACAGGTCGCGAACGGCCTGCCAGCATTCGTCAGTCGTGGTTTCAGTTGGGAGGAAAGGGCTGAAATTTCCCATTGGGTGAAGTATGAAAGTCTCGACCCGGACATCAGCAGCAAGATGCGCCAAACCCTGAAGCTCACCGCCACCCACCACCAGAAGACCGTGCTGGTCGACTACGAACTCCCTGAAAGCGCCGTCGGTTTCGTCATGGGCCACAACATGCTCGACGAATATTGGGACACCTGTGCTCACACGGCGTTGAACCGTGCCGAAGGCAACAAGCCGGCACCCAACCAAGGCCCACGGGGCAACACCCCGCGCCAGGACATCTCCAGCCAGGTCAGCGGCCCCATCCTCGAACACCTGCACCACAACTTCGCCACGGCCTGGTTCAAGGAGACCGGCGAGGACCTGATGGCGTCGCGCGAGGCCAAGCTGCTCGGGCTGCAGCTGCAATGCAATCCCGGCGCAACGAAGCAAATCGCGCAGATCCTGCGCACCCAGGCCCAGGAAGGCAAACGCGACATTGAGA
>NZ_LACC01000051.1 GCF_000967965.1 Pseudomonas fluorescens
CTCCTATCAGTACGAAAGGCTGTCCAGCGCACTGGCTGGAGAAACTGTGCTGAAAACCACTGAACTGTTCGCCGGTTTTGACGGTATCCAGAAAGCGATGTCAAAGCAGCACTCGCTAATCACTGGTGAAACGGTGCTCTCCACTGACCTCGACGGCGTAGAACTGCTACGTCAGTATGACGCGCTGGGGCGGGTGACCAGGGAAATCGTCTCACCGAATTTTCCTGATGTTAAAGGCGAGCGCATCTACACCTACAGCCTGACTTCGGCCGACGGTCAACAGGCGTCACAAAGCGTCACGGAAGTCAGTGGCGTGACGAGCTGCACCCGTTTCGACGGTCAGGGGCGAGTGATTTACCAGGATTACGCTGAGAAAACGGAAACACCTCGGCAGGTTTTTGCAGCCAACTATGATGCGCTGGACAACCGTGTCGAAGAAACCCGCTACGACTGGCTCGATGGACAATCCATCCCGTTGCGCCAACAGTTCGAGTACGACGCCTGGGGCGTCGTCTGTCGTACCATTAATCCGGACAGTAGCGTGAGCAATCTCTTGTGGTCGCCTTTTGGCAGGAAGGGGCCGATCGAATACAGCTGGCTGGAGACAGCAGGCGCTCAGTCAACGATCACTATCAGTAACCTGACAGGGAGCGAGTACAACGATTTCGGCAAGGTTGATCGTGTTGAACGACTGGACGCGCAGCCATTGATCGAACTGTGCCGCCAGGAACCCGCGCGCTCGGTGATCGAGCACCTCAAGCAACTACTGAAGGATGCCGGATTGCCCACCGTTGGGGTCGCTCGCTTTCACTACGACGGCAAGAGCAATTGCGTTCAACAAGACGAGCTGTACGATGATATCGAGAGCTCGACGCACTTTGCCTACGATGCGTGGAATCGTGTGGAGGCAACTAGGCTCGCCGACAACACCGTAATCCAGCGAGAGTTCGCAGAGCAAAGTATTGACCAGCAGGTCACTCGCTTGAACGTCAAACCCAACTCTGCCCCCGAAGTGACGGTCGGCCAGCAAAAATTTGACAGTCTCTTGCGCCTGACTGAAGTGAGCATCGGCGACTCGGATAACCCGCGAATCGAGCAATATCGCTACACAGGTTCGCAAATGCAGCCAAGCCAGCGCATCACCCCGCTGCAAACGTTCGACTATACATACAAGCCCGAACTGACCCGGCAGCCGACAACCATCAAAGCGGGCGAAGATCAGCCGGCGACGTACGTCTATGACCCCAAGACCGGGGGCATCGTCAAAGCCACCAATAACCAGGGACTTCGTGCTTACCGCTATACCCCTGGCGGCCAACTGGAGCATGAAAGCTGGACCGATACAGACGACAACACGATGGAGACCCACTACGTCAACTCCCTCCTGGGGCGGCAGCTCAGCCGCAGCATCACCGGTGGCCTGGATACCGTGCACACCTATGACGAATACGGACGAGTGAGTTCGGTCACCCAGGGCAAGTTGAAAGCCGATTTCGAATACAATGCGCTGGGGCAGGTTCAGCGTACCACCAGCCGAAACGAAGTAACGGGCGTCACGCTGGTCGCTGATGTGCAATACGACACTCAGGGTCGCGAAGTTGAACGTATCCTGAACGTCAGCCATCAACCACCCTTCACCATCACCCAGACCTGGCAGGGCGACAACCAGCTCAAAAGCCGCCACCTTAGCGCGGACGGGCGCAGCCTGCTCACCGAAGAGTTCGTGTATGACCAGCGCAACCGACTGGTGCATCACAAGTGCTCGGGCACCCAAAAACACCTGCCGCAGGATGCTTATGGCAACTCGATTGTCAGCCAGGTGTTCACGTTTGATGCGCTGGACAATGTTCAACGCGTGGTCACGCAATTCGAAAACGGGCTCAGCGATGTCGCGCGATTCTTCTATATCGATGAAGACTTCCCCGACCGCCCCAATGATCCTTGTCAGCTAAAGAAAATTACTCACACCTACACTGACGGCGGCTATTCCCCCAGCCAGACATTCGAGTACGACGCCAACGGCCATATGCTCAATGACGAAGCCAACAGGCGCATGGTCTACGACAACCAGGGTCGCCTGATTGCCGTCAAGGATCCGACGGGCCAGCAAACCCTGATGACCTACCGCTATGACGGGCACAACCATCTGGTGGGTGTTCGTCGGGGCAACGAAAGCGAAACGCTGCGCTTTTACCAGGGCTACAACCTCAGCCACACTCGCCAGGATACGACGCACATACAATACCTGTTCGATGGCAATCGCCCACTGGGTCAGCAGCAAGTGGATGATCACGCCCAGACGATGCTGCTGATGACGGACGGCAGCCCGAATGTCATTGGCGAATGCTTGCAATCGGGTGTCAACACGGCGGTCTACAACGCCTACGGTGTACGCAGCAGCAGCGAAGGCGAAATGCGCAGTCTGCTGGCGTTCAACAGTGAGGTGTGCGAGGAGGTCATTGGCTGGTACTTGCTGGGTCGCGGCTATCGTGCCTACAACCCGAACCTGATGCGCTTTCACAGCCCTGATTCGTTCAGCCCGTTTGGCTCGGGCGGGCTCAACCCTTATGCCTATTGCCTGGGAAACCCCATTACATTCCGTGATCCGAGCGGTCATCGTGCAACTTACACGCGCCCGGATAACCCCGGATACATCGATCCCATCGAACAACCTAAAGGGACATCGTTACTTGGAAAAATAGTCAGTATTCTTGGTTTTGTTGCCATTGCCGTAGCTGCAATCGCCGCCGCCATCTTTGTTCCCGCCGCCGGATGGGTTTTCGCTGCTTTGGTGATCGGTGCAATCATTACATCGATAGGTGCCGCCGTCGCCACGTACGGAACTATTGCTGACGATGAAACAGCTTTTTACGTTGGCTCAGGTCTTACAATTCTTGGGGGTTTAATTAGCGGGGCCGCGTTTTTTAGCAGGGGTAATCCGGATAACCCCGATAAACCTAGCCCTCCACCAAGCCAAAGTGGAAGTAACGATTCTGGTTCATCAGGCCCGAATTCTAACTACATACGCAATATAGAAAACTTAACAGATGAAAGCGCACTTGGTCGCCAACAGGGGCCAGGCCGTCAAAATTCAATCTACGTTAGTGATTCTGACGAGTTGGATTTTAACCAATTCACCGACAACCTTAGTCAACGCAGTAATTCATTGCCCAATATTTTGCCTAGTAACAATGACAATCAATCAATACAGCCCGACATTACACCCGCTGCCCCTGCCCCCGCACTACGACGTTCGTCTATACCGGATACTTTCCCTAAATCCAAACGAAATTCAAAAGGAGAATGGATTGTAGATCTCCAGAATAGGATTTTTACGACAGATGGTCCAACTCGAAAATAATCTACTTTATTTTTAGCCCCCACCACTAACGTCAAGTCTCTCACACGAGCGTGCAACCACTTACAGGTTGCACGTTCCCTTACTGCCACTATCTTAAACTCAACGCCCCTCCGCAAACACCTTTCAGCATTTCTCTCGAATCAATTTCAACATAAATTCAACTGAGAGTTCTCTCATATCCCTCCCCCCTCCCGCCTCCTAGAATTCCTCCCATCGAGACACTTGCACTCCCCCAACTTACCCCTCGCTAAACAGTGCAACAACGGCGGCGTCTCGACCTTTAGAACGCCGGCACTGTGTCAATAAAAGGACTAATATTTTGAAAAAGTCGCTACTCGCACTTTCCCTCGGCCTGGCTGCAGGCGTGGCCGGCACTTCGGCATTCGCCAATACCGGCACCATCAACTTCGAGGGCCAGATCACCTCCGGTTCCTGCCCGATTGAAGTCGTCAACCCGGCGGACAACTCCATTGGCAACCAGGTAAAAATGGGCAGTGTTGCAGCCAGCCGTTTTACCGCGACCGGTCAGGAACACGGGGGCAAGAGCTTTGCGCTGCGCGTGCCGGACAATTCAGGCTGCAACATCACCGCGAACAGCAAGGCTAGCGTGAAGTTCAACGGCACCCCCGACCCTAGCGGCAGTTACTTTGCCTTGACCCCCACCCCAGACGCTGCCAAGGACGTGGTGATCGCTCTCAAGGATAGAAGCGGCACTCCACTGGTTCCGGGCACCTCATCACCCGATTACGACCTGAACGATTCCGGCCCGACCGACCTGCTGTTCTACGCAACCTACCGCTCGACAGCGACGACAGTGACGGCCGGTAGGGCTTCGGCCGACGTGCAGTTCGTCGTCGACATCAACTAATCCCCGCCCCCTGCCCTCCTTTGCCACCCACATCGCCAGGGAGGGCACCAAGCGCTGTCCAGCAGTCGCTTACACCTGAAAAAAGGTAATGAACCATGTTCGGTTTGATCAAGCAGGCGGCCGCTTCCCGGCCTGCCCTTGGCGTCTGCATGTCTGCAATCATGCTGGCGACCAGCATTCCCGCCGCCCAGGCCGCCTTGACACTCAGCGGCACGCGTGTGGTGTTTGAGAGCAACAAACGCAATACGTCATTGATAGTCGCCAACCCCAGCAAACGGATATACGCCGTGCAAACCTGGGTCAACACCGCCGCCGATGATGCAACCACGGCGGTGCCGTTCATGCCTTCCCCACCCTTGTTCCGGCTCAACCCCGGCAAGGAGCAACAAGTCCAGATCAATGGCCTGCCGAACGATCTGCCGACAGATCGGGAATCCTTGTTTTACTTCAATGTTCAGGAAATTCCGCAGGCCAATCCAGAGGCGGGCAATGTCCTGAACATCGCCCTGCGCACCCGAATCAAGCTGTTTTATCGCCCAAGCCAGCTCAAGGACAACCCCATGGCCCGGCTCAAGGACCTGCAGTGGTCCATTCGCCGGGCCGACGGCAAAACGCAGCTGGAGGTGTTCAACCCGACCCCCTTCCACGTGACGTTTGCCCGCCTTGCCGTCAAGGGTAATGACCACAGCCAACTTGTCGAGAAAGCCGAAATGGTGGCGCCACTGTCGCGGCAGACCTTTGTGTTGTCGGGAACAGTGCCTTCGAAGGGACTGCAGGTCGAGTTCTCGGCCATCAACGATTTCGGCGGTAATTCCGCACAGCTGAACCTGCCCGTTCAGATTACCCCTTGAGACAGTGCGCCCCCGACCATGACCATCCCCCTATCCTTTGAGTGCCGACGCACACCGCGGCTGCACCTTGTTCACGTGCTTGTGGTGGGTTACAGCGGCGCCACGCTCGCTGAGCCGAGGCTCGCACAGGCAGCCCCCCCTGTTGAATTTCAATCAAGCTTCATGCGCCAGAGCCCGGATCATGCAAGCAGTGCGGGCCAGCAAGCGCTACAGATCCTGGCTCAAACACACGATCTGGGACCGGGGCGCTATCTGGTCGAGATACAAGTCAACCTGTCGTACTTCGGCCAACGAGAAATCGAGTTCATCCTCAGCCCCCAGGGCAATCAACTGACGCCCTGCCTGAGCGCCGAACTGCTGGGTCAGATGGGTGTACGGCTCGACAGCATCGCCGAACCCGAGCGACTGACAACCCGTTGCGTCGATCTACAGGCAATGATCCCCGGCGCCGAAATCGACTTTGATGGCAGTCAGCTGTTACTGGCAATTTCCATCCCGCATATCGCCATGCGCCGTGATGTGCACGGTCAGATCGACCCCGAACGTTGGGACCACGGCATCAATGCCGCATTTGTCAACTATCAGGCGACGGCGCAGCAAGGCACCAACCGTTATCGCGGCCGGCAAAACACCGATGATCTGTATCTCAACAGCGGCATCAATCTGGGACCCTGGCGCTTGCGCAGTAACCAATCGTTGCGCCAGAACGACGACGGCAAGCGTGAATGGGCCCGTGCCTATGCCTATGCGCAACGCGACCTGCCCGGCACCCACGCCAACCTGACACTGGGCGAAACCTTCACCAGCGGCGACGTATTCAGAAGCCTGCCCATCAAGGGCGCGTTGATCGGTTCGGACATGGGCATGCTGCCGGATGTCCTGCAAGGGTACGCACCGGTGATCCGCGGCGTCGCACAAACACGTGCCAAACTTGAAGTTTTCCAGAACGGATATCCCATCTACACCACCTATGTCAGCCCCGGCCCATATGAAATCGATGACCTGAGTACCAATGGCGGAAGTGGCGAACTGGAGATCGTACTGACAGAGGCCGATGGTCAGGTCAGGCGCTTTACCCAATCCTTTGCCAGCGTCGGTAATCTGCTGCGCGAGGGCGTTTGGCGTTATAGCACAGCCCTGGGTCGCTACAACGGCGCGCAGAATCTCGAGCAGCCACTGCTCTGGCAAGGCACCCTGGCCATGGGAACGGGGTGGCACTCGACGTTGTATGGCGGCCTGATGGCCAGCGATTTCTACCGGGCCGGGACTGTTGGTGCAGCCCGGGATCTGGGTAGGTTCGGCGCCCTGTCTCTGGACCTCACGCACTCCAGTGCCGATATCGATACGCTGGATTCGCCACAGGTCCAAGGCATGAGTTATGCGCTGAAATACGGCAAGTCCTTCGCCTCCAACACCAATCTGCGTTTTGCCGGCTACCGCTACTCTACCGAAGGCTATCGGGACTTCGATGAAGCCGTGCGCCAGCGAAGCCATGACTCCCATTGGTACGGCAGCCGCCGCAGCCGGCTGGAAGCCTCGATCTACCAGAGCATCGGCGCCAGCAGTGCCTTGAGCCTGACGCTGTCACAGCAGGACTATTGGCAAAGCAGCCAAACACAGCGGCAATACCAACTCAACGCCAGTACCCAGTTCCAAGGCGTCGGTTTGAACCTGTTCGCGTCACAATCGCTCAACTCGTCCAGGGGCAACGACCGGCAGGTCGGCTTGAGCGTCACGATGCCGCTGGATTTCGGCCACTCGGCCAATGCAACGTTCGACGCCCAGAAAAATGGCGAACATTTTGCCCAGCGCGCCAGCCTCAGCGGCAGCACCGACCAAAACCGCCTCAATTACCAGGCATCGGTCAGCCATGAGGACAGTGGGCAATCGGCAGCACTGTCGCTCGGTTATCAGGCCCCCTTCGGCAGCCTTGGCGCCGGCCTGACCCAAGGCCAGGACTACCGTAACGTTTCACTCAATGCCAGCGGCGCGTTACTGCTGCATGCCGATGGTGTCGAGGCCGGGCCTTATCTGGGCGAGACTACCGCATTGGTGGAGGTACCCGGCATTGCCGGTGTCGGCGTATTGAATGCCGTCGGCGTCAAGACCAATGAACGCGGCTATGCCCTCGCGCCGCACCTGCGTCCCTATCGGAACAATCAACTGGTACTGCAAACCGATCAGTTGGGCCCCGAAGTAGAAATCGATAACGGCACCACTCAGGTCGTGCCAAGGCGCGGCGCCGTGGTCAAGGCCTCCTTCCCCGCGCGGACCGTCACCCGTCTGCTCATCACCGGGCGAACCGTCAGTGGTCAAACATTGCCGTTCGGCGCACAGCTGGCCGATGAAAAAGGCACGGTCATCGGCATGGTGGGTCAGGCGGGCCAGGTCTTGCTCTCGACCAGCGCCGAGCCCCAAGTGGTGAATGTGAGCTGGGGCGAGCACGTTGAACCTCAATGTCAATTGCACATCGACCCCCAGCAAATGGATCAGGCGCAAGGCTATCGAATGCAGGAGTTGACATGTCGCTGACCACTGCAAAATCGAAATACACGCCACGGGCCAAGCCCCTGACTGCCTGCCTGCCCCACTCGGGAGAAACAATATGAAACGTTCCTTACACTGTTTGACCGGGCTGCTGGGGCTCGCGGCCGGGTGCCAGGTGCATCTTGCCGCAGCGGCTAACAATACCTGCGAATGGGGCGCCAACGGGAGCGGGACAATGACGTTCATCCAGGACCTTGGAAGCGTTTACATCCCCCGGGATGCCCCTGTCGGCAGCATTATCGGCAGCCGACGGTTCAAGCGAACCGACAACAATGAAAGGCGCAACATTATGTGTGATAACGATGGCAGTGTTCGCCTGACCTTCAACGCACAAACCAGCGTGCCTCCTGTTCAGGGCCTGCCTTCCGGAAGCGGTACATACGGAGCGGTGCACACGCTGTTGCCCACCAACATTCCAGGGGTCGGAGCCAGATTTGAACTGGGATTCCCGTTCAATGACAGTGCAACGAATGCATTCACCCCTGACACGGGAGATTCCACGGTTCCCTTCAGCGCCCACCATCAGCGTCCAATGGGAACAGCGCAGCTGAACTTCGCCAACCTTGAAAGCTACATCACGCTGATCAAGACGGGGCCCATTGCCCCTGGCCCACAAACACTGACCGGACAGGAACTGTTTAGCGGCGCCTTATCGGGTATCCCGGGCAAGAGCTTTCGGGTCGGACTGAGCGGCACGGTCATCCAGGCTCATTGCGGCAGCAACAAAGTCAGTGCCGACCCGGTACAGTTGGGAGACTGGAACCTTGCCGACTTTTCCGGCCCTGGTCATGTCACGAGCGCTGTTGCGTTCAACATCACCTTGAGTGCTTGCGTCGCGGACGACACCAACACCAACATCGCCACCGCCAATCTCCGCTTCGAGGGTAGCGGCGGGTCATCACCTGTCATCCCGGCAATTCCCGGCGTTTTCAGCCTGACTCCGGCGTCCGGTGCCAAAGGCATCGGTATTCAACTGCTCAGAGGGGACAGGTCGACACCCGTGGAGCTCAACACGGAAGTCCCGATACAGCAAATCACCACCGGTGACACCGTACTCGACTTTGCCGCGCGTTTTTACCAGATAGAGTCAAGAGCGAACGTCAAGCCGGGCGACGCCAAAGGTGCCTTGAACTTCACGCTGACCTACAAATAGCGCGCACCCGGCCCCGTTGATACGGGGCCCTGACTGCTGACGGCTAGTCAACTAAGGTCAATTGCAGCAGGGGAAAATTGGGCGCTGCCAAAGGCGGCCATGTTTGTCCGCCATCAAAGCTCAGATAGACCTTGCCCGTTAAAGGCGCATTGCGCCGCAGCGTATTGAGGAATGCCTTGGGGACTCTGATATCGGTACTGAAACCAATCCCGCCTACGACTTCCTGCGCCGTGATCGCACGTTTCCTGATCGCTTCGAACACCAGATCCCCCGATGTGCCGACTCCCGTCATGGTGATCATGATCCATTGATCCGTTGTGATTAAACTCCATTTAGCCAGCGTCAACCGGGCCCCCACGGGTGCAACCGCGCTATAACGCAGGTTGCCACCGGTCAGCCCGTCACATCGCACAGCCTCGAAGCGATTGCTCGGGATGGTTTGAACCTGAAGCTGGCGGCGGAAGGAAAAATGCTCCCCGTCCTGCTCGTCAATTACGCGGTATTGCACTGATAAGGTCTTGCCGATGTGAGCGGCCACTGCCTGCATGTCGACCTGATAGCGGCGCTGTCCCGGAGAGATGGGCTGCTCAATCCGACGTGCACCCAGGGTTCCGGGCTCACCCCACTGCACCCACATTCGTTCGCCTGGATAAATCACCGCGTCTACCGGGATTTCCACCACCGCACCTGTCGTAGCCAGCAATGGATCCAGCGTCTGTTGCTCTCCCGCGCCCGACGCTTTCTCAACGGTAGGCCATGGCAGGTTACGAGGTATCGGGGTCGCGGCAACGTCCAGCTCAACAGGATCGGAAGGCGGTCGACTCACGTTACCTGCACGGTCGGACACCTCGTACCAGGCATAACGCAGGCCGTCCTTGCGATCCCGTATCAATTGGCCCTCGATGGTGACTACCACGGGCAGCTCGTAGTTTTTTTCATCAAGTTCAATGACCCCCCCCTTATTCAGGTTGCCCCGGGTTTCCCCCCAATACCAGGTGATGCAGTCCCAGGGACGCGGCGTTGTATAAACAGGCAGGTCCACCTTTACCTCATCGTTGTTTTGTTCAAGGTAGCGAGCGGTGAGCGTGTTGGGCGGGAGTACGGCAGAAGGAAAAACAAATGCACTGGATGGATTGAGCAATGGCCCGTTTTTATCAACGGTGATCACGAGTGGATCCGACTCATGAGGCGTCCCACTCCAGATCGTCACGATATAGCGAAGTTCGTGTACACCCGAGGGGAGCTTGTCTTCGCTGATGGCAACAAAAAGATCGCTGGGGGGGATGGGTGCGGTCCACTCCTTGCGGCCGATTTCAACGTCATTGAGGAGGATCTGGACTGACTCCGGATCCCCCACGGACGGTTGCGAGTTTTCCCATGGATCGAAGCACACCTTGAGTGGATTGTTCGGGTCACTCCAGGCCGTTCGGTGCAACAGATTGGTTTCCCCGCCCACGACATTGCTCAAGGGAGCAGGGACTGTGGTCGGTGGCGGCAGCGGCACAACGGTTTGCTCTGATGACATGGATATCTCCTGCGCCGAGTGCCGAACGCTGGAGACTCGCAGAGTCAAAGAGCCCCGAGCGCAATCAACACTCAGCTCCGTTTTCGGGAGCGCCGAGTGCCGTCATCAATGACGGCACTCGGCAGTAATGGCTGGCTACTTCAGAGGTTCAATTACCAGCTGTAACGCGCACCAACGTTGAAACCCCAAGGCTGCTCGATTTTGTCGCCGTTGCTGTAATCAAAATCGGCGTGCACCGAGACCTTGTCGGTCAGGGTCATGGCGACCCCCGCTCCCAGCTCACCACGGGAGCCCGAAAGATCGGTTTTAAACGGGTTGTTGTTGACCTCGACATCGTTGTTCTCGGCGAACTCATGCACATAAGCCGCCCGCAGGTACGGTTGCACGACTTTGCCTTCACCCAGATTGAAATTGCGTCCGGCTGTGGCACCGACCTTGCCGAGCAAGGAGCGCGCGCGATCACCCTCGGCGGACATGCCGTTGTCCAGGTTGTAACTGGCACCCTTGACGACTACACCCGAAAGCTGGGTAAAAGGCTCGACAAAGTAATCGTCGGCCAACTTGATATGCCGGCCGAATTCGAGCGACGCACCGACGCCATTGTTGTTGTAATCACCTTTGGCTTTTGTGCCGTCGCTGAGTCGTACGTCGGACTCATTCTGGAAGCGGTTGAACTTGAGCACGCCGTCGAAATAGTACCCGCTCGGCTCATCCAGCCAGGTGGTGTAGGCACCCAGATAGTAGCTATCAACCGTGCCACTGGAGCCACGGGCCATGTTCAGGTCGGACTTGCTGTAACCACCCAGCAGCCCCACCAACCACTGCCCGTCACCCAACGGCAAGGGAGCATCGGCACCGAACGACAACCCCTGCTGGGTTTGCTGGTAGGCCACACCAGAACTGGCGCTGACATCGAACTTGTTGCCATAGGCCCGAATCCATCCACCGGCCTTGCCGTTGTCCATGCGTACTTCGCCCATGCGACTGCGCAAAGTGCTCAGTTCACCGTACCAGACAGTAGGCGCGGCATTGAACAGCGCCATCACCGATTGAGTACCCGGGCTGATGGTTTTTGTAGCCGTATTCAGAAACCAGTCGTTGTCGCCCTGCTTGATCAGGTCGTAGGAAAACGCACCAAGGTCGACAGCACCGCCGGCCAGTTTGAACGTCGCATCCCCCGAGCCGATATGGACGACTGCGGTCGATGCCGGAGCCTGCGGTTCAGTGCCGCTGCTGTCGAGCGCTATCACATGGTTGCCGCTGGCGTTGCCGGTGACCGTAAGGGTATCGATCTGGCCGGTGGTGAAGTCGTGGTGCATGTAGAACGTACCGCCCTCCCCCGACAACGTTCCCACAGAGAGCTTGAAGAATTCCCCAGGGTTGCCGAACTGTACGCCGCCACCATTCAAGGCCAGGTTTTCAACACTGCCATCGCCGACCATTATCCATCGGGCATCGCTGTTGACCGCCAGGTTCTGCACGTTTTCCAGGCGACCGGTCAGGGTGGCGAAGTTTTCCAGGGTTACATTGGCGGTGCTGCTGCCATCGGCAACGATATCGCCCACCAGATGACTGTTACCTACACGCAGATTGCCTTCGGCGCCCCTGACGACTTCCATCAATACGCCATTGCTGCCCGTCAGGGTCGAGCCATCGAGTACGGCGATATTGGCCGATACGGTCCCAGTGCTCAGCGGGTCGACAATAATGGCCGAGCCGTCACGCCCGATGACGTGAGAGCCTCTGAGATTCAGCGTGCCGGGGGCATCAATCGCCGGATCGAAATTGATTTGAACACCGTTCTTGGCACCGACAATGGTGCTGTCATTGGCATTGACCGTACCATTGAACAAACGCAAGCCCGCTGCGCTGCCCCCCGTCACCGTACTGCCGGTCAGTGTCAGTGTGCTCATGGCATTGACCGTCGCTCCGTTTTGCCCACCGGAGATGGTGCTGCTGTTCACTTGCACGACAGAGCCTCTGGTGTTGGCGGCATCGTGACTGAGTACCAGGCCGATCCGGTCGCTGCTGATAGCGCTGCCGGTAATGGTGGCGGTGCCTGCATCCAGATGAATGCCATTGTTGGTTCCAGTGCCCTGCACTTGACTGTCGGTCAGGTTCAAGTTGGAACCACTGCTGACTCTAATATCTTGTGTCCGGGCGCCGTTGGCATTCAACGTGGCGGCGTTGATCAATCGATAACTGTCGAACGCAGCGCTGCCATCGATGCCGAGCGTTGTTGCATTGACCGTGCGAGTCGCTGATACAGCGTGCTCGCCGAGTAACATCAGCGGAGCGAAGGACAACAATTTCAAGATTTGAGACAGGGGGCTCAGGGTGAACAAACGCGTGCCAGCCATAACAGGCTCCATGATTTCTGGACGAAAAAAACCGGATCAGCCCTACAGGCTGTGATGATCCGAACTACAAAGACGACGCAGAATATCCAGTAACAACTGATTGAAATGCGGGAGTATCCTTAAGATCCTGTAGGATTTTTTACCACCGGTTTCGACGCCCATCGCCGAATCAAAGCGATGGGTCCGTGCCCCATGACACGGATCACTGAGGGTTTGCTCCTGCCTGTTTTCACTTCACGGAATGACACAAGTTCCCGATCCCGCCGAGAGCACCACCCGCGTGTCTGATGCTGGCGATGGCACGGGTACGCTGTCGACAACAAGGGTGTAAATCACTTCGCCCTTGCCTTCCTGATCAGTGGGGCCTCCCCAGGTCGGTAACAGGTGCGTGTCATAGGGCTCGATCAGCCACATCAAGCCGTTGGCTTCCTGCTCGGCCGTGACAGGACCAAGCGTTGCGGTCTTGCCGGCTCCCGGCACGGGTTGAGGGTTGGCATATGTGGTGTAGGCTTTCCACTCCACGCTCACCATCATCCCTTCCTTGAGATAGTCGCTGGCTGGAATAAGGTATTGGAAGCCCATCTTGCCGCCTTCTGTATGCAGCGATCGACAGGTCAATCTGCCGTTGATGAGATGTTGTGGCTGGGCAACCGGCAAGTTCACCGTCAGAAACTCGATTCCAACCTCGGTTGGGTCCTTTGGCTCTTGAGGGTTGGCGATGGCAGGATTGGACAGGGAGTACGTCACCGGCATTTTCGGATTGTTGCCTTGCCGGCGGATCACGTCCCAATCCAGTTCGATTCGAATCTCGTCGCCGGCGGTATCGTTGGCGATATTAATCACATAGGGGGCGCCGATTGGAACACCATTCCACAGCACCTGATATTTGTCGCCATCGGCAATTGGATCGACCAGTTCGATCACCGCTTCGATGAGCTCGTCCTCATCACTGGCAACCAATTTGTTGGCAACGTTTGATTTACCAAACACATCCAGCGGCAGCAGCAACGGGTTGCCAGGCCACGGATCGGGATTGCCAGGGCCTGTGGTTTCGAAATTGACCATCACCGTGCCGGACGCACCACCCAGTTCGAGTATGCCGCGGTACAACTTGTATTCAATGGGGGTGGAAACAGCTCCGGTCGCGGCGCCGTACTGGTCACGCATGTGTACCCAGCTCACACCGATACTGATGGTATTACCTGGGCTAGAACCGACCGGCGTCTTATAATCCAACGCTACCCCATTCCAGATGATCTCGACCTCATCGGTGCTCTTCGCATGCAGAATGCTGGCGAACTCGACGTGAACACCCTGAAGCGCGTCGTTTCGATCGACATAACCTTTGGGGACCGCTTCCGGCACACTCGGTGCGGGGTAGGGCGTTGGCGGAAGGGTGCCTAGCGCAACGGGGATCAAGTCATACAACGAAATCCTGCTGCGGTTACCCGCCTTGTCGAAAATGGTATAGCCACCACAGAACCCACCGTCACCCAGTGAGCGAATGAGCGCAACCGGGAACTTCACCTTTCGGTCCGGCCCCAACTCGACCACGGCAATCGGAACAATATCGTTCGGGTCTTCGGGTAGCCGGTCCTTCATCCAGGCAAAGGCCACCCTGTCGCCTTGCGCAGCCCCGGCCCAGACGGGGATAGTGCCATCAACGTCCGTCAACCCGGCAAGTTTGTCCTCAGTAAAGGGCGGTGCAATTGAAAATGTAATCTTGTCAGGTGCCGCTGTACCGTTGGGCGGGGTCTTGTCGATAAAGACCGGTACATCTACCGACCAGGCAGACGTCCCGACCCAGTTCACATGCTCGTAGCGGATATTGAATGCCCCCTCGTTTTCAGGCTTCAACAAAAATGCAGCCGGGAGGGTGATCGGCAAAGGGAAAGTCGACGTACCGTGGGTGTAGGTGACAGTTGCAACATCTTCGTATTCATCACTGCCAGGCCGCGCAATCTGGAGTATCACGCTTTCAATTTCACCGTCATCAGTTGGTAGCGTTGCCCAGGCTTTAATCTCCAGTCCGATTCCGGCATCCAGTGACGCCCGAGGGAACAGGCCTGGCGGGTTTCCGGGCATCGTTACAGTACTGACATCCGGCTCGTCGAACGCCAATGGGCCATTGCGCCCGGGTACACGTTGACTCCATGCGGCTAATGATTGCTTGCTGTCTTGACTCGCCATGACATCGTTCTCCCATGAACAACACTTCGACCCTTGCGCACGCAATGGCCACCAAGCCTGTCTGGCAGATCGAGACATCGGGCAAGCACAACACTGTCCCTTCGCTCTGCTCGGTAACTGGACCTTGAGCGAATTAAACGGCAGTTTTTTACAACGCGATACTGTCAAAGTTGACAGGTACCCGCGCTTTTTTTTGCACGATGCAGTGCGTTTAAACGAGATTGAAACGGGCAATGGGACGCTCAAGCCGAAGTAAAAAAACTCAGGCCCGCCGCCCTTCAAGCATGTTCGTTACACACATCACGATACGTCGGCAGGCATCCGCCAGCTTCGGCCGGTCCACCACCAGGCCGATGCGAATATGCCCGGCCGCACTTGGCCCGAAGGCCTCCCCGGCCAGCACCGACACGCCATAGCCGTCCAGCAGTCGCTCGGCAAAATGCTGGGCCGACAACCCGGTCTGGCGCACGTCGACCATCACGAACATGCCGCCATCGGGGCGAATCGCCCGGATGCCAGGGCACAGGTCCAGGCTGGCACACACCAGGTCGCGACGCAGGCGATATTCCTCTCGCATCTGCGCCACGTGTGGCAGGTTTTCATCCAGCGCCAATTGCGCGGCGTTCTGGATGAAATCCGGAATGCCGAACAGCATGCACAACGACAGATTCACCAAATGTTCACACAGCGATTGCGGCCCGATCACCCAACCCACCCGCCAGCCACTCATAGCATGGGATTTCGACAGGCTGTTGATGGTCGCCGTGCGCTCGGCCATGCCCGGCAAACTCGCGGGGCTGATGTGTTCGCCCTCGAACAGCAACTCGCTGTACACCTCGTCGCTGATCAACCACAGGTCGTGGCGAATGCACAATGCGGCCAGCGCTTTCCAGGTCGTCAGCGGCAGGTTGGCGCCGGAGGGGTTGTTCGGACTGTTGAGCAACATCGCGCGGGTGTTCGGTGTGATCAGTGCCGCGACATCCGCCGGATCGACCCGAAAGCCATTCTGCGAACGCACCGGCACCGGCACCACTTTCGCCCCGCAGGCACCGAACACGCCCTCGTAGGTCACGTACATCGGTTCGGCGACGAGCACTTCGTCCCCCGGATCGAGCAGGCATTGCACGACCGAATACACCGCGCACTGCGCCCCGGGGAAGACGATCACGTGCTGCGCATCCACTGCCTGGCCACTACGCTGGCGATGATGCCGGGCGATGCTGTCGCGCAAACCCTGGCTGCCGCGCACCGCCGGGTAGTGGGTGTCGCCGGCCAGCAAACTGTCGATGGCCGCATGCACGATGGGTTTTGGGGTGTCGAAATCCGGGTCGCCGATCGACAGCAGCAAGACATCGACACCCTGCTCGCGCAGCGCCAGCGCTCGATCGTGAATCTGCCAGGCCGCCGCTCCGTCACCGGCGATTCGTTGGGTCAAGGCTGAGTAGCGCATGGCGTTCTCCTGTCGCGCGTATTCCTGGCGACAACCCTATCTCAAATCGCGCAATACGGCACCTTGCCAGCACTTGTTTAAGGGTGTTTAAGGTTACTTCATGAAAGCCACAGGACCTTGCGCCATTGCCTACGCTTACGCCAGAATCCGCCGGCTTGTGCGCCTTGGAGCCCATCGGTAACTTGATTCGCGTCACTGCTCATCAGTGATCGGGTTTAGTCGCCCGGCTAAGGTAAAGCGGTCGCACAAGCATCATCAGTCAGGTTTTTGCCTGCGCTTGATGGTAGCTGTGCGCTTGGCGTCCTCGGGCGCGCCGGTTTTGCTTTCCTTGCCGGTCGACTAACTTGCGCACAGCTGCCACCCCCGGTTCACTGTTTACCGTGAACCCTGAAGTGACGACCGAAACCCTGGTGGTTTACCTGGTGGAAACGCTGGCGTCAGTCGACGTGATGGTCCATCAGTTGGTGGATCATCTGGATGGGGGATCGCGCAATGCGCTGCTGGGGATTTCCAACAGCGTGATGCTGGCGGAGATCACGGCGAACCGGGTGCTGGATCAGATTGACCCGCCTGAGTAGGAATGGATGAACCTGTAGGAGCGAGCCTGCTCGCGATAGCGGACTGTCAGTCAACATCAATGCTGACTGATACACCGCCATCGCGAGCAGGCTCACTCCTACAGGTTTTGTGGTGTTCAAACGTTTACCGGCTGGCCACCCGCCAGACCCGCGCCACATCGGTCGCCCGCTCACGCAGCAAACGCGGCGCCTCGGCGCAGGCCTGCTCAAGGGTCATCGGCCCGCTCGCCAAGGCAAACGCAGCGTCGATGCCATGCTCGTACAGTGCCTGATAGCCCTCGCCCAACGTACCGGCGATGACGATGACCGGCACGCCGTGTTCCCGGGCGACCCGCGCCACACCAAAGGGCGTCTTGCCGCGCAGGGTTTGCGCATCGAAACGCCCTTCACCGGTGATCACCAGGTCGGCGCCTGCAACGGCGTCGGCCAGGCCCACGAGTTCGGCTACCACTTCAACGCCCGCCTTGAATTGCGCACCGAGGAACGCCTTGGCAGCAAACCCCAGGCCGCCCGCCGCGCCACTGCCCGGCTCGTCGCGCACGTCCTTGTTCAAGGCTTGCGCGCAATGGTCGGCAAAGTGCCCCAGGGCGCGGTCCAGTTGCTCGACCTGCACGGGCGAGGCGCCTTTTTGCGGGCCGAAGATCGCCGAGGCACCGTGGGGGCCGCACAGAGGATTGTTGACGTCGGCGGCGATGTCGAAGCGCACCTGGGCCAGGCGCGGATCAATCTCGCCCAGGTCAACACGGGCCAACTGCGTTAGGGCGAGGCCGCCCGGTGACAGCGTCTGCCCCTGGAAGTCGAGGAGTTTCACGCCCAAGGCCTGCATGGCACCGGCGCCGCCGTCATTGGTCGCGCTGCCGCCAATCGCCAGGATCACCCGTTGTGCACCGGCATCCAGTGCGGCGCGGATCAATTGCCCGGTCCCGAAGGTGCTGCTGATGCACGCATCCCGTTGCGCCACCGGGACCAATTGCAAACCGCTGGCCTCGGCCATTTCGATGATCGCGGTGTGGCTCTGGGGCAACCAGCCCCAGGCTGCATTCACCGTAGCCCCTAAAGGCCCGCGCACCTCATTGCGGCGCAGTTCGCCATCGCACGCCGCCAGGATCGACTCGACAGTCCCTTCCCCGCCGTCGGCCATCGGGCATTTGATCAATTGGGCATCAGGCCAGACCTGGGCCAATCCCAATGCAATGGCATCGGCCACGCCTTGGGCGCTGAGGCTGTCCTTGAACGAGTCGGGGGCGATCACGATTTTCATGGGAATTCTCCAGTTCCAATGCCCACATGCTGCCAGCCGCCATGAACAATAACGCCGGGCCGCTGCACAAGCGGTGTTGAGGATTATTGTTCATTTCCACAAAGCCCGTGGAGGAACGCATTCCCTGTAGGAGCGAGCCTGCTCGCGATGGCGGAGTGTCAGCGACATCAATGCTGACTGATACGCCGCCATCGCGAGCAGGCTCACTCCTACAGGGGCATTGCCTGGCTCACAGGCTAGTGTCTGTCTGGGGCAGCAATTGCACACCCAGATACAACGCCAGCATGCCGTCCAGCCGCAACGGATCAACCCCGCTCAGCTCGGCAATCCGTTCCATGCGATAGCGCAGGCTGTTGCGGTGGATGCCCAGTGCATCGGCGCAGGCCTGGCTCTGGCCATCGTGTTCGCACCAGCTGCGCAGGGTTGCCAACAGCTGACCGTTGTTGTCCTTGGCAATAACCTTGCGCAGCGGATTGAGCAATTCGTCGAGGGCGTCGTCGTTGCGGTGGCGCCACAGCATCACCGGCAGCCGATAGCGATTGAGCGTCAGCAATCGGGAGCGCGGCAACACTTCGCGCCCGTAGGCCAGCAAGTCACCGACCCGGCGATAGCAGCGACGCAAGCCCGAAAGGCCATCGGCCTGCCCACCCACGGCAATGCGCAGGATGTTCCAGCCCAGGCCGTCGAGCTTGTCCAGCAAGCGCTCGTTCTCCACCGTCTGGCTCGCCGGCCGGCACCAGAGCAACGAGGTCTTGGCCGAGCTCACGCACCAACTGTCGGGGTGACGGCTCGTCAACCAGGCGCTGAGTGCCTCGACTGTTTGCCCCGGAGCGTGCTCCAGGCCCAGTTCGAACAGGTACGGCACCCGGGTCATCTGGGGCTTGAGGCCCAACTGCTGCGCTTCATCGACCAGTCGCGGAGCATCCCCGGCTTCGCTGAGCAACAACGCCAGCAGGTCATCGCAGCGCTGGCGCCGCCATTGCTGTTCGGCCTGCTGATTGCGCTGGCCCACCAGCATTTCGGCGGTCATGCGCACCAGCTCGGCGTAGGTGCGCAGTTGCTCGGGTTCGCCAGTGATACCCAGTACGCCGATCAGGCGCTGATCGAGCATCAGCGGCAGGTTGATGCCCGGCTGCACGCCCTTGAGATGAATCGCCGTCTGCGCATCGATCTCCACCACCCGGCCATTGGCCAAGACCAGTTGCGCGCCTTCATGCCGGGTGTTGACCCGCTCCGGCTCGCCGCTGCCCAGGATCAAGCCCTGGCTGTCCATGACATTGACGTTGTACGGCAGGATGGCCATCGCCCGGTCGACGATGTCCTGGGCCAGGTCGTGATCGAGTTCGAACATGCAAGTGATCCTTGAAGACAGTGATGGAACGGGTTGTTCACCCGCACAGGCCTTGGTTGCAAACCCTGTGCTCAGGCACAAAGACAGCCACCCTGAGGGTGGTCGAGACTCTGGGGGCGATCAACGTTACCCTTTGCATCGCAAAAAATCATAATAAAGAGAGAGCCGCCATGACACAGAGCGCCGTAGCGTCCGACGCCATCGCTGACGACAAAAACGCCGTCTACAAGCGCATCACCCTGCGCTTGATCCCCTTCATTTTCATCTGCTACCTGTTCAACTACCTCGACCGGGTGAACGTTGGGTTTGCCAAACTGCAGATGCTCGACGCGCTGAAGTTCAGCGAGACCGTGTACGGCCTCGGCGCCGGCATCTTCTTTATCGGTTACGTTCTGTGCGGCGTGCCAAGCAACCTGGCGTTGACCAAATTCGGCCCACGGCGCTGGATCGCGCTGATGATGATCACCTGGGGTAGCCTGTCGACCTGCCTGCTGTTCGTCACCACGCCGACCGAGTTCTATACCCTGCGCCTGTTCACCGGCGCGGCCGAAGCCGGGTTCTTCCCGGGCGTGGTGTTGTATCTCTCGCAGTGGTTCCCGACCTTCCGCCGTGGCCGCATCATGGCCTTGTTCATGTCGGCGATCCCGGTCTCCGGCCTGCTCGGCAGTCCGTTCTCCGGCTGGATTCTCAACCACTTCGGCGCAGGCCAAGGTGGTTTGGCTGGCTGGCAGTGGATGTTCATGCTGCAAGGCATTCCCACCGTCATCCTCGGTGCGCTGGCTTACTTCCTGCTCAGCGACAGCTATGCGAACGCCAAGTGGCTGACCCCGTTCGAGCGCTCGGTGCTGGAAGCCGACCACGCCGAAGATCTGGCGAACAAGCCGAAAACCACGACCGATTCGCTGCTGGCGGTGTTCAAGAACCCGGCGATCTGGGCTTTCGGCCTGATCTACTTCTGCATCCAGAGTGGCGTGTACGCAATCAACTTCTGGTTGCCATCGATCATCAAGAACCTGGGCTTCAGCGATAACCTGGTGATCGGCTGGCTCAGTGCGATTCCGTACCTGCTGGCTGCGGTGTTCATGCTGATGGTGGGCCGTTCGGCGGACCTGCGCCAGGAACGTCGTTGGCATTTGGTGGTGCCGATGCTGATGGGGGCACTGGGTCTGCTGATCGCGGTGAACTTCGCCGCCAACCCGGCCATCGCGATTCTCGGCCTGACCATCGCCACCATGGGCGCCCTCACCGGCCTGCCAATGTTCTGGCCGGTGCCGACCGCCCTGCTCAGTGCCGGCGCGGCGGCTGGCGGCCTGGCGCTGATCAACTCGATGGGGCAGATGGCCGGCTTCCTCAGCCCGTACCTGGTGGGTTGGGTCAAGGACAGCACCGGTTCGACCGATGCGGCGTTGTACCTGTTGGCGGGTGTGATTGTCTGCGGCAGTCTGTTGGCACTGCGCATGACCCGTACGCTGCGCGCCTGATCACCACCCATTTCCCCTGTAGGAGCGAGCCTGCTCGCGATAGCGGTTTCACAGTCAACATGGATGTTGGGTGATACTCCGTCATCGCGAGCAGGCACACTCCTACAGTTGATTGGAGTGTGTTTGAGATTTGCGTTTGCTCCCGGCAATGGTTCTGGTATCTGATTGAGCCTTTCCCACTGGTAAAAGGATTTGCTCATGAGCTACCGCACGCTGGGTCATTCGGGTCTGCAGGTGTCCACCCTGACCCTGGGCACCATGATGTTCGGCGAACAGACCAGCGCCGAAGATTCCCTGCGAATCATCGACAAGGCCTGGGACCAGGGCATCAATTTCATCGACACCGCCGACGTCTATACCAACGGCCGTTCCGAGGAGATCGTCGGCGAGGCCATCGCCAGCCGTCGCCATGAATGGGTACTGGCCACCAAGGTCGGCTTCGGTCCCGTGGACGGCGTCCCCAACCGCAGCGGCCTGAGCCGCAAGCATCTGTTCAACGGCATCGATGCCAGCCTGACGCGCCTGGGCACCGACTATCTGGACATCTATTACCTGCATCGCGAAGACCACAATACGCCGCTGGAGGTCACGGTATCGGCCATCGGCGACTTGATCCGCCAGGGCAAGATCCGTTACTGGGGCCTGTCCAACTACCGTGGCTGGCGCATCGCCGAAGTCATTCGCATGGCCGACAAGCTCGGCGTTGACCGGCCGGTGATCAGCCAGCCGCTGTACAACATCGTCAACCGCCAGGCTGAAACCGAGCAGATCACCGCGGCGCAAAACTACGGCCTTGGCGTGGTGCCCTACAGCCCGCTGGCGCGCGGGGTGCTCAGCGGCAAATACGCACCGGATGTAAAACCTGATGCCAACAGCCGGGCCGGGCGCCAGGACAAACGCATCCTGGAAACCGAATGGCGCGTCGAGTCCCTGCGCATCGCCCAGCAAATCCAGCAATACACTCAGGAGCGCGGTGTGGGCATCGTCGAGTTCGCGATTGCCTGGGTGCTGAACAACAGCGCCGTGACCTCGGCCATTGTCGGGCCGCGTACCGAAGCGCAGTGGGACGCCTACACTAAGGCGCAGGCGGTGAAGATCACGGCCGAGGACGAGGTGTTCATCGATTCGCTGGTGACACCGGGGCATGCGTCGACACCGGGGTTCAATGATGTGAGCCATTTTGTGTCGGGGCGTATACCGCGCACTCCCTGAATCAACACAGAACCCATTGTAGGAGCGAGCCTGCTCGCGATAGCGGTACTACATTCAACAGAGATGTTGGCTGAAAGATCGCTATCGCGAGCAGGCTCGCTCCTACAGTTGGACCGTGTTGATTGATTGGTCAATATTCGACGCGAAAACCACGTATCCTCCGCCCCCGTTTCACCTTCAACATCGCGAGGACAGCTTGTCTAAAGGTATCGCTCTATCGGTTTCAGCCTCGGTGCTGTTTGCCGTCATGTATTACTACACGTCGCTGCTCACCCCCTTGAGCGGCGTGGAAATCTTCGGTTGGCGCATGCTGCTGACCGTCCCGTGCATGACCGTGTTCATGGTGGTGTCCGGGGAGTGGAAACGCGTGCTGGAGATCGTTCGGCGCGCCAAGGCCAATCCGAAACTGATGGGCGCGTTGA
This sequence comes from Pseudomonas fluorescens, assembly GCF_000967965.1. GTDB lineage: Bacteria > Pseudomonadota > Gammaproteobacteria > Pseudomonadales > Pseudomonadaceae > Aquipseudomonas > Aquipseudomonas grandcourensis. The sequence continues at coordinate 22,611 of NZ_LACC01000051.1, forward strand.
TCGCCTCCTCTGCCCTGCTCGGCGTGCAATTGTGGCTGTTCATGTGGGCACCGTTGAACGGCTACAGCCTCGACGTATCACTCGGCTATTTCCTGCTTCCGCTGACCATGGTCCTGACCGGTCGCCTGGCCTACGGCGAACGCCTGTCCTATCTGCAAAAAGTCGCGGTGGTGTTCGCCTGCCTGGGGGTGGTCAACGAGGTGTATCAGGTCGGTGGTTTTTCCTGGGCGACCTTGCTGGTCTGCATCGGCTATCCGACCTACTTCGTCCTGCGCAAACGGCTGGCGGCGGACAACCTCGGCGGGTTATGGCTGGACATGGCATTGACCCTGCCGGTAGCGTTCTGGTTCGTCCAGAGCGGTGCGCAAGGTTTCGGAGTGTTTGAACAGCATCCATGGTTGTCGCTGTTGATCCCGATGCTCGGCGTGATCAGCGCATCGGCACTGGTGGTCTACATCATTGCCAGTCGCCTGCTGCCGTTCAGCCTGTTCGGCTTGTTGAGCTACGTCGAACCGGTGTTGCTGCTGGGCGTGGCGTTGTTGCTGGGAGAGAGCATCAAGGCCGGTGAGTGGCTGACGTACATTCCGATCTGGATGGCCGTGTTGGTGCTGGTATTCGAAGGGTTCAAGCATCTGGTCCGCCAGCGCAGACCTTAAGGCCACGTAAAACAAATGTGGGAGCGAGCAGGCTCGCTCCCACAGTTTTATCGGTGTAACGGCTTAGTCGGTGGAGAGAACACCACGACGAACCTGGTCACGCTCGATGGATTCGAACAGCGCCTTGAAGTTGCCTTCGCCGAAACCGTCGTCGCCCTTGCGCTGGATGAACTCGAAGAACACCGGCCCCATCAGGGTTTCCGAGAAGATCTGCAACAGCAGACGCTTGTCGCCCGAATCGGACGAACCGTCCAGCAAAATGCCCCGCGCCTGCAGTTCGCCCACCGGCTCGCCGTGGTTCGGCAAACGGCCTTCGAGCATTTCGTAGTAGGTTTCCGGCGGCGCGGTCATGAAGCGCATGCCGATGCTTTTCAGGTGGTCCCAAGTCTTGAGCAGATCATCGGACAGGAACGCAACGTGCTGGATGCCCTCGCCGTTGAACTGCATCAGGAACTCTTCGATCTGGCCGGCGCCCTTGGACGACTCTTCGTTCAGCGGGATGCGGATCATGCCATCGGGTGCGGTCATGGCCTTGGAGGTCAGGCCGGTGTATTCACCCTTGATGTCGAAGTAGCGGATTTCGCGGAAGTTGAACAGCTTCTCGTAGAAGTTGGCCCAGTAGGCCATGCGACCGCGATACACGTTGTGGGTCAGGTGATCGATGATCTTCAGGCCGGCACCGACCGGATGGCGGTCGACGCCTTCGATGAACACGAAGTCGATGTCATAGATCGAGCTGCCTTCGCCGAAACGGTCGATCAGGTACAGCGGCGCACTACCGATGCCTTTGATCGCCGGCAGGTTCAGCTCCATCGGGCCGGTTTCGATGTGGATCGGCTGGGCGCCGAGTTCCAGGGCACGCTTATAGGCTTTTTGCGAATCCTTGACGCGAAACGCCATGCCGCACACCGACGGACCGTGCTCGGCCGCGAAGTACGAGGCGACGCTGTGGGGTTCGTTGTTGAGGATCAGGTTGATCGCGCCCTGGCGATACAGGTGCACGTCCTTGGAACGGTGGGTCGCCACCTTGGTGAAGCCCATGATCTCGAAGATCGGTTCCAGGGTGTTCGGGGTCGGCGATGCGAGCTCGATGAATTCAAAGCCCATCAGGCCCATTGGGTTTTCGTATAAATCTGCCATGGTCGGCGCCTCATCATTTTTTTATCAATTAACAAAGGTTAGTTGTAAGCAATGCTGAGACCGGTGGGTGGCGCACAGGAGATACCCCGCACACTGCGGGCGAGAAAGTCACCGTAGATCAGTTGAAACCCGAATATCTTCATTTTCGACCCAAGGCTCTTGCGGGCGAGGCTTCTGCTGCCAGAAGACGATTATTATTGTATGCGTAACCCGATTCTACACAGCGTAAATCAGTTTGTCCGCCTTCTGTATCAAATCCCCTTTTTCCATAGCCGCGCAAGGGGTTTGTTGCAGAGGAAAATCCCCGCCAGAATCAGCCCGCCACCCAGGCACATGGCCAGCGTCAGCGGCTCATCCAGCAGCAGCGCGCCAAGGACCACCGCCGTCAACGGGTTCAAGGCAATGAACACCCCGGAACGGGTCGCGCCGATCTTGCGGATGCCGTCGTAGTAGCCAATGTACGCCAGCGCCGATCCCAGCACGCCCAGGTACAAAAGGCTCAACCATTGCTGCGTACCCAGTTGGGCGATCGCGGCGACACTCACCTCTCCGCGCACGATGCTGGTGGTCCAGAGCATGACGGTGCCCAGCAGGATCGACCAGGTCACGGTTTGCACCGGTCCCAGGCTGTGGTTCAGCTCTCTGGAGAACAGCGAGTAGACACCCCAGCCGAGGACGCAGCCGAAAATCAGCAGGTCGCCGAGCCAGGCATCGACACCGCCGGCCAGTAGTTGCGGGTCGCGACTGACGATCACCATGCTCGCGCCCGCCATGCAGATCGCAATGCCGACGACTTTGGCCCGGTTCAAACGCTCCTTGAACAACAGCCAGGACGCCAGGCCGATCACCGCCGGATTCAGCGCCACGATCAAGGACGCCCGTGAAGCGCTGATGTAATGCAGGCCGTAAAAGAAGCACAGGTTGTAGAAAAAGATCCCGAAAAAGCCAAGCAATGACAGTTGCAGCCATTGCCGGGGGTTGGGCCGGACCAGCGGTGTGCGCGCCATGCTTATAAACAGCAGCAACGCCAGGCTGGCCAGCAGAAACCGCAGGCTGGCCGCCAGTAACGGGCTGAGGCTACCAGCCAGATAGCGTCCGGCGACGAAGGTGCCACCCCACACCATGGTGACCGCCGCCAGTTTCAGATACACCGGCAGATCCGAGGGTTTTGCCAGGCTTTGCTCACAGATCGTCATGGATTCCAGGACCGGATGTTGGAGAGATGCCGTATCATTCAGCTAATACCCAGTCATCGTAAAATGAGCAAACACTCATGACCTTCACTCAACTGGAGATTTTCTCCCTGGTGGCCGAACTCCACGGTTTCACGGCAGCGGCCAATCGCCTGGGTATTTCCCAATCGGCGGTGTCCCATGCGTTGAAGTCCCTGGAACTGGAGTTGGGTGTCGAACTGTTGCGCCGCCATCAATCCCAGGTCGAACTGAGCGACATTGGCCAGCAGTTATTGCTGCGCGCCCGGGCGATGCTCGGCCTGGCCAACACCCTGCGCCAGGAAGCGGCCGATGCGCGGGGCATGAAACGCGGCACGCTGCGCATCGGCTCCTTCGGCCCGACCTCTTCGATCAAATTGCTGCCGTTGATTCTGCAGCAGTACCGCGCAGACCATCCCGGCATCGAGGTGCATATCGACGAAGGCCCCGACCGCCAGGTGCTCCAGTGGCTGGAGGAACGACGGATCGACATCGGCTTTGTGGTATTGCCCGAGGAGCGTTTCGACACGGTCGCGCTGATCGAAGACCAGATGGTTGCGCTGCTGCCCGCCGGCCACCCGTTGGCGATTCACGACAGCCTGAGCCTGAAGGACCTGTGCGATTTCCCGTTCGTGCTGACCGAGGCCGGTTCTTCGGAGCTGGTTTCACGCCTGTTCACGGCGGCCCGACTGACGCCCAACATCCGTTATCGCTGCTCGCAGTTGATCAGCACCCTGGATGTCGTCGCTCGTGGCGACGCAGTGACGGTGGTTGCCGAAGGTTCATTGCCCGAACAGATTGACCGCCGCTGGGTGAAAAAACCACTGTCGCCGGCAGTGTTGCGGCAGGTCGGCCTGGCAGTGCTCGATCGACGCCAGGCATCACCGGCGACACTGGCCTTTATCAAGCTGGCCGAAAGCCTTGACTTGCGTTGAGCCGCATAACCGCCAACGGCCAACTATCATTGGCCATACCCGAACTCTTCATGGGAGGCGTTTTGCCCTGCCATCATTTGAGAGCCTTATTTCTTCGTGACAGGATTCGCGAATGCCGTTGAAAGCCAAAACCCGCAGTCGCAGAAAAAAAATTGCGGTCACCCTGATCAGTGGATTGCTCCCGGTACTGCTGGGGGCTGCCATTCTTTACCTGCAAGCAGGGCGTGCGCTCCAACAAGACACCCAGCAAACCGCCGAAGAAGCGATTCGCCAGTTCGACCTGATGCTCGACAGCACCGCCCAGGCCGCTCGTGAATTGCTACCACTGGCGGGCCAAAGTTGCAGTGACATCAAACTGGCGCTGCGCGAGCAGGTCACCCGCCGCCCCTTCGTGCGCTCAACCAATCTGGTGTGGGACAACAACCTCTATTGCAGCTCTCTGTTCGGCGACTACCAGGAGACGGTCAACCCCGGTGACTACACCCAGGGCGCCTTATGGCTCATGAGCGGCAATCCGGTAACGCCCAACACCGCCTTGCTGGTGTACCGCCTGAGCGAAGGAAAAAAAGGCGCGTTGACGACCATCGATGGTTATCACTTGAGCAATATCCTGCGCCTGATCGGCCGCAAGACCTTGCTGTTGCTGCAAGTCGGCCCGGACTGGTTGTCCGCCGACGGCAAGTTTCATACGGGCGCTGCGCCCGAGTTGCCCGTTGCGCAAAGTCGTTTGACCTCCGGGCACTATGCTTTTGCCGTGGAAGCCGGTTTCCCCAAAGGCGAAACCTGGCGCTACATGAGCAGCGAATATCCACCGCTGTTCAGCCTGCTGATTTTCTTCGGTGTGATTGCCGGGGCAATCGGTCACTTCCTGCAAAAACGCTCGTCGTCACCCACCTATGAAATGCAGCGGGCACTGGAAGCCAAAGAGTTCATTCCGTATTTCCAGCCCGTGGTGCATGGCGACAGCAAAAGCTGGTCCGGCGCTGAAGTGCTGATGCGCTGGCAACATCCGAAGGAAGGCCTGGTGCGTCCGGATCTGTTCATTCCGTTCGCCGAACACTCCGGGCTGATCGTACCGATGACCCGCTCGCTGATGCGACAAACCGCCGCCCTGCTCGCACCGCAATCGGCCAGCTTCAACAAGCCGTTTCACGTTGGCATCAACATCACCGCCAGCCATTGCCAGGACCTGGAACTGGTCAAGGATTGCCGCGAGTTCCTCGATGCCTTCGAGCCGGGCTCGATCCATCTGGTACTGGAGCTGACCGAACGTGAACTGATCGAGCCCACGGCCATTACCCTGCAATTGTTCGAGCAACTTCGCGAACTGGGCGTGAAAATCGCCATCGACGACTTCGGCACGGGCCACTCAAGCCTTGGCTACCTGCGGCAGTTCAATGTCGATTTTCTGAAAATCGACCAGAGTTTTGTCGCCATGATCGGCGTCGACACACTCTCGAGCCACATCCTCGACAGCATCATCGAATTGGCGGTCAAACTCGACCTTGCCCTGGTGGCCGAAGGTGTCGAAACCCGTGAGCAGAGTGATTACCTGAGCGTTCACCAGGTCAACTTCCTGCAAGGTTATCTGTTCGGAAAACCCATGCCCGGCGCGGAATTCATTAGTGCATTAAGCGACCATTAACTCGCGAATTTAATCGCCAAAACAAACGATTAGCCGCACCAATTTGAATCAAAACACTACTGACGTTACATGAAGAAAAAGACAGGATTTACTCTTGGCCAATTAACTACTACAATTTTTCATGCCTGCGCTAAATTGGCAGGTGAGCCACTATCACCGAGTCGCTTCAAGGCTCTTGGCTTATAGCTTTGTTTGCGGTTGGTATCAGCCAAACACACTATTGGAGTAAAGATATTGTCCAGACTCGCTGAATTTCGTGCAGCCGAAAAGGCCCTTCAAGAACAGCTCAAGCAGTTGGAATCCCTGAAGAACGATGCCGGGCTCAAGAAAGAAATCGAATTCGAAGAAAAGCTCCAGGGCTTGATGAAAACCTATGGCAAGAGCCTGCGCGACATCATCGCCATTCTCGACCCTAACCCGGCAAAATCCGGCCTGCAGCAGGCAGCACCTAAAACCCGCCGCGCCCGTGTGGTCAAGGTTTATCAGAACCCGCACACCGGCGAGCTGATTGAAACCAAGGGCGGCAACCACCGCGGCCTGAAAGCCTGGAAAGAACAGTACGGTGCAGCCACCGTTGATTCCTGGCTGCGCGGCTAACTCTCGCGGCGACAAAAAAGCCCTGCTCATGCAGGGCTTTTTCATGGGCCATCTAAAACCCGAGGCGGACACCGCACAATTACCCGACTGCCACCAACTTTGTGCTTAATCCATTTGGATATCTAAAATTTTCTTCATGCATCGAAAAAGCACTGTCGCTTACTAAAGTTTCAAGCTGTTACGGGCTGCGTCTATTTCATCCTGGCTCGTCTTATAAGCCTCGGCCTGCCCTGCGTAGGAAAGAACATAGGCTTTATCGGCATCCACTGCGGCCACCAATGTTTGCGAAAGCACATGCCGGCCGTTTTGCGTGATGGTGCAGGTTGTTTCCAGCGCTGCCAATCGACTCAAGGTAGTCGAATGAATGCGCGTGCAGACACTTTGATACCCGCCCTGAAAGAAGTCTTTTTGAACCGACTTGCGCATCTCCAGCAATACGCCTTCGAGGTTTACCTGATGATCGCTTTGCACCGGGCTCATGGTCAGTTCCATCACCATGAGCGGCGATCCATTCTGATCATTTTTCACCGCCCGCTGGCGACTGACTCCCGACGCCGATTCAGGCACTTCTTCGACCTGCCAGCCTTGCGGCCAGGTGATTACTGGCGCATCGGCGCGAACAACGCCAGCCAGCGAAAACACGCTCAGCAGGATGAACAGCACGTTACGAAATCGAATCATTGCAATGGGCACTCAAGGATCAAGCCGTAAAGTCTGGGCCCAGGCCGGCTGTCAGGCAATAGCGGACTGTTTGGGTTTGGCGATGTCCGAACCCTTGCGTATCATTGTCGCCATTCGTTAGCCCACATATTTCCCGGAGGGCCCATGAGCCTGCACGAATTGAACACCTTCCCCGGCGTCACCGCCGAACCGGACGCTGCCACACAGAAATTTGTCTTCAACCACACCATGCTGCGGGTCAAGGACATCACCAAGTCCCTGGACTTCTACACACGCATTCTAGGCTTTACCCTGGTGGAAAAACGCGACTTCCCGGAAGCCGAGTTCAGCCTGTATTTCCTGGCGCTGGTGGACAAGAACCAGATCCCGGCCGACGCCGCTACGCGCACCGAGTGGATGAAATCGATCCCCGGCATCCTGGAGCTGACCCACAACCACGGCACCGAGAACGATGCGGATTTCGCCTACCACAATGGCAACACCGACCCGCGCGGTTTCGGCCACATCTGCATCTCGGTACCAGACATCGTCGCCGCCTGCGAGCGCTTTGAAGCACTGGGCTGCGATTTCCAGAAGCGCCTGAGCGATGGCCGCATGAAGAGCCTGGCGTTCATCAAGGATCCGGACGCCTACTGGGTCGAGATCATTCAGCCGGCTCCGTTATAAAGCAAAATAAAAAACCCCATGATCACTCATGGGGTTTTGAGTTTTCAGCGCCTGGGATTATGCCGGGGCGGAAGTCCGGATCAAGTGATCGAAAGCGCTCAGGGAAGCCTTAGCGCCCTCGCCCACCGCAATCACGATCTGCTTGTACGGCACGGTCGTCACGTCGCCAGCGGCGAACACACCCGGCACCGACGTTTCACCGCGAGCGTCGACGATGATCTCGCCACGGGGCGACAACTCGATGGTGCCTTTGAGCCAATCGGTGTTGGGCAGCAGTCCGATCTGCACAAAGATCCCTTCCAGTTCCACGCTGCGCAATTCATCGCTGTGACGATCCTTGTAGCGCAGGCCGTTGACCTTCTGGCCGTCGCCGGTGACTTCAGTGGTTTGCGCACTGGTGATCACGGTGACGTTCGGCAGGCTGTGCAACTTGCGCTGCAACACCGCATCGGCACGCAACTGCACGTCGAACTCCAGCAGCGTGACATGGGACACGATACCGGCCAGGTCGATGGCCGCTTCGACGCCGGAGTTACCACCACCAATCACCGCCACGCGCTTGCCCTTGAACAGCGGACCGTCGCAGTGCGGGCAGTACGCAACGCCTTTGTTGCGGTATTGCTGCTCGCCCGGCACGTTCATTTCACGCCACCGTGCGCCGGTTGCGAGGATCACGGTCTTGGCCTTGAGCTTCGCGCCGCTGGCGAAGTGGACTACGTGCAACTCACCTTCTTTGCCAGTGATCAATTTGTCTGCGCGTTGCAGATTCATGATATCCACGTCGTACTGTTTGACGTGCTCCTCCAGGGCCACGGCCAGCTTCGGCCCTTCGGTTTCCTGCACCGAGATAAAGTTCTCGATGGCCATGGTATCCAGCACCTGCCCACCAAAACGCTCAGCCGCGACACCTGTGCGGATGCCTTTACGGGCCGCGTAGATCGCCGCCGAAGCACCGGCCGGGCCACCGCCGACCACCAGCACGTCAAAGGCATCCTTGGCGCTAATCTTCTCGGCCTGGCGTTCGATGCCGCTGGTGTCGATCTTGGCGAGGATTTCCTCCAGGCCCATCCGACCCTGGCCGAAGTTCACACCGTTGAGGTAGATGCTTGGGACCGCCATGATCTGGCGCTCATCGACTTCGGCCTGGAACAATGCACCGTCAATGGCGACGTGGCGAATGTTCGGGTTCAGTACCGCCATCAGGTTCAGTGCCTGGACCACGTCCGGGCAGTTCTGGCAGGACAGCGAGAAGTAAGTCTCGAAGTTGAACTCGCCCTTGAGCGAGCGGATCTGTTCGATCACTTCGACACTGGCTTTGGACGGGTGGCCGCCGACTTGCAGCAAGGCCAGCACCAAGGACGTGAATTCGTGGCCCATCGGGATGCCGGCGAAACGCAGGCTGATATCGGCGCCCGGGCGATTGATCGAGAACGACGGCTTGCGTGCATCATCGCCGTTGTCGAGCAAAGTAATCTGGGTGGAAAGACTGGCAACGTCTTTCAACAGTTCGAGCATTTCCTGGGATTTCGCACCGTCGTCGAGGGAAGCAACGATCTCGATCGGCTGGGTGACCCGTTCCAGGTACGATTTCAACTGGGCTTTAAGATTGGTGTCCAACATACGGGCGATTTCCTTGAATTCTTGAGACAAAAAAACGCCCGAGCGAATCTCGCCCGGGCGTTTTTATTGGGCGGTGCAGCTTGCTTAGAAGGTGCGGAAGTCCGCCCTGATGAAGCGCGTCACAGACTTAGATCTTGCCGACCAGGTCCAGGGACGGTGCCAGAGTGGCCTCGCCTTCTTTCCACTTGGCCGGGCAAACCTGGCCTGGGTGAGCGGCGACGTACTGGGCAGCCTTGATCTTGCGCAGCAACTCGGAAGCGTCACGGCCTACACCACCGTCGTTCAGTTCAACGATCTTGATCTGGCCTTCAGGGTTGATCACGAAGGTGCCACGGTCAGCCAGGCCTGCTTCTTCGATCAGCACGTCGAAGTTGCGGGAGATGGCGTGGGTCGGGTCGCCGATCATGGTGTACTGGATCTTGCCGATGGCTGGCGAAGTGTTGTGCCAGGCAGCGTGGGCGAAATGGGTATCGGTGGAAACGCTGTAGATCTCGACGCCCAGCTTCTGGAACGCGTCGTAGTTGTCGGCCAGGTCTTCCAGTTCAGTCGGGCAGACGAAGGTAAAGTCGGCCGGGTAGAAGAACACCACAGACCACTTGCCTTTGAGGTCAGCGTCCGAGACTTTTACGAAGTCGCCATTTTTGAATGCGTCAGCTTTGAAGGGTTTAACTTGGCTGTTGATGATAGGCATCGTTGACTCTCCGTCAGGGGTTAAGAAGTTGATGGAGAGAACTTTACCCACTCGACGGACGGTTGGCTCATTGGCAAACCTGATGCTGCTGATTGGCTTTCGCTATTAGCCAGCGGTATTAATAGAAGAAAACGGTATCTAGGGTGACACGGGCTTTTCCGTGATGCGCGCCATGCCGAGGAACGGACTGGCCTCGATGTAACGCATGGCCGACTTCATGTCCTTCCAACCCACATAGCTCATCAGCGACTTCAGGTCCCAGCCACTCTGATGCGCCCAGGTGGCAAAACCGCGACGCAAGGAGTGGCTGGTATAAAGCTCGCCGGCAATACCTGCCCGCGCCAACGCCTGACGCAATAACGGAATCACGCTGTTGGCGTGCAATCCCTCCTCGCCCAGATGCCCCCAGCGGTCGATGCCACGGAACACCGGCCCACGCACCAGTGCTGCCTCGGTAATCCAGTCGATATAAGCCTGCACCGGACACAAGCGTTGCAAGGCCGGCGTATGGTAGGTCTTGCCGAGGTTGTCGCGATCACTCTTGCTGCGCGGCAGATAGAGACTGATGCCGGAACCGGCGTTGGCCTGCACGTGTTCCACCTGGAGCCGGCACAACTCATCACTGCGAAAGCCCCGCCAGAAGCCCAGCAGGATCAGGGCCATGTCGCGCCTGGCCCGCAGTAGACCCGGTCGGTCGCCTGCGACCCTGGCTGTCTGCACTTCTTGCTCCAGGCAACTGACCACCTGCTCCAGATGTTGAAGCTGCAAGGGTTCGGCTTGTTTTTCCTGGGCCGGGTGCAACGCGCGAATGCCCTTGAATACCTTGCGCACCACTGGCGCCTTGGTGGGATCGGCAAACCCCTGGCTGTTGTGCCACTGCGCCAATGCCGACAAGCGCAGTTTCAGTGTGTTGATCGACAACACTCCGGCATGGGCCACCAGGTAGCGCGCCACGCTGTCGCCGGTGGCCGGCAGAAAACCGCCCCACGTGACTTCGAAATGCTCGATGGCTGCGCGATAGCTGCGACGGGTGTTGTCGCGCGTCGCCGCTTGCAGGTAACGATCCAGCTCGGTCATGGGGTCAACTCTTGAATTCATACCGCTTTGACGGGTCAAAAACCGGTACTGGGTGCATCACACGGGGTAATACCAGTATATCCCGTGTTAGTTACGTTCAGTATTTAACTTTATAAATTGAATGGTACAATGTGTATTTACGTGGTACGTACCACATCATCAAAACCCTGGAGATCTCATGGCACGCGGCGGTGTAAATAAAGCGGTGGTTCAAGCCGCTCGGTTGGCGATCCTCGCCCGCGGCGAAAACCCCAGCATCGATGCCGTACGGATCGAGATGGGCAATACCGGCTCGAAAACCACGATCCATCGCTACCTCAAGGAACTCGACGACAGGGTCGAACCTGTCGAGGCACCGACAGAACCGATCGACGACGAACTGATGGCGCTGGTGGCGCGGCTCGCGCAACGACTCAAGGAGCAGGCGCAGGAGCCCATCGACCAGGCGCGCACGCAGTACGAGGACCAACGCAAAGCGCTGGATAACCAGCTCAGCGAAGCGCAAGAGGCCAACAGCGAACTGCACCAGCAATATGAATTTCAAAGCCTGGCGCTGACCCAGGAGTCCGAGGCCCTGCAAGAAACCCGTGCCATGCTGCAAACGGAGCAAACCCGCAACGCCGGGTTGAACCAGGCGCTGGCCGATTTCGAACTGCGTTTGAAGGACAAGGACGAGCAGATCCGCTCCCTTGAAGAAAAACACCTGCACACTCGCGACGCGCTGGAGCACTACCGCAATGCGGTCAAGGAACAGCGCGAACAGGAAATGAGTCGCCACGAAGGCCAGGTGCAACAGCTACAGATGGAGCTGCGCCAGGCACAACAAAGCGCGCTGGTACGCCAGGATGAAATCACCCAGCTGCACCGCGACAACGAACGCTTGCTGACTGAAAACCGCGGCACCCTGCGCGAGCTGAGCCTGCTGCAAGAACAGCTCAAGCAAAGTAATACCCGCCAGGATCAGCTGCTGGAACAAACCACCCGCGTCGACGGCGAACGCACCCTCCTCCAGGAACGCCTGCGCGTCGCCCTGCTGGAAAGCCAGGCACTCAAACAGAACGTCGACGAGCAGTCGCTGCTCAACAGGTCACTGGAAATGGATCTGGCCAAGACCCGGGCGGATCTGGAAGAACGCGCGCGTCTGGCCGCGACCCTTGCGGCAGCGGCAGACGCAGCGAAGGACGTTTAACCGGCGACCGGCGTACGCATGGTGACGAACTCTTCGGCGGCCGTCGGGTGCACCCCGATGGTTTCGTCGAAGTCGCGCTTGGTGGCGCCGGCCTTCAAGGCAATCGCCAGACCCTGGACGATTTCACCGGCTTCCGGGCCGACCATGTGGCAACCCAAGACCTTGTCGGTCCTGGCGTCCACCACCAGTTTCATCAGCGTGCGCTCCTGGCATTCGGTCAGGGTCAGCTTCATCGGCCGGAAGCGGCTTTCGAAGATCTGCACGTCGTGGCCGGCTTCGCGAGCCTCCTCCTCGGTCAAACCGACGGTGCCGATGTTCGGCAGGCTGAACACCGCCGTTGGGATCATCTTGTAATCCACCGGACGATACTGCTCTGGTTTGAACAGGCGCCGTGCAACCGCCATGCCTTCAGCCAGGGCCACCGGTGTCAGCTGAACACGCCCGATCACATCGCCCAGCGCCAGGATCGACGGCTCGGCGGTTTGATACAGCTCGTCGACCTCGACAAAGCCTTTCCTGTCGAGTTTGACCCCGGTGTTTTCCAGCCCCAGATTGTCCAGCATCGGACGACGACCCGTAGCGTAGAACACGCAATCGGCTTCCAGTTGGCGACCATCCTTGAGCGTGACTTTCAGGCTGCCATCGGCCTGCTTCTCGATGCGCTCGATGTCCGCATTGAATTGCAGGTCCATGCCGCGCTTGGTCAACTCTTCCTGCAAATGCTTGCGCACGGAACCGTCGAAGCCGCGCAGGAACAACTCGCCGCGATACAGCAGCGTGGTCTTGGCACCCAAACCGTGGAAGATCCCGGCGAACTCGACCGCAATGTAGCCACCGCCCACCACCAGCACACGCCTGGGCAGCTCTTTGAGGAAGAACGCCTGGTTGGAACTGATCGCATGCTCGTGCCCCGGAATCTCCGGAATCTGCGGCCAACCACCGGTAGCGATCAGGATATTTTTGGCGGTAAAGCGCTCGCCATTGATCTCGACCTGATGCGGATCGACGATCTTCGCGTGCCCCTCATGCAAGGTCACGCCACTGTTGACCAGCAGGTTGCGATAAATGCCATTGAGGCGATTGATCTCGCGGTCCTTGTTGGCGATCAATGTCGGCCAGTCGAACTGCGCTTCATCCAGGCTCCAGCCAAAACCCGAAGCCTGCTCGAAGTCTTCGGCGAAATGCGCCCCGTAGACCAGCAATTTTTTCGGCACGCAGCCGACGTTCACACAGGTCCCGCCCAGGTAGCGGCTCTCGGCCACGGCCACTTTCGCGCCGAACCCGGCGGCAAACCGCGCAGCCCGCACACCGCCGGAACCGGCACCAATCACATAAAGGTCAAAATCGTAGGCCATTTTCAATCTCCTCGGCAGGTGACCAGCATACCCGCAGACATTTGTTGGGCAAGCGCTGCAGTCGATATGGGCCTGAATCGAGTAGGAGGCGGATTTACATCCGCCGTCCTCTCACACCACCGTACGTACGG
>NZ_LACC01000052.1 GCF_000967965.1 Pseudomonas fluorescens
AGGGGTTTTGTTTTTGTCCGCGGGAAAGTTCGTACGCGGTTACTCTGGGTCTCCAGTGCGAAATATCCCCTGACATTGCAAGTAATCGCCTTGGAAACTCCTCCTTTATTCTGATGACTGCAGAGCACTGACCTGCAGTCACCAGCAATCGCAAGGAGCGAGCAATGTATTTTGAGATTTACAGACAAATCCGCGGCACTGTTCTGACTGGCAAGGGCCAATGGCGTTGGCGGTTGAGGGCTGGCAATCATGAAACGATTGCCAGCGGGGAGGCGTACGTCAACAAGGCCGATTGCCTGCATGCAATCAGTTTGATCAAGGGAACCTGCGAGCAGACCCCGATCAAGGAAGTTTGAGGGGGAAGCTGCTCGTTCAGGGCCGCTTCGTTTCAACCCGTGTCAGGCTGTTGGACCTGAGTCGGATAGACGGCAGTCGCATCCGCTACCTAAACTGTCAGCAGATTTGGGGATCGGGGGGCAGTGGATGAATCGCAATGAACTTCGCAAGGCGGATATCAACCTGATGGTGGTATTCGAAACGCTGATGCTCGAGCGCAATGTCACTCGGGTGGCGGAAAAGCTGTTTCTCGGCCAGCCGACCATCAGTTCGGCGCTCAACCGCTTGCGTGCGATGTTCAATGATCCGCTGTTCATACGCGTTGGCCATCGCATGGAGCCGACGGCAAGGGCCGAGGAGATCATCAGGCACCTCTCACCAGCGCTGGATTCGTTGTCCGTGGCCTTGAGCCTGACCCATGATTTTGACCCGGCCAGCAGCACGATGTCGTTCCGCATCGGGCTGTCCGACGATGTCGAGTTCGGCCTGTTGCCGCCATTACTGCGAGCGCTGCGCCAGGAAGCGCCCAACGTGGTGTTCGTTGTGCAGCATGTCGATTACTGGCGGATTCCCGACTTGCTGGCGTCCGGCGATATCACGGTGGGTATCAGCCAGACCCGTGGCTTGCCGGCCAATGCCAAGCGCAAGTTGCTGCGGCACATCCAGCCCAGCATTTTGCGCGCCGATGCCTCCGATACACCGCTGACCCTCGATGAATATTGCGCGCGACCGCACGTGCTGGTATCCCACACCGCCAACGTCAGTGGCTACGCCGACGAGTGGCTGGCGGACATCGGCCGTACGCGCCAAGTGGTGCTCTCGGTACCGCAATACAGTTCGCTGCCAGCGCTGCTTGCCGGGACGGACCTGATTGCCAGCCTGCCGGACTACACCGCCGAGGCGATGGCTGCATCGGGAGTGCTGTTCAAGGAACCCTTTCCCATCCAGACACCCACCCTGGACCTGTCCATGGTCTGGCTCAGTCATGTCGATACCGACCCTGCCGAGCGCTGGTTACGCTCGCGCCTGGAAGCGTTCATGAGTGAACGTGCCGTTTTGCCACCGCCCGAATGAACAGGGCGGCGCTGTGCTATATGTACGACCTCTCCACCTACTAACAGGAACTGACTCATGCCTCACCTGCACATGGAATACACCGCCAACCTGACTGATCTGAATGCCGATGTGGCATTGATGCGGTTGAACAATACATTGGTGGGTTCCGGTCAGTTTGCTGCCGAATTCGACATCAAGAGCCGCGCGGTCAAGGTCGAGACGTTCAAGGTCGGCACGGCACTGGCCGAGCGGGCGTTCGTGCATGTGAAACTGGCGCTGTTGAGTGGTCGTTCCGCAGAGATCAAGAAACAGCTGTCTGAAAGCCTGCTGGCGGTGGTGCGGGAGCTGTGTGAATGGCCGAGCAGCATCGAGGTCCAGTTGTGCGTGGAAATTCTCGACATCGATCGCGACTCCTACAGCAAGACCGCCATCAACAACTGAACATCAGGCTGATTCCTGCTCGACGCAGGCCTGGATCACTTGCGTTCGCAGCCAGGTGTTGGCGCTGTCCTGATCGACACCCTGGTTCCACTGCATGTCGAGGGTGAAACTCGGCAAGCCTTCGGGCGCTTCACAGTGATTGAAGGTGTCTGTACTGGCCAGCAATCGCTGGATGCGCCGGGGTAGGGTCAGGACATAGTCGGTGCCGGTAATCAGCTTCAGCGCTGCACTGTAGCTGTTGGCGCGTGCGACGATCTGGCGCTGTTGTGCCTGCTGCGCAAGCCAGCCGTCGACCATGTTGGTGGCGGACGTCCAGGGTGTCGGGAACACATGTCGACGTTCGACATAGGTTTGCAGGCTCAGGCGCGGTTCCGCCGGTGTGGCGCGTTTGTCGAAAACACACACAAGGTCATCTTCGAGTAGCGTCTGCGATTTGAAATCGATGTGACTGCGATGGAAGTTCGGACCGAAGCACATCACCAGGTCGAGGCTGCCTTCGCGCAACGCTTCGGCAGGGATATCGGCCTGGAGTTTGAACACATTGACCATCACCGGAAGATCGGCGAGGTCGAATGTTTTCAACAGGCGCGGCAGGATCAATTGCTCGAAATATTCCGGTGCGCAGATATTGAAGGTCACCGGTTGCAGGCCAGGGTCGAACGTGGGTAAGCCGGCGTGACACAGGTTGATGCTATCGAGGATTTTCAGCACGTGAGGGTACATCGCGCTGGCCTTGCCGGTGGGCTGCATGCCGCCGGTACGGGTATTGGTGAACAGTTCGTCCTCGAAACTGGTGCGCAGTTTTTTCAAGCAGTAACTCACCGTTGACTGGCTGACGCAGAGCGTCTCGGATACGACGGTGACGCTGTTCTGCTCAGACACGGCGACGAACACCATGAGGTCCTGCATGTCGAGTTTTCTAAGCGAATTGCTGTTCAGCATCCATTGCGTCTCGCTGGGTCCCTTGCGCTGACCGTGTGCAGGGGTGGGTGAATTATCCTAACGGAATGAGCGAGCAGGGAAAATGCCTTGCAGGACGTTTCGCCCAAGACCCTGTCAGCCCTGGACCATCGCCGACACGGCGCGGCGACTGGACATCAATAGCGCGAACATGCCGAGGCCCACCAGCACCGCGCCGGCCATTTCCTGCGGCAGCGGCATCTGGCGCCCCCAAAGCCAGTGAAACAAGGTGATGAACAGCGTGCTCAGGTAGATGTAGGAAATCACCGAGGACGGCGCGATCACCCCGATGGCCCGGTGCAGCAGCCAGAACGTCGCCAGTGTGGCGAACACCGCCAGGTACATCAGCCAATAGAAATCGTTGAGCGTCAGTAATGATGCCGAGCGCCAACCGCCACTGAATCCACAGAACACCAGCAGAAACAGCGCACCGAACAGCATGTTCCAGAACGTCATGGGCACCGGTCCGCGTCCCTTGAGGCTATCGGCTTTCAGGCGCTGACTGAGGGGGGCGTAGAGCGCCATCGCCAGGCAGCCGATGCCATACACCGTCAGTGCATAGGGCGATGGCAACTCGCCCGGGCCGGTGCCTTTCATGATCAACAAAACCGCCCCCGCAGCGGCGAGCAGCATCGGCACAATCCGTTGTTTCAGACGGCTGTCAGGTGTCAGCACGGCTTCGAAACCCAGGGTCATCAGCGGCACCAGCGTGAACATCGTCCCGGTGTTGACGGCCGAGGTGTAGCGCAACGCTTCGAACAGCGAACCGAAGTACAGCGCCAGCAGCAGGCCGAGTACCGCGTGACCCAGCAGCGCGCGGGTGGTCATGACGGCATCGCCTTTTAGCAGCAACAGCGGCAGAAACACCAAGGCGCAAAACAGCAGGCGCAAACCGGTCAGCAGGATCGGGTCGATGGCCTGGCTCACTTGCGCCGCAGCGGAAAACGATGCGGCGATCAACAAGGCCCAAAGCAGCATGCTGGCGTGAGCGACGGCGAAACAGGTGGTTTTCATGGCAGGCTCCAGGTCAATGGATGTGACGGGTGTAGTGCCTAGGGTTGAAGCGCAAAACCATCAGCAGCATCAGCGCCATGACCGCCGTGAGCGACCACCAGGCCCATTCAAAGCTGCCGAGCCGGCCGCGGATGATCCCCGCCAGCAGCGGCGATAGGCCAGCGATCAAGTAGCCGATGCCTTGAACGAATGCGGTCAGGCCACCGGCACGCAATGGATTGTCCAGGTGGTCCAGCGACACGATCAGGCTCATCGGGAACAGGCCGCCAATGCCCAGCCCCAGCAGGCATGGCCACATCAGGCTCAAATGCTGCGGGCTCAGAATCAGTCCACAGAATCCGGCGATGATCAGTGCCAGCAATACCGTCAGCACGATGCGGCGGTCGCGGCTGCGATTGGCGATGACGGGCGTCAGCAGGCCCGACAGCACTTCCATGGCGGTCAGAAACCCGAGCAGCAATCCGGCGTGCTGTTCGCTCCAGCCCTTTTCCACGTAGTACGGCGCCAGCCAGGCCAGAACACAGGTGTAGGACGCAGTGCCCAGGCCAAAGAAAATAGCGAGTAACCACGCGCGGGAATTGGCGAAGTACGAACCTTTGCTGGATGCCCTCGAATCCAGTGTTGGCATCCCCGCGCTTTGGCCGCGCCAGAAGAGTAATGCCAGCACAACGAGAACGGCCCACATCGCCAGGCCCATACGCCAGCTGCCGGTACGCTCCATCACCAGCGGCGCAAAGGAAGCCCCCATGGCGGCTCCGCCCATGATTGACGTGACGTAGAGCCCCATGCACAGGGCCACCTGGTCGCTGAAGCGGGATTTGATCAGCGCAGGCATCAGGGCCTGGATCAGGGCGATCCCGATACCTGCCAGTACGGCACTGAATAGCAGCTCCGCGGCTGAATCAAGGAACAACCGCGAAAGCGTGGCCACGCCGATGACCAGCAACGAGAACACCACCGTGCGCTGCTCGCCGAATCTCTGGCTGACGCGCAGGCCGGCAAACATCGCCAGTCCCATGGCCGTCACCGGCAACATTGTCAGCAGTGAAGCCTGGCTGAAGCTCAGCGCAATGTCGTCGCGAATCGCCGAGAGCAGAGGCCCGATAGCGGCCATGGAAGGGCGCAGGTTCAGGGCAACCAGGACAATGCTGAACATGAGCCAGAGGGCAGGGCGGGAAGTGGCTCGGGTGTTTTCCATGATCGGACCTTGAACAATAGGGTTCCGATTAGGCGCGCGAGGCCTGGAGGCGGCAAATCAGAAATTCCGGCGAAGTATTTAGAAATTAAATACAAGTCGTAGCCAAATGTTTAGCCAGACGACATCCAAGGTTCTTCAAATCCTGATTTAACGACTCAAGCCATCGTGTGACGCTGCGGGTCATCTGTTTTCTGCGGTTCTCTCTATGGACGGTCGGCCAGTCGCAATCCACTTCAAGGCATCCATCGACGTTCGGGCGTCGAGCCTTGGTCGTCGATTCACGCCCGCCACCGCGCCAAACCTCTCTGCACTTCCTTCTGAACTGGCTTTCTGGGCGCTGTGGCATTGCCGCCATGCGCGCCCGCCGGATTCCTGCTTTTTCCGCTGATTGTTCCTACATATTCCGGTTGATGCCGGAATTAAAGTACGGGTGCTTTTGCGCACCCGCCTGACACGGAAAAAGAGAGTTCCCATGAGTAGTGCCACGACCTCGTTTGCCACCCGGCAAGAAGCCCAGACCTTTCTGGAGCAGAACCCGGATATTGAAATGTTCGAGCTGTTCATCCTCGACAACAACGGTGTGCCGCGGGGCAAGCTGTTGCATCGTGACGAGTTGCTGGCGGTGTATGAAAGCGGGCGGCCATTGCCGAGCACCATCCTCGGCCTGACCATCAACGGCGATGACGTGGAAAACTCCGGGCTGGTCTGGGACGTCGGTGATATCGACTGCCGGGCCTACCCGATCAGCGGCAGCCTCACGCGAATGCCGTGGCGTCTGATACCGACCGCTGCCGTGCAGGTCAGCATGCACCCGACGGAGGGAATGCCCGCCACCATTGCCGATCCCCGTCATTTGCTGGCCAAAGTCATCGAAGGTTTGCAGGCAGACGGTTATTACCCGGTCATGGCGGCGGAATTGGAGTTCTACCTGCTGGATCAGCAACGCGACAGCAATGGCCGGCCGCAACCGGCACGGGATGTCGATGGCGGGCGTCCGCACGGCACCCAGGTCTATGGGTTGCGCGAGCTTGAGCAGATCGAGCCGTTCCTGGCCGATCTCTACAGTGCCTGCAAACTCCAGGGGATTCCGGCGCGCACGGCCATTTCCGAATACGCACCGGGGCAAGTGGAAATCACCCTCGAGCACCGCTCCGACACACTACAGGCGATGGATGAAGCGGTGCGCTACAAGCGTCTGGTCAAGGGTGTGGCGCACAAGCACGGCATGACAGCCTGCTTCATGGCCAAGCCTTTCGATGACCTGGCCGGCACCGGGATGCACATGCACGTGAGCCTGGCGGACAAGGACGGCAACAACCTCTTTGCCAGCGAAGCCCCGGATGGAACGCCACTGCTCAAGCAGGCCGTCGCCGGCATGCTCAGTACCTTGCTCGATTCGCTGTTGCTGTTCTGCCCCAACGCCAACTCCTACCGTCGATTCCAGGCCAACAGCTATGCGCCCCTGGCGGCCACCTGGGGCGTGGACAATCGCACCGTGAGTTTGCGCGTACCTGGCGGGCCTGCGTATTCCCGGCACATCGAACATCGAATCTGTGGCGCAGACGCCAACCCCTATCTGGCGGCTGCGGCGATTCTGGCCGGTATTCATCGCGGTATCCGCGAACAGCTCGACCCTGGTGCGCCGGTGGAAGGCAATGGCTACGCCCAGGCCACGAAACTGTTGCCGACAGACTGGCTGACCACCTTGCGATCGCTGGAAGGTTCAAGTTGGGCCAGGGAAGCCTTCGGCGACAAATTCCTCGGCGTTTACCTGGCAGTGAAACGCGCCGAATATCGTCAATTCATGGGGGAGGTCGGCGAGCAGGACTGGCGATGGTATTTGCACCAGGCTTGAGCCGAGGCTGTACTGGAGCTGAATCGTTCTCAGCCAGTCTGGAAGTTCCAGGCTGGTTTTATAAGCCAACTAATTGTTGGCTTCTTTTTCACAAAAAATTGATGGTTGACTACCTAAAATTAGAGCTGTCTCGGTAAATGAAATTTTCACATTTTCCGAAGACGCCTTTTTTCAGGACCCGCCGAAACTCATGCTTAAGATTAAAGCCGTGCGCCCCGAATGGGTGACACTGATTGCCAGCGCATTTTTGTTGTTTGGCTTCAATTTTGTACTCTGGCAACACCTGTTCGAAATCACCGCATCCGACGGCAAGGGCATCGTCATGCGCGTGGCCTTTGGGGTGATGATTTTCGCGGCCTTCAACATTGTGCTGACCCTGCTGGCCTTCCGGCCGGTGCTCAAGCCGGTCCTGACCCTGCTGTTCATGACTAGCGCGGGCGTGGCGTATTTCATGAGCCAGTATGGTGTCCTGATCGACACCGGCATGTTGCGTAACTTCGCTGAAACCAACGCTACGGAAGTGCGCGACTTACTGTCACCTAAGTTGTTTGTTTATATTGTGCTGCTCGGCGTATTGCCGTCATGGCTGTTGTGGAAAACTCCAATTAGTTATCGTCGCTGGCATCGTGAGTTGCTCAGTAAAGCCCTAGTGACTTTTGCTTCGGCGGCAGTCATTGGTGGTGTCGCACTGGTTAACTATCAAGGCCTGTCTTCGCTGTTTCGCAATCACCACGAGTTGCGCCTGATGGTGGTGCCAAGCAACTACATTGGTGCCACGTCTGGTTTCTTGCGCGAGAAAGTAGCGACGGCCCGGCAGCCCTTTGTCAAGATCGGTGAAGATGCCCAGCGCAATCCGGCCTGGCAAACTCACGGACGCAAATCCCTGACGGTGCTTGTGGTGGGTGAAAGTGCCCGGGCGGAGAACTTCGGCATCCTTGGCTATAGCCGCGACACCACTCCGAAACTGAGTAAGGAAGATGGCCTGATCGCTTTCACCGATGTGCATTCCTGCGGTACTGAAACCGCCGTATCGGTGCCTTGCATGTTCTCCAATATGGGGCGCAAGGACTACAACGCCAGCAAGGCAAAGAACGAAGAAGGCCTGCTGGACGTGCTCAAGCATGCGGGTATCGACGTGATCTGGCGTGACAACCAGTCAGGCTGCAAAGGTACCTGCGATCGCGTCACCATTCAGGACGTCAGCAACCTGAAAGATCCGGCGCTGTGCAACAACAGCGAATGCCGCGACGAAATCCTGTTGCAAGGCCTGCAACATTTCATCGATACCCTGGACAAGGACACTGTACTGGTATTGCACCAGATGGGCAGCCACGGTCCGGAGTACTTCAAGCGTTACCCGAAAGAATTCGAGCGCTTCACCCCGGTTTGCGAAAGTAATGCCCTGAACAATTGCAGTCGCGAAAGTATCGTCAATGGCTACGACAACACCCTGGTCTATACCGACCATGTGCTGTCGACCTTGATCGATCTGCTGCGCAGTAACCAGGGCAAAGTGGACACCGCGATGCTGTATCTGTCGGACCACGGCGAGTCCCTGGGTGAATACAACTTGTTCCTCCACGGCACGCCTTACATGCTGGCACCCGAGCAGCAAAAGCATGTAGCCATGTTTGCCTGGTTCTCCGACAGCTATAAAAAGTCGTTTGCGGTAGATACCCACTGCCTGCAACAGAGTCGTGAAAAACCCCTGAGCCAGGACAACCTGTTCCATTCGATGCTTGGGCTGCTGGAGGTCAGCAGCAAGGTGTACAACCAGGATCTGGACATGTTTGCCGGATGTCGTGGTCCAGTGGCCGACGGCGTGTTGGCCAAGGATTGAGTGCTCCGATTCTGTTTCACGCGGCGGCCGCCGACCTGCGGCCTGTAGAACTTTTATCAAGAGCCATTGCACATGTCTGCTCAGCCTCCAACCGCCATCGAGCTTGAGATCGCCCGGCGCTACGACCAGGAGCACGCGCGCGTCTGCCTTCAGCCGCAAGCGCCGGGTCTGGGCGGGCGTCTGGCGCTCTGGCGTGAGGAGCGTCTGGTGCGCAATGCACTCAAGGTCGCTGGCGAGCCTGGTCTGATCCTTGATGTGGCTTGTGGTGTGGGGCGTTTCTGGCCAGTGCTGGCCGAGCACGCGAATCGGGTGATCCTTGCGACGGATCCGTCCCAGGACATCCTCGATCATGCCCGCACACATCACCCGCAGAGTCTGTTGAAGCGGGTCAAGACCTTTCAGAGTTCCGCGTTCTCGATTGGCTTGTCGGAGAACGCGGTTGACTGCATTTTTTGCATGCAACTGTTTCAGCTCCTCCATAACCCGGAACATCGTCTGGCGATGCTGGGTGAGTTTTACCGAGTCAGTCGCGATACGGTGATTGTCGCGGTGCGCCATGACGGACTTTTCAAGGGCGCACATTCAGGTGGGGAGGGCGTTCCGGCCCGGCCATTACCGAGCAAGGCCGAGGTAGAAAGCGAGTTCAGGCAGGCGGGTTTCCGTTTGCTCAGCCATCAGGATTTTTTCCCTGGTTGCGCGCGGATGCGGGTCTATGTGCTGGGTAAGACCAGCTAGCCCGACTTTGTCGGACTATTCTGTATGTCACGCAGTAATTTTCGCTAACGCTCTTGTTCAGTGGATGCGCGGAAATCGCCGGGGGCGATATATACTGCGCGCCATTCTTCAAGGGAGAGCCGTGTGGCCATCGATATTCACTGGATTCGCGACAACGATAGCCTCGGACGGTTGTGCACCGAGTGGCAACAGTTGCCATTCGTTGCCCTCGATACCGAATTCATGCGGGTCGACACCTTCTATCCGATCGCCGGCCTGCTGCAAATCGGTGTTGGCGTTCGCGCCTATCTGATCGACCCGCTGACCATCGACAACTGGCAGCCATTGGCCGCGTTGCTGGAAAACCCGGCGGTGCTCAAAGTTGTCCACGCGTGCAGCGAAGACCTCGAAGTCCTGCTACGCCTGACCGGCAGCCTGCCGGCGCCACTGTTCGATACGCAATTGGCTGCCGCTTACCTGAACCTCGGTTTTTCCATGGGTTATTCGCGGCTGGTGCAGGAAGTGCTCGGCATCGACCTGCCCAAGGGTGAAACCCGTTCCGACTGGCTGCAACGTCCGCTTTCCGAAACCCAGATCAGCTATGCCGCCGAAGATGCCGTGCATTTGGCTGAAGTCTTCGTAAAGCTGCGTCCAAAGCTGTCTGACGACAAATACGTCTGGGTCCTGGAAGACGGCGCCGAACTGGTGGCCAACCTGCGCCGCGAGATCGACCCGTACGAGGTCTATCGCGATGCCAAGCTGGCCTGGAAGCTGTCCCGCGCTCAACTCGCCGTTTTGCGTGAGCTCTGCGCCTGGCGTGAAAAGGAAGCCCGGGTCCGCGACCTGCCGCGCAACCGGATTATCCGCGAGCATTCGTTGTGGCCGCTGGCGCGTACGCAACCGGATAACCTCGGCGCCCTGGCGAAAATCGAAGACATGCACCCGCGTACCGTGCGTCAGGACGGCGAGTTTCTGCTTGATCTGATCAAGCGCTCTGGCAGTGTGTCGCCTGATCAATGGCCACCAGCCGTGCCGGAGCCGTTGCCGGTGGATGCCGCTGTGCTGCTCAAACAAATGAAGGCCATAGGCCAGGCCGAAGCCGAACGCCTGAACATCGCGCCGGAACTGATGCTGCGCAAGAAAACCCTGGAAGCGCTGCTCAAGAGCGGCTTCCCCAATGGTCCCTACCAATTGCCTGATTCGCTGCGTGGCTGGCGCCGCGAATTGATGGGCCAGGCGCTGCTCGACAGCCTGGCCACCGCCGGAGAACAGCCTTGAAACGTATTTGTTCCATCTACCGCAGCTCGAAGAGAAACGAAATGTACCTGTATGTGCTCAAGAGCGATGCTCTGGAGCGCGTGCCGGATCCCCTGATGGCAGCTTTCGGCAAGGCCATCCACGCGTTCGACCTGGTGCTGAGCCCCGAGCGCAAACTGTCGCGCGAGGACATCACGGTCGTGCTGGAAAACCTCGAAAAACAGGGTTATCACCTGCAAATGCCGCCTGCCGAAGACGAGTACATCGAGCACCTGCCGGAAGAATTGTTGCGTCGTAACGATCCGATGTGAGCGGCAGACAGGCTCTGTTCAGAGTGGTTATGAAACACTGATTGATTTTAGCGATGGCAGCATCGACGGAGCACTGCTCCGTCGGCGGCCGTCTGCACCGTTTTTGAAAGGTTTGAAGCATGCGCGTCCTGATTGCTGAACACGACCACCCCGTGTACGCCCAACTGTTGCGCGAGGCGGCACCGGACCTGGAGGTGCTGACCAGCGGTGATTCCGCTGAACTGGCCAGTCAGGCCGCCGATTGCCCGGTGTGGCTCGGCCAGCCTGATTTGCTGGCGACCCTGTTGCGTCAGGGCCATCAACCGCAATGGCTGCAATCGACCTGGGCCGGCATCACGCCGCTGCTGGCCGATGGCTTGCCCCGGCACTATCGACTGACCCGTGCAGTCGGAATCTTTGGCCAGGTCATGGCCGAGTACGTGCTCACGTACATGCTCGGTCACGAACGTGAAGTGCTGGCGCGACTGGTCAGCCAGGTCGAGCGCAAATGGGACAGTCGCCATGGCCAGAGCTTGGCGGGGCGCAAGGTGTTGATCGTCGGCACCGGTGATATCGGTCAAAGTGTCGCGCAGTTCCTCGTACCGTTCGGCGTCGAGTTGTATGGCATTGCCAGCACGGCACGGGAGCAGGCACCGTTTATCGAGGTCGGTTCACTGGCGGATCTGCCGCGGCTGGTCGGTGAAGTCGATTACGTGGTCAATCTGCTGCCGAACACCGTGGAAACCCACGATATCTACGACGCGACGCTGTTCAAGCAATTCAAGCCGACCGGGTTGTTCATCAACGCCGGGCGCGGTGTGGCGGTGGTCGATGCGGATCTGGTGGAAGCCTTGAAGGAAGGGCATCTGGCGGGCGCAGTGATCGACGTGTGCCGTCAGGAACCCTTGCCCCAGCGTCATCCATTCTGGACGGCCTGGGGCCTGCTGCTGACCGGCCACAGCTCGGCACCTACTTCGCCTTCGATGATGGTGAAACTGTTTGTCGAGAACCTGCGGGCGTATCAGGCGGGAGAGGCGTTACGCGGGGAAGTGGATTTCGATCGCGGGTATTAAATCCAATGCGGTCAAAGTGTGGGAGCGAGCAAGTCGAAACGTCGCACCGCCGCTCCCACATTGGTTTTACGGTGGGACTTAGAGGGTGAAGTCACCTTCAGCCGCCAGCTCGCTCAATGGACGACGCGGGCTTGGTTCTTCACGGGCTTGCAGGTAATCCGCCAGACTGGCCTTGTCCCCCAGCTTGCCCACCGCGAGGGCGGCGTGCAGGGCGTAGCCTTCAGGAATGTTCAGCTCCTTGCGGGTCAGTTCCTGGTCGAAGCCGGCCATGCCGTGGGTGTGCCAGCCGCTCAGGCTCGCTTGCAAGGCCAGGTGACCCCAGGCGGAACCGGTGTCGAAGGTGTGCCACAGGGCCGGGGTTTCTTCGGTGGCGCCAGGCGTGGTGAAGGTGGTTTTCGAAATCACGATCACCAGGGCCGAAGCATGTTGTGCCCAGCTGCGGTTGAATTCGTTCAGCAGGCCCAGGTAACGCTCCCAGTTTGGCGTGTCGCGACGTGCGTAAAGGAAACGCCAAGGTTGCGAGTTGTAGGCCGAGGGTGCCCAGCGGGCGGCTTCGAAGAAGCTCAGCAGGGTTTCCTCTGGAATCGTTTCGCCAGTGAAGGCGCGGGGCGACCAGCGATCGGTGAACTGAGGGTGAATGGCGTAATCGGCAACGCGTGGGTTGGCACTCATCAAGAGATTCCTTGCTACGTTTGAAAGTGGGGGCAACGCAAAACCCTACTTGGCAGCGCAAAAACTGACAAGCCCGTTCTACCGACAGTCGCCAATGCTTGGCCCAAGGGGCTTCGGGCACTAGACTGGCGGCCTTTTCACCACCTGATGTCGATACTCGAACCATGGCCGCCAAAGTAGAACCGTTCTGGATACGCAAGACCCTCGATCAACTCGATCAGGAGGAATGGGAGTCGCTGTGCGACGGCTGTGGATTGTGCTGCCTGCAAAAGCTTGAAGACGAAGACGACAACAGCGTCTATTACACGCGCATCGCCTGCAAACTGCTGGACCTGAAAACCTGCCAGTGCAAGGACTATTCCAACCGTCGTGACTCCGTGCCGGACTGTATCCAGCTCACACCGGGCAAGGCCGACGAGTTCAAATGGCTGCCACCGACCTGCGGCTATCGCCTGGTCAGCGAAGGCAAGGATCTGCCGTTGTGGCACCACCTGGTGTGCGGTGATCGCGATGCTGTTCATCACGAGCGGATTTCCCAGTCCGGGCGCATGCTCGCCGAAGGCAGCGTGCCGGAAGATGACTGGGAAGATCACCTGATTTTCCGCGCAGGCTGATTGCCAACGTTCAACGTTTCACGAAGGAGTGTGTATGGCTGTGGGATGGCGGCAGGCGTGGGTTGTTGGATTACTGGTCGTGAATTCGCCCGCATGGGCTGCGAACAAGGTCAATCTGGATTACCACGTGCGCCTGTTGCCCCAGAGCGATCAGGCCGAAGTGCGCCTGACGCTTGCCCGGGGCTCGGCGGTACGCAGCCTGGATTTCGACCTTGGCGACGGCAGTCACTACAGCGATTTCAAGGCTGACGGCCAATGGCAGCTGACCCCCGGCAATGCGGCGCGTGGTGTCTGGCATCCTGCTGCCGACAAGGCCTGCCTGACCTACCGCGTGAACATCAGCCACGGGCGCAAGAGCGGCAGCTTCGACACGCGCATGACGCCACACTGGGCGTTGATGCGCGGCGACGATCTGGTACCGGCTGCCAGACTCGATCAACAGGACGGCATCGAACTGGTTGCACGCCTCGAATTCGAACTGCCCGGTGGCTGGAACAGCGTTGAAACCGCGTGGCCACGAATCGGCCCGAATAAATTCCGTATCGACAACCCTTCCCGACTGTTCGACCGGCCCACCGGCTGGATGCTCGCGGGTCAGCTCGGCAGCCGCCGTACTCGTCTGGGCGAGACCGAGGTCACCGTCGCCTCGCCGCTGGGGCAGGGCATGCACCGTATGGATGTGCTGACGCTACTGACCTTCGTCTGGCCGCAAGTGCAGGCGCTGTATCCGCGACACCCGGGCAAACTGCTGATCGTCGGGGCCAATGACCCAATGTGGCGCGGCAGCCAGTCGGCGCATGAGTCGATCTACCTCAACAGTCGTCTGCCGTTGGTCAGCGAAAGCGGCACCAGTGCCCTGGTCCGCGAGTTGGCCCAGATGTTTGGGCGGATCAACGGCACCCAGCGCAGTGACTGGATCAGCGAAGGCTTTGCCGAGTATTACGCCATCGAACTGGTGCGCCGGGCTGGTGGCATGAGTGATGAGCGCTACGAGAACCTGCACGCCAAACTGGTCAGGAACAGCCAGAAAGTCACCACGCTGCGTGGTGAACAGATCACTGCGATGCAGGTGGCCAGGGCGGTGGTGTTGCTGCAGGAACTGGATCGCGAGATTCGCCTGAAAACCCACAACAAGCGGTCGCTGGACGACGTGTTGCGCGGGGCGATGCGGCTGGGGGATATCGATACCCAGGCGTTTGTTCAGCTCAGCGAGAGCGTGATCGGTGGTTCTTCAAAAGTACTGAGTACTGAGTTGATTCAGTGAGTCCGTCATCGCGAGCAAGCTCGCTCCCACAATGATTGGAGGTGAATGCAATTGTTGTGAACGCCACATAACCCTGTGGGAGCGAGCTTGCTCGCGATAGGGCCATCAGCCCCACCGGACGATCCGGATCAAACCCCGGTCTTCGGTGACTTCAACGAATCATTGCCCGTAACCGTCGCGGTTTTGGTCGCCGCCTCGGCATTGGCTTTCATCTGGCTCAGTTCTTCACCCGCCCGCTGGATTTTCGCCCGCACGTTGTTCATGTCCTGACGGCCTTTCTCCAGCAGGCTTTTCGCCGAGCTGTGGCCGGTAATACCACGGGCCAGGGCCACGCCGCCGATGGCCACCTGGATCAGGCCAAAGATCCCGCCACGACGCAGGCCCTTGCCCACCATCACCACACCGCCGGCCAGGGAGCCGACGCGTTCCCAGCCCTGCACGTTCTGCTCGGAAGGGCTCTGGAACGGGGTGGATTCGATACGCTCGACGCGTTTGAGTTCGCTCATGGTCTGTCTCCAGGCTTCAGGGATCGATAGTCAAGCTGACAGCCGGGGCGGGCAGCTCGTTCAATCGGATGTGCGGCGATTAGCGGAATTTTGGCCCGGAGCGGGTATTGAGCCCCTTGGACAGGCGGTCGTAGAGCACGACGTTGACCGTGGCGGCCAGGTTCATGCAACCGGTGGTCGGAATGTAGACCACGTCCTCACACCAGTCGCGAATTTCTTTATCCAGCGATCCGTCTTCCGGGCCGAAGATGTAGAGCGCGCGATCCGGGTGGGTGTATTCCGGCAGTGGGCGGGCGCCCTCGACCAGTTCCACGGCGACGGGCACGCAATTGAGGGGCAGGATTTTCTTCAGGTCGTCGATGCCGATCAGCGGGATGTCGTAGTGCACGCGCTTGGTATCGGTGACGAAGTCGGCGGCGCGCTCATAGCGCTTGCCGGTGTAGAACACCGACGCCACGCCATAACAGCCAGCGGCGCGCATCACCGAACCGACGTTCTCCGGTGATTTGGGGTTATACAAACCAATGCAGCTGTACCGTTTGTCTGCCACGAGCGGGGTGCCTTTCGGGAAAAAAGCGCGATTATACGGGGATTGGGGCAGGGGTGGTCAGTTTGAGATTGGTGGTGTTTGAGCGATTGCTATCGCGAGCAAGCTCGCTCCCACAGTTGACCGAGGTGTCCTGACGGACGCAGAACAATGTGGGAGCGAGCTTGCTCGCGATGAGGCCAGATCAGGCGCTGAAAATCTTCAGTCTTCTTTCTTCATCAACCCCGCCAACGCCGCAAACGGGTTGTGCGTGGCTTTGGCGATTTTCGGCGTGCTCAGCGAGCCTTCGTCGAAATACTGCTGGTCGGTATAACGCGAGTGCTCGTTATCGTGGCAGTACAGGCACAACAGCTCCCAGTTCGAGCCGTCCTGCGGGTTGTTGTCGTGGTTGTGGTCGCGGTGGTGCACGGTCAGTTCGCTCAGGCGCTTGCCGGAGAATTCACGGGCGCAGCGGCCACAGACGTGCGGGTACATCTTCAGGGCCTTGTCGCGGTAGCCCATTTCCTTGTCGCGCTGGTTGTCGGCGAGGATGCGATCCAGCTTCGAGGTGTTGGTCGGGGTGGACGAACTCATGGGTTCACCTTTGTTGAAAGACTGATGACGGTTATAGGGTGAAGTTTAGCCTAGCCCTTGAGCTTCTCGGCAATCCAGATGGTGTGGCGGGTGCCCTTGTTGCCGTGGGCGAAGACCTGCACTTCCTCGGCCTTGAAACCCGCCTTCTTCAGTTTGTCGGAAAATTGTCGGTCAGCGCTGGCCGACCAGACGGCCAGCACGCCTTTCGGTCTCAGGGCCTTGGCACAGGCGCTCAGGCCGCCGGCGGAGTACAGCCAGCTGTTGGCTTTCTGGGTCAGGCCTTCGGGACCGTTGTCGACGTCGAGCATGATGGCATCGAAACCCTGGGGCTCGGCCTGCAGGACTTTGGCCACGTCTTCCATGCGAATCACGGTCCGCGGGTCTTGAAGCGGGTTTCCGGCTTTCTCGCCGAGTGGCCCGCGATTCCATTCCACAACGCCAGGCACTAATTCAGCGACCACCACTTCGGCGGTCTTGCCCAGGTGCTTGAGCGCCGAAGCGAGGGTGAAACCCATGCCCAGGCCGCCGATGAGTACCCGCGAATTCGGCCGACCGGCGACCTTGCGACACGGGATCTCGGCCAGGGCATCTTCGGAGCCGTGCATGCGCGTGTTCATCAATTGTCCGCCGTCGCCGCCCTGGATCTTGATGACAAAATCCTCGCCATATTCGAACAGGCACAGGGCGCCGCCGTTTTCAGGGATGGGGGTGGTGTCCAGCAGAACGAAACGTTTCATGGGGCTCACTTGAAGAAAATTGGCAGAACTCGGGAGGGCAAACAGACGCAGTTGGGAGTAGCCTGTTTATGACGACAAGGCCAACGGAGCCATTGATGAAGCGCACCATTCTAACGGTCATTGCCCTGGCCGCGCTCTCGATAACTGCAGTGCAGGCGCAACAGCTGCAATCGATTCCCGTCAGCCCCGCGCCGATGCCCGGCTCGCCCGGCACCGCGACGCCCACGCCTTACCCGCAGATCAGCCCGGCGCCTTTGCCTAAAGTCGGCCCCGGCAGTAGTGGTCCGCCGTTGGTGCCGATCGAAATGCCGAGCCCGCCGACCAAGGACCAGCCCGTGCCGGGGCTGGAGCCCAATCTGCCGAAATCCAAGTCGCCGGGCGGCTAGACCTGCTGCGAAAGCAGTTGGCCGTCGGCCATGCGCAGGCGTTTGGAGAGGGACACGGCGAGAGCGCGGATGATTTTGGCGGCGATTTTCGGTGCGTCGTTGAGCATCTTTTCCAGCGAGTCCTTGCCCAGGTTGAGCAACTGGCAGTTGCTCGCGGCTACGCAACTGGCTGAGCGCCGTTCGCCATCAAGCACGGCCATTTCGCCGAATGAGCGGCCGCTGCGCAAGGTGGCGATGGTGACTCGTTGCCCGTCAGCGGTGGTTTTTTGCACCGCCACCTGACCGGTGTGGATGATGCACATGAAGCTGCCGGCATCGCCCTCCTGAAAGATCTCCTCGCCCTGGGTAATGGTGCTGATACTGAAGTAGCCCGAAGCCGCGGCGAAGTCCGCCGGCAACAGTTGATTGAACAGGCCGCAATCCATTAGCCAGTCGCGAATTTCGTTGTTCAGAAAGGTTGGTTCAGACATGTCGTCACGGTCTTTTTTGTGATTGTTGCTGACTCGAATTTGAATTCACCGAAAATCCCTTGTGGGAGCGAGCTTGCTCGCGATTGCGGCTTCACAGGCAACAGTAATGTTGATTGTGCTGACGCCATCGCGAGCAAGCTCGCTCCCACGGGGTACAGGTGTTGTATCGGCCGCCGGTGTCAGGAGTTAAGACCGGCACAACGCGCCAGGTTCCTCAGGCAATACCCAGAACCTTGAACAAAAATGCATATTCGAGTGCTACGTCACGCAATCCCTGATATCGACCGCTCATCCCGCCATGTCCGGCACCCAGTTCAGTCTTGAGCAGCAGGGGATTGCTGTCGGTCTTGGTCGCGCGCAATTTCGCCACCCACTTGGCCGCTTCCCAGTACTGCACGCGGCTGTCGTTGTAGCCGGCGATCACCAGGGTCGCCGGATAAGCTTGCGCGGTGACGTTTTCGTACGGGGCGTAGGCCTTGATCCGATCATGGACGCCCGGTTCTTCAGGGTTGCCCCACTCGTCGTATTCCGTCACGGTCAATGGCAGGTCAGGGTCGAGCATGGTGTTGAGTACGTCGACGAACGGCACTTCGGCGATGGCGGCGCCAAACAGCTCTGGCCGTTGGTTGAGCACTGCGCCGATCAGCAAGCCACCGGCGCTGCCACCACTGATCGCCAACTGCGGTGCAGTGGTGAAGCCTTGGGCGATCAGGTGTTCGGCACAGGCGATAAAGTCGCTGAAGGTGTTGTGCTTGTGCTCCTGCTTGCCGGCGCGATACCAGGCTTCCCCCAGTTCGCCGCCGCCACGCACGTGGGCAATGGCAAACGCCATGCCGCGATCCAGCAGGCTCAGGCGCGCATGGGAAAACCACGGGTCGAGGCTTTCGCCGTAGGCACCATAGCCGTAGAGGTACAGCGGCACGGGTTTGCCGAGGTCTGCACGATTGATCACCAGGCTGATCGGCACTTGAGTACCATCCGGCGCGGTGGCCCACAGGCGTTGGCTGACGTAGGCGTCGGCATCGAACGGGCCGAGCACCGGGGTTTGCTTGAGGACTTTCTGCTCGCCGGTTGCCAGTTCAAGCTGACGGATTTGCGCCGGACGGTTCAATGCCTCGTAACGCAGGCGAATCCGGTCGCTTTCGAACTCCAGGCTGTTTTGCACGTGCAGGCTGTAGGCCGCATCCGGCAGTTGCACGCGATAAGGCGGCAGGCCTTGTGGGTGAACTTCAATGACCGGCAAGCCGCCAACCCGCAGGCTCAGGGTCATGGCCCCGGTGTTCAGGCTGATGCCGTCGATCATCACCGTGTCGCTGTGGGGGATCAGGTTCTGCCAGTCGGCTTCGGTGGGCGCGGCGCCGGTATCGACAGCGGTGTACAAGGCGAAATTGATGCCGTCACGGTTGCTGCGAATGAACCAGGTCCATTGTCCGTCGAGTACGCCGTGGTCGACGTCGTACTCATGATCCTCGACCCGTGGCGCGATGCAGGTAAAGGCTTGCAGCGGCTGGTTGGCGTCGAGGACCCAGGCTTCGCTGGTGGTCTTGCTGCCCACGGACAGCAGCAATTGTTGCTCGGAGCTTGAACGGTAGCAATGCATGAAGAAGCGACCGTCCGGCTCATGGAACACTTCTTCGGCCGCCGTGCCGTCCAGGCGATAGCGGTATAGCTTGTGCGGGCGATGGGTGTCGTCCAGTTCGCCAAAGAACAGCGTCAGGCTGTCGTTGGCCCAGGTCATGCTGCCGTCGCAGTCCTGGAATTCCAGTTCGCTGACACGGCCTTCGGACAATTCCTTCACGAACAGCGTGTAAATCTCCTCGCCACTGGAGTCGATGCTGTAGGCCAGACGCTGATGGTCCGGGCTGATGCTGAACGCACCCAGGGAAAAGAAGCCGCCGTTGGCCAGTTCGTTGGGGTCCAGCAGCAGTTGTTCGCGGCTTTCGTCGAGGGTCAGGCTGTCATCGGCCGGACGCGGGCAGCGGTAGTGCCGGGCGTACTCATCGCCCGCCGTGGTGCGGGTGTAATACAGATACGGTCCCCACGGCGAGGGCAGGGACAGGTCGGTCTCGAGAATCCGCCCCTTGATCTCTTCGAACAGGGTTTCGCGCAGCCCGGCCTGGTCGGCGGTTTGCGCCTCCTGATAGCTGTTTTCGGCTTTCAGGTAGTCGAGCACTGCCTTGGTGTCGCGCTCTTGCAGCCAGGCATACGGGTCGGAGCCTTCAGCCTTGTGGGCGATCGGAGCGTCGTGAATGTTGGCGGATAGGGGCATGAAGGGCTCTCGAACAGTGTACGGAATAGGGGCTTGGCAACCTGGATAGCGCCCAACAGTCAGGCATTGATGCAGCCTGATGGGCGAAAAGCCGTTATCATAAGCGCCTCTTTGCCTGCCTTGCCATGGACACCATGACCGAGAACGACTATCTGATCGCTTGGGGCCTCTACGCCTTCGCCGCTTTGGGCTGCCTGTTGGTGTGGATGCGCTTGACCCGCTGGATGTGGCGTTGGCTGCGTGAGCCACTGCGGCTGGCGATGGTCGTGCTGCTGTTCAGCCCGACCATCATCGACCCGGTGAAGGACAAAGTCGCACCGGCTGTCGCCATTACCGCGCTCGACCTGCTGTTCAAGGTCGGCAATAACGCCTGGCGGGCGATTTCCGATCTGTTCATGTACGGCATGATCGCGTTCGGCCTCTATCTGGTGCTGGTGGCGATCCGTTTCCCCATCGAACGCGCCTCCAACGCCCGCAAGGAGCGTGAGGCTGCCACCAAAGCCGCCGTCCGCGCCGAAGAGCCTGAGGATGATCAACCGTTCGGCGGTGCCGGCGATGATCGTTACGGTCGTCCGCCCGTGCCGAGCAATCCTCAGCGGATGCGAGTCGAACCCCGTCTGTAACCTTGCCCCTGCGATTGAGCGAGAGTCCGAGCATGTGTGAGTTATTGGGCATGAGCGCCAATGTCCCGACCGATATCGTGTTCAGCTTCACCGGGCTGATGCAGCGCGGCGGACGCACCGGCCCGCACCGCGATGGCTGGGGCATTGCCTTCTATGAAGGCCGTGGGCTGCGGTTGTTCCAGGACCCGGCGGCGAGCTGCGAGTCGGAAGTCGCGAACCTGGTGCAGCGCTATCCAATCAAGAGCGAAGTGGTGATCGGGCACATCCGCCAGGCTAACGTCGGCAAGGTCTGCCTGTCCAACACGCATCCGTTCGTCCGAGAGCTGTGGGGGCGCAACTGGTGTTTCGCCCATAACGGCCAGTTGGCGGACTTCCAGCCAGTGGCCAGTTTCTATCGCCCGGTTGGGGATACCGACAGTGAAGCGGCGTTCTGCGATTTGCTCAATCGTGTGCGTGCGGCGTTCCCCGAGCCGGTCGAAGTCGAAGCGTTGCTGCCTGATCTGGTGGCTGCTTGCGCCGAATACCGCAGCAAAGGCGTGTTCAATTGCCTGCTCAGCGACGGCGACTGGCTGTTCTGCTATTGCTCGACCAAACTGGCGCAAATCACCCGTCGCGCACCGTTTGGCCCGGCACGCTTGAAAGATGTCGACGTGATCGTCGATTTTCAGGCCGAAACCACGCCGAACGATGTGGTAACCGTCATCGCCACCGAACCCCTGACCGAAAACGAAACCTGGACCCGCTACGAACCGGGTCAATGGAGCCTGTGGCGACGCGGTGAATGCGTCAGCCAGGGCCAGACCTCATAAGGATTCAACCCCCATGTTGCTCAGTTATCTACGGCTGGTGTTGTTTGCGGCGGGTCTGTTGATCGGTGTCCAGGTGCCGGGCTTCATCAGCGATTACGTCAAGCGGGTCGAAGCGCACCTGATCGAGGCGCAGGCTGGTTTGAGCGGCTTCCAGAACACCGCCAATCAGTTCTTCAAGGGTGACATGCAGGCTCTGGTCGCGCATTACCGCGCCAGTGAAGACCCGATCTTTCGCAGCGATGCCGACAGCCTGAGCAACCTGCTGACCCGTCAACTGGCGCTGGACAAGCAATTCCAGGCGATGCAGGGCCCGTGGTACATCCGCTTCCTGCAAGTAGTGCTGGCCGCCGATCCGGACATCCGCAAGGAAACCTGGAATGGCTACAGCTACCAGATCCTGTTGACGCCCGAAGCGATGGTCTGGGGCATGAGCGGCGCGTTGTTGCTGTCGTTCGGGATCGAGTGCCTGTTCCGTCTGATCGACTGGGTGGTGTTGGGCGGCAAGCGTCTGCGCCAGAGCCGGCCGATCGAAGAGCGGGATTTGCGCGGCTTGTAACACCGTTGAACGTCAAGGAGCCGGCAAGCCGGCTCCTTGCTTGATTACCAATCTATCGAATAGGTCATGCTCAAGGTACGGCCTTCGGCGTTGGGGAATGGCGCTTTGGCGTTGGCCTGGGCGAACAGGTTGACGTACGTGCGGTTGGTCAGGTTGTACACCCCGCCTTCCAGACGACCGACCGGCAAGTACACGGAGCCGAGCAGGTCCACCAGCGTATAGCCTTCGATGTCGCGCCCGTTGTTGTCCTTGGCGGCAGCGTCGTAACTGGCCAGGTGCATGCCTTGCAGGCGCAGGGTGTAGTCGTCTTCGGCGTAGCCGACGAACAGCGTGGTCTTGGCCGGTGAAATGCGTGTCGCCGGCAGATCGATCCATTTCCCGTTCTGCTCGGTCTCGCCTTTGGCCCAGGCATAGGTGCCACCTACCGACCAGTGATCGGTCGCGAGGTAGGTCAGGCTGTTTTCGATGCCGCGAACCCGCTCCTTCTGGTTGATCAGACGCAAGACACGGTTATTGGCATCGTAGAACTGAGTCACGTCCGAGGTGTTTTCATAGACGGTGACGTCGGCCTGCCACCGGTCCCAGTCACCGCGCCAGCCCAGCTCATAGCTGTCGACCTTGATGGCCTGGGCGTTGAGGCTCTGGATGTCGAAGGTGCTGTTCACGTCACGCAAGAAGCGCTGGATGTCCGGCAGCGAAAACCCCTGGCTGTAATTGGCGAAGACGTCCTGATGTTCACTCAGGTGATAGACCGCGCCCAGGTTATAGAGCGTAGCGTCGTACTTGAGGGTGTCACCGGGCAGGATGGCACGTACGCCGGTCTGGACGATCTGACCGTAAGCGATGCTGTCGGAGACCTCGCTTTCGATCCATTCGCGGCGCACACCGCCACGCAAGGTCCAGTCTCCGATGTCCCAGGACATCTGTCCGAACAGCGCCTTGGTGGTGGTTTCGATATCCGGGCCCATCTCGTAAGTGGTGCCGGTCTTGGTGTAGGTCAGCCCTTTGAGGGTGTATTGGTCACCGCGCTGGCGGGAGCGTTCGTGATCGTAGTCGGCGCCCCAGACCAGGTTGCCCGTGGCGCTGCCGATGGCCGGCAATGGCGTGTCGATGGCCGCACGCAGGCCGTATACATCCTGCACGCTGTTGTTGTCGGCGATCCCGGCCTTGCCCCGCGACAGGTCCGGGAAGAACAGCGCGTCGGCCCGGCGCCAGTAGCTTTCCAGTTGCAGGCCCTGGCCGTAGAAGTCGTTGTCGGTGTAGTTGAGGTTGGCCGCCTGGTTATGAGTGTAGGGCTGGTCGTCGAGTTTCAGTCCTTTGACCGCCACGGCCTCTTTCAGGTTTTTCGGGTCTTTTGTGTAGTCAGTGTCCTGCTGGTCCTTGTAGTCCTGCAGCGACAGGCTGAGTTTTTTATCGGCATCCAGTTCGTAACCGAAACGACCCTGCAGGTCATAGGTGTCGGTGTCCATGTTGCTGCCCTGGGATGTGTCCTGAGGGATGCGATTGCCGTTGCCGTCGTACTGATCGTTGCGCTGGGTCAGGTCGGCGGACAGGTACCAGTCCAGGGCATCCTTGCGCCCGGTCGCACTCTGAAAGGCCTCGTAGGCGAAACCCTTGCTGTTGAGGTTGTTGCCGGTGGTCAGGCCCAGTTTGCTGCTGTAGGCAAGGTCCTGACCCTGGTTGCGCTTGGTGATGATGTTGATGATGCCGCCCGAAGCACCGGCTCCATAAATGCTGCTGGCGCCGGAAACCACCTCGATGCGTTCGATACTGGCCGGTGCGATGCTGTTGAGTTGGCGGAAGTTGTCGCGCGTGGCGTTCTGCGACACGCCGTCGATCAACACCAGCATGTTGCGCCCGCGCAGGGTCTGGCCGAAGTTGCTCATCCCGCCGCTGGACGGCGCCAGGCCGGGAACCAGTTGCCCAAGGATGTCGGAGACCCGACGCCCGGCGCCACTCTGTTGGCGGATCTGCTGTTCGTCGATTACCTGGACCGAGCCTGGAATCGAGGCAATGGTCGCTTCGCTACGCGTCGCGGAAACGACGGTGGCCTGCATGTTCAATGTGCCGGGTTGCTGGTCGGTATCCT
This sequence comes from Pseudomonas fluorescens, assembly GCF_000967965.1. GTDB lineage: Bacteria > Pseudomonadota > Gammaproteobacteria > Pseudomonadales > Pseudomonadaceae > Aquipseudomonas > Aquipseudomonas grandcourensis. Next base: position 24,150 of record NZ_LACC01000052.1, read on the forward strand.
CGGCCCAGGCCTGGGCGCTGACGGAGCCGAGCAACGGAATCAACAGGGAAAGTTTGGTTCGGTTCATGAGGTGGTCTTTTTCTTAGTCGTGACAAGTGTGGGGAGACAAGATTGCGGGGGCAGGCGTAGAGGTGAATGAGCGCACCCGGCGGATTCCGATGGCGGCCAGGGCGTAGGCGACGGGGAGCAGTGCGCATTGCCAGATGCCCCAGAGCAACCGGCTGACGAGAAACCCAGCCATTCGTTAGCCAGTGCCGTGGCCACCAGCGTCAGGGCGCAGAGCCAGGCAACGCCCTCGATGAGGCGCAAGGTGTAAGCCGGATCAGGCGTTGCAAGCAGCGCTGCGCGGCGGGCGCCGGGGCATTGCTCAAAGGGTCGAGGGTGATGCGGCGGGACTGGAAGGCCGGAGTGCCGAGGGCTTGGCTCCAGTGTGAGAGCAATTGCTGCTGTTTTTGCGTGTAAGCGCGAATCAAGTCCGATTCCTTCTGGACGGTGGTTTAGCTGAATGCGCGCAGAGAATACATTTTCAAAATATTAATGCAAATGATAGTAATTGATATTTATGGCGCGAGGCGCACCTTTTCAGAGTCTTGCCAGGGGTTTACTCAAGACCATGTAGCGCTCTCCCACCTTCCGCGCATACTCCTCCAGCACCTGCTGACACAACGCCACAATCTCCTCGACCCACTCAACGCCCACTCGCCACGACACCACCACCTGCAGGTCGGGTGGTCGCTGATCGATGTCCAGCAGGGTCAACTCCCCCCGTGCCAGCTCTTCGGCCACCAGCACCGGCGGCAACGCGCCGATGCCAAAGCCGTCGCGCAGCAGCCGGGTAATCGCCGACACCGAGTTCACGCAGTTCAGACGTGGCGCCGTCACGCCATTGGCCTGCATCAGGGCGAGCACTTCCTGATGCGGGTGAGAGTTTTTCGAGTAGGTAATGATCCGCTCTTTCGCCAGATCGGCGACGCCTGAATACTCACGGTTGTACAGGGAATTGCTGGCGACAATCCAGCCCATGGGGTGGCTGGCCAGTTCCAGGCTGCGCACGCTTTCCTGGCGCAGCAGGTCGGTCTGCAGAATCACATCGAGGAAGCCTTTTTGCAGCTGATCGCAGAGGTTGAGCGAGGTATCGGCCACCAGTTCGATTTCCACCAGCGGGTAGTGATCGGTCATCTGCGCCACCAACGGGCTGAGCCAGGTATGGATCACCGTGTCCATCACGCCGATGCGCACCCGTCCGGCCTTGCTCGAGCGGGTCTCGATCGACTGCTTGAGTGCCTGCATGGTGTCCATCATCTGCTCGGCGTAATCGAGCACCTTGAGGCCTTCGGGTGTCAGGCTCACGCCGCGCGAATCCCGCAGAAACAGCTTTACCCCCAGCTCGCCTTCAAGCACTGCGATGCGGCTGGAAATCGAAGCCTGAGTGGTGAAGAGCTTGTCGGCGGTCAGGCGGAAACTCTTGAGTCGGGCGACCCAGACGAAGGTCTCGAGAAACTTCAGGTTCATGGGATAAAGATTTCTTATGTCTAAGGCGGGTTTTTATTAGTTGGACGCAGTAGGGGCGCGCGTCCAAAAATCGACGCATCCGGTTCCCACGATAGGCGTCGTCGGGGCTCAGAACAATACCAATAAAATCAGCGCGGAGATTTGCCATGAGTGCGCCCGACACCACCGCCATCCCGAAAGCCTCGGCCCGCCCGGGACCTTTCGACTGGTATCGCAACATCAATCAGCAGGAACGCCGCACCTTCTGGAGCTGCAAGATCGGCTATGGCCTGGACGGCATGGACACCCAGATGCTCAGCTTCGTGGTGCCGACCCTGATTGCCATGTGGGGCATCACCACCGGCCAGGCCGGGCTGATTCACACCAGCACGCTGATCGCTTCAGCCATCGGTGGCTGGGTGGCGGGGATTCTGTCCGATCGCATCGGTCGTGTGCGCACCTTGCAACTGACCGTGCTGTGGTTTGCTTTCTTCACCTTCCTCTGCGGCTTTGCCCAGAGCTACGAGCAACTGCTGATTGCCCGCACGTTGATGGGCTTCGGTTTCGGCGGCGAGTGGACGGCCGGCGCGGTGCTGATGGGCGAGGTGATTCGTGCCCAGGACCGTGGCAAGGCTGTTGGCATGGTGCAATCCGGCTGGGCGCTGGGTTGGGGGCTGACGGCGATTCTGTATGCGCTGCTGTTCTCGGTATTGCCACCGGAAGACGCCTGGCGCGCGCTGTTCATCCTCGGCATCGTGCCGGCGATTTTCGTGATCTTCGTTCGCCGGTTGGTGAAAGACCCGGAAATCTACCGTGAGGCCAAGGCTAAACAGGAGCCGAGCAACCCGTCGAAGTTCTACGAGATTTTCGCCCCCGACATGCTCTTCACCACGATTCGCGCTTCGTTGCTGACCACCGGCGCTCTGGGCGGCTACTACGCGATCACGTCCTGGTTGCCGACTTTCCTGAAGAACGAACGCGGTTTGAGCGTACTCAATACCAGTGGTTATCTGGCGATGGTGATCGTCGGGTCCTACGTCGGTTATGTCATCAGCGCCTATTTGACCGACATCCTTGGACGTAAAAAGAACTTCATCCTGTTCGCCGTGGGCTCGTTCACCATTGTCTTGCTGTACACCCAACTGCCAGTCAGCAACGGCGTGATGCTGTGGCTGGGCTTTCCGCTGGGCTTCTTCGCCTCGGGGATTTTCAGTGGCATGGGGGCATTCCTGACCGAGTTGTTCCCCACACGCATTCGCGGTTCTGGCCAGGGTTTTTGCTACAACATCGGCCGGGCGCTGGCGGCGTTGTTCCCGCTGCTGATCGGCCTGCTCAGCCAGACCGTGCCGCTGAGTGTGGGCATCGGTGCCTTTGCGGCGGTTTCCTACGGCGTGGTGATCCTCGCGGCCCTGAGTTTGCCGGAAACCCGTGGCAAGCAACTCGACGCCCAGTAACTGATAACCTGCGGGGCTGTCTCATAGATATGTCCCGCAGCTAAAAAGAATAAAGCCTACAGGAGTGTTCAGCGTGAGCCGCCTGCTATTGAACTGCGACATCGGCGAGAGTTTCGGCAGCTGGACCATGGGTCTGGACGCGGAAATCATGCCCTTCATCGATTGCGCCAACATCGCCTGCGGTTTCCACGCCGGCGACCCGAGCATCATGCGCAAGACCGTCAGCCTGGCCCTCAGCCACGGTGTGCAAGTTGGCGCGCATCCGGCCTATCAGGACCTGGTGGGGTTTGGCCGTCGCTCCATGGCCTATGCCTCCCAGGAACTTCAAGACATTCTGCATTACCAGATCGGCGCCCTCGACGGCATCTGCCGGGCCCAGGGTGGGCGAGTCAGCTACGTCAAACCCCATGGCGCGATGTACAACGACATGATGGCCAACCCGGCACAACTGCGCGCCGTGCTGCAAGCGGTTGCGTCCTATGACCGCAACCTGCCATTGATGTTGATGGCCACCCGCGACAACAGTGCGGCCCAACAACTGGGCGATGAGTACGGCGTGACCCTGTGGTTCGAAGCATTCGCCGACCGCGCTTACGACAGCGCAGGCAGGCTGGTGTCGCGACAACTGCCGGGAGCGGTGCATCACGACCCGGAAAAAATCATCGAGCAGGCGCTGACCATTGCCCGTGGCGATCCGCTCACTGCCAGCGACGGCAGCGCCCTGCATTTACAGGCCAATACCCTGTGCGTGCACGGCGACAACGCCAGTTCGGTCGCTGCCGTGCAACGCATCCGTGAAGCCTTGAACCGGCAGAGCGCGTCATGAAACTGCGGGTAGAAGTGGTGGCGCTGGATTGCCTGATGGTGCGCCTGTTCGATGAAATTGCCGAAACCAACATGCCGTGGATGCTGGCGGCAAGTGAAAGTCTGCGCGCGGCATTCGCCGGGCATCTGATCGATCTGGTGCCGTCCTACACCACCTTGATGGTGCATTACGACTTGACCGCGCTGAGTCCTGCCCAGGCCCGGGAGTTGATTGCCCAGGCACTGATCGATCTGTCGCCCAATGCGCGTACTCGCGGCACCTGTCATGTGCTGCCAGTGTGGTACGACTTGAGCGTCGGTCCGGAATTGAACCTGTTGTCGCAACGCAGCGGGTTGGCGGTGGAGGAGGTGATCCGTCGTCACTGTGAGCGTGAATATCAGGTGTTTGCCCTGGGTTTTGCACCGGGCTTCGCCTTCATGGGGTTGGTGGAGGAGGTGCTCGCCGCGCCACGTCTGAACACGCCTCGCAAGAAAGTCGCCGCCGGCAGTGTCGGCATCGCCGAACGGCAGACGGCGGCCTACCCGGTGGTGTCGCCGGGCGGCTGGAACCTGATCGGCCGCACCCCGGCCAAATTGTTCGATCGCAACCGTGACGGCTATAGCCTGATGCAACCCGGTGACACTGTACGGTTCGAAGCGGTCGGCCATGCCGAATTCATTAACCTGGGCGGTGACGACACGCCACTGGAGGCCCAGGCATGAGCCGTCTGATGATTGAAGCAAGTACGGCGCTATGCCTGTTGCAGGACGCCGGTCGATTTGGCGTGCGGCATCTGGGTGTGACCCAGGGTGGAGCGGCCGATTGGCGTTCGATGTCCTGGGCCAACTGGCTGCTGGGCAACGGACTGGATGCGCCGGTAATCGAAATCACCCTCGGCGGGTTCACCGTCGTGGCCGAGGACGATTGCGTGCTGGCCTTGGCCGGAGCGGATCTAGGCGCGAAGGTGGATGGCGAGGCGTTGGCGCCTTGGCGCAGTTTCAGGTTGCACAAAGGCCAGCGTTTGCAATTCACCCAACCGCTGCTCGGTGCTCGCGCCTATCTGGCAGCGCCGGGTGGATTTGATGCACCAAAGGTGCTGGGCAGCAGTTCAACGGTAGTCCGGGAGGAACTCGGCGGCCTGGACGGAATGGGCCATGCGCTGGGTAAAGGCGCGTCATTGAGCTACTCGGGGAACTCGCTGGTATTGCTGCGGGAGTTGCCGAACGAATACGTGCCGGATTTCACCGGTGAGCCATTGCTGGATCTGGTGCTCGGTGCGCAGATTGGCGAGTTCAGCGGGCAGAGCCTGTTCGATGCGTTCAACAGCGTGTGGAGCCTCGACAGCCGGGCCGACCGGATGGGGATTCGCCTGCTGGGTAAGGCGCTGCAGTACCAGGGCAAACCGATGATTTCCGAAGGCATTCCGTTGGGGGCGGTCCAGGTGCCGCCTGACGGGCAGCCGATTGTGTTGCTCAATGATCGACAGACCATTGGTGGGTATCCGCGGTTGGGAGCGTTGACGCCGTTGGCGCTGGCGCGGCTGGCGCAGTGCTTGCCGGGGGGGCGGGTGCGGTTGCGGCCGGTGGTGCAGGATGTCGCCCATCGCGAACAAATCGAGTATTTACAGCGCTTCATTAACCGCTAAATGCTTCGCGAGCAGGCTCGCTCCCACATTGGATCTTTGCCATACATAAGACCCTGTGGGAGCGAGCCTGCTCGCGATGGGGCTCTAACGGGCGCCGCAGACTACTTGGAAAGAAACCGCATCCCTTCTTCCAACCCGCGAAGGGTCAACGGATACATCTGGTCCTCAATCAAATCCCGCACGATATTGGTCGACGAGGTATAGCCCCAGGTGTCCTTCGGATACGGGTTGATCCAGATGAGCTTCTTGTACTTCTCCTTGAACCGCTGCATCCACACGTAACCGGCTTCTTCGTTCCAGTGCTCGACGCTGCCGCCCGCCTGGGTGATTTCATAGGGCGCCATGGCGGCGTCACCGATGAAGATCACTTTGTAGTCGGCGCCGTACTTGTGCAGCAGGTCCATGGTCGAGGTGCGCTCGGAGGTGCGGCGCATGTTGTTCTTCCACACCGATTCATAAATGAAGTTGTGGAAGTAGAAGTACTCCAGATGCTTGAACTCGGTCTTGCAGGCCGAGAACAACTCCTCGCAAATCTTCACATGTGCGTCCATCGAGCCGCCGATGTCGAACAGCAGCAACAGCTTGACGGTGTTGCGTCGTTCCGGCCGCATCTGGATGTTCAGCAGGCCAGCATCCTTGGCGGTGTGGTCGATGGTGCCATCGATGTCCAGTTCTTCCGCCGCACCCTGCCGGGCAAACTTGCGCAAGCGCCGCAGGGCGACCTTGATGTTGCGCGTACCCAGTTCGACCGAGTCGTCGAGGTTCTTGTATTCGCGTTGGTCCCAGACCTTGGCCGCCTTGCCCTGGCGCTTGCCGGCATCGCCGACCCGAATGCCTTCCGGGTTGAAGCCACCGGAGCCGAACGGGCTGGTGCCACCGGTGCCGATCCACTTGTTGCCACCGGCGTGGCGTTCCTTCTGTTCTTCGAGGCGTTTCTTGAACTCTTCGATCAGCTTGTCCAGGCCACCCAGGGACTGGATCGCCGCCCGTTCTTCATCGGTCAGCGAGCGCTCGAATTCCTTGCGCAGCCAGTCTTCCGGAATCAGCGCCTGCAGGTGGTCGTCGAGTTTTTCCAGGCCATTGAAGTAGGCACCGAACGCACGGTCGAACTTGTCGAAATGCTTTTCGTCCTTCACCAGGATCGTCCGGGACAGGTAATAGAACTCGTCCATGTCGGCGAAGGTCACGCGCTGTTTCAGCGCGTTGATCAGGTCCAGCAGCTCACGCACCGAGACCGGCACCTTGGCTGCGCGCATTTCATTGAACAGGTTGAGCAGCATGGCATCAGCCTCTTAGCGGGTGCCGCGACGGCTCATGAACGCCAGACGCTCCAGCAGTTGCACGTCCTGTTCGTTCTTCACCAAAGCGCCGGCCAGCGGCGGGATGGCTTTGGTCGGATCGCGTTCACGCAGCACCGCTTCGCCGATGTTGTCGGCCATCAGCAGCTTCAGCCAGTCCACCAGCTCGGAGGTCGAAGGCTTCTTCTTCAGGCCCGGCACCTTGCGCACGTCGAAGAACACGTCCAGCGCTTCGCTGACCAGGTCTTTCTTGATGTCCGGGTAATGCACGTCGACGATCCGCTGCATCGTGACACGGTCCGGGAAGGCGATGTAGTGGAAGAAGCAGCGGCGCAGGAACGCGTCCGGCAGCTCTTTCTCGTTGTTGGAGGTAATGATGATGATCGGGCGCTTCTTGGCCTTGATGGTCTCGTCGATTTCGTAAACGTAGAACTCCATTTTGTCGAGTTCTTGCAGCAGGTCGTTGGGGAATTCGATGTCGGCCTTGTCGATTTCGTCGATCAGCAGGATGACCCGTTCTTCGGACTCGAAAGCTTCCCAGAGCTTGCCCTTTTTCAGGTAGTTGCGAACGTCGTGAACCTTTTCCGTGCCCAGTTGCGAGTCGCGCAGGCGGCTGACCGCGTCGTACTCGTACAGGCCTTGATGGGCCTTGGTGGTGGACTTGATGTGCCAGGTGATCAGCTTGGCGCCAAAGGATTCGGCCAGTTGCTCGGCGAGCATGGTCTTGCCGGTGCCCGGTTCGCCCTTGACCAGCAACGGCCGCTCCAGAGTGATGGCGGCGTTGACCGCCAGCTTCAGGTCATCGGTGGCGACGTAGGCCTGGGTGCCTTCGAACTTCATCTGCTAATCCTCGAACGGTAACGCCGACCTGAACGAGGCAGGGCGGGGGCGCAATAAAATGGTCAGCCCCGACTATAACGCGGTGCCCGGTCGACTGTGAACGCAGACGGCTTATTCAGTCTCTGAATGGGGCGTCACATCTTGACCCAGTCTCGGTAACAGGCCAGCATAGAGATATCGCCATTTTGGCGATAGCATGCCGGGCATGTCTACAAAATACCGATTTCGAGATACATACCGCATTCAGTTGCGCGAAAAGGATCATCCACCGCCGCACGTTCATCTGACGGGTGGCGGGCTGGATGTCATGTTGAGCCTGGAAACTGTCGAAGTGATGGTGGGCAAGGCACCGCCGCTGATTCTCAGGGAAGCTCTGGAGTGGGTCAGAGCCAACCAGACTCAATTGCTGGAGGATTGGAAACGATGCTACCCATGAAACGACCACGGCTATCGGCAGTGCAAGCGTTGTCGGATTATCGTTTGGCGCTGACATTTATCGATGGCCAGCAACTGCTGCTCGATTTGAGCCGCGACCTGCATGCCTATCCAGGCCTGCAACCTTTACAGGGAGTCGCTTTTGAATATGCAGCGTTGGGTGACGATGGCTGGAGTGTCGAATGGCCTGAACTCGATATCCAGATTGGTGCAGACACTCTCTACCTGGATGCCTTGGCGCAAAATGCAGCCGACGAGAACACCCGAATCTTTATCGATTGGCGTGCTCGCACCGGGTTATCGCTTAATCAGGCGGCTGAAGCGCTGGGGGTCAGTACCCGTAGCATCACCCGATACAGCAGTGGTCGCGAAGCGGTGCCGCGATCGTTAGCCTTGGCCTGCCTGGGTTGGGATTTCCTGCAGCAGCAATCGAATTCATCCCGAGCGGCAGAAGACACTGGCCGGTACATCGTCACGCGCAAAAACTAGCCTGCATCCGGCTTGGGCCGTTCACACCGTGCAGTGAATGCCGGTATGAATCCATTGCGTAAAATCTGCAAAAAAGCCTGGAATGCGCTGACATCTTGCTGATGCACGTTACCCTTGAGTTCGACCCGTGTCGCAAACTGGTTTTTGCCCTGGTTTTTCAAGACGGTCTCGGTACTGCCGACGAGGGCTTCCCAAATCGAGCGGAACAGTCCTTTGTCCTTGTTTTCCACATCCTGCTGCCAGTTGAACACATCGACATCGCGCAGTAGTGGCTTGATATAGCCAGTCAGTCGCCCATGTTCGCCAACCGCTCATTGAGGTAGTCGCGCACCAGACAGGGCAATGCGATGTGGAGCGTTATCAGCAGCACAATCAGGCCGATGAGGGGCCGCAGGGGCCAACTGTATCGACGTTTCATGGTGGAAAATTTCTGACGATCCAAAGCCATTGACTGCACTGACAAGCGGACGTTCGACCTGACTGGACGCCTGCGGGCAAGAGGGCTTACCTTGATGCCCTATTTCAATGCTGTCGTTAAGGACCCAGCCATGAGCCGCATTTTCGCTGACAACGCCCACTCCATCGGCAATACGCCGCTGGTGCAGATCAATCGCATTGCGCCGCGTGGTGTGACCATCCTGGCCAAGATCGAAGGGCGCAACCCCGGTTACTCGGTCAAGTGCCGGATCGGTGCGAACATGATCTGGGATGCCGAGAGCAGTGGCAAACTCAAGCCGGGCATGACCATCGTGGAACCCACCTCCGGCAATACCGGCATCGGCCTGGCCTTCGTGGCCGCCGCCCGTGGCTACAAACTGATGCTGACCATGCCGGCGTCCATGAGTATCGAACGCCGCAAGGTGCTCAAGGCACTGGGCGCCGAACTGGTGTTGACCGAGCCGGCCAAAGGCATGAAGGGCGCGATCGAGAAAGCCGGTGAAATCGTTGCCGGCGACCCGTCGAAGTACTTCATGCCGGCGCAATTCGACAACCCGGCCAACCCGGCCATCCACGAAAAAACCACCGGCCCCGAAATCTGGAACGATACCGACGGCGCGGTCGACGTGCTGGTGGCAGGCGTCGGAACCGGTGGAACCATCACCGGGGTTTCACGGTATATCAAGAATACCCAGGGCAAGCCGATACTCTCAGTAGCGGTGGAGCCGGCGGTGTCGCCGGTGATCACCCAGGCCCTGGCCGGTGAGGAGATCAAGCCAAGCCCGCATAAAATCCAGGGCATCGGTGCCGGTTTTGTGCCGAATAACCTCGATTTGTCGATCGTCGATCGGGTGGAGTTGGTCAGTGACGAAGAGTCCAAGGCCATGGCCTTGCGCTTGATGCAGGAAGAAGGAATCTTGTGCGGGATTTCCTGCGGCGCCGCCATGGCAGTGGCTGTTCGGCTGGCCGAGACCCCGGAAATGCAGGGCAAGACCATCGTCGTGATCCTGCCGGATTCCGGTGAACGTTACCTGTCGAGCATGCTGTTCAGTGATCTGTTTACCGAACAGGAGAATCAGCAGTAAGCACTAAACATTGGTGGATCGCGGCTGACGATGATGGCTGAGGCGTTATCGCTGGTTGCGATCTATTGATCTGGTCCGGTTGATGATGGATTTGCATCAGCCAGCGTTCAGGCGTCTTATGTTAAGAAATGTTTTGTTGCACATTCATTAACAATGAATGTTGAAAAGTGCAGGTTTTTCACCGGGTCGGTAGTGTTTATCATGCTGGCAGCCAAGTCGGGCAATGGACGTGGCGCAGCGTCGTTTATCTTCAAAGGAGTTGTTGATGACCTTATCGTTTGCCGCGAAGGCCTCGTTGTTGCTGCTGTTTCTCGGCAGCACCCTCTATGTGCATTTACGCGGTAAGGCGCGCTTGCCGGTTTTGCGCCAGTTCGTGAACCATTCGGCACTGTTCGCCCCCTATAACGCCTTGATGTACCTGTTTTCCAGTGTGCCCTCGAAACCGTATCTGGATCGCAGCAAGTTCCCGGAACTGGATGTGCTCAAGGACAACTGGGAGGTGATTCGCGACGAGGCGATGCACTTGTTCGACGAGGGGTATATCCGCGCGGCGGCAAAGAACAACGACGCCGGTTTCGGCTCATTCTTCAAGAAGGGCTGGAAGCGTTTCTATCTCAAGTGGTATGACGAACCGCTGCCTTCCGCCGAAGCCCTGTGCCCGAAAACCGTGGAACTGGTCAGTAGCATTCCCAACGTCAAAGGTGCCATGTTCGCGCTGCTGCCGGGTGGCAGCCACCTCAACCCGCATCGTGATCCGTTTGGCGGCTCCCTGCGTTATCACTTGGGCCTGTCCACCCCCAATTCCGATGATTGCCGCATCTTTGTCGACGGTCAGGTTTACGCCTGGCGCGATGGTGAAGACGTGATGTTCGACGAGACCTACGTGCACTGGGTCAAGAATGAAACGGAAAAGACTCGCGTCATCCTGTTCTGCGACATCGAACGTCCGCTGAGCAATCGCTTAATGACCCGCATCAACCGCAGCATCAGCGCCTGGCTGGGTCGCGCCACCGCCCCTCAGAACCTGGACGACGAACGTGTGGGCGGGATCAACCGGGCCTACGCCTGGAGCAAGAACTCCAGCGATAAATTCAGTGGCGTGGTCAAGCAATGGAAGCGGCGTAATCCCAAGGCCTACCGTGTACTGCGCCCGGTACTGGCGGTGATGGTGCTGACGTTGTTGGGGTATTGGTTGTTTGGCTGAAGCCGGATACAGAACAGCAAAACCGCTCGTTGTGAGCGGTTTTTTTATTTGTGCGCCAGGCATGGCG
>NZ_LACC01000053.1 GCF_000967965.1 Pseudomonas fluorescens
GAGCGCCGCGGAACGTCGCGAGAAAGTCCAGGCGATGATGAAGCAGGTGGGCTTGCGGCCCGAGCATTACCAGCGTTATCCGCACATGTTCTCCGGCGGTCAACGCCAGCGGATCGCCCTGGCCCGCGCGATGATGCTGCAACCGAAAGTGCTGGTGGCGGACGAACCGACCTCGGCGCTGGACGTGTCGATTCAGGCGCAGGTGCTCAACCTGTTCATGGATTTGCAGCAAGAGTTCAACACCGCCTACGTGTTCATCTCTCACAACCTGGCGGTGGTACGCCACGTGGCCGACCATGTGATGGTGATGTACCTCGGTCGCCCGGTGGAAATGGGCACGAAAGAGGACATTTACTCCCGTCCTCTGCACCCCTACACCCAAGCGCTGTTGTCGGCGACGCCGGCCATCCACCCGGATCCGAACAAGCCGAAAATCAAGATCGTCGGCGAATTGCCCAACCCGCTGAACCCACCGTCCGGCTGTGCCTTCCACAAGCGCTGCCCATATGCCACCGAGCGTTGCAGCACTGAAGAGCCGGCCCTGCGCCTGCTCGCCGGCCGCCAGGTGGCTTGCCACTACGCCGAGCAATTCCTTGACGGCGCGGCGTAACGAACTGTGGGAGCGGGCTTGCTCAACACGCTTGCTTTCCACCCGCAAGGATAGATTTTCGCGAAAGGCACAACGTGCCAAATCCTCAGGCTTGGCTAGAATCTTTTCGGTAGGAGATCTATTCAATGGAAGGAACGATATGTGCGATGACAGCAACGCCAGTAAACACTCACGAATCGTGATATGCCCTTTTTCGGGGCAGTCCAGACAGTGGACAAATACGAGAGAAAACTGGCGAAAAGCAAGGCGGTCAAAAATTGATGCCAACAAAGACAGGACCGATTTGGCCGACTATGAGTTCTTTACATTCGACAAACCTTCGAAAAAAAGGCTTAAAGAACGCTTGGAAAGTTGCATAGGCCCAAACGAGACAATCTACATTTTTGGTCATTGCGCTCCAGGAAGCATGAGTCTGTCCAACGAAAGTTCTGCTAGCAGCGAGTCCATCACCGCCTTTGCCCTGGCCAAAGAGTTGAAAGATGAAGTCCTGCTGAATAAAAATTTTGCCGGGAAGATAAAAATTTATGGCTGCAACTCAGCACTGCCAAGTGGAGCAAAAAAATCTTTCGCCCATTCATTTGCCTGCATCATGAAACTCTATCTTTATCATAACTGCGAGATTCATGGATACGCCGAGACACTCGTAGATGGTTACGTCGGCGCGCATAAGATTGCCACTAGCGATGGCGCACTGGTTAAAGCACTAAACGAAATGATCCAGAGAGAAGAAGCTTTCGGCGCTGGAATAGACTCCAAGTACAATGAAGATCATTCTTTGCGCCCTAGCAAGTTTCGGCAAAAAATGGAAATTTCCAAGGAGATTGCGCTCGAGTTCTACAACGGACTTAAGTCAAAATAATGAATTTGCAAGACTGTATTTTCATAAAAACACTTAACAAGAAGGCTGGTCAGGTATCGTTACCGACTTCCCTTTCAACAATTTTGGTTCACCTGGGTAAACATTGAACGGAGCCACTGTAGAGCCATCCACCTTGGCACCTTTTACGGGGTAACGCACCTCGAAGGTCAGCGACAGGACTCCCCTAAAGATGCCCGTTGTGCTCTTGAAACTGCCGTCTGGAGGAAGGGCCGAGATGGCCAGTTCGTAGTAACCGACAGAGTCCTCGCCTTCCGCGGGTGGCGCAGGATTGCTAAATTCAGTGCCTTGTCCGACCGCAAGGGGTTTTAGGTCCCCGCCCTCCCCCCCGAGCCGGACTATCGGCGTGCGAAACACCAGTAGGGGGTTGGCCTGGTTGCGTATTTGCAAGGGTTCGTCCAGGCGAACCTGAAACAATCCGGTGCTGGAGACCACCCGCAGCCGTGCGCTTACCTCGTAAGAGGTATGCCAACCACCACAATCAACGCCAAATCCAACAGGAAACCTTGGTATGCAGAGAATTGCAACTGCAAGAGAAAGAGTTTCTGTTTAATCAGGCAAAAGAAGTATTACTGCAACAGTTGCAAACCATAGCGAACAGCAACTGCAACAAGACAGACGGCAGTCCGAATTGGATCAGCGTGAAAAAGCGCTGCAACACGCTGTTTTAAATCTGAACAAACGCGACCAGATTGTTTCAACAGAATCCCCGAAACAATTGCAGTTGCGTAATTGGCTAATGATTGAATTGCTACTGGAGGCCACTTTCCGCGCATCACTTCCGCCACACCCTTGCCGACCGCTTTTTGGCTTACCTGGTCGAGAAGCGCGGGCATGACCTGGGGCCAGCCACGATACGTCGCAGCCAGCGCGCTGTTTGCGCCCCTGGGAATGTCCAACCCTGGTCGATTCAGTCTGCGAGATTACTTTTCGTACCAAGCGCAGGGAGAAAGCAACGTACGAAAACTTCCCACCTTTATATCCGTTCGAATCAATCTGAACCAAATGCTACAGCTGAATCGGCCAATAACATAACATCCCGACAAAATCAAATACAACTTGAAAGCAAAGGGGCTTTATAATAAAATACATCTCAATTGCCATCCTTGGAGAAGCACCATGGAGACAAAAGAGAAAATCTTTCATAAAATTAAAAAAACACAGAAGCGCATAATTCTTCGTTGTGAATTCGACGAGTTGGGCGGTCGCACACAAGTTACAGAAGCCATAAAGAGTCTAGTAACCACCGGGTATTTAGACAGGATCGGCAAAGGCGTTTATGAGAAAAAAACTCATGCCAGCTCTAACGCATCCAATGAATACATACTGCTCCTTGTCAAGTCTGTATTCAAAGAGCTTGGTGAAGCCCTGTGCAAAGCTGAACTTGAAACGCGCAACAACGATAGAATTTGTGTTGTTTATACCAAAAACATACGTATATCGCGCAAACTAACACTTCATGGCGTACCTGTATGTTACGCCCATAGCAAACACTTGGAGAGCCCTCATCAATGCGATGAATGGAAATTGCCCATTGATGTTGATGAACTCCCAAAATCAGATGTGCGCAACTATATTGAGCGGTTTGCTGAACACTATAAAATAAAACACCAGAGAACTGGACTCGATGATTTTGCTGAAGCCGTCACGAGAATGGCTGGCGATGACATAAAACTTGACGCAACTGAGAAGCTTCTGGTTGCGCTAAAGAAAAACGATCTGATTAACGCAAAGCAACTTGCCCGACTACTGAGCAATTATTTAAAGGAAGCAAGTAATGTTCGACCCATTCGGGGACTTCGAGACCCACGGCTACCTGCGCAATATTGAGAGCATAAAAGATCTTGCAATATTAAAACGACAGGAGCATGTTTTTTTTGAATCCAATATTGAACGGGCCTTAAAGTATCTTCGCGATGTGGAAGGTCACATCCGCTATAAAGACTTCCTCAATGTCCACAAGATTCTATTCGAAGAATTCTATCCATGGGCGGGACAAGACAGACACTCACTTAAAGTGGCACGACTCGTAAGCAAAGGGGGCACCATACAATTTGAAGTTTCTGAGTCGTGCCAGCGTGCGATAGAGTGGGGATTAGAAATGGGAAATAATGCTCAAACTATTCGTGCTCGTCCGGGCCAGGTAATGGGAGCATTCGCTTGGGGGCATCCCTTTCTAGATGGTAACGGTCGAACCATGCTATTAGTTCATAGCGAACTCTGCCGTCGAGCAGGTTTCTCAATCGACTGGGTCAACTCCAACAAGGCTGATTATCTAACCGCCTTAACATTTGAACTGGACAATCCCGCAGGAAAACATCTCGATAGCTATTTGATTCCGCTCATATGCCAAACAGTGTCGCACGCTGATCTGCTCAATCAACTGCAGGAAATGCCCGGCCTGGATGGACAAGGAACCACCAGCGCTGCGGACATCTCTTACAGAGCTGATGACCAAGCAGCAATGATGGCCTATGAAGTGGCTAAGCGCTCGCGCGGGGAATATACCAATTAATCAGTCTGTACGAAGCTGGTTACTTGCGGATCATGGACGAGCTTTCATCAAGCTGGTAGCGAGTGACAACACATCCGTCCCTCGCTACCTGTCAAATCAGGCCAGTTGGTTGCGCCTGCTGTAGACGACGATACGAGCGGTCATTAACGAAGTTCAGCGTGGTACCTCCTGCGTGATCAACGCCTGCCGTGCCACGAAACCAGCCGGCAAGCATTTCACCCTCTCTTCGTCAGATCAGTCCTCTACCGTTTCAGTCATTGCAATGCCTTTGCGACCTAGTTGCTTGACGCCATACATGGACTGATCCGCCGCCTTGAGCAGAGTGTCGAGACTCTGGCCGTGAACAGGAAACAGCGAAACCCCGATACTGCACGAGAGCGATCGCTTTCCAGCGGTTGTCATGACTGGCTGCGCGATAGCTTCAAACAACCTCTCCGCCTTTTTTCCGGCACTCTCAGCGCTGGTAATGTCCGTAAGCAGGATGACGAATTCATCCCCTCCATAGCGTGCGACTGTGTCACGCGAGCGAGTCGCCTGAAGCATGCGACTTGCGACCGTTCGAAGCACTTGATCGCCTACCTCATGGCCGCATTCGTCGTTGATTTCCTTGAAGTGATCCAGGTCGATCAACAACACGGCAAACGGTGTCCCGTTCACTTTCCAATTGGCGATGGCCTGCTCAAAACGATCGGCAAAGAGGTAGCGGTTGGGCAATTCTGTGAGTACGTCATGGGTTGCCAGATACGTTGCTCGCTCGTGCTCGACTTCAGCCCTTTCTATCGCCTTGAAATGCCGGATCAACACAAGTGGCATGAGGACAAGCGCCCCGGCCAGAACGGCAAGGATCACCAATGTTTCGGCGCTCAAAACATCCCCAAACCGCAGCTGACGCTCAAACAGCAACGTCATTGGTTGTGAAACGTTTCTAATCTCGACCCGATCAGTCAGGCACGGCAAGAAAAGCTGATCCAGAAAACCAGCCTGCTCTGTCTCTGTTGAAAACACGTTGTTTTCTGAACCAGCGCCGGTTTTCAGAACAGCGCTGATATGGACGAAAGGATCGACGTTCGCATCGTTCACGGCTTCCAATAGCGAGTCCGTTCTGATCAGAAGCAAAGACAACATCGTGCTGCCAAAAAAATTGGGGCGAGTGCTCTCTCTTGCATCCTCGGTCCGATTGACAGACTGCATCAGAATGTAAGCATTACCACCTTCGTACATCGAGAAAACGGGTGATACGACAGGTTTCTGATTACTGCGGGTTCGAGCCAGTGCATAGGAAAGATGCCCAACGGTTTCCAGCCTGACGCCATAGATCGAACTGGATTGCGGGAGTGGCGGGTACATGAACAACACGGGCCAGGTCTCATTGAGATAGACCTGATGCTGGGCAGGTTGCTGAGCGAGGCTCGGGAAATCCTTGAGTGCAAAATCCGGACGCCAGGTGCGCTTCAACAGTTCTTCAAATGCAGTCTGCTCGGCGATGGGTACCGCCCTCGCCGCCTCGAGCATGTAAATATGAGGGTACGCGGATAAAACCGCTGCCGCATAACGAGCTGCTGCTTCCGAATCGCTCTGGTCGACTGCCTGAAGAAATGCTGAAAAACCCGACAACACCGCTTCATTGGTATCCAGTTGGTTGCGCACGATGCCGGAAATGTTCTGTACGTATTCTAAAAAACGCGTTTTCCGGCGTTCGGTCTCAGATGTCAGCAGTAACCAGGTCGAAAAACCCACCAAACCGACCGCCAAAAGAATGAATCCCACCAAGGAGCTGCGCCGCCTGGTAAACATCATTCGGGCTTCTCGACGCGCAGAGCCTGCGTGGAGACGATGGGAATGAATAAAGCCAAGGTAAGCGCTATGGTTTTCAAAAGGGGTGCAATCCATGCAGTAAAAAGGAAGTCCGAAGTCTTACGATGTCAGTATCTCACTAAACCTTGCGGTAGACGTAGGGCCCACTTGGATCGCCCCGGATTATCCCGACACCTTGCAGGCTCATTGCGTAGCGCTTTTCAAGCGCTACTACCGGTGAAAGCTGATTGTTTAAGCCATGGCGGCGTTTTGCGTTGTAGTACATGCCGGCGTAAGCGATCAGATGCGCAAGTGCGCACTCATGTAGTCAATGAACACGCGCAACTTGGGTGAGGCATAACGGCTGGCTGGCCACAGCATCCAGAAGACGACCTGGCGGTCAATGCAGTCGTCCAGCACGGTGACCAGCTGGCCGCTTTCCAGCGCTTCGCGCACCAGGAAAGTCGGCAGAAAGGCAATGCCCCTGCCCTGGATTGCGGCGTAGGCAAGAGGCTCGATCGTGTTCGACGTCATTGTGGCGGGCAGCACCAGTTCAGCCTCGGAGGCTTCGAGTCGCAGCGGCCAGCGTTCCAGCTTTCCGGTTGCGGGAAACTTGTGCTGCAGGCATGAATGGCGTTCCAGTTCACGCGGATAGGTGGGTACACCATGCCGCTTGAGATACGTCGGCGACGCCACCAGCACATGTGCGCAGGAACCGAGGCGGCGCGCAGTCAAGCGAGAATCGGTTTGCTCGCCGGTGCGAATCACCGCGTCGAACCCCTCCTCGATCACATCGACCATACGGTCGCAAAAATCGATATCCAGTTCGACTTCCGGATACTGCTCCATGAACCCGTCAAAGGCCGGCATCATCAGGTCGCCCAGTAGCGGAGTGCCCACCCGAAGCCGCCCCCGTGGACTGCCAGCCAGGCCTGACAGCTCGGACTCTGCAGCGGTGAGCTCGCTGAGGATGCGGCGGCAGCGCTCAAGGAACAGGGTTCCCTCGGCCGTCAGCGTGATGCTGCGTGTACTGCGATGAAACAGCCGCACATGCAAGCGCTCCTCCATGCGGGCGATGGTTTTGCCCACGGTCGAGGACGACACCCCCAACTGGCGGGCGGACTCGGAGAAGCTGCGCGTTTCGGCAACCTGCACGAATATCGAGATGCCATTCAGACTTTCCATCACTATTCCTGCCTGCTCCGGTAGACCCCCGCCAACAAGGCGGGATTACGGAAAAAACATCCGAAATGTTCGGCATCACGGGACATTTTTCTCCGCGAATTTTACGCCTACATTGGCCCCATCCCACCACTGATAGGTATCGTTGTCATGTCCAAACTGCATACGAGCATCCAGATAGGTCCACACCAGATTTCCCATCGCGTCGTTCTGGCGCCACTTACCCGTATGCGTGCCGAGCCGGGCGCAATCCCCGGCCAATTGATGGCCGAGTACTACGCCCAACGCACCACCGCCGGTGGCCTGCTGATCGGCGAGGCCACTATCGCCGCCGCCAATGGTAATGGCTACCTCGGTGCTCCCGGTCTATATGACGACAGCCAGATCGCTGGCTGGAAGCTCGTGACCGACGCCGTTCATGCCAAAGGCGGCAAAATCTTTCTGCAGCTCTATCATGCGGGGCGCCAGTCCAATAGCCTCCTGCAGCCCGGCGGCGCCCAGCCGGTAGCCCCTTCCGTCGTGGACCACGGCGGCCTCGCCTTCACCGAGACTGGCTGGACCCCCGGCAGCCCCCCGCGCGAACTGACCATCGCGGAAATCCGCGGGCTGGTGGAAAGCTTCCGCGCAGCGGCCGAACGCGGTATCGCAGCCGGATTCGACGGCGTGGAGTTGCACTCGGCCAACGGCTACCTGTTCGATCAATTCCTCCAGGACGGCAGCAACAAACGTACGGATATCTACGGTGGCTCGTTCGAGAACCGCAGCCGGTTCCTGCTCGAAACAGTAGAGGCGGTGATCTCCGTCTGGGGTAGCAATCGGGTGGCGGTGCGCCTGGGCCCGAGCGGCAATTTCGGCGACATGTCCGACAGCGATCCCATTGGCCTGTTCACCTATGTCGCACGCGAGCTGAACAAGCTGGACCTCGCCTATCTGCACCTGATCGAACCGCGCATCCTGGGTGTCGCCGAAGACGAGCGCCGGGACCAGAATCCGGTGGCGTCCCAACTCATCCGCCAGCACTACAAGGGCACCCTTATCGCGGCAGGCGGTTTCTCCGGTGAATCGGCCAACGCAATCCTTGAGGCCGGCGATGCAGACCTGGTCGCGTTCGGCCGCCACTTCATCGCCAACCCTGACTTGCCAGAGCGCCTGCGCAACGGCTGGCCGCTGAACCCGTACGA
This sequence comes from Pseudomonas fluorescens, assembly GCF_000967965.1. Lineage (GTDB taxonomy): Bacteria > Pseudomonadota > Gammaproteobacteria > Pseudomonadales > Pseudomonadaceae > Aquipseudomonas > Aquipseudomonas grandcourensis. The sequence goes on from NZ_LACC01000053.1 coordinate 8,160, forward strand.
CCGCGAGTCGTTTTTCGGTGGCACGGAAGCGGGTTACACGGACTATCCTTTCCATACCGAAGTTGCGTGATCATTTGCACCGCTGGTAGCTGGGGTCATAGTGCCCCAGCTACCTCCCCTTCAAAAAAACACTTACCCAAACTGCCGCGTGTCACGGTCGCCTCTGCCAACGGGGTCAAGGTGCGTACCGGCTGAAGGAAGGTGCCAACACATGAAAGACCTTTTCTCCTACAGGCTTTTCACGAGGGTGGCGCGACTGGGCAGCTTTTCGGCCGCGGCACGCGAAGTGGGTCTTTCTCAATCCCAGGTCTCCAGGATTGTCGCCGAGCTCGAAGCCGATCTCGGCACCCTGCTGCTGGCGAGATCGACACGTGCCGTCGTCCCGACTGACGCAGGGGCGGATTTTCTATCGCGCATGGAACCCATCCTCGCCGCGGTGGAAGAAGCCGAGCAAAGCGTTCGCGGCGGCCAAGAGCTGCGCGGCGTTGTGCGGATCAGCATGCCGACCAGCATCGGCGTACGGGAAATCATTCCGCGTATAGCGCCGTTCGCAGCGATACACCCCAACCTGCATATCCAGGTCCTGCTCGCCGATCATTGGCAGGATCTGGTGCGCGAGAATATCGATGTTGCGATCAGGCTTGGACGACTCGTGGACTCCAGTGCAACAAGCCGCCAGATCATGACGATCTCCAGATTCATTCTCGCCTCACCGTCCTACTTGCTCACCGCCGGAGAGCCGACTACGCCTGAGGACCTGCAATCCCATCGAATCATCGCCGGTCCAGCCTCGACGGTCCCGAGTGGGTGGATGTTCAAACGCGATGGTGAGACCAGGACAATTGAGCTCGAAGCGCACTTCTCCACCGACGAAAACGAAGGCGCTGTCGCGGCGGCAACGGCCGGGTTGGGGATCACCTCGACAACGGCCTGGGCATGCCGGCGAGAGCTAGAAAGCGGTGAACTTGTCGCACTGCTCACCGATTGGGAAACCGAGTCCGTACCTGTGCATGCCTACTTCCCCCACGGCTCGCGAACCCGAAGAGCCGGCCGCGCCCTGATTGAACATCTTGTCGCCAGCCTGCTTGACGATGCCAGCGGTGCTTATGCATCCGACGCATAGAAGATAGCCAGTCACAGCGTCTACTCCGATCCTGCCGAAGCTGCCAATTTAGCGCCATACCCCGCGACGCAGCGGTCGGGCTGATCGACCTGGCAGCGTGGCGGACGCCCTGACTTTTTCGTTCAAGGAAATCCCTCATGCGCATGACTGGCAACACGATCTTCATCACTGGCGGCGGCTCCGGCATTGGCCAGGGCCTGGCCGAAGCCTTCCACAAGCTTGGCAATAAAGTGATCATCTCCGGACGCCGCAAGGAACGACTGCAGCAGACGCTCGACGCCAACCCCGGCATGGCCGCCATCGAACTCGACATCAACGACACGGCCAGCATCCAGGCAGCAGCGCAGCACCTCATCGCCCATTACCCTGAGCTCAATGTGCTGATCAACAATGCCGGCATCATGTTGCTCGATCATGCAGAAGGTCCGGTGGACGATGAGCTTGCTCTCTCGACCGTCACCACAAACCTGCTGGGTCCGATCCGCATGACCTCGGCGCTGGTCGAGCATCTGAAGGCCAAGCCGGATGCGATCATCGTCAACGTTTCCTCAGTACTCGGCTTCGTACCCATGGCCGTGACGGCGGTCTATTCGGCAACCAAGGCCGCGCTGCACTCCTACACCTTGTCGCAGCGCTATCTGCTGCGCGAACACGGCGTCCAACTGGTCGAGATCGCACCGCCGTGGGTACGCACCGAATTGCTCGACAGCAGCGAGGAGGAACGCGCCATTCCCCTCGACCAGTTCATCACAGAAGCGATGAAACAGTTCGAAAGCGGTGCCGACGAAATTCTCGTCACTCCGGCCGAAGCCATGCGCGCCAATCCTGGCCCGAACGAGCATGCCTGGGTGAATGCGTTCAACGACATGATTGCAAATGGACCGGCTTTCGGCTGAGACCACAAGGCGATATTGGGCGGCCCTACAGCCGCCGACCTTTTACATTGCAAGCAGGATCAGACTATGACTTCACGTACACCCGCCGAGAACAAGGCCATCGTCCTCGAAGGCTTCGCAACCCTGTTCAATCTCAAGGATCTGGCTGCGGCCCAACGCTTCTGGTCACCCTCCTACATCCAGCACAGTGCCCATGTGCCCCCTGGTCGCGAGGGTCTGTTCGAACTGGTCGCCGCAGGAGCACCCGATTTGCGTTACGAGTGCCAACTGGCAGTCGCTGAAGGAGACTTCGTCATGTTGCACGGTCGCTTCACTGGCCTCGGCCAGCCGGCGAACTGGGTCGTGGTCGATATCCTGCGCCTGGAGGACGGCGTGATGGTCGAACATTGGGATGTGATTCAGGACGAGGCGACACGCGAAGGTTCCGCCGGCGGGTACCCTATGTTTGGGGACCGGTTCCCAGGCTAATCGCTCAGTCCGGACCTGTTTGATATCCGCAAAACACTGTGTCAGCAGCGCCTGAACCTTGGCCATCCCCCGCCTGGCGTTCTGATTCACCAACCTTACGCGCAGTGCGCAGGCAAACAAGCGCATGAACCGGACTTTTTCGTCTAACGTCATTGGATGCGTGTGCATGACCCACTTCCTCTGAAAATGGAGTTCGACGATGAAAACAATCGCTTCCTGGCTGACGATTACGCTTTTTGGTCTGGTGCTTGGCGGCTGTGCCGCGGTGGGTGCCGGGAGCGGAGGCGCTGGCGAAATGGAAATTCGCTCGGGGAAAATCGAGCAGATCACACAGACCCAGATGCAGACCAATCACGATAGCGGCGTCGGTGCCATAATGGGGGGTATTGGCGGTCTGGCCCTGGGAAGCCTGATCGGCCAGGGTACCGGCCGGGATGTGGCGATGGTCGCCGGTGCCCTCGCGGGTGCGGCAGGCGGCAACTACGTTGAAAAGAAAAAGTATGATCAGCCCGTGGACGCACAGCAAATCATCGTTCGCACCCACAGCGGCGTATTGGTTCAGGTGACCCAGCCGATCAACCCGTCGCTGAGAAAAGGCATGAACGTTTATGTCGAGGGTAGCGGAAACGAAGCGCGGGTGGTGCCACAAAGCTAGGGGCTGTGACTGCGAAATGGCAAAGGCGCGCCATCCTGACTCGGAGGGCGCGCCGCCATGGTTCACGGGTTATTTGAAAACCGGCACGCCGGCTGACCCGCTGGGCTTTTTCAGGTACTCACGCAAGCGAACGCCAATCTCGGCAATTTTCGCCTCTCCCTCACGCAGCGCCTGCGGGTTGGTGTGCACCGAGTAGTTTCCCAGCGCCAGATCGTAGGGATGAGGTTCTGCTGAACCGATCACGAAGACGGTGTCTTTGTTCAGCGCCTTGAGCGTCACTGCGCCGCTGCCGGGTTCGAAGATGGCCATCTCTGCTGCGTTGACCAAGCCTGGTGCAGACAACGCGCCGCGACTGACACTCAACCACAACGACTCGTGCCCATTGGGTGGCACATAAGTCCAGGACTCGTCGGCTCGTAGCGTGACCAACAGGTAGTTCATGCCCGCGGGAGCACGGACCGGGCTCTGGACACCCTGGTACGTGCCGAGAATCACCCGCGCCGGCCCCACTTCAGGCATCACGCTTGACTCCAGATATTGGCTATCGACACTGGCGTTTTCCAAGGCCGGTGGTAGTGCAACCCACAGTTGGAAACCCTGAATCCGCTTCGATGTACCGACCGACATTTCCTTGCCGTGCCAGACTCCGCCTCCGGCCCGCATCCATTCGACACCGCCGTAGTCAATCATCCCCTTTCCCGAATCAGCATCCTCGAAGCGCAAATTGCCTTCGGTAATCACCGTGACGGTGGCAATGCCCGAGTGCGGGTGCATGGGCATGCCGTTGATGAATGAGCTCTCACCTTCGAACAGATCAAGGAACACAAAGGGCTTGATCAGGTGGCCGAGATCGCCAGGACTCATCAACCGGACAATAGCGCCGTGCCCGCTGCCTGTGGTGCGATAGCTGATAGCGCGCTGAGTTTCGGCTTCGCGTGCAGAGCGCGGATCAGTCGCGATATCAGGTTGTTGCTGAACGTTCATCATGATCACTCGAAGTGGAAAGCCTCTCGGCCCAATGCCTGGAACAATAGAGCGAGGCTGATTACTTGATTAGTCGATACAATTGGATTGCACTCGTCCATTAGCGCAAGGAATGACCGGCCATGCTCGACCTCAATGACATCGCGATGTTTGTGCAGGTAGTCCGCTGCGGCAGCTTTGCCGAGGCGGCTCGGCGCCTGGGCATGCCGCCCAATACCGTGAGTCGCCGCATCCAGCAGCTCGAAGCGCACCTCGACACGCGGCTGCTGCAACGCTCCACCCGCAAGCTCACACTCACCGGTGCAGGCGAGGACTTCCATGAGCGTTGTGCAGGCGCCGTCGACGGCTTGCTCGAAGCCGGACAGGAGTTGATAACGGGTAGTAACGAGCCCAGTGGCCTGGTGCGCGTGGCGGCACCGGCCGACTTCTTCGACTTCTTCCAGATGGACTGGGTGACCGGGTTTCTCGCCGCGCATCCACGCGTGCGGCTCGACTTCGTACTCAGCGATGCGAAGGCCGACTTGATCGCAGAGCAGATCGATGTCGCGTTTCGCGGCGGCGCTTTGCACGATTCCGGTTTTGTCGGCCGTCAGATCCTTGATCCGCGCAGCGTCGGAATGGTCGCAAGCCCCGCCTACATTGCCGCGCACGGCTCACCCCGCACGTTGCAGGACCTGGTAGACCACGATTGTGTGATCTCCGCGCAACCCGGTGGCCACGCCACATGGCGCCTGGTCGGCCCGCAGGGTGAGGAGGAAGTGCAAGTCAGCGGGCGCTTCAGTGGCAATACCGCACAGGCACTGCGCAGGGCCGCCGTGGCCGGTCTCGGCATCGCGCTACTGCCACCGGTGATGGCCAGGCTCGATGTTCAGGCCGGTGTGCTCGTCCCGGTGTTGGCGCAATACCAACCCAAAGGCTATGGCCTGAACGTGCTGTACCCAAGTCGACGACAGTTGCCGCTTGCGGTATCGGCTTTCATCGACCTGGTGATCGAGAAGTTGAACGCGTCGGACGCACCAGAGGTGCACCCGTAGCGAGCGGCAGTCGATGCCCATGGCATCTATACCTCTTACGCACTTAAACTTTGAGTCTCACGCCCTCCTCGCCGATTGTTGAACGGGTCCCATGACTGAGCATGCCAAGTACCATCACGTGTCCGAAGTACCAGGCTTGGTGCTGGGGTCCGCACGCTTTGTAGACACCGGTTTCGATCGCCATTACCACCTCGACTTCCACGTAGGTTTTGTCACCGAAGGCATCCAGCGTCATCGATCCAAAGGCGAGTCGTTTCTTTTAGGTCCGGGAAGGATTGCCCTGATGCCGCCGGGTGAAATCCACGATGGTGTGCCCGAAGGCGGCGACGCTTATACGCTCAAGACATTCCGTCTGTCCCAGGCGCTGGTCGCGAGCCTGGCCGAGGAGATCAGCGGTCAACCGAAAGAGCTTGAATTGGCTGGTGTGTTGCTCGAAGACCCGGGACTTGCCCATAACCTGTGCGGGTTGCACGAAGCAATGCAGCGGGCCGTTGGCCCGGGCAGCCTCGCGGTGCAGACGCAATGGTTCTCCCTGCTTGAACAGCTGTTGAGCCAGTCACGGGCGATCAAGCCCGAAACGATTACCGGCACGCTATCGCCCCTGCAATGGTCGCGCGTCAGGGACTATTGTTTCAGCCACATCGATCAGCGAATCACCCTCGATGACCTCGCCGGACTCTGTAGGCTGGGGCGTTTCCCGTTTCTCAAGCAGTTCAAGCGGACCATCGGCATGACGCCCCACGCATGGCTGCTTCGTCTGCGTCTCGAACGGGCCTGCGGCCTGCTCTCTCGCAGCGCGCTACCCATCGTCGAGGTCGCCCACGCCGTCGGCTTTTACGATCAAAGCCATTTCAACCGCGCCTTTCGGCAGGCATTCGGCGTCGCACCATCGCGCTACCGGACTTAGGCCGTCGACCATCTGGCGACCGTCAATTTTTTACAAGCGCAACCACCTTCCCTCTCCATAGGATGCGCCAATCCGGGCGAAACACCTTCGCCTGCGCAGCCGAGAATTGGATGATGAACGGTGAAACAAACAGACCGCCCGCGCTGGGTTTTTCAAGTGACAACATCGCCGGTGCTTCGCCGGAGGTGGTACAAGCCCTGATCAAACACAGCACGAGCCAGGCGAGTCCCTATGGTACCGACGAGTTGACGGCGCAGGTCCAGCGCAAGTTCTGCGAAATCTTCGAACGCAACGTGGAGGTCTTTCTCGTGCCCACCGGCACCGCCGCCAACGCGCTTTGCCTGAGCGCGATGACGCCACCCTGGGGCAACATCTACTGCCATCCGGCCAGTCATATCAACAACGATGAATGCGGTGCGCCGGAGTTCTTTTCCAACGGCGCGAAGCTGATGACCGTCGACGGCCCGGCGGCCAAGCTGGACATCGTCCGACTGCGCGAGCGGACTCGCGACAAAGTCGGCGACGTACACACGACCCAGCCCGCCTGCGTCAGCATCACCCAGGCCACTGAAGTCGGCAGCATCTACACCCTGGATGAAATCGCAGCCATTGGTGACGTCTGCAAGTCCTCTTCCCTTGGACTGCATATGGACGGGTCGCGCTTTGCCAACGCCCTGGTGTCGCTTGGCTGCTCGCCGGCCGAGATGACGTGGAAGGCCGGCGTGGACGCCCTGTCGTTCGGTGCCACCAAGAACGGCGTGCTGGCGGCGGAAGCCATCGTCCTGTTCAACAGCTCCCTCGCCACCGAGATGAGCTTCCGCCGCAAGCGCGCAGGCCATCTTTCTTCCAAAATGCGTTTTCTGTCGGCGCAGATCGATGCGTACCTGACCGACGATCTCTGGCTGCGCAATGCACGCAAGGCCAACGCTGCCGCCCAGCGCCTGGCCCAGGGACTTACTGGCCTGAGCGGCGTTGAGGTCCTCGGCGGTACCGAGGCGAACATCCTGTTCTGTCGACTGGACCCGGCAATGATCGATGCGCTGCTAAAGGCCGGCTTCGGGTTCTATCACGATCGTTGGGGACCGAACGTCGTTCGCTTTGTCACCTCGTTCGCCACCACTGCCGAGGATGTCGATCACCTGTTGAACCAGGTGAGGCGAGTTGTAGATCGGGAACGCGAGTAACGCTTACCACCCAACACAGGGACTGATGGGCGTCTCCAGTCTCGACGCCCAACTCCAGGAACAACCACTGGCAACCACTTACTTTGTTGTATCGAGGACAAGCCGGCCCCGCAAGTGACGGCCCATGCTTTTTTCGATCGCCACTTTTGCTTCGCTCAGGAGGTATGTCTCTACGTCGACGGTGAGGTGTCCCTTGTCGAACAGTTCGGCGATGATCGAGAGCTGCCGGCCATCAGAGCGGGTAGCAAAGTTCGCTGGGGTCACGCCGTAGTCGTTGGCCAGCGACATATTTGGGGCGCTCACCGGCGATACCAGCACACCGTGCTTTTTCAATACCGCAAACGAACGGGATTGGGTTTCGCCACCCACCAGATCCAGTACCACATCGAGACCGGATACCAGCTCCTCGAAGGCCTGAGTCCTGTAGTCGATGGTGTAGTCCGCACCGATCTCCTTCAGGTAGGCATGATGGTGTGCCGAGGCCGTTGCGTAGACTTCAGCGCCCAGGTACTTGGCAATCTGCACGGCCATGCTGCCCACGCCACCGGCCGCGGCATGGATCAACACTTTCTGTCGACGTTGCACGCCGGCGTGTTCGGTCAGTGCCTGCCAGGCCGTCAATGCCGATGCCGGAACAGCGCCAGCCTGCAACGCACTGAGGGATTTTGGCTTGATCGCCAGCTTGGAAACCTGGGCAACCGCTTTGGTCGCATAACCGCCGACAATGTTGATGAAGCCGAACACTTCATCACCGATATTGAATTCAGTGACGCCCTTGCCCAGCGCGACCACGGTGCCGGCGACTTCGACGCCCGGCGTAAAAGGCAGCGGCAACGGGATGAACGCTTTCATGGCCCCGGACAGGATTTTCCAGTCAATCGGATTGACCCCGGCTGCGGCGACATCGATCAGCACCTCTCCAACACCGGCGACAGGGTCGGCAATCTCTTCCAGGCGTAAAACTTCAGGACTGCCGTATTCGTACACGCGTAGGGCTTTCATGGAGGCCTCGATAATCGAAAAGAGGGGAGAAATCATTGCGCTGCGAGGGCGCGGGCCCTGCGCAGCGCGGGGGATCAACGACGGCGGGCGTCGAGGCTGAAGCGACCGGCACCGAAGGCCACAACCTGCAACAGGCCACCGGCCATCGCGATGTTCTTGAAGAAGTGGATGAACTGGTTCTGATCGCCCAGTGCGTTATGGAACGCCAGCGCGGTGAACACGCTGAACACGGCCAGTACGGCGGCGACGGTGCGGGTGCGGTAACCGGCGATCAATGCCAGGCCGCCGCCGATCTCTACAATGATTGCCACCGCCAGTGCCAATTGAGGAAGCGCAAGCCCGACAGAGCTGATGTAGCCGACCATCATTGCCGGAGCGGCCAGTTTCGAAAAACCGGAAAGGATGAAGATGGCGCTGAGCAGTACGCGGCCGATCAACGAAGCCGAGGCTTGGGTGACGTCGGAACGGCTCTGGTCAGAGGTGGTTGTTTGAGCGATGTTTGCAGAAGTCGTCATGGGGCAATTCCTTCAGTTGGGTGCGATTCGACTTGAACCGCCCGGGTGAAGAAATGTTGCGCCTCGTCAGCTAATCTGAATAGCTGGCTAATTTAGATCATTAGATGCGATAAATTAGAAAAGCTAGCCTACATAACCGGTAAAGGAGTTCAATCGTGCAATTTGCTCAGCGACGCCTGATTCAAGGAAACAGGCATGATCTCTGACCCGGGAACACCGACACTGGACCAACTGCGGGTGTTCCTGACGGTCGTGGAAGTCGGCAGCTTCGCGGCGGCCGCCCGAAAATTGCACCGCGCCACTTCGGTCGTCAGCTACTCGATCGCCAACCTGGAAATGCAGCTCGGCGTGTCGCTATTCGACCGCCAGACAACCCGTAAACCCCAGCTCACTGATGCCGGTCGCACCGTACTGGCCGAAGCCAGGACCATTGCCAACGGTGTTCATGGTTTACGCGCCAAAGTGAAGGGCCTGCTCCAGGGGCTTGAAGCCGAAGTGCACGTGGTGCTCGATGTCATGCTGCCCCCCGAGCGCGTGGTGGATGCACTCAAATCCTTTCGCGAAGAATTCCCGACCGTTGCCCTGCATTTGCACATGGAAGCCCTTGGTGCCGTCACTGAACGGGTGATCAACCGTGGCGCGATCATCGGCGTCAGCGGCCCCATGAACGAGGGCATCGACGGTATCGAGAGAATGGGGGTCGGCAGTGTCGAGTTGATTCCCGTGGCGGCCCCGAATCATCCACTGGCTTCGAGCGAACCGAATGCTCCGGGCGCCGGCCGAGAGCACACGCAACTGGTGCTGTCCGACCGTTCGGTCCTGACCAAGGACAAGGATTTCGCCGTGCTCAGCAACCGCACCTGGCGCCTGGCGGACCTGGGCGCCAAGCACATGCTGCTGCGTGAGGGCATCGGCTGGGGGAACATGCCCGCCCCCATGGTCCGGGAAGACCTGGAAAGCGGTCGACTCGTGCAACTGAACATACCGGAATACAAAAGCGGGATTTACCCCTTCGACGTCATTTACCGCACGGATTTGCCGCCGGGGCCGGCTGCGAGGTGGTTGATCGACCGCTTCGTTCAGCAAGGATCCGCGCAGGAGACATCCCCTTGAACCTGGAACCACAATGCCGCTCGAACTGCCCGCCATGAAAATCGGCGTCATCTCCGACACCCACGGCTTGCTCCGCCCCGAAGCCATAGCCGCCCTGCAAGGCTGTGATCGCATCCTTCACGCGGGCGACATCGGCAGCGCGGCGATCCTCGAGCAATTGGCCGCAATCGCGCCGGTGGATGCGGTGCGTGGCAACAATGACCTGGACGCACCCTGGGCCCGGGAGTTGCCCGATTGTCTGCACCTGGAGCTCAATGGCTGGACGGTTCTGCTGGTGCATGACATCGCCGATGTAGCGGCCGATCTTGATGACGGTATCAAGCTGGTGATCACCGGTCATTCGCACAAACCGCGCATCGACTGGCGTGGTGAACGGCTGTTCCTGAATCCAGGCAGCGCCGGGCGCCGACGTTTCAAATTGCCTGTCACCCTGGCGTTGCTGGAAGTGGTTGGGCAATCAATCGAGCCGCGGCTGGTGTCGCTGCTCGACTGACTCGCTTTCCACCGATCGATTCACGACTCGTCGGCAACCACCCTCACTCGGTGGCAGTCGGACGGTCCAAGTTTTTGTCCGTTCAAGGAGCGAACTTCAATCGGCATCAGGGACTGGCCGTACTGATTGTCCAGCAACACCGAACGGGTCTCTTCCCGCGTGAACAGGAACCGTTCGCCCCACTGCCTCATACTGACCACCACTGGAAAGATCTCCCGTCCTTTTTCCGTCAGGACGTATTCCTTGTAGGCACTGCCATCCGACGCAGGCTGAACGTCGAATACACCGACTTCAACCAACGTCTTCAGGCGCGAAGCCAGAATGTTCTTGGCCACCCCCAGGCTTTTCTGAAATTCGCTGAATCGGCGAATGTCGTCGAACGCGTCGCGAATGATCATCAGCGACCATCGATCCCCAATGGCTTCCAGTGTCCGTGCTACCGGGCATTCGCTGCCTTGCGATGAAGGGTCTGCGACCATGGTGTTTACCTTTTGGATAAGGACAGCCAGGTCTGTCGTCTGGCCTTGAGTAACGTGGTTGCAATTTGAAACCTGATTCGATGACAATCGAATCAAGTTGCTAATTGAAACCAGTTTAGCGCCACGGAGGCTCACATGAAAGCAGATACCGATTCAGCCACCCATCCTTTCGCCGCGCAGGCTTCGGGGCTATCTGCGCAGCTCACGTTTCTGTTTTCTGTCACCTGCGCGCTTGCCGTCGCCAACGTCTACTTCGCGCAACCCTTGCTCGACTCGATGGCCCGAAGCCTGGATGTTGCCCCATCGATGATCGGGTTTGTGGTGACGGCGACTCAAGTCGGTTACGCGTTGGGCTTGCTGTTCATCGTCCCGCTGGGCGACTTGTTGAACCGTAAAGGGCTGATCCTGACGCAAATGCTGCTGTCTGCGATTGCGCTGGCGGGCGTCGGCGCCGCACAGCAATGGCTGACCCTGTTGGGGGCCATGATCGCCGTGGGTTTGCTGGCAGTGATGGTTCAAGTACTGGTGGCCTGCACCGCCGCGCTGGCAACGCCGGCACAACGTGGCCAGGCCGTGGGGACCGTCACCAGCGGCATTGTCCTTGGCATTCTTCTGGCGCGCTTCAGCTCCGGACTGATTGCCGATCTGGCGGGCTGGCGCGCCGTGTATTTCGTTTCCTCGGGACTGATGCTGACCCTCGCGGCGGTGTTCTGGAAAGTGTTGCCTCCCGCAGTGACGCCACGCAGTCGATACACCTACCCGGCACTCATCCGTTCGCTCTTTACGCTTTTCATGACCGAACCGGTGTTGCGAACCAGGGGCCTGTTGGCCTTGCTGATCTTTGCCGCTTTTTCCGTGCTTTGGACATCCATGGTGCTGCCGTTGAGCATCCCACCGCTGTCGCTTTCACACACGGCCATCGGCTTGTTCGGCCTGGCGGGCGTCGCCGGCGCCCTTGCAGCCAGGCGATCCGGTCGCTGGGCCGACCAGGGCCTGGGGCAACGGGTCACCGGCATTTCGCTGGCGATTCTGACGCTGTCCTGGCTGCCCATCGCCTTTGCACAGTCGTCACTGATCGCACTGGTTTGTGGGGTGATTCTGCTCGACTTCGCGGTGCAAGCCGTACACGTCACCAACCAGAGCCTGATTTTCGCGGCACGGCCCGACGCGCAAAGTCGCATGGTCGGCGCCTACATGTGCTTTTACTCGGTGGGCAGCGCACTGGGTGCCGCCGCCGCGACCCAGGTGTATGCGCTATGGGGCTGGACTGCCGTCAGCGTGCTGGGCGCCTCGATCAGCGCAATTGCCCTGGTGCTGTGGTTTTGTCAGCAACCCTGGCGACCGAGCAGTGAACTGGCCAAGAGCGCCTTCAAGCTCATCGGCTTGGCAAAGTGATAACCCTGGGCCTGCCCTGCCCCCATTTCACGCAGCAACTCCAGCGTCGCTTGATCCTCGACGCCTTCGGCCACCACACTCAGGTCCAGCGATTCGGCCATCCGCACAATCGCCCGGACGATCGCGCGACTGCGGGGGCTGGTGGTCAGTTCGAAGATGAACGACTTGTCGATTTTCAAGCCGCTGAAGCGGTATTGATGCACATAGCTCAGGGATGAGAACCCTGCGCCGAAGTCATCGAGCACCACTGACATGCCGTTGTCGGCCAGTTGTTGCATGGTCTGCCGGGCAATCGCCGGTTCAGCGACCAGCGCCCCTTCGGTCAACTCCAGGCAGATTCGCGACGGCGAGACCTGGTGCTGAGCCAACAGTGCCAGCACCTCACCGGCGAATTCGGGGCGCGTCATGCTGTAGCTGGAGCAATTGACGTGCACCGGTGGCCAGTCGGCGTGTTCGGGCTGTGCGAGGATCGCGGCAATGCTGGCGAGCATGTACAGGTCCAGTCGACCGATCAGGCGCAACCCCTCGACATCCGGCAGGAATTCGCCCGGTGCAATCACCCGGCCGCCCGGCTGATGCCAACGGATCAGCGCTTCAAGAGCCAACAGTTCGCCGGTGTCGACGCTGACGATCGGCTGGAAATACGGCAGCAGTTCGTCGGTGCGTTTGAGTGCGTTGCGCAAGGCCCCTTCTCGCTCGACTTGGTCCGAGACTTCACGGCGCACTTCCTGGTTGAACACCGCGTAGCTGTCGCGCCCGGCACTCTTGACCCGGTACATCGCCGCATCGGCATCGCGCAGCAAGTCGGCGGGCTCGTGATGGAACTGATTGTCGGCGCTGACGATGCCGATACTGCAGGACGAAAAAACTTCATGGCCATTGATGAAGAACGGCAGGTCGAACGCCACCAGGATCCGTTCGGCGATTTCAATCACCACCTCCAGCGACGCCTCGGGAGCCATCACTGAAAACTCATCGCCACCCAAACGAGCCAGCATGTCGGTGTCGCGCAGGCAACCGCGCAAACGGTGGGCAGCCTGCATCAACAGCAGGTCGCCAAAATGGTGGCCGAGGCTGTCGTTGACCATCTTGAAACGGTCGAGGTCGATGAACATCACCGCCAGGTGCCCGCCTTCGCGGCCGAACCGCGACCAGGCCAGATTGAGGCGCTGCTGCAGGTAGGTGCGATTGGGTAGACCGGTCAGCGCATCGTGGGAGTTTTCGTGCTGCAACTTGGCATTGGCGTGATCGAGTTCGCGGGTGCGGCTCTGTACCCGGGCTTCGAGCTGGAGGTTGGCGGCATGAATCGCTTCGGCGGCCGTGCGTCGCGACAACGCTGTGTCGATGTGCCGCGACACGAAGGTCAGCAATTCCTGGTCGCGCAGGGTATAGCGCACCTGCGAGGTATAGCTTTGCACCGCCAGCACACCACGCACCACGTCGCCTTCGAACAAGGGGATGCCCAGCCAGGAGAAGGAGCGCACGGACTCATGGGCAATTTCGATTTCACCTTGCGCGGACAATCGCTCAGCCTCGCCGACGTCAATCAGGCAAGGGCGGCGCTGACGGATGACATACTCGGTCAAGCCCCGGCGCCCTCGACGCGCCGCCGGGCAGGTGGTCTGCCGTTCATCCACGTAATAGGGAAACGTCACTTCGCCGGTCGAGTCGTCAAACAGCGCAATGTAGAAGTTCTGCGCGAACAGCAGATCACCGACGATGCCATGCAGGGTCCGGAACAACTCGGCCATGTCACCCGGCTGGCTCGACAGTTCTGCAATCTGGAACAGCGCGCCTTGCAGATGTTCGGCACGCTCCCGGTCCGTGACTTCCTGGCGCAATGCGTCGTTGACTGCCGAAAGCTCCAGGGTGCGGCGCAACACCGTTTCTTCCAGGTCCTCCCGGTGCAGAATCCGGTCCAGCGCCATGGCCACGTGGCGGGCGACCACCAGGAACAGCGCGCGGTCTTCAGCGCTGTAGATGCGAGAAACGTCGTAGACCTGCATCGCCAGCATGCCAAACACCTCGTCCGAGGCGTTTTTCAACGGTGCGCCCATCCAGAACTCGGGCCGATCACCCACACAGTGGAAACGGTTCTCGGCCTGGGCCGCGAGAATCCCGGCGGCATCGATCAGCAACGGCTGGCCGCTGGTCAACACCTGGCCGGTCAGCGACAGGCGCTTAGGGTCAAGGTATTCGTAGTTTTCGGATTCCAGGGCATCAACGTCGATGATGTCGACGTAATACGGGTAGTCGATCTTGCCAGTGTGCGGGTTATACAACGCGAGATAGAAGTTCTCGGCATCGATCAGGCTGGCCAGCAGCCGGTGAGCCCCCACCAGGAACTCAGACCGGTCACGGGTCGAACTGGCCAGGTAGGTAATTTCATACAGTACACGCTGAGTGATCTGCGCACGGGCCAGGGTATTGGTCTGCAGTTCAATGCCCAGGCGCTGGGCAAGTTCAGCAAGCGCCGGCTCTGCGGCATCGGCGACGGGCGCGAGCAGCCAACCCAGCACACTTTCACCCCTGCCGGTGGGCCAGCGGTGCAGGTTCGAGGCCAGGCAAAAGGCTTCAAACTCGTCATTCGCAACGCTGGAAGGCCAATGTCCCCGTGGGTCACCCTGGCCAACCCGATGCATCTGTTCACCGGCGCGGTAAAACACCCACGCGGTGGTATGGGCCCAGTTGCGCGCCGAGTCCAGCAGTTGTTCGATCCTGTCGTCGTTGCCGGCGCGAGCCATGCCGACAGTATCCGGGTTCCCTGGGGGGTGAAATGCGGCAACGGCGTCATTGCTCGATTGCCGCGGGGAGCCGGTCAGTGTACGAAAACTCATCAGCGCTCCCTGAGCCAAAACTGCTGAAACTCACTGGCTGATTGCATGCAATGTGCCATTTGGCTTTCCGTTTAAAGCTTATGGCGGTTTTTTTCAATGATTTTGTTCACTTTAGTGCCAGGTATGAGACGGGCCACAAATTATTCGCGGTGTGTTGTCCAGACCTGGCTTCCATCGCTCGAAGGCAAACTATCAATCGTCGTTGTCATCGCGATCACGGTAGCGACGGTGTTCGCGATCATAGTCGCTACGATCATAGCCACGACGACCATAGTCGCGGTCATAACCTTGATCATCGTCCCCTCTCTGGTCGTAACCACGTCGATGGTCATGATCGTGATATCGGCCGTACCGCTCTCCGTCATCCCAATGCGGGCCGCAGCCTCCCAACAAGACGGCGCTGGAAATGGCCACGATCAAGATTACTGCGCGATTCATAAAAACGTCCTAAACGTCGGAGGTATGGAAGGGTCATGGCTGCTCGAAACTTTCGTCCGGGCAGTGTTCAGACATGGATATGACCATTCGGTAACCCAATGATTCCTCTGAAAAATACAAACAAGTGATGGTCACTCGACCCATCGAATGCCCGCCGAGACAGCCCGGGCCTGTCATCAATAGCCAAGGGGCTGTCGTCGAATGAAAAGCGACCCTGATACGCGGGCTATCTAATGGCAGTACTGAAAAGGTCTCTGGCGATGAGTTGACGTAAGCGACTGCTGCGCCTGAGTCACGAGTTGCCTGGTACGCCAGGCAGGAGAATAACAATATGAAATTCGTGAAAAGTCTTCTGGCTGCCGTACCCATCATGGCGCTGGGCATCGATGCCCAAGCCTATGTATCGAGCCAGGAAGCCGCCCGGCTGGGCACCAGCCTGACGTGGGTGGGAGCCGAAAAGGCCGGTAATGCCGACGGTTCCATTCCGCCCTACAGCGGTGGCCTGACCACGGCCCCATCCAGCTTCAAGACCGGCGACAGCATGCGCCCGGACCCTTTTGCGAGCGAAAGGCCGCTGCTGGTGATCAACGGCCGGAACGTCGACGCGTACAAAGGCATGCTGACCGCCACCACAGTGGCGTTGGCCAAGCGCTACCCCGACTTTCGCATCGACGTCTATCCGACCCACCGCACGGCATCGCTCCCACAGGCGATACTGGACAACAGCCGCAAGAATGCCACCAATGCCAGGTCCCTCAACGGCGGGATCGCCATCGACAATGTGATGCCAGGGGTGCCTTTCCCGATCCCGCAATCCGGCGCCGAAGCGATGTGGAATTTCCTGCTGCGCTACCAGGGCGTCAACATCCATTCCAAGTACGATTCCTGGAGCGTCGACACGGCGGGCGTACCGAGCCTGGCGGTCACTGGCGAGGCATTCATCTCCTTCCCGATCTACGAGAACCTGTCGAAGCCGTTCAACAGCTCCGACATCTACTATCAGTTGAAACTGTCCTATACCGGACCTGCGCGCCGAGCCGGCGAGTCGATCATGCTCAAGAACGCGACCAACGCAACGCAGTTCCCTGGCCGCGCCTGGCAGTACATGCCTGCCCAGCGCCGGGTCAAACAGATTTCGATCCTGGCCTACGACACCCCCAACCCCGGTACCGCCCGTGCGCTCGAACTGTACGACTGGACGCTGGTGGGCAAGCAGGAAATGATCGTGCCCTACAACACCTACAAACTCACCTACGCCCGCGCTGCCAAGTCGCTGACCACGCCCAACTTCATTGCCCCGGACTTCGTACGCTGGGAAAAGCACCGGGTCTACGTCGTGGAGGGCAACCTCAAGCCCGGGGCGAAGCACATCTACCAGAAGCGCCGCTTCTACCTGGATGAGGACACCTGGGCCGCGGTGGCCTCCGATCAGTACGACACCAGTGGCCAGTTGTACCGTGGCTCCTTCGCGTTCTTCAGCCAGAGCTACGACCAGCAGGTCCCGGACGCCACCCCTTTCATGACTTACGACCTGTCCAAAGGCACCTATAACATCAATGGCGTGGTGGGCCCGCATGGCGGCATCCACTACATCGAGCCGCTATCGACGGCGCAGTGGGTGCCAGAGTCCATGGCGGGTGCCGGTATCCGCTAGGTCCGTGGCGAAGCAATGCCTGATTTCGCGGTCCGACCTGAATCAGCTCTCAGAGGCGATGGTTGACTCGTCAGTGGTTTGTGCAGCCAGCTTCAATCGGCCCGCTTTACTGATGTAGGTCGACTTGCTTTTCGGTGCCAGTTTGGCACTGGCCTTTTTGGCCTTAGCCTTGAACAGCTGCTTTAGTTTCTTTTGACGGTTCATGTTGTTCTACTCAGCCTGTAATTCTTGAATGATATCAGCTGAGACATTTAACCGATTCAACTTTGCGGCTCCACGATCCTGAGCCAAGGCCAACGAGCCTGATAACTTTTCGCCTTCTGATCGAACAGGTCTGGCTTGGGATTTTTTGGATTGATTCGAAGCAGCCCGTGCTCTGTGTCGGCCAGGCCGTTGGGCGCATAGACCTCGCCAGTTTCGATGTCCAGGCCAATGCAGGTGCCAGCAATCAGGTAGCGATCAATTCCGTCTTTTGCCGACTGAAGCCTTGGATAATCCCCGCCAAAGCGCTGGCCGTACCACAGGTGCACGCGAGCCTGATTCTTGATCTCAATGCTCACGTCGAGGTCGCGGAACAGACGGTGACCTGATTGGATGACCTCATTCTCAGCTTCCCACGACAGGTCATCATCGAAGTAAAAGACGTCGTAGTCCTTCACGCCCCACTCTGGTGGTCGCTGTGCCTGATGATTCCATACGGCCTGGAACAGGCAACCGGCCGTGAGCATGCATTGGTTCAAACCGAGCGCAGGCAAGCGAGCGGAAATTTCTGCGTTTACCGGATTGGTCATTGCGATCCTGACCAGGCTTTCGACAGTCAATGTCATTTTCGTCCCTTCTGATTGATCTGATCCCGGCGAACGACAATACCCTCAACGCTTTTCAAATTTGCGAAAAAATCGCCCACTTCTCTCCCTCGGCCAATCTGGCGCGAATCATGCCTGATTCAACGGCATGAAGTCGGTACTGACTATGTGGGTGACACTTTTGAAGTGAACCACCTCCGGGTCAGCCCCGATAATCGGTAGCTTACTGACGAACTGTCGAGGTCAAGCATGACGAGCGCAACTATGGAACAAGTCAGCCCACAAACGCTGAGAAGAGTGATTGTGGCCGCTGGCATCGGCAATTTCGTCGAGTGGTTCGACTTTGCCGTCTACGGCTTTTTGGCCACGACCATCGCCCAGCAATTCTTCCCCAGCGGCGACGCCAGTGCCGCGCTGCTCAAGACCTTTGCGGTATTCGCCGTGGCCTTCGCGTTTCGGCCCCTTGGCGGGATTTTCTTCGGCATGCTGGGCGACAGGATCGGCCGCAAGCGCACCCTCGCGATGACCATCCTGATGATGGCCGGTGCCACGACCTTGATCGGTCTGCTGCCCACTTATGCGGCGATCGGGGTCATGGCGCCGATCCTTCTGTCCCTGATCCGTTGCGCCCAGGGCTTTTCCGCCGGGGGAGAATACGCAGGCGCCTGTGCCTACCTGATGGAGCATGCACCGAGTGATAAACGCGCCTGGTACGGCAGCTTCATTCCGGTGTCGACATTTTCCGCCTTCGCCGCCGCTGCTGTGGTGGCCTATGCGCTCGAGGCGTCATTGTCGGCCGAAGCAATGGGGAGCTGGGGTTGGCGCCTGCCGTTCCTGATTGCCGCGCCCCTGGGCCTGGTGGGCCTTTACTTGCGCTGGAAGCTCGATGAGACACCGGCATTCCAGGCGGTGACTCAGGAACATGCTGTCGCACATTCCCCTCTCAAGGAAACCTTGCGCAACCATGGTGCGGCGATCTGTTGCCTGGGCGCCTTTGTGTCACTTACGGCACTCTCGTTTTACATGTTCACCACCTACTTCGCGACCTACCTGCAAGTCGCCGGTGGCCTGAGTCGCGCAACAGCCTTGCTGGTATCGCTGATTGCATTGCTGTTCGCTGCGGCGATCTGCCCGCTTGCCGGGCTGTATTCGGACCGGGTCGGACGTCGAGTCACGGTGATGAGCGCTTGTGCGCTGTTGATCGTGGTCGTGTATCCATCGTTCCTGATGGCCAGCTCCGGGTCGTTCGCCGCGTCCATCGTCGGCGTCATGCTCCTGGCGATTGGCGCGGTGTTGTGTGGCGTGGTCACCGCGGCCTTGCTCTCGGAAACCTTCCCTACCCGTACCCGGTACACCGCCTCGGCTATCACCTACAACATGGCGTACACCCTTTTCGGCGGCACCGCGCCGCTGGTGGCAACGTGGCTGATCAGCACCACCGGCAGCAACCTGTCGCCGGCGTTCTATCTGATCGCGATTGCATTGCTCGCATTGGCGGGCGGGTTGGCATTGCCGGAGACATCAAGGATTTCCCTGCATGACGTTGCGGCGCCGGAGAAAGCCGCAGGTGTGGGCGCATCCGCCTGACAACACGAAACGAGCCGGCAGGCGTCAGGCCAATGAGGTTCCTCTCAGCGGCCTTTGACCGCGACGCTCATTCGCAACTCAAGGCCCATTCAAGTCGACGTTACGAGTGATTTCACATTGATATCGCTGTTTTGTCATGAAATGAAAAGAAATTGTCGTCGAATGAAGGGTCGATAGCCTCCCCCACCCATAAATTCCTCTTTGGGCCCGCGTGTTGAATTTCCGCGATCTGACTCCAGACCCGGCCGGCGCAATGCCTGGGCGCATTCCCGATTTATATGCTCAACATAATAATAATCCGAGGGGTCGCATTGTATGCGTGTGAATTTACCCGTAACCGAGCATGAAAGAGTTTTCCCCACCGAACAGCGATTGATCTCCACGACCGATCTGGATAGCCGAATCACCTACTGCAATGACGCCTTTGTCGCCATCAGCGGTTTCACCTACGACGAACTGGTCGGTCAGGCCCATAACCTGGTTCGACACCCCGATATGCCACCCGGGGTATTCGTGCATATGTGGCACACCATCAAGCAAGGCAAACCCTGGATGGGTATTGTGAAAAACCGCTCGAAAAATGGTGACTTCTATTGGGTCAGTGCCTACGTCACGCCCATCTATGAAAACGGACGCATGAGTGGTTACGAGTCGGTCCGCTCGGTGCCCAGCCGCGACCAGGTCCGCCGGGCATCAGCGCTCTATTCAAGGATGCGGGCCGGCAAGCCGATCGTTTCGCTGAGCGCGCGGATTTTCCGGCCGCTGCAACAGGGGTGGCCATTATTGATGGCTGGCGGGGTTTCACTGCTGGGTAGTCAGTGGCTACCGAAAACGGCGGCACAAGGGGTCCTGGTCGCGAGCCTTGGTGTTGCCTGGTACCTGATCGAGTCTCGAAATCGCCAGGCCATCGAGCGCACCCTGGCCGAGCATCCAAAAGCCTTTTCCGATCCGCTGGTCGCGCTCACCTACAGCGATAACCACGGCCCCCAAGGGCAACTGGACATGGCCATGGTCAGTGAGGAAGCGCGCCTGCAGACTGCCCTGAGCCGGCTCGTCGATGCCGGGGTCAATGTCAAGGCCAAGGCGGCGCAGTCATCCGAACTCTCAGGTTCCCAGGCGCAGTCGCTTGATCGTCAGCGCAGTGAAACCGACCAGTCTGCCGCCGCCATTTCACAGATGGCCGCCACCATTCAGGAAGTCACGCAAAACGTCATCAGCACCGCACATGCCGCGTCGGAGGCTGACCAGTTGACCCGTGACGGCAGTGAGCTGGCCCGGCAAAGCCTGAGCGCCATGAAAACCATGCACGAGGCGGTCAGCGAGATTGGCCTGGCGGTCAATGCACTGGCGAGCGAAACGCAATCGATCGGCAGTGTCGTGGATGTCATCACGTCCATTGCCGAACAGACCAACCTGCTGGCGCTCAACGCGGCCATCGAGGCGGCCCGGGCAGGTGAACAAGGACGCGGTTTTGCCGTGGTTGCCGACGAGGTCCGTTCCCTTGCACAACGCACCCGCACCTCCACCGAACAGATCCACGGCATCATTGCTTCACTGTATGACGGTGCCGATCGCGCCGTATCAACGGCCAATCGTGGCGAGCAGATTTCCCGCGAAAGCATGCAAAGTGTCGAGGCGGTTCAGTCGGCGTTGGTCGGCATCAGCCAGGCCGTCACCCGGATAACCGGCATGAGCCAGCAGATGGCCTCGGCGTCTGAAGAGCAAAGTCACGTGGCTGAAGATATCAATCAACAGATCACGCGAATTGCCCAACTGTGTGATCACAGTGCCGGGCAGGCCAAGCAAGGCGCCGCCATCAGCCAGGATCTGGAAGTCATGGCCGATTACCTGCACAGCCTGGCCGAACGTTTCAGCCGATAGCCATCAGTGCCTGTTGACCGTCTGGCATCCGGACAACAGGCAGCCATCGATTTCAATCAGTCGCAAGTGGCACTGCGTTGCTAGACTGCTCGCGTGCGTAAAGCGTCACTGAGGCGCGCAGCTTGTTGCCGCCGAAAGCACACATTTTGTCGAACGCCTTGTGACTGACGGGTAGATGCTGGCAGTCGAGTGCCTGACGGTGCTGACTGTGATCGATGTCCGGGTCATGCAGATAGACGAAGTCTTCATCGTAGTCAGTGACAATTACCCAGTGCGGCGCTTTGGAGCGAGTCAGACGGTAGCTGCTGATCAACACCAAGGGCTGACCGCCGGCCTTCAGCGTGAGAGCCAGATCCAGCTGGTTGCTGCTGACATGCTCCACGTCACTGTGTTGAAGTTCCGCGCAGAACGCTTCGTGTACCAGGCGAATGACCTCCTTTTTGTGTTCGTCGCGCACCCCGTCGAGAAATAGCGGACCGGCGATACTGACTTGCAGGCGTACTCGAAACCCTCGGCGCCAGGCCGCCAATGCCAAACCTTGGGGACTGCACCCGCCGTGCCCCGAAGTCATGAACACCGTCGTGGCTTCACGCCAGATTTGCAGCTCGTCCCGGCGCTCGACCAAGCGCTCGGGTTGCAATGCCCTCATGGCCATCAATAGGCAAGCCGGGCCGCAGGTAAACTCAGTGGTTTGTTGGTAGTAAGGCACCTGGAATTCACGGCTTTCCCGATGTTGCAGAATGCGTTTCTCCAAACGCAACGCATGCGCATGATCCTCGTAGTAGTTGTGAACCACAGCGAAGCGTCGGTAACCGTTACGCTCATAAAGACTGATAGCGACGGGATTGTCCGGGCGCACTTCCAGTCGCAGGTAGGCGCAGTCGTGAGCGCGAGCGCAATCTTCCGCCTGATCCAAAAGCTGTTTTCCAAGACCGAGGCCGCGACTGTGGGTGGCGATAGCGATTGAATACAGGCGCGCCAGAGAGGTGCCACGGTGAAACAGGACCAGACAGTAGCCCATCAGTTGACTCCCGTCTTGCGCAACGATCAGGCTGGCATGGGCTCGGCTGATCATCCACTGAAAACTGCGCGGAGTCAGTCGATCAGAGGTAAAGCATTGGTTCTCCAGTTCCAGCAGAGACTTCAGATCATCGTGTGTAGCTTTGCGAAATAACAGGCTCATAGCCCCACCGTAAAAGTTGCGTAACGAAACGAGACTTTTTAAAAGTATCGTGCTTAATAGATAAGGACTTGTTCTCCAACGGACCTTTTCATATGTCAGCGGTACAGGGTGGCTTGCGTGAAGTATCAGAGCAAAATCGGTTAACGGCAATATCAAACCTGACTTATTTACCGGAGACACCGGGAAGATCCAGCCAGGTGATCATTATTGTTGAACGAAAAGAAGACTGGGCCTCTTACTTCCCCTCGGAAGATATGATGAGTGCCCAGGAATACCTGGAACAGCCTCTTGAGATCGAAGCCGGCAAGCGCGTCCAGGTTATTAATCTTTGCCGAAGCTACAAGTATCTGGGGCACGGGTATTACTGTTCACTGCTGGCAGAAGCACGCGGCCATAAAGTTATTCCGTCCGTGCGCACTATCAGCGAACTTACCAAAAAATCACTGTATGGCCTTGCGCTGGACGATCTGGGCAAAACCCTGGACAAAGCACTGAACAACCATATTTACAGTAATACCGAAGGGTTCACGCTCACCCTGTACTTCGGTAAAACCAATCTTGAACCATTACAGGATCTGGCACGGCAAATCTTTGAACTCTTCCCATGCCCGATCCTCTTGGTAGAGTTCCGTAAAAGTAATAGTTGGCGCATCGACGGAATAAAGTCCGGTGTCTTGCAAAAGTTACGCGAAGATCAGGAAGATCAGTTTGCCAACTCGCTGGACAGTTTCAGCCGCAAGATATGGCGAATGCCACGTTCACCCCGCGTGGCCCGCTACGACCTGGCCATTCTGCATGACTCGCAAGAAGCGCTGCCGCCTTCCAATGCCAAGGCACTGGAGAATTTTATCCGGGTCGGCAAAGGCTTGGGTATTGATGTCGACCTGATCGAAAAGAAAGACTATTCACGAATCGCCGAGTATGACGCCCTGTTGATTCGCGAAACCACCAGCATGGATAACCACACCTATCTCTTCGCCAAGAAGGCGGAAAGCGAAGGTCTGGTGGTAATGGACGATCCCGCTTCAATCCTGCGCTGTACCAACAAGGTGTACCTGACTGATCTGCTCAAAAGCCACCAATTGGGTATGCCGGCAACCGAGATTCTCTACAAGGAACGACCGGAAGACTTCGAGCGAGTGGGTGAACGCCTGGGCTTTCCATTAGTGCTGAAGATTCCCGATGGCTGCTTTTCCCGGGGCGTAATCAAGGTCGAAAGCCAACAGGCACTGCTGGAAGCCACCGCTGAGCTATTCGAACACTCGGTGTTGTTGCTGGCTCAGGAGTTCTTTTACACCGAGTACGACTGGCGCATTGGCGTGCTCAACCGCAAACCGATTTTCGCCTGCCAGTACTTCATGTCCAAAGGTCACTGGCAGATCTACAACCACAAAGCCAAGGGCCAGGACATCAACGGCGAATGCCGCACACTGGCGGTTCACGAAGCTCCCCAGGCGGTGGTCGAACTCGCGGTGAAGACTGCCAACCTCATTGGTGATGGTTTGTACGGGGTCGACCTGAAACAGTCGGGGGACAAGGTGGTGGTAATCGAGGTTAACGACAACCCGAACATGGACGCGGGCATCGAAGACGCTTACTTGCAGGACGACCTGTATTGCCTGGTTCTGGAGGAGTTCATTCGCCGCCTGGAGCTGAAACGTCGTGGCCAGGCGTGGTAAACGCATGCTCCGATACCCGCTTGCGGGACACTGATTTTTCTCAATCGATAACGCCATAGGTCAGACATGATCAAGAGTTTTCAACTCGCCAATGGGACGCTGGTATCGGTTGAACACCTCGATGTCGATGTGATGTTGTTCAGCAATCCCGATGCGGCAGAACGGGACCTACTGCGCAGCGATTTCAAACTGGACGATCACGCGCTGGCTTCGGCACTGGATCCGGACGAAGTTTCACGCATCGAATTCCATCCGGATAACCTGTTCTTGATCTGGAAGCGACCGGAAAGCTACTCGGGCGGTGATAGCCTGGCCTTCGAGGTCTCGTCGTTCGGCTTGCTGTTCTCTAAATCACGCTTGCTGGTAATCGCGACTGACGATTCCCAGTTGAGTGGCCTGGGGGAACGGCACCCCTTGCACTCACCGCAGGATGTGCTGCTGGACATACTGTTCAACAACCTCCACCACTACCTGGGTCACCTCAAAGTGATCAAGATGGTGGCTCGCGAGTTGCAGCAGAAATTCAACGCCTCGATGGAGAATCGACATCTGATCCGCGTGGTTCATCCAGCATGAATGGCCCACATTGAACGCTTGAGGTGCTCGGACAGTGCGGCGGCTTTGAACTTTTCGCACCGCACCCTGCCCCCGAATACTCGATCACTCTTTACATCTCAACCTGTGTGCCCAGTTCTATCACCCGGTTCAATGGCAACTTGAAGTACCTCAGGTTGCTATTGGCGTTCTTCAGCAAAAACGCGAACAGGCCTTCTCGCCAACGGGCCATACCGATGCGCTTGGTCGGGATCACCGTTTCCCGACTGAGGAAATAGGTCGTGCGCATCGGACTGAAATCCAGCTCGGTCAAGTGACAGAGACTCAACGCCAAGGGAACATCGGGCTCCTCGATAAAACCAAAATGCAGACTGACCCGGAAGAAGCCTTCACCATAGGCTTCAACCTCGAACCGCCGTTCACCACTCACGCGAGGGCTGTCTTCAGACACCACAGTGAGCAACACCACTTGCTCATGCAAAACCTGGTTATGCAGCAGGTTGTGCAAAAGTGCATGAGGAACAGCATCGGCCCTGGCCGTCAGAAATACCGCCGTACCTTGTACGCGATGGGGAGGTTGCGTACGGATACTGCCGATGAACAACGGTAGAGGCAGTGCCGTTTCATCCAACCGCTCGACAATAATCTTCCTGCCCCGCTTCCAGGTCGTCATCAAAATGAATAGACCAATACCGGCAATCACCGGGAACGCACCGCCCTGGAAAATCTTTGGCGCATTGGCCGCGAAGTACAGGCCGTCGACCAGCAGAAAACCCAGCAACATCGGGATGGCCAACCAGCGCGGAGTTTTCCATAGCAGCAGGACAACCGCCGAGGACAAGATTGTTGTGATCAACATGGTTCCCGTCACCGCGACACCATAGGCTGCGGCCAATGCACTGGACGACTCGAAACCGATGACCAGCAGAACAACACCGACCATCAATGCCCAGTTAACCGTGCCGATGTAAATCTGTCCCTGCTCCTGACTGGAGGTGTGCTGGATAAACATACGAGGGATATAACCCAGCTGAATAGCCTGGTGAGTCAGGGAGAAAGCACCGGAAATCACCGCTTGAGAAGCGATGATGGTCGCCAGTGTGGAGAGCGCGACCATCGGCAGCAGTGCCCAATCAGGCGCCAGCAGATAGAACGGGTTGCGCACAGCCTCCGGGTCTCCCAGGATCAACGCGCCCTGGCCAAAGTAATTGAGCACCAAACCGGGCAGTACGAGCATGAACCACGCACGAGAGATCGGTTTGCGGCCAAAGTGGCCCATGTCGGCATACAGTGCTTCAGCACCGGTTAGTGCCAACACGACAGCGCCCAGAATCGCCACACCGATTCCCGGATGAACGATAAAAAAATGCGCCCCCCAGTATGGATTGAGCGCTTGCAATACTTCCGGCCGCTGCAAAATCCCGTAGATCCCCAGTGCACCCAGCACGACAAACCACAGCACCATCACGGGGCCGAACAAGATACCGATGCGAGCCGTACCGTGCTTCTGTATCAAGAACAACGCCACCAGCACGATCACTGACAAGGGCACAACCCAGTGCTCGATCCCGTCAAACGCCAGCTGTAGCCCTTCAACCGCAGAGAGCACCGAAATAGCCGGGGTAATCATGCTGTCCCCGTAAAAAAGTGCCGCACCAAACAGGCCAAGCAGCACCAGTACCTTGCTCAAGTGCGGATAAGGTGCTGCCGCGCGGCGGGCTAACGCCGTCAACGCCATTATGCCGCCTTCGCCCTGATTGTTGGCCCGCAGGATAAACAACACGTATTTGATCGAGACCACCCAGATCAACGACCAAAAGATCAACGACAGAATGCCTAGCACCCCGTCGTGATTTACCTGAACGCCGTAGTGGCCGGAAAAGACTTCTTTCAGCGTGTAGAGGGGGCTGGTGCCAATGTCCCCGTAAACCACTCCAGCGGCGGCGACGAGCAAGCCCACTCCTGACGTTTTGGATTGGGTATCTGCATGTGCACTGGTCACTGTTTTACTCAAGGGTCGCTTCTCTCAAATTGCGGTGGAGGAAGTTCATGCCATCCTTGGGCAATACATTGCCAGCATCATTAGAAATGCAGGCGCATGGACGGTCAAAAAAATCGCGGCCAGTATCGTTGCGGACAAAACCGCCTACCGTAAAGAATGCGTAAAAATTAAACGGTGAGCGGACTCGCGAAGAAGTCGGCCGCCAGTGGCCCGATGACGCGTGCGAATGCGCGCGCTCTGGATTGTGCCGTGGCGGGCATCGCGGTAACGGGTTGGGCGCAGGCTCAGTTGGTGCAATCCCTTCATTCAATCTCTGCATTTATCAAGACACTGCCCATGAAAAAGGCCTCCCGCAGGCGGCCTTTGATTCACAATGGCATCAGGGCAATGCATAGACCCTGAACAGTCTTTTCACGGCAAGGTTGCTCCCGCCCAGATACTGGTCGTAGGCCTTTTCTATGAAGCCCGAGTGATAGGCTTCACTCAGGGCCATATCGACCAGCAATCGGAAGTCTTCGTCGTTGCGTTCCACGATCATCGCCACCGGCGAGTACTCGAAGATGCGGTCCAGGAGCATCAGGTTCTTGGCCGCGCCCTCCTTGGCGACTTCGTTGCGCAGCAGCATGCGTTCGGAGAAGAAGGCATCGGCCTTGCCCTCGGCGACCAGCTTGATGCCCTCGTCGTTGTTGGCCACGGTCACCAGCGAGGCAATCACATTGAGCATGCGCATCTGCTCGCGAATCCAGTCTTCGGTCACGCCCCCCTCCAGGGTCGCGTAGGTTTGGTTGGCCAGACCGTTGTTGATGCTGGCACGCCAGGTCGGACCGGTATTGGCGACCTTGCCATTGAGCACATTGAGCAGCGGTTCGCGAGCATCGTTGCGCACCACGACCGAGAGGCCAGCGGTATAGATCGGTATGGAGTAACTGATCATCTTGCGCCGTTCCAGGGTGGGCGGTGTCGGCGTGCAGAGGATATCGACTTTACCCTGGCTCACGGCGTTGACCTCGTCCGAAATCTTGACGGGCTGGTAGCGCACTTGCAGGTCAGGCAGACCCAGTTCGCTCTTGAGCTTGTCGGCGACTTTCAGGCAAAGGTCGATGGCATAACCGCTGGCCTTGTCGCCCTCCTGTTTGCTGAAAGGGGCCAGGTCAGGCAGGTAGCCCAGGGTAAAGGTGTGGCTGCTGCGTACCCGTTCAAGGGTGTTGGCGCCGGCCACTAGCGGCAGCGTCGAGAGTGCGAAGGCAAGCAGCAGTCTGGTGGTTGTGGCAAATGGTACGTTCATGTCCGGTTTCCCCGTATGCAGATGTCTGTGCAGTCCTGTTGGCCACGCCTAAGGGTTTGCGGCCCTGGCCTGGTTGGCCGCTGGCGCGTCGGTGAAGCGCTTGGCGAGGAATCCATAGAGCAGGTAGCCGAAAGCGAGCACCAGGGTGCCGCCCATCACTGCGTCCTTGCCGCAGGCATACAGGGCGTACAAGGAGTACGTGACTGCAATCAGCAAGACCACCACGTTACGCGTGTGAATCGCTGACGAGACCCCGGCCTTGTGCATGATCACCAGCAGGCCCGTCAGCGCAGTGATATAGGGGATGAGGTTGGTGACTGCCGCCAGGCTGACCAGCTTGCTGAACTGCGCGGCGGCATCGGGCGAGATGGTCGACAGGGCCATGAGGGTCTGCAGCACGCCGCAGACAATCATGCCGATGACGGGCGCATTCATGGAGTTGACCTTGCTGAACAGCTTGAGGAACAGGTTCTGGTC
Source organism: Pseudomonas fluorescens (assembly GCF_000967965.1). Lineage (GTDB taxonomy): Bacteria > Pseudomonadota > Gammaproteobacteria > Pseudomonadales > Pseudomonadaceae > Aquipseudomonas > Aquipseudomonas grandcourensis. The sequence continues at coordinate 36,792 of NZ_LACC01000053.1, forward strand.
AGCCGTCATCTTGGCCGTTTGCGCCAGGGTAAATTGCCAGCCCAGCAGCGAGCCGACGCAGGCCATGACCGCCAGGGCCATGACGATATTGCCGACCATCGGGCTGAAAATCGTGGCGTAGACCAATGCGAAGGGCGCCGAGGATTTGGCCAGTTCCGCGTTAGGAATGATGCCCTGGATGACAGTGGTCGACAGCACATAGACCACGGCGGCCCCCAGGGTGCCGAACAGGCAGGCCAGCGGCACGTTGCGCTTGGGGTCTTCCACGGCATCGGTGGCCTGGGCCGCCGACTCCATGCCCAGGAAGGCCCACAGGGTCAGGGGTATGGCTTTGCCAATGGCTTCGGAGATCGCCACGCTGTGCGGATTCCAGGCGGCGGCCAGCACATCAGGCTTGAACCAGAACCAGCCGATGATGCTCAGGCCCGCGACCGGAATGATCACGCCCCACACCGTGAACGCACCGATCTTGCCGGTGATGCTAGGGCCACCGAAGTTGGCGAAGGTGGTCAGCCAGATCAGCCCGATCGTGCCGACACACAGTGGAATCGCACCTGTGCCCAGCCAGGGCACGAAGGCGGTCATGTAGCCCACCGCCGAAATGGCCACGGCCACGTTGGCGATCGCCAGTGACAGGAAGTACAGGTACGAGCAGAGAAAAAAACCCGACTTTGAATGGGCTTCTTCGGTGTAGGCGGACAAGCCGCCGGAGCGTGAGCAGAAGACCCCGCACTGGGCAAAGCAGTAGGCGATGGCCATCGAACCGATCGCCGTGAAGATCCATGACAGCAGCGAGACGGCGCCCAGTTGAGCCATGTTGGTGGGCAACATGATGATGCCAGAGCCCATCATGTTGACCGTTACCAGCGTCGTGAGCCCCATCAGGCCCATTTTCTTGCTTGAATCAGCCATCGCAAACTCCTTGCCTTTTGCAGAGTTTTGAACCTGGGTCTGGCGACGTACAGCACGCGGCCGGACAGGGGCTAACGCTTACTGCTTGACCACATGAACCTTGTAGGTTGAACGCTTCTGACCCGTGCAGCATCAGGCCTTGATCACGTACCCATACGCCCGGGTACGCCCGCCTTCCTGCTTCAGGTACACCCCTTGCAACTCCGGCGTGAAGCCG
>NZ_LACC01000054.1 GCF_000967965.1 Pseudomonas fluorescens
TGCAACTCCGGCGTGAAGCCGGGCAAGCGGTTGATGCCTTCTTCCAGGGCCAGGAAGTACTTGAGCACCGCGCCGCCCCAGATTTCACCTGGCACCACGCACAGAACCCCCGGCGGATAAGGCAACGCGCCCTCGGCGGCAATGCGCCCGTCGGCATCCGCCAGCGCCACCAGTTCGACGTTGCCGCGGATGTACTCGATTTGCGCTTGCTGCGGGTTCATGGCCTTTTTCGGGAAGTGTTCCTTGCGGAACATGTCCTTCTGCAACTGCTGCACATTGTGATGGCGGTACAGGTCGTGCATTTCCTGGCAGAGCTGGCGAATGGTGTAGTTGCGATAGCGTTCCTGATGTTGCGCGTAGATCGCCGGCAGCACCCGGCTCATCGGTGCGTCATCGCTGATGAAACGTTCGAAGCGGGCGATCTGCGCGGCCAGGTGGGTCATCTTCGCCCAGTCTTCGGCCGGCGTGAGCAGGAACAGGATCGAGTTGAGGTCGCACTTTTCCGGGACGATGCCGTTCTCGCGCAGGAAGTTGGCCAGGATGCCGGCGTGAATGCCGAAGTCGGTGTAGCTGCCGTCCACCGGGTCGATGCCCGGTGTGGTGAACAGCAACTTGCACGGGTCGATGAAGTACTGCTTCTCGGCGTAGCCGGCAAAGGCGTGCCAGCGGTCCTTGGGATGGAACTCGAAGAAGCGGATGTCGTTGGCGATTTCTTCCGTTGGATAGTCTTCCCAGGCGCGCCCTTCAATGCTGTACGGCACGAACGGGCGGACCATGGTGCAGGCTTCGAGGATCAACTTGCGCGCCTCGATGCCGAACTTCACGCAGTCTTCCCACAGGCGCAGGCCACTGCGGCCCGAGTGAATGCGCGCATTCACATCCAGCGAGGCGAACAACGGGTAGAACGGGCTGGTGGACGCCTGGGCCATGAAGGCGTTGTTGAGCCGGTGATGGTTGCAATAGCGCGCCTGGCCTTTGATGTGGCGGTCTTTCTTGTGCACCTGGGAGGCCTGGGAAAAACCGGCCTGCTGTTTGTGCACCGACTGGGTGACGAAGATGCCCGGGTCGTTCTCGTCGAGATCCAGCAACAGCGGCGAGCAGTCTTTCATCATCGGGATGAACTGCTCGTAGCCGACCCACGCCGAGTCGAACAGGATGTAGTCACACAGCTTGCCGATGCGGTCGACCACTTGCCGGGCGTTGTAGATGGTGCCGTCATAGGTGCCCAGTTGAATGATCGCCAGGCGAAATGGTCGTGGCAGTTGCGCCTTGTCCGGGGCGACCTCGGCGATCAGTTCGCGCAGGTAGTCCTCTTCGAAGCAGTGGGCGTCGATGCCGCCGATAAAACCGTAGGGGTTGCGCGCGGTTTCGAGGTAGACCGGCGTGGCGCCGGCCTGCAACAGCGCGCCCTGGTGGTTGGACTTGTGGTTGTTGCGGTCGAACAGCACCAGGTCACCGGGGGTCAACAGGGCGTTGGTCACCACCTTGTTCGAGGCCGAGGTGCCGTTGAGCACGAAGTAGGTCTTGTCCGCGTTGAACACCTGCGCGGCGTGTTTCTGCGCCAGCAGCGCCGGGCCTTCGTGGATCAGCAGGTCGCCGAGCTTGACGTCGGCGTTGCACATGTCGGCGCGAAACAGCGTCTCGCCGAAGAAGTCGAAAAACTGCCGACCGGCCGGGTGCTTGCGAAAGAACTGGCCGCCCTGGTGACCGGGGCAGGCAAAGGTGGCGTTGGCCGCCTCGGTGTAATGTTTGAGCGCGTCGAAGAACGGCGGCAGCAGGCTTGCTTCATAGGCCTTGGCGGCGGT
>NZ_LACC01000055.1 GCF_000967965.1 Pseudomonas fluorescens
CGGGTGCCGCTCGGTGAAAACAGCGGCCCGATCACCCCCGGCACCTTCACCGGCACCTACGGCACCCTGGTGCTGAATGCCAACGGCACGTACACCTACACGCTGAGCACCAGCGATGCCGACTTCAAAGCCCTGCACGGCGGTGGCGACGGTACCGAAACCTTCACCTACACCCTCACCGATTCGGACGGCGACAGCAGCACCGCGAACCTGGTGCTGCAGATCCACAACAACGATGATCCCGTCACCATCGATGGCCTGAGCGTCACCGGTGG
>NZ_LACC01000056.1 GCF_000967965.1 Pseudomonas fluorescens
TAACTGACTGGCATTAGGCGCTATGCCTGGCATTTTTGTAACTCATCTGCCGCCTGAAGGCGAATCAGAATGGCAGTTTCATGCCCGGCGGCAGTTGCATGCCCGCAGTCATGCTGCCCATCTTGTCCTGGCTGTTGGCTTCGATCTTGCGCACGGCATCGTTGACCGCGGAGGCGATGACCGCTTCCAGCATTTCCTTGTCGTCTTCGCTCATGCCTTCGACCAGGCTCGGGTCGATGGTCACGCTCTTGACGTCATGACGACCGGTCATCACCACGGTGACCATATCGCCACCGGCCTTACCGGTGACTTCGGCGTTGGCCAGTTCTTCCTGCATCTTGGCCATTTTTTCCTGCATCTGCTGCGCCTGCTTCATCAGGCCGGCCATGCCACCTTTCATCATGGTAATCACCTCAAAAGTACTTGGATTAAAACAGCACCCGGCCCATGCGGCCGAGCGCCTTCAGTTATTAGCCCTGAGCGACCAGGGCGTCGACAGGTTCAATAGTATCGTTACGGACCACCGCACCGAACTGCTGCATCATTTGCTGGATGAACGGATCACCGTGGATCGATTCCTCCGCCTCGCGCTGACGGTTGGCACGGCGGCGCGAAGCCGCTTGTGCCGGGGTTTCCTGCTCGGGCTTGATCAGCTCGATGCTCAGGGTCAGGGTGCGCTGGTGATACTGGTTCAGCGCATCGTTGAGGCGACGCTGTTGCGTGGCGTTGAACAAGGCACTGTGGGCCGGGTCCAGGTGCATCAGCCAATTGTCGCCATCCACCGCGATCAGCGTGCAGTTGGCGGCGATGCTGCCGGTCATGCCGGAGATCGGCAATTTCGGGAACAGCTCCAGCCATTGCAGGGCCAGACCGGTGGCCGGCATTGCCGCGGGTTCAGGCTCGGGTTCCGGGGCCGGGTCGGCAGCGTGCTCGCTGGCCAGTTCGTCGAGGTAACTGTAGGCCGAATCCATGTCCGGCTCGATGTAATCTTCGTCCAGCGGCGGCTCGTCATCCAGGTCCATGCCAGGCGTCGCGGCATCGACTTCGGCCACCGAAGGTTCCGGGATCGGCGCGGCGGCCCATTCCGGGGCGTCCGGCACCACGCTGTCCGGTGTCGGCAACGGCATCGGCGGTAATTCGGGTTGTTCGCTGGCGGTTTCCAGCACCGGCTCCGCCGACGGTTGCTGGACGGGCGCTGGCTCGACCGGGTCATTCCACGGCAGGTCGACCACCTCTTCGACCACGATCGCTTCAACCACAGGCGCAGGCGCAGGTTCAGGCACAACGACCGGCGCAACCGGTTCCGGTGCAGGCGCTGGAGCCGCCACTGGCGCAGCTGCTACCGGGGCAATGGCCGCAGCGACTACCGGCGCAACAACCGGCGCGGCAGCCACTGAGTTTGCGGAATCAACTGTGGCCTGGCTGATCCCCACTGGCTTTAGCGGTTGCCTCGGGGCATCCGCGGTGTCTGCGGGCCGGAACGCCAGCATCCGCAGCAACACCATTTCAAAACCGCCCCGGGGATCCGGTGCCAGCGGTAAATCGCGGCGGCCGATCAGGCCCATTTGGTAGTAGAACTGCACATCTTCGGCCGGCAACGCTTGGGCCAGTGCCAGCACGCGATCACGGTCGCCGTGACCGTTGTCGACACCTTCCGGCAGGGCCTGGGCGATAGCAACACGGTGCAGCACATTGAGAATTTCCGAGAGCACGCCGTTCCAGTCCGGGCCTTGTTCGGCCAGGTGGCGGACGGCTTCGAGCAACGCCTTGGCATCGCCTTCGATCAACGCATGCAGGACGTCATAGACCTGCCCGTGATCGAGGGTGCCGAGCATCGCGCGCACGTCGGCGGCCATGACTTTGCCTTCACCGAAGGCAATCGCCTGGTCGGTCAGGCTCATGGCATCACGCATCGACCCGTCGGCGGCACGGCCCAGCAGCCACAGCGCATCGTCCTCGAACGGCACGTTCTCGACACCCAATACGTGGGTCAGGTGCTCGACAACTCGTTCCGGTGTCATGTTCTTCAAGGAGAACTGCAAGCACCGCGACAGAATCGTTGCAGGAAGTTTCTGCGGATCAGTGGTCGCCAGGATGAACTTGACGTAGGGTGGCGGCTCTTCAAGGGTTTTGAGCAGTGCGTTGAAGGAATGGCTGGAGAGCATGTGCACTTCGTCGATCAGGTAGACCTTGAAGCGCCCACGGCTCGGGGCGTACTGCACGTTGTCGAGCAATTCTCGGGTATCTTCGACCTTGGTGCGGCTCGCGGCGTCGATCTCGATCAGGTCGACAAAGCGGCCTTCGTCGATTTCGCGACACACCGAACACTCGCCACAGGGAGTCGAAGTGATACCTGTCTCGCAGTTAAGGCATTTGGCAATGATCCGCGCGATGGTGGTCTTGCCGACCCCACGGGTACCGGTAAAGAGGTAGGCGTGGTGCAGCCGCTGGCTGTCCAAGGCATTGATCAGAGCCTTGAGCACATGGGTCTGGCCGACCATTTCGCGGAACGAGCGCGGACGCCATTTACGTGCAAGAACCTGATAACTCATCGAAAACCGTCGCAGCGAAGGAAGCAGAAGCGGCTAATGCTAGCGGAGCAAGGGACAAATTGCATCCGGTGCGCTCGTGTATTGTGGCTAAGCTGCACATCGGGGTCTTTTAATGGAGTGTTTATGCGGCTGGCCTTGGGGGCATTGCTGTTGATCAGCCTGGACAGCGTGGCTGCGCAAGCACCGCTGCGCTTCGTGATAACCGATAGCTGGACCATGCCCATGGTGCAGATTGAACGAGGCAAACCAACCCAGGGCATCCTGTATGACGTGATGCTCAGCCTCGCGACCCAGGTTGGCGTACCGGCCGAATTCCATGTATTGCCCCGCAGGCGCATACAAAGCGCCATGGAGCAAGGCGAGGTCGATGTCCGCTGTTATGTCGCGCAATCGTGGCTGCCCGATCAGCTTGGCGATTTTCTCTGGAGTATCCCGCTCTTTGTTCAACCCGACGTGTTGATCACCCGGCATGCGTCGCCCGGCGCAGTCAATCCCGCCGACCTGCCGCAACAGTCCATTGGCACCGTACTGGGCTACAGCTACCCGACCCTGCAGCCGCTGTTCGACACCGGCCAACTGCAACGCGACGACGCACGCAATCAGGAACAGGTGATGGAAAAACTCCTGGCCGGCCGCAACGACTATGCCGTCAGCAATCAATGGAGCCTGGACTGGTTCAATCACCGCCTGCTGCCGGAGCAGCAACTGCAAGGCGTGGCAGTGCTGCAGGAACACCGTATCGGCTGCTACGTTCGCAACGACCCGAAGATCCCGGTGCAGAGCATCCTGCGCACCCTGGCACGGATGAAGATGTCCGGGGAGATCGATGAGATTGTTCGGCTGTATATCGGTGGCGAGCCTGCGGCTGTGGATAAACCGCAAACGGCAAAAAACCGCCCCGGAGAAGATCCTGGCAGCTAGCGAAAGTCTGAATTCAGAAAGATAACGCGGGAGAACACTCGCGTGGCGTTAAGGTGGTAACCCCACCAGCCACACCCCGGCACACAATGTTCCCGCTGTGGCTGCTTCCTTCCGGATCTGACCAGGTTCACGGGTAATCGTTGCGGGGGGACCGATGGGGTCACCATAACGACGCTCACCTGTCGGCGAGCCGCGCCATTGTACCTATCTGAAGCGAAGTTACAACCGTTGGTTTCGGAATAAAAATATGAGGAGCTTCAAGCACTTGCTATTGCGCCTCAAGCACCTCGTCCGCCCTGCCGCCCTCCTGCTGCATCACCAAGTGAATAAAGTGCAGCTTGGCGATGACGGCTGGCGGCAGGACGAACGGATAGAAATCCGGCTGCCCCATGCTGCGTGACAATTCGTTGAGCATGCCCGCCAGTTCGATCCACGCATTGACGAACGACAGGAACGCCACGCCGCCGGGATGCTGCGGATCGTAGAGAGTATCCAACGGAAACGGCTGATAGTCGAAGTCCATTTCCCGGGCACTCATGCCAAACCCCAGCGCGGTGTCCACCGCATCCATCATGTGCAGGTAATGGGCCCAGGTTTCGGCCCAGTCTTCCCACGGGTGCATGGTGGCGTAGGCGCTGACGTAGTGCTGCTGCCAGTCGAGCGGTGCGCCCTGCTGATAATGCCGCTCGAGGGCGTCGGCATAGCTGGCGCGCTCATCGCCGAACAATCCGCGAAAAGGCTCAAGCCATTGGCTATCGGCGATCAATCGATCCCAGTAGTAATGCCCGACTTCGTGACGGAAATGCCCGAGCAGCGTGCGATAGGGTTCGTGCATTTGCACCCGCACCTGCTCGCGATGGGCATCGTCGGCCTCCTTGACATCGAGGGTGACCAGGCCATTGGCGTGGCCGGTGGTGGGCGGTTTGCCTTCGAGGTCCACGCCGATGAAATCGAAGGCGAGGCCCGTCTCTTCATCGACAGTTTTGGGAATCACCTGCAACCCCAGGCTGAGCAGTTGCGCGACCAGACGCCGCTTGGCGGTTTCCACTTTGCGCCAGCGCTCGTGGTTTTCGGCTATCGACAGATCAGGAATGGTGCGATTGAGGCTGCAGGCAATGCACAAGACGTCATGGTCATTGGCAGACAACAACCAATTACAGGCCGCCGGGGAGTCGAGGTTGGCGCAGCGTCGAAACAGGCCTGCCCCAGGATCGGCATCCAGCAGCCAGGTGCCCGCCTGCACACCCGGTTGCAGCGCAGACAAGCGACTCTGCTCCGGCTGATAACCCAACGCCGCCGAACAGGCCAGGCACTGGCTGTTGCGAAAGAACAGCGACTGCCCGCAACGACAGGACCAGACCTTGCTGTTGCGCGAGCTTTCGCCCATGAACGGCGCGGCGATGCGCGAGCTGAGCTGCTCGAAGAAAGGGTACATGGCGATCTCTCCCTGGGGCTTGCAGAGACTAGATCATTCTTGCTCGCACATCGTTCCGCTTTTTTGTGGCGAGGGAGCTTGCTCTCGCTGGGGTGCAAGCAGCCCTGTGCTGTCTTGGTGCCTGCTGCGCAGGCAAGCGGGAGCAAGCTCCCTCGCCACAGGGTTCGTGCTAGATCGGGATGTTGTGATCCTTCAGGAACACCACAAACGCCTCTTCATCCAGCACCTTTAGCCCTAGCTCATTGGCCTTGGTCAATTTCGAACCGGCACCCGGCCCTGCGACCACGCAATGGGTCTTGGCCGACACCGAGCCGGCGACCTTGGCGCCAAGGCTTTCGAGTTTGTCCTTGGCGATATCCCGGCTCATCAGCTCCAGCGAGCCGGTCAGCACCCAGGTCTGCCCGGCCAGCGGCAAACCTTCGACGACCTTCTTCTCGCTCTGCCAGTGCATGCCGAAATCGGCCAGTTGCTTCTCCGCCGCTTCGGCCAACTGGCGATTGTCCTCGACCGCAAAAAATTCGCGCACCGAATTGGCCTGCTTCTCCGGCAGTGCCTGGCGCATATCCAGCCAGTCAGCACCGATCACCGCCTGCAACGAGCCGAATTTGTCCGCCAGTTTCTGCGCCCCGCCCGGTCCGACCAAGGGGATATGCAGCTTGTCGAGGAAACCACCCAGGGTGGTGCTCGCCGAAAACTCGGCACCCAACTCGCCCTGATCCTGAATCTGCAAACCATGCTTGAGCAGTTCCGCGATCACCTGCTGGTTATGCGCGTCCTCGAAGAAGCTGTGGATCTCGTGCGCGACTTCCAGGCCAACATCCGGCAAGTACGTGAGCACCTGCGGCAAGGCCTGCTGCACCCGCTCCAGCGAGCCCAGGGAACGCGCCAGTACCTTGGCCGTCTCCTCGCCGACATCGGGAATCCCAAGGGCGTAGATGAACCGCGCCAGGCCCGGCTTCTTACTGTCTTCGATGGCGCCGAGCAGGTTCTTGCTCGACAGTTCGGCAAAGCCTTCCAGATCGACAATCTGCTCGAACGTGAGGGCGTACAGATCGGCCGGCGAGCTCACCAGGCCTTCGTCGACCAGTTGCTCGACGCTCTTCTCTCCCAGGCCTTCGATGTCCATGGCGCGACGGGAAACGAAGTGAATGATCGCCTGCTTGAGTTGCGCGCCACAGGCCAGACGACCGACGCAGCGATACACCGCGCCTTCGCTCACCGTCTCGCGACCCTTGCTGCGCTTGATCAACTGCGTGCGCTCGACATGGGAACCGCACACCGGGCACTGCTCGGGAATCTGCACCGGCCGGGCGTTTTCCGGACGACGCTCCATGACCACTTGCACCACCTGCGGAATCACATCACCGGCGCGGCGAATGATCACCGTGTCGCCGATCATCAGGCCCAGGCGCGCAACTTCGTCCATGTTATGCAGGGTGGCGTTGGCCACCGTGACGCCCGCAACCTTGACCGGTTTCAGACGCGCCACCGGCGTCACCGCCCCGGTGCGGCCGACCTGGAATTCCACATCGAGCAGCTCGGTGAGCTCTTCCATCGCCGGGAATTTGTGGGCGATGGCCCAGCGCGGCTCACGGGCGCGAAAGCCCAGTTCGCGCTGGGAGGCAATGCTGTTGACCTTGAACACCACGCCGTCGATTTCATACGGCAGCGCACTGCGACGCTCACCGATGTCGCGGTAGTAATCCAGGCACTCGGCGATGCCGTGCGCCAGTTTCAGCTCATGGCTGATCGGCATGCCCCAGGCCTGGAGTTGCTGCAAATTGCCGATATGCGTATCGGCAATGTCCGCCGACACCTGGCCGATGCCGTAGCAGCAGAACTCCAGCGGGCGATTGGCGGTGATCTTCGAATCCAGCTGGCGCAAGCTGCCTGCCGCTGCGTTGCGTGGGTTGGCGAAGGTCTTGCCGCCGACTTCCAGTTGCGTGGCGTTGAGCCGCTCGAAACCGGCCTTGGACATGAACACTTCGCCGCGCACTTCCAGGGTCGCCGGCCAGCCAGTACCGTGCAGCTTGAGCGGGATGTTGCGTACGGTGCGCACGTTGACGCTGATGTCTTCGCCGGTGGTGCCGTCCCCACGAGTCGCGCCGCGCACCAGGATGCCATCCTGATACAGCAGGCTGACGGCCAGGCCATCGAGCTTGGGCTCACAGCTGTACTCGACGGTTGCGCCGCCACCGAACAGATCGCCGGCCGGCAGGTCCAGGCCTTCGGTCACCCGGCGGTCGAACTCGCGCATGTCGGTTTCTTCGAAGGCGTTGCCGAGGCTGAGCATCGGCACTTCGTGACGCACCTGGGTAAACGCCGACAGCGCCGCGCTGCCCACTCGCTGGGTGGGCGAGTCGCTGGTGATCAGTTCGGGATTGGCCGCTTCCAGAGCCTTGAGCTCGTTGAACAAGCGGTCGTATTCGGCGTCCGGAATGCTCGGCTCGTCGAGCACGTGGTAACGATAGTTGTGCTGATCCAGCTCAGCGCGCAGCTCTAAAATACGGTTCTTGGCGGCGGTCATGGGTGTTCTCTCATAATCGAGTAGGAGGCGGATTTACATCCGCCGTCCTCTCACACCACCGTACGTACGG
>NZ_LACC01000057.1:0-878 GCF_000967965.1 Pseudomonas fluorescens
TGCGCCAGGCATGGCGCGTTGCGCGTAAGCGCAACCAGCTTGGCTGTGGTGGCCTCGCTGGTGACTTGGAGGTGAAAGTCCTCTACACACCCGGCAAGGGGAAGTGTTAGCCAGAGGCAAGGGTGTCGCGGGTGACTGCGAATCTGAAGGAAGCCCGAGGCAAAATGCTGGCCTGACGAACAGGAAGCGGATAGAGGCGGCGCAGCGGGGTAAGAAGGCAAGCATCTTCAAAGCCCGATACTTGCACAGAACGCTGTGACGTAGATCCGACAGGCATAAGCAGGAAGGTCACGCGAATTACCCTGGGAGATCTGCACGTTTGCCAGTGTGCTACCGAGCGTCGAGAGGCGACGGGATGAGCGTGCAGAAGTCAGCCGAGGCCGTAGTAAGTGGCGAATAACCCCGCCGCCAAGGGCCGAACAGGTTATGCCGCCAGTAGGCGCCAGAGTCTCGTCGAATGCTGAAACGCAGAATATTCTCCAAGAGAAGACTGTTTCCCCAAGTCCCGGACGGTATCCGAGGATGACGGCTGACAGGGCACAAGCATCGACGGCGTCTGTGGCGTGGACGAACGCGGAGCCGGACACGCTGATGGAGCGGGTGCTTGCACCGGCTAACCTCAAGCGTGCGTATCAACGCGTAGTCAGCAACAAGGGCGCACCGGGTGCCGATGGCATGACGGTCGACCAATTGGCAGGCTACGTGAAACAGTATTGGCCGAACCTCAAGACTCGGTTGCTGGCCGGCGAGTACCAACCGCAAGGTGTACGCGCCGTCGACATCCCAAAACCTAAAGGCGGAACACGGCAACTGGGCATTCCCTGTGTCGTGGATCGCCTGATCCAACAGGCTTTGCTGCAACAGCTCACACCTATCTT
>NZ_LACC01000057.1:937-10998 GCF_000967965.1 Pseudomonas fluorescens
CATCAAGCTATCGAAACGGCCCGTGCCCACGCGGCGGCGGGTCACCGCTGGTGCGTGGAACTCGATCTGGAGAAGTTCTTTGATCGGGTTAATCATGATGTTCTGATGGCCCATGTTGCGCGTCAAATCGAAGACAAACGCGTCCTCACGCTGATCCGTCGCTACCTCGAAGCGGGAACGATGTCAGGCGGTCTCGTCAGCCGACGGCAGGAAGGGACGCCGCAAGGCGGCCCGCTCTCGCCGTTGCTGTCGAATATCCTGCTCAACGAACTTGATCGTGAATTGGAGCGGCGGGGCCATCGCTTCGTGCGTTACGCCGACGACGCCAACATTTATGTGCGCAGTTGTCGGGCGGGTGAACGAGTGATGGTCAGCGTTGAGTGCTTCCTGATCCAGCGTCTGAAACTGACGCTGAATAGGGAAAAGAGCCGTGTGGCACGGCCTTGGGTCTGTGACTATCTGGGTTATGGGATGAGCTGGCACCGACAGCCGAAGTTAAGAGTGGCGACGATGAGTCTGGGTCGCTTACGTGACCGAGTCAGGGACCTGCTACACAAAGCGCGGGGTTGCAAGATGGCAACCGTCATCGTGCGGATAAACCCTATGCTGCGTGGTTGGGCTGGCTACTTCAAGCTAAGTCAAAGCAAGCGGCCACTTGAGGTGCTTGATGGCTGGGTGCGTCGTAAGCTGCGCTGCGCCGTATGGCGTCAATGGAAACAGCCCTCAACAAGGGCTCGTAACTTGATACGCCTGGGGCTCAGTAGGCATCGCGCCTGCATATCGGCGTTCAATGGTCGTGGCCCATGGTGGAGCTCAGGAGCTGCGCATTTGAATCACGCGCTACCGAAGAAACTGTGGGATCGGCTTGGTCTGGTCTCAATACCGGATACGATAACTCGGCTTAATCGCATAACTTGAACCGCCGTATACGGATCCGTACGTACGGTGGTGTGAGAGGACGGCGGCTGTAAAGCCGCCTCCTACTCGATTCTACGCAGTATTTACACGTAGAACGACTTCAGCGGCGGGAAGCCATTGAATTCGACGGCGCTGTAGCTGGTGGTGTACGCACCGGTCGACAGCCAGTACAGGCGATCACCGATGGCCAGGTTCAGTGGCAGGCCGTACTTGTAGTTTTCGTACATGATGTCGGCGCTGTCGCAGGTAGGGCCGGCGATGACCACTTCTTCCATCTCGCCTTTTTTCTCGGTCCAGATCGGGAACTTGATGGCTTCGTCCATGGTTTCGATCAGGCCGGAGAACTTGCCCACATCCGTGTACACCCAGCGCTCGACAGCGGTACGGGATTTGCGCGCGACCAGCACTACTTCGCTGACCAGGATGCCGGCGTTGGCGATCAACGAGCGGCCTGGCTCGAGGATAATTTCCGGCAGGTCATCACCGAAGTCTTCCTTCAGGAAGCGGATGATTTCCTCGGCGTAGGTTTCCAGGCTGTTGGTACGGGTGATGTAGTTGGCCGGGAAGCCGCCGCCCATGTTGATCAGCTTCAGGTGGATGCCGTCTTCTTCTTTCAAACGCTCGAAGATCACTTTGACTTTGGCGATCGCTGCGTCCCAGACGCTGATGTCGCGCTGCTGCGAGCCGACGTGGAAGGAGATGCCGTAAGGCACCAGGCCCAGGTCGCGAGCGAGGATCAGCAGGTCCATGGCCATGTCGGTCTGGCAGCCGAATTTACGCGACAACGGCCAGTCGGCGGTGGTCGAGCCTTCGGTCAGGATACGTACATAAACTTTTGCACCCGGAGCGGCCTTGGCGATGTTGCGCAGGTCGGCTTCGGAGTCGGTGGCGAACAGACGCACGCCCTTCTCGTAGAAGTAGCGGATGTCCTTGGATTTCTTGATGGTGTTGCCGTAGCTGATGTGGTCGGCGCTGACGCCGCGATCGAGCACTTTGTCCAGTTCATAGATCGAGGCGATGTCGAAGCTCGAGCCTTTCTCTTTGAGCAGGTCGATGATCTCGACGGCCGGGTTGGCCTTGACCGCGTAGTAGATCTTGGCGAATTCGAAACCGGCGCGCAGGTCGTCATAGGCCTGGCTGATCATCGCGGTGTCGATCACCACGAACGGGGTTTCCTGTTTGTCGGCGAACGCCTTCATTTTCTGAAAGGTTTCGCGCGCGAAATAGTCTTCGACCTGGATCGACATACCTGGGAGCTCCTACTGGCAAACGTTAGTAATCAATGGGTGCAAATGAACGTCCTCCGTATCCCCACTTTGGTTCGCCTACTTCCCAAGGCATGTCGCCGAAAGCAAAAAGGCCATGGGAAGTGCAGCTTTCCCTTGGCCTTGCTGTCTCGTCGTCAGTACTTGAGCCGGATGGATCGTTTCCAGCATGGACGTTCGGCGCGAACTTTAGGGCGTGAGGGGCTTGAGATCAACAAAAAATGTCGCGTTTTTGCACTCTTCTGACGCGCGTTACGAGCGTCACTCTTTTTAACCGACTCAGATGACAGTCGGATGTTCCAGAAGATTTATGAAGTGTTAAAAATACCTGCACGTTCGACGCTTTTGTGCGCTAAGTCGCTAGTAACTACGATAGCGTCAACATCGGCGACGTTGGCAGCGAAAAGGTAGGCAGAGAGGGGATTTGACTATTCCTGAGCGTGTATCAGGATGGCTTTTACAGACGCTGCTGTTGATATTTTTTTCCGGTCTGCCGATTACTCAAAAATTGCACAAACCTTGTAGGAGTGAGCCTGCTCGCGATGGCATTTTCACTGCCAACATCGTGTTGACTGACATTGCGCTATCGCGAGCAGGCTCACTCCTGCAGGTTTTGCGTTTTTTACCGGGCGATATGAGTGATCAGGCGACCACCGCCTCGGCTGGCGACACGATGTTGGTCTTCATCCCCCGCGAACGTCCGGAGCTCAAGTAAGCAGCAATCGACTCCTGTGTCACCTCACCCAAAAACACCCTCTCGGCATCCATCACCGGCAACCACGCCCGATTGAACTCGTACATACGCGACAGCAGGATGCGCAAATGTTCGTCGTACGCCGCCGTGGCATTGAACTCGCGTTGGTACTGTGCGCAGGTGCCGGTCTGACGGTGCAGGTCACGACGTCGTACATAACCCAGGGCTTTATTCTCGGCACAAGTCACCACCACGTAGCGTCGGTCATGCTCGTCCATCAACTCCAGCGCTTCGGCCACCGGGGTATGCGGGCTGACGGAGGGCGCGTTGTCCGCCGCATCTTCAGCTTTCACCAACAGCAGACGCTTGAGTGTGCTGTCCTGGCCGACGAAGTTGCTGACAAACTCATCCGCCGGATGCGCGAGCAGAGTGTCCGGGTGATCGATCTGCAATAGCTTGCCGGCGCGGAAGATCGCGATCTTGTCGCCGAGCTTGATCGCCTCGTCGATGTCATGGCTGACCATGATCACGGTCTTGTTCAGCGCCCGTTGCATCTCGAAGAATTCGTTCTGGATCATCTCGCGGTTGATCGGGTCGACCGCACCGAAGGGCTCGTCCATCAACAGCAACGGCGCATCGGCCGCCAAGGCGCGAATCACGCCGATCCGCTGCTGCTGGCCACCGGACAATTCCCGTGGATAACGATGCAGGTATTGCTTGGGTTCGAGCTTGATCATGCTCATCAACTCGCGGGCACGGTCGTGGCATTTCTGCTTGTCCCAGCCGAGCAGTTTCGGCACCACGACGATGTTCTCCTCGATGGTCATGTTCGGGAACAAACCGATCTGCTGGATCACGTAGCCGATGTTGCGGCGCAGGGTCACTTCGTCGAGGCCTGTGGTGTCTTCGCCATTGATCAGGATCTTGCCCGAGGTCGGTTTGATCAGGCGGTTGATCATTTTCAGCGTGGTGCTTTTGCCGCAACCCGATGGCCCGAGGAACACGCAGATTTCGCCTTCATTGACGGTCAGGCTTACCGAGTCCACGGCTTTCACATCTTTGCCGTTGCTTTGGAAGGTCTTGCTGAGGTTTTGAAGTTCGATCATTTGAGTAGTCCTTTTGGAGTCAGCGAGCGTTGCAGCCATTGCAGAAGCAGGTCGGCGAAGATGGCCAGCACACTGACCAGCACGGCGCCGACAATCAGCATCGACATGTCGCTGCGGCTGATGGAGGCGAGGATGAGTACGCCCAGGCCACCGGCGCCGATGGTGGCGGCGATGGTCATCACGCCGATGTTCATGACTACGGCGGTGCGCACACCGGCGAGGATCACCGGCACGGCGATGGGCAACTCGACCATGCGCAGGCGCTGGCCGAAGGTCATGCCGATGCCGCGGGCGGCTTCGCGGATGCCCGGCTCGACGCTGGTCAGGGCCAGGTAGGTGTTACGCATGATCGGCAGCAGCGAATAAAGGAACACGGCCGTGATCGCCGGCATTGGCCCCAGGCCCTGGCCGAACTTGGAATAGAACGGTAGCAGCAAGCCGAACAGGGCAATCGACGGTACGGTCAGCAGCACGGTGGCGCTGGCTTGCAACGGACCTGCGAGGCTCGGGAAGCGTGTCATCAGGATGCCCAGCGGCACGCCAACTACAATCGCCAGGGTCACGGCGATGCCGACCAGTGTGATGTGCTGCCAGGTCAGGTGGATCACCTGTTGCCAGTCGAGATGGGAAAAGGCGTTCAGGAATTCCATGACTTTTCCTCCTTAATTGATCGGGTGCTGGCGCAGAAAATCGGCGGCAACGGCTGAAGGACTTTGGTGCTCGACGTCGACCCGCGCGTTGAGTTCGCGCATGGTGTTGTCGTCGAACAGTTCAGCCAGCGGCTTGAGTTGTGCGGCCAATTGCGGATGCGCATCGAGGTAGGCCTGACGCACCACCGGTGCGGCGGTGTAGTCGGGGAAGTAATGCTTGTCGTCTTCCAGCAGCTTCAGCTTGAAGGCGTTGAGGCGACCGTCGGTGGTGTAGACCAGGCCGGCAAACACCTGACCGTTTCGCAGCGCGGTGTAGACCAGACCGGCGTCCATCTGCCGGATGTTCTTGCGGGTCAGGTTCATGTCGTAGAGCTTGACCATGCCATCCAGACCGTCCGAACGGTTGGCGAACTCGGTATCCAGCGCCACCAGGTTGTTGGTCTGGGCTTCCTTGCGCAGCACCGTGTTCAGCTCACTGATGGTGTTGATCTGCGGGTATTGGTCGGCGACGTTCTTCGGCAGGGCGAGGGCGTAGGTGTTGCTGAATTTCGACGGAGTGAGCCAGACCAGGCCTTTTTTCGCATCGAGTTCTTTTACTCGTGCGTAGGACTGTTCACTGTCGAGTTTTTCAGTGACATGGTTGTAGGCCACCAGCGAAACGCCGGTGTATTCCCAGAGCATGTCCAGCTGGCCACTTTCGTGGGCGCTGCGGGCCAGATTGCTGCCCAGGCCGCCGGTCACCTGCACCTCGTAACCCTTGGTGCGCAGGTACTGCGAGGTGATTTCCGCCAGCAGGGTCTGTTCGGTGAACACCCGGGCGCCGATACGGATCAACGGTTTTTCCGCGGCTTGGGCAAATCCTGCGAACAGCAGGACGCAGCCTAGTAAAAAGCTTGAAGTTTTCATGATGATTCCTTTGCCGAGGCTTAAGACGGGCGCAAGCCGCGTTCGAGCCAGAGGCGGCTGGCGAGTGTCACCAGACCGTCGAGCAACAAGGCCAGCAGGGCGGTGCAGGCCGCGCCGAGCAGCAATTGCGGCTGATTGTTCAGGGCGATGCCGGGGAAGATCAGGCTGCCGAGACTGTTGGCGCCGATCAGGAACGCCAGCGGCGCCGTCCCGACATTGATCGCCAATGCCACGCGCACACCACCGATGATGATCGGCACGGCGTTGGGCAATTCGACTTTCCACAGCACCTGGAGCGGGGTCATGCCGATGCCGACGGCGGCTTCCTTGAGCGAACCCTGAACGTTTTTCAGGCCTTCATAGGTGTTGCGCACGATGGGCAGCAAGGAGGCGAGGAACAGGGCGAAGATGGCCGGACCGCTGCCGATGCCGAGGATACCCAGGGCGATGGCCAGGACGGCCAGGGGCGGAACGGTGTTGCCGATGTTGAAGAACTGCATGAAGCGTTCGGCGCGGCCGACCATGGACGGGCGGCTGAGGAGGATGCCGGCAGGAATGCCCACGACAAGGGCGGCCAGCATGGAAGCGAGGACGAGAACCAGATGAGCTTGCAGGTAAAACAACAAATCGTCGCGGTAGTGTTCGATCGTGTTGATGCCGATCCATTGGATCAGCAGGGCCAGAAGGGCGAATACCAGCGCGCCTCCTATCAGCCCTTTGCCATAGTGGATAGCCACAGGCGGACTCCTTTTTTCAGTCGGCGAACACTTTTTCGTGTGGCAACGCCTTGCTTGGCTGCCGAAAAAATGTCGCGATAAGCAGCTCGATCAGGCCGGCAAAGCAGCGTGTAATCGAGCCATGAGCACAGCCTCGTCAGGCCGAATTGCAGGTGTTTCAGGCCCCCGACGAGTGGTCGTAACGAGGGAGTGGACGTCTCCGTGCTTTAAAAGGTTCCCATCTGCGGCAGCATTTGGCCACCCCTAATGTGCTCAACGGTTCGGTTCTTGGATCAACTTGGGCTATAATCTGCGCCCTTTTTTGAATCACCTGCCAGGCGATTTCCCATGACCAAACAGGCCGCCGAAGTCGCGAAACGCCGCACTTTCGCCATTATTTCCCACCCCGATGCCGGTAAGACCACCATCACCGAGAAGCTCTTGCTGATGGGCAAGGCGATTGCGGTAGCCGGTACGGTGAAATCTCGTAAATCCGATCGCCATGCCACCTCCGACTGGATGGAAATGGAAAAGCAGCGTGGTATCTCCATTACCACGTCGGTCATGCAGTTCCCGTATCGCGAACACATGATCAACCTGCTCGACACCCCGGGCCACGAAGACTTCTCCGAAGATACCTACCGCACCCTGACCGCGGTGGACTCGGCGTTGATGGTTCTCGACGGCGGTAAAGGTGTTGAGCCACGGACCATCGCCCTGATGGACGTCTGCCGTCTGCGTGACACGCCGATCGTCAGCTTCATCAACAAACTCGACCGTGACATCCGCGACCCGATCGAACTGCTCGACGAAATCGAAGCCGTCCTCAAGATCAAGGCGGCGCCGATCACCTGGCCGATTGGTTGCTACCGCGACTTCAAGGGCGTGTATCACCTCGCCGATGACTACATCATCGTGTACACCGCCGGTCACGGCCACGAGCGCACCGAAACCAAGATCATCGAGAAGCTCGACTCCGATGAAGCACGCGCCCACCTGGGTGACGAGTACGAGCGTTTCATCGAACAGCTGGAACTGGTGCAAGGCGCCTGCCACGAGTTCAACCAGCAGGAGTTCCTCGACGGCCAACTGACCCCGGTGTTCTTCGGTACGGCGCTGGGCAACTTCGGTGTCGACCACGTCCTCGACGCTGTCGTTGATTGGGCACCCCGTCCGCTGGCACGCGTGGCCAACGAGCGCACCGTGGAACCGGTGGAAGAGAAGTTCTCGGGCTTCATCTTCAAGATCCAGGCGAACATGGACCCCAAACACCGCGACCGTATCGCCTTCATGCGTATCTGCTCCGGCAAGTACGAAAAAGGCATGAAGATGCGCCACGTGCGCACCGGCAAGGACGTGCGCATCGGCGACGCGCTGACCTTCTTCTCCTCCGAGCGTGAGCAGCTGGAAGAAGCGTTTGCCGGCGACATCATCGGCCTGCACAACCACGGCACCATCCAGATCGGCGACACCTTCACCGAAGGCGAAGTCCTGGGCTTCACCGGTATCCCGCATTTCGCCCCGGAACTGTTCCGCCGCGTACGCCTGAAGGATCCGCTGAAATCCAAGCAACTGCGTCAGGGCCTGCAACAGCTCGCCGAAGAAGGCGCGACCCAGGTGTTCTTCCCGGAGCGCAGCAACGACATCATCCTCGGCGCCGTCGGTGTGCTGCAGTTCGATGTGGTCGCCAGCCGCTTGAAAGAGGAATACAAGGTCGAGTGCTCCTACGAGCCGATCACTGTTTACTCAGCACGCTGGATCGAATGCAGCGACAAGAAGAAGCTTGAGGAATTCTCCAACAAGGCTGTGGAAAACCTGGCACTGGACGGCGGTGGTCACCTGACCTACCTCGCGCCTACGCGGGTCAACCTGGCCCTGATGGAAGAGCGCTGGCCGGACGTGAAATTCCGTGCGACCCGTGAGCATCACTAAGCGCTGAGTTGAAATACCCAAAACCCCGTTTGCGAAAGCAGCGGGGTTTATTGCCTGTTGCAATTCCCTGTAGGAGCGAGCCTGCTCGCGATGATTCCAGCCGCGCTGCGTTTATCCAGACAGAGCGCGTCATCGTTAGCATCCATCGCGAGCAGGCTCGCTCCTACAGGGTGCTTCGGTGTTAGCTGAAACGGGAATAACCCCTATTCCAAACCAATCTCCCAACCCACTGCATTTTCCCCCGCTCGACAGCGTCCAATCTGGAGAACCCGGCTGATCGGAACTAGATTTGACTCAGCGCCAGACAGGCACTCAACGAAAGGAAGGAATCGGCTATGAACAGGTTGTTTCGCGTTTTACTGCTGTTGAAGGTGATGGTGATGCTCTCGCTCGGCACTTCGATGGCATGGGCCGAGTGCACCAACCACGGTGAGCAGGCTTCGAGCGGGCAGGCGGGTTATGCGGGGTTGATGATCGCCAAATCCGAATCGGAACCGGGAGATCAGGGGCAGGGTGGGGCTGACAACGACGATGACTCGACCACCGACGAGCCGGACTCCGATGAGGAAGAGGGCGACAGCCAGACGTAGTCGCTCAATGGCAGATAAAAGAAAACCCCTTCTACCTGACTGATGCGCAATCAAGGCGGAAGGGGTTGGTCAACGCATCAGGAATGTGAGCAACTCAATCCCTGTGGGAGCGGGCTTGCTCGCGAAGGCGTCGCGTCAGTCACCATTAACATCGACTGACACAATGCTTTCGCGAGCAAGCCCGCTCCCACATTTTTTATGCCGCGCCGTCGAGGAATTGCTCGGCGTAGTGGCAAGCCACCTGGCGGCCGGCGAGCAGGCGCAGGGCCGGCTCTTCAGTGCTGCAACGCTCGGTGGCATATGGGCAGCGCTTGTGGAAGGCACAGCCGGACGGTGGGTTCAGCGGGTTGGGCAATTCGCCGACGATCTTGATTTTCGGCTTGTTCGGATCCGGGTGGATGGCCGGCGTCGCCGACAACAGCGCTTGGGTGTAGGGGTGCAGAGGACGGGAGTAAATGTCCTCTTTCGTGCCCATTTCCACCGGGCGACCGAGGTACATCACCATCACATGGTCGGCCACGTGGCGTACCACCGCCAGGTTGTGAGAGATGAACACGTAGGCGGTGTTGAACTCTTGCTGCAAATCCATGAACAGGTTGAGCACCTGCGCCTGAATCGACACGTCCAGCGCCGAAGTCGGTTCGTCCGCCACCAGCACTTTCGGTTGCAGCATCATCGCGCGGGCCAGGGCGATCCGCTGGCGCTGACCGCCGGAGAACATGTGCGGATAACGCTGGTAGTGCTCGGGCCGCAAGCCCACCTGCTTCATCATCGCCTGGACTTTTTCGCGACGTTCCGCGGCGCTCAGGTTGGTGTTGATCAGCAACGGCTCGGCGAGCTGATCACCGACTTTCTGCCGTGGGTTCAGCGAGGCGTACGGGCTCTGGAACACCATCTGCACGTCTTTGCGCAGTTGCTTGCGCTGGGCCTTGTCGGCGCCGGCGACTTCCTGTCCGGCGATTTTCAAGGAGCCGGACGACGGCTCTTCGATCAGGGTCAAGGCACGGGCCAGGGTGGATTTGCCGCAACCCGACTCGCCGACGACCGCGAGGGTCTTGCCGGCTTCCAGTTCGAACGACACGCCGTTGAGGGCGCGCACGGTGGCGTGACCCTTGAACAGGCCACGGGACACCTCGTAGTGACGGGTCAGGTCGCGGGCGGTAAGAACGACGGCCATTACGCCACCTCCTGGTTCAGCGGGTAGAAGCAGCGAGCGAGGCTGTTGCTTTTCTGGTCAAGGGCCGGACGTTGTTGACGGCAGTTGTCTTTCACGTACGGGCAGCG
>NZ_LACC01000057.1:11066-13598 GCF_000967965.1 Pseudomonas fluorescens
ATGTCGAACAGTTGCGGCACCTGACCGACTTCGACCGCTTGGCCGGCGTACATCACGCACACGCGCTGGGCGGTTTCGGCCACGACGGCGAGGTCGTGGGTGATCAGCACCAGGCCCATGTTCTGCTCTTTCTGCAACGCCAGCAGCAGGTCCATGATCTGCGCCTGGATGGTGACGTCCAGCGCCGTGGTCGGTTCGTCGGCGATCAGCAGTTTCGGTTCACCGGCAATCGCCATGGCAATCGCGACACGCTGGCTCATGCCACCGGACAGTTGATGCGGGTAGGCGTCCATGCGGCTGGCGGCACCCGGGATCTCGACTTTTTCCAGCAGTTCGATGGCGCGCTTGCGGGCCGCCTTGCCGGACATTTTCAGGTGCAGGCGCAGCACTTCTTCGATCTGGAAGCCGACGGTGTAGCTCGGGTTCAGCGCGGTCATCGGATCCTGGAAGACCATGGACAGGTCTTTGCCGACGATCTGCCGACGCTGGCGATTGTTGAGCTTGAGCATGTTCTTGCCGTCGAAATTCAGGGCGTCGGCAGTGACGATCCCCGGGTGCTCGATCAGGCCCATCAGCGCCATCATGGTCACGGACTTGCCGGAACCGGATTCGCCAACGATGGCCAGCACTTCGCCCTTGTCCACTTGCAGGTCGAGGCCATCGACCACTGGCGTGGCGTTTTTGTCGCCGAAGCGAACGTTGAGATTCTTGATTTCTAGCAGTGACATGGGAATCTCCTCAGGCGGCGTTCTTGAGTTTCGGGTCCAGCGCATCGCGCAGGCCGTCGCCCATCAGGTTGATTGCCAGCACGCTGAGCAAAATGGTCAAACCAGGCAGGCTCACCACCCACCAGGCGCGTTCGATGTAGTCGCGAGCCGAAGCCAGCATGGTGCCCCACTCAGGGGTTGGCGGTTGTACGCCAAGGCCGAGGAAGCCCAGTGCGGCGGCATCGAGGATCGCCGAGGAGAAGCTCAGGGTGGCCTGAACGATCAGCGGCGCCATGCAGTTAGGCAGCACGGTGACGAACATCAGGCGTGGCAGGCCGGCACCGGCCAGGCGCGCGGCGGTTACGTAGTCGCGGTTCAGCTCGCCCATCACCGCGGCGCGGGTCAGACGAACATAGGACGGCAGGGACACCACGGCGATGGCAATGATGGTGTTGATCAGGCCAGGGCCGAGGATGGCGACAATCGCCACGGCCAGCAGCAGCGACGGCAGGGCCAGCATGATGTCCATCAGACGCATGATGGTCGGGCCGAGAATCCGCGGGTAGAACCCGGCGAACAGGCCCAGGAGAATCCCCGGGATCAGCGACATCACCACCGACGACAAACCGATCAGCAACGACAGGCGCGAACCATTGATCAGACGCGACAGCAGGTCGCGGCCCAGTTCATCGGTGCCGAGCAGGAACTGCAACTGTCCACCTTCCAGCCAGGCCGGTGGGGTCAGCAGGAAATCGCGGTACTGCTCGCTCGGGTCGTGAGGGGCGACCCATGGGGCGAAGATGGCGCAGAAAATCACCAGCAGCATGAACATCAGGCCGGCGACGGCACCTTTGTTCTTGGCGAACGCTTGCCAGAATTCTTTGTACGGAGACGGGTACAGCAGGCTTTGATCGACTGCTACCGATGGAATTGGAGTGGTCATGTTCATGATCTCAGCGCTGATGACGGATGCGTGGGTTGGCAAAGCCGTAGAGGATGTCCACTACGAAGTTGACCACAATCACCAGGCAGGCGATTAACAGGATGCCGTTTTGCACGACGGGGTAATCCCGGGCGCCAATGGCTTCGATCAGCCATTTGCCGATGCCCGGCCACGAGAAGATGGTTTCGGTCAGGACCGCACCGGCCAGCAATGTGCCGACTTGCAGGCCAACCACGGTCAGTACCGGAATCAACGCGTTACGCAGACCGTGCACGAACACCACGCGCGACGGCGACAGGCCCTTGGCCTTGGCGGTGCGAATGTAGTCTTCACGCAGCACTTCGAGCATCGAAGAACGGGTCATCCGCGCGATCACTGCCAGCGGAATGGTGCCGAGTACGATGGCCGGCAGGATCAGGTGGTGCAGGGCGTCGAAGAAAGCGTCCGGCTCGTTGGCCAGCAGGGTGTCGATCAGCATGAAGCCGGTGCGTGGCTCGATGTCGTAGAGCAGGTCGATACGCCCGGAAACCGGGGTCCAGCCCAGGCTCACCGAGAAGAACATGATCAGGATCAGGCCCCACCAGAAGATCGGCATCGAGTATCCCGCCAGGGAGACCCCCATCACCCCATGGTCGAACAGGGACCCTCGCTTGAGTGCCGCGATCACTCCGGCCAAGAGGCCCAGGACACCGGCGAACAACAGCGCGGCCGAGGACAGTTCCAGGGTCGCGGGGAATAGGGAGGTGAATTCGCTCCACACGCTTTCACGGGTTCGCAGGGATTCCCCGAGATCGCCGTGGGCCAGTTTGCCGATGTAATCCAGGTACTGGGCATACAGGGGTTTGTTCAGACCTAGGCGTTCCATTGCCTGAGCGTGCATTT
>NZ_LACC01000058.1 GCF_000967965.1 Pseudomonas fluorescens
TTGGTGCGCCAGGCATGGCGCGTTGCGCGTAAGCGCAACCAGCTTGGCTGTGGTGGCCACGCTGGTGACTTGGAGGTGAAAGTCCTCTACACACCCGGCAAGGGGAAGTGTTAGCCAGAGGCAAGGGTGTCGCGGGTGACTGCGAATCTGAAGGAAGCCCGAGGCAAAATGCTGGCCTGACGAACAGGAAGCGGATAGAGGCGGCGCAGCGGGGTAAGAAGGCCAATATCTTCAAAGCCCGATACTTGCACGGAACGCTGCGACGTAGATCCGACAGGCATAAGCAGGAAGGTCGCGCGAATTACCCTGGGAGATCTGTTTAGCCTGCCATGTGCTACCGGCGTCGCGAGATGACGGGATGGGCGACAGAAGTCAGCAGAGGCCGTAGTAGTTGCTCGAAACCGGAGTAATGAAGGGCTGAACCTGCCATGAGTGGATAGTCGGGTGTGATCTCTGTTGGAGCGTAAAGCAGAAACTCCGCGTAGCGGAGGTCAAGACCATTAGGAGGTAGGAGCCGGAAGCTCCGAGGGCCGGTCTGGGCGCTTAGATACCGCAGGCGACACATCAACGGAACCAAGCTCGCTGACGTTGTTTGTCAGTAGGCAGGAACCGCCGTATACGGAACCGTACGTACGGTGGTGTGAGAGGACGGCGGGGGCAACCCCGCCTCCTACTCGAT
>NZ_LACC01000059.1 GCF_000967965.1 Pseudomonas fluorescens
GAAGTCTTTTTCAGAGTTTCCCTAGGTCAAGCATGCGGAGATGCGCCGCACATGGTAGTGATGCCCCCCACCAAGCGAGGGGCACCCGCAGACGGTCGCATTTACTTCCAGAACCACAATTTAGAAAGGAAAATCCGCCCAGATACACACTAAGTCCTGCGCTAATCTAAAAGTGGAACTGGATCAGTTTATATACGCGCCGCCTGCAAGACCTCGCTTAGATAGATTTGTTGCCGCTGTCCGAAAACTGCCCCAGTAAAGGCTGATCTGCCGTTTGAAAACTGACCCTGGTGTTCAACTGCTTCTACTCAGTTTCCGAGTAGAAGAACAGAGGGGGGATCACAGTTAGACCTTACACGTTTGTTCAGCTTGCTACTGCCAGTTAGTTGCAATCACCACATTTAGTTGATCATGCTGAGCTTGTGTCAGGTTGATTTCGCCACCAGCTGGCGCCCCAAAAGCGGCCATGGCGTTGACCAGGTTGTCTACCGCATTGGCATACAATGCCGTACTTCCAGCCTGAATCACATCAATTTGCTGAGCTGGGTTTATGTACCAGTCCTTAACTGTAATTCGATCTTCTGACCCTCTGGCATCAATCACCAAATTATTGTTTTCCCGGGAAAACCATAGGTTTTGAGGTGTAAGCCCATCAATGTTAAGCACATCAATATCATTGGGGGTAGTGGAGAGGTTGTTGATGATGTCTTGGCCATCTCCAGCGGTAAAAAGATATATATCGCTTCCCTCTCCTCCCTGTAGCAGGTCATTACCTTTACCACCTTGCAATCGATCGTTGGTGCTGGAGCCCATGATGGTGTCATTGCCAGGTGTGCTTGCTCTCGACGTTACTTGCCCACTGCTCCACAAAGCTCCATCAGCGAACTCGATTCGCTCCAGCTTGTAACGATCATCACTGGACGTAAACCAGTTCTGAATGGTGACCTGATCCTGACCATTGCTGTGACTGAGGATCACATGGTTACCCGAACGGGTGACGGAGATATCGCCCGTGCTGATGCCGGCTCCGAAGCG
>NZ_LACC01000006.1 GCF_000967965.1 Pseudomonas fluorescens
GCCCTCGACCTTGACGACCGTAGCCAGTACAGCATCGATCTTTGCACTGCTGGCTTGATCCACTGCATCGAGCAAGGCGTACAAATCAGACATTGCCACTCTCCAAGGTCATGTTCAGTGGATGGCTGCGCCATCGTCTTCAAGGGATCGGCCCCGCGTTTCCGGTGCAAAAACCAACGTCACCCACAACCCGAATGCAATGATCGATACGGGAAACCACAGGCCAAAGTAAGGATCGCCATAGGCCACGTTCAGGGCCGAAACGATAAATGGCAACATGCCGCCAATCCAGCCCGCGCCCAGATGGAACGGCAGTGAGAGCGAGGTATAGCGGATGCGCGCGGGAAACAGCTCGACCATGAACGCCGCCATCGGCCCATAGATCATCGCCAGATAAACCACCAGCAAGAGCATCAACACGAACAGCATCGGCCTGTTGATCTGCGCCGGGTCCGCGGTCGCCGGCCAGCCAGCGCTCACCAATGCCCGATGCAGATCCTCAGCGCCAGGGTCTACCAGCCGTTGCTGGCCGATGGTCACGATGACCGTCCCGGTGACCTCGGCGGATTGAGCCCGATAACCTACCCCTTGATCGGTCAGGTAACTGCGGGTGCGATCGCAGGCGCTGACGGGTGCAGAGAACAAGCGAAACTCACAGCCATCGGCAGCAACACTGATGGGTGTTTCCAGAAAGGTCTCCAGGGCCGGATTGGCGTAATGGGTCAGGCCTTTGAAAATGGGATAAGTGGTCAGGGCTGCCAGCAGGCAAGCCGCCACCAGAATAGGCTTGCGCCCCCAGCGATCAGACAGCCAGCCAAAGAACAGGTAGAGCGGGGTCGCGCATAACAACACGCAGGCCAGAATCAAATGGACGGTCTCAAGTGGCAACTTGAGCGTGCGATTGAGAAAGAACATCGAGTAGAAATGCCCGGTGCCGAAAATCGCCCCCAGTGCGGCGGCCACACAAAACAGCATCAACACCAGGCGCAGGTTACTCCAGCGCAGGAAGCTCTCGCGGATCGGCGAGCGGGAAGTACGGCCAGTGGCTTTCATGCGCTGGAACGTAGGCGACTCCTCAAGTTTGCCACGCACATAGACCGAGATAGCCAACAGCACCAATGACAACACAAAGGGCAAGCGCCAGCCCCACGCGCGAAAATCCTCTTCATTGATAAACCCCTTGAGGCTGTAGACCACCGCCAGCGACAGCAACAACCCAACCCCTGCGGTAATTTGCAGACTGCTGGTGTACAACCCCCGACGAGCCATGGGCGAATGCTCGGCAACGTACGTCACCGCGCCGCCGACTTCTCCCCCCAAGGCCAGTCCTTGCAACAACCGCAACAGCACCAGGCAGATAGTCGCGGTGATACCGATGTGCTCAAAGCTCGGCAGCAAACCGATGCCGACGGTGGCCACCCCCATCAGTATGATGGTGACCATGAACGTACGTTTACGCCCCAGGCGGTCACCCATCTGCCCGAACAGCAAAGCCCCCAACGGGCGAACCAGAAAGCCCGCACCGAAGGTTGCCAGGCTGGCGAGAAACGCCGTCGTGGCGTTTCCGGGAGGAAAAAACAGCACGCTGAAGTAGCCGGCCAACGCCGCATAAATGTAGAAGTCATACCATTCAAGCAATGCCCCGAAGGAAGAGGCAAGAATGACCTTGCGCTCTTCACGGGTCATGCCGCGCGCCTGCGAAACCGTAGCATGGGTCGCATTGTTCATCGGCCGAACCAGCCTTTGATGCGATTCCAGATGATGCTCATCCCCAAGGCAAAGACATTCAATTTGGCCGGTTGCGTCGATGGCTTGGCATTGGGATCCATACGTCGTTCGACGTTGCGACCGAAGTCAAGAATCATCCGGGCCACGAAGTCCTTCACCAGGCCCGAGCGCGAAAATTGCGCCAAAGGCCCTTGCAACGAGTAGAGCATTTCGACTTCGACCAGCGTGGCCCAAGCGTTATCGGACAACACCCGGTAGGTAATCTCGCCATTGGCCCGCGATTGACTGATGGTGTCTTGGCCTCCTCCCTTGAGCATGCCCGAACGCTGTTCCTCGTTACGCGTCAAGCGTGCCGCCCCGGCGAATTTGGCAGCCATCGGGCCGAACTTGATGGCAATGAAGCCCTTGACCCGCTCGCCGTCGTTTTCTTCCAGGTTGGCACCGGGAAGACATCCGGCAACCGCTTCCAGGTCGGCCATGAAAGCCCAGACCTGTTCTGGCGGATAGCCGACACTGAAGCGTCCATCCATCCGGGTTCCGCCCTTGATTCCAGCAGGCGCACGCTCGCTCGAGGGTTCTGGCGCAGGGCTGGTGGAAGGCTCGACAGCAGGTGTCTGCGCGCTGTGCTCGGCGGTAAAAGAAGCGAAAGACCCGCCACTGGTTGGTATCGCAACGCCATGGCCCGCCAGGGCCTGTGCACGGGCGGACTCGATCACTGGATCGGGCTGTTCACGTAACTGCGCAAGGACGCTGCGAATGGCTTCGACGATGCCCATGTAGCCCGTACAACGACAGATGTTGCCGGACAGCTCGACACGAATCCGATGCTCATCGGCCTCGGGCAAGCGCAGCACAATGTCGCGGGCAGTGGTCAACATACCCGGCGTGCAGTAACCACACTGCAAGGCATGATGTTCGGAGAACGCCTCACGCAGGAGCGCCATCACCGGGTCTTGCTCAAAGCCCTCGACAGTTGTCACCTGCCGGCCTTCACAGGCCACCGCGAATGTCGTGCACGAACGTACCGGCTGGCCGTCGAGCAATACCGTGCAAGCACCACACACGCCATGTTCGCAACCCAGGTGAGTGCCGGTAAATCGACCCTCTTCGCGTACGAAGTCGCCCAGGTGCATTCTCGGCGCGACCTCACGCTCGAGCAGATTACCGTTGACGTTGATACGTACAGAAGTCATACCCGAGGTTCCTTGAATATTGAATCGAGACACCGGCGCAAGGCGGTGAGGCTTTGTTGTCGGTCTACTGCGTCTTTACCGGGTGTCACGCTTGCCACGGCTTTTGCCAACGCGGCAGGTTCAAGTGCTGCAGCTCCCTGTCGGGCGACCGCCACCGATAACTCCCCAAGCAGTGAAGGTGGGCCATCCAGCGCGCCGAGGACAATCCTGGCCAGGCCACGGTCCGGGTCAAACACCGCCGCGCAACTGGCTTCGGCGAACTCGCCGGTTTTTCGGCAAAGTTTGTGATAGGCCCAGGTGGCACGCGGCCCCAGACGCGGAATGCGCAGCCCGGTAATCAGCTCATCTTCAGCCAGCACCGTGGTATAGGCACCGAGCATGAACTCGGCCATGCTCAACCGACGTTTTGCGCGAACACTACGCAACTCCACTTCGGCGCCCAGGGTAAAAGCCACCAACACCCAGTCAGCCGCCGGGTCTGCATGGGCCAGGCTGCCGCCGAGGGTTCCGCGGTTGCGAATAGCCCTGTAGGCGATCTGAGGAGCCACTTCGGCAAGCAAGGTTCCACGCAGTGCGGCGAACACGCCATCTTCAATCTGCGAGTGAGTAATCGCTGCGCCGACCAGCAGCCACTCGCCGTCCTCGCTCACCTGTTGCATCTCGGTAAACCCGCTGACATCCACCACCTTGTTCGGACGTGCCAGACGCAGGTTGAGCATGGGGCCCAGCGACTGACTGCCGCCCATGACCTTGACGATACCCGCGGACTGATCGGCCAATGCCTGCAGCCCGGCCGACAGGGTTGCGGGGCGTAGATAATCGAACGCAACGGCTTTCATGCGGCCACCTCCTGCTTGTTGCTTGCTGCCCGGGCATTGGCCAGCGCCTGTAGCAGGCGGCGCGGCGTCAATGGGGTTTCGGCGACCTCAACACCAAGATCCGCGAGGGCATCATTGACCGCATTGAAGATGGCGGCAGGCGGGGCGATAGCACCACCCTCCCCCATGCCTTTGGCGCCAAATTCGGTATGAGGCGATGGCGTCTCCATGTGGTGAATCCGCAAGCTGGGTACTTCGGTTGGACCTGGCAGGATGTAGTCCGCCAGCGTCGAAGCCAATGGCTGACCATTGACGTCATAAGGCGTTTCTTCGTACATGGCCGTGCCGATACCCTGGGCGATCCCGCCATAGGTCTGCCCCTCGACCAACATGGGGTTGATCATCGTGCCGCAATCCTCGACCACCACGTAGTCAAGGATTTCGACCTCACCGCTGTCGGTGTCGACGGCAACGAGTACCGCATGAGTGGCGTAAGTAAAGGCACCGGTATCGACGGCTGGCTTGAATCCCGTGGTGACTTCCAGCCCGGCAGGGTTAACGTCAGCCGGTAGCGTGTGGGGCCTGATGTACCAGGCCGCCCCTACGTCATCCAGCGACACCGAGCCTTGATCACACACCACCCTGCCGCCCTGCAGCTTGACCTGCGCATCGGGCACCCCCAGCAAAAAAGCGCCTATATGGGTCAGGCGCGGTAACAACTCACGACAGGCGCGCGCGATGGCGCCTCCCGCCATAACCATCGACCGCGACGCATAGGTACCGGTAGAGAACGGTGTCTGTCCCGTGTCGCCATGCAGCACTTTGATCCTTGCAATATCGATCCCCAGTACCTCGTGGGCCACCTGGGCGAAGCTTGTTTCCATGCCCTGACCGTGGGAATGCACGCCTACCCGCACTTCAAGACCGCCATCCGGCGTCATGCGCACAGTCGCCTGCTCGTGGCCGGGTATGACAGGCGTACCCCAGGTCGCGAACACCGAAGTACCGTGGGCCGACTGCTCGGTGTAGGTTGCGTAGCCAAGACCGATGCGGCGACCGTCCGCTTCGCCCAGACGCTGGCGCTCACGAATCGCCGACGCATCGATCAGCTCGGCAGCCTTGCGCAGGCTGGCCGGATAGTCACCACTGTCGAGATGCTTGTTGGCGACGTTGATGAAGGGCATTTGCTCAGGACGCACCAGGTTGTCCAGGCGCACGTCCAGGGGATCGCGCCCGACGGCTCGAGCCACCGCATCCATGGTCAGCTCCATGGCGAAGCAGACACCGGTACGAGCCACCCCGCGGTAAGGAACAAAGCCTGGTTTGTTGGTTGCCACGCATTCGGTGACGCAGCGGTAACCCTGAAAGGCATAGGGGCCTGGCAAATTGCCAACCGCCTGGCCCGGCTCCAGACCGATAGTGAACGGCCAGACCGAATACGCACCGCCATCGATGACGATCTTGGCATCGAGCGCCAACACCCGCCCCTTGGCATCCGCATGAGCGGTCATGACATATTCATGCTCGCGACTATTGGCCCCCGCCGTGAGGTGCTCCCGGCGATCTTCGATAAAACGGAACGGCTGCTTGAAGGTCATGGCCAGCCAGGCGATACATAGCTCTTCCTGCTGCAACACGCATTTGTAGCCAAAGGCACCGCCGACATCCGGCGAGATGACCCGCACCTGCCCCTGATCCAGCTTCAGGCACTGGGCCAGGATGGTGCGAATCATGTGCGGCACCTGGGTGGCAGTGACGACCACCAGTTGATCCAGGCTGTGATCCCAGTAAGCCAGAACCGCCTTGCCCTCCATCGGCACCATGCATTGACGTGCCAGCTTCATTCGGCGCGTGACCGTCACGCTCGCCGCCGCCGCACGCTCGGTAAATGCCTTGTCGGCATACAAGGTGACGAAGCGGTTGTCGTGCCAGTCGTCATGGATGAAGTCACCTGTAGCAGCGACGCTGCTGGCAGCGTCGGCGTACACGGGCAGGTCTTCGTAATCGACCATCACCTGTTCCACCAGGTCTTCGGCCTCGGCACGGGTCGCCGCGCAGGTCATTACCACGGGCTCGCCCACAAACCGCACCTTGCCACTGGCCAGCGGCGGCTGGACAGAGGGTTGATAAGTAGGGAGCGTCGAGTCGGCAACGATGTCGCTGGCACTGATCATGTCTGCGCGCACGAATGCCTGGCCCTTCAGGGCTGGCGGTACGTCTATCGAGGTGATCCGGGCATGGGCCAGAGGGCTGCGCAGAAAGGCCACTTCCCGAAGTCCTGGCATGTGGTAGTCGGCAACAAACTTCCCGCGACCGTGCAGGTGCCGTTCATCTTCCTTGCGCCTCACTCGGGCGCCCACACCCTGACCCGATTTGGCAGGGTACTCGTTCACTTCGCTCATACCTTACGGCCCCCTGAGTTTCCGATGTTCAACCGGTCGGCATGCGCCACGAAATGACGGGGGCACTGACACTCGGCACCCAGATTTTTCAGGAAACGGCGAAGCTGCATGATCAGTGTCCTTTAAGGCTGTTTTTATAATTTCGTCAGCTAACGTATGAATTTAATCAGTACACTTACATAATAATCATCCCCCCAGCCACGTCAACGACTAGCCGCTAAAAATTCACAGACGGGCGTTTCTTCCGTTCACGGGCTCAATGAGGATGTCGATCCGGGGCTCAAATCATTTGACATATTAGTCAGTACACTGAATATTATTTGTGGGCATACTGACAATGGACAACCTAATGAACTGGATAAAAATAACAACGGTGGACGTCCTTCAGGACGACCAGGTAATGGCCTTCAAACTACCCGAAGCACACCTGGCGCTGTATCGCTGCGATGGGGAGTTTTTTGCAACAGACAACATTTGCACCCACCAGCATGCCTTGCTCTCGGAGGGCTATCTGGAGGATGGCTGCATCGAATGCCCGCTGCATCAGGCGACATTCGATGTACGCACCGGCGCGGCCCAATGCGCGCCCGCCACCGAATCCCTGAAAACCTACACCGTAAAGGTCGAAGGTGACGCTGTACTCGTGAACCTGGGTTAACGCCATGACCATTGAACGCATTCTTATCGTCGGTGCCGGTCAATGCGGCGCCATGGCCGCCGCCTCATTGCGCCAGCGTGGTTTCAGTGGACGGATTGT
Source organism: Pseudomonas fluorescens (assembly GCF_000967965.1). Taxonomy (GTDB): domain Bacteria; phylum Pseudomonadota; class Gammaproteobacteria; order Pseudomonadales; family Pseudomonadaceae; genus Aquipseudomonas; species Aquipseudomonas grandcourensis. The sequence continues at coordinate 6,899 of NZ_LACC01000006.1, forward strand.
GCTGGTGGGCCGAGAGTCTCATCCGCCCTACGAGCGCCCCCCTTTGTCCAAATCGGTGCTGACAGAGTCCACGCAAACGGTCAGCGGCCTGCACAAAACCGACTTTTATCGCGAACATGAAATCGAGCTGCACTTGGGGACCGCGGTCCAGTCACTGGACCCACTCAAGCGTACGGCTTTGCTGGACGATGGTACCTTGATCGAGTGGGATCGCTGCCTGCTGGCGACCGGTGGACAGCCGCGCATTCTGGAAAAATTCCCGCGAACGATGGCCAATGTCCATTATCTGAGAACGGCCGACGACGCCTTCAAACTCCGCCAGACCCTCCAGGAGTCTCAAGGTCGACTGTTAATTGTCGGCGCCGGCTTCCTTGGCCTGGAGGTCGCCTCTACCGCTCGTTCTCTGGGTATGGAGGTGACTCAACTGGAAGCCGGGGAGCATTTGCTCAAACGGGCACTGCCCTGCGAAATCTCGATCTGGCTGGCGGCGCGTGCGCGTCACTACGGCGTGGATTTGCGCCTGGCAACCAGCATCGATCAGCAGCACCCTGGCGAGCCAGGCGTATACCGCTTGAGCGACGGTACCGACATTACACCCAGCACTATTCTGGTCGCCGCTGGCATGCAACCTGAGACAACACTGGCCAAAGCCATTGGCCTGGAGATGGCTAACGACGGTGGCATCGCCGTAGACCCCCAATGCGCCACCAGCATCGGCGGCATTTATGCCGCGGGCGACTGTGCCACCCAGAAGGTCGCTCACTGCGGTCAACCCATGCGCCTTGAGTCCTGGCAGTACGCCAACGAGCAGGCACGCATCGCTGCGGCCGCCATGCTGGGAGAGGACGACAGCCCCACCCCGCTGCCCTGGTTCTGGAGTGATCAATTCGATTGCAACCTGCAGATGCTCGGGCTTCCCGAACCAGACCTGACCTATGTCCAACGCACCCTGAGCACGACTCCCGAGGCACCGAAATGGGTGAGCTTTGGCCTGCGCAACGGTCAACTCAGGCATGTGGTGTGTGCCAACGCAGGCGGCGAGTTACGCCCGCTCAAGAGCCTCATGGAGGCTGGCATCGCGTGCTCTGCAGAGGCACTGGCAGACATCAACCAGCCGCTCAGGCAGCTGGAAAAACAATTCAAGACCTCGAACCAGTCCACCTATCCAGCCCCAGCTCAGGAGCCGCTCCATGTATAACTCGCAAGATGTCATTGCCCGCACCGGGGGCAACAAGGACCTGGCCCTGGCCGATTGTAAGTGGCCTAACGATGACCTTCACTATATCCCCGACTGGGTCTACACCAGCCATGCCGTCTATGATCGTGAAGTCGAACGCATCTTCCACGGCCGCACTTGGAACTTTGTCGCACTGGAAGCCGAGCTCCCCAACACCGGGGACTACAAGCGCTCCTTCGTTGGCCCGACCCCAGTGGTGGTGGCACGGGCAGAGGACGGCTCGGTCAATGTCTTCGAGAACCGTTGCGCGCACCGTGGTGCGGAGTTCTGCCGACACAGTCAAGGCAATGCCAAAGAGTTTGTCTGCCCGTACCATCAGTGGTCCTACGACCTCAAGGGCAACCTGCAGGGCGTGCCATTCAAGCGTGGCGTGAATCGACAGGGCGGCATGCCCAAGGATTTTCGCAACGAAGACCACGGCCTGAAAAAGCTCCACGTCACCACCTGGAACGGTGTCGTCTTTGCCTCCTACCACGCCGATGTCGAACCCATCGAAGAATACCTGACGCCGGAAATCATCGAAGATATGGGCAAGGTTTTCGATGGCCGCAAACTCAAAGTACTCGGTTACTACCGCAACGAGTTGCCCTGCAACTGGAAGATGTACCACGAAAACCTGAAAGACCCTTACCACGCAACCTTGTTGCATTCCTTTCTGGTGGTCTTCGGTCTGTTGGTGGCAGGCAACAAGTCCGCCATGATTGCCGACCCGGTTCACGGCCGTCACGGCACCATGGCCTCGGCCAAGAGTGAAGACAAATACGCAGCCGTCAGCGATGCCAACAAGGCCGAAATGCGCTCCTACCATGAGGGCATGCGCCTGCTCGACGAGCGCTTCCTGGATTACATCAAGGAATCCGACTCGCCATGGTCAGTGACCATGCAGACCATCTGGCCGAACCTGATCGTGCAGCGGGAAATGAACACCCTGGGCGTACGGCAGATCGTACCTAACGGCCCGAACAGCATGATCATGCAATGGACGATGTTCGGCTATGAAGACGACACCGAGGAGATGACGCGCCATCGATTGCGCCAAGGCAACCTGATGGGCCCTGCCGGATTCCTCGGCCTGGAAGATAATGAAGCGATGAAGTACGTCCAGGAAGGGCTGCGCCGCTCCAGCAGTGACGTCAACATCCTCAAACTTGACCACGGTCAGGTGGGTACCACCAACTCCCTTATTTCAGAAGCCGCGATCCGCGCCCTCTACCGCCACTACCGCGAAATCATGGAGCTGTAATGAACGCCTTCGCCAACGAACTGAACCGCCCCTACCCCCTTTATCGCCCCTGCCGGCTTGACCGGGCCACGGCCCTGCGCCTGCGACTGGAGATCGAGACCTTCAATGCCGACTACTGTGCCGTGCTGGACGACGGCCTGGTCGAGCAGTGGCCGAATTTCTTCACCAGCGATGCGTTGTATCGCGTGACGTCAAGGGAAAACGCCGAGATGGGCATGCCCGTCGGCCTGATCTACGCCGAGGGCCGTAACATGATGCATGACCGCGCGGTGGCCATCTCTCGCACGCAAATGTTCGCACCACGCTATCACCTGCACCTGCTGGGCAATACCCGCGTGATCGATGAATCAAGCAGCGGCATTATCACCGCCCAGGCCAACTTCATACTGCTGCAGACACTGGTGGAAGGCCCGACAACGACTCACATGGCCGGCACCTACCACGACCGTTTCCAGCGAGTCGACGGCGAGCTGCTACTGCTGGAGCGTCAGGTGATTTATGACAGCACTCTGATCGCCAACGACTTGGTGTACCCACTGTAATGTAGGAGCGAGCTTGCTCGCGAAAAACTCGAGGGCACCGCGTTCATCCCGGCAGCCCTCGTCATCGTTAACGTCCATCGTCGGAACGCCGCCCGGAGCAAGCTCGCTCCTACATGTTCCCGAGCCACCCATCAAAGCCCGCGCAATACCGTTCGACTGTACTGGTTGTTGGATTCCACCAGGATGGCCAGCAAACCCATGAACTGCTTCTTCTGCGCCGGACGCAATGGCTGGAGCATTCGCTCCTGAGCCCTTGCCATGCTTTCATGCATGACGGCCACAACCTCTCGACCCTGCGCAGTCAGAAAAACGTTGCGCGTACGCCGATCGTGGGGATCCGGCTGGCGATAAAGCAATTCGTTGGTTTCGAGACGCTTTACCACATCAGCGGTATTGGTCCGATCAAGACCGACCTCCTGGGCCAGCGCTGTCTGATCCAACCCGGGCATGACCGAAAGGGTCGTGAGAATGGCATATTGAACGGGGGTAATGTTCGTCCCTTTGCATTCTTCGAAGAACAATGCGACATGGATCTGATGCAGGCGGCGAACGAGAAAACCCGGACGCCCCCAAAGAAGCTCTTTGGCCGGATCGTCCAGCTCAGAGTCGGGTGTCGTACTACCAGGGGCTGTCATGAAATTTCCTTGTCATAAATGACGCAAGCATAACCGTACCATGGGGTTCTTGGCACGGTCACGTTGCTAGCAGGGTCTGTCATCAAGTCGTTTTGCACGTGGCAATGATAGATGACAGCCCCCTAGTTCGATCAGCCTACTGTCGCCAGCGCTTCCTCCAGCGTCATCACTGCCGCGTACTTTTGCGCCATGTCGAAGAGGTTGGCCTCATGGGGCTCCAGCGCCCGATCCCCGACGCAATCAGACACCACGAGCGGGCGAAAGCCATGGCTCATGGCGTCGACCACACTGGCGCGTACACAACCGCTGGTGACAGCCCCGGCCACCAGCAGCGTACGCACGCCATTAAAGTTGAGCCAGGCGGCCAGATCCGTACCGAAAAAGGCTGAAGGCAGGGTCTTGCGCACCACCAATTCGCCCTCGATCGGCGTCAACGACGGCACAATGGCACTTCGATGCGCGTGTTCGAGCAACGTCAGCATTGAAGGTACTTTCAGCGTAAATACATTGCGGTCGGCCCCATCATCGGCGAAGACAATGCGGCTGTGGGCTACCGGCCAGCCTTTATCGCGCGCGTAAGCCAATAGCGGCCGGGTACGCTCAATCGCCTCGGGAATATTGCCACCACCGAAGATCGCGGGGTCGGCAAAGCCTTCAACCAGATCAATGATCAACAGCCCATAGGGTCCTGGCAGTTCCATCTGCGTGCCAAACCCCTGGCGTTCGTAGGTGTGTAGTTTTTCGCTCATTGCATGTCCTCTCGGTCCATTACCCGGCCTTTGTCGACGACCACCCGATCATCCAGGTGCACTGTGCAATTACGCAGCGGTATATCGATGTGACAAGCCGTGGTGCGCTTGCCGCCTGCTTCGTTGTTCGGGCCCATGGAGAACAGGAAGTTGCCTTCATAAGCACGGGCATCCATCCCGATATGGGCCTCCCGATCGAGCAGGCCCAGGGTCGACCAGCGTGCACGGGGTTGAAGGCCCCAGCCGATATGAGACAGCGCATAAGCCTCAGGGTCGTTGAACACTTCCATGTAGTCGCGCAACAACGCAGCCTCCACGCCACCCTCAATGCTGGTCACGTAGCCATTTTTAACCTGCAGCTCAATCGGATCCTGCACATAGGACTTATGGGGCAGCAGGATATCGCCGCGATCGATCACAATCCGCCCATTGGCGCCTAGTTCGTTGGGCCAGGTCAGCACGAAACCGCTGGGCCAGTGATCCCAGCGGCCGGGGGCATCGACAAAGCCATATTCACTGATCGCCGGAAACTCACCCAATGGACAGGTCAGTGCAGTACCGGCCGCCGAGGTAACGTGCATCTGACTGGCGCGCTCTATCAGCGCCGCCGCCGCCAGTACCCGTTGTCGATCTGCAACGCTAGGCAACAGGCGCACGAGGATTTCCGGCGGCTCCACCGCCAAAAGTATCCGAGTACCGCTGGCAAGAATTTCGTGTTGCTCGGGTGAGAACAGCAACGTCATCAGATCCAGCACCAGATCGCTGGCTTTCAATGCCGCCAGCGCTGGCGCATTTCCAGTCAACGGAGTGACCCCCAGGTACGCCAGGGAATCCCGGCTAAGCGCCTTCTCCCCGTTTACCGGTGGCAGATCCAGCCGATTGACGATCGCCCCCAGGGCCTGACACGCCACTTGAGCCGTGCGCAACGTTTGCGGATGAGTATCGGCCCCCGTCAGGATGGTTACACTCTGACCGCGCTGCAGATCGCTGAGGGTAAGCACGTGCTTCCAGGCTTCGATCAAATCATAATCGCTGACAGCCATGTTTATTCTCCACTGACTGAGGGCAGCGAAGCCCCCAGAAAATTGTCGAACGCCCGATAGAAATACTCTTCGTTGTCCCAAGGGATCATATGACCGGCATCGGCCACCCGGACGACCGCCAGGTTGCTCATCAACCCCTGGATTTCAGCGATATCCTCATCCAGTATCACCCCACCTCTCTCGGCAACCATCAGCAGTGCCGGGCAGTTGACGTGGCGTAGATCGGCATGGAAATCTTCGGTATGAAAAGCCTCGAAGCTGGCTTTGATCGCGCGCTCGTCACAGGTGTGCAGCCACTCGGCGCGCAGTGACAATTGCTCATCGGTCCAGGTCGGGCAGAAGCTGCGCATGTCATCTGCGCTCATCCCGGCTTGAGACAAGCGAATCGAGTCGACATACCACGGCAACTGCGACGGGTAGGCGCGTCGACCAGGGCCCGAGACAGGTGGGTCGACCAACACCATGCGCGCCAGGCTAGCGCCACCTTTGCGCGCCATCCGCGCGGCAATGCGCGCGCCCATGGAGTGCCCGATCAAACTGAAGCGGGAAAAACCCATGGCTTCGGCGAAAGCGCTGACATCAGCAGCCTGCGCCTCCACGCTATAGTCCAGATCCGCACCGGACTCGGAAAGGCCCCGCCCCCGCACATCCAGCACATAGGTGTCGAATGCCTGGCCGAAGCGCTCGGCGACAAAAGCCCAGGTCACCGCCGGGCTGGTAATACCGGGAATGATGATGACCGGGTCACGCGTGGACCGCTCACCGCTGGCGCCGCCAAAGCGCAAGTAATGTTGACGGATATCATTGGCGCGGATGTTGGCGCCATATAGAAATTGGCTCATGACACTTCCTCAGTAGGCACCGGACAGTAGAGCACCGGCGCCTGGAACGATCGGTTCGAGGTTGAGCGCCTTGAGCATGGCGTAGGTCGTGGCGATGGCTGCGGTCAGCACCGGCTTTCCGGTTTGTGCCTCGACCGTAGCCACCGCGCTCAGCGAAGGCATTTGCACACAGGCCGACAGCACGATGGCATCCACACCCGTCAGATCCAGATCGGCAACGATGCCCGGAAGGTTGGCCGGATCATGGCGAGCGACCGCCAGGTTGTCCTGGATTTCCAGCGCGTGCCAGACTTTGACTTCGATGCCTTCATGCTCGATATAGTCGACCACCAGTTCCGTGAGTGGCCGCATGTAGGGCGCCACCAACGCGATGCGCTTGGCACCGAGCACTTTGATTGCGTCCACCAGGGCACCGGCACTGGTAATCACCGGTGCCGGCGCATCGTTATCCTGGGTCACTTTGCTCAAGCGTTGTTGAGACTCGCGATGGTAACCCTTGCCCATGGACATGATTGCCACCAGGCAGGCGTAGCCGAGGACATCGACACGGGCATCGGACAACTCAAGGGCGCAGCGGTCGGATTGAGCATCCATGGCCGCCAGCTCTTCCTTGCGCACATGCTTCATGCGCATACGACTGGAGTGAAAAGTGAAGCGCTCAGGCCGGATCAACTGGCGGGCGGCCAGCATCGCAGGGATTTCGGTTTCCATGGTGGTGTTGGAGCTGGGCACGATTTGCCCGATGCGCAGGAGCTTGGTCATGATTAAGGTCTCGGTATTGGCTGATTGACGTGGTCAGTGTGGCGTTGGCAGATTCAGAGCTTGAATAAGTGTTCGGCGTTGCCATGACAGATCTGGGCACGCACCTCTTCCTCAATATCAACCGAATCGATGAACTCGACGGCAACGGCCGTAGACTCATAGGGGTAATCGACGGAGAACATCACCGCTTCTGTGCCCAACTCCGCCAGTGCACATTTCAAGGCAGACGGGGAGCAAACCCCTGATGTCGTAATCAGGATATTGCTGCCGATGTATTCAGAGGGCGCTCGCTCCAGATGTACGCCATGGGGGTAAACCGCGAAGCGATTGTCGAGGCGCCACGGGATAAATGGCAGGCCTTCGCCCATATGGCCCAGAATGACCTTGAGGCCAGGAAAACGATCGAACACCCCACCGAACAGCAGGCGTAAGGCATGACTGGCCGTTTCAACACCCCAGCCCCACGCCGCTCCACGCATTTCCGGATGGCCGTCGAACACTTGGGGGAAAACAAAGGCGTCTGCAGGATGCAGGTAAAAAGGTACGCCAAGCGCCTGCATGCACGCCCAGAACTCGTCATAAGAACGATCGTCGTAATACATGCCTTGGGTATGACCATTTACCAATGCACCCTTGAACCCCAGGTCCTTGACGGCACGGGTGAGCTCGGCTGCTGCCAGTTTCGGGTCGTGCATGGGCAAACTGGCGAAACCGCCAAAACGCGTAGGATGACGTTGTACCTGTTGAGCCAGGTAATCGTTGCTGCGCTGGGCTTGTGCCAACGCCTGCTTGAAATCCTGCTCGCCTTGAACCCCGGGACCGGTCTGCGACAAGATGCTGAAATCGATGCCGTAACGATCCATTTCACTCAGTCGAAGCTCATCGAAATCGCTCAGCTGCGCGCTCAACCTGGAGAGCATTTCAGGTTTCATATGTTGGATGAAGCTTTTGGAGTACCCCTCGAAGCCTGGGGTCATGAAATGCTCTTCGAAAGTTATCTTTCGGGGTTTAGTGCTTGTCATCGTAAGGCCCTGTCAGAAGGTTCAGAACTCACTGTTGCTTCGCTTCGCCTCTCGGCAGCCATAAGATCAGTATACTGATCATTTAACCCGACCGGACTTATCCATCAATCGACTCTGGAGGCGGAGCGTGCCCAGCTACATCACGTGCTTTTCACGAAATGCCAATGCGTCAAATTAAATCAGTACACTGACGAAATTATCGTTGCAGATGACAGGGTGATTGTCAAAGTATTTGGGATCTTAGGGTGCTGGAAGACCTGGCTCTCGGGGCTGTCTTTAGACTTGAACCAGATGACGCGTCGCGGCAGGAATACGGTGTGAATAAATGGTGCGCAGCAACGGGGGCGGGAAATGCATCAACATCTAGATCCGCACCGTGGTCAACCGAGGCGCTCACCGGCAAGCCATTAGTTTCCTCGCCGACCTCACCCAGATGTTCAACTGGGCCAGAAAACGCCAGCCTTGGCGTAATGCTGTTCACTTAAGGACGAACACTGTATCTGTGGCGAGGGAGCTTGCTCCCGCTGGGGCGCGAAGCGGCCCTAAAATGGGACTGCTGCGCAGTCCAGCGGGAGCAAGCTCCCTCGCCACAGGTTACTTATTGCTCGCTCTATCTCTTAAATGAACGGTATTACAGCCTTGGCGGGCTTTATTGGTCGAGGGCGATCCAACGGAACTGGTCGATATCGCCCCCCTGATCCCTGCCGACTACGAAGCGAAAGGAAGCCGCATCCTTTCCCCGGCTGAGCTGTTGGAAATGCACAACCGCTTCCAGCAAATGACCACCGATTACAACGCCCTCCCCGCTGGTCAAAAGTACGAGGGTATTCGTCCATTAAAGAAGGAGACTCAACTCGCGCTCTGGATCAGTCTGGGCACCCTGTGCCGGATTGGCGAGTTGCTGCAGGCCGAATGGAAAAATGTCGATCTTGACCGGCAAACCTGGTTCCTCCCAAGTGAAAACGTCAAAGGCTCCCGGGGCAAGAAACAGGACCACCATGTCTTACTCTCCCCCTTCGCCCTGCATTTCTTTCAGGAACTCAAAATCCTGACGGGACATTCGCAGTGGTGCTTTCCGAACAAGCAGGATGATCGGCATGTGGACGTGAAGGTAGTCAGCAAACAGATCGGCGATCATCAGGCCCGATTCAAAAACCGCAAGGCCCTCTCCAGGCGGCGTCACGACGATACCCTGGTCCTTGCCGACGGCCAAAACGGCGACTGGACGGCATGACCTGCGCCGTACCGGTGCGACCATGATGCAGGCTTTGGGGGTCAGCCTGGACGTCATCGACCGGGGCGGTGTATCTGATCGAACAAGTAGTTCGCGACCATCTGTGATACGCGGTCAAAGAGGGTGTAAGCGCTGGAGTTGGTTTCCAGATAACCAACGCCAAAAAGCGTTTGGTGCTTCGGGTTGAAGGCAGTCAGATTCAACCTTGGCCGACCGCCTTGCCAATCAAAATATGACTAGGGAACGAACGGGGTACTCATGTTGTAACCCGTGGCGTATAGCACCAGATCGATTTCCTCACGCGATCCATCGGTGAACACGACGTCGTCGCCGTCAAAGCAACTGACGTCTCCCTTAGCCTTAATGTCGCCATGCTGCAGGTAGTGCAGAAGCTGGAAGCTTTTTTTCGTGGTATTGGTTTGCCCATTATCAGGAAAGCTTCGCCCACTCGTCGCGCTGCATTACCTCGACAATGATGGGTACTGGCGTCATCAGATGGGTGCGCATCATGGTTGTCGCTCGAACGGTGTCGCGGGCCAGAATGGCTTCGACCAGCGCGGCATGTTCCTTGCGTTTCAACGCCAGGGCCTCTTCGGAGAACACCGTTTGCGTCAACCACAAGTGACGATAGCGCTCGGCCTGGTCGAACAGGTAAGTACGCGCCTGAAGTAATTGCCTGGAACCGCAACCCGCCGCGATGGCACTGTGGAAGGCCTTGTGCCGCTCATCCCAAACGTCGAGCACCTTCTCGCGGGTTGTCACGTCCATGACCTTTGACAAGGTATGAGACTGCGCCAGGATCTGGGCTTCCCAGGCGTCATCACCTCGCTCGATGGCCAGGCCCACGATCATGGCTTCAAGATTGGCGCGAGCATCATAGATGTCCTGCATCTCTGACAGCGACATGGGGGCTACGCGGTAGCCTTTCTGACTGATGACCACCACCAGGTGTTCTGCCACCAACTGCGAAAGTGCTTCGCGCAGCGGGCCGACACCCAGGTCATAGCGCTCCTTGAGCCCGCTCATGAGGAGTTTTTCACCGGGCTTGAATGTGCCACGGATGATGTCCAGCTTGAGCCGTTCATACCCGCTGAATGCAGAGTTGAGCCTGGGGGTGACGCTATCCAAGGTGCTGCTCCAGAACTTGCCAAACCCCAATCATACCCAAACATCTATCAGACGAAAAACATTCGACAATTTCATGTTTTGTCGCTCAATTATAAAAATGTAGACATTTTAGTTTTATGGCGATATTTTTCTTCTGCCAGATCCAGACCACTGCTGGAAGGCGCCAATCACTACCTTCGCCCGGGAGTTGCCATGAACGCCTTTACTCAAATTCAGGACCTTGTGATGCCGCTGCCATCGCAGAGCAAGGGCTTCACCCTTACCCCTTCCAGCCAGTCGCCGCGCCTGCTTGAGCTGAAATTCGCCAAGGAAACCGTCGACGCGTTCGTCAAGGCAGTGGCCGAGTGGCCGGTCCAGGCACTGGAGTACAAGTCGTTCCTGCGTTTCCGGGTCGCCCAGATCCTTGACGAGCTGTGCGAAGGCACCCTGCGCCCGGTACTGGTCAACACCATCCTGGACCGCGCCACCGGTGGCATGTTGATCACGCCTGAAGGATTGAACGACGTGTCCCAGGCCGATGACATGGTCAAGTTCTCCTCTGCAGTCGCCCACCTGATCGGTCGCTCCAACTTCGATGCCATGAGCGGCCAGTTCTACGCTCGCTTTGTGGTACTCAACAGCGACAACTCCGACAGCTACCTGCGTCAGCCACACCGGGTCATGGAACTGCACAACGACGGCACCTTCGTCCAGGAGCGCACCGACTACGTGATGATGATGAAGATCGACGAGCAGAACATGGAAGGCGGCAACTCCCTGTTGCTGCACCTGGATGACTGGGAAGATCTGCACCACTACTACACTCACCCACTGGCTCGCCGTGAAATGCGCTTCACCGCACCACCGAGCAAGAACGTGCGCGAAGACGTGTTCCACGCAGTGTTCGACAACGACGCCGAAGGTCGCCCGACCATGCGCTACATCGACCAGTTCGTGCAGCCTAAAGACTTCGAGGAAGGAATCTGGCTGAACGCCCTGAGCGAATCGCTGGAAGGCAGCCCGCAGAAACTGTCGGTACCGGTGCCGGTCGGCAGCTTCGTGCTGGTCAACAACATGTTCTGGCTGCACGGCCGTGACCGCTTTATCGCCCACCAGGGCCTGCGTCGTGAACTGATGCGCCAGCGTGGCTACATCAGTTATCAGAAAACCCTGTACCAGCGCGGCCAATAAGGTTTGCCAAGGGTTGAACCGGTGAGGGCCGCCACGCGTGGTGGTGTTTCCAACAAGAACGTAATTCAGGTGGGTGCAGGCTAATGGCTGTGTACGACTTCATCATCATCGGTGCCGGCATCGTGGGCATGTCCACGGCCATGCAACTGGCCCAGGTTTACCCGGACGCCAAAATCCTCCTGCTGGAGAAAGAGTCCGGCCCGGCCAGGCACCAGACCGGCCACAACAGTGGCGTGATCCACGCCGGTGTCTACTACACCCCGGGCAGCCTGAAGGCGCGTTTCTGCCTGGAAGGCAATAAGGCCACCAAGGCCTTCTGCAACAAGCACAGCATCCCTTATGACGAGTGCGGCAAGCTGCTGGTGGCCACCAACGAGCTGGAAATGGAGCGCATGCGCGCGCTGTGGGAACGCACCGCAGCCAATGGCATCAAGCGTGACTGGCTGACGGCCGCCGAGCTGCGTGAGCGCGAGCCGAACATCGTCGGCCTGGGCGGGATCTTCGTGCCTTCAAGCGGCATCGTGAACTACGCCCAGGTCACTGCGGCCATGGGCGGCGAATTCGAAGCCGCCGGTGGCGAGATCCGCTACAACAGCGAAGTAGTCGCCATCGATGAGCGTCCCGATGAAGTGGTGGTGCGCTGCAGCGACCAGGAGCACCACGGGCGCTTCCTGATCACCTGCTCGGGCCTGATGGCCGACCGCGTTGTGCGCATGCTCGGGATAAAGCCGAACTTCATCATCTGCCCGTTCCGGGGCGAGTACTACCTGCTGCCCAAGCAGCACAACCAGATCGTCAACCACCTGATCTACCCGATCCCGGATCCGTCCATGCCGTTCCTCGGCGTACACCTGACCCGCATGATCGACGGCACCGTCACCGTCGGCCCCAACGCGGTGCTTGCGATGAAGCGCGAAGGTTATCGCAAGACCGATGTCTCGCTGTCCGATATGTTCGAAACCCTGACCACCCCGGGCATTCTCAAGGTGCTGAAGAAGAACCTGCGCCCCGGACTGATCGAGATGAAAAACTCGTTGTTCAAGGGCGGCTACCTCAAGCAAGTGCAGAAGTACTGCCCGAGCCTCACCAAGAGCGATCTCACCGCCTACCCGGCGGGTGTCCGCGCCCAGGCTGTCTCGCTGGACGGCAAGTTGATCGACGACTTCCTGTTCGTCAACACCGCTCGCAGCGTCAGCGTCTGCAACGCTCCGTCACCTGCCGCGACCTCCGCCATCCCGATCGGCGCGTACATCGTCGACAAGGTCCGCGAACAGCTTACCCGCTCTGGCGCCAGTTTCGTCAAACCCGACAGCTCCGTCCAACCCGCCCCTATGGCGGCCTCCATCGCAGCCCCCCATTAACGATAACCAAGCAGCGAGGAATCACGCGTGCAACTCAACGATCCGAAACTGTTCCGCCAGCAAGCCTATATCGACGGTGTATGGGTAGATGCCGACAACGGCCAGACCCTCAAGGTCAACAACCCGGCCACCGGTGAAATCATCGGCAGCGTGCCGAAGATGGGCGCTACCGAGACCCGGCGCGCCATCGAGGCCGCCGACAAGGCATTACCGGCCTGGCGCGCCCTGACCGCCAAGGAACGCGCCAACAAACTGCGCAAGTGGTTCGACCTGATGATGGCCAACCAGGAAGACCTGGCCCGCTTGATGACCCTCGAACAAGGCAAGCCGCTGACCGAGTCCCGTGGCGAAATCGCTTATGCAGCCTCCTTCCTGGAGTGGTTCGGCGAAGAAGCCAAGCGCGTCTATGGCGACATGATCCCCGGTCACCAGGTCGACAAGCGCCTGATGGTGCTCAAGCAACCGATCGGTGTCACTGCCGCCATCACCCCGTGGAACTTCCCTTCGGCGATGATTACCCGCAAGGCCGGCCCGGCCCTGGCCGCCGGTTGCACCATGGTCCTCAAGCCGGCCTCGCAAACGCCCTACTCGGCCCTGGCCCTGGCGGAACTGGCCGAGCGCGCCGGTATTCCGAAGGGTGTGTTCAGCGTGGTCACCGGCAGTGCCGGCGAAGTCGGCGCCGAGCTGACCGGTAACCCGATCGTGCGCAAGCTGACCTTCACCGGCTCCACCGAAATCGGCCGCCAGCTGATGGTCGAGTGCGCCAAGGACATCAAGAAAGTCTCGCTGGAACTGGGCGGCAATGCACCCTTCATCGTGTTCGATGACGCCGACCTGGACGCCGCCGTCGAGGGCGCGCTGATCTCCAAGTATCGCAACAACGGCCAGACCTGCGTCTGCGCCAACCGCCTGTACATCCAGGACGGTGTCTACGATGCCTTCGTCGAAAAACTCACCGCCGCCGTGGCCAGGTTGAACATCGGCAACGGCCTGGAAAACGGCATCACCACAGGTCCCCTGATCGACGCCAAGGCCATGGCCAAGGTCCAGGAGCACATTGACGATGCCGTGAGCAAAGGGGCTCGTGTGGTCGCCGGCGGCAAGCCGCACGCCCTGGGCGGGACCTTCTTCGAGCCGACTGTGCTGGTCGATGTACCGCGCAACGCTGCTGTCGCCAAAGAAGAAACCTTCGGCCCGCTGGCACCGCTGTTCCGCTTCAAGGATGAAGCCGAGGTGATCGCCATGGCCAATGACACCGAATTCGGCCTGGCCTCGTACTTCTATGCTCGCGACTTGAGCCGTGTGTTCCGTGTGGGCGAAGCGCTGGAATACGGCATTGTCGGCGTCAACACCGGGATCATCTCCAACGAAGTGGCGCCGTTCGGCGGCATCAAGGCCTCGGGCCTGGGCCGCGAAGGCTCCAAGTACGGCATCGAGGACTACCTGGAAATCAAATACCTGTGCATCGGTATCTGAGCCGCCACGCCGCCTGCGCTGCGTAACACCTGACGCCCCGCTTGCGGGGCGTCGCTTTGTTCGCGGTTCAAGGGCTCGGGTCCGTCAACATTGCGTGCAGCATGCGCGCCATCAACTTGGGCGTGTCCTCGTCAGTGAGGTAGCCCGGTCTTTCCAACAGCATGGCCCGAGGTAGCACCGACCAGGTCTGGTAAACCAGAAACTCGGCCTTTTCCCGGTCCTTGACCCGGATTTCGCTGGCGAAGCGTTTCATCAAGGCCGAACTCGCAGTGGCGGTCCAAAGCTGCTTGGCCTTGACCACATCCAGTCGCACCAGCTCGTCATAATGAGTGGAGCGCACGCTGAACGCAGGATCGTAGAGGGTTTTCTTGTGATGGGCGGCCAGTACGGCCCGCAGGGCCAGCAAAATCCCGTCTAACAACGTGGTGCCAGACGGCAGCGCCATAATGTCGGCGTACAGTCCGATGCGGGCTTCAGTCCGGTAATCATCAAACACTGCAGCGATCAACGACTCCATCGTCGGGAAGTACTCGTAGATCGAACTGATCGCCACCCCTGAGTCTTCGGCCAGGCGCATGGCGTTCAAGGCTTCCCGCCCCTCGCTTTCGAGAATCTGCCGACCGGCCTGTTTCACGGCCGTGACCAGCGCGATCGAGCGTGCCTGCCGCGGTTCCTTGCGCGGCTGGGCAGGTATTTCGACCTGCACGCCCGGCTTGTCAGGGGTTGGTTTGATCATGGTGTCCTCTCCAGAATGCTGCTCATTGCCACCGTGGCAAAACCGACAAGCAGCAAACTGGAGTATGACCGAGCCGACTCGCTTAGTCAGCGAGTCTCGCGAGTACACAACGCACCGTTTCCGGGATGGGCACCGAGGTGTTGCTGGCGCGGTCGACGTACACATAGACGATATGGGCCGCTGCGGCCGCTTCATGCTCATCGTTGCGAAACAGTGCCAGCTCGTAGCGTGCGCTGCTGTTACCCAGACGGGATATTTTCATTGCGACATTGATCTGGTCGGGGAAGCCGATGGACGCAAAGTAGGTGCAACCGGAATTGACGATCAACCCGATCACCGGGCTGTTGGCAATGTCCAGGGTGCCCTGTTCGACCAGGAACGCCGTGATCGCCGACTCACAGTACGAGTAGTAGACCACGTTGTTCACATGCCCAAAGGAGTCATTGTCACCAAAGCGCGTCGGCACTTTGGTGAAATGGCGAAACTCGTCCCGGCACGGCCGTTTGAGTTTGTTGCTCATAGGATTTCCCTGTAGATCGAGCGCACATCTTCCAGGCACAGCTGCCGCGGATTGTTGCCGAGCAGGCGCTGCTGCTTCATCGCATCGATAGCCAGCGCCTCGATGTCGGACTCGACGATGCCCAGGTCACGCAAGCGGGTCGACAGGCCCAGTTCACCGGCCAGGGTGCCAAGGTAGTTGGCCAGCGTAGCGGCTTTTTCTGTATCGGTACCCAGGGTGCCAGGCAGGACGATATCGGCCAGTTGCGCATACAGCGGCGCCACCGCCTCGAGATTGAAGCGCATCACCGGCCCCAGCACCAGCGCATTGGAAAGTCCGTGCGGTATATGGAAACGTGCGCCGAGGGGATACGCCAGGGCATGCACCGCCGCCACTGGCGCGTTGGCGAACGCCATGCCCGCCAGGCAGGCACCCAGCAACATGTTCTCCCGCGCTTGCAGGTTGCTGCCATCCAGGCAGGCCTGGAACAGACTGCCGGACAACAGACGCAGCGCCTCTCGTGCCAGGCAATCGGAAATCGGATTCTTCAGGTTCCTGGTGGTGTAGGCCTCGATGGCATGGACCATGGCATCGATACCGGTCGCTGCAGTGACGTGGGGCGGCAGGCCAAGGGTCAGCTCCGCATCCAGCACCGCCAGGTCGGGCAACAGCATTGGCGAATAAACCACGTTCTTCTCACCGGTACCGGTGGTCACGACCGAGACCGAAGTCACCTCCGAACCGGTCCCTGCCGTGGTCGGCACCAGAATCAGCGGCAGGCGCGGGCCCTTGGTCTGGTTGATGCCATAGACTTGACTCAACGACTCGCCACTGCTCGCCAACAGCGCAGCCAGCTTGGCGGCATCCAGCGAACTGCCGCCGCCCAGCCCCACCACGCAATCGGCGCCACAGCTTTTCGCGGCATCCACCGCCGCCAGGATCACCGACTCCGGCGGGTCGGCCTGTACCTGGGAAAACACGCTGACGGCTATGTCCTGACCCTCGAAACCGGCGAGCACCGCATCCAGAAGCCGAGCCGCAATAACCCCCGCATCGGTCACCAGCAAAACCGATTTGCAGCCCCTGGCGCGAACATGATCGGCGAGCCGGGTCGACGCACCGCGTTCGATGATCATTGATGGAGTGGTTTGAAATACCATTTTCAACATGGAAGCCTCACGAATAGGTGTGTGTTGCGCTGAGTTTTCATGGCGATTGCAAAGCCCATACGCCAACCGGAAACCCCTCACGAATAGCCGTCTGAGTGGCAGCGCTCCCCTCATTGACAGGAGTGAGCGAGACAGAGTGTATGCCAGCCCACTTCCTGATCCCGCCTGAAATCCGGTCACCCACCCCGAATCCGGAACGGCCTGCACGGGCACCTCGATACGCTTATTTTTTTCCTTGTTTATCAGCTACTTGTGTCATATCGACCGGCACATGAATCCGGAACAAATTCCGAAGCGGCATCCCCATACTTGAGCCGCACCCTTCCCCGGCCTCGCCGGTTCCCACTAGTCGAGTAGCGAGCCAGAAAATGCCCACTGCACAACTGTCGATAGAACAAAAAACCCAGCAGCTGCTGAACAACCCGGCAGAATTGGTCAACTATTCCCAGCAAGCCTGGAACCATTTGCCCCGCGCCGAAATCGACGCGCTACAACTCAACGCCCTGAAGCAACGCTTCGAAGAACTCCGCGAGCGCATACCGGTACTGAAGAAACTCGCCGACGCCCAAGGCGTGGAAAAGATCGAGCAACTCGACGACGTAGTGCCGCTGCTGTTCGAACACACCGTTTACAAGTCCTACCCGCCATCGTTGCTGGAGAAGCGCAGCTTCGGCCAGATCAACAAATGGCTGGGCAAACTGGTGACGCCAGAGGTTGCCGAAGCCATCGCCGCGGTCAACGTCAGCGATTGCCAAGGCCTGGATGACTGGTTCGAGACCATGGACGAAGGCGTGCCGCAGCTGCGCATCAGTCACACCTCGGGCACTTCCGGCACCCTGTCGTTCCTGCCCCAGGGTGTTCATGAGTGGGAAAAATTCGCTCAACTGCGCAAGATGATGGTGTGGAACATGGAGGGTCCGGACACCCCGGAGCCCAACTTGCACACGATCTACCCTTACTACCGCAAGGGTTACCTGAGCCATGTGCGCGTCCATGCCGCCATGATTCCAGCACTGTTGCCGGACGAATCGCATTTCCATGCCGCTTACCCGACCACCCTCAGCACCGACGTGCTGCACCTGGGGGCCAAGCTGCGCGCGGCACAGTCCAAAGGCACCCTCGACCGCCTGGTGATCAGCCCGGAACTGCTGGAAAAGAAGAAGGCTTTCGACCAGTTGCAAGCCGACATGCCACAGCACCTGGCGACCTTCTTCGATCATATGTCCACCAAGCTCAATGGTCAGCGCGTGTACATCGGCGCGACCTGGAACCTGCTGCACAGCATGGCCAAGGCCGGCCTTGCGCGGGGCCTGGAAGGTGTCTTCCACCCTGACTCGTTCGTGCACACCGCCGGCGGCGGCAAGGGTGTCGTACAACCCGAGGGCTGGCGTGAAGACGTGCTGCGTTTCACCGGTGCCAAGACGCTCAACGAATCCTACGCAATGTCCGAAATCGTCGGCGGCGCCCACGCGCGGTGCGAAGCAGGCCACTTCCACTTCGCCCCCACCGTCGTCCCCTACCTGCTCGATCCAGAGACCAGCAAGCCACTGCCGCGCAAAGGCCGCGTGACCGGTCGTGCAGCCTTCTTCGACCTCGGCGCCGAGATCCGTTGGGGCGGTTTTATCACCGGCGATGAAATCACCGTCGAATGGGACAAGCCTTGCGCATGCGGCCGGCCGAGTTGCTACGTCGTCGGGCCGATCCAGCGCTACAGCGAACTCAATGGTGGCGACGACAAGATCACTTGTGCAGCAACAGAAGACTCCCATCGCCAGGCGATGGATTTCCTGAACACTTTAGAGGGCTAACCCCATGAGCAAACCTATTGCGCCAATGATCATCCGCGGCAAAGTCATCACCGACAACCTGATCGACGTGGGTGGCCGCGGCGGTGACCTGGTGTTCCAGACCCCGGATGCGCACAAGTATATCGACCAGTTGCCGCTGGGTAATCCGGCCAGGCTGGCCGACCTGTACACCCTCAGTTTCAACGACATCCTCGACTACGCCGAAGCCCTCGGTGAACGTCTTGAATTCGACAAAAACCCCTACTTGCAGGAAGCCTGCGAGCTGTCGTACCTGACTGCGCCGGTCACTCCGAGCATGGTCAAGGGCAGCTACATGGGGCTGCGCCACATGCTCACCCGTGAGTCAGTCACCGAACAGGTGGAGAACTCAGTGGGCGTCAAGTACCTGGAAGGCTGGGTCAAGCAGCGCTTGATCGACGGCACCGAACTCGATGTGCGCTGCTTCGGCGCCCGCACCCTGCATATCGTCGCCGGCAACGCGACCGGGTTGTCCCTGCTGACCATCCTGCGCAACATGGTGCTGCGCAGCGACGCGATCATCAAGGCGCCGTCCAACGACCCGTTCACGGCCCTGGCCATCGCCCGCACCATGGTTGAGATGGCGCCGGACCACCCGCTGACCAAACACCTCAGCGTCGCCTACTGGAAAGGTGGCGACCAGGCCTTCGAAGAACGCCTGTACCAGCCGCAGAACCTGGAGAAGATCGTTGCCTGGGGCGGTTTCAATTCGATGAAGCATGTCACCCGCTACATCCAACCGGGCCTGGAGCTGATCTCCCTCGACCCGAAACGCAGCGCCAGCATCATCGGCAAGGGTGCCTTCGACAGTGAAGCGACCATGCGCGAGGCCGCCCTGCGCCTGGCCAGCGACATTGGCGCACTGAACCAGAAGGCCTGTGTGTGCGCCCGGGTGGTCTATGTGCAGAGCGGCACCGATGAGGCCGGCCTGGCGAATCTGAATACCTTCGGCCGTTATGTCTACGACGCCATGCAGACCCTGCCCAACACCCTCAGCACCGTGCCCAAACGCTACGACCAGGGCCTCAAGGCCGAAGTCGACGCGCTGCGCCTGGATGATGAGTGGTACCAGGTGATTGGCGGCCAGGACGGTGAAGGCGCCGTCATCTGCTCACAGATTCCGGAGTCGGTGTCGTTTGCCACCCGGCTCGACGACCGCACCGCCAACCTGGTGCCGGTCGATGACCTGACCGAGATGATGGATGCCGTGGATGCCTACACCCAGACCGTCGGTGTCTATCCGGAAAGCATCAAGGAAGATCTCAAGGACATTCTGCCCCTGTATGGCGCTCAGCGAATCGTCTCGCTGGGCTACGCGGCGGGGCTGAAATGGGCGGGTCCGCAAGACTCCATCGAGCCACTGCGGCGCATGGGCAAGTGGATCGTCAACCAGATCGCCTCGCCGGAAACGACCCCGGCGCCATGGTTGCGCCCGTCGATCTAACCCCTCCTGTACCCCTGGCCATTGCCGGGGGTACGCGTTGATTCCTACAGGACTTACCCATGACCACTTGCCTGGGATTTGCCGCCTTCGAGCCCCACTCCGCCCTCACGCCGTTTCGTTTCGAGCGTCGCGACTTGCGTGCCGATGACGTCGCTATCGATATCGCCTATTGCGGCGTCTGCCATTCCGATGCCCATCAGGTGCACAACGACTGGAACAACACGGTCTACCCCATCGTGCCAGGCCACGAGATCGTCGGGCATGTCACTGCCGTCGGCAGTAACGTCAGCCGCTTCAAAGTCGGCGACCGGGTTGCCGTCGGTTGCCAGGTCGATAGCTGCCTGCAGTGCGCACCTTGCCACGAGCATCAGGAACAACTCTGTGCCCATGGTCCGACGCCTACCTATAACGGCAAGGATCGTCACACCGGCGAGATCACCTATGGCGGTTACTCCGAGCATATTGTCGTGCGTGAACAGTTCGTACTGCGCATGCCCGAAAGCCTCGATCCGCGTTTCGCCGCACCATTGCTATGCGCCGGCATTACCGTGTGGAACCCGATGCGCCGCTACGGTGTGGGCAAGGACTCGAAAGTCGCGGTGGTCGGCCTCGGCGGGCTCGGGCACATGGCGGTGAAGCTGGCCGTGGCGCTCGGTGCCGAGGTGACCGTGATTACCACCTCACCGGGCAAGGCCGACGATGCCCGCGCCCTGGGTGCCAAACACGTACTGTTGTCCAACGATTCGCCGGCCATGACGGCGGCGGCCAATGCCTTCGAATTCATCATCGACACCATTCCCAGCCGGCACAACGTCAACCCCTACCTGATGCTGCTGGGTCGCGAAGGCGTACTGGTGCTGGTCGGTGCCATCGAACCACTGGAACCCATCCATGGCGGCTTGCTGATCCGCAACAACCGCACCATCGCCGGCTCGCTCATCGGTGGCATCCAGGCAATCCAGGAACTGCTGGATTTCTGCGCCGAACATCAGGTATTGCCCAGCTGCGAAATGATTGATATCAAGGACATCAATACGGCCTTTGACCGCCTGCAGCGCAACGACGTGAAGTACCGCTTTGTGATCGACATGACCAGCATGCGTGACGTAGCGCTTTAAACGAGTCCTACGCTGCGGTGCTAATCACCGCAGCGCCCTCTTGCTAGAACCGAACACCGCCCCGCCTCTGTGCAACCGCACACACAGTGCTCGACCCGTTCACTGGAACACCTCGAAGAGTCCGGCCGCGCCCATCCCGCCGCCGACGCACATGGTCACCACCACGTACTTCACACCGCGTCGACGGCCTTCCAGCAAAGCATGCCCGACCATCCGCGCACCACTCATTCCATAAGGGTGGCCGATGGCAATGGAGCCGCCATTGACGTTCAATCGGGCGTCGTCGATGCCCAAGGTGTCGCGGCAATAAAGCACCTGGCAGGCAAACGCTTCGTTGAGCTCCCACAGGCCGATATCGTCGACCTTCAGGCCGTGTTGCTTGAGCAACTTGGGAACCGCCAGCACCGGGCCGATGCCCATTTCTTCCGGAGCCAGGCCGGCTACCGCGATGCCGCGGTACAGGCCCAGCGGCTTGAGGTTGCGCTGCTCGGCCAGACGCGCATCCATCAGCACGCAGGCGCTGGCGCCGTCCGACAGTTGACTGGCGTTACCGGCAGTGATGCAGCCGCCCTCGATCACCGGCTTGAGGTTGATCAGGTCTTCCAGCCGGGTCTGCGGACGGTTGCCTTCATCCTGACGCAGGGTGACTTGCTCCAGGCGCGCCTCGCCTGTGGCTTTGTCGATTACCTGCCGAATGCTGCTGACCGGAACGATTTCGCCGTCGAACAGCCCTGCCTGCTGCGCCGCTGCGGTGCGTTGCTGCGATTGCAGGGCGTAGGCGTCCTGCGCCTCACGACTGATGCCATAGCGTTGAGCAACCAGCTCGGCGGTTTGCAGCATGGGCATGTAGGCGTGGATGGCGTTGCGCTCCACCTGCGGGTCGCGCTCGGCGTAGGCCCATTCCATGTTGCGATTCTGCACCGCGCTGATGTTTTCCTGACCAGCACCGATCGTCGCCGGCATGCCGTCGACGATAATCTGCTTGGCGGCCGTGGCGATGGCCATCAGGCCCGAGGCGCATTGGCGATCCAGGGTCTGCCCGCTGACCGACAACGGCAGGCCCGAGGCCAGTGCCGCCATGCGTGCGAGGTTCAAACCGGCAGTGCCGCTGGTCAGTGCGGTGCCCATGACCAGGTCTTCGATCTCCCCGGCTTCGATACCGGCACGTTCGACCGCCGCACGGATCGCGTGGCTGGCCATGGTCGGTGACTTGATGGTGTTGAACGCGCCCCGGAAAGCCTTGGCGATGGGGGTACGGGCGGTGGAGAGAATGACGGCTTCTTTCATGTTGCAATTCCTTGCGTGACGGGTCGGGGCGGCCAATGTGCAGTGGCCGCCGAAAAGTCAGATGCGTTCGATGCGGGTCTTGCCGCTGGCCACCAGGTGCTCAAGCAGTGCTGCCGGCTGGAACCACATCGCTCCGTATGCGCCGAGTGTCTGGCGGTAATGGCCGATACGTTCCAGCACTTGTGCCAGCCCCAGCCCTTCGGCGTAGTGCAGCGGACCGCCGCGCCAGGCCGGGAAGCCATAGCCGTTGATCCAGACCAGGTCGATGTCGCTGCTGCGCTGGGCGATGCCTTCGTCGAGCAACTGGATGCCTTCGTTGACCAGCATCAACAGACAACGGTCGTGAATTTCCTGATCGCTGATGACGCGGCGCTGGATGCCCAGTTCGCCTGCGATGCGCTCGGCCAAGGCGACCACTTCAGGGTCATCCTTGCGCTCACGGCCTTCGTAGCGGTAATAGCCGCGACTGCTCTTCTGGCCAAAACGGCCCAGGGCGTAAAGCGCATCGGCAAGCTTGCAGTAGCCGGGATCGTGGGCGATGACGTCACGGCGCGACTCGCGCACCAGGAAACTGACATCGATGCCCGCCAGATCGTGCATGGCCATGACCCCCATCGCCATGCCAAGGCCGGTGAGCACACTGTCAATCTGCGCCGGCGTGGCGCCTTCCAGCAGCAGACGGTGCGCTTCGCGGGAATAGGGTTCGAGCATACGGTTGCCGATGAAGCCGAAGCACACCCCGGACACCACCGGGATCTTGCCGATGCGCTTGGCGATTTTCAGCGTGGTGGCCAGGACATCGGCGGCCGTGGCCGTGCCGCGTACCACTTCGAGCAGGCGCATGACGTTGGCCGGACTGAAGAAATGCAGGCCGACGACGTCCTGCGGCCGGCGCGTGACGGCGGCAATGGCGTCGACATCCAGGGTGGAGGTATTGCTGGCGAGGATCGCCCCGACCTTGCACACCTCGTCCAGGGTGCGAAACACCTGCTGCTTGATCGACAAGTTCTCGAACACGGCTTCGATCACCAGGTCCGCGTCGGCGATATCGGCGTAGTCCAGGGTGCCGTGGATCAGCGCCAGACGCTCGTCCATCTGCCCGGCTGCGAGCTTGCCGCGCTGGACACTGGTTTCGTAATTTTTGCGAATCAGCTCAAGGCCACGTGCCAGGGCATCGGCCTTGAGCTCCAGTAGCGTCACCGCCATGCCCGCATTGGCGAAGTTCATGGCAATCCCGCCGCCCATGGTGCCGGCGCCGATCACCGCAACCTGAGTGACAGGACGGATCGGCGTGCCGGCATCCAGACCCGGCAATTTGCCGACTTCACGCTCGGCGAAAAATACATGGCGCAGGGCCTCGGACTCGCTGGAAGCCTCGGCCTCCTTGAACAGCTCGCCCTCCCTGGCAAGGCCCTCGGCCAACGGCAGGTTGCAGGCTGCTTCGATCGCCGTCACCACTCGCTGCGGCGCACTCTGGCCTTTCCAGCGAGCCTGATTGGCGGCGCGATAGTCGGCGAAATAATTCGCCGGCAGGGCTGCGCCCGGGTTCGCTTGTGGCCAGGTCGGGCGAGCCGGCGCCTGCCCGGCAATCAGTTCTGCGGCCAACGCCTTGGCCGTGTCGAGCAAGCTGTCAGCGCTTTGTGCCACGCGATCAAGCAGTCCTAGCGTCAGTGCTCGATTAGCGTTAATCGGCTGGCCGGAGGCAATCATCTCCAGCGCCGCCTCGGCACCGATCAGACGCGGCAAGCGCTGAGTACCACCGGCACCGGGTAGCAAGCCAAGCTTGATTTCCGGCAGGCCAAGCCGAGCCCCGGCTTCAGCCACGCGGTAGCCGCAGGCCAGGGCTAGCTCCAGTCCACCGCCGAACGCCAGACCACCGATGGCGGCGATCAGTGGTTTGTCCAGCTCGGTCAAACGGATCAGCAGGCCTGGCAGGTCTGGCCTGGCGAACGACGCCGGGCTGCCGAACTCGGAAATATCCGCGCCCGCGCTAAACGGCAAACCCTCGCCGTAGAGCACAATCGCTTTCACGCTGGCATCGGCGGCGGCGCGGTCACAGGCCTCCAGCAATTGTTCGCGCAAAGCCTGGCCCAGGGCGTTGACGGGGGCACGGGCGAGGCCGATCAGGGCCAGAGGACCTTCGTTTTGATAATGGATCAGGTCATTCATGGATGTTTTCTCGTTCGGAAAAAGGAGTGGGTGCCGTGGAATAGCTCGATTCCCTCAGCTCAACTCGCTTTCCCGAATCAGCTTCTTGTTGATCTTGCCGACGCTGGTCTTGGGAATTTCCGCGACGAACTTGAACTGCTTGGGGATTGCCCATTTGTTGATGCGGCCACTGGCCACGAACTGTTGCAGGTGGGCTTCGAGCATCTGTTTGTCGACGAACTGCCCCGGCTCACACACCACCAGAGCCATGGGCCGTTCGCCCCATTGCTCATCGGCAATGCCCACCACGGCAACAGAGGTGACCGACACGTGCTCGCTGATCAGGTTCTCCAGGTCCAGCGAACTGATCCACTCGCCACCCGTCTTGATCACGTCCTTGATGCGGTCCTTGATTTCCACCCTGCCTTGCGAATCGATGGAAGCCAGGTCGCCGGTGTGCAGCCAGCCGCCGTGCCACAGTTCTGCACCCTTTTCCGGGGCCTTCAGATAGCCTTGGGTCAGCCATGGCGCGCGGACGACGATTTCGCCCAGGGCTTCGCCGTCATGGGCGACCGCATGGCCGTTGGCATCAATGATGTTCAGGTCGACCATGGGTATTGGCATACCCGTCTTGATGCGAGTGGGTAACTGCGCCGGCATGGACTGTTCAAGTTCCTCGCCCCGCTGGAAGCTCAGGCAAAGCATCGGACAGGTCTCGGACATGCCGTAGCCACTGTGGACCTGAACGCCTTTGGCACTTGCCTGACTGGCGATGCCCAACGTCAACGCACTGCCGCCCAAGAGCATTTTCCAGCCGTCGAACCGGGTCGCCTTGCCTTCCTCACAGTTGAGGACCATTTGCAGGACGGTCGGTACGCAATGAGAAAAGGTGACCTTCTCTTCACGAAAAAGCCGGACCAGGCTATTGGGCTCGTAACGGCCGGGGTACACCTGCTTGATGCCCATCAGGGTCGCGACATAGGGCACGCCCCAGGCATGCACGTGGAACATCGGCGTGATCGGCATGTACACATCATTCGAACGCAGCAATGGCAGGCTTTGGTAAACGCCCAGGGTGCCCACGGCATTCAGGGTATGCAGCACCAGTTGGCGATGACTGAAGTACACCCCTTTCGGCTCGCCAGTGGTGCCGGTGGTGTAGAACAGCGTCGCCACCGAGTTTTCATCAAAATCGGCAAAGTCATAGTGGCTAGCTGCCTGGGACAACAGGCTTTCATACTCACCCAACACAGGAAGCCCGGTGTCGGTTGCGGCATCGTCAGTCAAGCGGATATAGCCTTTGACGGTGCTCAGGCCCTGATGAATCTGCTCGATCATCGGCAGGAAATCATCATGCACCAGCACCAGGTCATCCTCGGCGTGGTTCATGGTGTAGAGCACCTGCTCCGGTGACAGGCGAATATTCACCGTGTGCAGCACCGCGCCGATCATTGGCACGGCGAAGAAACATTCCAGGTAGCGATGGCTGTCCCAGTCGAGCATGGCCACCGTGTCCCCGGCCCTGACCCCGGCCGCCGTCAGCGCATTGGCCAGCCGATGGATTCGTTCGATGAGGGTCCTGTAGCTGTATCGAAGCTTGTCGGCGTAGACGATCTCATTGGCAGGTTCGTATCGCACCCCTGACAGCAACAAGCTCTTGATCAACAGCGGGTAGGTGTATGCGCCTTGTGCCGGTGGAATTATTTTTGTCTTCAGCATGGTTGTACCTTCCTGATTCAGAACTGCGCCGCATCCAGCGAGTAGAGGCTGTGGCTACCGGCCTTGACCGAAGTGCTCAGTGAGTGGATACGCGGCAGCAGGCGGGCGAAGTAGAAGCGTGCGGTGCCCAGTTTGCTGGCGTAGAAATCGTCTTCACCTTGCTTGCCCAAAGCCGCTTTGGCCATCAGGGCCCACATGTAGGCATAGGTGGTGTAACCGAATACCTGCAGGTACTCGACCGAGGCCGCGCCGATTTCATTCGGGTTGCCCTGGGCCCGGTCGAGCAGCCACGCCGTCAGTTCGTCAAGGGTGTCCATGGCGGCGTTCAACGGTTGGGTGAACTCGCCAAGCTCTACGCTGGCGTTGGCCGTGAAGTGGCGAACTTCAGCGGCAAACAAACGGTAAAGCGCCCCGCCGCTGCCGACGATCTTGCGCCCGGCCAGGTCCAGGGACTGGATACCATTGGTGCCTTCGTAAATCTGGGTAATGCGCACATCGCGCACCAACTGCTCCTGACCCCACTCACGAATGTAGCCATGGCCGCCGAAAATCATCTGCCCGTGCAGGGTGGTTTCCAGGCCCATGTCGGTGAGAAACGCCTTGGCGATCGGGGTCAGCAAGGCCACCAACTCTTGGGCGCGGGTGCGCGCCGTCGGGTCTTCGCTGTACTTGGCGGTGTCCAGTTGCAGGGCCACGTAGCTGGAGAACGCCCGCCCGCCCTCGTTCAAGGCTTTCATGGTCAACAGCATGCGGCGCACGTCCGGATGCACGATGATCGGGTCGGCGGCCTGATCCTGGTGCTGCGCACCGGTTGGCGCACGGCTCTGCAGACGATCACGGGCATACTCGACGGCGCTCTGGTAGGAGCGTTCGCCCTGCGCCAGGCCCTGGATACCCACGCCCAGGCGTTCGTAGTTCATCATCGTGAACATAGCCGCCAGGCCCTTGTTCGGCGCGTCGACGATCCAGCCCGTCGCCCCGTCAAAGTTCATCACGCAGGTGGCGGATGCCTTGATGCCCATCTTGTGTTCGATGGACCCGCAGGACAGCGAATTTCGCTCGCCCAGCGAACCGTCGTCATTGACCATCACCTTGGGCACCAGGAACAGCGAAATGCCTTTGGGCCCTGCGGGTGCGTCCGGCAGTCGGGCCAGCACCAGGTGGATGATGTTCCCGGTCAGATCGTGTTCGCCACCGGTGATGAAAATCTTGCTGCCACTGACCTTGTAGCTACCGTCGGACTGGGGCTCGGCCCGGGTGCGAATCAGCCCCAGGTCAGTGCCGGCATGGGCCTCGGTCAGGCACATGGAGCCGCTCCAGACCCCGGCATACATATTGGGCAGGTACTTCTTTTTCAGGCCTTCGCAGGCATGCGCATCGAGCGACAGGCAGGCACCGGCGGTCAGCATCGGGTACTGGCCGAACGACAGGTTGGCCGAGGTGACCATTTCCTCGACCTGGGCGCAGATCACCTTGGGCATGCCCATGCCACCGAACTGCGAGTTGCCACCGACACCGACCCAACCGCCGTCGGCGAAGGCTTGATACGCCTCGGCAAAACCCTCCGGGACTTTCACCGCGCCATTGCTCCAGGAGCAACCTTGCTCGTCGCCACTGCGGCGCAGCGGTGCGATGCTGCCAGCACTGATCTTGCCGGCCTCTTCGAGGATGGCGGTAGCCGTTGCTTCGTCGACTGCCTCGGCCAGACCGGGCAGTTGTGCCCAAAGCCTGGACACCTCGAAGACTTCATTGAGTACGAAGCGCATGTCGCGCAAAGGGGCTTTGTAATCAGACATGGTGGGCTTGCTCGGTCAATGTGAGGGCATGAGGCATGCCTGTTTTTTGCGGATGGCCGGTCTCACTGACGGGCAGCAGCGACTCATGCACCACTGGCTCATCCGAGGCCGTACGACGGTTCAGCGAGGGCCCGCGCAACAGGAAGTACGACAGGGCCGGAATCAGGATCAGCGCCCCCAGCATGTTCCACAGGAACATGAAGGTCAGCAGGATGCCCATGTCGGCCTGGAACTTGATCGGCGACCAGACCCAGCACACCACCCCGGCAGCCAGGGTGATGCCCACCAGCCCGACCACCCGACCGGTGAACGACACCGCTTTTCGGTAGGCATCCGCCAGCGACAGACCCT
This sequence comes from Pseudomonas fluorescens, assembly GCF_000967965.1. Classification (GTDB taxonomy): domain Bacteria; phylum Pseudomonadota; class Gammaproteobacteria; order Pseudomonadales; family Pseudomonadaceae; genus Aquipseudomonas; species Aquipseudomonas grandcourensis. Next base: position 35,436 of record NZ_LACC01000006.1, read on the forward strand.
GGCGCTGGTGGTACAGCTGAACGCTGAGCAAATACAGCGCGTAATCCACACCGATCCCGACGCCGAGGGCGATCACCGGCAGGGTCGCGACTTTCACACCGATGCCCATCACCACCATCAAGGCTTCGCAGAGGATCGAGGTCAGCACCAGCGGTAACAGGGCCACCAGCGTGGCGCGCCAGCTACGAAAGGTGATCAGACAGAACAGCGTCACCGCGGCATACACGTAAAACAGCATGGTGCGATTGGCTTCGCGCACCACGATGTTGGTCGCGGCTTCGATGCCGGCACTGCCGGCGGCGAGCAGGAACTGACGATCCTTGGTGCTGTTTTCCTTGGCGAACTTGTCGGCAATCTCCACCACGGCATTCAGCGTCTCAGCCTTGTGGTCAGTGAGAAAGGCAATCACCGGCATCAGCGAGCAGTCGTTGTTGAACAACTCAGGCGAGTTGACCGAGGCTTGTTGCGCGGCATAGTTCAGCACGTCCTGGTTGCGCTGGATGCTGTTGAGCTTTGGATTGCCTTCATAGGTGCCGGCCGTGATCTGGCGCACCGCGTTGACCAGCGAAGACGTGGCCTGCACGCCCGGATACTGTTGCAGCTCCCAGGCCAGACGGTCGGCGAGGACCAGGGTCTGGTAGTTCAGGCAGCCTTCCGGCGCGGTCTTGATCATCACCGCGAACATATCGCTGGACAGTGCGTAGTGGCTGGTGATGTAGGCGTTGTCGCGGTTATAGCGCGAATCGGCACGCAACTCCGGCGCTCCGCTGTCGAGGTCGCCGATTTTCAGTTGCAGGCTGATCATGAAGCCGCCGATGCCCATCAGCGTGGCCACCAATACCGCCCCCGTGGCCCACTTGCGCGTGGTGAAGCGATCGAGCGCGTCCCACAGTTTGCCGAAGCCTTTATGCTTTTCTGCACGAGTGTCGATTTTCAGCGCACGCTCGGCGGCCTTGGCGCCGACACCGATGTAAGACAGCGCCACCGGCATCAGCAGCAAGGAGGTAAAAATCAGTACCGCGACACCAATGCTGGCGGTGATTGCCAGGTCCTGGATCACCGGGATATCGATCAGCATCAGCACGGCGAAACCCACGGCGTCGGCCAGCAGCGCGGTGACACCGGCAATGAACAGGCGGCGAAAGGTGTAGCGCGCGGCGATCAGTTTGTGGGTGCCACGGGCGATGTCCTGCATGATCCCGTTCATCTTCTGTGCGGCGTGGGACACGCCGATGGCGAAGATCAGGAACGGCACCAGCACCGAGTACGGATCGATGGCATAACCCAGCCAGGCGACGATGCCCAGTTGCCAGACCACCGCGATCAGCGAACAGCCAACCACCAGCAGGGTGCTGCGCACGCAACGGGTGTAGGCATAGATAATCACCAGTGAAGTGACGACCGCCAGACCGAAGAACATCATCACCTGGATCAGGCCGTCGATCAGGTCACCCATGAGTTTGGCGAAGCCGATCACCCGCACCTTGTACTGGCCCGTACCCTCTGCCCCGGCCTTGCGCGCGGCGCTGTCGCCAGAGAACTCGATCTTGTCGCGCAACTGCTCTTCGAGTAACCGCGAGAACTGGTGGTAGTTGATGCTCTGGCCAGTGGCCGAGGCCTTGTCCAGCAATGGCACGATCAGCATGCTCGACTTGTAGTCGCTGGCCACCAGGCTGCCGACGATGCCGGCGCGGGAAATGTTCTGGCGCAACTGCTCGATTTGCTCGGGCTTGCCCTGGTAGGCATCGGGCATCACCGGGCCGCCCTGGAAGCCTTCCTGAGTGACTTCAGTCCAGCGCACCCCAGGACTCCATAGCGACTTCATCCAGGAGCGGTCGACGCCTTCGGTGAGGAACAACTGGTCGTTGACCTGCTTGAGTACGTCCAGGTAACCGGGGTCGAAAATATCGCCCTGGGTGTTTTCGACCACCACCCGCACCGAGTTGCCCAGGCCGCGCAGTGACTGGCGGTTCTCCAGGAAATTCTGGATGTACGGCTGGCTCTGCGGAATCATCTTCTCGAAGCTGGGCCGCAGTTCCAGACGGGTCAGCGCCATGTAGCCCAGCACCACGGTGGCCAGTGCCATCAGCAGCATGAACAGCGGGCGGAAGTTGAACACCAGCCGCTCCAACCGGTTGCCAGAGCACCGATCGAAGTCACGCAGCTCGCGGATCACCGGCATGGCGTCTTGTTTGATATTGCCCATGTCTGGGTTCTCGCTCTTAGGGTTCGAGGGCTGGGTCGACGGACAACGTCCGCGCACCACGGCTGCCGGCCAGCACCAAGGCGCCAGCGGCGGACTGGGTGGCGCCGGCTATCGGCGTCGGCGTCGGCGCCGGTTGCTGCACCAGATGCAGTTGCGCGCCAGTGCCCTGGCTGACCAGCAACTGCCCGCCCTGGGTGAACAGGCGGTAATGGCCACGGGCATCGATCAGGCCGGCGGTGATGCTGACGTGCAGGCCGGTGTCCAGCGCGGTCCAGCTCTGGCCACCGTCGGTGCTGCGCAGCACATTGCCGCGCAAGCCGTAGACCAACACTTCCCCGGGCTTGCCGAGCACGCCGAAGAAGCTGCCCTGATAGGGCGTCGGAACGGCGGCGAAGCGTTGGCTGTTGTCATCCCATTTGAGCAACAGGCCTTGCTCGCCGGCGATGTACACACTGTCACCGGTGGAGGCGATGGCGTTGAGGTGGAAACCCTGGGGGTTGTCGGTGCGATCCTGAAACGGCATCCAGCTCTGGCCACCGTCGTCGGTGCGCAGGATCAGGTTGAACACCCCGACCACATAGCCGGTCTTGTCGTTGGCGAACCAGACGTCGAGCAGCGGTTTGTCCGCGCCCTGCTCGACCAGGCGCTGACCCTCGGCGACCAGCAGTGGCCACTGCTCGTTGGCCGGCTCGGCACTGGCCAGCGCTTCATAATGCTTGACCAGCAAGGCGCCGATCTGACGACCGTCGAGCTGCTTGCGCCAGGTGGTGCCGGCATCGCTGCTATGCAGCACGACACCGTCGTTACCGACCGCCCAGCCCTGTTTGGCAGAAGGAAAAAACACCGCGGTCAGATCGCTGCTGACCGGGACGCCAGCCTGCAGCCAGTGCTTGCCAGCGTCATCGGAATAAAGAATATGGCCACGCTGGCCAACGGTGACCAGGCGCTCACCGGCGCGAGCGATGCCGATCAAGGGGCTACGCACGGCCAAAGGACTCGGCTTGGCGGGCAGATCCAGCACATCAACATAACCGGCCGCCTGAGCAACACCCTGCAATAGCGCCAGCATCGAACACAGCAGTACCAGTACGAAATTTTTCAAGGAACCCATACCGCACCTTCCAGGAAAACGGCACCGCACAGCACACGAGGTGCAGTCCGGCGCCGGAGTCGGTAACCGGGGGATCTCTACCGATCACCCCGGACTTCTGTCGCCTGACGCTTAGCGGATGCCGGACGCTGCCAGCGCATCCGGAGCCCACTGCGCCTTTGAGAGAGACTCGATGTACTTGATGCCGCCGTACGCGCCCGTGATGCCGTTGATGTTGTAGGAGCCGCCCACCAGGTCGTAGATCATGAAAGGCGAGACATCGGGGATGTTTTTGTCGTAACTCTGGCTGAGGAAGGCGAAGGAGCCACGGTAGAGCTTGCCGCTGGAGTCATACTGGTCAGAAGCCAAAGCGATCCAGCTGTCTTCATCCAGGTACATGCGGCGCTTCTGGTAGATGTGCCGCGCGCCGGATTTGAGCGTGCCTTCCACTACCCAGACGCGGTGTTTCTCCCAGCGCACAAAGTCAGACGCGATGTGGTTGGGGGTCGTCAGTTGCTTGGCGTCCACAGCGTAAGTCAGCTTGTAGGTGTTGTAGGGCACGACCATTTCCTGCTTGCCCACCAGCTTCCAGTCGAAGCGGTCCAACGCACCGTTGAACACGAACACGTCGTCGTAAGTACCGGCACCGCCCGTACCAGGGTTAGGCGTGTCATAGGCCAGGTCCGGCGCCAGCTTCACTCGACGCTGGCCAGGCAGGTACTGCCAGCTGCGGCGTGGCTGCTCCAATGGGTTGGCCGTGTCCTTGAGCATGATTGCCTCTCCCGCGCGGCGCGCGGGACCGGTGTAATACAGCTTCATCTGAAAGAACACGTCAGTGCTCTTGAACGGCTTCGACATGTCGTCGTAGATCGGATAGTTCGAGAACGACAGCGCCGTGGTGGACAGTGTCGGTACACCCGCCGAGTCAACGTTCCAGGAGTCATATTTGACATTTCGATTGCCCCCTACGCGCAGCAGGTGGTTCCACATGGCTTCACTGCCCGAGGTCGGGATCGGGAACGGCACGCCGGGCAGCAGGTTATCGATGGACAGACCGCCATTGATGGACTGGGTACCGGTGGCATTTTTCACGCTGTTGTCCAGCACCGCCTGAGGCAGGGCGACAGTGCGATGGGTCGGATACACATTGATGTGGTAAGTGGGATAGCGCCTGGCAAGCTCTGCCGTGGTGGCCGTCAACTGACTCTTGTACTGTTCAACGTTCTTGCCATCGATGACCAACAGCGGCTTCTCGTCGGCAAACGGGTCCGGACGCATGCCGTCGCCCGCCTTGAAGCCGGCTGGCGGGGTGGTCAGACCGCCTTTGTAGGCTGGAATCGAACCATCGGCATTAGCTGCCATCTCGGCGCCCACATTGGTCAGGCTGGTGCCCAACCTGGCTGCTTCCTGAGCCGATACAGCCGCTTGGGCCTGACCGGCAATGACAGCCGCCAGGGAAGCTGCCAACACGCTATTTAGCAATTTCATCTGAATTCTCTCCACTTGTTTTTGTGATCTGAGCGTCAATCAGAAGGTGGTTTTGAACGAGGCCGTGAGCATCCCGCGATCCTTGAGCAGCGGCGCCAGGCCGGCCTGCGAAGTGATCTGGCCGGGAATGCAGCGGTACTGCCCACTACTGCCGGGGGTGTTGTTATCGAGCCCGGTTTCACAGGTATTGAAAGGACCAAAAGAATCCACGTACTTCAGGTCGAATTTGTACTTTTGATAGACGTCCGCGGCGATGCCTACGGAGTAGCTGCCGGCGTTCTCGCTGCCACCCAACTGGACAGCCGAGTTGCCCTTGAGGCCGACGTTGTAGGAAACGGGCATGGACATATCCACACCCGGGAACACCTGGAACCAGGTCGGGGTGAAGTTGGTCGCGATGGAGTAGGCATTGGTGTCGACTTTGTCGACGCCCTGGTAACTGGAGTTGCCCTTGAAGGACTGCTGGCCCTTGTCGACGCTGACCAGATGGGTCATGGCACCTTCTACCGCCAACGAAGACGAGTCCCACAACGGGGTATTGCCAAAGCTCACCAGACCGTTGAGTACCACGTGGAAAGTCTTGCCACGGGCCGTTCCGGTGTCACCTCTGCCCGGCACGGCACCGATAAGGTTGTCGCCGTTGACCAGACCCTGCGCAGCCTGTGCACTCAAGGTCGGGTTGATGGTAGTGAAATTGCTCAGCAGCGGCATGTTCTCGCGATAGTTCACATCAAGCCCGACGCTGACCGGACCCACATTTTTCGACAGGCTGATGCCGTAGATGTCGATGTCATCGGCATAAGCGGCCAGGTATTCGGCACCCGCGAGCCCCGGCAGACCTGGCTGTTGCAGGTTGGGCGCATTGACCAGCACCACTGGCATCGGGTCCGAGGTGTTGCGGTAGTAGAAGCCCAAGGTGCCGTCCAGCCACTCCGGACTCCACTTGGCCATCAGCCCGAAGTCGCCGGAGTTGTTTGGCTTGACGTCATGCCCGCGCGGCGTACCAAAAAAAGCACCGGCCCCGCCCAGCGCCGTCGGCACTGGCAGCCAGAACACCTCCCCGCCTTCGCCGAACATGTCATAGCCGCCCATGTAGGTCCCACCCTCAGGCAGACGGGTGTTGCGGAACTCCAGGAAGTACTGCGCGCCCAAGGTCAGCTCCGGATTGACCGTGAAAGACATGGAAAGCTGGTTGCGCGGGAGGAACAGTTCCTTGGTTTCGGTGCCCGGCACGTTGTACAACTTGGCCAGGTCCAGGGCCGACTGACCATAGTTGATACCGTTGGCCGCATTGAACAGGGTCTCGCCCCAGAACATGTTGTGCCTGCCGAGCTTGCTGCTGAACATCGACTCCTCGCCGACTTCGGTGCTGTAGAACACAAAGGCATCAAGGATCTCACCGGAGGGACCGTTGTAATAACGGTCGCTGTAGTTGCTCAGCCCATGCTTGCGTGCAACGTGGCCGTTCAGCGAGTCGCCAGGCTGAATAGAGCCGGACTGACGAGCCGCTACCAGGTTACCCGCATTGCCGGCCTGCCCTGGAAAAGGGTTGGAGTTGGAACCGACATCGTCATAGGCATGGTCATACCAGCTCGCGGCGCTGACACGAAAACCCATCTTGCGCTGGTAAACCACATCGAGCTCGGTCAGCAGATCGACCCGCTGGGTCACAGCACTGCCGACACTGAAGTTTTTGTCGCCGTCGTTATAGTTGGCGGCGTTGGCAATCTTCGAATTCTGACCTTGCACCCGTTGACCGTAACTGGCCTTGAGGGTGTTATCGAAGCGCACGGTCCAATCTTCACTGGCATTGCTCAGTTCAAAGGCATGGGCAGCCGGCATGGAGGCGAGCAGCAGGGCGTTAGCCAGCAGACTGCGACGCAAAGGGCTATGCCCTGTCGTGGTGTGCATTACGTTGTCTCCGTTTTTTGTTGTTTTTGTTTTTTGGCTCTAACAACGGCTCACATCAGGTCCGGCAGTGATGCGAGCTTCTTCAGGCGGTTCTGTTCAGGCGTTTGCGTCTAGCGATCCAGCGTGCGGATAAAGTCTTCTGCCTGCGGCCACTCGCCGTAGCCGGAGGCTGGATTGAGGTGGCCTACGGCGCCGAGGTTGACCAGTTCGCTGCCCCACTGACGGGCCATTTGGGTCACCGACTCCAGGCGAGCAAGGTGATCGTTGGTACTGGCCGCGACAATCGTCGGGAACGGCAGCGGCCCTTTTGGCAGCGAGTCCCAGCCATTGGCCCGCAGGCTCTCAGCGGTCGGATAACCGATTGGCCATTTGGCCTCGAGGTCCGGTGGTGCGGCCAGCAAAGCGCCCTTGATCGGGCGGTCATGACAGGCGGCCCAGTGCACCACCATCAGCACACCGGCACTGTGGGCCACCAGGATCACCGGACCGGAAATCTGCTCCAGCTCGCGCTGGATCGCATCCACTCGTGCCGCCAGACTGAGCTTGTTGTCTTCCAGAGGTGGTACTGAGCGGACCTTGTCCAACCTGGCTTCCAGCAGCGTTTGCCAATGCGCTGGCACGTGATCGCGCAAGCCCGGAACTATCAAAATCGTGGTGTCATTCATCGCGCTATTCACCCTTGAACAATCCATCGAGCGGGTCCGCGAATGTTTCGAACCCTGCCAGCAGCACAGTAGGATTCGCCTTGTCGGAGCGGGTTACATTTAGCGTCAGCCACTTCCCTTTTGATGACAGCGTCCGTGAGTCGGCCCGGTTGGATTTACCGCACCCGGCGCTTTTCATTTCACGATCAAGTCTCTATAACTGGCAGGTAACTGCGACAGCGAGATCTCATTTGTCACAACGTGGAATGTATGCACGCCATGCCCGTACAAGCACGAACCGCCGTACTGACCAACTACCTGGATGTGGCTCACCATCTACGGCTGAACGCGATCACGCTGTTAGCCGAGGTGGGTTTGAGTCCCGCACTTCTGAGCGATCCGAGCCAACGCATCCCGGCCACCGCCAGCATCATCCTGCTGGAGAAGTCGGCGCGCCTGAGTGGTTGTGAAACCCTCGGCCTGCGTATGGCCGAGCTGCGTCAACTCGCGGACTTTGGTGAAGTGAGCCTGCTGCTCAGTCACCAGAACACGCTTCGCGATGCGCTGAATGTGATCGTGCATTACCGTCAGCAGATCAATGAGTCACTGGCGATTTTCGTAGAGGAAAGCGGCAGTACGGTGATCATTCGCGAAGAACTGGTTACCGACATGGGCACGAACAACCGCCAATCCATCGAACTGGCCATCGCCGTGATGCACCGCTTTTGCGCCGCCATGCTCGGCGCGCACTGGCACCCGATCAATGTCTGTTTCTCCCACGACGCTCCGGCAGATCTCTCCGTGCATCGACGGATCTTCGGTTGCAAGGTGGAGTTCGGCTGCGAGTTCAACGGCATCGTTTGTCCCGCCACCAACCTCGACACCGCCAATCCTCTGGCCAATGCGGCCATGGCCCGACATGCGCAGCGCTACATGGATTCGCTGCTGGGCAAAAACGACCATTCCGTGGCGTTTGAGGTGCGCAAATCCATTTACCTGTTGCTCCCCATGGGTCGCGCGACCATTGCGCAGATTGCTCAAAGCCAGGGCATGAACGTGCGCACCCTGCAGCGCCGCCTGGACGAAGAAGGGGCCAGTTTCAGCGAGTTGATCAATAGCGTGCGCCGCGACCTGGTGATTCGCTACCTGGAGAACCCCGGGTACTCGCTGGGGCGGATCGCCGACATGCTTGGCTACTCCATGCCCAACTCATTCACTCGCTGGTTCGTTTCCCAGTTCAACATGCCGCCAGCCGCCTGGCGCAGCGAACACAATATCGTGCCGCGCAAAGACAGTTGATACGCCCCGCAGCAAAAAAACGGTCATCTGCTGAAACAGACGACCGCAAAAGGAGCACATCCGGGGTACGACACTTGACTCACGCTCGCGCTGTCCAGTGAGTCGCGCAGTCCTCGATAGCGCGTCTGTTTACAAACCCCAGCGCATCAGTAACAGCACCAGAACAATCAGGAAGACTGTCTCCCCCACCATCAGCAGAATGGGCTTGATACCCACCGCGGCAAGCTCCTTGAGCTGGGTCTTCATGCCCAGGGCGCTGATGGCGATGACCAGGCACCAGCGCGATAGTTCGTTGGTGAACCCCTGCACTGCCGGGACGACCCAGCCAGTACTGTTGACGCACGCGAGAATCAGAAAGCCCACCGCGAACCAGGGTAACAACGGCGGTCGTTTACCCGTCGGGTCGACGCCCTGCGTGCGGGAAATCATCGCCGCGCAAACGATCACCGGCAAGAGCATGGCCACTCGCATCAACTTGACCACAGTGGCGGTATCGCCAGTCTCGGTAGACATGCTGTAGCCGGCACCCACCACCTGGGCAACATCGTGAATGGTGGCGCCGAGGAACACCCCGGCCAACTGGGGATTCAGCTCGAGCCAGTTGGCGATCATCGGGTAGACGATCATGGCCAGGGTCGACAGTGCCGACACGCCAATCACAGTGAACAGCGTGGCGCGCTCTTTCTGCGGATGGCTGGGAAAAGACGCCGCCAGCGCGAGCGCCGCGGAGGCACCGCAAATGGCCGTAGCGCCACCGGTGAGCATGCCGAACAGACGCTGGAACCCCATGGCCTTGGCCGCCGCCATCGAGACGAGGATGGTCACCACGACCGAGATCACCACCAGGGCCGCCGGTTTCCAGCCCAGCGCGGCGATCTGTTCGAGGGTGATACGCATACCCAGCAACGCTACGCCGATGCGTAGCACGGTTCGTGAGGTGAACTCGATACCGGCCTTGCACTTGCCATCGCTGGCGAGAAAATTCAGTGCCATACCGAGCAGCAGCGCGAACAGCATGACCGGCGCACCATAGTGCTCGGATAGAAAACTCGCCGCTGCAGCAACAATCAGGCTGACGATAAAACCGGGAACCCGTTCTTGTACGCGGCCATGGACATAGGCCAGAGCAATGGCACTCATAACGCGGTCTCCCTGGAAGTGATGACAATGAACACCTGGCCGTCGACCACCTCGACCGGGTAGTTGCCGACCTTCACGCTGTTTGAATTGAGCAGGTAGCCGCTCGCCAGGTCGAAGCGCAGGCCATGGGCACAGCACTGGATCACCCGGCCCTCAAGTCGGCCACCACACAGTGAAGCCCCCTGATGCGGACAGCTGTCGTCGATGGCGTAGAGCTGGCCGGCGACATTGAACAATGCCAGGCTGCTGCCCGCCGGCTCGAACAGCGTGCGCATGCCAAGTGCCGGGACCTTCTCGGGCGGCACCGCAATGCGCCGGCTCATGCCGATTGACTCCCGGTCACGTCCTGCGCAAGGGCTTGGTGCATGGCCTGCAACAGCACCTCGGCCGGCTGCGCACCGGACACCACCTGGCGCCGGTTGAAGATGAAATAAGGCACCCCCCGGGCGCCCATCCCGTCATCATCGAAGGGGCAGTGAGCACCCAGCAGACAGTCGGCCAGGGCCGCGCGCGGATAGCCACAGGACTCGGCGATCGCCAACAGGGTGGCACTGTCTGCGAGATCCTTGCCACGATGAAAATAGGCGGCGAACAGCTGCTCCAGCAAGGCGTCGCGCTGCGCCACACTCCCCAGTTCAGTGGCGCACTCAAACAGCCGATGAGCATCGGCAGTATTGGGCATCGTCTTGATGCTACTGAAGTCGATGCTCAAGCCTACGGCGGCTGCGGCCTGCCGGACTTGCGCCTGGCGCGCTCGCACGGCCTCGGCGCTGCCCAGACGCTTTTGGTAGAACTCGACAAAAGGCACACCCTGCGCCGGCAGGTGCGGCAGCAACTGCACGCCATGCCAGACCAGCTCCAACTCGATCTCCGGGTGGCTGGCGCGCAACTTCGTGAGTGCGCGATTGAGCTGACGCTTGCCAATCAGGCACCAGGGGCAAATGAAGTCGAAGAACGCATCAACACGCAATACCCTCGTCACGGTGACACCTCCATCACCGCTTTAGCGGGCGCTTGATCGACCGCCTCACCCTGCACACGGGACATGTCATCGAGATAGTGACAGCGGATATAGAAGAACACCGCCGCTGCCGCGATGCTCATCAGCGGCACCAGCTGGAAGGCCCCGTGCAGGCCGATAAGATCGGACACTCTGCCGGTGACGAAAGGCCCCGGGGCCAGGCCGAGCAAATTATTGACCAGGGTCAGGGTGGCAAAAGCAGTGCCATGCACTTTGTAGTGGGTCAGGTTCGCGATCGTGGCAATGGTCGGGCCGTTGACGCCAGTCACCAATAGCATGGCCAGGCCGATCAGCCCCAACTGCACAGGACCGGTCGACTGAACCAACGCCAGCGACATCAGCAGGCAACTGCCCAGGCAGAACACCATGGACATCTCGATCTTGCGCAATGGAGATTGACGGCACAGGCGATCACTGAGCATGCCGCAGAGAATCGCGCCGGCGCCGCAGCACAGCACCATGACGCCTGCCACAACCCCGGCCTTGCCCTCGCCCATCCCGTAATAGCGGTTGAAAAAGCTCGGCATCCACACAATCATGCTACCGGCAACGAACGTCTGCAGGCCGCTGGCGACATAAGCGGCGATCACCGAACGCGTGCCGTACAAGGTGCGCAGCGGACGCTTGACCGCCGTTTTGGCATTGCTCCCGACCGTGGCTAGGCGCTGCGGGGCAATACGCGCCTCCTTGACGATGATCGGGTAAAGCGCCGCCAGCAGCAGGCCAAACAGCGCCATGCTGGCGAACGACCAACGCCAGCCCAGCTTGACCGCAATCGCCCCACCGATGGAGATACCCAACACCGAGCCGAACATGGCGCCCGCCATGAAGGCACTGGCGAGGGTCGCACGCATGCTTTTGGGAAACACCGACACCACCACGGCGATGCCGACGCTACCGTAGGCCGCCTCGCCGACGCCCACCATGAAGCGCGCAAACAACATTTCCGGGTAGTTCTGTGCCAGGGCGCAGCCCAGGGTGGCCAGGCTCCACAGCATGGCCATCAGCGCCAGGCTCTTGACCCGGCCAAAGCGGTCGGCCAGCAGCGACAGGGGAATGGTCAGTAGGCCCACCATCAGCGCGACAATGCCGCTCAGCAGACCGAGTTGGCCGTCGCTCAGCGTCCACTCGTTCTTGAGAATCGGGAACACGGCATTGAGTACCTGCCGTGACATGTAATCGGAAATCAACAAGCCAAAGGTCAGCACAAACACAATCCAGGCGTACCGTCGCGGAATGCCAATCGAAGTATCCATTTCATCGGCCACAGTACTGTGATGAAACGCCATGCTGCCTCCTCGGTGTCTAGCACCCGTTTTGTTATTGTTTTTGGTCTTGCTCACGCGTTCAGGTGGGCAGGGGCAGAACGCCATTGGCTTCCTGCCCCGCCATCTGGATTACCCGCGCTGTGGTACGCCCTTCTGACTCGGCTTGCGGTTCGGTGCCATGCCGTTGGCCAACAGGGTTTCTTCAACAGTCTTGTACTGCACTCCGATACGGTAGATGTCGCGCGCCTCTTTACCGGTGGCGATTTCACGCCCCAGCTCGTGAGCGATACGCACCGTCTGCTTGACCTGCTCTACGGAAGAGAAGCGCTTGCCGTGTTGATCGATAATGGTGTCTTCATTACCGAGTCGTGGGTGCAAGCCCATGGCCAGGGCAATGGTGTTAAGTGGCAGGACGTTCTTGAGCAGCGACTCGGCAGTCAAGGTACAACGATCCGGTACGCGATTGATGAAGTTCATCAGGTTCATCGGGTTCGGGCCGTCGAAACCACCGCCAATGCCGATCCAGGTCAGGTTCAAAGGGCCCTTGTAGACGCCCTTGCGCACCAGGCGCTCGAGGGTTTCGTAGGCATGAATGCCGGTCAGCTGGAAGTGCGGCTGGATATTGCTGGCTTGCAGGCGCTTGAGGTGTTCGGCGACCCAGGCAGGGCCTGCCGGTACGGTCATTTCGCTATACGCGGCATTGGTCACCGGATCAAGCAGGGAGGTGCCTTCAATGCCTTGCGGGAACAGCAGCTCCGCGATATTCATCTGAATGGTGTTGATGGCGATGGTGACCTGATCCGGCTTCGGCGTCAGTTCCGCCAGCATGTGCCGGGTATCATCTGAGAGCCAAAGGGCTTCCGCGCCTTCGCCTTCAGGGGCAAAGGAAATCGAGCCGCCGACCTGGATGATCATGTCCGGTACGGCTTCACGCACACCGGCGATCAACTCGTTGAACTTGGACAGGCGCTTGGAGCCTTTACCGTCCAGTTCGCGCACATGCAAGTGCAGCACAGTGGCGCCTGCTTCATAGCAGTCAACAGCCGCCTGCACGTGCTCGTCCATGGTCATCGGAATGTCTTCAGGGAAGTCTCCCGGCATCCACTGTGGGGCGTAAGGGGCGACAGTAATCACCACTTTTTCCATGTTTTCCGGGTGCAGGGAATCGTCGAAAAACTGCATGCTTATCTCCTGTTTTTATTGTTGCCCGCCCGACGGGCTGTACAGAGCGGGCGCTGGCACGGGTGTCGGTGAGGTTGCTCAGTAGGTCTTTTCGCCAATGATCCCGGCACGCTCCATCTTGCGATGGCAGGGTGGGTAATCCATCACGGCGTAGTGCTGTGTGCTGCGGTTGTCCCAGATGGCGATGCTGTTAGGCTTCCAGCGCCAGCGCACCTGATACTCCGGAATGTGGGCCTGGCTGGTCAGGTGACGCAGTAGCTCGGACGAGCCCTGGGTGAAATCCTGGCCGACACGCACACGTTCGGCCGTGTGGAAGTTGGTGAAGTGAGTCGTGAAGGAATTGACGAACAGCACCTTCTCGCCAGTCTCTGGATGAGTGCGCACCACGGGGTGCTCAGCGTCCGGGTACTGGGCCTTGAGCGCCAGGCGCCGTTCGATCGGCATCACCGCACCGAAGGTCGCCTCGATACTATGACGGGCACGAAGGCCTTCGATCTTCGCTTTTATCTCGTCTGGCAGATGCTTGTAAGCCTCCACCATGTTGGCCCACATGGTGTCACCACCAACTGGCGGGCACTCCAGGCAACGCAGCACGCTGCCCAGCGGCGGCGCCTCGCGCCAGGTGGCGTCGGTGTGCCAGGAGTTCTCGTAACGGTCGATCGGGCTGTCCGGATTCTTGTAAACCTGCACCAGGCCAGGATAATCCGGGTGGCTGCCGATGACCGGGTGATCCTCCAGTTCGCCGAAGCGTTGGGCAAAGGCCACATGCTCGGCGCGACTGATGTCCTGGTCGCGCAAAAACAGTACGCGATGCTTGAGCAACTGGACGCGGATCTCGGCGAACAGACCGTCGTCATGGACGGCATCGGCAAGGTTGACGCCCGTCAGCTCTGCGCCAATGCTGCAGGTTAGTTGTTCGACTTGCATGGCGGCAGACCTCCTCAGATGACGAAAATCGATGAGCCAGTGGTCTTGCGCGACTCCAGATCACGGTGAGCCTGCACGGCGTCCTGCAAGCAGTAATGCTGGTTGATCCCGATCTTGATCTTGCCGCTCCCGACCAGGCCGAACAGCTCACCGGCCAGGTCAGCCTTTTCTGCCGGGTCGGCGATGTAATCTGCCAGTGCCGGACGCGTCATGAACAGCGAGCCTTTCATCGCCAGTTGCGCTGGACTAAACGGCGGAATCGGACCGGATGCCGTGCCGACGCAGACCATCAGGCCACGACGTTTGAGAGAGTCCAGCGAGCCTTCGAACGTGCTTTTGCCAACACTATCGAACACCACATTGACGCCGACACCGCTGGTCAATTCACGCACGCGCTTGGCCACATCTTCGTGGCTGTAATTGATCACATGATCGCAACCATGAGCACGGGCGAGTTCAGCCTTGGCCTCGCTGGACACGGTGCCGATTACGTTCAGGCCCTGTAGCTTGGCCCATTGCGAGACAATCAGGCCGACACCACCGGCGGCAGCGTGCAGCAGGATGCTGTCGCCGGCCTTGAAGTCATAGATGCGACGCATCAGGTACGCCGAGGTAAGCCCCCGCATGGTCATGGCCGCTGCGGTCTCAAACGAAATATCTTCCGGCAGCTTTATCAACGGCGCGGCCGGGATCAGGCGCTCGGTGCTGTAGGCGCCGAGGGTGTTGGTAAAGCCGGTATAGGTGACCCGATCGCCGACCACCACATTGCTCACGCCCTCGCCCACTGCCTCCACCACACCGGCGGCTTCAACGCCGATGCCATTGGGCATCGGGATCGGGTAAGTGCCATTGCGAAAATAGGTGTCGGCATAGTTGAGGCCGACCGCTACGTGGCGAAGTCGAACCTCACCAGGACCTGGGTCGCCGACCTCTACCTCTTCAAAGCGAAGAACCTCGGGACCACCGGTTTCGTAAAATCGTACGACTTGGGCCATGCTTTTTTTCTCCAATCAGCGTTCTGGGTGCACTACGGCGATGACGTTGAGTGGAATGTAAGCTGCAGGCCTTTTGAGCGCGTCTCATCAGACGACACCGTCGGCACATTTCATGACAAACGGCGTCGTTGGGCACCTTCCTCCCCCGGTGACGTCCCTATCTGCATATTTGACTCAGGCGTGACGCTCGATAGCGGCGGCTTCACCGACTGGAGGCTGGCCCGACCACCCACATGTACGCATGCCGCATCAGAACAGGTCGTCGTTCTCATCCAGGGGTGATGATTGACGCGCGCATTCTCTTAGCCAGTTCATGAAAACCAGCAATCGCTTGGGGATAGTGCCGAGCGACGGGTGAACCAGATAGTAATCGTAGTGGCCTGAGCGGCTGAATTCAGCGAGCGGCAGAACGAGCTCGCCGCGATCAACCCGCTTCTGCACAAGCTGTTGGCGGCCAATTGCAATGCCGGCGTGGTTCATGGCTGCGGTCACACATAAATCAGAACGATCGAAGGTCAAGCTACGTTTGGGAAGTGCCGTGAGCAGGTTGTGTTGCTCTGCCCAAAGCGTCCACTCGGCATCATAGGCCGCATGATCCCAGGCCAGGGAGTCATGCAAGGTTGTGCAGTTCCTTAAGTTATCCGGATTCTCCTCCAGGCGATGGCGTCGCGCATACTCGGGACTGCACACCGGGGCCAGTCGCTCGCGCATCAACCGATGGCTCGTCAGCCCGGGAAACTCGCCATTGGCATAGTACAGGGCCAAGTCGATTTTACGGGTTCGAAAGTCGACATTGTCATTGCCTACCCGCAGGTCCAAAGACACCAAGGGATATCGCTCGATAAAGTCCGCCAGCCTTGGAACCAGCCAGCATTGGGCAATGGAAGGCCTGACATAGAGCGCGATCGAGCCGGCAATTTCCACCTGTGACGATTGCTCGAGTGCCTCGGACAATTCTCCCATCGCATTCTGGAGTATATCGAAGATACGTTCGCCCTCGTCCGTCAGGCTGACCTGCCGGGTCAGGCGCTGGAACAGCTTCATGGATAAGGCGGTTTCCAGCCGACTTATACGGTGGCTCACGGCGCTTGCGGTCAAACACAGCTCCTCTGCTGCACGGGCGAAGCTCAGATGACGAGCGGCAACCAAAAAGGTGTGAAGGTTCGCGAACTGGCTGCTGTTGAGCCTGGAACTGATACGCGGAGGAAGGTTGAGCACGACAGTTTTCCCTCAAACCCAAAAGCCGCCTTGCGTTGTACGCATTTCCAGCGGGTAAACGTAAAGAATGTGGCAAGACGTTCATCTTGCCACATTCGGTTTACGCTTAAATCAGCGAGAACTCTGTCGAGTCCAGGCAATTCGGGTCCATCCAGGCCCGATTAACCTTTGGCGAGCAATTCACGGCCCTTGGCCAAATAAGCTTCCATCTCGTCGCAAGGCACCATATTGCCGCCCGTTGCCCACACCAGATGGGTGGCTTGCATCATGGCCTGGCTGTCCAGGCGCGCGCGCGCCAAGTAGCCCTGCTGGTCGGCCAGGACTCTGGCAATGCCGGGCACGCCGGCGAGCGCGGATGGCTCGAGGCGCACACCTTCGCTGCGTTCCATCAGTGCCAGCAAACTGTACATTTCCTCGTCGCTGACCGTGTAGAAACCATCAAGCAAGCGCTGCATGGCCTTGCCGACAAAACCTGAAGCGCGTCCGACGGCGAGGCCGTCAGCAGCCGTCACGTTGTCAATGCCGAAGTCTTGCACGCTCACTTCGTCGTGCAGGCCGGTGTAGACGCCCAGCATCATGCACGGCGAGTGTGTGGGCTCGGCGAAGATGCAATGGACAGCATCGCCGAAGGCTAGCTTCAGGCCGAAGGCCACGCCGCCAGGCGCGCCACCCACCCCACAGGGCAGATAAACAAACAATGGATGTTGCGCATCCACAGTGATGTCAGCCACTGCCAATTGCTTTTTCAGGCGCTCGGCAGCCACCGAGTAGCCGAGGAACAAGTTGACCGAGTTTTCATCGTCCACAAAATGGCAGGCTGGATCGGACTCCGCTTGTTGGCGGCCTTGCGCAACGGCCACGCTGTAATCGGAGGAATACTCAATAACGGTAACGCCGTGTGAGCGTAACTTGTCTTTCTTCCATTGCCGCGCATCCGCCGACATATGCACGGTCACCTGGAAACCCAATGCCGCCCCCATGATACCGATGGACATTCCAAGGTTGCCGGTCGAGCCGACCGCTATTTTGTATTGGCCGAAAAAGGCACGAGCCTTATCGCTGTCCAGCACTGCGTAGTCGTCGTCAAGCGTCAACAGATTCGCGGCCAACGCCAGGTCTTCGGCATGCTTGAGTACTTCATAGATTCCACCGCGCGCCTTGATGGAACCCGAAATCGGCAGATGGCTGTCCCGTTTGAGCCACAGCGCCCCTTCCAACGCCTGACCGTATCGCTCGCCGAGCAATTGCTGCAGGTGTGGCACGGGCAGAATGTCCGATTCGATAATGCCGCCACTGCTTTCCGTTTCCGGAAATGCACGCCGCAGGTAAGAAGCAAAACGCGTCAGTCGCGCGCTGGCATCGGCGACGTCTGCGGCCGTCAACCCCACATCGCCAATCGATTCCGCGACCGGCGCCACGGCAGGGTTGAACCAAGTGGTTTCTTGCAGCGTGACCAGATCGCGAATCAAAGGATAACTGGAGTACCAGCTTTCAAGGGGTCTTCCCAAAATCATGACGTGGTCCCTTTAAATAATCAGGATGAAAATACGGGTGAGATCAAACAAATTGCGACAGCAGCAGGGTCAGCCCCAGCGCAATCAATGAAGCCAACACGGTGGCCGAGGTGAACTTCTTCAACGCCTCGGCGAGCGAGACACCCAGGTACTCCTTGACCACCCAGAAGGCAGAGTCCGTCACATGGGTCCAGCCAATGGCGCCGGCACCGATGGCAATACAGATAATTTCTTTACTTACGGTTGGATGAGCACTCAGCATCGGCATCACCATGCCGGCGGCGCTGATCATTGCCACCGTCGCTGAACCGACCGCGAAATGCATCAACCCGGCCACCAACCACGCCAGGACGATGGGATTCATGTTCAATTGCGTCAACGAACCGGACAGCGCGTTACCCACACCGCTGTCGACCAGGATGCCGTTGAATGCCCCACCGGCACCGATAATCAGCAGAATGCTGGCCAGCGGAGGAAAGCTCTTCTGAGTGTGCGCGAGCAAGTCAGGCATTGATAAACCGCGGCGCAAACCCAACGCCCAGTAAGCGAACACCACAGCAATGAACAGTGCTATCAGCGGCGTCCCCAGAAACGAAACGATGCTGAAGAGCACGGAGTCATGGGGCAGTCCGGCTGCAAGACTTTTGCCGACCATCAGCAGAAGTGGCAACAGGATGGTCATCAGCGTCAAGCCAAGGCCTGGCAAGTCCCGGGTCGCGCTGTCAACGCAATGTTCGTCCAGAAAAGCTTCTTGAGAGTCGGGCGCTTCACTCTTGCAGACCAGCTTGATCCACAGCGGCCCGGCAATGATGGCGGTAGGCAGCGCGATAATGAGGCCATACACAATCACCTTGCCGACATCGGCTCCCAGCAGCCCGGTGATGGCCATGGCGGCAGGATGCGGGGGCAACATGCAATGAACCGCCATTAGCGACACCGCCAAGGGCACGCCCAGGTATAGAAGGTTGATCCGGGTCTCTTTGGCGACCACATAGATCAGGGGAATCAGCAGAACGAATCCAACCTCGAAGAACACAGGTATGCCCGCGATAAACCCAACAAGCATCATGGCCCATGAGGCGCGCTCTTTACCCAAGGCGCTCAATAGCGTCTGGGCAATGCGCTCCGCGCCACCGGACTCTTCCAGCATCTTGCCGAGTATGCCGCCAAGGCCAATGATCGTTGCCAGGAACCCGAGTGTTCCACCGACACCTTTTTCATAGGAAGAGGCCATTTGCGCCAGTGGCATGCCTGAACCGATACCCACCACAAAGCTCGCTGCGGTCAAGGCCAGGAATGCATGGACACGCACTTTGACGATTAGAAAAACGATCAGAATGATGGCGCAAAACAACACCAGCAAAAGAGTGGGACCACTGTGCATACAATCTCCTGAAGAGCTTTTATTGTTGAAATGAGTGATCTGGGTCACTCAGCTTTTCGGCATTAGAGAGCGCTACACCTGGACCTGACAAAGGATGGATTTTCAAGGGATGGATGACATGAGGTCATCTATGGTGAGTGCATGGCGTGAAGTGATGAAAGTTCGAGCCTGCTGTCCCATCACACCTCAAGCCAGACCTTACGATTTACGAAAGTCGGCAATGGTTTTGAGAGCGGGAGCCAAACACCCCGTCAGCCACATCAACTCGATGTTTGCGCCCGACCTCATGCTTAAGCCGGCGGCTGGACTGAGTTCGATTGAGATAGCCGTAGATATAGAACTTCAGCAAGACTGCTGTGCGATAGACCGGATGACCTGTTGCGGCAGGTTCGACGCCCTCAAACCCAAGTCCCCCCCACGCCGAATTCATCGACAAAAATGTCGCCCCCCTCGCACTGGATTTTCCTCGGCTAAATGAGCGAGTGCTGAAGAACATCGGATAGTGGAATGCAAAGCGGCCGGCATGACTCGGTACAAGGCCAGCAAGCACCTCGGAATCCTTCAGCTGCAAGGATCATGGCGCCGATGCCGGAGCGATATCACCAACGCTACGAGCAATGAACCACTCGAACAGTCACGCCAACGCCGGCGGCCAGGTAGCCGTGTGCGTCACAGGCGAAGTCACCCACACTACAAGGCAATCGGGAACAGCAAGGCGGTCACCGTCGTTCGCTGGATCGGGATGCGGATTCTGCGACAGCTTTGATCCTACCTAACACCAGCCCATCGCACGGTTTAAGGTCGATCTTGGGGCTTACACGTCCGACAACGTATTGCCCCTGAATCCACATCTGCGTCCTGTCTACATCGATTCGATAATGATTTTTCGCCGAAAGAGCCAAAACCTCACCGGTGATTTCGTAGCGACCACATTCCCGGCAAGCCACTGCTCGACCACCATCCTCAGTAGCACGGATATTAGCTTCGTCCCCACAAACTAAACACTTCATGTCCAGCCCTCCCAGTTCGTAAACATTCAACTGTAGCTGATCACAAACAACCTTCACCGCTCGGGCATGCCCCGGCCAAGGACGCCCCATGCCCACAGAAAACAAACCGGCCGAGCCGATTCCGAGCTTGGCGAGCGGCGCCGACCTCAATGCAGCGACCTGGACCGACTTCGTAGAACGCCTGCGCTACGACTGCAAAGGCCCGCGGGTCGACGACCATTGCACCAGCGGCGCAATCTTCATTGTTGAAGAACGCAAGATCATCTGCGGCCTGGATACCGACTACACCGACAAAAAGCTGGTGTATTTCAACAGTGGCGAATCGGTCTGCTACAGCCCTACCGAGTACTGGCAGAACTGTGACCGCGACCAGAAACGCAAGCTAAACCAGTTGATGCAGGACGAGTGCGGCGTGCAGTTCATGAAAGCTCGTGAATGGCAGCAATGGGACGTGTTGGACGGGCTGCCCGAGCACACTGTCACCGGTTGGGTCGACCACTGGGATTATGTCAACGCGCACTTCACCCATGCCGCTGCCGAAGCCTTTATCCAGCGCAAGAAATACGACTATCGCGACGGCCTGCGCATCTACGTCGACAGTCAGTACTGGTGCTGGGAATTCGAGGCGATCAAAGCGGCGATCCTCGACGGCACGCTGACATATGATGCGTCACCATCATATTGTCCACCCAAGGGGTGACAGTTAAAAAATTCAGGTCATCCTCTATGGCTTTTGGCCATTAAGGATTTTTTCGTGATCACGTTAGGAATGAATAAAGGATTGATGCTGAGTATCAGCATTGCAGCTTTGCTATCCGGTTGTGCTACTACGCCTAAACCAATCATGCCAAATTCCGTGTATGACGATTTTGCTAGGGGATATGCGGTTGTCCAGATTTGTGGCATCTCAGGTCAGATGTCACCTGATACAGCTTTATGGGCAAAGCGAATGCTCAATAGCAGGGCTGGATCATATAGCTTTGACCCCGCCTTTTTGGAGAGTAGATATCAGGCAATATATCATCCAGGCCTAACAACGCCACCAGCAGAGGTCTGTAATCAATACGCTATGGCGTCGGAGGAATATAAACAAGTGGTACAAGCGAACAACGCCCAAGTTGAGGCTAATACACGCGCTATTCAGACTCAGATACAAAACAATAGGCCTGTTAATACCTACTGCAACAAGATAGGGACGCAGACCTTATGCAACTCTTACTAAGCAAAGCAAATGCAAGGGCAGGCAACTAGATCGTCGCGAAAAGTCGTTGATGCGGCACAGGAAAGAATCAGTGAGCTGAGCGAGGCCTCCGTGACTGCAGCTCTACGATCTTCAGTTGCGTCTCGCAGTGCACGATCAACATCTCGATCGAGCGGGTAATACGGGTTCTTTCGCTTTGTGCAAGGAAGTGGCGGGATGAAGAGCGCAGGCCCTGGCTTGATTCGGTGCCAATGCTGGCCAAGCTGGATCTAAAGAAAAAGGTTCGTGAGCCCTACCCCATGACATGGGAAGAGCAATCGATCCTTTTCGGAGAATTGCCGGCGCACCTGCAGACGATGGCCCTGTTCAAGGTGAACACGGGTTGCCGCGAGCAGGAGGTTTGCAAATTGAGATGGGATTGGGAAATCTCGGTACCGGAACTGGGCACCAGCGTATTCCTGATACCGTCCGACTTTGGCGGCCGAAACGAGCGGTCAGGTG
The DNA here is from genome assembly GCF_000967965.1 of Pseudomonas fluorescens. Taxonomy (GTDB): domain Bacteria; phylum Pseudomonadota; class Gammaproteobacteria; order Pseudomonadales; family Pseudomonadaceae; genus Aquipseudomonas; species Aquipseudomonas grandcourensis. The sequence continues at coordinate 57,435 of NZ_LACC01000006.1, forward strand.
TGAAAAGTGGTGATGAGCGACTGGTCGTGCTGAATAGCGTGGCGAAATCGATCATCGACAGACAGCGCGGTCAGAGCAAGGACTGGGTGTTTCCTTTCAATGGCAACGCGATGCACCGCATGAATGATTCAGCCTGGAAGAAAGCGCGGGTGAGAGCGGCGAAACTCTGGCAGGAGGAAAACCTTCGCCCCGCTCACCCTGGAAACGCATCCATCAGGGTGCATGACTTGAAACATACGTTTGGCCGTCGCCTTCGGGCGGCAGGTGTCACACAGGTAGACCGAAAGGCCTTGCTAGGGCACAAGAACGGCAGCATCACCAGTCACTACTCGGGCGCTGCGCTCGGGCATCTGATTGAAGCTGCAAATATGGTATCAGCAACTGATTCGCGGGGGCCGGTGCTGACGATCTTGAAGAGGAAAGCTGGATGAAGTCCCGAAAAACTCCCCACCAATGAAAAAGCCCAACGGGCTAAAGTTTTGCTAAGTCATTGAAAAATATGGTCGGAACGGAGTGATTCGAACACTCGCCCCCTAGCACCCCATCTCCTTTTTCGTGCCTCTTGAAAGATTTAAAAATTTCACCCTGGACTCTACGAAGCTAGTATTTACTTGGCCTATGGCGTGCTGGGCCTCCTGGTGATGATTGCCCGGGTAGTGCTTCAGCCGAATTTGGCCAAATGAGCAGCGTCACCCGGCTACATCACGCATTGCCACTGAGCCGAGCCATCAACAAGGCCATCACTGATCTGGATAGCGCCATTGTCAATGCGATCGATGCCGCAAAGGCTGCTGGTCTGCCTCAGGGCCTGGTCGTATCTCTCTTGCACGGGCACGCCCAGGTACAGACCAACATCATGGTGAGCTGAACTGTTCAATGCTCTGGATTGATCTGTCAGTACCAGCTACTTTGAGATTTCACGCAAGGAGTTCGGACATGGCAGATAAATATGTTGGAAAAATAGTTGGGGTTGGCACGGATAACTTGCACTACGTGATTAACATCTATCAGGACGAGACCATTGAGCGCTCGCCAAACGGCATGGTTCGACATGAAGGCCTGAAGCATTTCGAAATGCAATCTGGTGGTGACGTGAAAAAGATTTCTGAGACTGAGTACGAGATTGTGGCTACGGGAGTGAGGGTGACCGTGCATGATGCTCAAAGCTAAGAAAGTCTGTCTGTCATGTGAGCACTTGAATGAGAGTGCCGCATGGTAGGTCGAAGCAATCTCCCGTTCGCCACCATATGAAAACAAGTGTGGCCAAGGGGGATCGGCTCTGAGGATTCGCCTAAACCTTTGCCTCAAACCGCTGTGTTAATTCTTAACCTGCGGGGAATGAGCGAGCTGGAATTCAGATTTTCTGCGGATAACTCCGTCGACCATGGTTATCATCTCTGCACCGTCAGCAGAGGTGAAGAAATGACATCTGAGATTGAAAGAACCGCCCAATACTCCATCGACTATTTAGAGTCTTTCCTTTCACCGGTAGGACGGGGCGTGGGTACGTCGGACAGTCTGCCATTTGAGATTGAATCGGAGAGTGGTCAAAGAGCTGCCTTCGAAACCATTCGCAAGCACTTTGAGATCCACCACCCTTGGCTGAGTTTAAGGCTCGCTGAAAAAGGTCGATTCGGATTTTCAGGCATAAGGCCTTAAACCTTTAACACTGAATGAAACCTCGCCATCGAGCGGTTTTTTTTGTATCTGCATGCAGGGCCTGCATCCTCGTCTCTGTGAGACAACGCTAAGCTGCTCCGTGAACGTGTCGTTGTTTCGTGATCGTTGACTGAGGGAAAGGATCTGCATATACAGTCCGTTCTTTCATTTTTGTTTCGGTAAGTCATGAGCGAAGAACGAGATATTCCCGAGCCTGAGCACGACCACCTGCTCGATCATGAATTCCATGATGACGAGTCATGGGTTGAAGAAGATGCTCAGGCAATTGTTGACGAAGAAGATGATGACGTTGATTTTCTTGATCAGATAGATCAAGACGACTGACACGGAAAAATTTAACACCCAAAAGGTCCGCCCCTTCGCACGGGCCTACATGCTTTGAATCAAGCCCTGGCAGCCGCCGGTTTTTTTTATGCCAACGATTTACACAGGCCTCGTCAATGACGGGGCTTTTTCATATCTGCAGGCAGGGCCTGCAAATAGTCTCTGGGAGACAACCAATGCTGAAGTTCCAACTGGACAGCCTGGACGGTGTCGATGAATCCGTGCGCGCTCTTTACGCCGTGGGTGTCTGGAATCAGCAGAGGGCAGCATGAGGCGCATCAACAACCAGGTGCGCCAGCGCCGACGACAGATATGGCTGGATCTACCGGCCCACGGAAATGAAGAGGCAGGCCATGTCCGAAGAACAGCAGGAGCTGACGGCGGAAGCCATCAAGCAGCGCAAGACAAGCCAATGGCAGTGAACACCATGCGCCGCGTGGCCAAGGGTTGCTGGCGGCACGTGCTGACCAGCGCGAAGCCATTCATTGTGCCGATGCGCGGAACATCGGAAGCGCACACCAGCACTCACGGTGTCGACGAAGCACTATCGACCATCAGTGCCGGCGGCACGCATCACGCACTGGTGCAGCCGGTAGCGGCGCCGTTCCTCACCGAGTGCGCCAACGGCTCGTCGCAGCGCAACTTCAGTGCGCTGGAGCCACTGCGCACCCAGGTCGCACAAGTCAAAGGCGGCCACTTCGCGATGGCCGCAGCAAACATGGTGACATTGCGGAAAGGCTCGATCGGCGCCGACGTCACCAGCCCACTCGGTGTGGTCGCCACGAGTACCGGACATCACGCGGTATCGGCTGCATTCTTCGAACAAGCAAACGGTGGGTTCTACGACGGTGACGGCCGCGCCGCAGACTCGCCGCTCTCGACCATCTGCCAATCCGGCGCCAACCAGCGACTGGCGAACGCCTACCTGGTGAAGTACTACGGCAACGAGAAGGACGGCATATCGCTCACCGAACCAATGCACACGCTGCCGACGAAGGATCGCGTCGCGCTGGTCGAGGTCGTGCAGGTGCCGGACACCCTGACACCTGAGCAGTTGGAAGGCGCCCGCCGCTGCGCCGCGTTCATGCATGAGCATCTGCCCGAGCACTTCAAAGACCCGGCGGACCTGGTCATGGTCGGCGGCTATGTGCTGGTGGATATCACGCTGCGCATGCTTCAGCCGCCAGAGTTGAAGGCCGCGCAAGGCTTCGACAAGGCCTACATCATCGACCGCGGCCTGTTTGTCGACCCGGTCACTGGTGCCGAAGAGTGGCGTGACATCAACAAAACGGACCAAGTCCGGCTGATTGGCAACAGTGTCTGCCCGGATGAGGCCGAAGCACTGGTCAGCGCCAACGCCGCCGACATCATCGAACTTTACCAGCGCCTCGCGGCGTGACTCATCCTCACCTATTGAACTGAACCAAACAAAAAAAGGCACCCGCTAAGCAGGTGCCTCTCACCGGATTAAGCAGGGGTAGGGCCCCGCTCCGGCAGTTCAGTAATACCCCACTTCTACGAATCACGCCAGCTGGCGAGAAAGGAAGATGATAGAGGCATGGCGGCAGCTTAATCCAGGATCAGAACGCTAGCCTGCTGCGAATCAATAGTAGGGATCAGCCCCGAGCCCTGTTGATGTGCGAGCCAGGCCCGAGTCATCTTCACGTCGAATCGCCAGCCATGGGTTTCCATCCAAACAAGCGCTGTATGGGTAATTCGATATTGTCCGCACTTTACGCATGATCGTTCCTGGTAATCATCACCAGCAGCGACGTCCGAGGCAGGCTCATCGCAAATTAGGCATTCCATATCTACCTCCATTGGCTGAACTCTTAACTATAGACGACTCCCCCCCACCACCGCCCGGGCATGCCCCGGCATAGGACGCCCCATGCCCACAGAAAACCAATCCAACACAGTCACCACGCCTCGCCAGGGCATGGAGTTCTGGGACAAGTTGAATGCTCTGCCGCGCTATGCCTTTTTACTTTCCCCGTCAGGCACCTCGGTTCAGAAGTTCGAGGACAAAGCCATGGGCAACTGGATCGATGTGCACGAAGCACAGCAGGTCGTGGACCAGGCGCAGGAGCGAATCAGCGAACTGCGTGACGAACTGGGTGCAGCGAAGGGTGAATATGATCGGGCAGTGAATAAGGTTGACTCGCTGCAGCAACGCCTGAACGCAGCGGATCAGCGGATTGGTGACTGCTCCGGTACCTGCGAGTGGAGTCGGGAAGACGACAGCGGCATCTGGCATAGCAGCTGTGGCGTGACCTGGTCATTCCATGATGACGGTCCGGAAGAGAACAGCATGCACTTCTGCCATTCCTGCGGGAAGACGTTGGTGGTTGAAGCCACCGCGTCGGAACCCGAGCTGGATGATGACTGGCATATGAACCCCTGCAAGCAAGGTCATCGCGATGTCGGCGCGGCCGGCGGCGTAGCGCACTGCTACACCTGCGACGAGAAGATCACGGCGGCCACCACTCAGGAAGCGTTTGAACTCTGGAACGCAACTCATCCAGCAGGCGCGCAGTCAGCCGAATCCCGATAGGAGTACATCTGTACTCCACCCCCTCTGCCCCCCCTTTAAAGTCAGCCGCTATAGCGGCAAGGACGAAGTCATGCCTATTGAAAACCACCCCCCTGAGTTCGAGCTCAACGGCAGCCAGCCCGCCCTGCACTGCTGTGCTTCCAGGTTGGCGAACAAGACTGGGGCGCCGCTACCGATGAAGCAGAAGCCCGCCGCGTGCTCGCTGAAATGAACGGTGATGACCCTGCCGACTACGCGGACTGGGAGGTCGAGTTGACCAGCGAGGACATGCTCGACAAGCAATGGGTTGATGAAGACCCGCCACATGCGTAGTGCGGCTGCCTACGTCAGTGGCTGGCGGAAGCCAACGAGCCTACCTACCTCATCGGGACGGAGTAAACGCCATGCTCATCCCTATAGCAGCCCCGCTCTACATGCTCTGGCTCATCTACAAGGGGCCGCGCCGGTAAGGGTTCACCCCGCCAGTCACCTCAGGGGAGAAAGCGTGTACGCAACTGGCGAGGTGAACCAATAAACCGTAGCTCACCTTCAAAGCGTGCCTCACGCCCTTCATCAGAATTCCACATACCCACCCTGCCGCCGCGCGCGGCATGGAGCATCCAATGTCGCCACGGCAGCGCAACACTGCGAACAAGAGCCTTCCGCAGAACCTCTACTTCGACGCGCGGCGCTCGACTTATCGCTACCGCCGGCCAACCGACGGGAAGTGGTTCCAGTTTGGTACCGACCGCATCAAGGCCATCGACGCTGCGAAGCAGTTGAACCTAGAGTTTATGCGCGGTGCCGATCTGGTCGGTGCTGTGTTGAACAACTCTGTCGAATCGTTTGCCGGATTCCTCGATACATACGAGCACGACGTCCTGCCGCCGCGGGAACTGGCCAAGGGCACGCTCAACCTGTACGCGGTGCACTTCCGGCGCTTTTGTAAGCAGTTCGAAGGCAAGGCCGTCGACCAGATCACGATCCGCATGGTCGCGGAGATGCTGGATGCCCTCACCTCCCGGACGGCAAACCAATGCAGGGCACTGCTGATCGATGTTTTCAATCACGCTGCCGCCAAAGGCCTGTGCCCAGACAACCCGGCGGCGAGCACAATCAACCGCATTGAGAAGAAACAACGCAAACGCCATACCGTCGAAGGCTTGAAAGCCATCCGGGAGAAAGCGCCAGCCTGGCTACAGAGTGCAATTGACCTCGCCCTCATCACTGCCCAGCGCCGGACGGACATCCTGGATATGCGATTCGACGGTGTTCGAGAGGGCTTCCTGTACTTGGTGCAGAAGAAGACGGCCAAGGCCAGTGACGCAGCGTGGATTCGCTTTCGAGTGACGCCCGAGCTACAGGCTGTAATCAGCCAATGCCGTGACGACATAGCCTCGCCATACCTGGTGCATCGCAAGCCCGAACGCCGGAAACAGAAACAGGCGCAGCACAAGGACCACTGGACGAAGATTGAAGAGCGGTATTTGACGCGAGCATTCAAGGACGCCAGGGAGGCGGCAAACTGCTACGCAGGATGGAAGGAAGAAGAGATGCCGGGCTTCCACGAAGTGCGAGCACTATCGCTGCACCTGTATAAGAAAGCCGGAAAGGACGGGCAGAAAATCGCAGGCCATGCGAGCGAAGGCATGACCAAGAACTACCAGCGGGACCACGAGAAAATCATCTGGTCCGAGGCAGTTCCGGACCTGAATATCAGCGAAATCACCGGGTAGTTTTGCGCAGGCACAAAAAAGCCGATCTGTCTGATCGACTTAAGTATCTGATTTTACTCAGTAAATATGGTCGGGACGGAGTGATTCGAACACTCGACCCCTAGCACCCCATCTCCTTTTTCATACTTCTTGAAAGCTTCCAAAAATTTACTCTGGATTTTTCCAAGCTAGTATTTACTTGAGCTCCAGCGGTGTTCTGCTCTACGAGAGTCCAGTAACGTCCATCAAGAGCCGGCGTTTTTGTGGGGGGAAAAGTAGGGGGAGTCCATTTTATGGCCAAAAGCACCATCAAGGAACTCGAGTCGCTGACCGCCAATGATGCCGGCCGCATCCTCAGGGAGGATGGCAGTCTCGCCGGTCGAATCTCAGTGCGTAAGGACGGTGTGTCGGTCAGTTTTTTCTACCGGTATCGGTGGGGTGTTAGCTACGCTGAAAAAGTAGTGAGCTCACGGGGCCAGCACGTTTAACGGGATGAATGCATTTTGCAGCACCAGCGAGCCCCCAGTGCCTGAACTCAAGTTGTTCGTGGATCTGCCGCTAAGCAGGATGTACTTACACGTTTTACGAGCAGTTACAACATGAGGGGTAACACGATGACAAAATCAACCCATCAGCTGACTTGTTTAGCCTTCGTTCTTGGTTTCTCAATGCTCGCCTCTGTTCAGGCAACCGATGGCAGCATTCAATTTTCGGGAGGACTTTATGCCCCACCTTGCAAGGTCAGCATAGACACTCAAACGACACTAAATGAACGACAGTTTGTGCAAGTTCATCTTTCTGACTGCGATAACCCTGTCAGGGCCTCCTTGAGTACTCCTGGCACTACAAGCGCATCGGCCAAAATGCGTGTAGTTCACTCGCAGGCAGTGATCTCCTTGCCACTGGCCGCACAATCCCCCCGTGCCATGATTGTAACGTTGGAATACATCTGAGCCGGAGCTCTGGCGTACCTCCCTACCTAACACCATGGTTATCAACTTTTTCGAGTTCTACGGCATGAGCATCAAGGTGACGCAATGGACCAACGAACTGCAGACAGCCATAGGCCTGGTGGACGCCGACATTGGTGTCACGCTGGTACCGGCCACGGTGGAGTTGCTGCACCGCGACGACATCGGGTTCACCCCGGTGCTGGAAACCAACGCCGCTTCGCCGATCATCCTCAGTCGCCGCGTCGGCGATGTGTCACCGGGGGAGAGTCATTGCCTGAAAATGATCGAAGAGTTGCGCATGCGCAGACTCTGAAAACAGAGTACGTCACGGATAATGCCCTGCAGCGTTGCGGGCAATCATAAAGTCAAAACGACGGCCTGACTCAGGATCAGTGGAACGATGCCTGTCAAAGCAGGCCGTTTCGTAACGCGTATTCGTACAGCTCCTTGTCATTGGCGATCCCCAGCTTTTGCTGAGCTGATATTTTCTGATGACTGATGGTCTTCACGCTCCGATTGAGCATATTGGCTATTTCAGAAACCGTGTGCCCGCCCACGAACAGTCGCATGACCTCCGACTCTTTACTCGATAGCACCTTTTGCCCTGGGTCTCCACGCGAGTTCAAGTTATTGGCCTTGGCATCATTGAGCATGGCCTTGACTGCAGCATCGATGTACTTTTTGCCTTGGACAACAGCCCGAATCGCATCAACCAGGTTATCGTGCCCTCCACTTTTGAGCAGAACACCATCCGTGCCGGCATTGACGATATTTTCCAGTAATGATGGATTGGTCAACATAGTGAGAATGATCAGCTTGACGTCCGGATAGCGTCGTTTGACAAACGAAACCAGTGTCAAGCCGTCCCCATGTTTACCGCCAGGCATGTAGAAATCACTGATCAGCACATGGGGTTTTACTTTATCCATCAGCTCGACCAGTGCAGTCGAGTCTTGCGCCTCCCCGCAGATCTCAATTCCGGGCTCTCTTTCAAGAGCCATACGAACCCCGAACAAAACAATCGGATGATCGTCTGCCAGAACCACCTTAAGGGTCATGATGACGCCTCCAATATAGGATCCAAATATTCCTTCAAACTACTCAGGCACTCGTCAATTCTGGACAGGTGGCCAGAAGCGGCGATCTCTTCAAGGTGCGAGCAAAAATCCGCTGCGTCCATTGCACCGATCGTCACAAGTGCACCTTTGAGTCGATGTGCATACTGAGTGACTGCCGTAGCATTACCCTCTGACAACGAGTTCATCATGGCCGCCCAATCGTGCCTCGTTGTCGAAACAAACAAATCGCGCATCGCCGGATTAATTTCGTCCAGCTTTGCAATCACATTGACCTTTGAGACACCCGCAACAGAAACACCCACTGCCTGCAATGCCTCTCGTAGTCGCGCAAGAGAAACGGGTTTGGCCAGATAACCGTCCATGCCGGCCTGCACGCAGCGCTCTCCTTCCTCTGCCTGGGCATTGGCGGTTACCCCGACGATAGGCACTTTGATCCCCTCTGCCCGTAATCGGCGGGTCAACTGGTAACCATCCAGTTCTGGCATGTTCACATCCGTCACCACCATGTCGAAGTGCTCTCCACGTTGCCAGCGTTGCAAGGCTTCACGACCATCCGAAGCCATTGTTACCTGACAGCCCAGTTGCTGCAGTTGTTCGGTCAGTACTAACTGGTTGATGGGATGATCTTCAACCGCCAACACGTGCAACGTCTTGAGCACCGAGGGCACAATGACAGCCGATGTCCCGAGCCCGTCCGGTTCGTTCTCGTCAGCCAGTTGCAAGGCTTGC
>NZ_LACC01000060.1 GCF_000967965.1 Pseudomonas fluorescens
GAGGTTTTTCTCGAAGACGGTCAACTCGCCGCCCCCAGTATTCAAACCGCCAATCGTGATCGGGTCATCGTTGTTGTGGATCTGCAGCACCAGGTTCGCAGTACTGCTGTCGCCGTCAGAATCGGTGAGGGTGTAGGTGAAGGTTTCGGTGCCGTCACCGCCGCCATGCAATGCCTTGAAATCGGCATCGCTGGTGTTGAGGGTGTAGGTGTAGGTACCGTTGGCATTCAACACCAAAGTGCCGTAGGTGCCGGTGAAGGTGCCGGGGGTGATCGGGCCGCTGTTTTCACCGAGCGGCACCCGATCGGCACCTTGCACGTCGTTGCTCAGCACGTTGCCGTTCAGCGTCAGCAGGGTTTCCGAAGCG
>NZ_LACC01000061.1 GCF_000967965.1 Pseudomonas fluorescens
ACCGTCTTCGAGAAAAACCTCAGCGACGGCAGCGCACCGGATGCCACCGCGCTGACCCAGAACGGCACCTTCACCGTCGCCGCCCTCGACGGCGTCACGACCCTGACCGTCGGCGGCATCGCCGTGGTCACTGCTGGCGTGGCGGCGGGCTTCCCGCAATCGATCACCACCCCGTTGGGCAGCACGCTGACCATCACCGGGTTCAACGCGGCGACCGGTGTGGTGAGCTACAGCTACACCCTGAACGATAACGAAGCCCACCCGACCGCCAACGGCACCAACACCCTGCCTGAACAGTTGGCCGTGAAAGTGGTCGACGACAACGGCACCACTGCCACGGGCAGCCTCGACGTC
>NZ_LACC01000062.1 GCF_000967965.1 Pseudomonas fluorescens
CATCGACTTCCCCGAGGTCAAGAGCACCTGGCTGGGCGGCGCGGCGTTTCCCGTGAGCCTTGGCTTCAACCCGATCAATACCCTGGACTCCGGCTATGGCCTGGGCTGGAACCTCAATCTCACGCAGTTCACCCCCCATGACAGCATCCTGGCCCTGAGCACCGGGGAGACGTACAAGGTCACCGGTAGCGGCGCCACCCCGGACATCAAGGAAAAGAAACTCGACAGCTTCCATTTCGAAAACCTGGGCAATGACCGCTACCGCGTGCTGCACAAGTCCGGGCTGGTCGAGGTGCTGCAGGTTGGCGGCAGCAGCAATGACCGGGTGGCCTTGCCCGTCGAGATCTACTCGGCGAGCGGCCATCTCATCACACTGGTGTATGCGTCTTTTCGCGGTGGCCAGCGCCTGCAAAGCATCAGCGATGCCCAGGGCGAATTGCTGCGCATCAACCGCCCCAACGATACCCGGGTGGAAGTGCTCGCCCGCCCCAACGACGGCCCCGGCGGCGGTCCGCTGGCGCGTTACGAAATGAACCTCAACGCCAGCGGCTGGGTCACCAGCGTCGTCTTGCCCACCGCCGACAAAGCGTCCTGGCGCTTTGCTTATGGCAACGGGCCGATCCGCGGCATTCTGTGCCTGCACGAAGTCAAGACGCCGGTCGGCGGTCGGGAAACCATCGACTACAGCGACACCGGGCACCCTTATCCCGGCGGTATCAGCCGTCCCAACCTGCCACGGGTCACCCGCCATCGCAGCTACCCCGGCTTCGACCAGCCGACGATCCAGGTCGACTACAGCTACACGGCCCGTAATTTCCTCGGGGCCGGGGCCAGCGTCAGTTGGGAAGACGGCATGGACCCGTTGTACAAGGTGGCGTCCAGCTATGAGTACGGCTGCGTCGCCAGCCTGATGGATGGCACCACGGTGGTCCGCCAGGTCGAGCGCACCTTCAACCGTTTCCACTTGCTGACCGAAGAAAAAACCACCCAGCAACAGTGCGTCAAACGGATCAAGACCGAGTACTACGCCCAGGACATCCCGTTCGAGCAGCAGGTCGCGCAATTCCAGTTGCCAAGGAAAGTCACCACCAGCTGGGAGATGGCCAACGACGCCACCCAGTACCGCGACGAAGTCGCCCTGACCGCCTACGACGGGTATGGCAACCAGACCGAACAGGTCGAGCCCAACGGCATCAAGACCACCTACACCTACTACCCCAAGGCGGGCGAGGACGGTTGCCCGCCAGACCGTTTTGTGCGCAACCTCAAAGACACCGTGATGACGCCTTCGCCCGACGGCGCGGCGGGTGCCCCGACGCTGCGCACGCGCTTGCGCTACGCCGCGCACAAGCCGTTGACCGGCAGCGGCCTGCAAGACTGGCTGGCGATCGAGAGCGAGACCCTGGTGCACCTCGATGGCAGCAACGAAACGCTCCTGCAAGAGACCCGGCGCAGCTACCACGAACTGCCCGGCGATGCGTTCCTGCACGGCCGCCCGGTCACTCAGCAAACCACCCTCAATGGCAAGACCAGCACGACCTCCTATCAGTACGAAAGGCTCCCCAGCGCACTGGCTGGAGAAACCGTGTTGCAAACCACTGAAACT
>NZ_LACC01000063.1:0-136 GCF_000967965.1 Pseudomonas fluorescens
GACCAGCCCGAGTCGATCCCAGAGTTTCTTCGGCAGCGCCTGATTCATATGGGGTGCTCCCGAATTCCACCAAGGGCCTCGACCGTTGAATGCTGAGTGACAAGCACGAGCTTCGTTGAGCCCTAGACGCATCAAG
>NZ_LACC01000063.1:235-421 GCF_000967965.1 Pseudomonas fluorescens
CTTGCTCTGACTCAGCTTGAAATAGCCAGCCCAACCGCGCAGTACGGGGTTTATCCGCTCGATGACGCTCGCCACTTTGTGGCTTCGCGTTGTGCGCAGCAGGCTTCGAAGTCGGTCGCGTAAGCGATCCAGACTCATCGTTGCCACTCTTAGTCTCGGCTGTTGATGCCAGCTCATCCCATAGCC
>NZ_LACC01000063.1:444-582 GCF_000967965.1 Pseudomonas fluorescens
CTCTTTTCCCGGTTCAGCGTCAGTTTCAGGCGCTCGCTCAGGAAACGCTCAACGCTGGCCATCACCCGTTCACCTGCGCGACGACTGCGTACATAAATGTTCGCGTCATCGGCATACCGCACGAAGCGATGGCCCCGC
>NZ_LACC01000064.1 GCF_000967965.1 Pseudomonas fluorescens
TTTCTTCATCGCATCCTTGGACATGGCGTCTTTTTTCATGCCGTCCTTGCTCATGGAGTCCTTGGACATTGCATCCTTGGACATGGCGTCCTTGGACATCGAATCGGTCTTCTTCATCGCGTCTTTCTTCATCGCATCCTTGGACATGGCGTCCTTGGACATCGAATCCTTGCTCATGCTGTCGTTGCTCATAGTGTCGGCGGCAAAAACACTGGCAGCACCAACGGCCAGGCACATGGACAGAACAACGGTGGTCAACTTTTTCATGATGAATCTCCTTGGAGCATGGGTTTGCGGACGGTGAATGTCTCGGCCGTTCATCAGCTGCCACCGAACCAGTTGTAGCCCTGGTCTTCCCAGTAGCCGCCCGGATAGGTGTTGGTGACGAACATCGCCTGAATGTGTTTGGGGTTCTTGTAGCCAAGCTTGGTGGGCATGCGCAGCTTCATCGGGAAGCCGTATTCGCGCGGCAGCACCGCGCCGTCATACGTCAGCGTCAGCAGGGTCTGCGCATGCAGCGCGGTGGCCATGTCGATGCTGGTGTAGTAGTCGTCGGCGCATTTGAACCCGACGTACTTGGCATCGGTGTCGGCGCCGATGCGCTTGAGGAAATCGCTGAAGCGCACGCCGCCCCAACGCCCGATCGCGCTCCAGCCTTCTACGCAAATGTGCCGGGTGATCTGCTCGGTCTGGGCCATGGCGCGCAGCTCTTCAAGACGCCAGCTGCGTTTGTCGGCGACCAGCCCGGTGACTTCCAGGCGATAGCCCTCCTCCTCCACCGTCGGTGCCTCGTCGATGCCGTAGAAGGCATTGAAGGGAAACGGCCGGGTGATCATCGATTCGGGATAGGTCGGCGCCATCGCATTGGGGTTGAACAGCCAGCCCTGCACCCGGTCGTTGAAGCGCGACATGGACGACAGTGCGGTGTCGACGCTTTCGTTGTCGGTGATGTTGCAACCGGACAGCATTGCCACGCCGCCGAGGGTCAGGCCACGCAGCAGGAACGAGCGGCGCGAGCGGTCTTCGATCTGCGGGGCGAGGATCTTGCGGGCGTCGGTCAGGATCGACGCCTCGTCCAGCCCGGGTACCTGAATGCGCTTTTTCATACCTGCTCCTTGCGGCCGACGATCATGGCCAACAGCGTTTTCGGAACCAGTGCGACCATCACCAGATGCACCGCCACGAAGGCCACCAGCAGCGCCATGGCGAAGAAGTGCACGCGGCGTGCGCCCTCGTAGCCGAACAGCAACTCACGCAGCAGCGGGAACTGCACCGACTTCCACAACACCAGCCCGGAGAGCACCAGCAGCGTGATGTCGACCATCACGAACAGGTACGCCACCCGTTGCACCTGGTTGTAATGACTGAGGTCGGCGTGTCCGAGCTTTCCGCGTAGTGCGTCCCACAGGTCATGCAGCACGCCTTTGGGCGACACCGGGAAGAAACGCCGCTTCAGGCGTCCGCTGAACAGGTTGAAGGCCAGGTAGATCAGGCCGTTGATCGCCAGGAACCACATCGCCGCGAAATGCCATTGCAGCGCGCCACCCAGCCAGCCGCCGAGGGTGATCGACTTGGGAAACCTGAAATCGTAGATCGGCGAGGCGTTGTAGATGCGCCAGCCGCTGGTGACCATCACCAGCACCGCCAGGGCGTTGAGCCAATGGGTCAGGCGTAGCCAGCGTGGATGACTGGACTTGGGTGAAGCAGTGTTCTGCGACATGTCCGGCTCCCGGTTGTTGTTCGTTGGAGCCGATTATGGGAGCCGGAAGATCGCCAAATCCTCACGTAAAGTTAAATTAAACGTGATAACTGCTCATTCACTGCCGACCAAAACCCTGTAGGAGTGAGCCTGCTCGCGATGACGGGCCATCAGTCGACATCAATGTTGAATGACAGACTGCTATCGCGAGCAGGCTCGCTCCTACAGGGTTCTGTGGTGGTCCGCCGGTTGTGCAATTATGGTTAAATGCCGCCCCCCGCAAATTGCCGACCCAGACCAATGAACGCAGATGCCCTCTCCACCCTTCACGACCACCTGCTGACCGCCCTGGCGGTCGCCCCCGCCGAAACCCGCCGCCTGTTCCACGGCCGTGGCCGTTGCTGGCCGGGGCTGGAGCAAGTGACCGTGGACTGGTTGCAAGGCGTAGTGCTGGTGGCGCTGTTCAAGGAGCCGGAAGCGGCGCAACTGGAAGACCTGAAGCAGGTGCTGATGGCGATCACCCAGTCTGAGCAATGGGCCCAGTCCGGCGCCCATACCCTGTTGCTGCAACACCGCTACCTGCTGCAAAGCACCACAGAGTGGCTGCTCGGGGACGTCATCGAGGAAATGACCATCACCGAAGGCGGGTTGAAGTACCGGGTGGACCTGGGCCGCAAGCAGAACACCGGGCTATTCCTCGACATGCGCTACGGCCGCGATTGGGTGCGGGCCAATGCAGAGGGCAAACGGGTGCTGAACCTGTTCGCCTACACCTGCGGCTTCTCGGTGGCGGCCATCGAAGGCGGTGCGAGCCACGTGGTCAACCTCGACATGTCGAGCCCTGCCTTGAACCGTGGTCGCGACAACCACCGGCTCAACGGCCACGACATGAGCAAGGTCGGTTTCCTCGGCCACGACCTGTTCAAATCCTGGGGCAAGGTGATCGGCAAGGGCCCGTACGACCTGGTGATCATCGACCCGCCTTCGTTCCAGAAAGGCAGCTTCCTGCTGACCAAGGACTACCAGCGCGTGCTGCGCCGGTTACCGGAATTGCTCAGCCCTCAAGGTACCGTGCTGGCGTGCATGAACGATCCAGCCTTTGGTGCCGACTTCTTGATCGAGGGTGTGACCCGCGAGGCGCCAAGCCTGCGGTTCGAACAGCGGCTGGAAAATCCGCCGGAGTTCCCGGATGCGGATGTGGAATGTGGGTTGAAGGCGTTGGTGTTCAAGCTGCAGAGCTGAAAGATCGCAGCCTGCGCCAGCTCCTACGGACCTGTGCATACGCCTGTAGGAGCTGGCGAAGCCTGCGATTTTTTGACTTGGATCTCAACGCGGCCGCAACACCAGCGCAAACAACTCGCCATGCCCGTTCACGTTGAGCTTGTGATAGAGATTGCGCCGATGCACTTTCACCGTCTCCGGGGAGATGCCCATTTGCTGGGCGATGGCCTTGCTGGAGAAGCCCTGGAGAATCAGGCGCGCGGTTTCGATTTCCCGCAGGGTCAGGCGTGCGTCGAAGCGATCGAGCAAGGTTGCCAGGTCACCCGCCACAGCCTCGGCGACCGGCCCTTCCGGTGGCAGCAAATCCAGGTGTCGGCGCATCGCCGCCAGCACCCAGTCACGCACGCACAGCAGGCGGCCCTGCTCCTCGAGGCTGAAGCGAGTCGCACGCCCCAGGGACAGGCCGAGCACGGCGCCATCGACGTTGACCATGAACTGCAACTCATCCCCACCGACCACGGTGCTGAAGTAACTCAAGTAGTACTCGCTGTGCTGGAACTGGTCGGGGGCCACCGATTCGAGGCTGTGCAAACCATCGGCAATGCCCGCGCAGGCGGCCTGGTAGAACGGATCGAGCAGGTACATGCCGGCGCGGTAGTCCGCAAGTTCTTCCTGTTCATCACTGTTGCCCTTGGCATCGAAGTCAATCAGCAGGCGCGGCACATGGCCCGGGCGCATCAGCGCCACCAGCGCGTTGTCCAGCGGCACCAGCAAGCGCAAGGTATCGACCAGCGCACGCCAGAAACCGTCCTGCCCCACCGCCGTGAAGACCCGCGCCAGCCCCTGGTGCACCGGCAACTCTTTCAACAACGCGTCCACGCACTACCCCTTTTGAGTAACCCATGATGGGAATGGGTGAAGGCCACCCCGGTCGATACGCTGCAAACTCCTGATTACCACCGGCCGCAACAGGCCAGGAGTGCCGCATCATGAGTCGTCACCGCTTGTATTTCAATCTGGGGTTTGGCGCCTGTCTGGCGGTTTCGCTGTCGGCTTTTGCGGTCGAAGCCCCGACGGTGCACGTGTACAACTGGTACGACTACATCGGCCCCACCACCTTGCAGGACTTCAAGCGTGACACCGGGATTGCGCCGGTCTACGACACCTTCGACAGCGCCGAAGTGCTGGAAGGCAAGTTGCTTACCAGCCGCAGCGGCTACGACGTGGTGGTGGCCAGCAACTTCAGTCTGCCCACGCTGATCAAGGCCGGCGCCCTCGCCCCCTTGCCCCGTGCGCAGATGCCTGACTTCAAGAACATGGACACTGATCTGCTGGCGAAACTCGCCAACAACGATCCCGGCAACCAGTACGCCGTGCCCTACCTGTGGGGCACCAACGGCATCGGCTACAACATCGACAAAGTCCGCGCAGCGCTGGGTGACAAGGCGCCGGTGGATTCCTGGGACCTGGTGTTCAAGGAAGAGAACCTGGCCAAACTCGGCCAATGCGGCGTGGCCATGCTCGACTCGCCGTCGGAGATGCTGCCGGTCGCCCTGCATTACCTCGGCCTGCCACCCAACAGCACCAACCCAGAGGACTACAAGAAGGCCGAAGCGCTGCTGCTCAAACTGCGCCCGCACATCGCCTACTTCAACTCGTCGAAGTTCATCAGCGACCTGTCCAACGGCAACATTTGCGTGGCGGTGGGCTGGTCCGGCGCGATGCTTGAAGCCAAGAGCACCGCCGAGCAGGCCGGCAACGGCGTGAAGATCGCCTACAGCTTGCCCAAGGAAGGCGCGCCGGTGTGGTTCGACACGCTGGTGCTGCTCAAGGATGCCCCACACCCGGAACAAGGCATGGCCTTCATCGACTACCTGATGCGCGCCGAAGTCATCGCCCCGGTCAGCGACCACCTCAACTACCCCAACGGCAACCGCAGCGCGACCACGCTGGTGGCCGAAGCGACCCGCAACAACCCGGCCGTCTATCCGCCGGCTGAAGCCATGGCGACCTTGTTCACCCTCCAGCCTTTGCCGCCTGCCACCGAACGCGTGCGCACGCGAATCTGGAGCAAGGTCAAGAACGGTCAATGAATCCAGCTCTGTTCTGTGGCGAGGGAGCTTGCTCCCTCGCCACAAGATCGAGTTGGCCTGCAAATTTTCTGGAATGAATTAACGATGAGAAAACCCATGAAACCACGCGCCCGTGACCTGAACATCCCGATTGGCCAACTGCAACCCGGCCCGCTCAATGCCATCACCGACGTCCCCGGCGTACGGGTCGGCCACAGCGATGTGCGAGGCCGCACCGCCAATGGCCGCGACATCCTCACCGGCGTCACCGTCATCGAACCGCGCGCCGGTTCCACCAGCCAGCAACCCTGCTTTGCCGGCGTGCATGTGCTCAACGGCAACGGCGATGCCACGGGGCTGGAGTGGATTCGCGAGGCCGGCTTGCTGACCAGCCCCATCGCCTTCACCAACACCCACAGCCTGGGCGTGGTGCGCGACGCGCTGATCGTGCTCGACCGCGAGCAGCAGCCGGATGACGGGCGCCTCTACTGGAACATGCCGGTGGTGCTGGAAACCTTCGACGGCTTGCTCAACGACATCAACGGCTTTCACGTGAAGCCTGAACACGTGGCCCAGGCCGTGCGTTCGGCGACGGGTGGTCCGGTGGCCGAAGGCAATATCGGCGGTGGCAGCGGCATGATCTGCCACGAATTCAAGGGCGGCATCGGCACTGCGTCGCGCCGTTTGAGCAGTGTCCAGGGTGGCTGGACGGTGGGGGCGATCGTCCAGGCCAACCACGGCATTCGCAATGAATTGCGCGTCGATGGCTACCCGGTCGGGCGCTACATGGAACAGGTCGACTCGCCGTTCCTCAAGGCCTCGTTACCCCATCCTGGCATGGGTTCGATCGTGGTCTGCCTGGCCACCGATGCGCCGCTACTGCCACACCAGTGCACCCGCCTGGCCCAGCGCGCCAGCCTCGGCCTGGCCCGCACCGGCGGCGGCAATGAAGACCACAGCGGCGACATCTTCATCGCCTTCGCCACCGGTAACGATCACGTGCCACCGGCTGCCTACGAGAGCAAGAAAGCGCCGACCACCGACAACCTGAGCATGGTCAACAACGACCACATCAGCGAGCTGTTCCTGGCCGCCACCGAAGCCGTGGAAGAAGCCATCATCAATGCCCTGCTTGCCGCCGAAACGGCCGAAGGCAACGGGCATGGGGTGCAGGGGCTGGATACCGAAACCCTGCTCAAGGCGTTGCGCCGCGCCGGCTGGCCGGGGGATACGACTAGCGGTACTTGAGTAAAACACTAGGTCTTTTTAGGATGAACTTACGCAGCCGCTTGTTTGTGCAAGCCGCCGCGTAGGTGGTGAGTGAACTGAACCACTACCAAGCTCACCGCTTGTTTCACGCGCATCTTGAGCCTCACGGCTCCACTTCCTCCCCATCAAGAGCTTTGAGGCTCTTTTTTTTACCTCCGAAAACCATCTACCTATCAATACATCTCCAATGTGGGAGTTGTGATGTTTAGGAGAGTGCGATCAGACCAGGCGCAACCGAGGGCCGGCGGCTGGCACCGCATCGTCACCCAACCGCCCCCGCACAAACTCCTGAGCCTTACGCGTCAACTGGTCCAGATGCCGGTCGCGCTGTTTTTCCGCGTCGGTCATGGCCCGCTTGCCATGCTTTTGCAGCAGGTAGGTATGAATCTGCCGCACTTCCAGCGAGCTGTAGATCGACGCCACATCCAGCAGCGCCATCAAGCCATCGGTGGCGTGGTCACGGGTGTTCATCAACACCTGGGTCGCGCGCACACCCAGCACCTCAAAGCCCATCGCCTCGAAATACGGCACCTTGGCCACCGCGCAGGTCAGTTCGGCATGGGGATAGCGGCCGACCACTTCCCGCAGCATCCGCCGGGCCACGCCCTGGCGCCGATACTCGGCCTGCACCGCCATGTACGCCACGCCGCACGCCTCGGGGTCGTCCTGCACCGGCAGGTACAGCACAAAGCCAGTCACCTTTTGCGGGTCGTCTTCGTCCGTGGCGACAATCAACTCCACGGCAATGCCTTTTTCACCGTTCAGCGCCTCCAGATACAGGTGCACCTCATAGCCGATCGCGTATTGATAGAGGTTGTACAGCAGGTTGCTGGGCGGGATCGCGACCATGCTGATGTCGGTCAGGTTGTCGACCACCATCTGCAGGATCTGGCTATTGATGTGCTCGGGGCACGGGTTCTTGAAGTGGCTGATCAGGGGCATTGCGGTGACAGGCTCCGGGAGGCAAGGGCCGCCTATCATAGCGCGCCTGGCAATTATCACAGCGGTCCGTGGTGTGAGTGGGGGGGAATGGGTGGGTGAAGGCCCCCAACTCTGAGGATTCCCACCCACTGTGCCACTACGACTAAAGTCCAATTAGCCAGCCTATTGATATCAAACAAGTTTTCGCCCCCTCCTCGATTGGCGCACCTCTTGCACCGAGCGAATGACGAACGTCAGCCACGCCGGCGCGCCCCGAGGGGAACAACATGAAAAAAATGCCAGACCTCAAATCGCACGGTTTTTTCAGCAAACCGGGCATCGCCGCTGTGATGCTGATCAACGTCAGCCTCGGCACCGTCAACGCTGCACCGCTTGACGATGTCAGCCCGCCGCCGCCAACAGATCCTTCGGCGTATAGCAACCCGCCGACCGACTTCAAGGCCGCGCTGGATGCCGTAAAGGCCATGCCACCCGCCAACCAGGGCTCCGTCGCTTTGCCCAATGGCGTGTTTGGCACCCGCACCACGCCAACGACCGACAACGTGCTGCCGCCCAGCCTGCAGACATCCTTCAAAATCCCTACCAATGGCAAGCCCAGCCCGTTGTTCGGGGCCCAGCCGTACACTCAGCAATTGCTGCTGTTCGAAGAATTCGGCACGGAGAAACTCGACCCGACACTGCCGCCGCCCCCCCTGACCTTCCCGGTTCCGATCGTCGGCCCGGCGCCCACGCAGGACCCGAACAACATCGCCCGCAGTGGTCCTTCGGCCGCGGCGCTGGAAGCCTTCATGCGCCAGCCGGGGCTGTACCCGTTTCCGTCGCAGTATTCCAACGTGCTGGACCGCAACCCGTGGAAAGCGCAGATCGAAGCCTTCCTCAACCGCCATCCGGTCGGCTCGCCGGCCGAGGGGCGTCCACCAGGAAAAGGCTGGTCGCACCAGCGCTGGAACGAGTTCTACCCGCAGGTCGCCTTCAAGACCACTCAAGCGGGTGCCAAGCTCAACGGCGGCATGCGCGACCGCCGGCAAATGCACAACTACGCCGTCGGTGAGTTCGGACCAGGCGGTCTCTACAACCAGACCTCGGACGCTCCAGTCATTGCGGGCACCACCAAAGGCATCGACACCCGTTTCCATCCCAACTTTCCAATCCAGAACCACAAGGCGCTGTGGACCTTCGACGGCACCTTTCCGCCAAAACTGCTGATGGTGCGGTACGGCCAACCCGTGCTGATGCGCCACTACAACGCCCTGCCGATCGATCCGTCGGCCAACATGGGTTTTGGCCTGCACACCCTCAGCACCCACGAACACAACGGCCACTCCCCGGCCGAAAGCGACGGCTTTTCCAATGCGTTTTTCTTTCCGGGGCAGTACTACGACTATCGCTGGCCGATCCAGTTGGCCGGTTACGACACCATCAACACCAGCGCTCAGGATCCGCGTGCAGCGTTCCCTTGCGCCCCGGGCGAAACCCTGTTCGTCAACGATGCCACGCCGGGTCTCAAGACGTGCAACAACGGCAGCATCAAGATCCGTGGCGACTGGCGCGAAACCATGAGCACCCACTGGTTCCACGACCACATGCTCGATTTCACCGCGCAGAACGTCTACAAGGGCAACGCGGTGATGATGAACTACTACAGCGCCCTGGATCGTGGCAACGAAGCGCTGGAAGACGGCGTCAACCTGCGCCTGCCCAGCGGTTCGGCGTTGCCCTGGGGCAACCGCGACTATGACGTCAACCTGATGCTGGCCGACAAGGCCTGGGACGCCAATGGCCAGTTGTGGTTCAACCCGTTCAACACCGATGGCTTTCTCGGCGATCAGCTGCTGGTCAACTGGCAGTACCAGCCGCGCCTGAACGTGCGGGCACGCAGCTATCGCTTCCGCATTCTCAATGGCTCGGTGTCGCGCTACTTCAGGATCGCACTGGTGCGTGAAGTCGTCGGCACCGGTGGTGAATACCCCGGCCCGGCAGGTTCCGGCCTGTCCTATACCCGCGTGCCGTTCCACTTGATCGCCAACGACGGCAACCTCATGGAACACGCCGTGCCGTTCGACGGCAGCATGGACCTGGACGCCGACGGCGACCTCCAGAACCACAACGCCATCCTGCCCACCATGGGCATCGCCGAGCGTTACGACATCATCGTC
>NZ_LACC01000065.1 GCF_000967965.1 Pseudomonas fluorescens
AGCTCAGTTGGTAGAGCACGGGATTGTGACTCCCGTTGTCGTGGGTTCGATCCCCATCGTCCACCCCATATTTCGAAAGGCGCCAGATTAACAGTCTGGCGCCTTTGCTTTAAAGGCTTCACCCGCGGATGTGGTGGAATTGGTAGACACACTGGATTTAGGTTCCAGCGCCGCGAGGCGTAAGAGTTCGAGTCTCTTCATCCGCACCAATTAAAGCTTCACTCAGGCGTTTGACCTGGCTGGAGCTTGATAAAGAAGTTTGTTTGGCTTCTTTATATGGTGGGCGTAGCTCAGT
>NZ_LACC01000066.1 GCF_000967965.1 Pseudomonas fluorescens
ACACCTGGAATCTGCCGTCAAGCACTGATTTAGGTTTTCTATCAACAAGCTGCAGAAAGCAGCAAAACCACCCAAAGAAAGCCTATACAGAGGAGCCGAAACACCCCTCTATATAGAAGAGACCTATCAGAGAACGCCCGAAGCCTTGAATGCGGACACCGCCCCGGCATCCAGGCCCAACACCCGCTGCAAAACTTCCAGCGTGTGCTCACCCAGCAGAGGAGGTGCAAAACGGTACTCCACCGGCGTTTCCGACAGTCGAATCGGGCTCGCCACCTGAGGCACCATCCCGGCCAGCGCATGCGGCAGCTCGATAGCCAACCCGCGCGCCTTCACCTGAGGATCAGCAAACATCTGCTCCAAGTCATTGATAGGCCCGCAGGGCACACCAGCCTGCTCCAACTGCACCACCCATTCAGCGGTAGTCTTGAACACCGTCGCCTGACGGATCAGCGGAATCAGTACCGCCCTGTTTGCCACCCGCAGCTTGTTGGTCGCAAAACGCGGATCGTCCGCCCACTGCGGCTGCCCGGCCACTTCCGCGAACTTGCGGAACTGCCCATCGTTCCCGACGGTAAGGATGAAATCGCCATCCGCCGTAGGAAAATCCTGATAGGGCACGATGTTCGGGTGAGCATTACCCAAGCGTTTAGGCGCATTGCCTGTCGTCAGGTAGTTCATTGCCTGGTTGGCCAGACAAGCCACCTGCACATCCAGCAGAGCCATATCGATATGCTGACCACCGCCGTCGTGATCCCGATGCGCAAGCGCAGCCAGGATTGCGACAGTCGAATACAGCCCGGTCAGGATGTCCGTCAGCGCCACGCCAACCTTCACCGGCCCCGCACCCTCTTCGCCTTCAGGTCGCCCCGTCAGGCTCATGAGACCGCCCAGCCCCTGGATCATGAAGTCATAACCCGCACGCTTGGCGTAAGGACCGGTCTGGCCGAACCCGGTGATCGAGCAATAGATCAGATCCGGATTGATCGCCTTCAGCGACTCATAGTCCAGACCATAAGCCGCCAGACCGCCGACCTTGAAGTTCTCGATCAGGATGTCCGACTTGGCCGCCAGTTCACGCACCAGCTTCTGCCCTTCAGGGCGAGTGAAGTCGATGGTGACCGATTGCTTGTTGCGATTGGCCGACAAGTAATACGCGGCCTCGCTGGTGTTCTCGCCATAAGCGTCTTTAAGGAACGGTGGTCCCCAGGCGCGCGTGTCATCGCCGTTACCCGGACGCTCGACCTTGATCACTTCGGCGCCAAGGTCGGCCAGGATTTGCCCGGCCCAAGGCCCGGCCAGCACCCGCGATAAATCCAGTACCCGTAGATGCGATAGCGCGCCCATGGACGTTCTCCTTAATAGAACGCCTGGAGGCCGGTTTGCGCACGACCGAGGATCAGTGCATGGACGTCGTGCGTACCTTCATAGGTGTTCACCACTTCCAGGTTAACCAGATGACGCGCAACACCGAATTCATCGGAGATGCCGTTCCCGCCCAACATATCGCGAGCCATGCGCGCGATGTCCAGGGACTTGCCGCAAGAGTTGCGCTTCATCATCGAAGTGATTTCGACTGCCGCGGTCCCTTCGTCCTTCATACGACCCAGACGCAGGCAACCTTGCAGCGCCATGGTGATTTCAGTCTGCATGTCGGCCAGTTTCTTCTGGATCAACTGAGTGGCGGCCAGCGGGCGACCGAACTGTTGGCGATCCAGGGTGTATTGGCGAGCGGTGTGCCAGCAGAACTCGGCCGCACCCAGCGCACCCCAGGAGATGCCGTAACGTGCCGAGTTGAGGCAAGTGAAAGGACCTTTCAGGCCACGGACATCCGGGAAGATGTTCTCTTCCGGAACGAATACGTTGTCCATCACGATCTCACCGGTGATCGATGCCCGCAGGCCCACCTTGCCGTGAATCGCCGGAGCGCTCAGGCCTTTCCAGCCTTTCTCCAGAACGAAACCGCGGATGTCGCCGGCATCGTCCTTGGCCCAGACCACGAACACATCGGCGATCGGGCTGTTGGTGATCCACATCTTGCTGCCGGTGAGGCTGTAGCCGCCTTCCACTTTGCGCGCACGACTGATCATCGCGCCCGGGTCGGAGCCGTGGTTTGGCTCGGTCAGACCGAAGCAGCCGATCCATTCGCCCGACGCCAGTTTCGGCAGGTACTTCTGCTTCTGCGCTTCGGTACCGAATTCATTGATTGGCACCATCACCAGCGAGGACTGCACGCTCATCATCGAGCGATAGCCGGAGTCGATGCGCTCGACTTCACGGGCGATCAGGCCGTAGCTGACATAGTTCAGGCCGCTGCCACCGTACTGCTCGGGGATGGTTGCACCCAACAGGCCGATTTCGCCCATTTCGCGGAAGATCGCCGGATCGGTCTTCTCATGACGGAAAGCTTCGAGGATGCGCGGCGCAAGGCTTTGCTGAGCGAATTGCGCAGCCGTGTCGCGAATCATGCGTTCTTCTTCAGTGAGCTGTTGATCCAGCAGCAGGGGATCGATCCAGTTGAAGCTAGCTTTACCGCCCATGAGTGTGTCCTCTCGAATCGGGTCAAATAACGTGGACCGATCCTAGGCCCGGATCGGCGCTACGGCAAACGAGGATTTTGCATACTGTTGTGCTAATTTCTCACTCCGAAACGTCGCGAAAGAGCCTTTATGCGATGTATTAGTGAGGTTGACGTACATGCGCAGAAAGATACCCAGCACCACCGCCCTGATCAGCTTCGAGGCCGCGGCGCGCCACGAGAGCTTCACCAAGGCCGCCCAGGAACTTTCGCTGACCCAAGGGGCGATTTGCCGACAAATCGCCAGCCTTGAAGAGTTCCTCAGCGTGGAACTGTTCCGACGCTCGCGGCGCGGGGTCAAGCTGACGGAAGCCGGACTCTCCTACAGCCGTCGAGTGGCCACTCAGCTCGATGCGGTTGAGCGCGATACCTTGTCCGTGATGGGCCAGCAGGGCACCAACGTGATCGAACTGGCCGTAGTTCCGACCTTCGGCACCCAATGGCTGCTGCCGCGCCTCAAGGACTTCCAGCAAAAGCACCCGGAAGTGACGGTCAACCTGACCAACCGCACGCGGCCGTTCCTGTTCGCCGACACGGATTTCGATGCCGCCATCTACTTCGGTGACGCGGATTGGTCGGGTACTGAGTCCCACAGGCTGATGGGTGAAAATCCGATGCCCGTTTGCAGCCCCAACCTGCTCGGAAACAAGACCGGTCTGACGCCCGGCGAAATCGCCGACTTACCTCTCCTGCAACAGACCACCCGCCCCTATGCCTGGCGCCAATGGTTCGACTCCCAGCACCTGAATGTCCCGAGAGACATGACAGGCCCCCGCTACGAGCTATTCTCCATGCTCGCCCAGGCCGCCATGCACGACATGGGCATTGCCCTGATTCCGCCGTTCCTGATTCAAAGGGAGCTGAAAGAGAAACGCCTGGTGATCGCCAACCCGCAAGCACTGTCCAGCATCAAGGCTTACTACCTGATGATTCCTGAGCGAAAGGTCGAATCCGCGTCTTTAAGGGCATTTCGTGACTGGCTGGTAAATCAGGCGCACAGCTACAGCCTAGAGGGATAAAGGCTCCCCATGATTACCTGACCCCGTAGTCAGCAAAATGAAAGCACTACAGATGTACGTATTTGTCGCATAGCAGCAAACTGTATCGAAAAGTCGTACAAACGTCCCACAAGCGCCTGATGACGCGGCTTTGCGCCACTATTTCGAGGCGATGCCGCATCATTCATACGGCCGATGTGTAAATTCTTCAATTTCGGCCAGAATCCTTGAAAAGCACGGTCTGCAAGGGATCGAGCCGGTTGGTTGCGACATTCGGTCACGGGGTGACTTGTAGTTAATTTTCCGTCACCCGTCATAATCCCTTGAAGGGCACAAAGTTCGCCTGCAAAATGCCGCGCCCCGCCCTGATTTGGCGGGATCGTGCTGATCGGCCGCCCCAGCCGCACCATCCGTAGTGCATGGGTTTACTCTATAAGATCACGCAGGAGATTT
>NZ_LACC01000067.1 GCF_000967965.1 Pseudomonas fluorescens
ACCGCAGAAACGGATATGTACACAACCCAAACCACCAGCCTGGTCGGCCCAGAGGCCGCCAAGCCTCAGTGCGCCGTAACCCGCTGCTGCATCCCGGAACTACTGGGCGACAAAGCCAACGCCAACTGCGTCCGATTATGCATATGCGTCAACCGCAACACCTGCGACACATACAACTTCACCGTGTTCTCGGTAATCCCCAACTCACAGGCAATCTGATAATTGGTCTGCCCCTTGCCCACCAACCGCGCCACTTCCAGCTGCCGCGGAGACAGCTGATTGAAAATCGCCGGAGTCTCCGCCGCATCAGCATCAGCGACACCCCGGCCACCCGCGTCTGCCGCCTGCGGACCCCGCCGAACCTTGTCCAGGTCCTGGTACAGATCATCAATCGACTCGGACAGATACTGCAGCTTCTGATTCAAATGCCCCAACTGCAGGTTCTTGTGCCTCTCCTGCAAGGCCACTTCCTGCCGCTGCAAACCCTCGAACAATTCATTCAGATCGATCGGCTTCTGGTAATAGTCGGCAACGCCAGCGCGCAGGGCCTTGATCACGTCCTGCTTGTCGGCACACCCGGTGAGCATGATCGCCTCGAACGCCCGGTGCTTGCCCGATAGCCGTTGCAGCTCCTGCATCAACTCAATCCCGTCCATGCCGGGCATCTGAAGGTCCAGTAGCACCAGGCCGATATCGAGGTCTTCGTTGAAACGCTCGATCGCCTGATAGCCCGATTCGCAGGGAACACAACGGTAACCTTTGCCCTCCAGAAATTCGCAAAGTTCTTCAACGATCAATGGCGCATCGTCGACCACAAGGACTTTTACTGCCGAAGTAAACTTGCTCACGAGCAACTCCCTGTCAGGTCAAAGGTTGACCCGTCCCTCACCGACAGCCAGCGGTTGTACAACTCTGTCTGAAAAGTAGACGTAGTTTCAGGCTATGTACACAAAAGGCTCGACTAGTGGAACCAGGCAAATGTCAGCATCAGCCCCACCAACACGAAGGGTGCAAATGGCTGTTTCCTTGACATTTCTGGTGCCATATAAAAAAGATGGGTTCTAACCCCTTGACTCATATAAAGCCAGACTCTTGGCGCCAGCAGCAGCCAGAAGATGCTGGCCAATCCGGCGCCAATAAACGTGCCGAGCACGTGCATACCGTCCGTCGCAAGAGCCAGGGCGGCCATGAGTTTCACGTCTGCACCACCCATTCGCTTCATGGCGTAGCCCGGTAGCGTGAAGCCCAGGGCCAACAAAAAAGCCCAGCCGCCCTGTTGTGCGTCGGCCCCCAGCCAGGTCGTGCCGCTCCACAGCAGCCACGCCAGGGCCAGGGCACCGACACCCAGGGTCAGGCCATTGGCGATGTGCCGTTGCCGGGCATCCTGTGCGGCGCAAAGCGCCAGCCAGATCAATAGGACAAAGCTCTGCATTCGGTAAAAAACGTCCGTTTTGGCTGAATGATTCTATGCTGACATTACTCAGTGTTGGTCAGGGTAGACGCACTCATGAAAGCCAGCCTCCCCCACAAACAAAAAGGCGCCGCCGCGATTGAATTCGCCCTGGTGTTCATCATTTTTTTTGGCGTGTTCTACGGCATCATCAGCTATAGCCTGCCGCTGCTGTTGATGCAGTCATTCAACCAGTCGACTGCCGAAGCCGTGCGCCGCAGCGTGGCGCTGGACCCGGCAACCCCCGGCTACAGCGCCGCGCTGATCGCCCGCGCCAAGGCAGAACTGACCACGCAAACAGCCTGGATTGCGCCGGCCCTGAACTTCAATGTCGCCACCGACGCCAATGTCACTTATGTGGGCGGGCTGCTGACAGTCCGCATCACCTACCCCACCAATAAAATCAGCGCCGTCATCCCGTTCCTGAACCTGCCCGGCATCGGTCGGGTGCCCAATCTGCCGGCGACCCTCACGGCCAGTGCGAGCCTGCAATTTTGAGTGCCGGGGACAAATTGTTCGGGCGCCTGCTCCACCGCCATCCGCCACCGCCACCTGAGCCACCGGAGGCACTGCGGGTGCACAGTTTCGGATTGCAGATGCAGCTCAATGCCGAGGGGCGTGTCGTTCAATTGAGCGGTCCGCTGCGGCACTTGCTGGCCCAGCAACCTCCCAGCGCACAGGCACCGCACCTGCTCGACTTCCTGTTGCCCCACAGCAGCCTCGCCATCGAAGGCTCGCCGGCGGACTGGCAGGGACAAACCCTGGACCTGGACTTTTACAGCCTCAACGGTCCGCCGCTGCATTTGCGCGGTTGGGTGCAACCCTTGGCCGATGCCTGGTTGTTGCAGATGCTGGACATCGGCGACTTGCTGCTCGAACGCCGGCAATCGCGCAACCGCGAACAGTGCCAGGTGCTGGCGCTGCAAATCGCCGGACAGTTACGCCTGTGTAGCCTGACTCGCCTACCCGAGATGCTGGCCGAACAACTGCAAAGCCTGGCCCAGCGCTTTCAGGTTCCGTGCATTGCCCTGGCCTTGCTCGATGAGCAGGAACAGGGTTGGCAAATTTACCAGCACTACGCGGCCCTCGATGCACCGCAACTTTGGCAAAACGGTCAACGCCTGGGCACGGGACTGGACAGTTTGAACGGCTCGGAACCGCAGCACCTGACCCCGCGTGAACATCCGCGCCTGCAAGGCACGTTCGGCAATACCGACGGCTTCGCCGTGCCTTATCACGATGCGCAAGGGGTGGTCGCCTGGTTGCTATGCGGCTTCTACACGGCGCAACAACGCGCCCCCGATGTCACGGAACGCGACTGGCTGCAAATCACCGCCGCGCTCGCCAGCCCCTTGCTCGAGCGCCTGCGCGAGCACCGGCATCATTTGCAACTGGAACGCCTGGAATCACTGCAAGCCTTGCTGGGAACCGGCTGGTGGGAAGTCATCAGCGACAGCGACGAGGTTCAGTTGGCACCTTCGCTGGCCACTACCCTGAACCTTGGTACGTCGCGTTTATCCATGCAGGACTGGCTCGAACAGGTGTATCCCGCCGACCGCGAAGAGCTGCGCATCTGCTTGCAAGACTTGCAGGAGACAGGCACTCCCCTGCTGCTGTGCGTGCGCCTGTATCGCCATTACGGTGCGTCCGCCCCCATCTGGTATCGCCTGCAGGGCCAGGCCCTGGGCGCGGGGAAAAACCGTCGCCTGGTGGGTTTCATGCTCGACATCAGCGACATCAAGAACCAGGAGCAGAGCGCCGCTGCCGCCCATGCACGCCTGGACAATCTGATCGCCAGCTCTCCGGCGGTGATTTACGTACAGCGCTATGTCGAAGGTGCGTTACACCCGGTGTTCTTCAGCGACAGCCTGTTGCCGCTGCTCGGCTGGACCCTCGCCGACTGCACCCCTGGGGCGCTGGTGGAACGGGTGCATCCCGACGATCGCCTGCAGTATTTCGAGCGCACGCGGCTGTTGCTGCGTGAAGGCTCGGTGCGCGCCCGGTATCGGATGCGCGACAGTCGCGGCGACTATCACTGGCTGCTGGATGAGGCGAAATTGTTGCGCGACGACCTCGGCTTGCCGGTGGAAGCCGTGGGCCTGTGGCTGGACATCACCGAAGCGACCCTGGCCACCGAACAGGTCAGGCAGAGTGAAGAACGCTACCGGATTCTGGTGGAAGACTCGCCGGCGATGATCTGCCGCTACCAGCCGGACCTGACCCTGACCTTCGGCAACCGTCCGTTGGCCACCTATCTGGAATTGGCGCCCGAGCAATTGCCGGGGGTGAACCTGGGCAACTGGATGTCCGGGGAACAGCGCGAGGCATTCACCCGACGGCTGGACCAGTTGAGCCCCGAGTTTCCGGTCAGTACCGCCGAGATCAACCTGCAACTGCCCGGCCGCGAACACGCATGGTGGGTCTGGTCCGATCGCGGGGTGTTCGATGAACAGGGCCGGTTGCTCGAGGTCCAGGCCGTGGGGCGCGACAACACCGAGGTGCGGCGCTCGCAGCAGCAGCTCACACAAAGCGCGAAAATGGCCACCCTCGGAGAAATGGCCACCGGCCTGGCCCATGAGATCAACCAGCCGCTGAACGTGATGCGCATGGCCATCGTCAACGTACTCAAGCGCCTGAACAACGGCGACGTACAGGTCGATTACCTGATCGACAAGCTCACCCGCATCGACACCCAGGTACAACGCGCCGCGCGGGTGGTGGACCACATGCGGGTGTTCGGTCGCCGTTCGGAAATCGAGCAGCAACCGTTCAACCCGGCCCAGGCCATCGAAGGCACGCTGGCGCTGTTGTCCGAAGGGATGCGCGGCAAAGGCGTCGACCTGCGCATCAGCGAGACCGGTTTTGAAGTGCAAGTGCGCGGCTACGTCGATCAGCTTGAGCAGGTGCTGATCAACCTGATGGTCAACGCCCGGGATGCATTGCTCGGCAAGCGCGAGGCCGACCCCGATTTCAGACCGTGGATTTCGGTGTACGCCGAACGGGATACGCACTCGGTACGCCTGTGGGTCGAGGACAACGGCGGCGGTATCGACCCGCGTTTGCTGGAGCGGATTTTCGAGCCGTTCTTCACCACCAAACCCGTCGGCGTCGGCACGGGTTTGGGCTTGTCGGTAAGTTACGGCATCGTCGAGAACATGGGCGGAAAACTGAGCGTGCAAAACGCCACCGAGGGTGCGCGTTTCTGCATCGAACTGCCGATCGTGAAGCAGGACTAGATCACCAGCGCCGCTCGACCCGAGTGACAACTGAGGTTGGCACCCACTTCGACTTTGTTCAGGTCGATCCCCAGGCTCGCCAGCAACGTATTGATCAGCGTATCCAGTAACGGGCTGAGTACCGTATTGATCGCATTGACCAACGCAGTCGTGACCTCACTCAAAATACTGCCCAAGCCACCCACGATACTGCCCGACGGTCCATACATGTTCACG
The DNA here is from genome assembly GCF_000967965.1 of Pseudomonas fluorescens. Taxonomy (GTDB): domain Bacteria; phylum Pseudomonadota; class Gammaproteobacteria; order Pseudomonadales; family Pseudomonadaceae; genus Aquipseudomonas; species Aquipseudomonas grandcourensis. Next base: position 4,903 of record NZ_LACC01000067.1, read on the forward strand.
CCAAGGTTACTCACGGTGGTGCTCAGGCTGTTGACGATATTGGTCGTGGTAAAGGCGTAGTAAAACGGTGGCTGATTGATCTCCGGCAAGTTGGCAGCCGCTGGTGCGGAATAGACGTGGGACATGTTGGCATTTTGGGCAACCGCGGTGTTGACCATGATATCGATGCTACCGCCCACACCGGGCTGATGGTTGTAGCAGGTTGGCGGCAGGATCAGCAGCCGTTGGCAGGTCTGTACGCCGATATCGATGACCTTCAGAGGATTGACGTTGTTGCTGGGTGGAACGGTGGGCGAGCCAAACACATCGGCAGGGTTGATCTGCCCGATCTTCAATCCGATCAATGTGGTGGTGGTGCTGGTCGTCAGGCTTTTATTCGTCGTACTCACGCAACTGTAAGCCGTGACATAACTCCAGGCACCCGCCGCCTCCAGCGCCACGTCGATGCGAATCGGAGGTGGTAACAGCTTGATTTCCGGCGTGTCGCAGGGCACGAGCAACGCGCAGGTCAATGAGTTGACGACGCCTACCAGGTCCAGATGCAGCAATGAATTCAGAGTGTTGGTCAGCGGTGCAACGAGATCGATAACGGCGTTGACCAGAGGCGTGATGGCGTCCAGCACGGGCAGGTTGATCGACAACAATGTCTTGACCTGAGCCGTGCGTACATAGATGCGGTTGGGGCCCAAAGGGGCCAATGCCGCGTTTTTTGGATTGCCGATGGCCGACAGTTGCGGTGGCTCCATCACCTGTACCCGTGCAGTGATCTGCGCCAGGCCCGCGATGTTGATCGGCAAGGTCGCGACCACGGCATTCTTCTTGTTGGCCAGTTGCACAAACCCTTCAATCAGATCGAAGGCTTTCAGATTCACGGCAAGGGTCGAGATGTCGGTGCCACTTTCAACATGCAACATATTACCCAGCACAACGGACGTCGTACCCGCTGCCACCTTCAATGCTTGCAGGCTGACAATGGTTGCGGATGCTCCAAGTGTGCCGTTGGGGTCCAGTACATTGATGGCGGTCTGGATCAACTGGCTGACATTGACCGTTGTACCCAGTACCTGGTCGTAGCCGCCAGCGATCAGGCCGAGGTCAATTTTCAACCGATTGAGGTAGCCGAGCAGGCTGATGTCGGTATTGACCAATCCGTTCCAGCCCGCCGCACTGATATTGACGTTGCCTCCCAGCAATCCCCCGAAAAGCAGACTGGTAATGGCGGCCTTGCTGGTATCGAAGGTCAGGAGCGTACTGCGGATCGTCAATGAAGCCAGGGGGGGCTGCAGCGCAGCGACCGCCGTTGCGCTCAGCGTCAGCGTTGAGCCCGCTGGTGCACCGCCGGCCAACGCGCCGATGCCACCGGCAATACTCTGTTGCACGACATGGCTGGCGATAACCCGGATAGCCTCGCTTTTACTTGGGTCTGCACCGAATACCCGTAGGTTGTTGGCATCCAGGGTCAACGCACCGCACGCCACAGCCAGTGCGCGCCCAGTGGAGGGAATGGCGAAACCATTTCGTTGCGCGCTGGCGGTGGCATAGGTGTTCGCGGTTGAGCCACCGGAACAGTCTCCTCCCCGGGTGGCGGCTTCAAGGGCGGCCATGTCAGCCACGCGCTGCAAACTGCGTTTTTCCAGGTACAGCCTGCCGGTATCGACCACCAACAACATGAATGCCAAAGCCAAAGTCAGGGTCAAAGCGGCCATCAAGCCGATCGCCCCCCGTTGCCGGGCCGGGCCGCGAAACTGCATGCGGGGAGACATGGCGCACTCCTTTGCCGGCGCACTGCCGGGCGCAACCTCCGTTGGTGAAAAGCAGTGTAGACAAGGGTGGGCAAGACTGCTGGCAACTTGCCAGTGCAGAATCGAGTAGGAGGCGGGG
>NZ_LACC01000068.1 GCF_000967965.1 Pseudomonas fluorescens
AGCTTAACTGACTGGCATTAGCCCGAAGGCCGTTTTTTTGTTTACCGCAATGGCTTAACCGCCGAGGTACGCTTCGCGCACTTTCGGGTCGGTCAGCAGGGCTTCACCGGTGCCTTGCATCACCACCCGGCCGTTCTCCAGAACGTAGGCACGGTCAGCGATCTTCAGCGCCTGGTTGGCGTTCTGCTCGACCAGGAACACGGTCACGCCGTCCTTGCGTAGCTGTTCGATGATGTCGAAGATCTGCTGGATGATGATCGGTGCCAGGCCCAGGGACGGCTCGTCGAGCAGCAACAGCTTGGGCTTGCTCATCAGCGCACGGCCGATGGCGAGCATTTGCTGTTCGCCGCCGGACATGGTGCCGCCGCGCTGGGCGAAGCGCTCTTTCAGGCGTGGGAAAAGTCCGAGGACCTTGTCCATCTGTTCCTGATAATCGCCCTTGTCGGTGAAGAAACCACCCATGGAGAGGTTTTCTTCCACGGTCAGGCGGGAAAACACCCGACGACCTTCCGGCACCACGGCAATGCTCTTGCGCATGATCTGCGAGGAGTCCTGGCCGACCAGTTCCTCACCCATGTAGCGGATGCTGCCGCTGTGGGCCTGCGGCGAACCGCAGAGCGTCATCAGCAGGGTCGACTTGCCGGCACCGTTGGCGCCGATCAGGGTCACGATCTCGCCCTGACGGACTTCGACGTTGACGCTGTGCAGGGCCTGGATCTTGCCGTAGAAGGTGGAAACGTTTTCGAACTGCAGCATTTACGCTTCCCCCAGGTAGGCTTTGATCACTTCAGGATTGTCGCGGATCTGTTCCGGCGTGCCGTTGGCCAGGGGCGTGCCCTGGTTGATCACGACGATGTGGTCGGAAATGCTCATGACCAGTTTCATGTCGTGTTCGATCAGCAGCACGGTGACGTTGTGCTCTTCACGCAGCATGCTGATCAGCGCCTTGAGGTCATCGGTTTCCTTCGGGTTCAGGCCGGCGGCCGGTTCGTCGAGCATGAGGATCCGAGGGCGGGTCATCATGCAGCGGGCGATTTCCAGGCGACGTTGCTGACCGTAGGCCAGGGTGCCGGCCGGACGGTTGGCGAACTCCTTGAGGTGAACCTTTTCCAGCCAATACTCGGCGTACTCCATGGCCTCGCGTTCGCTTTTGCGGAACGCCGGGGTCTTGAACAGGCCGGACAGGAAGTTGGTGTTCAAGTGACGGTGCTGGGCGATCAAGAGGTTCTCGACCGCGGTCATGTCCTTGAACAGCCGCACGTTCTGGAAAGTACGCACCACGCCTTTGAGGGCGATCTTGTGGCCGGGCAGGCCCTCGATGGCCTCGCCGTCCAGCAGGATGCTGCCGCCGCTCGGCTTGTAGAAGCCGGTCAGGCAGTTGAACACGGTGGTCTTGCCGGCGCCGTTGGGCCCGATCAGTGCCACGACCTGCTTTTCCTTCACGCTCAGGGCTACGCCGTTGACCGCCAGCAATCCGCCGAAGCGCATGCTCAGATTTTCTACTTTAAGGATCTCGCGGCTCATTTACGCAGCTCCATGTGAGGACGCTGCATGGGCAGCAGACCTTGAGGACGCCAGATCATCATCAGCACCATCAAGGCACCGAACATCAACATGCGGTATTCGCTGAAGTCACGCATCAGCTCGGGCAACAGAATCATTACGACGGCCGCGAGGACCACGCCTAATTGCGAGCCCATGCCGCCCAGCACCACGATGGCGAGGATGGTGGCCGATTCGATGAAGGTGAATGACTCCGGCGTCACCAGACCCTGACGTGCGGCGAAGAAGCTACCGGCAAATCCGGCGAAGCAGGCGCCCAGGGTGAAGGCCGACAGCTTGATCACGGTCGGGTTCAGGCCTAAGGCACGGCAGGCGATTTCGTCCTCACGCAAGGCTTCCCAGGCACGGCCGATCGGCATGCGCAGCAGGCGGTTGATCACGAACAGCGCGAACAGCGCCAGCAACAGAGCCACCAAGTAGAGGAATACCACCTTGCTGACGGGGTTGTAGGTCAGGCCGAAGTACTCGTGGAAGGTCTGCATGCCTTCGGCGGCCGTTCTATCGAAGCTCAGGCCGAACAGCGACGGTTTGGGGATGTTGCTGATGCCGTTCGGTCCGCCCGTGAGGTCCGTCAGGTTACGCAGGAACAGACGGATGATTTCACCGAAGCCCAGGGTCACGATCGCCAGATAGTCACCGCGCAGACGCAGTACCGGAAAGCCCAGCAGGAAGCCGAACGTCGCAGACATCAGTCCGGCGATGGGCAGGCAGATCCAGAAGCTCAGGCCGTAGTAGTGCGACAGCAGCGCATAGCTGTAGGCGCCCACCGCGTAGAAACCGACGTAGCCCAGGTCGAGCAACCCCGCCAGACCGACCACGATGTTCAGGCCCAGACCGAGCAGTACATAGATCAGAATCAGCGTGGCGATATCCACCGCACCGCGCGAGCCGAAGAACGGCCACACCAGAGCGACCACGATCAACCCCATGATGACCCAGCGTTGGGTGCTGGGCAGGGTCATGAAGTGGCTGACCTTCGGCGAAACCAGCGAGCCTTTCGGCGCTGACTTCATCATGGTGCTCCACTGCTTGTCGAACAGCACCCGCAGGAACATCAGCACCGAACTGGCGGTGATGATGAACAGCGTGGAGGTACTGGCACCCAGTACTTCGAGGTTGATGCCGGCGATGGACAGTTTCAGACCGAGTACCGGATAGGCCACGGCCCAGACCAGCAGGGCGCTGAACAGCGCTTGTTTAAGATTCCTAGTCATACTTTCTCAATCTCCGGACGCCCCAACAGGCCGGTTGGCCGGAATAACAACACCAGAACCAGAAGGCCGAAAGCCACCACGTCCTTGTACTGGTCACCGAATATATCGGCACCGAATGCTTCCGCCACCCCCAGCACCAGACCACCGAGCATGGCGCCCGGAATGCTGCCGATGCCACCCAGTACCGCCGCGGTAAAGGCCTTGAGGCCCACCAGGAACCCGGCGTTCGGGTTGATCACGCCATACTGCATGCTGAGCAATACAGCCGCCACGGCCGCCAGGGCGGCACCGATAACGAAGGTCAGGGCGATGATGTTGTTGGTGTTGATGCCCAACAGGTTGGCCATCTTGATGTCTTCGGCACAGGCCCGGCAGGCACGTCCCAAGCGTGAACGCGAGATGAACTGGGTGAGGCAGAGCATCACCACCAGGGTCACCACGAACACCAGGATCTGCATGTAGGAAATCAGCACTTCCTGTGCTCCGCCCGGACCGAAACTGAAGCTGCCCGGAATCAGGTTGGGGATCGATTTGTCCTTGGAGTCCTGCGAGAGCAGTACGGAGTTTTGCAGGAAGATCGACATGCCGATGGCCGAGATCAGCGGGATCAGGCGGTTACTGCCCCGCAGAGGGCGGTAGGCGATCCGTTCGATGCTGTAGCCGTAGGCACTGGTTACAACGATGGTCGCCAGGAATGCGGCGGTCATCAAAAGTGGCAGAGAATGGATACCCAGCATGGCCAGTCCGGCAAGGACGATGAAGGCCACGTAGGAGCCGATCATGTAGACCTCGCCATGGGCGAAGTTGATCATTCCAATAATGCCGTAAACCATTGTGTAGCCAATGGCAATCAGGGCATAGGTGCTGCCAATGGTCAGACCATTAACCAGCTGTTGGAAGAAGTGATAGATCTCAGGCATTACAACGCTCCTAAAAACCTGATACGCATTTCACTGGTGGAGTCATGTTCCGGCCCGGGCTGTGTGGTCTGTAGCCACCTTCGCACGAGCGTTTGCCAGCGAACCGCTGGTGACGGTTTTAAGATTTTCAGGTAAGTCAGCTCCCGGATCGCGGGACTCTGACCCATTAACCTCGTAAAACAAAGCCCACGGCTTGCGCAGTGGGCTCTATTACTCATGGAGCCAGTTTACTGAGGCGAAACTTCGGTCTTTGGTTTACCGAAATGCCACTGATAAACCACGAACTTGAAGTCCTTCAGGTCGCCCTTTTCGTCGAACGACAGGTCGCCGGTCGGAGTCTTGAAGGTGCCTTTGTGAATGGCTTCAGCCACCTTGGCAGTGTCTTCGCTCTTGGCGGTCTTGATGCCTTCGGCGATCACTTCGACGGCCGAGTAGGCCGGGAACACGAACGGGCCGGTCGGGTCCTGTTTCTTGGCGGCGAACGCCTCAACCAGCGCCTTGTTGGACGGGTCCTGGTCGAAAGACTTCGGCAGGGTCACCAACAGGCCTTCGGAAGCGTCCTGGGCGATTTGCGAGATGGAGTCGTTGCCCACACCTTCAGGCCCCATGAACTTGGCGTTCAGGCCCTTTTCCTTGGATTGACGCAGGATCAGGCCCAGTTCCGGGTGGTAGCCGCCGTAGTAGACGAAGTCGACGTTGGCTTGCTTGAGCTTCTGGATGATCGAGGAGAAGTCCTTGTCACCCGCGTTGAGACCTTCGAATACGGCAACCTTGACGCCTTTGCCTTCGAGGGTTTTCTTCACGGAAGTGGCGATGCCTTCACCGTATTGCTGTTTGTCGTGCAGTACAGCAACGATTTTCGGTTTTACGTGGTTGGCGATGTAGTTACCGGCGGCAGGGCCCTGGGCGCTGTCCAGGCCGATGGTGCGGAACACCATTTTGTAACCACGTGCGGTGATGTCCGGGCTGGTGGCAGCCGGGGTGATCATGATCACGCCTTCGTCTTCGTAGATGTCCGAAGCCGGTTGGGTGGAGCTGGAGCACAGGTGACCGACAACGAATTTCACACCATCGTTGACCACTTTGTTGGCGACGGCCACGGCTTGTTTAGGGTCGCACGCGTCGTCGTATTCCTTGGCTTCGAGCATCTTGCCGTCGACACCGCCCTTGGCGTTGATCTGCTCGATGGCCATCTTGGCGCCGATGAACTGCATGTCGCCGTATTGAGTGACCGGGCCGGTTTTAGGGCCGGCGATGCCGATCTTGATGGTGTCAGCTGCGAACGAATGGCTGGCAACCCCGGCCAGAACCATAGCGGCAAACAGTTTGGAAATCTGCTTAGTAGCCTTAGTCATAGTGCTCCACTCTTACTGTTGTAGTTTTTATAGTCCTGGCGCCGAAAGCAGCAGAACCGGGTCAGATATCTGCGACATTCCCCGGAAAAGTCCCTCGGCAACTGTACCGGTACAGTGTAGAGCGCCGATTGTCAGCCTGGGAAGGCGGCGCCGGGGGACAAAACCTGCAAGTGTCGCTTTATTGAAAGTAAAAGACAGAATTGCGGCGGGGTGTTGAGGGGCTTATAGCCGTATTCAGTGCATTCCCTGGCTTTCCTGCGCTTTTCATTTCGGTCACTCAATTGCATCCGGGTTTTTCTGCCAGACCACCGACGTTATCATCTACGTCGATTTCTTTTCCGGACAGTCCCATGAATCAAGAACCTAGCACCCTCTATGCCAAGCTGCTTGGTGAAACCGCATCTATTACCTGGAAAGAGCTGGAGCCGTTCTTCGCCAAGGGTGCCCTATTGTGGGTCGATCCTGGCCTGGATCTGATCGCCGCCGCCGAGGCCGTGGCCCAGGATGAAGGGGAGAAAGTGGCTGCCTGGCTGGCCGCCGACAAGCTCGCCAAGCTGTCTGAAACGCGGGCGCTGGATCTTTTTGAGCGTGATCCGCAGCTGTGGGCCGTGGTTGTTTCGCCGTGGATTCTGGTCCAGGAAAGGGCGCAGGCTTAAAGGTTGCACTTGATTGGTGCGTTCCTTTCAGGGGGAAAAGTGTGTAGCCGAGTAGCGTGATGGCATGTTGCCGTAGAGAAAGGCCACAGCCTCACGGTGACGTAAACGTAACGGGAACAGTTGAGAGGGCAACTGAACGCCTGCTCAATTGTGTCTGGATGTTGATTTGCAGTGAATTCAAGGCCGCCATCGCGAGCAAGCTCGCTTCCACAGTTGACCGCGTTCTCTCTGAAAGAATGCGATCCCTGTGGGAGCGAGCTTGCTCGCGATCGGGGCGACGAGTTTTCCCGTCTTGTTAAGCCGTCTTGCCCGTATGGTTATTCAACGAAATAACCTTGGTCTTGCCGATGCGGTGACGGTAGATCTCGCGCAGGTACTTGATCGATTTTTTCACGCAATCCCGGGACAGGCGGATGTCGTTGATCGAGACAAATTTTTCCTTGTCGTTGATCAGTTCACGGTACTTTTTCTCGTACATCGGCTTGATCGCGTACCAGTTGGTATCGAGGATCTTCGCCGGGTTCTCGAATTCGTTGAGCAACTCGTCGATCCGGTCTTCATCGAAATGTTCGTTGATGATGAAGTCGAGGATCGAGTTGTCCAGGGTCTCGTCGAAGCGGTACGGGTTTTTCGCGAAGCAGCGTTTGATGAAGGCCACGATCAGCGTCAGGAAATCATCCGACAGGCACGGGCTCTTGGCGATCAGGGTGGTCAGCGACAGGTTGGCCGAAGCACCGATCACCAGCGCGTAGCGCTTGAGTGTGGTGTTGGGGAACAGGCTGTTGAGGTGAGTCTTCAGCCGGTTCAGATCCATGTACGACAGCTTGTAGTCCTTCGGCAAGGAAACGATCGACACCACCGACGAGCAATTCTTGAAGAAGTGCAGGTCATGCAGGGCCGCCGCGTCGTAACCCGAGTTCTTGTACTGCTCCAGCGACGCGCGATAGCGCTTGGACTCGATCGGCAACAGGCTGATGCCTTCGATGGCCTGGGTGACCTTGTTGAAGTGCGGCAAGTCGATCGAACGGAAGAACAGATCGTCGATGTTCAGGCGCTGCGGCTCTTTCTCGAACACCTTGAATTTGTCGCTGCTCGGCGGCGGGGTTTCCGGCACCACGGACTCGGCGTAGGCAATCGCCACCGGGCCGGCCAGGCTCATGAACAGGTCGTTGGCGTCCAGGCGGATGGTTTCGCCGATGTCGATGCCGGCGCGACGGAAATAGTTCTGGTCGTAGTCAGTCGTAACCGCCTGCGCCGTCAGAATGTTGAAGATCTGCTGCGAGATGTACTGGTTGGCATGCTTCTCCATGGCATTGACATCAATGTTCTGGATATTGCCGTCATCGTTCTCTTCGGCGTAACGCATGATGTCGTTGGAGATCAGCATCATCGCGTTCCATGGGCGGATGCGGCCCATGACGCTGGCTTCGCTGCTGTCTTCATTGGCGAAGTTGTAGGAGAAGTCCCACTCTTCCGACAGGTATTTGCACAACAGGCGGCCGGCGTTGATGTGCAGCGCCTCGGACATTTCACTGCGGTGATCGGAAATGTTCGGCAGTACGCAGATGCCACTGGTGAAGATCGGTTCGAAGACGAAGGAGTGGCCGCTCTTGCTGTCGTGCTCGTCCATCGGTTTGGTGTCGAACGTCTTGTTCATGTACGAGTGCTGCTGAGCCAGGCCGAACTCCGAGGCCATGCCCGAACCGGTGCCGCCGCCAGCACTGAAGATCGAGAAATACAGGCGCGACTGGTTGGCCTTGATGCCGCAGCTGTCGATCAGGTACGAGTGAATCATTTTCCAGTCGGGGCTGGAGAAACGTTGGGTGTCCTTGTTCAGGATGATCTTGGCCAGGTACTGGCCGAGGATCGGCGCGTTACCGGCGCCACCAGCGTGGACTTCCGACAAGTCCATGATTTTCATCTTGCTGTAATCACGCAGGAAGCCGCTTTTTTCGCCCTTGCGCGAGAAGCGGATGCGGCCGGCGATGTCCTTGTCCAGGTCGCCGAGCATCACCAGCGGCTCGACCAGAAACACCGGCTTGGTGTTTTTGTTGTGGCCCAGGCGCAGGTTGTTGCGGATCCACTGGGCCGGGCTGTAGCCCTTTTCGGCAAAACGCTTGTCAGGCGACAGGCGATCTTCGTTGTTGAATTCGTTGAGGTAGAACTTGCGAGCGTTGTACACCAGCTCCGCCACGTCCAGCGCAATGTTCGAGCCGCAGCGGCCCAGGCCGATCAGGCACACCGACGGGAATTCCTGATCGCTGTGCTGTTCGCTGTCGCCTTCCAGGTGCGGTGCGCGCGGGAACACCATGTCGCGCAGGCCGTCGAGGTTGTCGAGGATGCGGTCGGTGTTGGTTTCTGTGAAGTAGAGGTATTGCTGGGTCGCCAACGGGCGCGATTGAGTCAATGGCTTCGGTGATGACGGGCTGTTGGCCGCGGGGCTCAACGTCAGATCGGTTACCGCAGTGGCCGGGTTGTTTTTAGAAGTCATTGTTCGCCATCTACCTGGGCTGATTGGTTGGCCGACTCGATGTCGTCGAACCGTCACGGAATACAATCGCGTCTTTTTTCAGCGCGTACTTGGACCATGCCTTGGTCGTTAGCCTGAGCATTGCTCGGGGTGAATCCTTTCCTAAGTCATGATGAATCGGCCAATATTCGGTGATCTTTAATCGAGAAGAGGCAAAATGATGTCAACGCTACCTTCGCTAGGGTTTGCCGGGATCGGCCTGATGGGGCTGCCGATGTGCCGGCGCCTGCTGGCCGCGGGTTATCCGCTGGCGGTATGGAATCGCAATCCGGGGAAGTGCAAGCCGCTGGTGGAGGCAGGCGCACGCCAGGTCGCCAGCCCGGCCGAACTGTGCCAACACGCTGACGTGGTAATGCTGTGCCTGGCGGATACGTCGGTCGTACGCGAGGTGGTGTTTGGTCCGGCAGGCGTTGTGGAGGGCGCAAAAAAAGGCCAGCTGCTGGTGGATTTCTCCAGCCTGGAGCCCAACGCCACGCGGGAAATGGCCGCAGAACTCGCCGGCAAAACCGGTATGGACTGGCTCGACACGCCGGTGTCCGGTGGCGTGGTCGGTGCCGAGGCTGGAAGCCTGGCGATCATGGTCGGCGGTGAAGTACAGGATCTGGAGCGGGTCCGGCCTGTCCTGTTGAGCCTGGGGCAGCGTGTGACGCACATGGGCGGCGTCGGGGCAGGGCAGGTGACCAAGGCCTGCAATCAGATGATCGTCGCCTGCAATGCATTGGTGATTGCCGAAGTGGTCGCGTTGGCGGAGCGTTCCGGGGTTGATGCCAGCCTGATCGCCGAAGCGCTGGCCGGCGGCTTTGCCGATTCGAAACCCTTGCAGATCCTGGCCCCGCAGATGGCGGAAAACCGATTCGAACCGGTCAAATGGCACGTGCGCACGTTGCTCAAGGATCTGGATACAGCGGTGAAGTTTTCCCGTGAACAAGGCTCGGCGACACCGATCAGCGGTCTGGCCGCGCAGTTGATGCGCCTGCATGGGAGTCAGGGTTTCCTTGAAAAGGACCCGTCTACATTAGTGCAGATGTACCGTGAGCCAGGCTCAGCGTCGTGACGGTGTAGGTGTCCTTGCGCTGGTTGATTTCGTTCAGCACCGGAAGCAACTCGGTCAGCGGCACCGGCCGGCTCAGCAGATAGCCCTGAACGAAGTCACAGCCGTGGTTTTCCAGGAATTGGTATTGCTCGAAGGTTTCGACCCCTTCGGTGACTACTTGCAGGTGCAGGGTATGGGCCATGACGATGATCGCCTGGACAATTTCCATGTCCTGGGTCGCCTTGGGAATGTCCTGGATGAACGAACGGTCGATTTTCAGCGTGTTGAGCGGCAAGCGCTTGAGGTAGGCCAGGGATGAATAGCCGGTGCCGAAGTCATCGATCGACAGCGAAACGCCGAGGGCGCGTATCTGCCGCAGCAACACCAGGGTGTTGGCGATATTGCCCATCAAGGCGTTTTCGGTGACCTCCAGTTCCAGCCGGTGGGGCTCCACACCGGAGACCCGCAATGCGTATTCGATTTCATCGGCCAGTTCTTCGCGCGCAAGGTTCAGGGGGGAGCAGTTCACGGCGATCTTCAGGTCTTCACAGCCCTGGCGCGACAACTCGCCCAGATCCTCGCAGGCCTTGCGCAGCACCCAGTTGTCCAGCTCGGCGATCAGGCCATTGGCCTCGGCGATGGCGATGAAACGATCCGGTACGAGGATACCGTGGACCGGGTGTTGCCAGCGGATCAAGGCTTCGAGCTTGCTGACCTGACCGGTCTTGAGGTCATAGATCGGCTGGTAATAGAGCATCAAACCGGTGTCTTCACGCAGGGCGTGGCGCAACTCTTCTTCCAGTTGCAGCTCGAGTGTGGCGCGGGTTTTCAGGTTGGCACTGAAAAAATTCAGCCCGTTGCGACCGCTGCCCTTGGACTGATACAGCGCCAGGTCGGCGTTCTTCAACAATTCCTCACAGGTCTTGCCGTCTTCCGGAAACAGGCTGATGCCGATGCTGGTGGTCATGACCATGCGCCTGCCGGCCAGCTCGATGGGCTCCTTCATCTTCAGCATGATTCGTTGGGCCATATGCCGTGCTTCTTCACGATCATGCAGGTCGATGAGCAGGCAGAACTCGTCTCCACCGAAGCGCGCGACCACGTCCTTGTGACTGCGAATCGAGCTCTTGATGTGCCCGGCAAGCACTTTGAGCAATTCGTCACCGGCATCGTGACCAAGGCTGTCGTTGATCCGCTTGAAATGGTCGATGTCCAGGAACAGGACCGCCAGCATCCCGCCTTCGTTGGTTTTCTCGATGAGTTTTTCAGCGAAGATCTGGTTGAACCCGCGGCGGTTGATCAGATTGGTCAGCGCGTCGTAGTGCGCCACCTGTTGCAGCGACATGCGCGCCTGGTCCAGTTGGCTGAGCAGGGAGTTGACCCGTTGCAGGTCGTGGTCCTTGTGTTGCAGCTTTTTGTCCGCCAGTGCCGCGCTGATGCTGCTGCCGATGATCAGCAGGGCCATGACGGTCACGGTCAGTGCCAATTGCAGGTGGCTGTGTTCGCCGGATTGCACCGGCAGGCTGTCGCTGGGCAGCACCAGGTTGAAGGCGGCCATGGCCGTGAGGTGCATACAGAGGATGCCCGCCCCGAGCAACAGGCTGGCGCAGTATTTGAAAAGCTGATGCAGCATGCCGGTGCCGTCGCGCAGATACCATGCCAGCAACAAGGCGGCCAGCGCGGCCCCGATCGCGATCGCGATGGACAAGGCGAACAGGCCCGGATGGTAATAGACCGAGGCATTGGAGTGCATGGCCGTCATGCCCACGTAGTGCATGGTCGTGATGCCCAGGCCGACTCCGATCGATGCCTTGAGGCACCGCTGCAAGCTCAAATCCGGGAGGCTGAGGGTATGCATTGCCAGCCACGCGGCGAGCAGCGCGATGGTCAGCGAGAACAGCGTGACAGGCAGTTGGTAGTGAAGGTCGATGGGCGCCTGGAAGGCCAGCATCCCGACGAAGTGCATGGCCCAGATACCGCCGGCCAGGCATCCGCTGCCCACCCAGCGCCAGAGCGCCTGGGACGCGGATTTCTCAGCGTGAGCAACCCGTTCGGCCATGTCCAGTGTCGCGAAACAGCCGACACAGGCGACCAGATAAGCCAGCAGCACCAGAAAAGGGTCATGTGTGCAATTAAGTATGACCTGCCCGCTCTCTGGTAGCTCGGTAATGAAATGCAAACCAAGCCACTCCATAGCATGCCCCATCGTTATCCCTCAGGCCGGCGCAAGCAGCGACGGCGAATGCCTTGGAGTATAGAGGGCGTAGATGGAGCGCAAGCGGTAGTGGCACATTGGTGCCAATGATTTTGACATTAGACTAATAGCGATTAGTGCTAGTAGTCAGGCGATTTGCTTCTGAGGCGTCTCGAACGCGGGTTGCAGGGCCGGCAAACCGAAAGCGGCGCGGGCCGCATCGCAATCGGGATTGGCCAGGCCATCGACCCAGGAAGCGTCGAACTCCCGACAGGTGCTGGAGCGTTTTTCGTAAATCGAGCACTGCACCGTACTGCCCACGTCTCCGACCAGACTGGTGCAGCGCACGGGTTTGCAGCCGGTGCCGAGCATCGCGACCCGACTGGGGCTGATCTGTTCGACAAGCTCATCGGGTACCGTCCCCCCGGATGAGGCGCATTCACCCCAGAAAAATGACACGCGAAAATGAGAACAGCAGGCACCGCAATTCAGACACGGACTGGCTTCGGACATGGGCGATTATCTAAGGAGGAGTGGAGACACAGGGGGGGAAACAAGGCCGCTATTCTAGGCTTCGCCAACGGCTTGGGAAGGGGGGCTCAAAGGTATTTTTCATCGACCGGACGGGCTGCGAAATACCCGCTCCGCGAAAGCTCCTACAAGTTGCGTCCCATGGGTTGGTATCAGCCTGGCGAATAATGAAAGACAGTCGTGGCCGGCCTGTCTAGATTGCAAAGTCCGGGGGCAGTGACGCCCCAAAAACAATAAAAGAGACGGACCCATGCAGAACTCGACCCAAGCGGCCAATGCCTGGCGCATTCTGTTCCTGTTGTTCCTGGCCAACCTGTTCAATTTTTTCGACCGCACCATCCCGGCCATCATCATCGAGCCCATTCGCATGGAATGGCACCTCAGTGACTTTCAGTTGGGGATCATCGGTACGGCATTCACCATCGTCTACGCCATTGCCGGCTTGCCGCTGGGGCGCATGGCCGATACCGGCTCGCGCAGCAAGCTGATGGGCTGGGGGCTGGCGGTGTGGAGCGGGTTGACGGCCGTCAACGGCATGGTGGGCAGTTTCTGGAGCTTCCTGATCGTGCGCATGGGCATTGGCATCGGCGAGGCCAGTTATGCGCCGGCCGCCAATTCGCTGATCGGCGACTTGTTTCCGGCTCACCGCCGGGCGCGGGCCATGGGGGTCTTCATGCTGGGGCTGCCATTGGGGCTGTTGCTGGCGTTCTTCACCATCGGCGCGATGGTCAAGGCCTTCGATAGCTGGCGTGCGCCATTCTTTATCGCGGCGGTGCCCGGGCTGATCCTGGCGATCTTCATGTTTTTCATCAAGGAACCGAAACGCGGCGCTGCCGAGAGCGTTCAGGTTTCGCAGGAAAAAATCGATCGGCCGATCCGGCGGGTACTGGCTGTGCCAACCTTCCTGTGGCTGGTGATGGCCGGTCTGTGTTTCAACTTCGCCACCTATGCCTGTAACTCCTTTCTGGTGCCAATGCTGCAACGCTATTTCCTCATGCCGTTGCAGGAAGCCGCGGTCGCCACCGGGGTTATTGTCGGCGTGACCGGTTTGGTCGGCCTGACCCTCGGTGGCTGGATCGCCGACAAGATTCACCAGCGTGTCGCCAACGGACGGCTGTTGTTTGCGGCCTTCAGCCTGGTGATTTCGACGGTTTGCACCGCGTGGGCGCTGCATTCCGGGCGAATCGAGATCGGCGTGTTTGTTGCCGTGTTCAGTCTCGGTTGGCTGTTCGCCTACAACTTCTATACCTGCGTGTACACGGCGATTCAGGATGTGGTCGAGCCGCGATTGCGGGCAACGGCGATGGCGCTGTTTTTTGCCGGGCTGTACCTGTTGGGCGGTGGCCTGGGGCCGGTGGTGGTCGGGGCCTTGTCGGATCACTTCGCCCACACGGCGATGCTCGCGGCGGGCGCGGAGCAGATGAGTGAGGCGTTTAAGGCGGTCGGCCTGCATGACGCGATGTACCTGATTCCGGTGGCGCTGTTGTTCACCGTGGTGTTCTTGTTCCTGGCTTCGCGGTGTTTCGTGCGCGATGCCAAGCGGATGAAGGAAGGGCTGGTGGCGGTGGTTGAGCCTGAAGGTTCTGCGGTGACTGCTTAACCGCTATCGCGAGCAGCAGCACTACTGAAATTGAAGTAAATAAAAAGGCCCGCATCACTGCGGGCCTTCTTTTTAAGCAGGGTGGAGCAGGGGATTAACCCGCCACCAACACCCGAATCGCTTCCAGTCGCAGCGCAGCCTTGTCGAGCATGGCCAGGCCTTGCTCGCGTTGTTTGCGCAGGGCCACCAGTTCGCTGTCGCGCACGGTCGGGTTGACCGCTTGCAACGCGGTCAAGCGCGCCAGTTCTTCCTCGGTATCGGCGGCCAGTCGACGCTGCGCCTCGGCGACACGTTCAGTGTGGCGCGGCAGGATCTTCGCTTCACCGGCGTTGATCCGTGGCGTCAGTTGGTCACGCTGGGCCTGGATGAACTTGTTGGCGCTGGCACGCGGCACGCTTTCGAGCTGGTCGTTCAAGGTTTCGAACGACACGCGGGCCGACAGGTCGTTGCCGTTGGTGTCGAGCAGGCAGCGCAGGGCGGCCGGCGGCAGGTAGCGGCCCAGTTGTAGTGAGCGAGGGGCAACCACTTCGCTGACATACAGCAGTTCCAGCAACACGGTGCCCGGCTTGAGTGCCTTGTTCTTGATCAGCGCCACGGCGGTGTTACCCATGGAGCCGGATAGCACCAGATCCATGCCGCCCTGAACCATCGGGTGCTCCCAGGTGATGAACTGCATGTCTTCGCGAGACAGCGCCTGGTTACGGTCGTAAGTGATGGTCACGCCTTCGTCGTCGCCCAGCGGGAAGCTGGCGTCGAGCATTTTTTCGCTCGGCTTGAGGATCAGCGCGTTTTCCGAATGGTCTTCGCTGTCGATGCCGAAGGCGTCGAACAGGGTTTCCATGTAGATCGGCAGCGCGAACTGATCGTCTTGCTCAAGGATATCTTCTACCAGCGCATCGCCTTCGCCCGCGCCACCGGAGTTCAGCTCCAGCAAACGGTCGCGACCAGTGTGCAGCTCGACTTCAAGACGCTCACGTTCGGTGCGGGCTTCGTCGATCAACGCTTGCCACTCGCCATCGTCGGCTTCTTCGAGCAGCGGCAGCAGGCGTGGGCCGAACTGGTGCTGCAAGGCGTTGCCGGTCGGGCAGGTGTTGAGGAATGCGTTCAGCGCTTCGTGGTACCACTGGAACAGACGCTCTTGCGGGCTGGTTTCCAGGTACGGCACGTGCAGTTCGATGATGTGCTTCTGGCCGATCCGGTCCAGACGACCGATGCGCTGTTCCAGCAGGTCCGGGTGGGACGGCAGGTCGAACAGCACCAAGTGATGGGAGAACTGGAAGTTGCGACCCTCACTGCCGATTTCCGAGCAGATCAGCACTTGTGCGCCAAACTCTTCGTCGGCGAAGTAGGCGGCGGCGCGGTCACGCTCGAGGATGTTCATGCCCTCGTGGAACACCGTGGCCGGGATGCCGGAACGCACGCGCAGGGCGTCTTCCAGGTCCATGGCGGTTTCGGCGTGGGCGCAGATCACCAGTACTTTGGTGCGCTTGAGCATCTTCAGTTGATCGATCAGCCACTCGACGCGCGGGTCGAACTTCCACCAGCGTTCTTCTTCGCTGGCGTCCGGTTGGGCCTGGAAGCTGACTTCCGGGTACAACTCGGCGTGATCGCCCAACGGCAGTTCGAGGTATTCGTCCGGGCACGGCAGCGGGTACGGGTGCAGCTTGCGCTCCGGGAAACCCTGAACGGCGGCGCGGGTGTTACGGAACAGCACGCGGCCGGTGCCGTGGCGGTCGAGCAACTCACGCACGAGGCGCGCGCTGGCTTCGGTGTCGCCATCGTTGACGGCAGCCAGCAGGGCTTCGCCTTCGTTGCCGAGGAAACCGTGGATGGTCTTGTGGGCTTGCGGCGACAGGCGCCCCTTGTCCAGCAACTCCTGAACGGCTTCAGCCACCGGGCGATAGTTTTCGCTCTCGGCGCGAAAGGCTTGCAGGTCGTGGAAACGGTTCGGGTCGAGCAGGCGCAGACGAGCGAAGTGGCTGTCCTGGCCCAGTTGTTCCGGGGTGGCGGTCAACAGCAGCACGCCGGGAATGGTCTCGGCAAGTTGCTCGACCAGGGAATACTCAGGGCTGACCTGATCTTCGTGCCACACCAGGTGGTGAGCCTCGTCGACCACCAGCAAGTCCCAGCCCGCCGCGAACAGCGCGTCCTGGGCTTTCTCGTCGTCCACCAGCCACTCAAGCGCGACCAGCGCGAGCTGGGTGTCTTCGAAGGGGTTGCTGGCATCGCTTTCGATGAAGCGTTCTTCGTCGAACAGCGCGACTTGCAGGTTGAAGCGGCGGCGCATCTCGACCAGCCACTGGTGCTGCAGGTTCTCCGGAACCAGGATCAGCACGCGGTTGGCGCGGCCCGAGAGCAATTGGCGATGGATCACCAGACCAGCTTCGATGGTTTTACCCAGGCCCACTTCGTCGGCCAGCAGAACCCGTGGCGCGATACGGTCGGCGACTTCGCGGGCAATGTGCAACTGGTGCGCGATCGGTTGCGCACGCACGCCGCCCAGGCCCCAAAGGGACGACTGCAATTGGCGGCTGGTGTGTTCCAGGGTGTGGTAACGCAGGGAGAACCAGGCCAGCGGGTCGATCTGGCCGGCGAACAGACGGTCGCTGGCCAGGCGGAACTGGATGAAGTTCGACAGTTGGGTTTCCGGCAGGGTGACCACTTCGTTCTGCCCGTTGAGGCCGTGGTAAACCAGCAGGCCATCGACGTCGTCGACTTCGCGAACGGTCAGCTTCCAGCCTTCGAAGTGAGTGATGGAATCACCGGGCGAAAACCGCACACGGGTGAGGGGCGCATTCCTTAGCGCGTACTGGCGAGTGTCGCCAGTGGCCGGATAGAGCACGGTCAACAAGCGGCCGTCCTGTGCCAGAACGGTGCCTAAACCCAGCTCGGCTTCGCTGTCACTGATCCAGCGTTGCCCCGGTTGATACTGCTGCGCCATGCTGCCTGACTCCCACCTGAAAAAGCGGGCTATCTTAACGGAATGAGGGCTTCAGGGCCAAAGGACTCTCAGAAAAACTCACAGTCATACGTTAGCCCACCTGTGCATGACGCGCCGCTCATCGCACTAATGAGTGCCAAATGAGTCACAGTTTGCGACCGATGGCTCAAGTCGCCATCCCCGCAGCCGACAGCCTGCTGACAGGAGACTGAAAACCATGCTGCCACCGATGCTCCCCTTGAGTGCCGTGCCGATCACTTCACAGACCGACCCGATCCGTCAGCGTCCGGATATTCCTCCGGTGGTGCCGGTGCAGGAAAGCTCCAGTGAAAGCACCATCGACCTGCAAAAGCGCAATCCTGAAGAGGACGGGCTGGTGCTGCGCGAGGAGCAGCGCCGCAGGCAGGAGCAGGAGCGGCGGCGTCGCGAGGCTGACGATGACCCCGAGGCTCACCTGGCGATTCCCGGTGATGAACTCAATGCCGACAACACCGTGCCGGTGGCGCCACTGATGGAAGATCAGCCGCGGCAGGGGCTGTGGGTCGATATCGAGATTTGAGCGCAGGCTGGTCAGCACGGCCGTCAGGCCGCATTATTGGCGCAGGGTTGCCGAACGCTACGGCGGCTTAAACTCATTTCAAGCGATGCACTGACCGCCATGAGCCAAGACGACAAACTGATTGACCTCAATGCTGAACGCGCCAAGCGTGTTCATGACCTCAATGACAAGCGGCTCAATGAAGTTCGCCAGGCGTTCGAGCAGGCCATGCCGTTGGGCAAGGCCAAAAAAAAGCCGAAGAACAAACCGAAAAAGCGCTGAAATCCCTCGCACTCATTGATGCGGGTCAAACTTCTCCCTTCCTCTTGCCCAGTCTCGGGCGACATTGATCCCGGTCAATATTCTCTCCTGCCCGTTTGGTTAACTTAGCTCTATCGCAACAGGGCAGGTACAGGAGACGCGTCATGTTTTTCGACAACGTGGTGATCGCCGGAGTGCTGACTGTCAGCCTCATGTTTGTATTTTTCGCAGGGTTCGGACTTTTTATCTGGAAGGATTCGCACAAGCGGAAATAACCGTAGTTCTTTCTGGATGCAATGAGCACGCAAGGCATTTTGGGCAACTTCGGTTGCCCTTTTTTTTGCCTGTAAAACTCTATCGATACACGCAAACCCTGTGGGAGCTAGCTTGCTCCGGGCGGCGTTCCGACGATGAGGCCATAACATTCAGCATCTATATTGGCTGTAAGGCCGCTATCGCGAGCAAGCTCGCCCACATTTGATTTGTTGTGTTTGGAAGTAGCTGGATCGAGTAGGAGGCGGGGT
>NZ_LACC01000069.1 GCF_000967965.1 Pseudomonas fluorescens
GGAAACTCTGAAAAAGACTTCCAGATTTGGTGAAATACCCGCCTCACAAGAACTGAACGGCTGAGCCCCGATGAAACAGATGTCTTTCGCCGATGCCGAATATGCCGGCAAACGTAAGCAGACCCGCCGCGAGCGCTTCCTGATAGAGATGGATCAGGTGGTGCCATGGAAGGGTTTGATTAGCTTGATCGAGCCGCATTATCCAAAGGGTGAAGGCGGTCGTCCGGCGTATTCGTTCATGGCGATGTTGCGGGTTTATCTGATGCAGAACTGGTTCGGCTACAGCGATCCGGCGATGGAAGAAGCGCTATACGAGACCACGATTCTGCGCCAGTTTTCGGGGCTGCACCTGAATCGGATCCCCGATGAAACCACGATCCTAAACTTCCGGCGTCTGCTGGAAAAACATGAGCTGGCCGGTGGGATTTTGCAGGTCATCAACGGTTATCTGGGCGACCGAGGCTTGATGCTACGTCAGGGCACCGTGGTCGATGCGACGATCATTCACGCGCCGAGTTCGACCAAGAACAAGGACGGCAAACGTGATCCCGAAATGCATCAAACCAAGAAAGGAAACCAATACTATTTTGGAATGAAGGCCCACATCGGTGTCGATGCCGAATCCGGCTTGGTTCATAGCCTGGTGGGCACAGCGGCGAATGTCGCGGACGTGACGCAGGTCGATCAGTTGCTCCATGGTGATGAAACGTACCTCTCTGGCGATGCCGGTTACACCGGTGTAGACAAGCGTCCTGAACATCAGGGCCGCCAGTTGATCTGGTCGATTGCCGCTCGGCCCAGCAGCTATAAACAGCATGCGAAAAAGAGTTTGATCGGTCGCCTGCGCCGCAAGATCGAATATGCGAAAGCGCAAGTGCGGGCCAAGGTCGAGCATCCGTTTCGAGTGATCAAGCGCCAGTTTGGCTATACGAAAGTGCGCTTTCGTGGTCTGGCGAAAAACATCGCTCAGCAGGCGACGTTGTTCGCATTGTCGAATTTGTGGATGGTGCGAAAACGGTTGTTGAGTGCAGGAGAGGTGCGCCTGTAATGCGGGCCGATCGCCCTGAAACAGCAGGATCAGAGGAAAGAACCGTGAATTAAAGACAGGAATTGTCTGTTTTTCGGCCGACTTGGATTTTTTTGAACCTCAAACAGCGAGGACATTAAAAATTGCTGGCTACTTCAGACCTTCCCTA
>NZ_LACC01000007.1:0-70398 GCF_000967965.1 Pseudomonas fluorescens
CTTAACTGACTGGCATTAGGCATCAAGGCCGCCTTTTTTTGTCTGCGAAGACCCGCATGCGCATGAAATCACGCTTTTCGCTGTAGTCCCGAGCGGTTTGACTGATGGGTTCGAACCTTCCATTGGGTTACGGATTTGTCTGTTCTTATAACTCTCGGTGATTTGACAAATAAAGACCTCAAGCGACCATCGGCGTGAGCTTGAAACGCCCCGCGGATGGGAGTACCGTCTGCGCCTTAGAAGGGCACCTCTGGTGTACATGTGTGTAGGGCAAATGCCCGAAAGCGGTGCGACAGAGAGGCTAGAAAGCGAATCCAGTAGTCAGTGCCGGGCCAAAGTCCCCGCCTGCTACGCCAACCTAATTCTGGCGCCGTTTGCCCACATGCCAAAAACCAGTGCCACGCTGCTGATAATCGATGATGACGAAGTAGTGCGCGCGAGCCTCGCCGCCTATTTGGAAGACAGTGGTTTCAGCGTCTTGCAGGCCAGCAATGGTCAGCAGGGTCTTCAGGTATTCGAGCAAGACAAGCCCGACTTGGTCATCTGCGATCTGCGCATGCCGCAGATGGGCGGACTCGAACTCATTCGCCAGGTGACCGAACGTTCGCCGCAAACGCCGGTGATCGTGGTGTCGGGTGCGGGCGTGATGAACGACGCGGTCGAAGCCCTGCGCCTGGGCGCAGCGGACTACCTGATCAAGCCTCTCGAAGATCTGGCCGTGCTCGAGCACTCCGTGCGCCGGGCCCTGGATCGTGCGCGTCTGTTGCTGGAGAACCAGCGCTACCGCGAGAAGCTGGAGAAGGCCAACCGCGAGCTCGAAGCCAGCCTGAACCTGCTCCAGGAGGACCAGAACGCCGGTCGCCAGGTGCAGATGAACATGCTGCCGGTCAGCCCCTGGACCATCGACGAATTCAAGTTTGCTCACCAGATCATCCCGTCGCTGTACCTGTCGGGTGATTTCGTCGACTACTTCCGGGTCGACGAGCGCCGGGTCGCCTTTTACCTGGCTGACGTTTCCGGTCATGGCGCCTCTTCAGCCTTCGTCACCGTGCTGTTGAAGTTCATGACCACGCGCCTGCTGTTCGAATCCAAGCGCAGTGGCACCTTGCCGGAGTTCATGCCTTCAGAGGTCCTTGGTCATATCAACCGGGGCCTGATCAGTTGTAAGCTGGGTAAACACGTCACAATGGTCGGTGGAGTCATCGACGAGGAGACCGGTTTGTTGACCTATAGCATCGGCGGTCATCTGCCGTTGCCAGTGTTGTACACGCCAGACAGTGTTCGTTATCTGGAAGGGCGTGGTCTGCCCGTGGGCCTCTTCAACGAAGCCACCTACGAAGACCACGTGCTGGAACTGCCACCGACGTTCAGCCTGACGCTGATGTCTGATGGCATTCTGGATCTTTTGCCAGAACCCACACTCAAAGAAAAAGAGGCGGCGTTGCCCCAACGGGTCAA
Organism: Pseudomonas fluorescens; assembly: GCF_000967965.1. Lineage (GTDB taxonomy): Bacteria > Pseudomonadota > Gammaproteobacteria > Pseudomonadales > Pseudomonadaceae > Aquipseudomonas > Aquipseudomonas grandcourensis. The sequence continues at coordinate 1,459 of NZ_LACC01000007.1, forward strand.
GGCTGCGGGCGGCACCCTGGATGGGTTGCGGCAGGTTTTTGGATTGGCCACGCTAGGGGAGATGCCGGATGATATCGCCCTGTTGGTGTTGAGCAGGAATCTTTGATGAGTACCGGTAGAATCCAGTTCGCCGAGCAGGATGGCACCTTCGTCCTGAAGTTCGTCGGTGAAGTTCGCCTGACCCTGTGTTCGGCGTTGGATGCGACTATTGAGCGGATCTTCAGCGCGTTGAATTTCAACACGATCGTGATCGATCTGACCGAAACCCGCAGCATCGACAGCACCACGCTTGGCCTGCTGGCCAAGCTGTCGATCCTGTCGCGGCAGAAGGTCGGCCTGCTGCCGACCGTCGTCACCACCCACGAAGACATCACGCGTCTGTTGCAGTCCATGGGCTTCGAGCAGGTGTTCAACATCGTTGATAAGCCGGTGCCGTGCCCGGAATGCCTGGATGACCTGCCAGACCAGGATCAGTCCGAAGAAGTGGTGCGGATCAAGGTGCTCGAAGCGCACAAGATCCTCATGGGCCTGAACGACACCAATCGTGAAGCCTTTCATGACCTGGTGAATGCGCTCGAACGCCATTGATTGAGATAAACCTGTGGCGAGGGAGCTTGCTCCCGCTGGGCTGCGAAGTGGCCCCAAGGCCACAAATTTCTTAGTGTCAGAACTATCTCGTTAGCAGAATTTACGACTGCTGCGCAGCCGGACGGGAGCAAGCTCCCTCGCCACAAATGATCATTTGATACTCAAGAAACACCCACAAAAAAGGGCGAACCCACCAAGGTTCGCCCTTTTTGCATTACACCCACTCAGGTCACAGCTTGGCCTGCAACAGCGCCTCGAGCTTCTCCTGGTCCCGCGCGAACTGACGAATGCCTTCAGCCAGTTTCTCGGTCGCCATCGCATCTTCGTTGGACAGCCAGCGGAATTGCGATTCGCTGAGGCTCAGGCGCGCTTCACCGGCCTGGCCTGGCGCCAGTTTACGCTCCAGCTTGCCGGTATCCGCGGCCAGCTTGTCGATCAGGTCCGGGCTGATGGTCAGGCGGTCGCAGCCGGCCAGTTGCTCGATCTGGCCCAGGTTGCGGAAGCTCGCCCCCATGACCACGGTCTTGTAGTCATTGGCCTTGTAGTAGTTGTAGATGCGCGTCACCGACTGCACGCCCGGATCATCCGCGCCGGTGTAGTCGTTGCCGTTGGCTTTCTTGTACCAGTCGTAGATACGGCCCACGAACGGCGAAATCAGGAACACCCCGGCGTCGGCGCAGGCGGCTGCCTGGGCAAAGGAGAACAGCAGGGTCAGGTTGGTCTGGATGCCTTCCTTTTCCAGGATCTCTGCAGCGCGGATGCCTTCCCAGGTGGAGGCGATCTTGATCAGCACGCGGTCGCGGCCAATACCGGCCTTGTCGTACAACTCGATCAGGCGATGCGCACGCTTGAGCATGGCATCGGTGTCGAATGACAGGCGCGCATCCACTTCGGTGGAAATGCGGCCCGGGATCACCTTCAGGATTTCTTGCCCCACGGCCACGCCAAAACGGTCGCTGGCCAGGCCCACATCGCCCTTGCAGTCATTGACGCTGGCGTTCAGCAGCTCGGCATACGCAGGAATGGCCGCGGCCTTGAGCAACAGGGAAGGGTTGGTGGTGGCGTCCACGGGTTTAACGCGAGCGATAGCTTCGAAGTCGCCGGTGTCGGCAACCACGGTAGTCATTTGTTTGAGTTGTTCCAGCTTGGAAGTCATGGGCGTGCTCTGTCCTATGGGTCTGATGACATTACCCGAGCGCTGACAGCCACTCAAGGGTGTGTACGTGTATCGACGGCCCCTGCGGCAACAACCTGAAAACGGTTGTTTGAAAGGTGGGGCCTGGTAATGATGAATACGATGCCGAAACGCGGCACAGGTTCAAAGCAACTGACCGTCAGTGCGCCGTGGACATGCGTCCTACTGCGGATTCAACTGGGTCGAGACCGCCATTTTCGCAGGTTTCGCTTGGCCGTCGGAGGTCAGGAAACCGAAGTTTCTCTCACGGTCGTTGCCGCCCGTTTCACTGTTTTTCCACTCGTAGATCGATGTCAGCGGGATATCGAGCTTCTTGACGTCGGCGATGAAGGTGCTGATTTTTCTGGCCTGCGCTTCGATCCCGCCGTTTGAGCTGAGGGAGGGAACGCCCCATTCACTGATGACGCCCGGTAGATTGAAGTTTTGCTGAATAAACGCCTGGGCCTTGCTGATCTGCGCGCCCGACATGCCGTAGGGGTGATAAGAGATCGCACTCAGGCATTGGGGGTATTCACTGACAATTTTGTTCAGCGCCAATGCTGAGGTCGTGCCGGCACTCGGTGGCCGGGCGAAGCCAAAGCCGATCAGCAGCGTCGATTGCGGTTGGTCCTGAAGCGACTTGCATAGGGCACTCATGAACGGAACAAAGGTCGTGTCGAGATTTCGGGTTGGCCAGTACTTCGCCAGGTCCGGTTCGTTCCATATTTCAATCGCGACGAGCTGCGGCCCGTATGACTGCTCCAGCCCCTTCACCGAACTGGCGAACGATTCGCCGGCAGCCACGAGTTCACTGGTGTTGTCGGGCGCGGAGGTCAGCGCCTTGGTCGAGCGTACGGTCATCAGTACCGGCAGGTCGGCGGACTTGGCCGCGGCGAAGGCATCGCTGATCTGCTTTTGATACGCCGCGCCGTCCAGGTTGTTGGTCCATACGCCAAAGCGCACGAATCCGAAGCCTGCGGCCTTGATCTGCTCGGCGTCGGTGGGGGAGAAGGTCTGGATCTTCACCTGGACACCGATGGTTTTGTTGGCGGCAAGTGCGGGGAACAAGTCACTGGCGTAAACCTGACTGGCTGCACCAAGCATTAACAGGGTTGAGGCGCTGAGCCGTTTGAAACGTGCTGATTTCATGCCTGAACTCCTGGCGGGTAATGACATTTTCCAATCGTTGACTCGTTACTTTCATTTGGATGCTCGCGAGGGTGCGAAGTGCACGAATGTTATTTTTTGTCAGGTAGTTAGTTCCGGAAAATCACAGTTATTTTTGGTCCGGTAATTCTGGTTGGGTCGCTTTTGGGGGCTGTGGTACTTAATGCACTTGTATTAACAGGGCGAATCTATTTCTCAGTGCCGCAAGGTCTTGTGGGTTCACTAAAGCCCACTCGAAATGTTGGCATATTGATATTGCACGGGAAAGTAACCTTGTTCAGAAAGATCCTTGTCGTCTGTGTGGGCAATATCTGCCGAAGTCCGACAGCAGAAACTTTGCTGCGTAACGCGCTGGCCCCTTCAGCGATCACGGTGACCTCGGCGGGCCTTGCCGCACGGGTTGGCGAGGCCATGGAACCGTCGGCCCTCCAGGTTCTGGAAGACCACGGGCACAACGCCCAAGGGTTTAAGGCGCGGCAAATTACACCGGACATCGTCAATGAATCAGACCTGATTCTGGTCATGGAAAAAGAGCATGTAAAACAAGTACTGAAGATTGCCTCTCATGCCAGGGGCAAAGTGTTTTTGCTCGGAAAGTGGCAGAGCGAGCGAGAAATACAGGATCCGTATCGTCAAGGAAAGGCCGCTTTTATTCATGCCCATGCATTGATTGAAGATGCTGTTAGCTCATGGGCGCAGCGCCTCGGACATTGATGAATATTCTTCAGATCAGTGAATGGTAAGAACAGACTTATGCAGTTACCGTCAGTAATCGGCACCCGTGACAACGATCAAGACAGCATTGATCTTCTCGGCATATTTGGCTCTTTGATTGACCAGAAATGGTTGATCGGCGCGCTCACCGGTGCCTTCATGGCGACCGGCGTTGCCTATGCGGTTTTGGCAACTCCCGTGTACCTGGCGAACGCGCTGGTGCAGGTCGAGCCGAAGAAGAACGACATGCTCGGGTTTTCCGATCTCAACAGCATGCTCGGCGGGCAATCGCCGTCGGTGACCGAAATCGGCATCATCAAGTCCCGCGCGGTGATCGGCAAAACGGTCGATGATCTTCGACTTGATATCGACGTCACCCCCAACACCTTCCCGGTCATCGGCGGTTTTCTCGCCCGACGTTATCGCGGCGAGACCGAGTTCAGTGTCGCGGCGCCGCGCTTGGGCCTGAACAGCTACGCCTGGGGCGGTGAGCGCCTGGAGATCGCCCGGCTCAATCTGCCGAAAGAACTGCTGGGCAAGAAACTCACGCTGATTGCCGGCGAGCAGCATCGATTCCAGTTGTTCGATGAAAACGACAGCTTGCTGGTCGAAGGCGTCGCTGGCGAAGCGTTCAAACAGGACGAAGTAGAGGGGCAGATCGCTCAGCTGTCGGCGAACCCTGGCACCCGCTTCGAAGTGGTGCGCAATCCACGGATCGTGACCATCCAGAGTTACCAGGATGCGCTGGATATTTCAGAGCAAGGCAAGGAATCGGGGATCATTCGTCTGGCCCTGGCCAGCAGTGACGCGGCCGAGGCGGTGAAAATCCTCAATAAAATCGCTTCGTTGTATGTGCAGCAGAACGTGCAACGCACGTCGGCGGAAGCGGCGCAGAGCCTGGAGTTCCTGCAAGGCCAGCTGCCGCAGGTCAAACGCGACCTGGCCAAGGCCAGCGATGCGCTCAACGGTTATCAAACCCGCGGCAAGACGGTCAACATTTCCCTCGAAACCCAATCGGTGCTGGAACAGGTTGTCAGTCTGGATACGCGTATCTCCGAACTGAAAATGCAACAGGCGGAGATGGATCGCAAGTTCACCAAACAGCATCCGGCTTACCGCGCGCTGATGACCCAGATCGGCGAATTGACCCAGCAGCAGAAGGTTCTGGAGGGCAAAGCCCAGGACCTGCCTGCCACGCAACAGGAACTGCTGAACCTGACCCGCGATGTCGAAGTGGCGTCGCAGATCTACACGCAACTGCTGAACAAATCCCAGGAGCTGGACATCGTCCGGGCGGGGGCTGTGGGCAACGTGCGATTGGTCGACACCGCGGATGTCGACCTGACCAGCCCGGTCAAACCGAAAAAAGCCCTGATCGTGCTGATTGCAACCTTCCTCGGTGCCTTTTTTGGGGTAGCGCTGGTGTTGCTGCGCAAGTCCCTGAGCCGAGGCCTGGAAGGTCCGGAGGCCATCGAGCAGCTCGGCTTGCCGGTGTACGCGTCGATTCCATACAGCGCACTGCAACAGGAAGAGGACGGCAAAAAAGTTCGCGCCAAGGACGGGACGGACAAGCCGGCGTACCTGTTGGCCCTGCGTAACCCGACGGACCTGTCCATCGAGTCGATCCGCAGTTTGCGCACCTGCCTGCACTTTGCGGGGCTGGATTCGACCAACAACCGGATCATGATTTCCGGCCCGAGCCCACAGGTCGGCAAGACCTTCGTCTCCTCCAACCTCGCAGCGGTCATGGCGCAAAGCGGGCAGCGGGTCGTACTGATCGATGCCGACATGCGCAAAGGCCATCTGCACAAGACGCTGAACACACCGATCACCAACGGCTTGTCGGACCTGTTGGTCAAGCGCTGCAGCATCGAGCAGGCGATCAATAGAGTCGAAGTCGACAACCTGCATTTCATCAGTCGTGGGCAGGTTCCGCCCAATCCTTCAGAACTGCTGATGCACGCCAACTTTCGTGAACTGCTGGCGCAACTCAGCGAGCTGTATGACGTGGTGATCATCGACACGCCACCGCTGCTGGCGGTGACGGATGCGGCGATTGTCGGTCGCGAAGCGGGGATCAGCCTGATTGTCACGCGGTTCGGGGTGAACCCGGCCAAAGAGATCGAACTGACGATTCGTCGATTCGCCCAGAACGGCATCGAGTTGAAGGGCGCGGTGTTCAACGGCGTCGAGAAGCGCGCAGCCAGTTACTACGGCAACGGCAGCTACGGCTATTACAACTACGAATACGCGTCCGACAAATCCTGAGTGTCAGTGATTGTCCTTTCATGTTTGAAGTGGGTGAGTTGTGAAAAAAATACTGCACGTGGCAGAGACGATCAAAGGTGGCGTCGCGACGGTGATCCGCACGATTTCGGCTTCGCCCGAAGGCGACGCGGCAAGCTATGAGCTGGTCTATCTGGTCCCGCAGGATCAGGAAAAAGAACTGCACGGGATTGCCGGGGAACAGATCCGCACCTTCGCCCGGACCGGGCGCAATGTGCCGTCGTTGCTGCGCTTCGCCTGGCGACTGACCCAAGTGATGCTTAAGGAAAAACCCGATGTCGTGCATTTGCACAGCACCTTTTCCGGCGTTATCGGGCGTTGCGTGTGCGTGCTGTTGCGACCTTGGCGCAAGCCGAAGATCGTCTATTGCCCCCATGCCTTTTCGTTCCTGATGGAAAGCTCGCCGACCAAGCAGAAAGCCTACGCGTGGATCGAGCGGGTATTGCAGAAGGTCACCGACGTGATCATCTGCGTCAGCCAGTACGAGCTCGACAAAGCCGCGCAGTTCGGCATTGAGCGCAAGCGCATGAAGCTGATCTACAACGGCATCCATCACAAGGATGACGCGCCGAAAGCCAACGGTCCCGAGCCGATTCATCTGCTCTTCGTCGGCCGTCTCGATTATCAGAAAGGCTTCGACGTGCTGCTCAAGGCTTTCGCCAGAGTCCAGCGCAGCGACCTGAAACTGACGGTGGTGGGCAGTGCCGTGAACGAGGATTCGGTCGAGTGCCCTCCGATGGAAGGGGTTGAATACCTGCCGTGGGTGACGCCGAGCGAAGTCCAGGCGCTGTACCAGAAAGCCGATGCGCTGATCGTCCCCAGTCGCTGGGAAGGCTTTGCCATGGTGCCGCTCGAAGGCATGGCCATGGGCTTGCCGGTGATTGCCAGCAACTGCACGTCGCTGCCCGAATTGGTCACCAACGAGGTGTCCGGCTACGTCTTCCCCAGTGGGGACCACCAGGCGCTGGCCGATGTGCTGACGAAAATCCAGAAGCCGCGCTTGCTCGACCTTGGCAGCGAAGGGCGCAGCATTGTCCGCGAGCGCTTCAGCGCCGCGTTGATGATCCGCCAGACCTATGACCTGTATCGCGCCCCCACTTTTTAAGTAGAACTCAAGCTTATGAACGTAACGATTTTGCATGGCTACAGTGCGTCCAACTCCGGTGACGGTCTGCTGGTGGATCTGGCCATTGCCCTGGTGCATCGAAACTTTGGTGACGACACCTCGATCAGTGTCGTGGCCTCCGATCCAGAGTCCTTCAGCTACTTGCCGCACCCGCGTTTTGACGCGCCGGTCATGGCGGCCAAGGGGCTGGGGCGGGTCAAACAGGCGGTGTTCCTCAACCAGTCCTACGCCGGTCTTGCTGATCTGTTGAAGAAAACCGATTTGATCGTCGGCGTCGGTGGCGGCTACATGCGCTCCAAAAGCGCCTTCGAACACATCAAGTTGAAACTGGGTCACGCCAAGCAACTGGAAACCGCAATCCTCAGCAAAGTGCCGTCGGTGTACCTGCCGCAAAGCATCGGGCCGTTCCACGGCGAGAGCAGCAAGATCGTCGAGCATTACGCCAGCGCCGATGCGGTGTTTGTGCGTGACAATCGCTCATCGGCGATTTTCGATGCCTGTGAAAATGTCTACCGCGCGCCGGATCTGGCGGTCCAGTCATTGGCCAGCAAGATCCTCATGCAGCCCAAGTTCACCCGTTGCGCGTCATCGCCGGCAACGGTGTGCGTGGTGCTGCGCAAGCCGCCGGAGTGGAGCAAGGAGAAGAAGGTCGCCTACGTGGCCAACCTGAAGTTGCTGCTGCAGCGTTTGAAGAACAAAAGCAAAGTGGTTTGCGCGGTCCAGAGCGCTGTTCGCGGCAACGATGACGGTGCGTTCTATCGCGAACTGGGCATTACCGAAGACCTGCTGCCATTGAAAGCGACCTTGGCCAAATATCAGCCGGACCTGGTGATTTCCGTGCGCCTGCACGGCGCCATCGAATCGCTGTTGTCCGGCGTCCCGGCGTACCACATCAGCTATGAGCGCAAAGGCTTCGGCGCCTATCAGGACATGGGCGTGGAAGACTGGGTGATCAACGGCGGCGACATCAATGTCGACACCATCATCGACACGGTCTACGCACCGAACGCACTGTCCAGTTTCGGCAAACGCCTGACCGACACCTGTCGCGAGATCGAGGCAAAAACCGTGGCCATGGACGACATCATCAAAGGTATCGTTCGATGATATTTCGGCTACTGCTTCGCGGCGGGGCATTGGGCGCGAAGTTTTTGCTGGTGCTGGCGATCACCCATTTCCTCGGTTATGAGGCGTTGGGTTTTTACGGCGTGGTGGTCGCTGCCTCGTTGATTGCGTCGAAGTTCTACAGCGTCGGCTTCAGTTCCGAAATCAATCGGCTGATCAGCGTCGGTGGCAGTTCGCGACGGGTCGTCGACAGGGTCCTGCTGCTGTACCTGGCCGTAGGGCTGTTGTTGTCGGTGGTGACGGTGTTGGTTTATTCGCTGTTCCAGGCAGTCGAGGCGACGACCGCGCTGATCCTCTGCGTGACGCTGGTTTTGCTCACCGAGCACCTGTCCTTCGAGATCAACTCCTTCGTGTTTTCCGCGCAGAAAGCCACGGCCGGTGCGTTGTTGTTTTTCATCAAGACCGGCCTCTGGGCGCTGTTGGCGGTGGGCGGGATGATGCTCGGCTGGGTGTCCGGGATCGCCAGTGTGCTGTGGTTGTGGGTTGCGGCCAACGTGCTGGTGATCGTCGCCGGTTACCTGATAGTGGTGAACGTGCACAAAGGCCGGGTGAGCGGGACACTGGCCACGGCAACCGTGTGGAAGGCCGGGTTGCCGTTCTATCTGGGCACAGGGTTAATCGCGTTGAGTCAGTACGCCGAGCGCTTTCTGATCGTCGATCTGGAACCCTACGCCAGTCTCGGTAAATACGTGTACGCCTGGTCGGCGGCCAACACCTTGCAAGCGCTGTCCTATGCGGTGGTGGCGGTGGTCGGCATTCCGGTGCTCGCCAAACGTTTTCAGGCGGATCAACAGCCGTTCACGGTCCGGCAATTGTTCGTGAACAAATGGGTCATGCGCTCGCTGGTGGTGTCCGCCGCGGTGGCGGTGCTGATTTATCTGTTCTTCAATGTCGTGCTCGATTACGTCGCCACGAGTGTTCCGCGTCCGGACAACGCGATCCTTGGCGTGCTGATTTTTTCCTTCGCGTTGCGCGCGATCGGCGACATCGTCTGGGGTGGTTTGATTGCCTCGAAGAACAGCCGGGTGTCACTGGCCAGTGCGGCGATCTGCTTGCTGGTTTCGGTGCCGGTCAGCTACCTGCTGATCAAGCACTATTCGATCTACGGCGCTGCCTGGGGCAACGCATTTGCGATCATCGTGCAGCTCGGCGTGATTGCCGTGTTGACCCGTGTGACCCGGCCGAAAGGGGCTTTGGCATGGGGTTGAAGCTGCCACTGATCGAGTTTCGCGGCAGAAAGCTCGACTCCTCGATTTCGTTCCTGATCCTGTTCACCGGGTTGTTTCTGTCGGTTGCCATGCCGCTGTTGATCCCCCGCGATCCAGGTCCGGATGCCATGACCCTGTGGTCGTCCTACGCGCGTGCCGACAACTGCAATTTCTGGAACCCGTTCTCGCCGGATCGCTCTTCCTATGAGTGTTCCGCGTTTCTGCTGCGGCCCACCGGGATCAATCTGACCAATGCCTGGGCCTACGGCATGTTCTGCAATTTTTTCCTCACGGCGATTCCGGTGGTGGTCTTCCGGCGCATGCCGCTGGCGATTTTCGGCACGCTGTGTCTGTGGGGCATCGTTCGCTCGTTTTTCCTTGAAAACCTGACCAAGGAAATCATTGTGTCGGTGGCGGTGTTGAGCATTTTGCTCAGCTCGTTGACGCGCAAATATCGCGGCGGATTTTTCCTCTCGGCGGTGATCTACGGCGTGCTGATCCGGCCCTACTGGATTCTGTTTTCACTGTCCTGGGTCGGCGTCTGCGTGATGAAGAAGTACGTCTCGCGCTTCACCTTCTTCCTGATGCTGTTCCTGTTCTACCTGGCGGTCGCCATGGCGATCCAGGTGGCGCTCGGGTTTCCGGTGTCGTCGATTCGCGCCAGTAACAACGAACTGCGCACGGCGGGCGAGGAGGGTTCCAAGTCGTTGATCGTCTCGTGGCTCAGCGGCAGCGACTTTGTCTCGCAGGCGCTTGACTCGATGATCATCTTCTTCCGGTTGTCGTTCCCGGTGGAGCTGATTTTGCTGTCGGGGCCGGGGCAGGTGATCTTCGTGGCGTTGATGATCATGACCGCGTTGCTGCTGTTCAAAGTCATCACCTCGACCGATTACAAAGGCGCGCCGATCCAGACCAAACCCAAGGAACTAATCGCGATTCCGCTGGCGTTCCTGCTGGTTCAAGGCCTGTTCGAGCCGGACTTCGGCTCCTTCGCCCGGCACTTCTCGATGGTGGTGCCGGTGTTGTTCGTGGGCCTGGGATTGATGCTGCGGGCGAACAAGCCAGTGCAGGTTGAATCAAGAATTCTGAATTGAGGCAGGTGCTTTATGTCGAGCAAGAAAAAGTCCCTGGAGATCGAAACCCTGCGTGGCCTGGCGTGCCTGCTGCTGGTGCTCTATCACGTCATCGGCCCGTTGGGCGGTGGTTTGAAAATAGACCTGGGCTCGCCGTTCCGGGTGATTGCCGATTCGATGGTGTATGTGCGCATGCCGCTGTTCACCTTCATTTCCGGCTACATCTACTCCATCTACAAAATCCGCGGGAATGACTTTTCGGCGTTCTTCAGCGGCAAGGTGCGACGCTTGATCGTGCCGCTGTTTTGCGTGGGCGTGCCGTTCTCGGTATTGCAGGCGGTGGGCCCGGGGGTGAACAAGGACGTCGGTGTGATCGACGCGTTGTTGGCGTTCTGGGTGCCGGTCAACCACTTCTGGTTCCTGCAGGCGGTGTTCATCATTTTCATGTTTGTCGGCCTGCTGGAGTGGCGTGGTTTGCTGCGTTCGGCGACGCGTTTGTACCTGCTGTTCGCGTTTGCGGCAGGGGTGTTTCTGCTGCCGCCGTTCAAGCTTGATGCGTTTGGCATCAACGGTGCGATCTACCTGCTACCGTTTTTCGTGGCGGGGATGATTGGCCAGGAAAATGTCGATGCGTTTAAGCAACGGTTCAAGGTGATCGGGCCGTTGGTGTTTGTGTTGATCTCGCTGACGCTGCTGTACGTGGCGGCGATTGATCGCGACTTGATCGTCGACCGCCGCAGCTTGATCGGTTTGACCGTGGGTTGCGTGTCCTGCATTGCGTTGCTGTCCAGTGACATGCGCTCGAAGTGGCTGACCTGGCTCGGCGGGTATTCCTATGGGATCTTCCTGTTCCATGTGTTGTTTGCCGCCACTTCGCGGTTTGTCCTGGGGCGTTTGGGCGTGAAGGACGAAAGCCTTCTGGTGCTCGGTGGCTTGGCGTGTGGCTTGCTCGGGCCGGTGGTTCTATCGATGGTTTTCAGTCGATTCAACTTCACCTCCGTGCTGTTCCTGGGTGAGCGCGCGGCGGCTAAAAAACCGCCGGCAAACGTCGCCCCGGTGCCCCAGACTTGAGGTTTGTCCGAGTGAAGGAATCGATGCATGTTGGCAGTTGATGACGTCCAGCCTGTTGCGGCGTCAGTGGTCGAAGTTGGTGACGCTCGTGAACGGTTTGGCCAGTGGCGCGAAGGGAAGGGTGGGAAGGTCCTGTCCATCTCGGTGATCGGCGACAGCTACAGCGCCGGGCAGGATTTCTATCTGAACAAACTGGTGCAGCGGCTGGCCGGGGAGGCGGGTTTCGCCGGCCCCGGCTATGTCGGCTTCAATCATGGCGCGGCGCTTGGCGGTACCCACTTCAAATACACCCGCAGCAGTGAAAAGTACTTCGGTGGTGACTGGCAGGTGTCCGCCCTCGGCGAGGCCAGCCCCGACAGTCGCACCCTTACCGGTCGACCTGGTGCCTGGTTGCAGATCGATGCCAACCCGACAGCGTCCATCAACACGGCTGTCACCCAAGCGAAATTGCTGTACCTGGGAGACGGAGAATCCAGTGAGGTGCGCTACCGCTGGGCTCCGTCGCAAACCTGGCAACCATTGACGCTCGCAGGCTCCGGAGTACAGGAACTGCCACTGTCCGGCACCTCGGCAGCGAAAGACTGGGCGTTCCGGCTGGAAGTGGTGAAAGGCGCGCCAACGCTCTTCGGTCTGTTGATGAGCAACGATCAGGGCGGCGTGCGGGTGTCCAAGCTGGCAGCGTCCGGTGCGGCGTCCGCTGACTTCTACCACCGCGATATCCGTTGGCAGGCGCAGTGGAAGGCGGTGGTGTCGAAGATTCCCGCCGACATCTACCTGATCATGCTGGGTGGCAACGATCAGGGTTTTGGCGTGAAGCCCGAGCAGTACCTGAAGAATATTCAGGGTTTGGTGGGGATGGTCCGCGAGATTCAACCAGCCGCGAGCATCAACCTGATCCTGCGTCAGGACACGACGCGTTCCAGTGCTTACCCGATGTCAGCCTATGCGCAAGTCCTGGAGCCCTGGGCACGCAAGGAACATCTGGGTTACGCCAATCTGCAGTGTGCGTTTGGCACCGATTTCAAGCGCTACGCCGCCACCATGATCGGCCCGGACAAGATTCATCCGGTTCCGGCCACGGGTGGGCAAGTGATCGCTGATTACTTCTATCGTCTTCTTGTCGGTGGCAACACCGGGGTATCAGCACAGGACACCTGTAGGAGCGAGCTTGCTCGCGATGGTCGTCAACGATAACGCGCGAATCCTGAAGAATTGCGGTGTCATTGAGTTTTTCGCGAGCAAGCTCGCTCCTACAGGGCAGCCGATTCGAAGTGCTCCAGATGAGCGAGCAGCTCTGCTGTCTTGAGCGGCATCAGTTGCGTAGCACAACGGGTCTCCACGTTGATGATGATGGCCGGGTCGTTGCAGCAAATGCGCACTCGGAACCGCCAGTCGCTGAAAATCACTTTCAGTCCATCGCGGTCATCGATTTCCAGCGCCTGCCCGCGGTAAAGCCTTTTCAGGTGAGCGAGGAGGGGATAGGGGTCGAGCATCGACCGGCGGATGTCTCCGGAAGACGGAAACATACCGATTCGTTCCACCAGCAGAGTGGGGCCGAGCCAGGACTCGTTGGCGCTCGGCAACCGCTGATGTCGCGATAACGAGGACATCACCCCGAGGTTGCCCACCTCCATTTCAATGTATGCCGAGAGTTTTTCAATGTTCATGGTTGGCCTGCCTTGAATGAAGTGTGGGCGTGGGGTGCTGGAGCCGTCTTAGCGGCCCTTGAGGTACACGTTTTCGTAGCAGAAGTTGGTCGCCTGCAAGTATCCCTCGGCGTCGCCGCAATCGAAGCGCAAACCCTTGAACTTGTAGGCCAGCACACAGCCGTTCTGCGCCTGTTTCATCAGCGCGTCGGTGATCTGGATTTCGCCGCCTTTACCCGGTTCGGTGTCGGCGATCAGGTCGAAGATATCCGGCGTCAGAATGTAGCGGCCGATGATCGCCAGGTTCGACGGGGCGTCTTGCGGGGCCGGTTTTTCCACCATGTTGTTGACCCGGTAGATCCCGTCGGAGATCGGCTCGCCGGCAATCACGCCGTACTTGTGGGTCTGGTCGCGCGGTACTTCCTGGATGGCCACGATCGAGCAGCGGAATTTCTTGTAGAGCTGGATCATTTGCGTGAGGACGCCATCACCTTCCAGGTTCAGGCACAGGTCATCAGCCAGTACCACGGCGAAGGGTTCGTCGCCGATCAACGGACGGCCACTGAGAATCGCGTGGCCCAGGCCCTTCATTTCCACCTGACGGGTGTAGGAGAAGGTGCAGGTGTCGATGAGCTCGCGGGTTCCGGCCAGGAATTTCTCTTTCTCGGTGCCGCGAATCTGGTGCTCCAGTTCATAGCTGATGTCGAAGTGGTCTTCCAGCGCGCGCTTGCCCCGCCCGGTGACGATCGCCATGTGTTGCAGGCCGGCATCCCGTGCTTCTTCAACGGCGTATTCGATCAACGGCTTGTTGACGATCGGCAGCATTTCCTTGGGCATGGCTTTGGTCGCCGGCAAGAAACGAGTGCCATAGCCAGCAGCGGGGAACAAACATTTACGAATCATAAAAAAATATCCTGGACAGTCATGGAACACAGCCAACGGGTGCGCGCAATAACGAGTGATTGCAAGTTTCAATGATTATTGAAGGCTTACTTTAATACCTGAGTCTGGCCACTAGTGGCAAATAGCAATGTGCGGATAACACGACAATGTTATGAGATGTCGGGTTGATAGTTGTTAGTTATTTTTAGTCGGTATCTGTTGATAGTGGTGAGTGCGTCGGAATGCTAATAAGTATCCCGCAATACAGTTTGGCCTGAAAAAATATTTATTGCCAGCCGTTGAACTAATTTTGTTTTGTGTTGTTGTCGCTCTTATTTGTGTGGTTCAGCACACACCTTTAACAAGAGGGGCTTGACACGCAACTTCGCACTTTTCCCACTATGGACCGCGCTATGAAAATTCTGGTAACGGGTGGAGCTGGTTATATCGGTTCGCACACCACGCTCGCGCTGCTTGAGGCAGGCTATGAAGTTGTTGTGCTGGATAATCTTTGCAACAGCAGCGACGCGGCATTGCACGCGGTGGAAGCCATTTGCGGCAAGAGTGCGCTGATGATTCGCGGTGATGTGTGCGATCGGGCCTTGCTGGACCGGATTTTCCAGCAGCATGCCATCGATGCCGTCCTGCACTTTGCCGGTCTCAAGGCCGTTGGCGAGAGCGTGCGCAAGCCGCTTGAGTATTACGAGACCAACGTCAGCGGCAGCATCACCCTGTGTCAGGCGATGGCCGCTGCCGGGGTGTTTCGCCTGGTGTTCAGTTCGTCGGCCACGGTATACGGTGAGCCGGAGCAGATGCCGATCCGTGAGGATTTCCCCACGGGCAGCCCCACCAATCCCTACGGCCAATCCAAGCTGATCGTCGAAAATGTGCTGCGCGACCTGGCCCTGGCCGAGCCGCGCTGGAGCATCGCGCTGTTGCGTTACTTCAACCCGATCGGCGCGCATGACAGCGGTCATCTGGGCGAAGACCCGAGCGGCATTCCGAATAACCTGGTGCCCTACATCAGCCAAGTGGCGGTTGGCAGCCTGCAAGAGTTGTCGATCTTCGGCAACGATTACCCCACGGTCGACGGTACCGGGGTACGCGACTACATCCACGTCGTGGACCTGGCGGACGGGCATCTCAAGGCCTTGCAATCCATCGCCGGGCGCACCGGCATTCATACGTGGAACCTGGGCACGGGCGATGGCTACAGCGTGTTGCAAGTGCTGCGGGCGTTCGAGCAGGCGTGTGGTCAGCCGGTGCCCTATCGGATGATGCCGCGTCGCTCGGGTGATATCGCCGAGAGCTGGGCCGACCCTTCCAAGGCGGAGAAAGAGTTGGGCTGGAAGGCCACGCGCAACTTGCAGGACATGGTCACGGATACCTGGCGCTGGCAATCGAATCACCCCAAAGGCTACCTGGGATGATGGCGTTTTAGCCTAATGTTATTTCCGGTCAGGTTGTTAGATATCGTCGGGAAAATACACTGGCTATGCCTTTTGCAAGTCCGTAGATATAAACCTGCCGTTCGACTTTTATCAGTTGGGTAAGACTGTGAAAGAACAACGGATCTTGTTCGCACTTTTCGCGGACTTGAACTCTACCACCTCTAACGAACTACCCGATTTCGATCAGGTTGAATGTTAGAAAGGAGTTGATATGAAGAAAGTGATGGCAATTGCCCTGTTGACGATGTTGAGCAACTGGGCGTCCGCGGTAGAAGCGCCGCTTACAACTGCGACCAATGTGTTGGGTAACGTGGCGGCGACTCAAGCCACTGCAGCCAGTACTGCAATGGTCGCCAGTGCTGTAGCGGCGTCCAACAGTGGTGGAAGTGCAAACGGCGGTACGACGGGTACGACAGGTACCACGGGTACAACCGGTACGCACAACTAACTGAAACACCTGTTGGTGCAGTACAAGGTCGCCCGATGAAAATCGGGTGACTTTGTTTTTAGATTCGCCCTTGAATAGCGTAGTGCCATTATGACTCGTAGTTTTTCTCTTTTAATGTTGGCAAGCATCGCTTTACAAGGTTGCATGTTTTCCCCCGGCCAATACCTGAGCACCAGTGATATCACACGCCAGGGCGCCAGTGAGAGCAGCCGGGTCGAGCTCATTCCGATCACGCCCAAGCTCATCTCCATGAACAGGGCCACGCAAAAGCGTGAGTCCGTGCCGACGGAACTATTGGCGGCCCCGGCCGAGTACCGCATCGGCAGTAACGATGTCCTGTACATCACGGTCTGGGATCACCCGGAGCTGACCGCACCCTCCGGCGCGCAACAGCAGATTGATGCCAACGGTCGCCTGGTCCGTGCCGATGGCACGCTCTACTACCCGTTTATCAAAGAGGTCCAGGCGGCTGGTAAAACCGTCCAGCAACTGCGATCGGACATCGAAGAAAGGCTGTCGGCCTTCATCGCCGACCCGCAAGTGGATGTCGCCGTGTTGCGCTTTTCCAGTCAGAAAGTCGTGGTGACGGGCGCCGTTTCGAAGGCCGGTCCGCAAGCGATTTCCACCAACCCGCTCAGTGTGGTCGAGGCCCTCGGTTCTGCCGGTATCGATACGGCGAGTGCCGACTTGTCCGGCCTGTTGCTGACGCGAAACGGACGGGTCTACACGCTCAATCTCGACACGCTCAACCAGCCGGATTCCGAGTTGCAGAACGTCTACCTCAAGGGTGGCGATCAGTTGTATCTGCCGTACAACGACAAAAAGCGCATCTACGTCATGGGCGAGGTCAACCAGCCCCGCGCACTGAGCTTCAAGACCGCCACCATGAACCTGTCCGATGTGCTGGGCTCGGTCGGCGGATTGAGTCAGACCACCTCCAACGGTAACGCCGTGTACGTGATCAGGGGTGTTGAAAACCTCGATGTGGAACCGGCGAAGGTCTACCAACTGCAAGCCGAATCACCGACCGCGATGGCGCTGGCCACGCACTTTGAAGTACGTCCCCAGGACGTTGTCTACGTAGGTCCTGCCAACGTGACTCGCTGGAATCGCTTCATCAGCCAATTGGTGCCGTCGGCATCGATTGTCGGTACGGGCGCTTCCGCGGCGAAGAACATGAGTGAAGTCAGCAGCAACAGCAAATAAGGCCGGGTCCGATCGTGAGAACGTTGAATGTTGGCGTCTGCTTGATAGCGGCCTTGATGTTGTGTGGCTGTAACCCGCTGATGGTCGCTTCGTTGACCAACCTCAAATCGGCGGTGGCGGGGCCAGATGAGCTGGACGTGACGGCGGCCCAGGTGGCGGATGTGCGCTATCCCCAGCTCAAGCTGACCACACCGTCCGGTTCCGGTGTGCTGGCGCTGGTGCGTGAGCGCGGCGACCTGCAGTTCTGGGTCGCGTCCGGCAAACAGGTTCTGCTCATGCGCGATGGCCTGGCGGTGCGCAGCATCGGCCTGGGCCTGGGCGACGATCTGGACGGGACCCGCCTTGCTGACGTCGAGCCCTTCAAGCAAGGCCTCCATCAAGTGCCCGATGGCTACACCAGCCAGCGCTGGATCGATCTCTACCAGGGCCAGGAAGTCGGGGTGACCTTGAGCAGTCGCTTCTCCCGCAAATCCATGGAAACCCTGGAAATCCTCAACAAGGAATATGCCGTGCTACGTGTCGATGAGCAGATTGACGCGCCGGCCATCGGCCTGCGTGCGACCAATCGTTACTGGGTCGATCCCGTTGACGGTTTCATTGTGCAGAGTGAGCAGCAACTGACCTCGCAATTGCGGGTCAAGATCGTGCAACTGACTCCTGACCGCAGGCATGCCCGGTGAAGCGGGTCAGGGCTCTATCGGCGTGCCTGCTGTTGATCACCGGCATCAGCCATGCAGCGGTCACCGTTACCGGTGACGTTGCCAATCCGGGGGCGGTCGAGTTGCCGGCGGGCGGGCGATTGCTGGACGTGATCAGCGTGGCACAGCCCAATGCCGAGAGTTACTGGTTGGCGGGCGTATTGCTGCGTCAGTCTCTGATCGAGCAACAGACCCAGCTCAAGGCCGGGGTGCTGTTCGATCTGGACGTGTTGCAGCGCATGGCCGTGCTTTTCGACAGGCCGAGCCGGGCTGCCCTGGCGGTGCGGTTGGCCGAGCAAGTCAGGCGCATGCCGGTCACCGGGCGCCAGGTGGCTGTTCTGGACCCGGTCGCCGTGGAAGTCGGGTTTGCCCGCAACATTCGCCTGGACGACGGCGACCGCCTGATCTACCCGTTGCGGGTCGACGAAGTCGAGGTGCTAGGCGCTGTCGCCGAGTCGTGCCGGTTGCCCTATCAACCACTGCAAGAGGCCCGCGAATACCTGCAGGGCTGCACGCCGCTGGTCGATGCGGACGCCGATTACCTGTGGTTGATCCAGCCCAACGGCGTCACCCGGCGCGTCGGCATTGCCCACTGGAATCGCGAGAGCGGGCAGATACCTGCCGCCGGCAGCAAGATTCTGGTCCCGGTCAAAAACGATGACCTTGATCCGCCTATCCCTGAACTGAATCAGCAGTTGGCCGAATTTGTTGCCACGCAGTTGGCTGAGGTGGTTCGTTGAATTTACGTTTTGCAGCCGTATTGTTATTGCCCTGTGGTCTGGCTCATGCAGAACCACGCATTACCCAAAATGATTTCGGTGGCGCGGGCTTGTTGCAGACGCCGACGGCGCGCATGGCGCCGGCCGGTGAGTTGAGCCTGAATGCCAACCGCACCGAGCCTTATAGTCGCTACAGCGTTTCACTTCAGCCACTTGAGTGGCTGGAAGGCTCGTTTCGCTACACCGCGATCACCAACCGCCCTTACGGCCCCGAATCGTTGAGCGGCAACCAGAGCTATAAGGACAAGGCGGTCGACCTCAAGGCCCGCCTGTGGGAAGAAACCCATTGGGCGCCCGAGGTGGCCTTGGGCTTCCGGGACATCGGCGGTACAGGCCTGTTCTCCAGTGAATTCGTGGTGGCCAACAAGCGCTATGACAATTTTGATTTCAGCGCCGGCATTGCCTGGGGCTACCTGGGCAACCGCGGTGACTTCGAAAACCCGCTGGGCTACCTCGGTGATCGCTTCAAGACCCGGCCGGCCAACGAAGGCACCGGTGATGTCAACGCCGGGGCCTATTTTCGCGGGAGCCCTTCCTTTTTCGGCGGCGTGAGCTATCAGACGCCCTGGGATCGGCTCAGCCTGAAACTCGAATACGAAGGCAACGATTACAAGCACGAGCCAAAGGACAACCAGATCAAGCAGGACTCGCCGATCAACCTCGGTGCGGTGTTCAAGCTGACCGACTCGATCGACCTCAGCGCTGCGTGGGAGCGTGGCAATACGGCGATGTTCGGCGTCACTTTCCATACCAACTTCGCCAGCCGTAAGGCGCCGGCCAAGACGTTCGATCCGCCGGCTGAACCGTTGCCAGCGAAAGCGCCGAGCACCGAGATGGAACAGGTCAACTGGGCCGATGTGTCCCGACGCCTGCAGCAAAATGCCGGGTACAAGGTCGAGCGCATCAGCCAGCGTGATTCCGAGTTGATCGTGTATGGCGAGCAGCAGCGTTACTTCCATTCGGCCAAGGCCGTTGGCCGGGCGAGCCGGATTCTGGATAACAGCGTCAACGACGATATCGACTGGTTCACCGTGGTGAACAAGCGCTACGACCTGCCGCTTGAAGAGACCAGCGTGCCTCGGCAAACCTTCCGCGAAGTGATCAACAACGAGGAGCCGCTGCAAACGCTGCACCGCACCACCGAAATCAATCCGGCGATGCCGCACAACGAGAAAGCCCTCTACACCGAAGCGCTGCAGCCATTCGCTTATGGCGTGGGGCTGGGCTTCAAGCAGAACGTCGGTGGCCCCGATGGCTTGCTCTATCAGTTCAGTGCCGACGCAGACGCCGAGTACCGCTTCAACCGCAACACCTGGTGGAGTGGCTTGCTCAGTGCCAACCTGATCAACAACTTCGACAAGTTCACCTATGACGCACCCAGCGGCTTGCCCCGCGTGCGCACGGACTTGCGCCAGTACATGACCACGTCCGATGTCACCATGCCGTTGTTCCAGGTCAGCCATGCCGAGCAGTTGGACAAAGACCTGTATGGCATGGTGTACGGTGGCTACCTGGAGTCGATGTTTGCCGGCGTCGGGGGCGAGGTGCTGTTCCGTCCGACCGGCGAGCGCTGGTCGGTGGGCGCGGATCTGAACTACGTGCGCCAGCGGGAGTTCGACCAGGGGTTTGGTTTGCGTGATTACTCTGTGTTGACCGGTCATATCACCGGCTACACCGACTTGCCCCACGATACGCTGGCAGCCATCAGCGTCGGGCGTTACCTGGCAGGTGACTGGGGCGGCACGCTGGATATCTCGCGGGAGTTTTCCAACGGCGTACGGTTTGGTGCGTGGGCAACAATCACCACCGCAACCGGCCCTCAATACGGCGAAGGTAGTTTCGACAAAGGCATCTACCTGTCCGTTCCGTTCGACGAACTGATGAGCATGTCGACCATGCGCCGCGCCAACCTCGTCTGGTCGCCACTGACCCGGGACGGCGGTGCACGGCTCAATCGCAGCTACCAGTTGCACTCCATGACCGACAGCCGCGACGACGACATGTTCTACCGCAACTTCGAGAAGATCACCGAGTAACCTGTAGGAGCGAGCCTGCTCGCGATGGCGTCGGCACATTCAGCATTGATGTTGACTGACCCGCCGCCATCGCGGGCAAGCCACGCTCCCACAGGGGGCTTTTGGTGACTCAGAAATCTGGCTACACACCCGACTCCTGTGGGAGCGAGCTTGCTCGCGATGGCGTCATTACATCCAGCTTTGATGTTGACTGACCCAACGCTTTCGCGAGCAGGCTCACTCCTACAGTGGTCTTTTGGTGATCCAGAAATCCGGACAGTCCCGAATCACAGCCACAAAAAAGGGGACTTGCGTCCCCTTGCGGTGTTGCCTTGTGCAGCGTTAAACCATCAGTAGATGTCCTTCGACAACAAGGTGAACGGCGTCTTCACCAGAATCTTCAGGTCCAGCCACAACGACCAGTTGTTGATGTACTTGAGGTCTATCTCGACACGCTTCTGCATCTTGTCGATGGTGTCGGTCTCGCCACGGCAACCGTTGATCTGCGCCAGGCCAGTGATGCCCGGTTTGATTCGATGGCGCGCCATGTAGGCGAGAATTTTCCCGGAGTAGTAGTTGTTGTGCGCGATGGCGTGAGGGCGCGGGCCGACCAGCGCCATGTGTCCTTGCAGCACGTTGAACAGTTGCGGCAACTCGTCCAGCGAAGTGCGACGGATGAAGCGTCCGACGGCGGTGATGCGCGAGTCGTTACGGCTGGCCTGCTTGACCTCATGGTCATCGTGCACGCGCATGGATCGGAACTTCCAGACCTGAATAATCTTGCCGTTCCAGCCATGGCGGTCCTGCTTGAAGAACACAGGGCCAGGCGAGTTGAGCTTTACGGCCAGGGCAATGACCAGCAGCACCGGGCTCAGCAGGATAATGGCCAGCAGGGCCACGCTTTTTTCCACCAGGCTTTTACTCAGCGCGGCAGTGGGCCGGCTGGTCAGCGGACTTTCGTTCAGGTAGATCGCTGGCAGGCCGTCCACGACTTTCACCGAGTGATTGAGCAGCGTCAGGCTGTTCAAGTCCGGCACCCAGACCACGTCAACGTTGGCATCGAGCAAATCGACGTACATGGCTTCGATTTTTGCCGCTTCCGACAGGGGCAGCGTGATGTACAAACGACGGATGTCATGGGTCTTGATCAGTTCCAGCAGGTCCTCCTGGGCGCCGAGGATGCGCGGTGCGCCTGGCTCCAGGGCAGGAAGGGCACCGTTGCTGACCAGGCCCACCAACGGCAGGTTTTCGAGGTCGCTCAGCTTGTTCGCCAATCCCAGCGCCAGTTCACCGGTGCCGACGATCAGGGTTTTATGCTCGCTTTTACGTGACCGCTGGTAGAACTTCGAGAACGCATGCAGCGGCGCATACAGCAACGCCTGGCCGAGGAAACCGTACACCGCCCAACCCAGGATGACTTGCCGGGAAAACAGCTCATCGGCCTTGCAGATAAACGCGATGCAGGCCAGCGCGGCCATCGTCATGGACCAGCCCATGAACAGGCGTCCCAGCCCTGACAGATAATTGTCTCTTTTGCGGTACACGCCGCTGAACGTATAAGCCGGAACCGAGGCCAGTACCGCGAGCGTTGCGCACATTCGGTAATAGAACTCGACCGTTCCGGTGTGCCGTTCAGCCAGTATGAACAACAGAGAAACTACAAAGCCCTGTGCCAGCGCCCATTGCCCCCAAAAGGTAAGTCCCTTGAGGCCGGTGTTTCGATTGATACTAAGAGTAAGATCCATACAATATCCCCAAAAGACGTCCATTCAGGTTTCGACAGTTGAAATCCGAGTTGTTAAGTAGACTTGTTATTGTTTTTGGAGCGAGTGTCCTGAGGTAACAGCGTCGATATGCCGAACTGTCGTCAGTCAATAGACTAAGTTATTGGTGGGGATGCTGTCTGACGAGTTCTAACAAGATGGCAAAGTGCCAACTATTAAAACTTTAGAAAGGGTCGAGCGTTAGAAAAGGTCGAATGGAAGAGGGTGAGCAATTAGAGTGGTATTTGGTATTGTAGGAGGGGTGGGGATGAGGGGGGTCTGACTAGCGCAGAGGTTGAAACCAAACAGAGTGCTATTTTTATTGTTGTAATCGCACTGTTTCTGTTTGTTTTATTCGCTAAAGGTGGAGGTGTTTACGCCACGACTTCCTGGATCAGGCAATAGCCGCGATTTCTTACTGCACGGAACAGTCGCTCACCGTTACTGGCACTTTTGAATTTTTCTTGCAGTCGACTCAGGCACATTTCCAGGCCGCGATATTGTTCCGGCTCCCTGCCGATGCTGAGGATCAGTTCGTCTCGACTTACGACACGCTCTTCATGGTGCAGCATTTTCTTTACCAGCGCGGCTTCCAATCCGGTCAGGCTGATCTCGATGCCCTCTTTTACCAATGCGCTTTGATCCTTGTCGAGTTGCCAGGCTTCGCTGTAAGGAGTGTCGCCGTCGATTGTTCGCGTAATATCATTGGCTGCCCCGGCTGTTGCCGGCATGCAGTGGAATGGATTCGCCGATTGCGCTGCCAGCCATTCGGATTCCAGGGTGGCCAATAGTCGCTGTGTATCATGTTCGATACTACGCGCGACGTTTTTCCTTGAAACGCTTGGGTAGCTGAACTCCATCAGCACAGGAGCGGAAGAGGGTGAAGCAACACCTTCAATAAACATTTGTGCCTGGGAGGTGCCAAACGAGTTGAAGCGCTTACTGGACAGGATGGTCTCAAGTTCACGCTGCGACGTAGTGCTGTGGGTCACGACGACAAAGTATTTTCTTGGGAGGGTTGTACTAGTTTCCATGTCTCTCTCCTGAAGTACACACCAAATTTGGCTAAAAGATGATCGGCAGGGGAGTAATGACTCCCTCGGAAGTAATCGAAAGGCAGGGTCTGGGCCCAAATTTGGCCCTCGATAGGTTCCACTCGATCTACAGCTATAGAATAAACTTTTCTTGTTATGGTCCAATGTTGCCACGGTCATGAAATCGATAAGTGCCTTTGGTATGAAATACAAAAAAACGATGAGGCCGAGACCTTTGTGTCGTTGAGGAAGTCGCCTGATGAACTAATACTAACGCGCCATCCCGTCTGTGTGTCGGGGGGTTGAGATCAGCCCCCTCATCAACCGGTAACCATGCCCCCGGATGCTCTGGATGGCGTTTGTGCCATACATGTCCTTGATTTTTCCACGAAGGCGACTGATCGATTTTTCCAATGCCCTGGGGTCATAAAAGTTGGTGTTGAGTCCCATGATGTTGGCGATTTCATCGTGACTTAGTATGTGGTTACTGGTTTGCGCAAAGGCTTCCAGGATCTTCATTTCTGCAAAGGAGATGTCCAGCTTCTTGCTGGTACCCAGTAGACAAATACGGGTGGGGTCCAATATCAAATTGATATCTCTTTGCCATTCTTCACTGCTGAAGAACTCGGCGAGCAACTCAGAGCTTTCATCGGAAAGGGTATTGAACTTGATGCAGTAGTCGGCCCCCGCAAGATAGTACTTGATCTTGTTGTAGGTGCCTCGGCCCGTGATGACCGCGCAAATGATGGGTTTCAAGTTGCCGGTGCGCAGGTTTTCCACTAGTGCGAGGCTTTCCTCGAGGGCCTGGGGGCTGTCGATGATGATGAAGATGGCGCGATACGAACCAGAGCGTTCATTCTTCTTGAATGAACTAGTGTAGGAGTTGGCATCTAGTGCCATATCGGTCCGCACATGCCTTGCGACTAGCGCTCTAAAATGTTCAGCCACGCCACGGGTACGACCCAGAGTGAGAACTCCGGGTTCATCGTTTGTCTGGCGCTGGCTTCTAGTCGCTAAGTTCCCTGTAAGCATCATGCATTGACTCGAATAGGTGCTGACATCGGGATGTTAAAGCACCGGTTCTCATCTGTGACTGACAATTGGTAACATTTACGCGATTTTTAGACGTGGCTCCCGAGTTTTTTAACAATAGTTAAGCTTTTCAAGCTTTTAGTTGATTTTCTCGGCGGGCTAAACTAGTGGGATAGCGTCGTTAGATGGTGGCAATATGGAATTGTGCCACTATTTTGAAACGATGGCGATTTGTTTTTTATGTCCTTTTGCCACTGTTTGGCCTGCTGCGTGCCACCATTCAAGCCAAGATGCTGAATCCACTAAGAAACACAAATAGTGTGAGAGCGATCACACTTTATTCAGTGGCGAGACTTTTTTCTACTAAATAGCTAAATATTTTCCCGAGGTGTTCGTACGCGGACGATTATTAACATGGCTTGAGTGTGTCTTTTGATAAGACATATTCTCCCTCGCTACATCAGGTAGTGGGTGTGGATGTCTCGATTGTTTTGCTTGAGCTACTCAATATCTGAGTGCAGTTGACGGATCGTTCCCAAGGAACGGTCTGACGGAGGATTAATGGATTTCTGGACCCTTTTCAAAGTGTTTATCCTGGGCGCGGTAGAGGGCCTGACTGAGTTTTTGCCCATCTCCAGTACGGGCCACCAGATTATTGTTGCGGACTTGCTGGACTTTGGCGGTGAACGCGCCATGGCGTTCAATATCATTATTCAGCTGGGCGCAATTCTTGCCGTTGTCTGGGAGTTTCGCCGCAAGATTTCAGAGATAGTCAAAGGACTGCCGACCCAGCGCAATGCACAACGTTTCACACTGAACTTGCTGATCGGTTTTCTTCCGGCCGTCGTTCTGGGTGTCTTGTTCGCCGACCAGATTCATCACTACCTGTTCAACCCGATCACCGTGGCAGTCGCATTGGTCGTGGGCGGCATTGTCATGTTGTGGGCGGAGCAGAGAGACCACGTGGTGCACGTCGACCATGTCGACGACATGCGCTGGTCGGATGCGCTGAAGGTGGGTTTCGCGCAATGCCTGGCGATGATCCCGGGCACTTCCCGCTCCGGATCGACCATTATCGGCGGCCTGCTGTTTGGCCTGTCGCGCAAGGCCGCCACCGAGTACTCGTTCTTCCTGGCGATGCCCACCATGGTCGGTGCCGCGGTGTATTCAGGCTACAAGTACCGGGAGCTGTTCCAGACCAGCGACCTGCCGGTTTTCGCCCTGGGCTTCGTCACAGCGTTCTTTTTCGCCATGATCGCCGTACGCGGCTTGCTCAAGTTCATTGCGAACCACAGCTATGCCGCCTTCGCGTGGTACCGGATCGTTTTCGGATTGTTGATCCTGGCAACCTGGGCATTCGGTTGGGTGAACTGGACGGCGGCGGCCGCCAGCTGACAGGTGCGCCAGGCGGGTCAAGCCGCCTGGCTGAAAAGGCGAGAACAACCGGGCATTAACGCCCTTCAAGCAACCCGGCAGCTTGATCCAGCAAGGCCAAGGGCTCCTTGGCCTTGTGGATATCCACCGACAACAACTGCCGAAACTTGCGCGCCCCCGGGAACCCGGTGCCCAGCCCAAGCACATGGCGAGTGATGTGGTGCATCGAACCGCCAGCGTCGATGTGTGCAGCGATATACGGCCGCAACTGCGCCAGTGCTTCGGCACGGGTGATCACCGGCGCCGTGCTGCCGAACAGCTGCTGGTCCACCTCGGCCATCACGTAAGGGTTGTGATACGCCTCGCGGCCCAACATCACACCGTCGAACGTCTGCAAATGCTCGTGGCAGGCCTCCAGCGTCTTGATTCCGCCGTTGAGGATAATCTCCAGCTCGGGAAAATCCGCCTTCAACCGCGCCGCCACGTCATAACGCAGGGGCGGGATGTCACGGTTCTCCTTCGGCGACAACCCCTCCAGAATCGCAATCCGCGCGTGCACGGTAAAACTGGTGCACCCGGCATCCCGCACCGTGCCGACGAAATCACACAGCTCCTCGTAACTGTCCCGCCCGTTGATCCCGATACGGTGCTTGACCGTCACCGGAATCGACACCGCATCACGCATCGCCTTCACACAATCGGCCACCAACTGCGGATGCCCCATCAGGCACGCGCCGATCATATTGTTCTGCACCCGATCACTCGGGCAGCCGACATTCAGGTTCACCTCGTCGTAACCATGCTCCTGCGCCATGCGCGCACACGCGGCCAGGTCCAGCGGGACACTGCCGCCGAGCTGCAGGGCGAGCGGGTGCTCGGCTTCGTTGTGTCGCAGGAAACGCTCGTGATCGCCGTTGAGCAGGGCACCGGTGGTGACCATTTCGGTGTAGAGCAAGGCGTTTTTCGACAATAGGCGCAGGAAGAAGCGGCAGTGGCGGTCGGTCCAATCCATCATGGGTGCAACAGAAAACCTCCTGGATACCGAATCGGCTGGATAGGCTAGGTTTTCTGTGGGTTTCATCGGCATTTCGCGACTTCTCATTTGCTGCGGTTTACTACGGTTTTTGCTTAATATTGAGAGAGCCTTGCTGCAATGTAGCAACGCAAACCACTCGTGTAGCAAAATCCATGGAGTCAATCACCGTTCGCAAGCGCAAGGATGGCTCTGCAGCGTACACAGCACTGATCCGCATCATGCAAATGGGTGTGACAGTTTATCAGGAAAGCCAGACCTTCGATTGCAAGACCACAACCCAAGCCAGGCTCAAGCGGCGCGAAACCGAGCTGGTCGAACCTGGTGCAATTGCCAAGGCCAATCGCATGGGCGTGACGGTCAAGGAAATGATCGAGCGCTACCGGGTATTGGCTTGCTAACCGCTAATGCGTTAATCGCCTCGATCGGCGATGCGAGGGACTTTAACAAAGGACGGTAATTGGCTGCCTGGTTAGGCCTCGTGCCTAGGCAGCACTCCGGCGGTGGAAAGCCGACGTTGTTAGGAATGAACAAACGAGAAGGCGCGTACCTACGAACCTTGATGATTCATGGCTCCCGCTCCCCCCACAAAAGCGAGTACCAACCGGATTGCCGGCGTCTTTCACGCCTGCATGGACGAGTCGTCGAGGTTTCATCGACGTAGATCACACCACTGATTGCACAGGCAATTACTTAGTGGGGGAAAGACAGGAAAGGCCGTGGTCGGCACCGTTCGCGCCGGACCAGGCAGTTGGAATGCGTGTAATCGATTGAGGCGTTGACCAGCAGGGGGGGGCGTCCATGAACGCCGGAACGCTGGTCGCGCGATTGCCTGATGCATCGAAACCCCTCGGCGTCCCGTTTCCGGGGGCCGAGGGCGCTAATGCCGGTAACGCTAGTCAGATTTTACCGAAATTGACACAGCAGTAGCCCATGTCGTCCTTCTCCTGCACCTGCCGGAAATCATACGGCACCCATTCGCAGCGCGTAATCAGGCCTGGGCTATTCAATCCTTTGAGAAATGGCAGCAGTCTGCCGTTACTCAAGTCGCCACCGTAACCGGTCTCAGACACATAGAGCACATGGATCGGTTTCTTGTCGCGCAAAAAGGCAAAATATGTCATGTGGTCCACTACGACATTTTCTGCCGACTCCGCAGGAATACCACATGACACCCCCAGCTTACTGATTGAATCCAAGTGAAGCTGAGACCCCAGCACCGGAATCGAAAGCGGCTGCCCGGGCAAACTCGATTGCGCGAAGGAGGAGTTGCGTGTGATACCAGGGGTCACGAGGGTTAACAGTGTCACCATCGACGCCATGGAAAGCAGCATTAACAGTGAATAGGCTAATAGTGTGGGTGTGTTACTCCGCTTCACTGCGCGCCGGGAGTGCATCAACAGGGCTGCGATGATGATCGACACAGGCATGAATTGATTAGCCGCATAAAAATTCTGGATGTTGTAAAAAAACGCATTGATTAAATCTGCGCCGACCAACAACAGCGCCAGCACGACAGACGCAGACACTTGGCGGCGAACCAATTGCAACAGAAATACCGCGATACTTACAATGTGGATTCCGATAATAAACGTGTACAGAGAGTAATAAATGGCAAGATTGAGGTACGGCAACGCTTCAAAGCTACCGACCATAGGAGGCAGCCAGCCCGATTGAAAAGTTTCATTAAAGGTCAGATGTATCAACAACCGGTCAGGAAAGCTTATTAAGTTGTTGTATGCGGCGCTGACAAACTCAGCCGGTGCAGAGAACAGCATACCCGGTAACAATGTGTTGAACGCCAGCATTTTTTGAATGTTCGGCGCATCCTGACAGCCCGCCAGCGCGCTGAAATAGTGAAAGTTCTGAATGCACAGAACCACGACGAACAGCCACAAGCCATAGCGAATCGCTTTGTGGTACGTTGCCGTCGCGAACCACACGGCCGCTAGCGCGAATGGCGCATAGAACATGCTCTTGGGGTGAGCATAGAAAAATAATGTCAGCAACAATGCCAACCCAACAGTCATCGCCACCTGCGCGCGCGCAGGCTTCTGCTCCTTGAAGAAGAGTGCCAACAAACAAAGCACCAGGATCGGCAGCATCAGAAGTTGTTCAGGACGCGACAAGGCCCACAGATAGGGTAGGACACCCAGTGAAGCCACCGCCACCAATCCAGCGAAACGCTGAAGAGCCCCTCCAACATCACGCGCCTGCGCCAAGCACCAATACGCGAGCAAGGCAAACCAGATCAGCGATAAAGAAATCCCGCTCACTCTCAAGCCAAAAGGACCCAGGTGGGCATAGATCGCCGACAGTAATATACCGGCCGGATAAAATACCCATGAAACTGTCCGCCCTGCAGTTGTTGTGCATTGTGGATAAAGGGTGACCGCATTTCCGTCCTCCAGAAATAGCCGCGCAACCCTGAATTTTGTCATGACTTCATCGGAGTAAACCGGAAGAAATACCCCGCTCAGTAATACAGCAAAGAACAATGCCAGAACAATTATTGGAATTTTATTTGTTAAAACATCTCTCATTCTTCAATACCCAGTCGATTTAAAAATCGATTATTCTATCTTCGTCAGTAAAGGCTTATTAATCGGCGCCAATGATAGCCCAATCCCAGCATTGAACCTGCATTGTATCCATCGAACCTGAAAGCTCTCTGGAAACTCCGGGTAAGCCCTCAGGTGTGCTGAAATGCGCTCTGACTACCTGAAGCGAGCCTATAAAATCACTTCGTTACGCCAGTTCGCCCGGTAATCCTCCATTTTTAGTACTCGCCAAAAGTAGAGGTCAGGCCACTAGTGTGCTGAGCGGTTAGTTCATTTATCTACTGGTAAGGATATACCGTGCGTCCAATGTCATGGGTGCAGCTACGCAGTGTGCAGATCAGCAATTGCACGCTGCGTGTTCCTCTTCAGGATACGGCGCGCTGTAGCGAGTCGACGATACCTGCCTGTTGTTCCGTTGTCAGCCCCATCCACAGTGGCAAGCGAATCAAGCACTCCGACAGGGTGTCTGTATTTGTCATCGCGCCATGTTGTCGGCCGTAGCGCAGTCCTGCCGGTGAGGAATGCAGCGGTACGTAATGGAACACCGGGTGGATATTGTCGTGTTTAAGTTTATCTAGCGTGCGTTGGCGATCGATGCCGGGAGCAAGCAAGACATAGTACATGTGTGCATTGTGTGTGCAATCTGCCGGAATGATCGGGCGGCGTACTGCGCCTGTCGATTCAAGCCCTTCGAGCGCTTGGTGATAGTGGTTCCAGCTGTCCAGGCGATTTTGTGTAATCGACTGTGCCTCTTCCAGCTGGGCCCAAAGAAAAGCGGCGGTCAATTCACCTGGCAGGTAGGAAGAACCGACTTCCTGCCAAGTGTACTTGTCCACTTCACCTCTGAAGAAACGGCTGCGGTCCGTACCTTTCTCCCGAATAACCTCGGCGCGTAATGACAGTGTCGGGTCGTTAACCAATAGCGCACCCCCTTCGCCGGATATCACGTTCTTGGTTTCATGGAAGCTATATGCGCCCAGATCACCAATACTGCCCAAGGCTCTTCCTTTATAGGAGGCCATGACCCCCTGCGCAGCATCCTCAACCACGCGGAGACCGTGCCGGCGGGCGATCTCCATAATCGTGTCCATTTCGCATGCGACGCCAGCGTAGTGAACCGGAACGATTGCCTTGGTGCGAGGTGTAATCGCAGCCTCAATCAAGCGTTCGTCCAGATTCAGTGTGTCTTTTCTGATATCGACAAACACCGGTACTCCACCGCGCAATACAAAAGCGTTGGCAGTGGAGACGAAGGTGTAAGAGGGCATGATGATCTCATCCCCAGGTTCAATATTCAGCAATAGGGCTGACATTTCCAGAGCAGCAGTACAAGAGTGCGTCAACAGTGCCTTTTCGCTGGCGGTGTACTGTTCAAGCCACTGATGGCAACGTCGAGTGAAGGGGCCGTCACCAGCAAGCTTATTAACGAACTTTGCTTCTGCAATATAGTAAAGTTCCTTTCCCGTCATGAAAGGGCGATTGAAGGGGATTTTAACGTCGCTCACTGTAGGTCTCCAGATTATTGTTTTTTGGCTAACAGCAAGAGTGAGCCGCCGAGAGGAAAGGTGATACCTACCTTCAAAAGGTCAAACTCTATCTTCATAACGAATTCAAGGAGCCGATTGGTCCGGTCAGAAATATCGAACTCGCTGTTTACTTGCGCATTTTTTTGACCGGGGCGCTGTCGTGCCAGCCACATCAAGGAGACGAGCAGGGTGACAAAGGATGTGACGTATTGAACCTCAAGGCCGGCGCGGCCAACCTTGTCGACAAGCTCGCGTCGAGTGTAGCGGCGCACATGACAGGCGCGTTCATCCGCCGCGGACCACAGCCACCGGTGCTGGGGAACGGTCAGCAATAGATGACCATCCTTATGCAGTGCACGGGAAAGGTTCGCCAGTACCTGTTCATCTTCATTGATATGTTCGATGACATCAAAAGCGCCAATTACATCAAATCGCTCTGCATCGTTCATGGCGCGCGCGTCCAGCTTTTCAAAGCTTGCGCCGGGCACGCGTCGACGTGCGTGCATCTGGCCTTCTTCGAAAAACTCGGTGCCGGAGAGTGTCGTTTCGGGAAATTCCTGGTGAGTCCCTTCCAGCACAAAGCCGGTACCACAACCAATCTCCAGGAAATTCCGGATTTTGCCGATGCGAGATTTCAGCACCCAAATGATCACGCGGTTACGGGCGCGAAACCACCAGTGGCGTGCCTCTGCCAGGGCAAGCACCTCAAAGGCGGACTTGGGGAGCGGGGTGCGATCTGGGGGCATCAATCTGGCTCTCTGTTTTAGTTTCTGTCCTTCTGGCGATTTTCCCGAATAGTATCCCACAAGTAAATAAAGCCACCGCAAGTGGCAGGGATCAGGGCCATTAGAATGTAGTTTGCCAGGGAGGCGCCTACAGCTATATTGGCTGGTACGTCTAGTAGACCATAAAAATAAACAAAAAAACCTTCGCGTACCCCAAGTCCGCCCACTGTTATTGGAACCATGGTCAGGATGGCGATGACTGGATAGAGAGCAAAGTGCTGAATGAAGGGGATGTCATAGCCATAGGCACGAAATACCAAATACACTACCGATATCAGGGATATTTGATAGCAGCAGATAAAAAGCAGGGATGACGTGAGCGCCTGCCGGTAGGGGAAGTTTATCGTGCTGGCATGAAGCTTTTGAATATACATCAGCAATAGAGCAAGTAACGAGTTTTTGACGGTGCGGTGGCTATAAAGTGCATGGATTTTTTTGCTGGTCAATATAATTTGGGTCACTACGGCTATGCTGCTAACGGCACCGACGGTCATGATGAGCAGCGTGTAGTTGTCTGATGCAGGTAAGAAGGGCAAGGCAAAAAGGGTAAAGGTACATAACACCAATAGTCCAATCATGCGCTCAATAATTACCGTACTGCCTGCGGTACCCCGCTTTTTCGGGTGGCGTCGTTCGATGTGAAGCATACGAAAGGCATCCGCTCCCTGTGTTGAGGGTAAAATCAAACCTTGAAATTGAGAGATCAGATTTATTTTCCAGAGGTTTGTTAACGCTTCGTCAATCGAATTGAGCCGCAGGAACACTTGCCAGCGGTTGGCAGAAAAAAAAGAACTCAAAGTGATTGGGATAATAGCAGCCAGCGCAAGGTAGTGCCATGCTGTAATGTCGCTGATTAATGCCGTTAGTTTAAGGTCAAATGTGTGTATGAGAAATGCACAGATAAAAAACGCGATCAACAATTTCAAAAACGTTAAAGGCATGCAGGGTGCTCAACGTAGGAGGGTGAGGCTAACGCTTTGTAGATAATAGGTTGGCGAACCCTGTCACGGTCGAGAACGGCATGAGGGAGAGTGAACATATTGTCTGCCTCCCCTACATGACAAGGGATGTCGGTTATTGCAGTTTTGATTTTATGTAAGCGGCCAGGTCATTGATGGTTTTAAGGTCTTCAATATCCTCGTCAGGTATCTCGATGACGTAGTGATCCTGGATAGACAGAATGATATTGAACATGCCGAGAGAGTCAACACCCTGGTCGCTCAGGCTAATATTGTCGCGTAGCGTTGAGGCATCTGCTACAACATCAGCCTGGGAAATGATGTTGATAAGTTGTTCTTTTGTCTGGGGCATGGTTAGTAATTCATCGTATAGGTGTTGAAGTTACCCCGGCCGGTACGTTTGTACTGCGGGAGGGAAGCTTGGTGGCATTGCTGGCAGTTGACGAGGTTGTCTGCAGGCTACTGAGCTGAGCGGTGGTCATGTTGCCACACTCCATGCAACAGAGGGGGGCTGCTCTGTTGCCTGCTTCAAAAAGATGTAGCACATTAGCAGCTGTCGAGAGAGGCGTGTAGTGTTGATCGTCGAGCCATAAACCTCGCTGAACCGGCACCTCGCCTTACTGCAAGGTTCGTGTGCAGCGGTAGGCTACTCGACTTTGAGGGCGCTGAAGTAGAGCATGCCGATATGTTCTGCATTGAGCTCAATGCGACTACGGGTCAATCGAGTGCCCAGCGTCTGCTCAAGTGTCAGCCCTACCCCGCTCAAGTCAGAACACGGCGGCCACTTCGGGCTTTCCCAGCGACAGAAAACCCACTGGCTGCCACTGGGTATGCTCAATTCCTTGAGATGCAGTGCCTTGTTCATGGATACCAGCACTTCGATCGGAGAGAAGTCATCTGGCATGGTCGTCAGGCTCACTGACCGATGGGCGGGTGTGAAAACACATTGTTTTTCAACCAGCGACTCGTCGTAAGCACATCGTGTATCGGCGCAACCTTCGGCTTGGATCAATTTGCCTTCATGATCAATACCATCGAGTTGAAAGGTGAAGGTAGCGACAGCCTCACCCGGCAATGATCGAGGGGTTGATCTAGGCCACCAGTGACAGGTGAGTAGGTGGTTGGTCATTCTACTGATTCTGAAGTCCAGCTTTTCGATCCGTGCGTGCGGTGCGTGGCGAGTGATGGCCTGCATCGTGGCATTGAGCATGTCGGACCCTTGTATGTAGGTTCGTTCGCCTTTGAATCCCAGTGATAGCTCGGTGAAGTGCATCACTTTTGTTTCCTTAGGTGGGCTGTCATGTTAGCCCTGTGATTGATTGCGAAGTTTCCAGAAACGACGCTGTTTGGCGCGATGTCGCTGATGACAACCGAGCCCATTTTTATTTGTACCGCGTCGCCAATCACAAGGCCCTGTGCGATGGAGCAAGAGGCGCCAACCCATGCTCCGGCCCCCAGGCGTGTGCGTCCTGCAACAACGGTGTTGCCAGAAATTACCGAGTTCTTGCCAATCACGGCGCCATGACCAACATTGGTCATGATGCCGATCTGGCAATTTTCTCTGATGGTTGTCGGCTGCTGGAACAAGGACCTGGCGATTACAGCGCCGGCAAGTATCTGGCAACCCGATTCAATGCGTACACCGCCCTGATGTTTGACCACCATCAGCGTGCCGTTGTCGTTGCGTAGCGTGATCAAGCCCTCGGCGCCTACCACTGCATTTGAACCGATGTAGACATTGTCCCCGATCTCGACAGGGCCTTCGATCACCACATTTGCTGAAATTTCGACATTGTTACCCAGTGTGGCCCGTGGCGAGATAACCGCGCTGGGGTGCAGCGTGCAATTTTCGCCGATGGTCGGTGTTTGCGCCGTTGCGTACTTTGCATCTTCACCCAACCGGTTGTAGAGGTGGAAAAAAGAGGTGCGTGGGTCGGCACAGAATACAATTGATTTTTCAGACGCTAATTCTTCATTTTTTAAACTTTCGGGGCACAGGACACACGCGACGTTGGGTGAGGCCAGGGCTTTTTGCAAATAGTGCAAGTTCTGACAGTAGACCAGTGCGCCTGGTGTTTGCGCATCGATTTCGTCGAGGTGTGCAAAGACCCCATCGTTCAAAATGTGTTCAGCAGGGAAATAATCCACGACGCGGTAAGCGGATGTCATCATTACTCCACATGCTCTTCAATAATGGGGAATTGACTAAGGTGGGTTGCATTTTCGACCAGTCGTCCGAGGTACTCGCCTTGCACACCCAGGGCCAGAAGGATGTTACCGGCGAGGAATGACAGCAGGATCGCCAGCGACGCCCAGCCTGGCACTACATGATCGGTCAGGAGGGTGCGCAGCAGAACATACATAGCGAAAAAAATGCTCGACGCACTGACCAGAAAGCCCCAGATCGACACGTAGCGAAGTGGCAACAGGGAGTAATTGACGATAAGGAACGAAAGCGTTTTGAACATCTTGCCAAGGGTGTAAGTGCTCGGGCCGCCATCGGCGCGTGGCGCGTGGCGAATACTCACGTTCGCCATCATGCTGACGGGCACCGAATTAAAAAGCATCGCGGCGATATGTGGGTGTGAACCCTGATATCTGACGAGCTGTCTTGCCACCTGTTGACTCATGGCCCTGTAGCTCGAGAGGCTGAAACCGGTCGGTTTGCCCATGACCTTGCTAACCAGTTTCTGGTTGATGCGCGAAGCCATGTTGCGCCAGGCGCTGTGTTGTTTTTCAGCCATTGGGATCTTACCGATGACGACATGCTTGCCAGCTTGAAGTTGATCAATAAACAGTGGGAGGTCTTCGGGGAAGCACTGCAGGTCATCGTCGATTGTCACGACATAGCGTTTGCCGGCATAGCCGATGCCGCACAGCGTAGCGTGTTGTTGTCCCTTGTTCTTCGCGAAGCGAACGACTTTGACTCTGCGGTCTTGTTCGTGAAGTGCCAGAGCGGCAAGCCACGTCTGGTCCGGGCTCGCGTCATCGACAAGAATAATCTCCCAGTCGTCGCAAATCTGATCAAGAGTTGCGCGCGCACGCTCGTAAAATTGCGGGAGCGTACTTGCGCTTTTATAAACGGGTACCACCAAGCTTACTGAGACGGTTTTATTAATCACCTTGAGCCTCATCCTGATCATTCGGTTGTGCGATGACGCATGCTGCTAACGGGTCCTGCCTGGATTTTGCAGGCTCGTAGAGTTGTTGTTTGCTACTTGGCATCGCGCGCAGAGGGGGGGAGGGTATGCTATATGCCATCCGATTGGTAATCCTCAGGGAGCCGGTCACCGAACACATGAACAACATTACTGCTCATGCAAGGTGGACCATCAGGCTCTACCAGCAGCCAGGCGTCGGACAACTGTGGACAGGGCACCGAACGAAGCATGTTGATTGGTCGGTTGAAGCCGCGGATTTTAAGCTATGGGGGGAAAGGTGTCACGGTGCTGGAAACTTTGCCTCTCGTTTTCAATCTGTTCGGGGGTGTAGTGGTCTGATTACCCCCCCTGAAAAAATTTAAGCAGGCGTTTTTTCATGTCTGGTCTGGCGCTGTCGATTCAGCAACTGGCGGTGGTGGAAGAGTTGTTGGTGAATCGAGCATTGGACAATGTCGATCCACAAGGCAGTGGGTGTGAGAGATCGCCAGGTGCGCACGGTTTCTGAACCAACGCTGTCACCCCCTAAAGTTTCATGTTGTCAGGCACAACCGAGGAATAGGATGTCCGCCAAAGGTCATGTCCCCCCGCGCCTCAACCCACAGGAATCAAAAAATGATCGCAAACCTCGTCAAAGTCTCGCTGATGGCCGGTGCTTTGTTGTTGAACGCCTGTTCGGGTGTGAACACCCACAGCGATTATTCGGTCGACTCCGTGCAACCTGCCGGCTTCGGCCCGGGGCCTACCAGCAACCCCGACAAAATGAATTTCCACGGCAGCGCGCTCGGCAATAGCTTTGGCGAATACGGTTCAGGTTTGCTGCACGACGACTGATACGCGCTCCGCAATGAAGAAGGGCGCTCCTTTGGGGGCGCCCTTTTTTGTGCGAAAAAACGATCCGTTACTTGGCGTCAGGCACCGCCAGCCACTGGCGCAGAATCTTCTGGTAGTTGCCTGTCGCCTTGGCCAGGTGCAGCCATTGATCGACGTACAGCTTCCAGGTGATGTCGTCGCGGGGCAGCAGGTAGGCTTTTTCGCCGTATTGCATGTAGTGCGTGGGGTTGACCGCGCACAGGCCCGGTTTGAGCTTCTGCTGGTACAGCGCCTCCGATGCGTCGGTGATCATCACGTCGGCTTTTTTATC
This sequence comes from Pseudomonas fluorescens, assembly GCF_000967965.1. Taxonomy (GTDB): domain Bacteria; phylum Pseudomonadota; class Gammaproteobacteria; order Pseudomonadales; family Pseudomonadaceae; genus Aquipseudomonas; species Aquipseudomonas grandcourensis. Next base: position 38,485 of record NZ_LACC01000007.1, read on the forward strand.
CAGCAGTTCCTGAAAGATGCTCACGTTGTCGTGCAGTTGCAATTGGGCCTTGGGCAGGTAGGCGTGGACGAACGCTTCGTTGGTGCCGCCGGCGGGTTCGACCAGGCGAACCGAGGGTTGGTTGATCTGTTCGACGGTCTGGTACCGCGCCTGTTCTTCGCAGCGCACCAGGGGGATTTTGCCGTCGACGTCGAGGATACTGCTGAAGAAGGCTTTTTTCTGCCGTTCCAGGGTGACCGAGATGCCGCCCATGGCGATGTCGCACTTGCCGGCGAGCATGTCGGGCATCAGGGTTTTCCAGGTGGTGGGCACCCACTCGACCTTGACGCCAAGGCTGTCGGCCAGGGCGCGGGCCATGGCGATGTCGATGCCGGAATATTCGCCGTCCTCGGCTTTGAGGGTGTAGGGCTTGTAGTCGCCGGTGGTGCAGACGCGCAGTTGTCCCTGTTGCATGACGCTGTCCAGATGCGAAGGTTCTGCCTGGGCCCCAAGGGAGAGTGCGAGCAAGCCGCCGAGCATCATTGCTCTTTTGATTTTCGTCATTGTTGTCGGGCTTTTGTGCTGGAGTGGTTTTGAAGCAGAGAGTGTAGTGAAACTTTCACTGGTGTGAAAAATCAACGCCCCTTGAAGATTGCTCATTCCACTTCCGGGCTCAACGTCCCCAACCACGCCACCAACCCCACAATCAATACCGCCGCGGCCATTTCCACCACCACACTACGCCGAAGTGCATGGGCCGCCACGCGATATTGGCCCTCCCGCAACGACCGCTCCAGCAAGGGGCCAAGATGAAAGCGGTTCAACGCCGCCAACACCAGCATCCCGGCAAACAGCAGCACTTTGATCGCCAGCAGAATTCCGTAGTGGCTGAGTAAAACCTCATCGAGTTTGGGCCCGACGATGAACAGGTAGTTCACCACGCCGGTCACGGTGATGATCACAACGACCAGCGCACCGACAAGCTCAAATCGCATGACTGCGCGAGCCAGCAACCGTATCTGTGCTTCGGTTTGCAGGGCCCTGGGTTGCGCCATCAAGGCAAACGCCAGCAACGCGCCGAGCCAGGCGCCGGCCGCCAACAGGTGCAGGATGTCCGCAGTAAAGTGCCAGAAACGGCGACTGCCTTCGTCCATGGCGCCATGCCCGCTCCAGGCCAAACTGGCGAGGGTGATGCCGCCTGCAACGGAGGCGATCACCAGGCTGATACCGGGTGCGCGTGGGTTGAGCATCAACGCCAATCCCGCGACCGCAAATGCAATCATCCGCACGGCCCAGGCCAACCCGACATCTGTCTCGAACAGCATCATTTCGAGGTGAGGGCGCAACTCGGTAACGTCTGATTCGCCGCTCATGGCGCGGACCATCAGCACCATGCCGGCGACGGACAGCAGGGCGCCGAGTCCGGCTGTTGCCGTCAACAATCGGCGAAAGGGCAGCACCGTCCCGGATAACCGTTCCTGTCCCTTGAAGCTGTAGAGCCCGAACAGCGCCACGCCAAACAACAGCATCAAATCCACATACAACACAAACCGCAGCACGACGTTGGCCGAGTCGCTCATCGATCATTTCACTTTGAAGGTAACGTTACCGGTAATCGGGTGGGTGTCCGAGGACACCGCGCGCCATTCGACCTTGTAGGTGCCGGCAGTCAGGGGTGTTGTCGGGGTGATGAACATGCTCTTCGGGTCACTGCCGCCGCTGACTTTGGCCTTGACCGGCATCGGGGCATGGGCCATGCCGGCCATTTCGGTCATCAGCAGTTTGGCGCCGGAAAACTGGGTGACGAGGTTTTCGGAAAAGTGCAGTTCGATCTTGTCGGGTGGCGTACCTTCTGCGCCTTCCGCTGGGGTGGAGGCGAGCAGTTTGGGGTGTGCTTGAGCGAGGGTGCTAACAAGCAGGCCGCTGAGCAACGCGATTGCGACGGCGGTGGGTTTGATGATGCGCATGCAAGGTCCTTTACCGCTCGAGGCGGTTGTTGTTGGTTTGAGATGAATCTGTTCAGAACCACATCCGAATACCGAGCACGAGGCGGGTTTCGCTGCGGTCCTCGCCTTCATCGTCGGCGTAGTCGGCGGTGTTGCCGTAGGTGCGGTTCCAGGTCACGCCGAGGTAGGGCGCGAACTCCCGGCGGATTTCGTAGCGCAGGCGCAAACCAGCCTCGGTGTTGGACAGCCCGGCGCCGATACCCCGTTGCGGATCGTTTTTGCCGTAGGCATTGAGTTCGACGGTCGGCTGCAGGATCAGCCGATTGGTCAGCAGGATGTCGTAGTCGCCCTCCAGCCGCACGGCGCTCTGGCCGCCTTCGCCGATGAAGGCCGTGGCTTCGGCTTCGAAGTTGTACAGCGCCATGCCCTGCACGCCGAACGCGGCCCAGGTTTGCGGGGTGCCGGGTTTGAAGTCCTGGCGCACGCCGCTGACGACGTCCCACCACGGGGAAATGGCGTGGCCCCACAGGGCCTGGATTTCCGCGTCCTCGGTCACGCCGTTGGTGCGCTCGCCTTCGGAGCGCAGCCACAGGCGATCGATGTCACCGCCGACCCAACCGGACAAATCCCAGGCCAGGGTGCTGCCGTCATCGGCGTCCTGCCACTCCAGTTTGTCGGCGAGGAAGAATGAATTGAGCGTGCTGTCATGTACGTGGTGACCGGCGGGATCGGCATACACCGCAGCGCGATCGGCATCGGTCGGCACCGGGATCGGCGTACGGCTTTCGCTGGGGGCGGCGGGCTGCATCTGGCCGTCGTCCATGCCTTGCATCTGACCTTCGACCATGCCTTGCATCTGACCTTCGACCATGCCTTGCATTTGGCCGTGGTCCATCTGGCTGTGATCCATTCCTTGCATGTCATCGCTGGCGGCCATCGCCGTCGAGGTCGCGAGTGCGAAAAAAAACGGGGTGAATCGAATCATGGGGTGCGCCTCATTCTTCCACGCGAACTTCACGGAACATGCCCATTTCCATGTGGTACAGGAGATGGCAGTGATAGGCCCAACGGCCGAGCGCATCGGCCGTGACCCGATAGCTGCGCCGGGAGCCGGGTGGCATGTCGATGGTGTGTTTGCGCACCATGAACTGGCCGTTCTCGTCTTCGAGGTCGCTCCACATTCCGTGCAGGTGGATGGGGTGCATCATCATCGTGTCGTTGACCAGGACGATTCGCAGCCGCTCGCCGTACTTGAGGCGCAGGGGCTCGGCATCAGAGAACTTCACGCCGTTGAACGACCAGGCGAATTTTTCCATGTGGCCGGTCAGGTGCAACTCGATGGTGCGGCCAGGCTCGCGGCCGTCCGGGTCTTCGAAGGTGCTGCGCAGGTCGGAATAGGTGAGCACGCGACGACCGTTGTTGCGCAGGCCCATGCCGGGGTCGTCGAGTTTCGGTGAGGTGGACATGGCTTGCATGTCCACCAGCGGGTTGTCGGTTTCCGAGGCCGGGTGGGACTGCATGCCGGGCATGTCGCCCATGGCCATGTTGCTGTGATCCATGCCCGCCATGCTGCCGTGGTCCATGCCGCCCATGCCCATGTCATCCATGGTCACCAAGGGGCGCGGGTCCAGTGGCGGCAGCGGCGCAACCTGTCCCGCTTTCACCGCCAGGGTGCCCCGTGCGTATCCGGTGCGATCCATCGCCTGGGCGAACAGGGTGTAGGCCGCTTCGGTCGGTTCGACGATGACGTCGAAGGTTTCGGCCACGGCAATGCGAAACTCGTCGACGCTCACCGGTTTGACGTGCAGGCCATCGGCGGCGACCACGGTCATTTTCAGGCCGGGGATGCGCACGTCGAAGTAGGTCATGGCCGAGCCGTTGATGAAGCGCAGCCGCAGCTTTTCCCCCGGGCGGAACACTCCGGTCCAGTTCGAATCCGGCGCCTGGCCGTTCAACAGGTAGGTGTAAGTGGCGCCGCCGACGTCCGCCAGGTCGGTGGGGTTCATCTTCATCTCGGCCCACATCTTGCGATCGGCGACGGTCGGCCCCCAGCCTTTTTCGCTGACGTCGTGGATGAAGTCGCCCACGGTGCGTTTGTTGAAGTTGTAGTAATCGGACTGTTTTTTCAGGGTCTTCATCAGGCTGACCGGGTCTTCGTCGGTCCAGTCGCTGAGCATCACCACGTAGTCGCGGTCGTACTGGAACGGCTCCGGGTCTTTGGCGTCGATCACCAGCGGGCCGTAGACGCCAGATTGCTCCTGAAACCCCGAATGGCTGTGATACCAGTAGGTACCGTTCTGGCGCACGATGAACTGGTAGACGTACATGCCGCCCGGCTCGATGCCCTTGAAGCTCAGCCCCGGCACGCCGTCCATGTTGGCCGGCAGCAAGATGCCGTGCCAGTGAATGGAGGTGCTGTCCTTGAGTCTGTTGCGCACCCGCAGCGTCACCGTATCGCCTTCACGCCAGCGCAGCATTGGGCCGGGGATGCCACCGTTGATGGTCATCGCGGTGCGCGGGCTGCCGCTGTAGTTGACCGGGGATTCGCCGATGAACAGCTCGAAATCATTACCGGCCAACACCTGGGGTTCGCCGGGGCTGCTGATCGCCCAGACCGGCGTGCGCCATAACCCGAGGCCGCCGCAGAGCCCGCCGATGGCCAGGCCTTTGACGAAGGTGCGTCTTGAAGTGTGGGAGTGCATGCCGTGTGTTCCGCCCGTCAGCCTGTTGAACTTGTCGACGAGGCTAGCGGGCGGTGCCTTTCAGCAGGCTGAGGCGGGGATTACAGTTTTGACAGGTTGGGCGTCGCTTTCTGGCTTGAAGTGGACTTTTCCCTTGAGGCCACGGTGTCGCCGCCGCAGTTGATGTAGGAAGACGACTTCAGCCAGCGTTGGTCCGGGTAGTAGGAAAACAACAACTGCCCGTCCTTCATCGAATCGATCAGCCGATGGGCAATTGCAGGCCTGACGGCCGGGCATCCCAGGCTGCGGCCGATGCGGCCATTGGCGCGGGCCAGCACCGGGCTGACATAGGGCGCGCCGTGAATGACGATGGCCCGGTCAAAGGCGTTATCGTTGAAGCCGGGCTCCAGGCCTTCCATGCGCAACGAGTAACCGTTCTGGCCGAGGTAGCTTTGCTGGGTGCGGAACAGGCCGAGGCTGGTGGCGTGGCTTTCGTTGCGGTTGGAGAACAGCGTGGCCATGTTTTCACCGCTGTTGCGGCCATGGGCGACCAGTTCGTGAAACAGCAACTTGCGCCGCTTAAGATCGAAGACCCACAGGCGTTGTTCGGTCGAGGGCAGCGAGTAATCGATCACCGCCAGTCTTTGGGCGGGGGCAACACCTTGGGCACGGCTGCATTGGGTGGCGCGAACGGCCAGGGCAATCACTTTGGCGTCGGCGCCGGGTGCTGCTTTGACCAGCGCGTTTTCAAGCGAATCGGCGTAGGCTGACGTTACTGAAAGGCACGTCAGTAAAATGGCAAATAAAAGGCCAAAGCGGTTTAGCGCCATAGTCGGGTCTCATCATGATAATTTCGAGTCTAGCAGCGAGTGGAAAGCTAGCCGTTTGAAACGGAGGATTAAGGATTATCCATGGTGCAATTAACAAGGTCATTCGTCATAAGCCGCATGTTTTTTATGGGCTTTCTGATCAGCGGTGCGGCGTTTGGGCAAACTTCGCCGATTGAGCCGGTATCTGCGGCAAGCAGCGCAAATGATGCCGCGGCGCCCGACGACGCAGTCGGCCAAGCGATTCAGGCGACGCTAGAACCGCTGCGGTCGGCTTTTCCGCCGCTGCTCACCTCCAGGCGTCATCAGCGTGTCGATGTCAGCCGGGTGGTGCTGGATTTCTATATGCATCGCAACTATCGCGCCGCGTGGACGGACGATCGTGACGTGGCGCAATTGCTCAAGAGCCTCGAAGACACCCGTATCGACGGCCTGAATCCGGCGGATTTCCGTATCTCCGAACTGGCCCAGGCCCATGAATCGCTGGTGGCCGCCATGCCTTCCACGGCGCAACGGGCGATGTTCGACATGGCGGCCACCCGCACCTTCATCACCGCGCTGCTGCAACTGCGGCGGGGCAAGGTCGATCCGGCGCGCTTGGACATTCACTGGAATTTCGATCCGGCTGGCGGTGATGCCCGGGAGGACATGAACAACCTGTTTGCCGCCCTCGATGCCCATGACGTGGCGCGTGCATTCGCCGATGCGCCGCCTCAGGAAATGATTTACCGCAATTTGCGTGAAGGCCTGGCCCGGTTGCGCCAGGTCCGGGACGCGGGTGGCTGGCCGAAAGTCATCGAAGGTCAATCGCTCAAGCCCGGCATGGACGGGGTGGCGGTCACACAATTGCGTGCGCGTCTGGTGGTGGGCGGTTACCTGGACCCGCACCTGTCGAAAAAGGCCGGTTACGACGACAAGGTCATTGCCGCGGTGAAGAGGTATCAGACCGAGCAATACCTGGGGGCCGATGGCGTGGCGGGGGCGGCGACGCTGGCGGCACTGAACGTGCCGGTCGAGGCGCGGATCGATCAGGTGCGGGTCAACATGGAGCGCGCCCGGTGGCTGTTGTACAAGCTTCAGGGAACCTTCGTGATCGTCGATATCGCCGGCTACAAGGTGGCGATGTACCGCGACGGTCTGCCGATCTGGCATTCACGGGTGCAGGTCGGTAAACCGGTGCGCAGTACGCCAGTGTTCCAGGCCGAAATCACCTACATCACGTTCAACCCGACCTGGACCGTGCCGCCGACCATCCTCAAGCAGGACGTGATTCCGAAAGTCCAGAACGATCCGGGTTATCTGGCGGCCAACCGGATTCGCGTGCTTGACCGCGAAGGCAATGTGCTCGATCCGTCGGACGTTGACTGGAGCAATCCGCGGGGCATTCACCTGCGTCAGGATGCCGGCCCCGACAGTTCGCTGGGGCAGGTGGTGATCCGTTTCCCCAACGACTATGCGATTTACCTGCATGACACGCCGCACCGCGAACTGTTTGCCAAAACGGTCCGGGCCACCAGTTCAGGCTGCATCCGCGTGGAAAACCCGCTGCAACTGGTCGAACTGTTGTTCAACGACCCAGTGCGCTGGAACAGCGCCGGCATTCAGAAGCAGTTGGCCAATGGCCGGACCGAGAACATCCTGCTGCCGGTGAAAGTGCCGGTGCTGTTGGCCTATTGGACCGTGGACCTGAGCAATGACGGACGGGTGACGTTTAAGCCCGACATTTATGATTACGATGCCAGGGTGCTGCAGGGCTTGAGTCAGCCTGCGAAGTTGCCAGCCCTGGACTTGCGTCGCGTAGAGATACCGCTGGTGGTGACGGGGCAGAACCAACAGCAATGACCAAACCCGGACACTGTAGGAGTGAGCCTGCTCGCGATGAGGGAGGCACATTCAGAAGTGATGTGACCGACAGTCCGCTATCGCGAGCAGGCTCGCTCCTACAGGATTTGTGGCACTCGATAGACTGGCATTCAGCTAATCCCCTAAAGCGCCAACCCTTGTTGCACCACGACAAGCAGATCGGTTTCCGTCAGCGCCACCGCATCCAGCTGCGCGGTGGCCTGCTCGATCGTTTGTAGCCACCAGTGTGTTTCACCGTGTTCGTCCACGGTGCGCAACAGGGCGAGTTCGTTGCCTGTCGTGTGGATCTCGACCCGCCCCTCGCCATCGGCGGTGAAGCGTGCAACCGGGTCAAAGGTAATGCTGTGTTCGTTGCCGGTGATCACCAACTGGTCGATGGCGTAGTCGTAAGCGTCGCCATCGGGGTGACTCTCGAACACGTGGGTGGGGTTGCGCCGCAGGACCAGGCCCGCTTCGGTCAAGGGCAGCAGCCAGGCCTCTATCCGTTGATACAGTTCGTAGACCTGGCCCGGCCAGCCATCGATCGCCTGATCCGCGCTGGTCAGCCGTGTCTGTTTCAATTTTGCGGCGAGCTCGTCTGCTTTGCTCATGTCGATTCCCTGTTTTGAGGTCAGTCTAATCGTAGCTCGTTGACGCACAGGTAGCGCTTGCCCCGGATCATGTTTGCCGCTCAGGCCGGGCAGGTGTGATACCTCTGGGCAAGTGGCCACCCATTTATCCTGGATAACCCCGTAAACTACGGCCCACAAAGACTGAGGGCTTTGGGTTGTTGCCCGCGCCTTGCCCCCGACAGGATGAACTTTTGCCCACGCGCTTTAACGACCCGGACCACACCCCTGGCATCGCATTGAAACGCATACCGTTGCGCAAGGCCGCGGTATTGTTCATTGCCACGGTGTGCCTGTGCCTGTGCGGTTTGCTCTACCTGCAACTGGAACAGTCCCGTCGCCATGACCTGAGCCTGGCGCAAGTGGCGTCTTCGAACCTGACGCGGGCCATGGCGCAGCAAGCCGAAGACACCTTCATGAAGGCCGACCTGGTGCTGACCAGCCTGGTGGACTGGATTCAGGTCGACGGTTTCGGCCCGGACCAGCGGCCACGCTTGCAGCAGACCTTCGCCCGGCGGGTGCTGGCGCTGGATCAGTTGCACGGCATCCTGCTGTTCGACCAGAAGGGCCAGTGGGTGGTGACCTCGTTTGAAAACCTGCCGCGGGGGCCCGGCGTCGCCGATCGCGAGTACTTCAAGTACCACCAGCAGAACGTATCGTCCGTGGCGCATATCGGCCCGGCCATCCGCAGTCGGGAAAACGGCGAGTGGATCATTCCGATTTCCAAACGGGTCAACGACAGGAACGGGCATTTCCAGGGCGTGTTGCTGGCCGGCATCAAGATGTCGTACTTCGACCAGTTCTTCAAAAGCTTCAGCCTCGACGACAACGGCTCGATGTTTCTCGGCCTGACCGATGGCACGTTGTTGGCGCGTCGACCTTTTGTAGAAGCGCAGATCGGTGTATCGCTGGCCCAGAGCGAGATCTTCCAGAAGTTCCTGCCACTGGCCACCTCCGGCAATGCGATGTTCACGTCCATCATCGATGGAGTGACGCGCATGTACGGTTACCGACAGCTGGAGGGGTATCCGCTGGTGGTCACCGCTGCGTCGTCCACGGAGTCCATTCTCGCGGGCTGGTACGACACGGCGTTTCGCTCCAGCCTCATCGTTGCCCTGGTGTTGCTGGGCGTGGGGCTGTTCGGGTGGGTGTTCCTGCATCAGGTGCGTGTCGGCGAGCGGGTCGAGTCGGATTTGCGCAGGGCCCAGCAAGCGCTGGAGCTGATCGCCACCCACGACAGCCTGACCGGGCTGGCCAACCGCCGACTGTTCGAGCGGGCGCTGGACGTCGAGTTCGGGCGCGGCGCCCGGCAGGCCAGCCCGTTGAGCCTGATCATGCTCGATATCGATTACTTCAAGCGCTACAACGACACCTACGGCCACGTGGTGGGAGATCACTGCCTGGCCGAAGTGGCGCGCGCGCTGAAGAGTTGCTGCCACCGCAAGGCCGATCTGGCGGTGCGTTACGGCGGCGAAGAGTTTGCGGTGCTGCTACCGGACACCGACATCCATGGCGCCATGACGATTGCCGAGCAGATCCGCCGCAGCGTCATCGACAGGCACATCAGTCACACTGGCTCGCCCAATGGCTGTGTGACGGTCAGTCTGGGTTGCTATTCGTTTGTGCCGTCGGGGCGTGACAGCATGGACGTGTTCGTCGAGCGGGCGGATGCGGCGTTGTATCAGGCCAAGCATTCGGGGCGAAACCGCGTGGCAACCTTGTCGATGGCCGGCGGTGTCGAGGCCTTGATGCGCTCTGACCGCTGAAGTGCTTGTGCTGCGGGTGGTCCGCCTCCCGGGCCCGGCGGCCGTTCAACCTGACCATGCGTCTGTACGGCCCGAAAGCCGAGGCGCTGAATGGCAAATGGAACCCGCCGGCGGTCAAGCCGATGTAAGCCTCAGGCGACAAAAAGCGGCCAATGACGGCGGGTCATTGGCGGCTTTGGCCTGTCCAGCTACCCGTCCCGCCGCCAGCACCGCCGGTTCCGCCACCGGGCGCACCAGTGCCGCCGCCCGCGCCACTGCCCGGACCATTGACGCCGGTAGTGCCGCTTGACGAACTGGGGCCGCGACTGCTGCTGTTGTTGCCCGAGGGTTCACTGGGTCGGTTGTTATCAGGCAGCAGGGTTGAATTGCGGGTTGCGCCGGGTGCCGTACCGGGCGCGCCAGGGACATCGCCGGGCGCCGCAAAGGTGGCCAGGGACGTGGCCGACAACAATCCGGCCAAGAGCAGTGAAGTCATTCTGATGTTCATCATGGTCGTCTCCAGGGATGAGTCGTTACCTGATGTTGGTGTGAAGGGGCACGCGGTGGGTGCCGACCGGTTGACGAGTGGCGCGGACTTGACCGTAACCGGCACTGGGCCGCAGTGGGGGAGGCACCTCATCCTTAGGAGTGCCCGTTCAGGAAGAAGTTGCGGATCGCTTCGTTCAACGTCAATAACCTGCGCGCACGGCTACCGAAGCTGCTGACCTGGATTGAACCGGGTTCGCGCAAGCGGCGTTGATTATCCGCACAAGGCGATTGGCTAAATCAATTGTCGGCGACAGTGCTTGATCCCGTATACATAGCGGCCACTGGCGGAGCAATCCGCCGCTTGCGTGCAAAAGGATTGAACGATGAGCGAGCCACGCCTGACCGACCCAGCCTTGTATCTGCGACGCCTGGGTTTCGATGCACCTCCGGCACCGATCCTGGAAACCTTGCGCCAACTGCAACTGCGCCATACCGGTGTTTTCCCGTTTGAAAACCTCACCACGTTATCCGGCGAACCGGTGCTGATCGACTTGCCGTCCATCGAGCAGAAGGTCTTGCACGATGGTCGTGGCGGTTACTGCTACGAACTCAACAACCTGTTCCTGGCCTTGCTTCAGGATTTGGGTTTCGACGCCCGTGCCATCAGCGGCCGGGTAGTGATGGGCCAGCCGGAGGGTGCCTGGACTGCCCGGACCCATCGCCTGAGCCTGGTCATCATCAATGACGTGCGCTACATCACCGACGTCGGCTTCGGCGGCATGGTGCCGACCGCGCCCCTATTGCTTGATACCCGCGCCGAACAACCCACCCCGCACGAGTCGTATCGCATCGACCTCCACATCGACGGTTTTACCCTGCGGGCCAACGTCGCGGGCGAGTGGCGAGCGATGTACATCTTCGACCTGCAACGCCAGGAAGACATCGATTTCGCTGTGGGCAACTGGTACGTCTCGACCCACCCCGAGTCGTCTTTCGTCAAGCAGTTGATGGTGGCGCGCACCGGGGAGGGCTGGCGGCGCACGCTCAACAACGGCAGCTTCGCGATTCACCGGGTTGGCCATGACAGCGAGCGGCGGGAGGTGGCGGATGTTCAAGAGTTGATTGGCCTGCTGAGCAGCGAGTTCGGCATTCGCGTACCGGAACAGGCGCAATTGGCGCGGACGCTGGAACGATTGATCGCAGCACCGCAGTAGCTGGCTGATCCTGGACATCACAATGGGCTGATCCGATTGATCGGCCCTTGGTGTTTCAGGGCCGGACACCCGGCTCCATCACCCGTTGGATTTCGCGCAAGGCCTCTGCCAGTTTCTGCTCCAGGCCCTTGAGTTCGGCAGGGGTGAGGGGTTGTTTCAGGTGCGCGCTTTTGCCTTCGTTGAGCAGGGCTCGGCGCAACGTATTGTTGATCGCCGTCTGGTAGCCGTACCCCTCGTGTTCTGCCAGTGCCCGGGCGGCTTCGATGACAGCGTCATCGAGCATGATGGTAATGCGGGTCTTACCTTTGGCGGGCACCACGGCCCCGCGCCTGGCGTTGCTGAAATCGTATTCGTCTTTCATCGGTCATGCCTCCAGATACTGACGGCGCTCGCTTTTGGTAGCGACGCGCGCGGATATGATTCGAACGAAATCCGGATCGCGGTGGGTGTACACGACAACCAGTAACCGGCCTTTGGCATCCAGCCCCAGGGTGATCCAGCGTTGTTCCTCATGGTGGTTGTCCTCGATGGTCAGCGCTCGTTCGTCATGGAATACCGGTTCAGTCTCGGCGAGGCTGATGCCTTGGTGCTTGAGTTTGTTGGCTGCGTTCTTGGCCTTGTGGAACTGAATTTCGAATGACTTCATTATGCATACTTTATATGTATAGAGAAGAGGCGGGCCTTGCCGATGGTCGCCAGGAATTCAAAAGACTAGTCAGCACCCGGTGGTGGGCGGCGAGGGATGTATTTCAAGGTTTTTGGCGGGGCCAGGAGGGTGGGTGTCAGGCGGAAATGGACAAGTATCCATTTTGTGATCGATAAGTTGTATACAACTCTATAGACATTTGTCCCGTGTCTTGCATACAGTGTGCGCATAACAAAAACTAGGGAACCCCCTCCATGAAAACGCCCCATGTTTCACACCAACGGCCCGAGGACGAAAATCTTGGGATCGGCGCGAATATGGCTTATGGCCTGCAACATGTTCTGACCATGTATGGCGGTATCGTCGCGGTGCCATTGATCATCGGCCAGGCGGCCGGGCTCTCGCCGGCGGACATCGGTTTGTTGATTGCTGCTTCATTGTTTGCGGGGGGGCTGGCAACACTGCTGCAAACCCTGGGTTTACCGTTTTTTGGTTGTCAATTGCCGCTGGTACAGGGCGTATCCTTCTCTGGCGTCGCGACCATGGTGGCGATTGTCAGCAGTGGCGGGGAGGGCGGGTTTCAATCGGTGCTGGGGGCGGTGATAGCGGCGTCCCTGATCGGGTTACTGATAACCCCGGTGTTCTCGCGTATCACCAAGTTCTTCCCGCCGCTGGTGACCGGCATCGTGATTACCACCATCGGCCTGACGCTGATGCCGGTCGCCGCGCGCTGGGCAATGGGTGGCAACAGCCATGCGCCGGACTTCGGTAGCATGGCGAACATCGGTCTGGCGGCGGTAACGCTGATGCTGGTACTGCTGCTGAGCAAAATCGGCAGTGCGACCATCTCCCGCCTGTCGATTCTGCTGGCCATGGTCGTCGGTACGGTGATCGCGGTGTTCCTTGGCATGGCGGATTTCTCGTCCGTGACCCAAGGCCCGATGTTCGGCTTCCCGACGCCGTTCCACTTCGGCATGCCGACCTTCCACTTCGCTGCGATCCTGTCGATGTGCATCGTGGTGATGGTGACGCTGGTGGAGACCTCGGCGGACATTCTGGCCGTCGGTGAGATCATCGGTACCAAGGTTGACTCCAAGCGCCTGGGCAACGGTCTGCGCGCCGACATGCTGTCGAGCATGTTCGCGCCGATCTTCGGTTCCTTCACCCAGAGTGCCTTCGCCCAGAACGTCGGGCTGGTGGCGGTCACCGGCATCAAGAGCCGCTACGTGGTGGCCACTGGCGGTGTGTTCCTGGTGCTCCTCGGCCTGCTGCCGTTCATGGGCCGGGTGATCGCCGCCGTACCGACCTCCGTACTGGGTGGTGCCGGCATCGTACTGTTCGGTACCGTCGCGGCCAGCGGCATTCGGACCTTGTCCAAGGTCGACTACCGCAACAACGTCAACCTGATCATCGTCGCGACCTCGATCGGCTTTGGCATGATCCCGATCGCGGCGCCGAACTTCTACGATCACTTCCCGAGCTGGTTCGCGACCATTTTCCATTCGGGCATCAGTTCCTCGGCGATCATGGCCATCGTGCTCAACCTGACCTTCAACCACCTCACCGCCGGTAACTCCGACCAGCAATCGGTGTTTGCGGCCGGTACCGAGCGAGTGCTGCGTTATCAGGATCTGGCGGCGTTGCGCGAAGGGGATTACTTCAGCGATGGAAAGCTTCACGACTGCGATGGCAAGGAAATTCCGGTGGTTGAGGTGGACCACGGGCATGGCGAGCCACACGCGGTGCATGCGAAAAGCAGTGAGCATGTCTGACGTTTGAACGAATGAAAAAAAGGCCGATCTGTTGAGTGACAGATCGGCCTTTTGCATTCATGCGGTCTCTATTGCTCGCTTTGCGTCCAGCGCCCCATCAACGTATTGGACGGCAGTTGTTCATCCAACAGCTTTCTCGCCGTTTCCACCCCTGCCACCGGCAGCCCTTCAGGGTTCAACAAGCCAATTTGCACTAGCACGCTGGCCTGGTCCCAGTAGATATGCTCGTGGTACAGCTTGTCCCCTCGGAACTTGATCACCCCCAGCATCGGAATCTCGACGTACTTCCCGGTCGGTGCCACGTTGGGCAGCATCCAGTCGATTTCGGTGCTGTGGGTGAAGCACATGATGAATTCGTCGACGATCTGCAAGGCGCCGATGGTGCGGGAAATAGGGATGAGCTTCATGTCCGGCGGATTGCCGTGGACAAAATGGTGTTGGTAGAAGCGGCTGAGTTCCCTGGCGCCGACGCCGCCGGTCATGGTCGGAATATGGTTGACGTAGGGTTCGGCGACCATGGTAGCCATGGTGGCGGGCACGTCGCGGGTGTCGAACTCGTGGCGGATGTGTTCTTCCCACAGGGCTGACAGGTTGAAGTGGGGGCCGATCTCGCGCTTGAGTGCGGCGATGCTGCGTTCATGGGCCATCAGCGAGGCAGGCTTATCGTAGTGTGGGCTGCCGGCTCGGGCGAAGGCATGGTCGACGCCTGGGTACACGTAGATTTCGGTTTTGTCGTTGCCAGCCAGGTGTTCGCTGATCCGGGCGCGAGCACTGGCGTCGCAGTAGCCATCGTTTTCGGCAAAATGCAGGACCAAACGGCCCTTGAGGTTTTCCGATTCGTGCAGCAGGTGTTCGATGCCCATGCCGTAGTAGCCGACGGCGCAAGCCACATCGGTGCGCGTGGCGGTCAGCCAGGCCAGCTTGCCACCCATGCAGAAGCCGACATAACCCAGGCCCGCGCCTTCGACTTCAGGCAGTGCACGCAGGGCTTTTAAGCAGGCGTCGATGTCGGTGATGGCCTTGTCCACGTCCAGGCGCTGGAACAGGTCGACGGCAACGGCAAAATCCGTTTCGGTGTAACCCAGATCAATGCCAGGCTGCTGGCGCCAGAACAGGTCCGGCACCAGCGCCACATAGCCTTCCTCGGCATAAAAATCGGCCACCGCGCGCATATTGGCGTTGACCCCGAAAATCTCCTGGCCGATCACCACCCCGGGGCCTTTACCGCTGGCCGGCATGGCCAGGTAACCGCTGAACGTGGCGCTGCTGTCCGTTGCCCGGATCTCAATCATCTTGCCCATGTCATCTACCTCATTCGGTTATCAGATTTATTGGCTGTCACGGTGTTGTTGGAACCACACGCGCGGCGACACGCCGCGGTCTGGTCCGAGAATCGAAAAGCCGCCGTCCACTGGTACATCGACACCGGTCATCCAGCCGGCACCGGCACTGCACAGAAAGGCCACAACGCTGCCGATCTCATGGCCCCGGCCGATGCGTCCGAGCGGGTGAAAGGGTGCCCCGACCCGATCGGCCAGCTGCGGGTCGTTGTCGCTGAACTCGGCGACGCTGGGCGACCAGGTCCAGGCCGGGGATACGCTCAGCACCCGGATTTGTTCCGGGGCCAGGGTCATGGCCAGGTTTTTTGTCAGTTGCAGGATGCCGGCCTTGGAGGCGGGGTAGAGCGCGCGCCCGGCCGCGCCGAACTTGCCGCCGGTGCTGCCGATGTTGATCACCACGCCGCCGCTGGGCAGATGCACGGCGGCCTTCTGGGTAAAGATCGCCGCCGACACCAGATTGACGTTGAGGGTTTTCAGCCACTGCGCGCGATCCGAAGCCAGCCCCTGATCGGCGTACAGGCAAGCGTTGTTGACCAGAATGTCGAGCCTGCCGAAGCGGGCCAGCGTGGCAGCGATGCACGCGTCGATGTCTTCGTCGCGCTCCACATCGCAGGCGCAAAATCCGCAACCCAACGCTTGCGCCAATGCCATACCACTGTCGGCGTTGCGCCCCACCAGCATCACCCGGGCACCCTCAGCCAACAGTTGCCGAGCGATATCCAGACCCAGCCCCTGCGTGCTGCCGGTCACAATCGCCACTTTGCCTTCGAGCATCATGACAAGTCCTCCAGAGCTTCGTTGACGTGACTGATACGGGCGATCAGCGCCATGCTCGCCAGTGATGCCGCGTGTGCACCGGTGTCCGCGCTGGCGCAGGCATCCGCTGCGACCGTCACCTCGAAACCGCAATCCACCGCATGGCGCACGGTGCTTTCCACCACCGAGTGGGTCGCCACGCCGGCGATCAACAGGTGCGAGGGATTGAATCGGCGCACCACGGTTTCCAGCGGCGAGCCATAAAACGCATTGATCCGGTTATGGGTGACGACGAACTCGTGGCGGCTGTTCAGTGGCGCCAGAGCGCTGAGGAACTCCGCGCCCCAACTGCCTTCCCGGGCCGCGCCAAGGGTGGCGACCGTGCGCAGGATCGGCGCGTTCTGGATCAGGTCGGCGTAGTCCGGTCGGAACGCCACACGCACGTGGACGATCGGCCAGCCCTTGGCGCGAGCGCCGGCGAGTAATCGGCCGGCCGCATCGAGCAGGGCGGCACGCACGCTGTCATCTGCCCCCAGCCCGACCCGAATCTTGCCTTCGGGGTGCAACACGTCATTCTGATAGTGCAGGGCGATCACCAGCGGCGTGTTCATCACACGAACACCTCAAGGTTGGCGAACACATCGTTGCAGTTGATGAGATCCACGCGTTTGAGCTGGATCTGCCAGCCACCACTGTCCCGGGCGGCCAATTTATAGGTGTAGCGACCGGCGAGCTGGCGTTGTTCCAGGCGCCATTCGCTGTACTGGAAGCTGGCGCTGACCACCAGCAGGCCCTGGGCGTCGAGACCCTCGACCATCACATTACCGACCAGGTGCGCGGTTTGGGTCTGCGGTTGCTGGGACCAGTTGCGGGCGTTTTCCACCCGACGGATCCGCACCTCGCGCAGCATGCGGTTTTCCCAGAACAGAGAGATATGGTCGAACGGGTTGGCTTGCTCGTGCTTGTGCGGCACCCAGTACATGCCGGTGTCGGTGAACAGCTTGTCCCACTCCCAGAAACGCCGTTCATCCAGCAGGCGCGCCTCCTGGTAAAGAAACTGTTCGATCTGGCGCAGGGTCTCGACGGGAACCTGGGCGGGAGTCAACTGGCGGGTGTCGACGTCGATTCGGCGGTCAAGCAGCATGGGTGCTTTCCTTGGCAATCAGGGTGGCGGTCATGAACTGTTTCCAGGCGGCGAACTGGTTGCGCATCGGCAGTTCGCTGGTGCCGTTGGTGGAGACTGCACCGTCCTCCAGCGGCTTATCGGTGCCCGCGTAGCGGTGCATGCTGATCCACTCGCCACCGCGGGTCATGTTGCCTTCCTGACAGCGAGCATAGACTTCGACGTCGTCAGGCATCACGTTGGAGGAGGGCGAGTTGATGACGTTGGCGTAGGTCAGCGCGCGGTCGAACACGGCATCCGGTGCACCTTTGCAGCGGAACGTCTGGATTTCGACCATGGTCTGGTCCACGGCGATGGGGCGGATGACCCGGAATTGCATGAACACCGTGTGCGGCGATCCGCTGCCGTAAATCACCGTGTTGTGGCGATTCATGCCCAGGATCTCCTTGGCGCGCTGCTCGCCGTAGGCCTGGCTCAGGCATTCGAAGTGGGCGCGGGAGACCTCGTCGCGCTCGGCGGCGGCCGGGTCGAAGATCGCTTCCATGTAGCCGTGGCCGTTGTGGTAGGCACGCAGCTCGAGTTTTTCCCAGAAGTCGTAGGGTTCGCCGTTACCGTCCATGATCAGCAGTTCGAAGGGCATTTCACCGATGGCTTGGGCTTCGTCACGCGCAGCGTCTACCGACGATTCGTGGGTCACGCGGGCGTGCATGGTGTCGTGCAGGTTCTCGTAGAACACTTTCCAGTTCGAGCGCTGCTGAACACGGAAGATGCCGCCGGCCACCTCGACTTCACCGACGGGCGAGCGGTCGCACAGGTTGTCGATGGAGGTGATGACGCCGCCCAGAAATGTTTTCAGGTCCGGTCCGAACGCCGCCTGGCTGGCGAACACGAAGCCGCGATAGGTCTCGACGCGGGCGACGCTGACCATGGAAAAATCCGGGTGCTTGGGGTCGTAGCAGGTGCCTTCGAAACCGCTCTTGAGCGGCGCCGACAAATGCTGGCCGTCGAGCTTGAAGGTCCAGGCGTGGTACGGGCAGCGGAAGAATTTGCCGACACTGCCGTCACCGTCAGCCACCAACTTGGCGCCCTTGTGCGGGCAGCGGTTGTACAGCACGCTGACCTGCTGGTTGGCGCCGCGCACCATGATCACGTCCTGATCGCCGATGCGCGTGGTGTGGTAGTCGCCGGGGTTCTTGACCTGGCTTTCATGGCCGACGTAGATCCAGGCATTGCCGTAGATGCGCTCCATCTCCAGCTTGAACAGGGTCGGGTCGGTGTAGACGCTCTTGTGTACGCTGTCCTCGCGGATCAAGGCAGCGATTTGCTCGTTGGTCGGTATCACGGGATGTCCTCGGCTTGTCACAGATCGAGCACCAGCAGCGCGCTGCTGGCACGGGAGACACAGGTACAGAAACTGCCGCTGGCGCGGTCGCGCTCCGACAGGCAGATGTCGCGGTGATCGGGCTGACCATCGATGACCTGGGCGACGCACACCCCGCAGTCACCCCGTCGGCAGTCGAACATCGGATCCAGGCCGGCCTGGAGCATGGCGTCCAGCACGCTTTGCCCGGCGGCCACTTGCAGGTTCACACCGCTTTCGCGCAGGTGCACCTCAAAGCCTTTATCGCCGGCCATTTCCAGGGCGCCGCTGAACAGTTCGTAATGCAAGTGATCTTCTGCCCAACCCTGTTCGCGAGCGCAGGCCAGCACGTTGTTGAGCATGGCGGTCGGGCCGCAGATGTAGAGGTGCAGGCCGGGTCTTGGCGCGGCCAGGATCGCGGCGGCAGGAAAACGCTTTTGCGGGTCGCCGCCGCTGATCCAGCAATGGTTGTTCAGGCAGGCGCGGGCCTCTGGCAGATAGGCCATCTGCGCTTCATTGCGACCGGCGTAGTGCAGGGTGAAGGGCTTGCCCGCCGCTTGCAGCGACCGGGCCATGCCAAGCATGGGCGTGATGCCGATGCCGCCTGCGATCAGTACTGCATGTTCGGTGTTTTCACACAGTGGGAAGTGGTTGCGTGGCGCATCGGCCAGCAGTTCATCGCCGACCTTGAGTGAGTGCACCCAGCGCGATCCACCGCTACTCGCTTCTTCGAGCTGGACGGCGATTTCGTAGTGTTGACTGTCGGGCAGGTTGACCAGCGAATAGGCCCGGCGTTGGGCGCGACTGCCCGGTACATGCAGCTCCAGATGGGCTCCGGCAGTGAAGTCCGGTAGCGGCTGGGCGTCGTTGGACACCAGCAGCACGCGGCGGATTCTGGGGGTCAGAGGATCGATTTGTTGGACCCTGAGCGAGAGGCTGGACATACGCAATTCCTGTCTGAATTCGTAGCCACTGTATGAAGCCTGAGAGGGTCAAAAAAGCCGCAAACGGCAAACCGGTATCCACATCTGGCGAGAGTGAATTGCAGGAGCGAGCGCGCTCCTGCAGGCAGGCTAACGCTTGAGGTGCTCAAGCAGGGCCCGCAAGTGTTCGCCATCCGCCTTGGCCAGATCGTCCAGCACCGCAAAGTGATGACACCCTGCAAGCTCGACAAGGCTCACGGCATGCCCCGCCTCGCGACAGGCACTGGCGTACTCGCGCGAGTGGCGGATCAACTCCGGCAACTCATCCCCGCCCACGGTCACCAACAACGGTGCGCCATCGCCGATCAGCCTTTGCGGGCTATAGCGCTCGATGTCCTCTTCGCTCAGTTGCAGCTTATCGTTTAGCCAGCAACGGCTGATGGGTTCAAGCTCCATCAGGCCGCTGATCGGCATGGCCAGGGTCACTAGCGGATGCCGGCGATACAGCGCGGTCAGATGGCCACCCGCCGAGTGCCCGCACAGCACCACCTGCTGACCGATGTTCAAGGCTTCGCGATGCGCAAGCAGGTAGTCCAGTGCCTTGCCGATCTGTCCGACGATGGTGCCCATGCTCGCCTCGGGCGCGAGGGTGTATTCCAGCAAACCGACATTGAAACCCGCTTCGATCAGGCCCTCTGCGATAAAGGCGTAGTCGTCCTTGTCCGAGGCTTGCCAGTAACCGCCATGAATGAACAGCAGTGTCGGCGCCCCGGCATTCGCCTGGGCGTACCAGTCGAAACGCTCGCGCCTGGCATTGCCATACGACACATCACGCTGCCAGGCGTGGTTCGCATAGGTCTGGGCACTGCACTGGCGAAAACGCTGCATGATCTGTGGAAAATTACCCACGGCTGCGACGTTGTTGTAAGCCTGATTGAGGTCCATGGCTGCTCACACTCCCAGGTAGCGTTGCGACAGTTCGGGTTGAGCCGCCAGCTCCACCGGTGTGCCATCCCA
This sequence comes from Pseudomonas fluorescens, assembly GCF_000967965.1. GTDB lineage: Bacteria > Pseudomonadota > Gammaproteobacteria > Pseudomonadales > Pseudomonadaceae > Aquipseudomonas > Aquipseudomonas grandcourensis. The sequence goes on from NZ_LACC01000007.1 coordinate 58,774, forward strand.
GACCTGGCGCCCCTTCTCGATGATGTGATGACGGTCGACCACCCGCGCCATTTCCTTGAGGTTCTTGTCGATCACCAGAATTGTCTCGCCCTCGGCCTTGAGGGTGGCCAGGCAACTCCAGATCTGCTCGCGAATGATCGGTGCAAGGCCTTCAGTGGCTTCGTCGAGAATCAGCAGGCTGGGGTTGGTCAACAGCGCGCGGCCGACCACCAGCATCTGCTGCTCGCCGCCCGACAGGGTGCGTGACAGCTGCTCCTGGCGCTCCAGCAAACGCGGGAACAGTTCATAGACCCGCGCCAAATCCCACTTGCCCCGCGTGGCGGTGGCCAGCAGATTTTCCCGCACGCTCAAGGTGCCGAAGGCGCGGCGGCCCTCTGGCACCAGTCCGAGGCCGGCCTTGGCGATGCGATAGGGCGCAGCACCACGCATTTCCGTACCGTTGATGCGGATGCTGCCGGCGCTGGGCTTGAGCAACCCCATGATCGATTTGACCGTGGTGGTCTTGCCCATGCCGTTGCGGCCGATCAGCGACACCACCTGGCCCTGCTCGATACTCAGGTGCATGTCGAACAACACCTGGCTCAAGCCATAGCCCGCTTTCAAGCCTTGAACGTCAAGCATGTTCTTCTCCCAGGTAAGCGGCCCGCACTTGCGGGTCGTTGCGCACTTGTTCGACGCTGCCGGTCAGCACCGTCTGGCCGTACACCAGCACCGTGATGCGGTCGGCGAGGGCGAATACCGCGTCCATGTCGTGTTCGACCAGCAGGATCGCGTAACGGCCCTTGAGGCTGTGCAGCAGCTCGGTCATGCGCGCGGATTCGTCGGCACCCATCCCGGCCATCGGCTCATCGAGCAATAGCACCGAAGCTTCCTGAGCCAGAGCCAGGGCGATCTCCAGTTGCCGCCGTTCTCCATGGGAAAGTTCGTGGACCGGGTCTTGCGCGCGAAGGCCCAGGCCCACCTGCTGCAAGTAGCCCAGCGCCGGTTCCAGCAAACGGGTGTCGCGGCTCAGCGGACGCCACATGCCGAACGCCTTGCCGTCGCGGGCGGCGATGGCCAGGGCGACGTTCTCCAGCAGGGTGAACTCGGTATACAGCTGGCTGACCTGGAAGGCCCGCGCCAATCCCAGGCGCGGCCGCTGCCAGGCCGGTACGCGGGTGATGTCCTGGCCGTTGAGGTGAATCTGGCCGTGGTCGGGGAAAACTTCCCCGGCGATCTGCGCGATCAGCGTGGATTTACCGGCGCCGTTGGGGCCAATGATGGCGTGCAACTCGCCCTTGGCCAGTTCAAGGCTGGCGCCGTTGGTGGCGTTCACCGCGCCGAAGGCCTTGTGTAGATCACGAATCGATAGCTGTGCGCTCATGGGCGTACCTCCACGGCGGCGTTCGGTTTGATGGCAACCACCTTCGGTTTGCGCTGCAACAGGCTTAGCAGCAATCCGTAGACGCCTTTCTTGCCGAACAGCACCACCAGTAACAGCAGGGGGCCGAAGATCAGCATCCAGTGCTCGGTCCACTGGCTCAGTACCTGTTCGAGCCCCAGGTAGGTCGCCGCGCCCAGCAGTGGGCCGAGCAGGGTGCCGACGCCGCCGAGGATCACCATCGCCATCAGTTCGCCGGACTTCTGCCAGGCGCCCATGTCGGGGCTGACGAACAGCGCGTAGTTGGCCCACAGAATCCCCGCCAGGCCACCGCCGGTGCCGGCGATCACAAACGCCGTCAGGCGATAGCGCAAGGGTTTGAGGCCCAGGCTGACGCTGCGCCGCTCGCTCTGCTTGAGCCCGCGCAGCACAAAACCAAATCGTGAATTGACCAGTCGCCGACACAGCAGCAACCAGCCGGCCAGCAAGACCACGCACAGGTAGTAGAAGTGGTTGGCGTCGCCCAGATCCAGTGCGCCGAAGGTATTGCGCTCGTTGAGCAGAATGCCGTCGTCGCCGCCGTACAGCGATAGCGAGCCGAGCACGAAGTAGAGCATCTGGCCGAACGCCAGTGTGATCATGATGAACTGCACGCCGCTGGTGCGCAGCGACAGATAACCCACCAGCAGCGAGAGCAGCGCGCACACCAGCAGGGCCAGGGGCCACACCACCAGCGCGCTGTTGCTGCCTTCCCAGCCCCACAGCGGCAGGCCTTGCGAGGTGTGAAAGGCAACGATGCCGACGATATAACCGCCCAGGCCGAAGAATGCGGCGTGGCCGAAGCTGACCATGGCGCCATATCCGATCAGCAGGTCCAGGCTGATGGCCGCCATGCCGTAGATCGCAAGGCGGGTGAAGAAGCTGACCAGGTAGGGTTCGTGCAGCCAGTGGGCCAGCAACGGCATGCAGGCGAAGGTCGCCAGGCACGCAAGGTCGATGATAAGGCGTGGTGACATGGCGTTCTCCTCAGGCACGGGCCGGTAGCAGGCCGCGCGGACGCACCAGCAGCACCAGGGCCATGACGATGTAGGCGCTGGCGGAAATCAGCCCGGCGCTCAGGGTGCCGCTGGTTTCGCTGGGCAGCAGTTGGTCCAGCAGCGGCGGAATGTAGGCACGGCCCAGGCTGTCGACCATGCCGATCAGCAAGGCTCCCACCAACGCGCCGCGCACCGAGCCGACACCGCCGACGACGATGACCACGAAGGTGGTGATCAAGATCTTTTCACCCATGCCGATCTCCACCGACAGCAGCGGTGCCGCCATGAAACCGGCCAGGCCGCACAGTACGCAGCCGAATACGAACACCAAGGTGTACAGCCGGGCGATGTTGACGCCCAGCGCGCCGACCATTTCATGGTCGTCGGCACCGGCGCGAATCAGCATGCCCAGGCGCGTGTGGTTGATCAGCAGCCACATGCCGACTGCCACCACCAGCCCTGCGGCGATAAACAGCAGCCGGCTGACCGGGTACATCAGCCCCGGTAGCACTTCGACAAAACTTGAATACCATTCGGGCGTGGGCATCGCCGGTGGGCTGCGGCCGAAGATCAGGGTCAGCAGTTCGTTGCTGAAAAACACCACGGCCAAAGTCGCCAGCACCTGATCCAGGTGATCGCGATTGTAGAGGCGGCGCATGATCGAGGTTTCGATCAGCGCGCCGTAACAGGCCGAACCGATCAACGCGGCCAGGCCGCCGAGCCAGAACGAACCGGTGGCCATGGCGGTGTAGGCGGCGCAGAAAGCACCCACCATGTAAAAGGCGCCGTGGGCCAGGTTGATCACGCCCATGATGCCGAAAATCAGGGTCAGGCCTGAGGCCAGCAGAAACAGCAAGGCGCTGTATTGCAGGCCGTTGAGAATCTGTTCGAGCAATAACATGACTGCGTTCCTCATGAAAACGCCCCGCAGTTGTACTGCAGGGCGAGGACGGGGCTCAGGTGCCGGTCAGATCGAGCATTGAGCTGCGTAGCTGTCGACGTGGTGGGTCGCCAGGGTCTTGATCGGCACTTCGATCAGCTTGCCGTCGGCACCGGCCTGCACTTGCAGCAGGTACCAGTCGATCACCGGGTGCTGGTTTTGGGCGAAGCTGAAATCACCGCGAATGGAATCGAACTTGACGTTCTTCATGGCCGTGCGGAAGGCCGCCTGGTCTTTGAGATTGCCCTGGGAGGTTTTCAGGGCGGCGCCAATCAGCCGTGCCGTGTCGTAAGTCTGGGCGGCATACACCGTCGGGACGCGCTTGTATTTCTCGGTGAAGGCCCTGACGAAGGCCTGGTTGGCCGGGTTGTCCGATTGCGGGTTCCACAGGGTGACGATGTTGGTGCCCTTGGCCACTTCGCCGGTGGCGGCGAGCATGCGTTCATCCATGGAGAACACCGGTACCACCATCGGGATTTGCGCCGACAGGCCCGAGCCGCCGTATTGCTTGGCGAAGTTGATGCCGCCGCCGCCCGGGTGAAACTGGAAGATCGCATCCGGCGCCAGCGCACGTACGCGCGCCAGCTCCACCGAGAAATCCAGCTGGTTGAGCTTGGTGTAGATCTCGGTCACTTCGCCCTTGAAGGTGCGCTTGAAGCCGGCCAGTGCGTCACGGCCGCCCTGATAGTTGGGTGCCAGGATCACCATTTTCTTGTAGCCCAGCTCATTGGCGGCGATACCGGCCATTTCGTGCGGGGTGTCGTTCTGGTAGGAGCCGACAAAGTAGTTGGCCATGCACTTTTCACCGGCCAGGGTCGAGGGCGCGGTGTTGTTGCTGACGTAGAAACCGTCCTTGGTGGCGGTGTTGATCACGGCTGCCAGCACGTTGGAGAAAATCACCCCGGTGTACAGCGAGATACCGTCCAGGCTCATGCGGTCTGCGATCTGCTTGGCTTTGGCCGGTTGCAGGCCATCATCTTCCACGATGAGTTGCACCGGCACGCCGCCGAGCTTGCCGCCTTCCTGATCGATCGCCAGCTGAAAGCCATCTCGCGAGTCTTCGCCCAGGTAGCCGGCGGGGGTGGAGAGGGTGGTGATGAAGCCGATTCGGACAGGCTCCACGGCCTGGGCAGCCGTCGCTGCGTAGAGGGAGGTTGCCAGACATGCACGCAATACCAGGTTTTTCATGAGGCGGCCTATGAAGTAGGTCGTGCCAACGCACGGTAGATATCGATGAGGGCAGTGATTCAGTGTTCGGTCGGGCCGATTGATTGTTGTTATGGGTCGCTGTGTCAGCTGTTGCTCTCGGTGAACTTCTCCAGGTAAAGGCGGCTTTGATCCAGGCCGTGCTGCTGGCGCCAGTCCTTGATCGACTCGACCATCGGCGGCGGGCCGCACAGGTACAGGTCGAACGGCTGGTCACGCAGCTCGGCCAACTCCAGGTGATCGGCGATATAGCCGGTCTTGCCCGGCCAATCGGGGTTGGGGGTGCTGACCACGGGCGTGAAACGGAACCCCGGGATCCTTGCGGCATAGGCCTCGATGCGCGAGACCTCGCACAGGTCCGCGGCCTCGCGCACGCCGTAGTAGAGGTGTACCGGGTGAGCGCAGCCATGCTGGTCGGCGATCTGCTCGAGCATGCCCAGGAATGCCGACAGCCCGGTGCCGCCAGCCACCATCACCAGCGGGCGGTCGATATGGCGCAAGTAGAAGGCTCCTAGCGGCGCTTCCATGTGAATCACATCACCGACCTGGCAGCGATCGCGCACGTAGTCGGTCATCACGCCGCTGGGCAGCAGGCGAATGAGGAACTGCAGGTTGCTGCTGCCCGGCGCGCAGGCAAAGGAATACGAGCGCCGATGCTCGGTGCCCGGGACTTGCAGGCGCGCGTACTGGCCCGGCAGATAGTCCAGCGCCGCGCCCGCTGCGCCCACTTCCACGTGCACGATGGCGGTGGTTGGGGAGACCTGTCGCACCTCGCTCACGGTGCCTTGCAGACTGCTCGGGCCGCTACTGCCGCAGAGGCTCGAGTCGAAGTCGAAGTAGAAAGTGGCGTCCGACTGTACGCGCGTCTGGCAGGTCAGCACCTTGCGCTCAGCCAGGTCGCTGGCCGACAGCGCTTCATCGTCCACGTAGTCCTGGGTGTACTGCCCGGATTCACAGCGGCCCTGGCAGGTCGCGCAAACCCCTTCGCGGCAGTCCAACGGAATCTTGATCCCGCTGCGCAGGGCCGCGTCGAGCAGGATTTCATTGTTCTGCACGTTGCAGAAGAGAGTTTTACCGTCGGCGAAACTGAAGGCGACCTTGTACGTCATGAGCGTTAATCCGCAGGGTTCAGAGATGGTAGAAGTCGAGCACGGAGTTGATCGTGTCGTTGAGCAGCACCACGTGTTTGCGGGCGATTTTCCAGCTCTCGCCGTCGGGGCGCAGACGGTACGTGGCGCGGCCGAAGAACTGCTCGGCGGTCTGCATGCGGTAGTACAGGGTGCTCCAGTTGACACGCACCTCCAGCTCATCGTCCTGCAGCGGCGCGATGCGCACGTTGCTGATCAGGTGGAGGGTGCGCGGCATCGGGATGGTCGACGCCGCCTTGCCGGTGCGAATGCGGAACACCCGGTCTTCCAGGCCGCCCCGGTTGGGGTAATAGATCAGCGACATGCCTTTTTTCGGGTCGGTGGTGTAGACGTGCTCCGAATCCCATTGCGGCAGGTGGAATTCGCTGTCGTCGCTGAACATGGCCAGATAGGTGTCCCAGTCCTGGGCATCACAGGCCTCGGCTTTGCGGTAAAGAAATTGCTCGACGCGATATTGCAGTTGGGAATTCATGTTCACACCTCACGCAGTTTCAACGGTTGTTGTTCGGCCGCCTTGCGCGCCAGGCCTTCGAGCAAAAAGCGCTGCCAGTTGGTGTGCTGGTTGACGTACAGGCCTTCATGGGTGAACTCGGTGCCGGTGAGTGCCGGAGTGATGCCAATGGTTTCGCTGTTGCGGGTGGCGCCTGCGACCCACTTGCCTTCGCCACGGGAAATGTCGCTCCAGCGTTCCAGACGGGCCTGAAAGCCGCGCTGGGCTTCACGAAACTCCACCAGGTCATCGGGGGTGCCCATACCGGACACGTTGAAGAAGTCTTCGAACTGGCGAATGCGGTTTTCCCGATCCGCATCCGACTCGCCGACCACGCCCAGGCAGAAGCTGTTGATTTCGGTCTTGTTCCAGGCCAGCGGGCGGATGATCCGCAACTGCGAGCTGATCTGGTCGAGGAAGAACATGCTCGGGTAGACGTTCAGGTTGCGCAGGCGGTGCATCATCCACTCGGCCTTGCCCTGGCCGTGTTCCTTGACCAAGCGCGGCATGATGGTGGCGTAGCCCGGGCGCACGGAAGGGTTGGGCATGTCGCTGAACAGCACGCTGTGGCCGTTGTGGAAGGCGAACCAGCCGTCGTCGGTTTCCTTGTCGCCGGCACCCAGCTTGCTGTAGTCCAGGGTGTCGCCCGCGCTCAGGCCTTTTTCGGCGTTGACCTGCTGGCGGTGCTGCACGGTGGCCACGTAGTTGTAGTGGACAGTGCTGACGTGATAACCGTCCAGGCCGTTCTCGTTCTGCAGTTTCCAGTTGCCTTCGTAGGTGTAGGCCGACTTGCCCGGTAGCACTTCGAGCTGACCGGTCGGCGACTGCGCCACCATCATGTCGAAGAACACCTTGGCGTCACCGAGGAAGTCTTCCAGGGTGTCGGTGCCCTCCACGTCGAGGCTGACGAACACAAAGCCGTTGTAGCTTTCGATACGGGCTTTTTTCAGACCGCGGGTGGCCTTGTCGAAACCTTCGGGGTATTCGCCCGGCGCCTTGACCTTCACCAGGCGGCCGTCGCTTTTGTAGCACCAGGCGTGGAAAGGGCAGGTGAAGGTCGACTGGTTGCCCTTGCCGACGCGGGTGAGTGTGGTGCCGCGGTGCTGGCAGGCGTTGATCAGGGCGTTGAGACGACCTTCCCCGTCGCGGGTGATGATCAGTGGCTGGCGCCCGGCCCGCATCGTCATGAAGTCGTGATTATTGGCTATCTCGCTTTCGTGGCAGGCGTAGATCCAGTTCTTCTCGAAAATCAGTTCCATTTCCAGGTCGAATAGTTCCGGGTCGGTAAACATATCGCGGGCAATGCGATAAACCCCGTCTTGCGGGCGGAAGTCCAGGCAACTTTCTATATAACTTTTCCACTGTTCGATGCTTCGTGCAGTTGTCATTTCCCAGTCCTCGGCCAATGGGCTAATTCATGGCTTCATTTAATGACGTGGTGGCTGGCAGGGTCTATCCGCTTATTAGTGGAAACCCATCCGGAAAATAAGCCCTGTTCCTCGGTTGTCGGTGAGTTATCCCCGTAAACACTGGCTTCTGTCGCGCTCGTCGGCTGAGCAAATGGCTATTTGTCGTTCAGTAACGGGATAGCCGCTGACGAACTTGTTGCGGCTTAATTTCAATCGAAGCACCACCAGAGTGTCTCGCCGCAGGTCGCTGGAAACTGCCATTTCTCATGGCCTTGGGTTCCGTACCAGAAGTGCCTTCTATTCATGTGTTGCTATATAAGCGGCAGGGGGAAGAAATAACATGTTGCATAAAGCGTGGTTAGTTCGGGGGGTTCAAGCAGTTGGCTTGTTGACGCCATTGTTGGTACAGGCAGATGTGGTCAATGACAGCAAGCTGACGCTGGGTACCCGCAACTTTTACATTGATCGGGATTACAAGGAGAACAACCCGCCCCATTCGCGAGTGGGCAGTTGGACCCAGGGTTTCGACCTGCGTTTCGCCTCCGGCTATACCGAAGGCCCGGTGCAGTTCGGCCTCGATGCGGAGGCGCAGTATGCCTATCGTCTGGACGGCGGTGGCGGGCGCGGCGATGACACCATCATCCCTTACAGCCAGAGCCGTCAGGAGCAGGCCGATGAATACGGCCGTGGCGGTGTGACGCTGAAAATGCGCTATTCGAAAACCGAGCTGAAAGTCGGTGAGTTGCGGCCGTTACTGCCAGTGGTGATCATTGACGATTCGCGCCAACTGGTCACGACCTATCGCGGTGCCTTGCTCGAGTCCAAGGAAGTCGACCGTCTGACCTTGACCGCCGGACGGCTGACGGAGATCGGGGCGCGTAATTCCTCCAACTACGAAAAGCTGTACCTGCAGACCGGCTCCGGCGTGCGCCACGGCAGCGACGGCCTTAACCTCGCTGGCGCCAGTTATGCCTTCACCCCTTCGTTGACCGGCACCTACTTCTACGCGCAACTGGAAGACATCTATCAGCAGCACTACCTGGGTATCACCCATCTGGCTGATCTGGGCGGCGGTTATGGGCTAAAGACCGACCTGCGTTACTTCAACAACAGCGAAGACGGCGATGCCCTCTACGGCGACATCGACAACCGTTCCTACGGTGCAATGACCTCGCTGAAAAAGGGCGGGCACCGCTTCGGCGTGGGGTACCAGCGCATGCTCGGTGACAGCAACTTTCCGACCCTGGGCGGTTATGTCCCGCAGCCGTTTCTGGTGAACTGGTCGCGGGTCGGGTTCATCAAGCCCAACGAAAAATCCTGGCAGGCCCGTTATGACTACGATTTCGCCGCCCTCGGCGTACCCGGCCTGAATTTCATGACCCGCTACTTCAAGGGTACGTCGGTGGACCGTGGCGACAACCTCAGCCAGGCGGCGGAGCAGGAGCGTGACCTGGTGCTGTCTTATGTGGTGCAAAGTGGCCCGCTCAAAGGCGTGGGGGTGGAGGCCGGCAACGTCGTTGCCAAATTCAGCCACGGCAATGACTGGGTGGAGAACCGCCTGATCACCACTTACACCTGGAAATTTTGGTAACGTCCTGCCCTCAAATCGAACGCGGTTGTGCGCTGAAGTGACGCCTTGGGTAGCGCATTGCCCATGGCGTTGACCATGGCCGGCACCGTTGCTGTGCGCGTCAACGCCGCTCAACGCGTTCGATATCCAGATAGTTTCCGATTACTAGCCAAAAAATGCGGATATCGCCTGTTCGCACCGGCTGGGCATAGCCCTTGCAAACCCAATGTAAATACGCGCCGAAGAGCGTGTCGATGTCTATTGCCGTGGGTGTACTGAGATGACCGAACCAAATGTTGCCCAGTTTCGAGATATCCGCATAGATCGCTACGACCTGGCCGGTGCCCGTGCGTGGATGGCCGGTATTTGCGGGCCGCACGAACTGCAGACTAGCCAGCCAAACCGGATTCAGTTTCACCACAAGGCCAATGTGTTCAAATCGATGTCCACGACCTTGGGCAGGATGGAATACGGCACCGACGTGACCATCGGCGTCGAGGATGCCGAACACCTCAATTGCTACAGTCTCAGCCTGCCGATTCGCGGCGAGCAGGAGCTGGTCAAGGACGGTCGCCGGTTGTACTCCAGCCAGGACCAGGGCCTGATCGTGACCCCCCACGAAACCCAGGCGCTGACCATGGCCGGTGACTGCCACAAGATCTCCGTGGTGATCACCCGCATGGCTATGCGCCAGACCCTGGAAGGCATGCTGCAGCGCCCGCTGGAAATGCCGCTGAAATTCGAGCCGGTGATGGACGCGGTCAACGGTGCCTCTGCCTCCTGGTGGCGGCTGGCCCGTTACTACATCGATGAGCTGGAGCGCGGCCAGGGTCTGTTCAATCAAGTGTTCTTCACCCGCGATATCGAAAGTGCGCTGATCAAGGGTCTGATCCTTTCCCAGCCCAACAACTACAGTGCCGAACTGCGTGACCAACTGGGCGTCAAGTTGCCGTATTACCTGGTGCGCGCCAAGGACTTCATCGAAAGCAACGCCCGCGAAGACATGCACCTGGAAGACATCGAGGCGGCAGCAGGTGTGTCCCGCTTCAAACTGTTCGAAGGCTTTCGCAAGCACTTCGGCGTCTCGCCCATGGCTTACCTGAAAAAGTATCGCCTCGGCGCGGTGCGCCAGGAAATCCTAGAAGACGCCTCGGTGCGCAACATCTCGGTGATCGCGATGTGTTGGGGGTTCTCGCATCTGGGTCGGTTCGCCAGCGAGTACCGCAAGCTGTTCAACGAAACGCCCAGCGCCACTCTGCAACGCAGCGAAGCTCGTCGCAATCGGTCGCTTTGAGATGACGACCTTACAAGCCGCCACCGCCAACAGCGTGGGCCTGAACTTGTCGCTGATGTGCCGCGAGCCGGTCTTCACCAGCCGCTCGGCGCAGGAAACCCAGCGTTTGATGGGGCAAGCGCTGGTGGAACATGAGTTGGATTGGCCACGGGGCGGCGTCGATACGGCGCTCTATCGTGGCCAGGTTGCCAGCTGCGAACTCTATGCGCTGCGCTACGGTGGCCAGGTAGAAATCCGGCCGCAGCCTTTCGAAGATTTCGTGCTGGTACAGATGCCGCTGCGCGGCAGGGCCACCCTGGATTCCGACGGCATGGGCTATAGCGTCAGCCCTGGAGAAGTGGCGATTCTGTCCCCGCGTGAGCAGGCTCGAGTGGTGTGGGAGGAGGGCTGCGAGCAACTGATCCTCAAACTGCCTCGGGCATTGCTCGACGCCAGCCAGAGGGCGCTGGCCGACGACTTGCCATCGGGCTTCACGCTGGCACCGGTCAGCCGCCTGCAACGGCCACTGGCGATGCGCTGGTTTCGACTGGTCAGCGAGTTGCTGGAGCATTTGCCCGAGGGCGAAGCAAGCGCAACGCCTTCGCGCTGGTTGCAGCATCTGGAGCAAAGCCTGCCGCTGTTTCTGCTCAGCCATTGTGGCATTGCGCAACAAGAGTCGCTGTCGCCGCGGCAGCCCACCCGCCAACTGCAAAAAATCGACGCTTGTATGCGCGAACACCTTGTCCAGGGCATCACTCTGGCTGAACTGGCGGTTGCCGTTGGGGTGAGCATCCGCAGCTTGAACACCTTGTGCCAGCGCGAATACGGTCAAAGCCCGATGGACCGCTTGCGCGGATTACGGCTTGAAGCCGCCCGGGAGTTCATGCTGGCGAGGCCGAATTCCAGCGTGACTGAAGTGGCGCTGGAGTTCGGGTTCGGGCATGTGGGGCGGTTTGCCAATTACTATCGGCAGCGGTTTGGAGAGTTGCCGAAGCAGACGATGAAGTCTCAGGCATGAGCGGGTTCAGCTGAATCCCGGCCGGCAGCGCCAAAACGAAAAAACCCGCCGGAAGGCGTAATGCTGTTCACTTAAGGACGAACACTGTATCTGTGGCGAGGGAGCTGGCTCCCGCTGGGGCGCGAAGCGGCCCTAAAATGGGACTGCTGCGCAGTCCAGCGGGAGCAAGCTCCC
>NZ_LACC01000007.1:70432-116017 GCF_000967965.1 Pseudomonas fluorescens
ATCTCTTAAATGAACGGTATTGCGCCGGAAGGCGGGTTTTTGGTGGTCAGAGATTTTGAAACCCTTCTCTGAACATAATCTGGCACGACCTGGACTCGAACAGAAAAATAAGCATTTGTTCTACAATGAAATTACTCTGTTTTTTAGTATATATATCCCTACGATTATCCTAATCCAGCCCGTATTTTATTGGAGTTCTTTCGATATCCCTGGATCAGGAAAAACCATTCGAGTTTCCGCTCTTTTTGAGACAACGCGAGCATCTGAGTCATCTCGCTGCCAACCGCCGCCCAATGCTTTGAACGTGGCCACTGCAGCGCGAGCCGATTCAGTTTGTGCCTGGGCTCTGCCATCAGATGCCGCTAGGAGATGTTCATCGGCATCCAGCACTTCGATCAAGCTGACCGCGCCTTTTTCATAGGCGGCAAACGATGTCGCTCTGGCTTTCGCATACGCCGACTCGCCCTGGGCGAGCTGGGTCGATTGTTGCTCGCGGTTGATCCGTGCCGAAACAGCGCTTTCCACATCTTCGCAGGCCCGCAGAACGGACTGGCGGTAAGCGGCCAAGGCTTCGGCTTCCTGGCCCTTTGCCAAATCAATCTGGGCGTTGATGCGGCCAAAATCGAACAGCCGCCAGCGTAATCCCAGTGCCGCCGAAGCCTGACTGGCGCCGTTGCTGAACAGGTTTGCGCTGGATACCGATGTAGCACTGCCGAGCAGCGCAGCCACAGACAGTTTGGGGTAGTACTCGGACATGGCTTCGCCGATGCGCGCGCTGGATGCCGCAAGACGGCGCTCCGCGACGATCAAGTCTGGACGCCGACGCAGCAGGTCGGCTGGAGCGCCCATGTCCGAGAGGCCTGGCACCTCAGGGATGGGCGCCAGCTTAGTCAACTGCGCGCTGTAAGTGCCGGGCGCCTTGCCCAACATGACATCCAGCGCATTCATTGCCGTGTCAATGCCTGCTTGCAGTACCGGCACGGTGGCCTGCGCTTGGTTCAGCGCGCCTTGGGTCTGGTTCAACTGCAGTTCAGCCGCCAGGCCTTTTGCGTAGAGATGTTCGATGGTGGTGAGCAGTTGTTGTCGTGTGTCTACTTGCTGCCGGGCAATTTCCAGACGTGCTTGCAGGCCACGGATGCTGATGTAAAGGTCGGCTGTTTGCGCGACCACTGCCAGGCGTGTGGCAATCGCTCCGGCTTGCGAGGCCTGATAATCGGCGAAGGCCGCTTCTTTACCTCGGCGCAGCCCGCCAAACACATCCAGCTCCCAACTGGCATTCAAATTCGCCTCATAGGCACTGCCGTAGCGATTATAGGAAGGGTCTGAATTCAGCACTTGGCCTAACGGAGTCTCCAATGACTGTCGGGCTCGGGCCGCTTGACCGTTGACGGTGGCCGACGGCAGGAGTGCTGCGTTAGCGGCCCCCAAACCGGCGCGAGCCTGATCGATCCTTGCGCTTGCCTGGGCTAAATCGAGGTTCTGTTCAAGTGCTCGATTTATCAGCTGACTGAGTATCGGGTCATTAAATGCGTTCCACCAAGCGGCGAGATCGGCATTTGCGGCGGCCACTTGTCGTGCCTTGGACGTTTGCGCCGAGAAATGCTCGGGCAATTCCACACGGGGTTTTGAGTAGTCGGGGCCCACTGCGCAACCTGCAACCATACCCAAACACAGTAAGACGGCGAAACGAGGAGGAGGGTACATGCGATACCTGCGAAAGGGTCGGTTTGTGACTATATTACAAATTGGTCACAAGTTGTCAACCACCTTTGGGATGAGTAAGCTGCTCGCATGAATCAGCCATCAGTTTCTTCGCCCAGCGCCCGTGGCCCAGCCGATCACGACATTCGAGACCAGATTGTCGCGGCGGCCAACGAACATTTCAGTCAATACGGTTATGGCAAAACAACGGTTTCTGACCTAGCCAAGGCCATCGGCTTTTCCAAGGCTTACATCTACAAATTCTTTGAATCCAAGCAGGCGATTGGTAACGCTATCTGTACCAATTGCCTGACTGAAATCGTTGCGGCAGTGGAGCAAGCCATCAATGTAGACGGCATCTCGCCGACTGAACGTTTTCGGCGCCTGGTCAAAACCTTAATCGCTACAGGTGTGAGCCTGTTCTTTAGCGACCGTAAACTCTACGACATCGCAGCGTTCGCCGCGTCGGAGCGATGGCCCAGCTCACAAGTCTATGACGCTCAGATCAAGAGCTTCGTGTTGCAAATCGTGCGTGAGGGGCGAGAGCTCGGTGAGTTTGAACGCAAGACTCCGCTGGACGAGACGGTAGAGGCGATTCATCTCGCTCTGCGGCCCTTCATCAATCCTCTGCTATTGCAGTACAACCTCGATTTTGTTGAAGAAGCCCCTTCTCTCATCTCCAATCTTGTTCTGCGCAGCCTGATGCCTTAAACCTCTGCTGACGGATGCGCTGCGCATCCGTATCAGCGTGTGCGCCTGAAAAAACTAGATATCGAGCCTCTTTGCTTTGCTCTGATCAAGTGGGCGATGTTCATTCGTCTCGGTAGTGACTATTGACATAAATGGTCACTTGAATAAGCATGGTGCATCCGCTACCGAGAGGTCTTTATGATCCAGCGCCACCGCATGTCAGCCATTTTCATTGTCTTGTTGCCGTTTGCCCTAGCGGCCTGCAACGAGGCCACGCCTGCCGATCCTCGCCTTCAAGTGCCCTTGGTGCGCATCGGCGTGGTTCAACCCTCCGCGCCTGCGGCACGGGTATTCACCGGTATCGTCGCGGCCCGAGTTCAGAGCGATCTCGGTTTTCGGGTACCTGGGAAGGTCTTGGAGCGTTTGGTGGATGCTGGACAGAGTGTCAAGCGCGGGCAGCCACTTATGCGAATCGATGCCAACGACCTGACGCTGACCGCGCGGGCACAGCAGGAAGCGGTACTGGCCGCCATGGCCCGAGCTCGGCAGGCCTCCGATGACGAGCTTCGCTACCGTGATCTGGTGTCCGTCGGAGCGGTATCTGCTTCAGCTTACGCAGGGTTCAAAGCAGCTGCCGACTCGGCGAAAGCCCAACTCAACGCTGCCCAGGCCCAGGCTGATGTGGCGAAAAACGCGACCGGTTATTCGACGTTGCTGGCGGATGCTGACGGGGTGGTAGTGGATACCTTGGCGGAGCCGGGGCAGGTAGTTGGCGCAGGGCAGGTGGTGGTACGCGTTGCCCATTCAGGGCAGCGCGAGGCCGTGATCCAGTTACCCGAGACGCTACGTCCTGCGCTGGACTCGGCGGCGACGGTTGAGCTATACGGCCAGCACCAGACTGCAGGTAAAGCGCGTTTACGCCAGTTGTCCGACTCTGCCGACCGACAGACCCGAACGTTTGAAGCGCGTTATGTGCTGGAGGGGGCACTCTCCAACGCCACCCTGGGTTCGACAATCTCAGTGGTTATCGCTGACACGGATGTTGCTGATGCCAAGGAATTACAGGTGCCCATGGGGGCCCTCTACGACGCCGGTAAAGGCCCGGGGGTCTGGGTGGTGGGCGGGGAAGCTGAGCAGGTGGCATGGCGCCCGATCAAGGTTCGCGGCCTGAATAATGAGGCCAGCGTGCGCGTGACGGGGGATCTGCAGGTGGGTGATCGTGTTGTCGCATTGGGTGCTCACTTGCTGAGCGGGGGAGAGAAGGTCAGGACTGAACTCGCCGATGCTCCGCAAAATTCAGTGGTTGAGGTAAGTCGATGAGCGGCTTCAATCTTTCGGCGCTGGCCGTACGCGAGCGCTCAATCACCCTGTTTTTGATCCTGCTGATTTCTGTGGGTGGGTTGTACGCCTTCTTCAAACTGGGGCGTGCGGAAGATCCCGCATTCACCATTAAACAAATGACGGTGGTCACCGCCTGGCCTGGGGCGACGGCCCAGGAGATGCAAGACCAGGTGGTAGAAAAGCTGGAAAAACGCATGCAGGAACTGCGTTGGTACGATCGGACCGAGACCTTTACCCGGCCCGGCTTGGCATTCACTACGGTGTACCTGCTCGACAGCACGCCCCCCTCAGCCGTCCAGGAGGAGTTTTACCAGGCGCGCAAGAAAATCCTGGATGAGCAGAAGGGGTTGCCGTCTGGGGTGATCGGCCCGATGGTCAATGATGAGTATTCCGATGTCACCTTCGCGCTCTATGCGCTCAAGGCCAAGGGCGAGCCCCAACGTCTGTTGGTGCGCGAAGCCGAGAGCTTGCGCCAGCGTCTGCTGCATGTGGCGGGTGTGAAGAAGGTCAACATCATCGGTGAACAGGCCGAGCGCGTTTTTGTCGAGCTGTCCTACGAGCGTCTGGCGACACTGGGCATTTCTGCACGAGACATCTTCAGTGCGTTGAACACGCAAAACATGATAACGCCGGCCGGTTCGGTAGAAGCGAAGGGGCCCCAGGTTTTCATCCGCCTGGATGGCGCGTTTGATGACCTGCAGAAGATTCGCAATACCCCGCTGACAGTGCAGGGCAGAACCCTCAAGTTGTCCGATGTGGCTGAGGTCAAGCGCGGTTATGAGGACCCCGCGACATTCCTGGTACGCAATAACGGCGAGCCGGCACTGTTGCTCGGCGTGGTCATGCGCGACGGCTGGAACGGCCTGGATTTGGGGAAGTCGCTGGACGCTGAGGCCACAGCGATCAACGAGCAGATGCCTTTGGGCATGAGCCTGACCAAGGTCACGGATCAGGCGGTGAATATTGGCGCCTCCGTCAACGAGTTCATGGTGAAGTTTTTTGCTGCCTTGGGCGTGGTGCTGCTGGTGTGTTTTCTCAGCATGGGCTGGCGTGTCGGCGTTGTGGTTGCCGCAGCGGTGCCGCTGACTCTGGCGGCCGTGTTCATTGTCATGGCGGCCACGGGCAAAGACTTCGATCGAATTACCCTGGGCTCGTTGATTCTGGCGCTGGGGCTGCTGGTGGACGATGCAATCATTGCCATTGAAATGATGGTGGTGAAGATGGAGGAGGGCTACGACCGAATCAAGGCCTCCGCTTATGCCTGGAGCCACACGGCCGCGCCGATGTTGTCGGGGACGTTGGTGACGGCGATCGGCTTTATGCCCAACGGTTTTGCCAAGTCGACCGCTGGTGAGTACACCGCGAACATGTTCTGGATCGTTGGCATTGCGCTGATCACTTCCTGGGTGGTGGCCGTGGTGTTTACCCCTTACCTGGGCGTCAAACTGCTGCCGCAGATCAAGGTGCCTGAAGGCGGGCATACGGCGATTTACGGTACACCGAACTACCAGCGTTTCAGGCGCCTGCTGGGCAGTGTGATCCGCCGCAAAGGCCTGGTGGCGACATCCGTCGTGGGCTTGTTTGTTGTTGCGATTTTGGGCATGGGCGTGGTCAACAAGCAGTTCTTCCCCACGTCCGACCGGCCTGAGGTGCTGGTTGAGGTGCAGATGCCTTACGGCACCTCTATCGAACAGACTGATGTGGCGGCGGCCAAGGTCGAGGCGTGGTTGGCTCAGCAGCCGGAGGCCAAGATCGTCACTGCTTACATTGGCCAGGGCGCGCCGCGGTTCTACTTGGCGATGGCCCCTGAACTACCCGATCCATCCTTCGCAAAAATCGTCGTCCTGACCGCGAATCAGCAAGAGCGTGAGGCGCTCAAGCTCCGCCTCAGACAAGCGGCGGCCGATGGCTTGGCGCCTGAAGCCCGCGTGCGGGTGACGCAGTTGGTATTTGGTCCTTACTCACCGTATCCGGTGGCCTTTCGGGTGATGGGCGCCAACCCCGCAGTGTTGCGGGATATCGCCGCGCAGGTGCGTGAGGTCATGACCGCCAGCCCCATGATGAGGACCGTCAACACCGACTTGGGCGAGCGCGTGCCGGCACTTCATCTCACGCTGGATCAGGATCGCCTGCAAGCATTCGGCTTGACCTCGACCGATGTCGCGCAACAGCTGCAATTTCTGCTCACGGGGGTGCCTGTCACCGAGGTGCGTGAGGACATTCGTTCGGTTCAGGTGGTCGCTCGCTCCGCTGGTGAGACGCGTCTGGATCCATCGAAAATTGCCGCCTTCACGCTGACCGGCGTCCAAGGCCAGCGCGTTTCGCTGTCCCAGGTAGGGGCGGTGGATGTGCGCATGGAAGAGCCCATCCTGCGACGTCGTGATCGGACGCCGACCATCACCGTGCGCGGTGACGTGGCTGAAGGTCTTCAGCCTCCCGATGTCTCCAACGCCTTGATAACGCAGTTGCAACCCATCATCGAAAAGCTGCCGGCGGGCTACCGCATTGAGTTTGCCGGCGCGATCGAGGAGTCGGGTAAAGCAAACAAGGCATTGCTGCCGTTGTTCCCGATCATGATCGCGCTGATGTTGCTGACCATCGTCATTCAGGTGCGCTCGATGTCGGCAATGATGATGGTGTTCGCCACCGCGCCTTTGGGCCTGATTGGTGTGGTGCCAAT
Organism: Pseudomonas fluorescens; assembly: GCF_000967965.1. GTDB lineage: Bacteria > Pseudomonadota > Gammaproteobacteria > Pseudomonadales > Pseudomonadaceae > Aquipseudomonas > Aquipseudomonas grandcourensis. The sequence goes on from NZ_LACC01000007.1 coordinate 76,845, forward strand.
TCTGCTGCTGTTCCAGCAGCCGTTCGGGATCAACGCCTTGGTGGGATTGATTGCCTTGTCAGGGATTCTGATGCGCAACACGCTGATCCTCATTGGCCAGATTCACTCTAATAAGCAAGCCGGTCTGTCGCCTTATGACGCAGTGGTCGAAGCCACTGTGCAGCGTGCACGGCCAGTGATTCTCACGGCGTTGGCGGCGATGCTGGCGTTCATTCCGCTGACCCATTCGGTGTTCTGGGGAGCGCTGGCGTACACCCTGATTGGCGGTACGTTTGCCGGCACAGTGCTGACCTTGGTGTTCCTGCCAGCGATGTACGCCCTCTGGTTCAAGATCAAGCCTGAGCCCGCGCATGAGCTTGCAGCGAACACTCATGTTGCTTGATACCTGCGTGCCTGGATCGTCTCAAAAAGGAAAATCGATATGAGCTCGTTGGCCCAGTTTACTCAACAGTTTGATCCCGCTGCGCCCTTCGTGGCTCCGGCCAACTGGCTCCAGGGAAGAACTGTGTTTGACGGGCTATCTGCAGCCCTGTCATTGCAGGCGGTGTTGTTTGAGGCATGGCCGGATTGTGGGCACGCCAGACCGTAGCGATTTTTACCTAGCGTGCAGTGAACTCAGCGCAACAGTTGTTTCTGCTATCCCACCTTCAGTGATTACCGCTTGCCACCGATCACTGTGCGCTTTGACCGTGCCGTAATGCCAGCCGCCAAACAGGTCTTTCAACGCCTATGGCCCGGCATAGCTCAATTGCCGGCCGTAGCCAAAATTCCGCCCATTCCTTCTACCGACCAATGCCATGATCAAATTACTCTCGAAGCCAAACCGTTGAAACTTTCCCTCACGTCATCCCGCCAAGAATGTTGAGTGTTATCAGGGATCAAGGCCCCTGCGACCTGTGAGGGTTGTCCACTAACGCGGGACTGGCGGCTCTTTACGACCGGGAGCATGGGCATCTCATGATCTGGCCTCCTGAACACCTCCGAAGAAGTGGGCGGGTGGAGGCTGTACTGGCTGACGAGACCAACGCCGCGAGATCCTGAGTCAGGTGAAGGCAGTGAGGCGATGACCAGGGCGCGCCTGACTGTCAGTCAGGTGCAGTCCATTCCCTGGGCTGCGGCACCATCATCTGCATCGCTGTTGCTGGTGACTTCGGTATTTGTCACGCCGATTGTCACGAGGGGGAATGCCGCAAAGCCTTGTACTAGGTGGGCTGCAGCAGCGGTAGGAGCGCCCGTCTCTTTCCGGGAGAAAGAGACGGGCGCAGGTTGGCGCAGTGAAATGGCCAAGCGAATAGGTTGCTGCAGAGCAGCTATGAAAGGGGATGAGTTGCCGCAGTGGGCACACTGGTAAAAGTAGGCATCCATCACATCGCTGTGACCGTGCGAGCCGCCGGACGCTAATCGCACTTTGGGAGAACCACCACGGTGTGGCGTAACCTTAAAGGTTCTGGCTACCTGGGTTGCTGTCAACGACAGCGCTTTGCCCGACCTTTTCTACGCCTGTGGAGAATTCGGGTCAAGGCTCGAATTGTTGGGAGTTCTGCGGCTGCGGATGAAATTATCCACCGATGGAAATCAGTGGTTTTCCGCAGACAATTGTGTGGGCTTTAGATTTTTTAAGTGAGGTCCATCCAAACAGGGCGGCTTTGCAGCCCCACTTGGATGGATCCGCGTGGACAAGCGGATCACTGAGATATGAAGACCGAGCGCTTACTCAGTTGCGCCACGTTTTGCTTTTAGGCGAGTGACGTTCGCACCCGTCTGATTGGCGAATTCGCGTGGGCTGACATGCTTCTGCTGATTAGCCTCAAGGTAGCGACTCCACCAGTTCATGATCAGCCTGCGCTCCTCGATGAACTCTGCCTTGTGGATGTAAGCGGCGCGGACGTTGTTGCGTTCCTTGTGGCTCATCTGCCGCTCGATGGCTGAGTCCGTCCACAAACCTGACTCGATCAGTGCGCTGCAGGCCATCGAACGAAACCCATGGCCACAGATCTCGGATTTGGTGTCGTACCCCATCTTCCGAAGCGCGCTGTTCACCGTGTTTTCGGACATTGGTTTCCAAGACTTGGTATCGCCTGCGAACACCAAGTCAAATTTGCCTGTGATTGCGTGGATCTGCTCGAGCAGGGCGATCGCTTGCGGCGATAAGGGTACAAGATGGATATCGCCTGCCATCTTCGTACCCCTTGTGGAAAAGGGTACGCCTTCCAACGCTGGTCGCGTGTCGGGTATTTCCCAGGCGCCACGTTTGAGGTCGAACTCGCTCCAGCGGGCGAAGCGCAGCTCGCTGGAGCGTACAAACACGTGCAGCGACAGCAAGACCGTCAGCCGGGTAAGTGCCCGGCCTTTATAGGTGTCGATCCGTTCCTGCAATTCAGGCAGGCGCGATAAGGATAAAGCGGGGCGGTGGACGACCCGCGAGGCTTTGATCGAGCCTTCGAGGTCGTAAGCAGGGTTTACGGTGATGAGCCGGAGGCGCTTTGCTTCGCGCATGATGCTCTGCAGGTAGTTTTGTACCCTTAAAGCAACGTCTATCGTTCCGCGCCTCTTGATCACTTCCAGGGGGCGCATAAGGTCGTGGGTGTCGAGGTCGACAATGGCGCGGGCGCCGATCAGCGGGAAGAGGTGAGTTTTGAGGCGACTCATCACTGTCTTGGAATAGTCCGGTGCCCACTTGGCTGACATTTCCGTGTGCCAGCCGAGGGCAACGCTTTCAAAGGTGCGGCCTTTGATCAGAGCGTCCGTCTTGGCTTGGTTCTTGGCTCCTATAGGGTCAATGCCATCCGCCAGCATTCGCTTGGACTCCAAGCGCTTGCGGCGCGCAGCCGCGAGGCCAACGATGGGGTAGTTGCCGAATGAGGTCAGTCCTTCCCGGCCATTGGGTTGGACTAGAAGGTAAAGGCCGTCGCCGTCGAAAAGCTTGTAGGCGCGGTCTGTGGGCTTGGCCGAACGGCAAGTGGAGTCGGAGAGTGGAGCAGTAGTGCGCGACATAAGGGTACTCCCTTTTATCGAGCTGACCTTCTACCCCAAACTCTATCCTTAAAACGGTTGGTATCCACCAGGATTCACGAGAATCCGACAGAACGCCAAAACGAAAAAACCCGCCAGAAGGCGGGTTTTTCGGGGGGGTCAGAGATTTTGAAAGCCTTCTCTGGAACCTTGTCTGGCTCCACGACCTGGACTCGAACCAGGGACCCAGTGATTAACAGTCACTTGCTCTACCAACTGAGCTATCGCGGAATGGCGCGTATCTTACTGATTCAAAAAGAGAAGTCAAGCATCGAATAACAATTTGAGCGAGTCATCGGGACGGGCGGTGGTTTAGCGGCGATTGGCGGTTACCAGAATCACCCCAGAGGTCTACCATGGCCGCCCGGAAGTGGTTACACGCGCTACCGTCCATTCGCCAAAAAGGTACGCGTCATGAATCATCCAGCCATCACCCATCAAAACCATGGGGTGCGTGCATGAGCATCGCCCAGATCAGCCTGCCCAAAGGTGTCGGCCCGCACGCCGAAAAACTGTTCGACGCCATTACTCAGGCCAGTACGGCTGACGAATTAAACCGCGCGGGCGGTAAGGCCGAAGGTTTTGTCCTGGGCCTGGAAAGCACTAAAGCGATCAAGAGCCAGGTCGCGGAATCGCTGTATGTCGCCTACGACGACGCTGCCAGCCAGCGTGCGACCGAACTGGCTTAACCGCCGAAGGTAATCGTGCCAAGCATCAGTTTGGCGTAGAGCGCCGTGGCCCCCAATTGCACCAGCCACAGGGCCAGGCCGCCGAGGAATACACCAGCAGCGACTTGCATTACCAGGTTGTTGCCACGTTTTGTCGGGGCGCGGGGGATGAAATGATCCAGATCATCCAGGTCATCGCGGTCGGCGCGCAGGTCATCGTTTTTCATGTGGGTTCTCGCAGGAATTCCAGGGTGTATACAAGTCTGTGGAGTTTAGAGGGCAGAGCCACTGCTTTGAGATTAATCTGCAACAAATAAAAAACGGGAAGCCATATGGCTTCCCGTTTTTCATTTCAAGGCGTAATCAGATGACCTGGACGATAGCGTCCGTCACAACCTTGATGTTGCTCTGGTTCAGTGCGGCCACGCAGATGCGGCCGGTGTCCAGCGCGTAGATGCCGAACTCGTTGCGCAGACGGTGAACTTGCTCAACCGTCAGACCGGAGTACGAGAACATGCCGCACTGACGACCGACGAAGCTGAAATCGCGCTGAGGCGCTTTTTGTGCCAACAGGTCGACCATCTGGGTACGCATGCCGCGAATGCGCAGGCGCATTTCGGCCAGTTCGGCTTCCCACTGGGCGCGCAGTTCCGGGCTGTTCAGCACCGCAGCGACAACGCTGGCACCGTGGGTCGGCGGGTTGGAGTAGTTGGTGCGGATCACGCGTTTGACTTGCGACAACACACGCGCGCTTTCTTCTTTCGATTCGCTGACGATCGACAGGGCCCCAACGCGCTCGCCGTACAGCGAGAACGACTTGGAGAACGAGCTGGAGGCGAAGAAAGTCAGGCCCGACTCAGCAAACAGGCGTACGGCGGCGGCGTCTTCGTCGATGCCATCGCCAAAGCCCTGGTAGGCCATGTCGAGGAATGGCACGTGGCCTTTGGCTTTGACGACTTCCAGGACGTTTTTCCAGTCCGCCGGGCTCAGGTCCACGCCGGTCGGGTTGTGGCAGCAGGCGTGCAGCACAATGATCGAGCCGTTTGGCAGCGCGTTCAGGTCTTCCAGCATGCCGGTACGGTTCACGTCGTGGGTCGCGGCGTCGTAGTAACGGTAGTTCTGTACAGGGAAACCGGCGGTTTCGAACAGCGCGCGGTGGTTTTCCCAGCTTGGGTCGCTGATCGCCACGACGGCGTTCGGCAGCAGTTGCTTGAGGAAGTCGGCACCGATCTTCAGTGCGCCAGTACCGCCAACGGCCTGGGTGGTGATGACGCGGCCAGCGGCGATCAGCGGCGAATCATTGCCGAACAGCAATTTCTGCACAGCCTGGTCGTAGGCGGCGATGCCGTCGATTGGCAGGTAGCCACGGGAAACGTGTTGAGCGGCGCGAATGGTTTCGGCTTCGACAACGGCGCGCAGGAGTGGAATTCGCCCCTCCTCGTTGCAGTAAACACCGACTCCCAGGTTGACTTTGTTGGTCCGGGTATCGGCGTTGAATGCTTCGTTGAGGCCCAGGATTGGATCGCGTGGTGCCATTTCGACAGCGGAGAACAGGCTCATTATTGCGGCGGCTCTGAATGGAGTGTGGAGGGACGTGTCGCGCTCCAGCCGAATGCACTAGAGCGGTGCACAAACGGGGAGCTAGTATAGAGGCCATCGGCGATGGCTGGCGACAGGCGAATCAGCATTTCGGGTAAGTTTTTCCGATTATTTCTCGACCGGTAGTCGATTGGCGTCGGCAAAGGTTTTGCGCGATGTAGGACGTTTGCCTTGAAAGCGCTGGCAATCGGCTCCACATTGAGCACAATCCAGTTTTTTCTTCGGGCGACATCGGTCGTTTGCGGTCTTTCTCGTTCGTGCCGTTTATACCGGCAAGAGTGAACCAGAGGTATTTCATGTCTGAATTCCAGCTAGTCACCCGTTTCGAGCCCGCCGGCGATCAGCCGGAAGCCATCCGCCTGATGGTCGAGGGCATCGAAGCCGGGCTGGCGCACCAGACGCTGCTCGGTGTGACCGGCTCGGGCAAGACCTTCAGCATCGCCAACGTGATCGCCCAGGTACAGCGCCCGACCCTGGTGCTGGCGCCGAACAAGACGCTGGCGGCGCAGTTGTACGGTGAGTTCAAGGCGTTCTTCCCGAACAACGCCGTGGAATATTTCGTTTCCTACTACGACTACTACCAGCCGGAAGCCTACGTGCCGTCCTCGGACACCTTCATCGAGAAGGATGCGTCGATCAACGACCACATCGAGCAGATGCGTCTGTCGGCGACCAAGGCATTGCTTGAGCGCAAGGACGCGATCATCGTCACCACAGTGTCCTGCATCTACGGTCTGGGCAGCCCGGAAACCTATTTGAAGATGGTGTTGCACGTAGATCGCGGCGACCGGCTCGATCAGCGCGAATTGCTGCGACGCCTGGCCGACCTGCAATACACCCGCAACGACATGGATTTTGCCCGTGCGACCTTCCGCGTGCGTGGCGACGTGATCGATATCCACCCGGCGGAATCCGATTTCGAGGCGATCCGCATCGAACTGTTCGACGATGAAGTGGAAAGCCTGTCGGCGTTCGATCCGCTGACCGGCGAAGTCATTCGCAAGCTGCCGCGCTTCACTTTCTACCCGAAGAGCCACTACGTGACGCCACGGGAAACCCTGATGGGCGCGGTCGAAGGCATCAAGGTCGAGTTGCAGGAGCGCCTGGAATACCTGCGCTCCAACAACAAACTGGTGGAAGCCCAGCGCCTGGAGCAGCGCACCCGTTTCGACCTGGAGATGATCCTCGAGCTGGGTTACTGCAACGGCATCGAAAACTACTCGCGCTATCTGTCCGGCCGCGAAGCCGGCGCGGCGCCACCAACCCTTTACGACTACCTGCCGGCCGATGCCTTGTTGGTTATCGACGAGTCCCACGTCAGCGTTCCGCAGGTTGGCGCCATGTACAAGGGCGACCGCTCGCGCAAGGAAACCCTGGTCGAATACGGTTTCCGCCTGCCTTCGGCCCTGGACAACCGGCCGATGCGTTTCGATGAGTGGGAAAGCATCAGCCCGCAGACGATTTTCGTCTCGGCGACCCCGGGCAACTATGAAGCCGAGCACGCCGGGCGCGTCATTGACATGGTGGTGCGCCCGACCGGGCTGGTGGACCCACAAATCGAGATCCGCCCGGCACTGACCCAGGTCGACGACTTGCTGTCGGAAATCAGCAAGCGCGTCGCTCTGGAAGAGCGGGTACTCGTCACCACGCTGACCAAGCGCATGGCCGAGGATTTGACCGATTACCTGGCCGACCACGGCGTGCGCGTGCGTTACCTGCACTCGGACATCGACACCGTGGAGCGGGTCGAGATCATCCGCGACCTGCGCCTCGGCACCTTCGATGTGCTGGTGGGCATCAACCTGTTGCGTGAAGGCCTGGACATGCCGGAAGTCTCGCTGGTGGCGATCCTCGATGCCGACAAGGAAGGCTTCCTGCGTTCCGAGCGCTCGCTGATCCAGACCATCGGCCGGGCGGCGCGTAACCTCAATGGTCGGGCGATTCTCTACGCCGACCGGATTACCGGTTCCATGGAGCGGGCCATTGGTGAAACCGAGCGCCGTCGCGACAAGCAGATCGCCTTCAACCTGGCCAATGGCATCACCCCCAAAGGCGTGTTCAAGGACGTTGCCGACATCATGGAAGGCGCCACTGTGCCCGGTTCGCGCAGCAAGAAGCGCAAGGGCATGGCCAAGGCTGCCGAGGAAAACGCCCGGTACGAAGCCGAACTGCGCTCACCGGGCGAGATCGCCAAGCGTATCAAAGCCCTGGAAGAGAAGATGTATCAGCTTGCTCGGGATCTTGAGTTCGAAGCGGCGGCGCAGATGCGCGACGAGATTACCAAGTTGCGCGAGCGGTTGATCACTGTTTGATTTGCGGTGACTGGAGCGGCCTCATCGCGAGCAGGCTCGCTCCTACAGTTGATCGAGTTGTCATGACCGGCGCGGTCCAATGTGGGAGCGATCCTGCTCGCGAAGGGGCCAGTCTTGGCACCACAATACTTGACTAGTGCGCCTCACCCGCCTTCAACCCCTGCGGCAATTTCTTGGTCAGCAACACCGCCACCATGCTGATCCCCAGCGCAATCCCGACAAAGTGAAACGCATCGTTATAGGCCATGATCGACGCCTGTTGGTGGGCGATCTCGCTGAGTTTGCCCAGTGCTGCCGTTTCATTGCCCAGCCGGTCGGCCAGCGAGGCGATCCGTTCAGCCACCTGCGGATTGCTCGGCACGATGGATTCACGCAGGTAGTCAAAGTAAACCTTGGTCCGCGCATCCAGCAGCGTGGCGAGCAGGGCGATGCCGATGGCGCCGCCGAGGTTGCGCAGGATGTTGAACAGGCTCGAGGCCGATCCCGCATCCTGGGGCAGGATGTAGGCGGTGGCGATCAGCGAGATGGTGACCATGATCAGCGGCTGCCCCAGGGCGCGGATGATCTGGATCTGATTGAACTGCGGCCCGGCAAAGTCCGGGTTCAGCACGCCCGAAGAGAAACTCGCCAACCCGAACAGCCCGAAGCCCAAGGTGCACAGCCATTTCGGCGAGATGAACTTCATCAGCTTCGGCACCAACGGAATCAGGAACAGCTGTGGCACGCCCATCCACATGATCACTTCACCGATCTGCAGGGCGTTGTAGTTCTGGATCTGCGCCAGGTACAGCGGCAACAGGTAGATCGAACCGTACAGCCCGACCCCCATCCCGACGCTGGAAATACTGGATAACCCGAAGTTGCGGTTGCCGAGGATGCCGAGATTGATCAGCGGATTGGGTTTGGAAAACTGCACGATCACAAAGGTGATCAGGCTGACCAGCGCGATGCTGCCCAGGGTCACGATCAGGTTCGACTCCAGCCAGTCCTTGCGATGGCCTTCCTCCAGAAACACCTGCAAGCAACCGAGCCCGACGCCGAGGGTGAGAATGCCGGCGTAGTCGGTGCTTTTCAGCAATTCCCAGTGGGCTTCTTTTTTCTCCAGGCCGTACATCAGGCCGGCGATCATGATCAGGCCGGGCGGGATGTTGATGTAGAAAATGTATTCCCAGCCCCAGTTCTCCGTCAGCCAGCCGCCGAGGGTAGGGCCGATGGACGGGGCGAAGGTGGCGGTCATGGCGAACATGGCCATGCCTTTGGCGCGGTGGTGTTCCGGGAGCTTGATCAAGGTCAGGGTGAACGCCAGCGGAATCAGCGCGCCACCGGTAAAGCCTTGCAGGGCGCGGAATACGATCATGCTTTCCAGGCTCCACGCCATGGAGCAGAGCAGGGACGCGGCCAGGAACCCGAGTGACACCCAAACCGCCAGGCGCCGGGCCGACAGCAACTGCACGAGCCAGGCGGTGAGGGGGATCATGATGATTTCCGCCACCAGGTATGAGGTGGAAATCCACGAGCCTTCTTCCAGCGTTGCAGATAGCGCGCCCTGGATATCCTTGAGCGAGGAGTTGGTGATCTGGATGTCCAGCACCGCCATGAACGCACCGAGCATCACGCTCATCACCGCAATCCAGTCCCGCCGGGTCGGTTCGCCGACCGGGCGGATCAGTTGATCACCGGCCATCGTCAGGGGCGTCTTTGTGGCTCACTTTGGGGATGACATCTTCAGGGGCGTCCTTGATGTTCACCTTGGCGGTGACCGACATGCCCGGGCGGATCTTGCCGCGTAGCGGATTGTCCGCGGCGAAGGTCAGTTTGACCGGAATCCGTTGGACGACTTTGGTGAAGTTGCCCGTGGCATTGTCCGGCGGCAACAGGCTGAACTGCGCCCCCGAGGCGGCGAACAGGCTGTCGACCCGGGCCTTGATCGGCGTGTCGCTGTAGGCGTCGAAGGTCAGCTCGGCTTCCTGGCCGGGCTGCATGTGGCCAATCTGGGTTTCCTTGAAGTTGGCCTGAATCCAGATGTCTTCGTCCGGCACGATCGACAACAGGTAGGCGCCGGCCTGCACGTATTGGCCTTCGCGGGCTGCACGCTGGCCGATCAGGCCGCTGATGGGCGCGTGGATTTCGCTGCGGGTCAGGTTCAGTTCGGCCTGGGCCAGGTCGGTTTTTGCGTTGGCGATCTGCGCGTCGAGGCGTTTGATCTCCGCAGTCAGCGCATTGACCTGCTGGCGCTGACCTTGCGCGTCGGCCTGGGCCTTGGCCACTTGCGAGCGGGCGATGTGGTTGTCGGCGGAGAGCGAGGTCACCCGTTCTTCCGAAATAAAGCCTGGTTTGCGCAAGGTTTCGGCGCGGGTCAGGTCGATCTGCGAGCGACCCAGGCTGGCCTGGCTGGACGCGACTTGCGCTTCGCTGGCGGCAATCAGGCTGGCCTGCTGGGTCAGTTTGCTCTGGGCTTGCAGGCGCTCGGCCTCGCGAGTGGCCAGGGCGGCATTGGCGCGGTCGACAGCGAGGCGGAAGTCGTCGCCTTCGAGTTTGACCAGCAACTGGCCTTTCTCGACATGCTGGTTGTCCTGCACTAGCACCTGGTCGATGCGCGCGCCCAATTGGCTCGACACGCGGGTGATCTCGCCCTGGACATAAGCATTGTCGGTGCTTTCATAAAAGCGCCCTTTGAACAGCCAATGGGCAAACAGGCCCCCGGCAATCAACAGGACAATCAGCAGGAACGAGAAGAGGCGACGCTTGAGTTGGGCAGGCATGGGCAAACTGTAGTCGAGAAATTGTAAGGGAAGTTATCAGCAGGCAAATCTGGCATACAGCCGATAAGCGGTAAATGCCGTCGGCTGATATTTGGCCTTTCACCTCCCGATACGGGCGTTACAGACGCAACCTTGGCTTAAATGCCCTGTTCGCTGGAGCCGGGCGGGTGTCGCCTGTTACCATTCGCGCCTTGTTTGAACTTCGCTTTTATTCTTTTCGAGACATGCCATGACCACCGTCCGCACTCGCATCGCGCCATCGCCTACCGGGGATCCCCACGTAGGTACCGCCTACATCGCCTTGTTCAACTATTGCTTTGCCAAGCAGCACGGCGGTGAGTTCATCCTGCGGATCGAAGACACCGACCAACTGCGTTCGACCCGCGAGTCCGAACAGCAGATTTTCGACGCCTTGCGCTGGCTGGGGATCGACTGGAGCGAAGGCCCGGATGTCGGCGGCCCGCACGGTCCTTACCGTCAGAGCGAGCGCGGCGATATTTATCAGAAGTATTGCCAGCAACTGGTCGAGATGGGCCATGCCTTCCCGTGCTTCTGCACCGCCGAAGAGCTGGACCAGATGCGCGCCGAGCAGATGGCCCGCGGTGAAACCCCGCGTTACGACGGCCGTGCGCTGCTGCTGTCCAAGGAAGAAGTCGACCGTCGCCTGGCGGCTGGTGAGCCCCATGTCATCCGGATGAAAGTACCGAGCGAAGGCGTCTGCGTGGTGCCGGACATGCTGCGCGGCGACGTTGAAATCCCGTGGGACCGCATGGATATGCAAGTCCTGATGAAGACCGACGGCCTGCCGACCTACTTCCTGGCCAACGTGGTCGACGACCACCTGATGGGCATCACCCACGTATTGCGTGGCGAAGAATGGCTGCCATCGGCACCGAAGCTGATCCTGCTGTACGAATACTTCGGCTGGGAACAACCGGAGCTGTGCTACATGCCGCTGCTGCGTAACCCGGACAAGAGCAAGCTGTCCAAGCGCAAGAACCCGACCTCGGTGACCTTCTACGAGCGCATGGGCTTCATGCCCGAAGCGATGCTCAACTACCTGGGCCGCATGGGCTGGTCGATGCCGGACGAGCGCGAGAAGTTCTCGCTGCAGGAAATGGTCGACAACTTCGATCTCAAGCGCGTGTCCCTGGGCGGGCCGATCTTCGACATCGAGAAGCTGTCGTGGCTCAACGGCCAGTGGCTGCGCGACCTGCCGGTGGAAGAGTTCGCCACGCGGGTGCAGAAGTGGGCGTTCAATTCCGAATACATGATGAAGATCGCGCCGCACGTGCAGGGCCGGGTCGAAACCTTCAGCCAGGTGGCACCCCTGGCCGGGTTCTTCTTTGCCGGTGGCGTGAACCCCGATGCCAAGCTGTTCGAATCCAAGAAACTCTCGGGCGATCAGGTTCGTCAGTTGATGCAGTTGATCCTGTGGAAGCTCGAAAGCCTGCGTCAGTGGGAGAAGGACAGCATCACCGCGACCATTCAGGCGGTGGTCGAATCCCTGGAGCTGAAGCTGCGTGATGCCATGCCGCTGATGTTCGCTGCGATCACCGGCCAGGCCAGCTCGGTGTCGGTGCTCGATGCGATGGAAATCCTCGGGCCGGACCTGACCCGTTTCCGTCTGCGCCAGGCCATTGACCTGCTGGGCGGCGTGTCGAAGAAAGAAAACAAGGAGTGGGAAAAGCTGCTGGGCGCTATCGCCTGAGCACGCCTGACTCTGCGGTAGCCGTCGGAGGCCGGGATCTTTTGTTCCTGTTCTCCGGCGTTTTCCCCCGAATTTATGGGGGGAGGGCGGTAAGTGGTTGTTATGTCGGCAAAAAATTTTAAATTTTTTGAAAAATAAGTTTGACAGGCTTTCGATACGCCCTTAAGATTCGCCCCGTCCTCAGCGATGACATCAACGATGAGGGGCTATAGCTCAGCTGGGAGAGCGCTTGCATGGCATGCAAGAGGTCGACGGTTCGATCCCGTCTAGCTCCACCAATTTACACTTCAAGGCCTGGCCACACCAGTCTTGAAGCGATCAACACTCAGCGTTGATCTGTTGTATAGAAGGGTTTGCGTCCCCTTCGTCTAGTGGCCTAGGACACCGCCCTTTCACGGCGGTAACAGGGGTTCGAGTCCCCTAGGGGACGCCAGTTTTACAGAAGCGATGTCGCAAGATGTCGCTCCGCCGCGAGGCGAAAAATCCGGGGCTATAGCTCAGCTGGGAGAGCGCCTGCATGGCATGCAGGAGGTCAGCGGTTCGATCCCGCTTAGCTCCACCAATTTTACAGTTCAAGGTCTGGCCACACCGGCCTTGAATCGATCAGCACTCAGCACTGATCAGTTGTATAGAAGGGTTTGTGTCCCCTTCGTCTAGTGGCCTAGGACACCGCCCTTTCACGGCGGTAACAGGGGTTCGAGTCCCCTAGGGGACGCCACGATTACCCGCTCTGCGGGATTTTATAAGGGTCATTCAATTATTGAATGGCCCTTTTGTTTGTCTGGCGTTTGGCCAAATTCCCCCATTTCCAAAAAAACTGTTCTTCAGACCAGCGGTCACCCCCATGACTTGCTAAAATTTATTATGAGAATAATATTTCAATCGTAATATTCGGAGGCAACGATGAACGATAAAAAAGCTCAAACCCGCGAACGCATCCTCAAGGCTGCCAGCGCAGCGCTGATTCAGCGCGGCCCGGCCGAGCCAAGTGTGGGCGAAGTGATGGGCGCGGCGGGCCTGACGGTCGGCGGCTTCTACGCCCACTTCGAAAGCAAGGACGCGATGATGCTCGAGGCGTTCAGGCAATTGCTCGGTCACCGCCGTGACCTGATTGCCGACATGGATGCGCAGTTGACCGGCGAAGAGCGCCGCGCGCTGGTGGCAGCGTTTTATCTGTCGCGCAAGCACCGTGATTCCTCCGAATCAGCCTGTCCGATCCCGGCATCGGTCGGCGAACTGGGGCGGCTGCCGGAAGCGTTTCGTGTCGCGCTCAATGAGCATGTGGAATTGATGGTCGCGCAGTTGGCGGCCAGCCCTGAGGAAACCGAAAAAGCCCTGGCCGACATGGCCTTGATGGTGGGTGGGCTGGCTCTGGCGCGGGCGCTGGGGCCGGGAGAGTTGTCCGATCGATTACTGCGCGCCGCCAAATCGGCAGTGCGTTGACCTGAAGGCTGCGGCCTGAGGAGAATGCGATGAGCGCGTTAAAGTGGGTTCGTGGCGTTAATGGCACCTTGGGCTGGTTTGCCCCGAAACTGGTCGCAAGCAAAATGCGACAGGCGTTCATGACGCCACGGGATCTGCCGCTGCGTGACTGGGAGCTGCCGCTGTTGGCGAAGTCCGAGCGGATCACCCTGCGATTCGGCCTCTCGGCCTTGCGCTGGGGCCAGGGCCCGGCAGTATTGCTGATGCATGGTTGGGAAGGACGGCCGACGCAGTTTGCCAGCCTCATCACCGCACTGGTCGATGCCGGTTACTCGGTCGTGGCCCTGGATGGTCCGGCCCACGGTCGCTCACCGGGCAGTGAGGCGAATGTGGTGCTGTTCGCCCGCGCCATGCTTGAAGCAGCCGCCGAACTGCCACCCCTGCAAGCGGTCATCGGTCACTCCATGGGCGGCGCCAGTGCGATGCTCGCGGTCCAGTTGGGCTTGCGCACCGAAACCCTGGTCTCCATTGCCGCTCCGGCGCGAATTCTCGGCGTGTTGCGTGGTTTTGCCCGCTATGTCGGGCTGCCACCGAAGGCCCGCTCGGCGTTCATTCGCCAGGTCGAGCAAGACGTCGGCATGCGAGCCGCGACGCTGGATGTCGCACACTATCAGCTCGACATGCCCGGTCTGATTGTCCACGCCGAAGACGACAACCTTGTCTCGGTGAAGGAATCCCAGCTGATTCACGAAGCCTGGTTCGACAGCCGCTTGTTGCGTTTGAAGGACGGAGGTCATCAGCGAGTGCTGGCCGACCCGCGGGTGATCGATGGCGTGTTATCACTGCTGGCCGGGCGCAGTCTGCAATCACGCCAATCCGCCTGAGCTTCCGTTACACTGCCCCGGTCGAAATTATCTGACCAGGGAGTCGGGCATGGGCTGGGATCGGGAAACGCCGTTCATCATTGATCTGCAAGTGAGCGCCGAGGACATTGACGGGTTGGGGCACGCGAACAACGCGGTCTACGTGACCTGGCTCGAACGCTGTGCCTGGCGCCACTCCCAGCGCCTTGGCCTGGACCTGGTCGAATATCGGCGGCTGGACCGGGCGATGGCGGTGGTGCGTCACGAGATCGATTACCTGGCGGCAGCCTATGAGGACGATGAGTTGCAATTGGCGACCTGGATCGTCGATTGGGATCAGCGCCTGAAAATGACCCGGCACTTCCAGTTGATCCGCCCCAGCGACAACACCACGCTATTGCGCGCGCAGACCACGTTCGTTTGCATCGAGCTGTCTACCGGCAAGCCCAAGCGCATGCCGACGGAGTTCATCGAGGGCTATGGTCCGGCGTTGCAAATCCCGGCCTGACACGGCCCTGTGGCGAGGGAGCTTGCTCCCGTTAGAGTGCGCAGCACTCTTCATTTGCAGGGGGACCGCTTCGCGCTCCAGCGGGAGCAAGCTCCCTCGCCACAAAGGTATGCGCAAGTCTTTCGCTCGATAATCCAGTAAACTGCCGCACGTTTTTCCTCGAGTGTGTTTTTCATGCAAATTGCTTTGGCGCCCATGGAGGGGTTGGTCGACGACATCCTGCGCGATGTGCTGACCCGCGTGGGTGGTATTGACTGGTGCGTGACCGAGTTCATTCGGGTAAACGACCAGTTGCTCACACCTGCCTATTTCCACAAGTTCGGCCCGGAGTTGCTCAACGGTGCCCGGACAGCCTCCGGCGTGCCGCTGCGTGTGCAATTGCTCGGTTCCGATCCTGTGTGCCTGGCGGAAAATGCCGCACTGGCCTGCGAGCTGGGTTCCGAAGTGATCGACCTGAACTTCGGCTGTCCGGCCAAGACCGTCAACAAATCCCGTGGTGGCGCGGTATTGCTCAAGGAACCCGAGCTGCTCAACCAGATTGTCGAAACTGTCCGTCGTGCCGTCCCCGCGCACATTCCGGTCACCGCCAAGATGCGCCTGGGTTTCGACAGCCCGGACGGTTCGCTGGTGTGTGCCACGGCCCTGGCCGAAGGCGGCGCCGAGCATATCGTGGTGCACGCGCGGACCAAGGTCGACGGCTACAAGCCGCCGGCGCACTGGGAGTGGATTCCGCGGGTGCAGGACGTGGTCAAGGTGCCGGTGTTCGCCAATGGCGACATCTGGAGCGTCGAAGACTGGCGGCGTTGCCGCGAGATCAGCGGCGTGGAAGACATCATGCTCGGTCGCGGCCTGGTTTCGCGTCCGGATCTCGCCCGGCAGATCGCCGCGGCGCGGGCTGGTGAAGAAGTGGTCGAGATGACCTGGACCGAGCTGCTGCCACTGATCCAGGACTTCTGGCTGCAAGCCAAGGCGCAGATGACACCACGCCAATCACCGGGCCGCCTGAAGCAATGGTTGGCGATGCTGACCCGCAATTATCCCGAGGCGGTGGAGTTGTTCACCGTGCTGCGTCGTGAGACCGAGCTGGATAACGTCTCGCGCTTGTTGGGTCTGCCGGTGGCGGAAGCGGCCTGAGCCGTTTTTGTGCCTTGTCCTCTAAAAAGCGCTACTTCAGCAGTTTTTGAAATTCTTCCACCGGCAACGGCTGGCTGTGCAAATACCCTTGGTAGAAGTGGCACTCCAGCCCCTGCAGGAACTCAAGCTGTTCCGCCGTTTCCACCCCTTCGGCAATCACCTTCAAATCCAGGCTGCGGGCCATGGCGACGATGGCGCGGATGATCTCGGCGTCGTTCGGGTCGCTGGTGGCGTCGCGGATGAACGACTGGTCGATTTTCAGGGTGTCGACCGGCAAGCGCTTGAGGTAGGTCAGCGAGGAATAGCCGGTGCCGAAGTCGTCCATGGCGAAGCTCACACCGAGTTTTTTCAGGCGGCGCATTTTGCTGATGGTGTCTTCCAGGTTCTGGATGACGATGCCTTCGGTGATTTCCAGCTTCAACAGGGAGCAGGGCAGGCCATAGCTGGTCAGGCTGTTTTCAATTCGTTCGACGAAGTCGTTCTGGCGGAACTGGCGCGGGCTGATGTTCACGCACAGGCTGAATTTGTACGGATTCACCAGGCCGTCGTCGATCAACTGTTTGAAGGCCTGACAGGCTTCGTCGAGGATCCAGGTGCCGACCTCCAGAATCAGTCCGCTGTCTTCCAGCACCTTGATGAACTCGGTGGGTGACTGCGCGCCGAGCTCCGGATGATTCCAGCGTACCAAGGCCTCGGCGCCGACGATGCGGTCGCCCCGGGCGTCGACCTGAGGTTGGTAGTGCACGCGAAACTCGCCCCGGGAAAGCGCCAGGCGCAGGTCAGTCTCCATGCGCAGGCGTTCGCTCGCGGCCTTTTGCATGGTGTTGTGGTACATCTGCGCGGTATTGCGCCCCGAGTCCTTGGCGCGATAAAGCGCGATGTCGGCGCGCTTGAGCAGGTCGGTCGGGGTCGAGCCGTGATCGGGGATCAGGGCAATGCCGATGCTGGGTGTCACTTGCAGGCGCTGGCCGTCGAGGAACATCGGTTCGGACAGCAGCTCGCGGATGGTGTCGGCCACTTCGCGAACCTGGTCGCTGACCTCGCTGCGCGAGCCTTCGAGGCCGCTGAGCAACACCACGAATTCGTCTCCGCCCAGGCGCGCGACGGTGTCTTCCATGCGCACGCTGGCCTCCAGGCGCGCGGTGATGATTTTCAGCACGGTATCGCCCACCGGGTGCCCGAGGGAGTCGTTGATGTGCTTGAAGTGGTCGAGGTCGAGGAACATCAGCGCGCCGCGCAGGTTATGCCGTTTGAGCAGGGCAATCTGCTGGCTCAGGCGGTCCATCAGCAAGGCGCGGTTGGGCAGGTTGGTCAGTGGGTCGTGGTAGGCCAGGTGGCGGATCTGCGCTTCGGCGTTTTTCAGCAGGCTGACGTCGCGCGCGGTCAGCAGCAGGCAGGCGGTTTCATTGAGGGTGATTGGTTCCACTGAGACTTCGACGGTGAGCAGTTCGCCGCGCTTGTTGCGCCCGAGCATTTCCTGGTGATGAACCCGGCCCTTGATCTGCAATTCGGCCAGTAGCGCCGAGCGTTGTTTTTCTTCCGCCCAGATCCCGACCTGGTACACCGTGCGGCCCACCACTTCCTCGGCGCGGTAGCCGGTCAGGCGGCAGAAGCCGTCGTTAACCTCCAGATAGCGCCCGGTGTCGCGCTCGGTGATAGTGATGGCGTCGGGGCTGGAGTGGAAGGCCTTGGCGAATTTCTCTTCACTGGCCTTGAGCGCCGCTTCCGAGCGCTGTTGCTGGGTGATATCGCGCAGCGTGGTGACGATGCAGGCCTGGTCGCCGACGCTGATCTGGCGGCTGGAAATCACGCAAGTCAGGACCTGTCCGTCCTTGTGCTGGACGAGAATGGCCACGTTGTTCAGGCCTTGTTCGCGGATCACTTGTTCGATCCGTCGCAGGCTTTTCGCCGAAGCGTCCCACAGGCCAATTTCGTCGGCGCTGCGGCCGATCACATCGGCGGTGCTCCAGCCGAAGGTCTGGGTGAAGCTGGAGTTGATTTCAATGAACTGGCCGGTGTCCTGGTGGGTGACGCAGATCGGATCGGGGCTGACCTGGAACAGCGTGGCGAATTTTTCTTCGGAGGCCACCAGCCGTTGTTCGCGCTCGACCTGGTCGGTGATGTCGAGCAATGTACCGGCCATGCGCACCGGCACGCCGTTTTCATCGCGGTAGAGGCGGGCACGGCTTTCGAGGTAGCGCGAGCTGCCGTCGGGCAATTGCACGCGGTAGGTCAATTGATAGTTGCCGGCCGGGCCTTCACGCAGGCTGCGGTACGCGTCGCGCATGGTGTCGCGCTCTTCGCCGGGCACACCTTCGAAGAACTCGTCGAAGGACTCGTGAAAGGGTTTGGCGTCCAGGCCGTGGAGTTGGGCGGCCCGTGCCGATCCGTAGAGCATGCCGCTGGGAATGTGCCAGTCCCAGGTGCCGAGTTGCGCCGAATCCAGGGCCAGGTCGAGGCGTTCCTGGCTGTCCTTGAGGGCCTGTTCGGCGACTTTGCGTTCGGTGGTGTCAAGGAAGGTGCTCAGTAGATAGGGCTGGCCTTCGAGCTCGACCTTTTGCGCGCTGAGGATGCCGTCGTGGATCTGGCCATTGCTGGCGCGAAACTGCACTTCCATGCTGACCAGGTCGCCTTTGGCTTTGGTGGCCTTGACCAGGTCGTCCCGTTGCTCGGGATGCACCCACAGGCCCAGCTCCAGGGTGGTGCGGCCGATCGCGTCTTGCACCGGCCAGCCGAACAGGCTTTCGAAATACTGGTTGGCTTCGGAGATCAGGCCGTCGTCCTGGCGGGTCAGCAGGACCATGTTCGGGCACAGGTGGAACAGGGTGGCGAAGCGTTTTTCCGAGCTGCTCAACGCCTGTTCGCGCTGGCGCTGGTGGGTAATTTCGCGGATCACACCGATCATCCGTGGCCGGCCGTGCTTGTCCGGCAACAGGCTGCCGCTGATCTCCAGCCAGTGCAGGCTGCCATCGGGCCAGCGGATGCGGTGATGCATCATTTGCTCCAGCGGCGCGCCAGCGATGACCGCGTGGAACGCACGAACGGTTTTCGCGCGGTCTTCCGGAGGCAGCAGGTCGAGGTATTCCAGATCCGATGGCAATGGTTTGCGGGGATCGAACCCAAACAACGCCTGCGTACCCCGGGACCAGCTGATCTGCCCGCGCTCGATGTCCCAATACCAGGCACCCAGGCGCGCGCCGTTGAGCGCGGCCAACAGTTGCGAGGCACTTTCCCAGCTCTGTTCGGAGTTTTTCGGGTCAAGTGCCTGTATACGCGGCATAGGCGGAATACGATCAACAGATTTGGGCATTGGCAAGCCTTAGGCTGAATGGGCGTTTGGCACGGGAATTCGCGGCTCTATAGGAGTAGCACAACTTAGCCTTGAGTCCCTGGCGGATCGAGTTGAGCATCCAGCAGGGCCATGAAAGCCCGCGCGGCGTTCGACAGTGTCCTTTCCGTGTGCAGGATATAGCCTAGCTGGCGAGTGAGCTGTATGCCCGGCAAAGGTATGCGCGCCACCTGGTCATCGAGCATGGTGCGCGGCAAAACGCTCCAGGCCAGGCCGATCGATACCATCATCTTGATGGTTTCCAGGTAGTTGGTGCTCATGGCGATGTTGGGCGTCAGGCCCTGGGCTTCAAACAGCCGCTGCACGATGTGGTGGGTAAAGGTGTTGCCGCCGGGGAAAACCGCCGGGTGTCGGGCGATGTCCGCCAGGCTGACCTTGCCGTTATTGAGCAACGAATGCTCCGGGGCAACCACGAAATCCAGCGGGTCGTCCCACACCGGGGTGGCCTTGACCAGCGCGTGGGGTTCCGGCGCCAGGGTGATGACCGCCAGTTCGGCGCGGCCATGGAGAATTTCCTCGTAGGCCACTTCCGAATCGAGGAACTGAATATCCAGCGCTACCTGTGGGTATCGTCGGGTGAACTCCCTCAATAATGGTGGCAAACGGTGCAGGCCGATGTGGTGACTGGTGGCCAGGGTCAGACGGCCGGTCACTTCGCCGGTGAGGTTGGTCAAGGCACGGCGCGTATCATCAAGGACATTGAGTATCTGGTAGGCCCGCGGCAGCAGGGCGCGCCCGGCCTCGGTCAGGCTCACTTCACGCCCCAGGCGGTCGAACAACCGCACCTTCAATTGCTGCTCCAGCCCGGCGATACGTTTGCTGATCGCGGGCTGGGTCAGGTGCAGCCGTTCACCGGCGCCGGAGAAGCTTCCGGTCTCGGCGATGGCAATAAAAGCATTGAGGTTGGCCAGGTCCATGGTTGTATTCCAGTTGGTTATCCAAAGCATAAAAAATATGAATTTGAGTTATTTAATGTAACCCCATAGGATCAGCCTCACAAGCCAAAGGGTTATTGAGCACTTCAAGACCCGGGGCATAGAAACAAGCTGATGAGGAACCGTCTGATGGCCGGCAAAACGCTCTACGACAAGCTCTGGGATTCGCATTTGGTCAAGCAGCGCGACGATGGCTCTGCGCTGATCTACATCGATCGTCACATCATCCACGAAGTGACCTCGCCGCAAGCCTTCGAAGGCCTGCGTCTGGCCGGGCGCAAGCCATGGCGCATCGATGCCAACATCGCGACCCCGGACCACAACGTACCGACCACGCCGGAGCGCAAGGGCGGCATCGACGCCATCGTTGACCAGGTCTCGCGCCTGCAAGTCCAGACCCTCGACGACAACTGCGATGAATACGGCATCGTCGAGTTCAAGATGAACGACGTTCGCCAGGGCATCGTCCACGTCATCGGCCCGGAGCAGGGCGCAACCTTGCCGGGCATGACCGTGGTCTGCGGCGACTCCCACACCTCGACCCACGGCGCATTCGGCGCATTGGCTCACGGTATCGGCACCTCCGAGGTCGAGCATGTGCTCGCCACCCAGTGCCTGGTCGCCAAGAAAATGAAAAACATGCTGGTGCGCGTCGAAGGCCAATTGCCGTTCGGCGTGACCGCCAAAGACATCGTGCTCGCCGTGATCGGCAAGATCGGCACCGCCGGCGGTAACGGCCACGCCATCGAATTCGCCGGCAGCGCGATTCGCGACCTGTCCGTCGAAGGCCGCATGACCATCTGCAACATGTCCATCGAGGCCGGCGCTCGCGTAGGCCTGGTGGCCGCGGACGAAAAGACCGTGGCTTACGTCAAGGGCCGTCCATTTGCTCCGAAAGGCGCGGAATGGGACCTGGCCGTCGAAGCCTGGAAAGACCTGGTGTCTGATGCCGACGCCAAGTTCGATACTGTTGTCGAACTCGACGCCACCCAGATCAAGCCGCAAGTCAGCTGGGGCACTTCGCCTGAGATGGTGTTGGCGGTGGACCAGAACGTGCCGGATCCTGCGAAGGAAATGGACCTGGTCAAGCGCGGCTCCATCGAGCGCGCCTTGAAATACATGGGTTTGACCGCCAACCAGGCGATCACCGACATTCAGCTCGACCGCGTGTTCATCGGTTCCTGCACCAACTCGCGGATCGAAGACTTGCGCGCTGCGGCGGTAATCGCCAAGGGCCGTAAAGTGGCCTCGACCATCAAGCAGGCCATCGTGGTGCCGGGCTCGGGTCTGGTCAAAGCCCAGGCTGAATCGGAAGGCCTGGACAAGATTTTCCTCGAGGCCGGTTTCGAATGGCGCGAGCCGGGTTGCTCGATGTGCCTGGCGATGAACCCGGACCGCTTGGAGTCCGGCGAGCATTGCGCCTCGACCTCCAACCGTAACTTCGAAGGCCGTCAGGGCGCCGGTGGTCGTACCCACCTCGTCAGCCCGGCCATGGCCGCCGCCGCCGCTGTGAACGGTCGTTTCATCGACGTCCGTGAATTGATCTAAAGGAGCGCAGCATGAAAGCTTTTACCCAGCACACTGGACTTGTCGTGCCTTTGGATCGTGCCAACGTCGACACCGATCAGATCATTCCGAAACAATTCCTGAAGTCGATCAAACGCACGGGCTTTGGCCCGAACCTGTTCGATGAATGGCGCTACCTGGATGTGGGCCAACCTTACCAGGACAACTCAAAGCGTCCGCTGAACAAGGACTTCGTCCTCAACGCTGAACGTTACCAGGGCGCCAGCGTGTTGCTGGCCCGTGAGAACTTCGGTTGCGGCTCCAGCCGTGAACACGCGCCGTGGGCCCTGGAAGAATACGGTTTCCGCAGCATCATCGCGCCGAGCTATGCCGACATCTTCTTCAACAACAGCTTCAAGAACGGCTTGCTGCCGATCATCTTGAGTGATGCCGAAGTCGACGAACTGTTCCAGCAGGTCGAGGCCAATCCGGGCTACCAGTTGCAGGTCGATCTGCAAGCCCAGACCGTGACCCGCCCTGACGGCAAGGTGTTGAGCTTCGAAATCGATGCCTTCCGCAAACACTGCCTGCTCAACGGCCTGGACGATATCGGCCTGACCTTGCAGGACGGCGATGCGATTGCGACGTTTGAAGCCAAGCATCGTGCGAGCCAGCCTTGGTTGTTTCGCGACGCTTGATTTTGCGTAAGGCGTAATGACGCCATCGCGAGCAGGCTCGCTCCCACATTGGATTTGCGGCGTAAACAAAACCTGTGGGAGCGAGCTTGCTCGCGATGAGGCCAGAACAGACACCCCAAGACTCACCCCCAAAAGGAAGTCCCCATGACCAGCACCGCCCGACACAGCCAGGTAGTCCAGAAACAATTCGGTGAACAGGCCTCGGCCTACCTGAGCAGCGCCGTACACGCTCAAGGCACTGAATTCGCGCTGCTACAGGCCGAGCTGGCAGGGCGGGGTGATGCCCGGGTCCTGGACCTGGGTTGCGGTGCCGGTCACGTGAGTTTTCACGTAGCCTCTTTGGTGAAAGAAGTGGTGGCCTACGACCTGTCGCAGCAAATGCTCGACGTGGTGACCGCTGCCGCTGCCGATCGTGGCTTGAGCAACGTGACCACGGTCAACGGTGCCGCTGAGCGCCTGCCGTTCGCTGATGGCGAATTCGATTTCGTCTTCAGCCGCTATTCGGCGCACCATTGGAGTGATCTGGGCGTGGCCCTGCGTGAGGTGCGTCGAGTCCTTAAGCCGGGCGGTGTGGCGGCGTTCGTCGACGTGTTGTCACCGGGTAGCCCGCTGTTCGACACTTACCTGCAAAGCGTCGAAGTGCTGCGCGACACCAGCCATGTGCGCGATTATTCCGCCGGCGAGTGGTTGCGCCAGGTCAGCGAGGCGGGGCTGCACACCCGCAGTACCACTCGTCAGCGCCTGCGCCTGGAGTACAACAGCTGGGTCGAGCGCATGCGCACGCCTGAAGTGATGCGCGCGGCGATCCGCGAGTTGCAGCAGTCGATGGGCAATGAAGTACGCGAATATTTTGAGATTGAGGCCGATGGTTCGTTCAGCACCGATGTACTGGTGCTGATGGCTGAGCGATAGAATTTTTCCGGGTGCGTCCAAGGGCGCACCGACTGATGACATGAGGAAAGCATGAGCAAGCAGATTCTGATTCTCCCAGGTGACGGTATTGGCCCGGAAATCATGGCCGAAGCGGTCAAGGTGCTGGAATTGGCCAGCGACAAGTTCTCCCTGGGTTTCGAGCTGAGCCACGACGTGATCGGTGGTGCAGCCATCGACAAGCACGGCGTGCCGTTGGCCGACGAGACCCTGGAACGTGCCCGCGCGGCCGACGCCGTGTTGCTGGGCGCCGTTGGCGGTCCGAAATGGGATGCCATCGAACGTGACATCCGCCCTGAGCGTGGCCTGCTGAAGATCCGTGCGCAACTGGGCCTGTTCGGCAACCTGCGTCCGGCGATCCTGTACCCGCAGCTGGCCGAGGCTTCCAGCCTGAAGCCGGAAATCGTTTCCGGGCTGGACATCCTGATCGTTCGCGAACTGACCGGCGGCATCTACTTCGGCGCGCCACGCGGCACCCGCACTCTGGAAAACGGCGAGCGTCAGTCCTACGACACCCTGCCGTACAGCGAAAGCGAAATCCGCCGCATCGCCCGTGTCGGTTTCGACATGGCCATGGTCCGTGGCAAGAAGCTGTGCTCAGTGGACAAGGCCAACGTACTGGCCTCCAGCCAACTGTGGCGTGAAGTGGTCGAACAAGTGGCCAAGGATTATCCTGAAGTCGAACTGAGCCACATGTACGTCGACAACGCCGCGATGCAACTGGTGCGCGCACCGAAGCAGTTCGACGTGATCGTCACCGACAACATGTTCGGCGACATCCTGTCCGACCAGGCCTCGATGCTCACCGGTTCCATCGGCATGCTGCCGTCGGCGTCCCTGGACACCAACAACAAGGGCATGTACGAGCCGTGCCACGGTTCGGCTCCGGACATCGCGGGCAAGGGCATTGCCAACCCGTTGGCGACCATTTTGTCGGTGTCGATGATGCTGCGCTACAGCTTCAACCAGCAGGCCGCGGCCGATGCCATCGAGAAAGCCGTCAGCCTGGTGCTGGATCAGGGCTTGCGCACCGGTGACATCTGGTCGGCCGGTTGCACTAAAGTCGGTACGCAGGAAATGGGTGACGCAGTAGTCGCCGCGCTGCGGAATCTGTAATCTCTCGGGCCCGCTGCCAAATTCAAGACAAGGTAGCGGCCCACATTTCAAGAAGGTGTAGTTGCGATGAAACGTGTAGGTCTGATCGGTTGGCGCGGCATGGTCGGTTCCGTGCTCATGCAGCGGATGCTGGAAGAGCAGGATTTCGATCTTATCGAGCCGGTGTTTTTCACCACTTCCAATGTCGGTGGCCAAGGCCCGTCCGTGGGCAAGGACATTGCTCCGCTCAAGGACGCTTACAGCATTGAAGAGCTGAAAACCCTCGACGTGATTCTGACCTGCCAGGGTGGCGACTACACCAGCGAAGTCTTCCCCAAGCTGCGTGAAGCCGGCTGGCAGGGTTACTGGATCGACGCCGCTTCCAGCCTGCGCATGCAGGATGACGCGGTGATCGTTCTGGATCCGGTCAACCGCAAGGTGATCGACCAGCAGCTGGATGCGGGCACCAAGAACTACATCGGCGGCAACTGCACCGTCAGCCTGATGCTGATGGGCCTAGGTGGCCTGTTCGAGGCTGGCCTGGTGGAGTGGATGAGCGCCATGACCTATCAGGCGGCCTCCGGTGCCGGCGCGCAGAACATGCGTGAACTGATCAAGCAAATGGGCGCGACCCACGCCGCTGTTGCAGATCAACTGGTCGATCCGGCCAGCGCGATCCTCGACATCGACCGTCGTGTGGCCGAAGCCATGCGCAGCGACGCGTACCCGACCGAAAACTTCGGCGTACCGCTGGCCGGCAGCCTGATCCCGTGGATCGACAAGGAACTGCCGAACGGTCAGAGCCGTGAAGAGTGGAAGGCCCAGGCCGAGACCAACAAGATCCTCGGTCGCTTCAAGAGCCCGATCCCTGTCGATGGCATCTGCGTGCGCATCGGCGCCATGCGCTGCCACAGCCAGGCATTGACCATCAAGCTGAACAAAGACGTACCGATCGCTGATATCGAAGGGCTGATCAGTCAGCACAACCCTTGGGTCAAGCTGGTGCCGAATAGCCGTGAAACCAGCATTCAGGAGCTGAGCCCGAACAAGGTCACCGGCACCCTGAACATTCCGGTTGGCCGTCTGCGCAAGCTGAACATGGGTTCGCAATTTATCGGCGCGTTTACCGTCGGCGACCAGTTGCTGTGGGGCGCGGCCGAACCACTACGTCGCATGCTGCGGATCCTGCTTGAGCGTTGATCGGTTGATGCAATGAAAGAACCCGCGCCTTGAAAGAGGCGCGGGTTTTTTTATCCCTGACAGTCTGAAGTTTATTGGTTGCCCATACCGGCCTCTTCGCGGTCACCGCAAGACCCGGCAGAATTGCCTGTATCTCACCCACCCGGTAAAGTGCCGCTCCCCCCGTTTCGCCAGAGGTAAAACCCATGAGCCAGACCATTGATATTGCCGTGATCGGCGCCACCGGTACTGTCGGCGAAACACTCGTGCAGATTCTCGAAGAACGCGATTTCCCGATCGGCACTCTTCACCTGTTGGCCAGCAGCGAATCGGCCGGCAGTTCGGTTCCGTTTCGCGGCAAGAACGTGCGGGTGCGGGAAGTCGATGAGTTCGACTTCAGCAAGGTGCAATTAGCATTCTTTGCCGCCGGCCCGGCGGTCTCGTTGAGTTACGCTTCCCGCGCGACCGATGCCGGTTGCTCGGTGATCGATCTCTCCGGTGCCCTGCCGGCCGAAAAGGCGCCGCAGGTCGTGCCCGAGGCCAACGCCCAGGTGTTGGCCGGCTTGAAAAAGCCGTTTCAGGTCAGCAGCCCAAGCCCGTCGGCCACCACCCTGGCAGTGGTGCTCGCGCCCCTGATGGGTTTGCTTGATTTGCAGCGCATCAGCCTGACCGCCAGCCTTGCGGTATCGGCCCAGGGCCGCGAAGCCGTGAGCGAGCTCGCCCGGCAGACCGCCGAGCTGCTGAATGTGCGTCCGCTGGAGCCGAAATTCTTTGATCGGCAGATGGCCTTCAACCTGTTGGCCCAGGTCGGCAAGCCGGATGAGCAAGGTCATACGTTGCTGGAAAAACGCCTGGTGCGTGAGCTGCGTCAGGTCATGGCGCTGCCTTCATTGAAGATTTCTGTCACTTGCATTCAAGCCCCGGTGTTTTTTGGCGATAGCTATAGCGTGACCCTGCAGTCCGCGAGTGAGATCGACCTGGCGAAGATCAATGCGGCCCTGGAAGACGCACCCGGCATCGAGCTGGTGGAAGCCGGCGATTACCCGACTCCGGTGGGCGATGCGGTAGGTCAGGATGTGGTCTACGTCGGTCGGGTTCGCCTGGGTATTGACGACCCGTCGGAACTTAATCTGTGGCTGACGTCAGATAACGTACGCAAAGGCGCGGCGCTCAACGCTGTGCAGTTGGCCGAGTTGTTGATAAAAGACCTGCTGTAAAAGATACTTTGCAACAATTTGTCGAATGATTCCCCGCGAGCCTATGCTTGCCGGGGTGCTGAAGGCGAGCCACTCTGCGGGGCTTTGCCGGGCATCAATGAAATGACCGCGCGCGACGACCCTCGCCGTTGCGCGCAATGCCTTACGGCAGCGGCTATCAATACCTTCTCGCTGGCCGAGGAATGTTCAAACTAAGGATGAGCTAATGGTTCAAGTTCGCAAACTGGTGTTAGCAATAGCGGCCGCCTCGGCGCTGTCCTCCGGTATGGCGCATGCCCTCGGGCTCGGGGAGTTGACCCTGAAATCGACGCTCAACCAGCCGTTGGTGGCGGAAATCGAGCTGCTCGATGTCAAGGATCTCACCGCCGCCGAAGTGGTGCCGAGCCTGGCCTCACCAGACGATTTCGCCAAGGCCGGTGTCGACCGCCAGGCGTTTCTCAACGACTTGACCTTCACCCCGGTGCTCAACGCCAGCGGCAAAAGCATCCTGCGCGTGACCTCCAGCAAGCCACTCTCCGAACCCATGGTGAAATTCCTGGTTCAGGTCATGTGGCCGAACGGCCGTTTGCTGCGCGACTACAGTGTGCTGCTCGATCCGTCCAAATTCTCGCCGCAAACCGCTGAAGCGGCTGCGCAACCGACGTCAACGGTTGCCGCGCCCGTCACTGGTGCGACCAAGCCGTCCCAATACACCACCACGCCGCGCGATACCCTGTGGGAAATCGCCGCGAAGGCACGTAATGGCGGTTCGATCCAGCAAACCATGCTGGCTATCCAGGCGCTGAACCCGGACGCCTTCATTGATGGCAACATCAACCGCCTGAAAACCGGCCAGGTGCTGCGCATGCCGGATCAGGCACAGAGCACCGGCCTGCCGCAAACCAAGGCCATTGCCGAAGTGGCCGCACAGAACAAGGCCTGGCGCCAGGGTCGCCGTTATGTGGCGAAACCCGGGGCAGGGCAGCAACAGCTTGACGCCACCAATCGCGCTCGCACCGATGTTGCTCCGGCGCAAGCGGCCACCGACAAACTGAGCCTGGTGTCTGCCGAATCCGGCAAGAACCCTGGCAAAGGGGCTGCCGGAGATGCCAAGGCCCTCAGCAACAAGCTGGCGGTGACCCAGGAAAGCCTCGACACCAGTCGTCGTGATAACGCCGAACTGAAAAGCCGCATGGCCGACCTGCAAAGTCAGGTGGACAAGCTGCAGCGCCTGATCGAGCTGAAGAACAATCAACTGGCCAAGTTGCAAACCGAGGGTTCTGCGGCTGCACCAGCGGCTGCGACAGCACCGGCAATGTCGGCCGAGCTGGCTGCCAACCCGGCCGCAGCGCCTGCACCGGTTGCCGCTGCGCCTGCCTCCGAGGCAACTCCGGCGGTGGCCGAGAAGCCCGTTGAAGCGACACCAGCGGCATCCGACGATCAGAAATTCAATGAATTGCTGACCAATCCGGTGCTGCTGGGTCTGGTGGGTGGCGGTGCGGTAATTCTGCTGCTCTTGCTGCTGTTGCTGGCCCGTCGCCGCAAAGCCCAGCAAGAAGCCGAGAAGCATCTGCGCATGGCCCGTGCCCTGGCCGAGGAGCAGCCGTTCTCGGCCGATCTCGACTTGCCGGAAAGCAGCTTCGATGGCCTGGAAGTTCCGCCGCCGAGCGTGAAGCTGGCGAATGCCCCGGCGCCTGCTCCCGCGCCAGCGCCGGTGGTTGCTCCGGTGGTGATGACCACGCCGATCGCCGCGCCATTGGTGGCGCCCGCTGCCGAGCGTTCCGACGACGTGCTGGGCCAGGCTCAAGCGCACATCAATGCCGGTCGCCTGAACCAGGCTGCCGCGTTGCTGGAGGACGGCGTCAAGCAAGAGCCCAAGCGCAGCGACTTGCGCTTGAAACTGATGGAAGTCTACGGCCAGCAAGGCGACCGCGATGCGTTCGTCGGCCAGGAGCGTCAGTTGGTGGCCAATGGCGACAACTTCGCCCAGGTTGAAAAGCTCAAAAGCCGCTTCCCGGCCATGGCACTGGTGGCTGCCGGTGGCATCGCCGCAGCCGCTGTTGCTGCCGAGCTGGACGCACAGTACGTCAAGGACCTGTTGCTCGATGAGCCGCAAGCGCCGGCGCCAGAGCCAGAGCCAATGCCGTTCGAGGATGACCTCGACAGCGCCTTCGACCTGAGCCTGGATGATCTGGACGCGATTACACCTGTGGCGCCTGCGCCTGTCCCTGCACCGGAACCTGAAGTGGCGGCGCTGGCAGACCTGGAAGAGTTCCCGCTGGACGACGATCTGAGTTTTGAGTCGGTGTTGCAGCAGCAGAATGAAATCAAGGAAAGCCTCGACGATCTGTCGGACTTCGACCTTGACCTGGATCTCGGTGCGCAACCGTCACCGGCAATGTTGGCTGAAGACGATTTCCTGCTGGATCTGGATGAGGGCGTGAAGGATTTCCCGGTTGCCGAAACCCCAGCTGTTCCTGAGGTCGCGCTGGATGACCTGGAATTGCCGGCCGATTTCGATCTGTCGCTGGCCGACGAAATGGGCGCACCGGATGCGTTCGCGGCCGAGCTGGATGATGTCAACGCCGAACTGGAGAGCCTGTCCAACAGCATCGGCGAGCCGACCTTTACCGAAGCTGATGCCGCGCTGGATAGCGATGATGACTTCGACTTCCTCTCGGGCACTGACGAAGCCGCTACCAAGCTCGATCTGGCTCAGGCCTATATCGACATGGGCGACAGCGACGGTGCTCGTGACATCCTCAATGAGGTGGTAAGCGAAGGCAGTGCCGAGCAGAAGAGTGAAGCCGAGGAAATGCTTTCGCGCCTGGCTTGAGTGATCGGTAGATTGTAAAAAAGCGGCAGCCTATTGAGGCTGCCGTTTTTGTTTGGTCGATGAGTTGATGTCGTCTGCAGTGGCCCCTTCGCAGACTTTGCGAGCGCCACAGAACCCTGTGGGAGCGGGCTTGCCCGCGATGAGGCCGGAACAGTCAGTGGAGATCCCTCTGGCATCCCCGCCCGGCGGCCTTATAATACCGGCCTTTGGTACATCATCAGGCTGTCCCTCCTTGGCAAATATAGATAACCCGGCCGCCGAAATGGCAGCCGACGGCTTTTTCCGGATCGCGCTGGGCGTCGAATACAAAGGCTCGCGCTACCGCGGCTGGCAGCGCCAGGCGTCCGGGGTGCTTACCGTGCAGGAAACCCTCGAAAACGCCTTGTCCAAAGTCGCCGACTCACCCGTTTCGCTGATGTGCGCCGGGCGTACCGACGCCGGGGTGCATGCCTGCGGACAGGTGGTGCATTTCGACACCCAGGTCGAGCGTTCGATGAAGGCCTGGACCATGGGCGCCAACATCAACTTGCCCCACGACGTCAGTGTCAGTTGGGCCAAGGTCATGCCGGCGCATTTTCATGCGCGGTTCAAGGCCATTGCCCGGCGTTATCGCTACGTGATCTACAACGATCAGATTCGCCCGGCGCACCTGAACGAAGAAGTGACCTGGAACCACCGTCCGCTGGACGTCGAGCGCATGGCCGAGGCCGCTCAATACCTGCTCGGTACCCATGATTTCAGTGCTTTTCGCGCCGGCCAGTGCCAGGCCAAGTCGCCGATCAAGGAGCTGCATCACCTGCGCGTCACCCGTCACGGCAAGATGATCGTGCTGGATATTCGCGCCAGCGCCTTCCTGCATCACATGGTGCGCAACATTGCTGGTGTGCTGATGACCATTGGTGCCGGAGAGCGTCCGGTGGAGTGGATGAAAGACGTGCTGGAGAGCCGGATTCGACGCACCGGTGGCGTGACCGCGCATCCCTTCGGTTTGTATCTGGTTCAGGTCGAGTACCGTGACGAGTTCCAATTGCCCGAGCGTTACATCGGTCCACACTTCCTGACCGGCTTCTCGGAACTTGGCGGCTGACGCCCTCGAATGCTTTTGTTACCATCCGGGACTTTCCCGGATTTGTCTTGGAGTTGTGTCGACATGTCAGCCGTTCGCAGCAAGATCTGTGGGATTACCCGCATAGAGGATGCGTTGGCAGCCATCGAGGCCGGGGCGGATGCCATCGGATTCGTGTTCTACGCCAAAAGCCCCCGTGCGGTGACGTTCCAGCAGGCGCGCTCGATCATCAAGGCGCTGCCGCCATTCGTGACCACCGTGGGACTGTTCGTCAATGCGAGCCGTTGCGAGTTAGGTGAGCTGCTCGACGCGGTACCCCTGGACTTGCTGCAATTTCACGGCGATGAAAGCGCGGCCGAGTGCGAAGGCTGGCACCGTCCGTACATCAAGGCGCTGCGGGTCAAGGCGGGAGATGACATCGCCGCGGCTTGCGATGCTTATGCCAGTGCCAGCGCAATCCTGCTCGATACCTATGTCGAAGGCGTTCCCGGAGGAACCGGGGAGGCATTTGACTGGTCATTGATACCGCAAGGCTTGAGCAAGCCGATCATTCTGGCGGGCGGTCTGACGCCGGAAAACGTCGCCGAAGCGATAGCCCGCGTTCGGCCTTATGCCGTGGATGTCAGCGGCGGGGTAGAGGCGAGCAAGGGCATCAAGGATCACGCCAAGGTTCAGGCATTTATCAAAGCGGTACGCGGTAGCACCTGTTGATGTGACGGCTGGCAGACTGCCGCCGTCCACTGCACTGTACAAAGCGGATGCACTGCACACAGCAGGCAGATCCGAGGGTTTGTGGTTGCACGCAGGTCATGTTTCGCGCTGACCGTGGCAGTCCATCAACCCTCTTCGCACACATGAATTTAGCGCTAGGGCATACACGGGGCCGCGAACCAGAGCGTTCGGGCCGCCGGTACTGGAGAAAGAAAGCATGAGCAACTGGTTAGTAGACAAACTGATCCCTTCGATCATGCGTTCCGAGGTCAAGAAGAGCTCGGTGCCTGAAGGTCTTTGGCACAAATGCCCGTCTTGCGAGGCTGTGCTGTATCGTCCGGAGCTGGAAAAGACCCTGGACGTTTGCCCCAAGTGCAACCATCACATGCGTATCGGCGCCCGTGCCCGTATCGACATCTTCCTCGATGTTGAAGGCCGTGCCGAGCTGGGTGCGGACCTGGAGCCGGTTGACCGTCTGAAGTTCCGCGACGGCAAGAAGTACAAGGACCGCCTGACCGCTGCACAAAAGCAGACCGGCGAAAAAGACGCGCTGGTTTCCATGAGCGGTACTTTGCTGGGCATGCCGGTGGTGGTTTCGGCGTTTGAGTTTTCCTTCATGGGCGGTTCGATGGGCGCCATCGTCGGTGAGCGTTTCGTTCGCGCCGCCAACTACGCCCTGGAAAAACGTTGCCCGATGATCTGCTTCGCCGCTTCCGGCGGTGCGCGGATGCAGGAAGCGCTGATTTCCCTGATGCAAATGGCCAAGACCTCTGCGGTGCTGGCTCGTCTGCGTGAAGAAGGCATCCCGTTCATCTCCGTGTTGACCGATCCGGTCTACGGCGGCGTTTCCGCCAGTCTGGCGATGCTGGGCGACGTGATTGTCGGCGAGCCGAAGGCGTTGATCGGTTTTGCCGGTCCGCGCGTGATCGAGCAGACCGTGCGTGAAAAACTGCCGGAAGGTTTCCAGCGCAGCGAGTTCCTGTTGGAGCACGGCGCCATCGACATGATCATCGATCGTCAGGAACTGCGTCCGCGCCTGGGCAACCTGCTGGCGCAAATGATGGGCCAGCCGACGCCGAAGTTCGTGGCTGCACCTATCGAGCCGATCGTGGTTCCACCGGTACCTGCCAGCCTATGACCCAACGTACCCTTGGCGAATGGCTCGCCTACCTTGAGCAGTTGCACCCTTCGGCCATCGACATGGGCCTGGAGCGGTCGCAGCAGGTAGCGTCCCGCATGGGACTGGGCAAGCCGGCGCCTCGGGTGATCACGGTCACCGGGACCAACGGCAAGGGTTCCACCTGTGCGTTCGTGGCGTCCTTGCTGCGGGCCCAGGGCTTGAAAGTGGGGGTTTACAACTCCCCGCACCTGCTGCGTTACAACGAGCGGGTAACGGTCGATGGTGTCGAAGCCACGGATGCCGAGCTGTGCGAGGCCTTTGCCGCGGTAGAGGCCGGGCGCGGCGACACTTCCCTGACGTACTTCGAAATGGGCACCCTGGCGGCATTCTGGCTGTTCCAGCGCTCCGGGCTCGATGCGGTGGTGCTGGAAGTCGGTCTGGGCGGTCGTCTGGATACGGTCAATGTGGTGGACGCCGACATGGCGCTGGTCACCAGCATCGGCGTCGATCATGCGGATTACCTGGGTGATACCCGAGAGTCCGTGGCCTTCGAGAAGGCCGGTATTTTCCGTAAGGGCGCGCCTGCGCTCTGTGGCGATCTGAATCCTCCACAACCTCTGCTGGACAAGGCGCGCGAGCTCAATTGCCCGTTTTTCCTGCGTGGGCGCGATTTTGACCTCGGTGTGACCGATCACAACTGGCAATGGCGCGGTGTCGATAGGCAAGGGCGCGCGATTGAACTGCGCGACCTCCCACTGCTCGATCTGCCGATGGAAAACGCTGCGCTGGCGTTGCAGGCGTACCTGCTGCTCGGCTTGCCTTGGGTGGATGCGCAGATTATCGAGGCGCTGCGGGCAACGAAGGTGGTCGGTCGTCTGGATCGCCGTGAGTTCGAGTGGCAAGGCAAGCGCTTGAATCTATTGCTGGATGTGGGGCACAACCCCCATGCGGCGGAGTATCTGGCTCGTCGCCTGGCCAGTCGCCCGCCGGTCGGCAAGCGTCTGGCGGTGTTCGGGCTGCTGTCGGACAAAGACCTGGGTGGTGTTGTCGGCGAATTGAATGCTAGTGTCCAGCACTGGGCCGTTGCACCCCTGGATTCGCCTCGGGCGCGTCCGGTTGCGGATTTGCACGATGCGTTGCAAGGTCTTGGTGCGTCGGTTACATCATACGGCAGCGTAGCGGCCGCCCTGGAAGGGCAATGCGCGCAGGCCTCGAACGACGACGAAATCCTGTTGTTCGGATCATTTTATTGTGTCGCCGAGGCCCTTGAATGGCTGGCCCGGCGCTCCACGGAGGAAGCGGCAAATGGCATTGCTGGATAAGGCATACAAACAGCGCATGGTTGGCGCCCTGGTATTGGTCGCGCTGGCGGTGATTTTTCTGCCGATGCTGTTTTCCCGCCAGGACGAACAGCGCCAGGTGACGGTCGAAGCGCCTGCGGCTCCGCAGGCGCCAGCGATGCCCCAGGTACAGGTCGAGCCGGTGGTGGTGCCTGAACCACAAACGCTGCCTCAGGAACCTGTGCCGAGCGATGACGAAATCGCCCAGCAGGAATCGGCGGTGCCAACTGCACCAGTTGCACCCGTTGCTCCAGCGCCAGCAGCCAAGCCGGCTGCACCTGCGCCGGTCCCGGCTTTGGCGGCTAAACCTGCAACGGCGCCTGCCCAGCCGATCACCGCGGCACCGGGCAAGCCGGACACCACGCAAAGCCGTGTCGATGCCAATGGTTTGTCTGTCAGCTGGTCGGTGCAGCTGGCCAGCCTGTCGAGCCGTGAAAGCGCGGAAAAGCTTCAGAAAACCCTGCGCAGCCAGGGCTACAACGCCTACATCCGTACCGCCGACGGCAAAAACCGGGTGTTTGTCGGGCCGTTGATCGAGCGCGCTGAAGCCGACCGGCTGCGTGACTTGCTGAACCGCCAGCAGAACCTCAAGGGGTTTGTGGTGCGCTTTCAGCCGGAACGTGGCTAAAACTATCGCCTCGATATGAAATGCACTGACAATCGCAGCTTACCGATAAGCATGGGCTCTGCTAAAATGCGCCGCCTTATCCGTCTGTAGGCTGCACTGTGCCATTTACCTGGGTTGACTGGGCGATCGTAGCAATCGTCGCCATCTCCGCATTGATCAGTCTGAGCCGCGGCTTCGTCAAAGAAGCACTGTCGCTGCTGACCTGGATCATCGCAGGAGTCGTAGCCTGGATGTTCGGTGGCTCACTGTCCGAGTACCTCGGCGGGTACATTCAAACGCCTTCGGCACGTATAATCACGGGCTGTGCCATCATGTTTGTCGCCACTTTAATCGTAGGCGCAATGATCAATTATCTTATCGGCGAACTGGTTCGTGTCACCGGGCTCTCCGGGACCGACCGATTCCTCGGAATGGCCTTCGGCGCCGCGCGTGGCGGGTTGCTGGTGGTCATCGCCGTCGGGCTGTTGAGCCTGGGGCCGGTACAGCAGGACGGGTGGTGGAAAGAGTCACAGCTCGTGCCAAAATTTCTATTGGTTGCAGACTGGTCCAAAAACCTGATCCTCGGGTGGAGCAGTCAGTGGCTTGCCAGCGGAATCAGCGTACCCGCTGATATTCCGTTCAAGGAGCAACTCTTGCCGATGGCCAAAACGCCTCAGTGAGTAGTGCTCAGTTCAGATCCATTAAGTAGGGGTTGCGTCGCATGTGTGGCATCGTCGGTATCGTCGGTAAGTCGAACGTCAATCAGGCGCTGTATGACGCGCTAACCGTCCTCCAGCACCGCGGCCAGGACGCTGCCGGTATCGTGACCAGCCATGATGGCCGGTTATTCCTGCGCAAGGACAACGGCCTGGTACGTGACGTGTTCCATCAGCGTCACATGCAGCGCCTGGTCGGTCACATGGGTATTGGCCATGTGCGTTATCCAACCGCGGGCAGCTCGACGTCGGCCGAGGCTCAACCGTTTTACGTCAACTCGCCTTACGGCATCACCTTGGCGCACAACGGTAACCTGACCAACGTTGAACAACTGGCCAAGGAGATTTACGAATCTGACCTGCGCCACGTCAACACCAACTCCGATTCGGAAGTGCTGCTCAACGTGTTCGCGCACGAACTGGCCCAGCGCGGCAAGTTGCAGCCGACCGAAGAAGACGTTTTCGCCGCCGTCACCGACGTGCACAACCGTTGCGTCGGTGGTTATGCCGTCGTGGCGATGATCACCGGCTACGGCATCGTCGGCTTCCGCGACCCGCACGGTATCCGTCCGATCGTCTTCGGCCAGCGTCACACCGACGAAGGCGTCGAGTACATGATCGCCTCGGAAAGCGTTTCCCTGGACGTGCTCGGCTTCACCCTGATTCGCGACCTGGCGCCGGGCGAAGCGGTCTACATCACTGAAGAGGGCAAGCTGTACACCCGTCAGTGCGCGACCAACCCGTCCCTGACACCGTGCATCTTCGAACACGTCTACCTGGCGCGTCCGGATTCGATCATCGACGGCGTGTCGGTCTACAAGGCCCGCCTGCGCATGGGTGAGAAACTGGCCGAGAAGATTCTGCGCGAGCGTCCGGATCACGACATCGACGTGGTTATCCCGATTCCGGACACCAGCCGCACCGCTGCGCTGGAACTGGCGAACCACCTGGGCGTGAAGTTCCGCGAAGGCTTCGTGAAGAACCGCTACATCGGCCGGACCTTCATCATGCCGGGCCAGGCCGCGCGGAAAAAATCCGTACGCCAGAAGCTCAACGCCATCGAACTGGAATTCCGCGGCAAGAACGTGATGCTGGTGGACGACTCCATCGTTCGCGGCACCACGTGCAAGCAGATCATCCAGATGGCCCGCGAAGCCGGCGCCAAGAACGTCTACTTCTGCTCCGCGGCACCAGCGGTTCGCTACCCGAACGTCTACGGCATCGACATGCCGAGCGCTCACGAGCTGATCGCCCACAACCGTTCGACCCAGGACGTGGCTGACCTGATCGGCGCCGACTGGCTGATCTATCAGGACCTGCCTGACTTGATCGAAGCGGTCGGTGGCGGCAAGATCAAGATCGAAAAGTTCGATTGCGCGGTGTTCGACGGCCAGTACGTCACCGGCGACGTCGACGAGGCTTACCTGAACAAGATCGAGCAGGCGCGCAACGATGCCTCCAAGGTCAAGACGCAGGCAGTCAGTGCGATCATCGATCTGTACAACAACTGAGTAATTACCGGCCCTGAGGGGCCGGTTTTGTATCTGGCTTTTAATTTACGAGAATAGGGAAAGGAGTGACAGCATGAGTCA
This sequence comes from Pseudomonas fluorescens, assembly GCF_000967965.1. Classification (GTDB taxonomy): domain Bacteria; phylum Pseudomonadota; class Gammaproteobacteria; order Pseudomonadales; family Pseudomonadaceae; genus Aquipseudomonas; species Aquipseudomonas grandcourensis. Next base: position 113,712 of record NZ_LACC01000007.1, read on the forward strand.
GGATTGGGATGCCGGTCGGCTGGACAGCGACCTAGAAGGCGTAGCGTTCGATACCCTGGCCGTACGCGCCGGTCAGCACCGCACGCCGGAAGGCGAACACGGTGATCCGATGTTCTTCACTTCCAGCTACGTGTTCCGTACCGCCGCCGACGCCGCTGCGCGCTTCGCTGGCGAAGTGCCGGGCAACGTTTACTCGCGCTACACCAACCCGACCGTACGCGCCTTCGAAGAGCGCATTGCCGCCCTGGAAAGCGCTGAGCAAGCCGTGGCGACTGCCACCGGCATGGCCGCGATCATGGCCGTGGTGATGAGCCTGTGCAGCGCCGGTGATCATGTGCTGGTGTCGCGCAGCGTGTTCGGCTCGACCATCAGCCTGTTCGAGAAATACTTCAAGCGTTTTGGCATTGAAGTCGATTACGTGGCCCTGGCGGACTTGTCCGGCTGGGATGCGGCAATCAAGGCCAACACCAAATTGCTGTTTGTCGAGTCGCCGTCCAACCCGCTGGCCGAGTTGGTCGACATCGCCGAGCTGTCGAAAATCGCCCACGCCAAAGGCGCGATGCTGGTGGTCGACAACTGCTTCTGCACCCCGGCCTTGCAGCAGCCGCTGAAAATGGGCGCGGACATCGTCGTGCACTCGGCCACCAAGTTCATCGACGGCCAGGGTCGTTGCATGGGTGGCGTGGTCGCCGGTCGTAGCGAGCAGATGAAAGAAGTGGTTGGATTCCTGCGTACCGCCGGTCCGACCCTGAGCCCGTTCAATGCCTGGATCTTCCTCAAAGGCTTGGAAACCCTGAACCTGCGGATGAAGGCCCATTGCGCCAACGCCCAGCAACTGGCCGAGTGGCTGGAGCAGCAGGAAGGCATCGAGAAAGTCCACTACGCCGGCCTCAAGAGCCATCCGCAGCACGAGCTGGCGCTGCGTCAGCAGAAGGGCTTCGGTGCGGTCGTCAGTTTTGAGGTCAAGGGCGGCAAAGAGGGCGCCTGGCGCTTTATCGATGCCACGCGCCTGATATCGATCACCGCCAACCTGGGCGACAGCAAGACCACCATCACCCATCCGAGCACCACCTCCCATGGTCGCCTGGCGCCGCAGGAGCGGGAAGCGGCGGGCATTCGTGACAGCCTGATCCGCGTAGCGGTCGGCCTGGAGGACGTGGCGGACTTGCAAGCCGATCTGGCACGCGGTCTGGCTGCGTTGTGATCGAGTTGTCTACACCGACCACTGGCTCAAATGGCCGCGTAGCGCTGGTGACCGGAGCTGCGCGGGGCATCGGCCTGGGGATCTCGGCCTGGCTGATCAGCGAAGGCTGGCAAGTCGTGTTGACGGACCTGAATCGGGAGCGCGGTTCGAAAGTGGCGAAAGTGCTGGGCGACAACGCCTGGTTCATCGCCATGGATGTCTCCAACGAGGGGCAAGTCGCGCTGGGCGTGGCCGAGGTGCTCGGCCAGTTCGGGCGCCTGGATGCGCTGGTATGCAACGCAGCGGTTGCCGATCCGCACAACATCACCCTGGAAAGCCTCGACCTGGCTCACTGGAATCGGGTGTTGGCGGTGAACCTCAGTGGGCCGATGTTGCTGGCCAAGCACTGTGCGCCGTACCTGCGCGCTCACAGCGGTGCCATCGTCAATCTGGTCTCGACCCGCGCGGGGCAGTCGGAACCCGACACAGAGGCCTATGCGGCGAGCAAGGGCGGTTTGTTGGCCCTGACGCATGCGTTGGCCATCAGTCTAGGTCCGGAGATCCGGGTCAATGCCGTCAGCCCTGGCTGGATCGACGCGCGCGATCCTTCGGTGCGACGTGCCGAGCCATTGAGCGAGGCCGATCATGCCCAGCATCCGGCGGGCAGGGTAGGGACGGTCGAGGACGTCGCGGCGATGGTGGCCTGGCTGCTGTCGAGAAACGCCGGGTTTGTAACCGGCCAGGAATTCGTGGTCGATGGCGGCATGACCAAGAAGATGATCTATGAGCAGTGAACGGCAGCTTCACGCTTCAAGCTGCAAGTTAAAGCGTGACGGTGGTATGCCTGCTGTATGCGTATTTGCTTTTACTCGAAGCTTGAAGCTTGCCGCTAAAAGCTGTTTTTGAAAAAAACTTCAATCCTGCTATTGACTTAGGTTCGCTACCTGCGTAAATTTCGCGGCCTCGGAGATGCAAACGGGTGATTAGCTCAGCTGGGAGAGCGTCTGCCTTACAAGCAGAATGTCGGCGGTTCGATCCCGTCATCACCCACCACTTCCGAGAGACTTGCGAAAGCAAGAGGTAGGCTGAAATGCCTCCACCGACGCGCAGCGGTAGTTCAGTC
>NZ_LACC01000007.1:116062-116204 GCF_000967965.1 Pseudomonas fluorescens
TCCCGTCCGCTGCGCCATATTTTCCGAGTCAGGTCCGCCCTGATTCGAGATTGAAAGAGAGATTGAAAAGTCTCAGAGCTTTTAATCAGACGAGTTAATTGAGCGTCAGCTCAAAGCGATACGCAGCGGTAGTTCAGTCGGT
>NZ_LACC01000007.1:116248-116382 GCF_000967965.1 Pseudomonas fluorescens
GTCCCGTCCGCTGCGCCATATCTGCCCCGAGGCCCACTGAACGCCTTGGAGCTACGAAGAAACCACTGGTTACTTCGAGTCGATAGCAAAGACCCTGGTCGAAAGACCGGGGTTTTTTGTTTGTGCGCCAGGCA
>NZ_LACC01000070.1 GCF_000967965.1 Pseudomonas fluorescens
GCTCACGGGAAACGCCGGGCCGCCCAGCCAGTTGCTCTTGACCTCGGGGAAGTCGATGGCGACGGTGTATTGCCCGGTGCGCGGGTCGACACCGCCTTGCAGGCTGCTCATGAAGCCAAAGGCCTGGGAGTGCACGGTTTTGGAAGTGGTCATTTAATGATCCTCAATTATTTACTTGGTTAGAATCTTCAAGGTGTTGTCGTTGAGGAAGGTGGTGGTGCTGCTGAAGTGATGATTCTGATACAGGAGATTTTGTCTAAGTTGTCGCCATCATCGGATGGCATTAAATCGACCATTTGCAAGCCGGGTTCAACAATTTGTTTCGCTGTGAATGTCGCCAGATACTGGATTTCTTGAATTGAAGTGCTAGTTTGTTTTTTGATTGTTTTTAATATAAACCATGGACCTTCGCCGGATGTGTTCCAGCAGTTTCTGTTATTGGTGATAAAAATTGTGGTGGCTGAAGGTACTTCCGCCAATTGGACTGTGCGGGCTTTGTCGTTCCAGTCTTTACATAGGACGGGGTCGTTGACAAAAGAATAAGTTTTTGATTGGCCCGGCTCAGGCACAGGCAAGCTACAAATCTTATTATCCTTGTCTCTGAGTATGACCGTGCCTGTTGCTGATACGGCGGCGCCAGAATATACAAGGCTGCTCGCCAGCAATAACCCGAAAGTAACTGCTTTCATGTTTTTCATGAGGGGGGTCTCGTCGTGTGTGATATTTCAGCCTGACGTTATCATCGAACGATCGACCTGAAACCTAGCAGTTCTGTTAGTTGTTTGTGTATTCGAAGGTGGCGTACATTCGAGAGTTGGCTCGCCCGTCAGCCCATGAAGTGCTGGTTTCTGAGCAGGGTTGAACGTCGAAAAATAGCGATATCAACAGGTTGCCTGGGCAAACTGAATGCCAAGTTAAAAACGGTGCCGGCACGTAAAAAGCGCAAGTGTATCGTCAAAGTCAGCAATGGCAACCTAACAGTTCTGTTAGTGGTCAGTTCGCTGGTTTTGGCGTTAATGTGAAGTTCAGTCTTTTATTGAACTCATATAATCAAGGTACAAAAAATGGCGGCTTTTAACCCGCGTCCTGTGATCAAGGATCTACAGCCCGGCGACTGGATTGATCTGGACAAATTGGGCACCGGCCCACTACTGACTTATATCAAGTACGACAGTATCGAGATCGGCGACGTGCTGTGGCCGAACTGGCGAGGGTGTGGTGCAAACGGTGAGGTGTCCGACTGCGCCGGTGCCCGTGTGAACGTGACGGAGGGAGGAGGCTATACACCGGAACTCGGCATGCCCGTATCGGTGCCGAACAAGGTGTTCGAGAATATGGATCAGGGGTGGGCGTTTTACTCATACGCCTTGGGTGAGCCTGAAAACCCTGAGATTCGAGGGCCCGAGTCCCTGCGCCAGTTTTGCTATTTGGGCAAACGTGTGGCCAAGAACACCCGCCTACCTGTTCCGCAGATACAGCAATCCCATGATCTGGCACTGGATCCCGACGCGGTAACTTCAACAGGTGCCACAGCCGTGGTCCCGCCGTATCGGGCCATGAGTGTCGCAGATACGGTCATCTTTAAATGGCAAGGGTATTTTGGTGGCAGCCCGGAACCTGTGTATCGAGAAACCAAAGTAATAAGAACCGAGGATCTTGGTCAGCCGCTGATATTCACCGTCCCGTATGTCGAGGTCATTGGTATTACGGGTGAACATGCCGATATCAGCTACCGCGTCGAGTATGTAGACGGAGTGGGTCTGTCGAGTGACTCCGATCAGCAAACCCTGCAAATAGTACCGCCGGTTTCTCCTCCACTCCCTGCTATCACGATCAAGAACTACACTGGTGGCCCGATTAATCCTGGTCATTATCCCGACGGGCTCGTGCTGCAGGTCAAACCTGTATATGCCGGCATTCAGGATGGCGATTGGGGGGTGGTGTACTGGAAGGGTAGCGACAAGGCCAGAAGTGTCACCAAGGCGCAGCGGGTCGATCGTTCCACACTGGACAGCGGCCTCATCGAGTTTCTGATCGAACCCCGTTGGCTGACGGACAATAGCAACGCTCAGGTGACTATTGGCTTCCAGTTTGCGCGCGAAGGCGCCGCACTATCGGCTGAACCACTGCAAGTGGATATCAGCAAACCGTTGTACCTTCCTGCGCCCATTGTCGAGGGCGCTACTGCCGAAGCGGGGGAAAACAACGGGCACCTGCAAGCGAATACAAGTGGCGCCTACGTCAGCGTTCCTGACGCGGCAGAAGTTGGTTCGGGCAAGGTAGAAATGCATTGGCAAGGGCACCCGAATGGGGGGCGCCACATCGCGTTGACGCCCGTGGGAGGCAACGATAAAAGGTACTTTATTCCGCCCAGCGCCATTGCCGCCAACATGTCGACACTTGAACAGGCGCGTTTTCCAGTGTTTTACCATGTGTTCCCATCCGGTGATGCAGTTGGCGAAGACTCTGGATACTTTAATCTGCGCATCACTCCATTACTGGCCTCGCGCTATCCATTTACCACGTCTCGACAGATTGTCGACAACAAAATGTCGTTGTTCGCCGTGCCTTTAGGTGGTGCGGATCTGGAACTTCACTCTTCGCCACCCCAGGATGCCTGGCCATTCATGGCCCAGGGACAACTATTGACCATGGAGGTCACAGGTGTAACCCAGAGCGGTAATACATCGATTGTTGTGCGCAATGCACTGCCCGTTACCGCGGTTGAATTCCAGAACAAAAAAATAACGGCGAAGTTGCCCAAGGCGTTTCTCAGTACGCTCAAGCTCAATGAGACTTTCACATTAAAGGCAAAAGTCAGTTTTGATGGTGGCGAGACCTATTTCCAATTCAGGGATAGCACGCCGACGCTTGTCCCTTGACAAACACTGCTGCCAATCGACGAACCCAATATTAACCAAAGGATATTTATCATGGAAACCAATAACGTTGAAAGCTTGTTGAATTGGCTGAAAGTGCAACCCCGGACACTCGATTGGGGGGCTGTCATGGCCTATGGGCGCAGCGAAACCAATAAGGTGTTACTGCAGGAGTACATTGAGCGTTTTAGTGCCAGTAATTATTTGAGGCCGATTACCGATGAGATTACGGATAATGCAACGCCGACGCAGAAAGAGTTTTTGCACAATTATCAAATGGACGCGCCACGCCTGTCGTTCAAGGATTCCAATCTGAACTCGTCAGCTGCCAAGGCGACCATGCAAGTGGTCGGCGGCTCACACCTGACGTTCAATAAGCCGGCAGGCAGCCAGCAGTGGAGTGTCACCAGGATTGCCCATGAAGATGTGCTGGACGGGCCGCAGTTAGAGTTTGATATCAACCTCCTGGAGGCAAAGGGCTCGGTGACGTCTGCCGGGCGGGTGGAACTGGATATTTCCGAGGGGACCAATTATCGATTGACCTATGTGCAGACCGAACATTTACGCAAGGTGGCTGGCCAGCGCATGCAGGAGATCTTCAGTAGTTTGCCGGACGGCCAGAAGATCTTCGTACTGAACGAACTGAAATTCGAACCGGATCAATTCTTGAAACCCGCTAGATTTGTTATTCGCACCCATAACAAAAAGGACTCGGGTGCCAGGTTGTTGGCGGGAGAGGATGAGGGGGAGGGCTCGGTACTGGTATTTGTTGCCTTGGAGGGCGATGCCAACGGTACTGTGCCGGTTGATAATGCGGACCTTAAATACTTACTTCCAGATGGTTATTCGGCCACGGTATTGCTTGGGCATGAGTTGTTTTTCAAAAAGATGTTTGTTGTTGCATTGCAAAAACTAGGTGGGGTGAGCGAAATAAAGTACGACATAGAACGCTCTCCTGATCGAAAAAGAATAGTCAAAATTATCGGCCGCAGTGGCGAGAGGAAGCGGGTCGTAGAGCAGCGTTTCAGCACTGGCGGGATAGACTACGTATCTCCGCAAATAGTTGCGCCAGTACATACTAGTTCGGAACTTGACTATTTTGAGATGAATATTTCTCAAATAGGGTCGTTTTCGTTGGAGTGGAAAGAAGTTCGAATGTTTCACCCCCTGAAATGGACGGGTGGTAACTCGGGTTTTGTGTCTGGAAAATGGAGTCTTGTATATGGATTTGAGTATGATCTTGATACAGGGGGCGAACTTGTAATTCGCGAGGCAGATAAGGATGTCTTGGTTGCTGTAACTGATCAAAGCAGTATCGTGACGCCGGCCCATAAGGTGGCCGTAGAACAAGCCTACACGGGCTGGCTGAGCAAATTTTTCGAAGAAGGCATTGGTGACTTTTTAAGCGCCGTCGAAAATATTAATGTATTTACACTTAACAGTCTTTTGTTTCGCGGCTCTAACGCGGTGAAATTTGAAGACGTTCATTACCCCGCCGACCTGGCCCTCTTCGGCCACGTTGGCCCCACCCAAACCGCCTTCGCCATCACTCAGCTGGAGCCCGTAATCGGCCACAGCGAAACCCTGCAGTTCACCACCGAACCGCCGCGCAGCGATCTGTCCTGGAAAGTCGAGAACATCCTCGGCGAAACCGTTCCCGTAGGTTCCATCGATGCCTCTTCGGGACGTTACACCGCCCCGACTGCCGCCCAGCTTGAAGGCAACTTCGTCCGGGCAAGGGTCACGGCCACGGCAGGCGGCCACACCAGTTCGGCATTGGTCACCGTGATGTGCCGAGGCATCACCGTCAACCCGATGATCCAGATTGCTACCGCTGGTGACCCGTTGGCCTTGGACGTTTCAGCCGGTGCCGTGGACGGTGGGGAGTTGACCTGGACCATTGAAGACCCTTCGTCGGGTGCGGTGGTTAAGCCGAACCCGGCCGATGGAGGGGACCACAGCTACGTGCCGGGCCCCCCAAAAGCCGGAACCGCGCCCACGGTCGACACCCTCGTTGTCCATAACCCACGGACAAAACTGAGTGAGACCGCGCGGGTCCTGGTCCTGCATCGACCGGCCCTCCTTAGCGTGGTGATCGTTGACAAACCTGGGCTGCCGGAACACCAGATCCAACTGGCAATCATGGGAGAGGAGGGCCCGATTGATCCAGGTGATTGGGGTGAGTCTTGGCAGGTGCTGCTGGGTAGCGGATCAGCAGAAATCAATGCCACGACCGGGCTGCTCACGGTAAACCCTGCGGGGCCGGACAAATTCGTGGCGATCACTGTCTTGGCGCCCCCTGCACGCCCTGGGGGGGCCCCCGATGACGGTTACATCATCCTGCTATTGCCCTTGTTCAGCGTGCCGGAAACCCTCCGGATGCTGGGTGCAAATGGTGAGTAATCGGTTGTTCACTGAGAGTAAGGAGATTAGTCATGTCCGTTAATTCATTGGAAAGTTTGTTGACCCGGATGAAAAGGGGAGCGATCACACACGGCTGGGGAGCGGTGGTGGCGTTCGGCCGGGCTCAGCTCAACCGCCTGCTGCAAGAGCAATACCTTGGCTGGTTGCAAGAGGGGCGTTTTATCCCGCCCATCAGCGGTGAGGTGTTCACGGATGACCGAACCGAGTCCATGAAGCTGGACAATTTGATCCTGGGCAAACCTGTCTTGTCATTTGCTTCGGCATCGCTCAATCAGTCCTTCGTGACATTGACCATGAACATTGTCGCGGGGGCCTACACGGCCATCAGTCGTCCTGTGGGTGGTGCTGCGCAACGGTTGTTGTCCGGCTTCAGTATCACCGAAGACATGGGCTACAAGATCCAGATGAAGGTAAGCCTGAACCAGATCGTAGGAGAAGTGGATAAACGAGGTCGGGTTTCGATTGATGTGGCAAGCGACCCTTCGATGTCCTGCAACCTGGGAGGGTTGCCAGGCGTCCAGAAAGTTGTGGCGGCTTTCATTCAAAGCCGCTTGGCGTTGCTGCCGGAAGACCAGCGAATTTTTGAGCTTGGGCTATTTGATCTCAGTGGAAACAACCCGTTGAGCCCGACTCATTTCCACATTCGTACACAGAAAGCGCCGGGTAGCGACAATCCAGAGGATGGCGCCGTGCTGGTGTTCGTTCGCCTGAAAGTCAATGATGAAAACGGCACCATGCCTGTTGAGGGCAGTGACTTCCCTTACTTGGTCCCGGACGATCAGGCCGCTGGAAACGCCTTGTACTCGGCTTCGCTGATATTGAACAAAGACTGGATCGAGTTGCTCGACGATGTGCAGCTCGATGTGCTCAAAAACCTGTTGTTGCCCGGCGAAAATCTTTTTGTAGAAAGCGACAACGGGCGGCATACCCCTCATGATCTGTTGGTGCTGGGCAATATCAAGCCAAGCCCCGAAAGCGTGACCATCGAACCGTCTTTCATCAATCTCAAAGCCGGCAAGACCCAGAAATTTACTGCGCGCAAGAGTGATGGAGGGACGGTCAGTGCCCAGTGGCGCGTCAGCAACCCCGTCAGTCCGCTCTCCGTTGGCAGCGTTACGCCAACCGGCGGTGTCTATACGTCGCCGGCTCCCTCGCGGATCGGCAAGGAACAACAGCCCGTTGTCGTGACTGCGCAGTACGTAATGGGCGGCGTGCAACAGACGAGTTCGGCATTTGTGCTTGGCGTTTTCGAAAGCATGAGCATTTCCCCGCGTGTTTGCACCAGCGCAGTAGGGACCAGCGCAACACCTATTGAACTGGTTGCAAACACGCTGGGTGGGGGGACGTTGCAGTGGCCCACACTGACGCCAGCGGAAGGTACCCTCAGAGTGGTCGATAACAACCACGCCATTTACACGCCACCTGCAGAGCTGACTGAGCAACTGGCACTTCAGACCATCAGGGTCACTGATTCGCTGACCAAGGAAACCATAGACGCGACAATTGTTTTGATGAAGTCAGCCCACACGCTGCCGGTCGATCCACCCTATGTCGCGGCGGTATCTGCTGCGACCCCGATCCCGCTCTACGCCGATCTGGACCCTGCGGATGCGCGATGGACCGTTATCGGCGAAGGCGAAGTGGATGAAAACGGTCTTTTTATGCCGCCGGCGCAACCGGCTTCCCGAGTCAGCGTGGTGCGATGTTCCTATCTGGTTAACGGTTCGGTCAGGGCCAGCGGCCTGAGCATCATCCAGCTCTCCGAACAGATCATGCCTGAACCCACCTGGTCGGAACTTCAGGAGTTTTCATTCGAAACCCCCGCTAATTGGGTTGGCCGATGCTTCAGCAATGGTTTTCAACAGATTCCTGTGATCGTCAAGATCGAGACCAAGCCTGTGGAGATCGACGGTCAGCAGGTTTATATACCGGTCAGCGACGCTAACCTGTCGACCCTGCGGCTGGTGGACAAAATATCCAACGCTCCTGTTCCCTTCGTTCACGTTGCCCAGGAGGGCATTGAGTACGGCAGCGGTATTTCATGGGCTACCAGTAAAAAAAGAAATCGTTTCAAGCTGTTACCCACTACGGCGGCGGCACCGGTCAACTCACCGGCATTACCTGCGCCCCAGAATAATGGCGTGCGTTATCGCGAACTCTGGATTCATCTTGCCGCTGAAGGCAGTCGGACTTTTTATGCGCAGTTCACTTCAGATCATGGCATTCAGAATTCTACTGATGTTAACAGCGAGGGTTTTGAAATCACGGTTGAGGGCATAAGGCCGCCAACCCCGGCAATCGATCAATATCTGGTAAAACGTGATCGTGTATGGAAAGATCCGTATGGTCACGATGGACCGCCAACCGACATGTACCCTGACGGGGACGTTTTTAGTTTTTACCGTCAGTCAGTTGATTATTGGCGATTAAGTTATGAACGGCCGGGTCGTGTGCCCGTGCTGTTTTCGACCGCGATCATTGAAAATAATGTTTCGACAGTTCAGTGGGAAAGTGAGCTGATTGATGAAACATACTTTAGTTATACCGGCAGTGCCTTTAATCCGGCCAATTTTGAAAACAGTGACAGCCCCGCTCCGGAAGGACTGTCTTTCGATCCTTATCTTTGGGGGATGATGAGGAATTACAATATAAAATTGGGGGCCTCTTTTATCAAAGATAAACAGCCTGCCCCTGGCGAGTTGATTGTCAGTTTGCATCGAACAGATGATGTGCCGTATTGGTATGACGGATTGGCGAATGGCGATAAGCGCAAGTTATACCGCAAGCACTTGGACCCTGGGCTAAAAGTTGTATTGATAGATGAGGAGGGTAATCGTCATTCGCTATCGATTGCTTTTGAGCCATCCTCATTGCAAGACAGTCGGAATACTTTGGTTTTCAATCGCATTTAGCAGGTCGTGTTATCGAGGGCGGCGGGCTTGCTCATAGAGTAGGCCTGATGTCTTCTTGTTTTCGAAACATTTTAACTGTTTTGATTAATAGTTATTTATTTATAAGGTAGGTATGAAATGACCACTTCCAGTGCCGTGCATTCCCAAGCCTTTGGCTTCATGAGTTACTTGCAAGGCGGTGTCGACCCGCGCACCGGGCAATACACCGTCGCCATCGACTTCCCCGAGGTCAAGAGCAACTGGCTGGGGGGCCCGGCGTTTCCCGTGAGC
>NZ_LACC01000072.1 GCF_000967965.1 Pseudomonas fluorescens
GAGCGTTACGACATCATCGTCAACTTCGCGAAAAACGGGATCAGCACCGGCGACAAGCTGTACTTCGTCAACCTGATGGAGCACCAGACCGGCAAGGGGCCGGAGTCTGCACCGCTGAGCCTGGCCGATGTCCTGTCCGGCAAGTACAAAGCGGTGCTCAAGCTCGGTAGCAACGGGCTGCAATGGGACGCTGGCGACCCGGTGGTGGGCAAGTTCCTGCAGATGGTGGTCCAGCCTTACGCCGGCCAGGACGTGAGCATGAACCCCGCCGACTACGAACCCGCCAAACCGGGCAAGGCGATGGGTAAAACCATGCTTCCGCTAACCCTCGACCGTGACGACCCGACAGTGCAGGCCAGACTGAAACTGGCGCGCCATCGCGAGTTCATCTTTGGCCGCTCCGACGGCACCGACGAAGCACCCTGGACGATCAAGACGGACGGCGGTTTAGGCTTCCAGATGGACCCTCGAGTCATCAGTGCTGCTCCACAACTGGCCAATGGCCCGACCCCTGCCGGGTTCTCCGGCGACGGCACCCTGGAAGTATGGAAAATCAAGAACGGCGGCAACGGCTGGAACCACCCGGTGCACGTGCACTTCGAAGAGGGGATCATCCTCCACCGCGACGGCAAGGCCCCACCGGAATGGGAAAAATGGGCACGCAAGGACGTCTATCGCATCGGCGCGGGCATCGACAGCTCGGTGGATGTGGAAATGGCGATCCGCTTCCGCGAGTTCGCCGGGACCTACATGGAGCACTGCCACAACACCCAGCATGAGGACACGTCCATGCTGCTGCGCTGGGATGTCGAGAACCCTGGTCAGTTCCAGTTGATGCCAACGCCCCTGCCCGGCTGGGACGGCGTCAACTACGTCAACTCCGCCGCGCTGCCAACCTTCCGCACTGGCGATACCCGTAACAACAACGACGGCGATAACCAAAAACCGATCGCCAACCCCGACAGCGCCATCAGCAATACTGGCCAACCGGTGATCATCAACGTCCTGGCCAACGACACCGACCCTGACGGTAACGTGCCACTTAAAGTGGTGGGGCTGGAGCAACCGGACTCCGGCAAGGGCACGGTCAGCACCGATGGTGTGCGCGTGACCTACACACCACCGGCCACGATCCCCGCGCCGTTCACCGCGACCTTTACCTATAAGGCCAGCGATGCCAAGGACGCGGAGTCGGAACCGGCGACGGTGTCCGTAGCGGTCTCGACAGCGGCCGTCGAAAGCCTGATCGTCACCAGCGCTACCGTCACCGCCCGCAGCAACAGCCGCTGGTATTGGGTCCTGTCCGGCACCACCTCCCGTGGCACGGGCAATACCATAACGGCGACTGCCACGACCACCACCGGTACGGTGAACCTTGGCACCGCCACCCTGACGACTACGGCTACAGGCGCACGCTGGAATATAGCGGTGACGACCGTCGGCAGTGGCCCGTCGCCTAGCCCGACGGCGACCATCAAATCAGCCTTCGGCAAAACCGTGACAGTGCCGATAAAAGCGAACTAGAGCGGATTGATCGACGCTCGGTCCATGCAATGTGGATCGGGCGTTTTTCTTTTGTGCGGCGTGCGGCGGGACCGAGGTTGGGTTAGTTGACTGTCGGTTCTATCGGCAAAGTGCCTGGCAGTCACCGCTGCGGCGCCACCATCCGGAAGCGGATATTGATCTCGTTGGACACCACACTGTCCGCCCACTCGCCCTCGCCGATCTTGAAGTCGTCACGCTTGAGCACCAGCTCGCCATCGAAGATGCCGATGGCGCTCTCCGATTTGAGCAGCACCGGCACACTCACCTCCCGAGTAAGCCCGCGCAGGGAAAGCTTGCCGGTGATGGTGTAGCGGTTATTGCCCAAGGCCTTGATGGACGTCGATTCGAAGGTCGCCACCGGATAAGTCGCGGTGTCGAACCAGGCCGGTTTTTGCAGCTCGGTATTGGCATCGCTGCTGCCGGCGTCGATGCTGATCAGGTCGATGGTCAGCGCGGCATGGGCGGCACCAGGGTTATCGGTGTCGAAGTCGAGCCTGGCCTTGAACTTGCCAAAAGTGCCGTAGGCTCTCGACCCCATCTGCTCATAGGTGAAACTCAAGGTGCTGGCCCTGGCGTTCACTTCCTTGTATTCCACGGCTTGCGCGAACGGCACCAGGCCGAACACCAACGTGCCAGCCAGAGCGACGCAACGCGCGGATCGAAGGTTCATGGCACTCTCCGGGAGGGCTCCCGTCTTGAATTGGCGTGCCGCTCAAGTCGGGTGGCATCAGATGGACTTAAGCAAACAACCGGCGTTAATTCCACCTCGCGCGTTGATTTGCGACCACCTGCCGCTGGCCGCCAGCGCTACCCGCACTCCCCGCGTTGCCACGCCCGCTGCAACAGCTCGATCACCTCGGCATCCGAGGTCTGGGAAAAGTCCATGTACCAATGGCCAATCGAGGTGAACCACTCGGGCATCAGCGGGCAGATCAACTCATCCACCTCACTGCGCAGCGCCTCCACCGTTTCAATCGGCGCCACCGGCACCGCCACCACGATGCGCGATGGCGCCTGCACCCGTAGCGCCTGAATCGCCGCCCTCATCGATGCGCCGGTGGCAAGGCCGTCGTCGATCAGGATCACCACCTGATCCTTGAGCTGCGCCGCCGGCCGCGTGCCGCGGTAGACCTTCTCGCGGCGCAGCAGCTCGCGGCTTTCCTGTTCGACCACGGCGTCGAATGCTGCCTTGGCAATCGGATGCACCCGCAGCGCCTCTTCATTACGAATCTGGATACCACCGCTGGCAATCGCGCCCATGGCGTACTCCGGGTGGGACGGCACGCCGAGCTTGCGCACCAGCATCAGGTCCAGGCGAACCTTCAGCGCCGTGGCCACCTCATAAGCCACCGGCACACCGCCACGGGGCAAGGCCAGAACGATGACATCGGGGCGATTGGCGTAAGGCAGCAACGGCTCGATCAAACGCCGCCCGGCTGCCGGCCGGTCTTGCAGGATGGAATGGGACAAGGGGCTCATTTGAAACCTCCCCAGGCGATGGCGCCTGTCGGCTCACAGCCCCCAAATTGTCGACCTCATGCAGGCCGACATCAAGCGCAATGGCCTACACCAACCGCTCAATCTTCTGATGCTGCCACACCAGCTTGTAATACAGCGTCTGCAACACCAGCATCCCCAGATACGCCACCGGAAACGCCATCCACACCCCTTGCAATCCAAACTTCGCATCCAGCAGATACGCCGCCGGCAACTGAATCCCCACCACGCACACTATGGAAATCGCCACCGGCACCATCACCGTGCCGCTGGCGCGCATGATGCCGCCGATGATCGCCTGGAAGCCAAACACCAACAGGCTCCAGAGCATGATGTGCAACAAGTGCTGGGCCATGTTAAGCGTCGCCTCTTCAGTGAGGAACGACGCCAGCAACCAGCTCGACAACAAGTACCCGAGCACCACCAGGCCACCGGTTAAACACACGTTGATCATCAGCCCGGTCCTCAGGATCGGCCCGATACGCTCGATGCGCCCCGCCCCGATCGCCTGCGCCCCAAGGATCGACGCAGTAATCGCAATCGACAACGCCGGGAACTGCACGTAATTGACGATCTGCGTCACCGCGCCATACGCCGCCGTCGCCTGGGAACCGTGCTGGTTCACCAGCGCCAGAATCACCAGCTCCGACAACGACAACACCACCATCTGCAACCCGGTGGGCAAACCGATGCGCAGCACCTTGCCGAGGATCGCCATGTCCAGCTTCATCGCCGCAAAGAACTCACGGTCCGGCGCCAGCGGATGGCCCTTGCCAATCAACCGCCACGCCAGCAACCCCATCGCCACCAGGTTACCCACCAGCCCGGCTATCGCCGCACTCTGAATCCCCATCGGCGCAAAACCCAACCACCCGCGAATCAACGCTGGCGTCAGCGCCAGCCCGACACAGGTCGACACCACCAGCGCCAACAACGGCGACAAGGTATCGCTGACTCCGCGCAGCAACTGCGTGAACAACACAAACACCAACAGCGACGGCATGATCCACAACATCACATGGGCATACGCCACCGCATCGTCCAGCACATCCGCAGGCGTCCCCAACCCCATCAACGCCGACCGCGCAAACACACTCCCCACCACCGCCGCCACCAACCCGATCAACACCCCCAACAATAACGTCGCTCCGGCAATCGCCTTCACCAGATGCGTCTCCCGCGCCCCCCACGCCTGCCCGATCAACACCCCCGCGCCCGCGCCGAGGCCGATCACCAGGGCGATGAAGAAAAACACGATGGGGAACATCCCCGACACCGCCGCCAGCGCCTGGGTGCCGAGCATCTGGCCGATGTAGATGCTGTTGACCGTGCCGGACATGGATTGCAGGAAATTCGACAGGACCATCGGAGCGAGGAAAAACAGGTAGGTTTTCCAGAGGGGGCGTTGGGGATTCGGTGTTTGCATTCGGGAAGGTCCATCTCGACGGCGTGAGCGATGAGCAAGGATAGCGTGGCTGGCTGAATCCAAGGGGCCGTGAACATCTCAGGTCTGTGTTTATATTTCCAGCGGCCTGAGGTGAAAGGTCTGAAGTTTCATCATCACGGATCTTACGTCAGCCTCGGAATTCCTCACCTTGCCCATGACCTTGATGAAGCTTATAGTCCGCCCCGTCGCCCAAATGGCGACCAGGTTTGGCGACCTGTTCGATCGGATGCAAAAGCACTGTGCTTTTTTGCAGATGCTGTTGCACCTTCGCAAAGCTGTCTTTATGGCAGCTGTGCGTGGGAGACCTTCGGGTCTGCCGGTTTTCCGATCCCGGTTCGCCAACCTGCGTACAGCTGTCACCCATTCGTTTGGCGACGAGTGAGGGACAGTCAACCTTTGCACTGATCGGAGTTTCATCTATGGAAAGATACATGCCTCTTACCGGAATCGACCTGAAACCGGCTTCCCTGCTCATCGACACCCAAGCCCCACTCGACGTCTTGCAAGCCATGGCCGACTACCGTATCCGGACAGTCACGCAGGTGCTGGAAAACATCGCCTATCGCTCCGAACTCGGTTGCGACACGGTAGTGCTGGAGGACTTTTCCAAGTTGCTGGTCATTCCGTTGCGCGATGGCTGCGATTTGATGGATGTGATCGGCCGACGCTTGCGAGCACAAGCAGCGAAATAAACAAAAACGGGTGCCTAATCAGGCGCCCGCTTTGTTTGCGTTGCATGCAGCCGGTTTAGTCACTCACAACACATTCCCCAAGTGCCAAACGACCCTCAGACCCAATGATAGAATCCTGTTTTGAAAAAGGAGTTTCATCTGTGGAGGCTGGAAAAAAGAGTTGCCCCTATTGCGCGGAAGTCATCATGGCTGAAGCCATCTTATGCAAACACTGCCAATCTGACCTCAGGCAAAAAAAACGAATCCCACCTGGGTGGCCACTACCGTCAGAAAAGAGAATGGGCCTGAACAGCAAGATCGTCGTCGGAATCATTATCGCCATCACCTTGTACCTGGCTTTCGGCTTTTATGTCAGCAACACATCGGAAGACAAGGAAAGAACGCAGGCCCGTGAGGCCGCCGAACGATGCCACGAGGAAGTAAACAGCTACTCCGGCCCGGCAGTCGGGAAAAACGTTATCGCAGACGTTTGTCGAAAGCTGGAGGTCGAATTCCGCAAGAATTTGGGCCACCTGCCATAGGAAAAGCCGAATACGAAGCCCGCCATTGAGCGTAATGCTGTTCACTTAAGGACGAACACTGTATCTGTGGCGAGGGAGCTTGCTCCCGCTGGGGCGCGAAGCGGCCCTAAAATGGGACTGCTGCGCAGTCCAGCGGGAGCAAGCTCCCTCGCCACAGGTTACTTATTGCTCGCTCTATCTCTTAAATGAACGGTATTGCGCCATCGAGCGGGCTTTTTTTGCCCTTGGCATCAGGCAGCAATCGGCCAGGAGCGGTCATTCCAGTTCTGTTTGCGCGAAACCTTGGAATCGGCCAACACGCCCTCATAACAGTGGCTATACACAACGTTCCCGTGAGGAAGGACAGACCATGACCAGACAAACCGAAACTGCCATTCTCGCCGGCGGCTGCTTCTGGGGCATGCAGGATCTTCTGCGGCGCTATCCCGGTGTGCTGCACACGCGGGTCGGTTATACCGGCGGCGATGTGCCGAATGCCACCTATCGCAACCATGGCAACCACGCCAAAGCCATCGAGATCGTCTTCGACCCTGCCGTGATCAGCTACCGGCAGATCCTTGAGTTCTTCTTCCAGATACACGACCCCTGCACGCCCAACCGTCAGGGTAATGACCTGGGCCCCAGCTATCGTTCGGCGATCTACTACCTCAACGAACAGCAACGCGACATTGCCGAGGACACCGCTGCCGATGTCGATGCTTCACACCTGTGGCCAGGCCGAGTAGTCACCGAAATCGAACCGGCGGGGCCTTTTTGGGAAGCGGAACCAGAGCACCAGGATTACCTCGAACGTATACCGAATGGCTACACATGCCACTTCATTCGCCCGAACTGGAAGCTCCCCAAGCGCGCCTGAAAGTCGAGTGTGTGAGACGCAGAGGTGAGCGCTTCTGATCGATAGCAGTCTGTCGAATCAGCTTGAGCTTAGCTTGAATGAACACGCAGCCACATTAAACAAGCCCTCCAAAGCCCCCCCCAAGGAGCAGCCATCGGCAGCTCCTCGGGGATCTACTTCGTCATTCAAATTGTGCCAGGCATAAAAAACCACCTTCAGGCCTGCGGAACTCATCGAAATGAGCCTCGTAGGTGCTTATCGATGACAATCACTCCTCTGAAACCCCTGGGTGCTAAGCAGGACGCGGTGCTTCAACAGGCGGGGTTCCGTCGTGAAACATCGTCTTCAGTTGAGCTCGCAGTTCTGGTGAGTCGGTGTGTTTGTGAACACTGACCGCATGCTGCGCGGCGGCCTCGAGCAGTTCGTTTTCAGAGTCTGCGGACAGTGCGATTGAGCAGTGGGAATCGCTCGGAAACTCGCGGCAGTCGATGTATTTACGCGCCATGAATGTTTTCCTCCCTACGACGAAGGCAGGCCGTGGCCTGCGTGAACGATCGCTCGACGCGTCCCCCATACATCAAACACGACTGCATGCCACATCGAGTGTGCCGATCGTTAAAGTATAGGCCCACCGATGTCAGGGAAGTTGTGCCAGACATAGAAATCGGCCGCGCGGAAACAGGGAACAGATCACGACGGCTCGGTATTTACCTGAAATCGTGGTCTGTCCCTTTTTATGCTTTTTATGGGGCCGCTACCATCCCCGCAAACGGGGCACTACACCCACCCATCCGGGCGTTTACCACCTAACTTGAGGAATGTTCCCCACTCCCCCCCTGCCCCAATTTGAAACATCAAGAAACAATTCGCTAATTAAATTGAACTTTTTCTTCGCCCCAGGGTAATGGCTCATTAGTTGCACACCCCAAGTACCCGCAACAGCTGTCATCCCGGACATCATGAAGACGGCGGGGCTTGCCAGATTCGGCATGACGCGAGGGGTGAAAAATGATACGCGCGACACTACCATGCAGCTCCATCGCCTTGCTGCGCAGGTCATGCCTGCCCTGTGCGATGCTCCTTACCGTGACTACCGCCAACGCCGTACCACTGGATGATTTCGGCCCGCCACCACCGACGGACCCCTCGGCGTATACCAATCCTGCGCCCGACCCCAAGGCTGCACTGGATTCCATACTGACCATGCCACCCGCCAACCAGGGCGCCATCGCCCTGCCCAATGGTGTGTACGGCACCCGCACCACGCCAACGACCGACAACGTGCTGCCGCCAGCCCTGCAGACATCATTCAAAATCCCCACCAATGGCAAGCCCAGCCCGTTGTTCGGGGCCCAGCCGTACACGCAGCAATTGCTGCTGTTCGAAGAATTCGGCACGGAGAAACTCGACCCGACACTGCCGGCACCGCCCCTGACCTTCCCGGTTCCGATCGTCGGCCCGGCGCCCACGCAGGACCCGAACAACATCGCCCGCAGCGGTCCTTCGGCCGCGGCGCTGGAAGCCTTCATGCGCCAGCCGGGGTTGTACCCGTTTCCGTCGCAGTACTCCAACGTGCTGGACCGTAACCCGTGGAAAGCGCAGATCGAAGCCTTCCTCAACCGTCACCCAGTCGGCTCGCCGGCCGAAGGTCGTCCGCCTGGAAAAGGCTGGTCGCACCAGCGCTGGAACGAGTTCTACCCACAGGTCGCCTTCAAAACCGTGCAAGCGGGCGCCAAGCTCAATGGCGGCATGCGCGACCGCCGGCAAATGCACAACTATGCTGTCGGTGAGTTCGGGCCTGGTGGGCTGTACTACCAGACCTCGGACATCCCGACCACGACCGGCACCACCAAAGGCATCGACACCCGTTTTCACCCCAACATGCCGATCCAGAATCACAAGGCGCTGTGGACCTTCGACGGCACCTTTCCAGTAAAACTGCTGATGGTGCGTTACGGCCAACCGGTGCTGATGCGTCACTACAACGCCCTGCCGATCGATCCGTCGGCCAACATGGGTTTTGGCCTGCACACCATTACAACCCACGAACACAACGGGCACTCTCCGGCCGAAAGCGACGGCTATGCCAACGCGTTTTTCTTTCCGGGGCAGTACTACGACTATCGCTGGCCGATGCAACTGGCCGGATACGACACCATCAACACCAACGCCCAGGATCCGCGCGCGGCGTTCCCCTGCGCCCCGGGCGAAACCCTGTATGTCAACGATGCCACTCCGGGCCTCAAGACGTGCAACAACGGCAGCATCAAGATCCGTGGCGACTGGCACGAAACCATGAGCACCCACTGGTTCCATGACCACATGTTCGATTTCACCGCGCAGAACGTCTACAAGGGCAACGCGGTGATGATGAATTACTACAGCGCTATGGACCGCGGTAACGAAGCCTTCGAAGACGGCGTCAACCTGCGCCTGCCCAGCGGTTCGGCGTTGCCTTGGGGTAACCGCGACTACGATGTGAACCTGCTGGTGGCCGACAAGGCCTGGGATCAGAACGGCCAACTGTGGTTCAACCCGTTCAACAGCGGTGGCTTCCTGGGCGATCAGATCCTGGTCAACTGGCAATACCAGCCGCGCCTGAATGTACGGGCGCGCAGCTATCGCTTCCGCATCCTCAATGGCTCGGTGTCGCGCTACTTGAGGATCGCGCTGGTGCGTGAAGTCGTCGGCACCGGCGGCGAATTCCCCGGCCCGACAGGTTCCGGCCTGTCTTATACCCGCGTACCGTTCCACTTGATCGCCAACGACGGCAACCTCATGGAACACACCGTGCCGTTCGACGGCAGCATGGACCTGGACGGTGACGGCGACCTGCAAAACCACAACGCCATCCTGCCGACCATGGGTATCGCAGAGCGTTACGACATCATCGTC
>NZ_LACC01000073.1 GCF_000967965.1 Pseudomonas fluorescens
AAGGCAAACGCGACATTGAGACGCTCTACCTGCAAGCGGTGAACAACGCGACCCAGTTCATCTACATCGAGAACCAGTACTTTCGCTGGCCACCCCTGGCTGAACGGATCAAGAAAGTCGCCGCCGCTCAAACCGAAGGTGGTCGCGATCCAGGGCTGCACGGCCCCCTGCACCTCTTCGTCATTACCAACGCTGGCGACGACAGCGTGGGCGCTGGCACCCGCAACACCCAGCGCATGCTCGAAAGCCTCGGGCGGGCCGAGACCATTCCCGAAGTGACCAAGCTGCGGCGCATCGAACAAGTAAAAACGCAAGCATCCCCCCGGCCAATGCCCGAGCCCCGCGACCGCGCCGGGCACCGGGAACTGGCCGAGTGGCAGGCCGAACTTGATTGGCACATCAAGCAAATCCAGGACAGCACCGTCACCCCGGAGGACATCCCCGGCCTGAAAGTGCACCTGTGTTCGCTGGTCGCGCCGGACTCACCGGCGGGCAGGGAATGGATGCCGGTGTACGTCCACTCCAAGATGATGATCGTCGATGACGTGTTCAACACCCACGGCT
>NZ_LACC01000074.1 GCF_000967965.1 Pseudomonas fluorescens
TCTCAATGTCGCGTTTGCCTTTTTGTGCCTGCCTTCGCGGTCTGAACATAGCTATGCCTGTCGTCGTTTCACCTCCATGTGCGTCTGCCTCAAACTGGGTCATTGCGCTGCTCTTGTGGTTGCCGGAATTGGCGTTGATTTGTCAGGCTCTTGCTACCGATCAACCGCCGAGTGCCTCGACTGATAATCGGAGCAGAAATGCTCAGGCTTCACCGAACAATATCCATTCGATGTTTTCCTCTTCGACGGTAATTCGGTCGGCGAGCAGGAAACGGCTATGGCTACGCCGGACGTTCAATGTCGGCATGATTTCGCCTTTATCGAAACGTCGGATCTCGTCGACAATGCCTTCCGCTTTCCAATAGCCGGATTGTGGGCAGGCTTGACCGCTGTTGCAGGTCAGCTTGCGGTAAGGCTCCCGGATGAAATCGGGAGATGCTGGCAGCGGTCGACCGGAAGTGGGGTCGAGGAGCTTGGCCTTGGCCAGTTGCTGGATCAGCGCTTCGCTGGGCTTTTCTGGCGGGGCGTTTGCCAGGCGCTCTTCTAGCCATTGCAGCTTGCCGTCCCAGGCGGGGAGTTTGGCTGGTGGCAGCGGGAGGATTTCGTTGATTTCGGGGACTTTGGGGTTGGCATAGGAATATCCCGCAAGTATCTTCCAGATTTTTTTGTAGCGGTCGGCGCGCTCAAGGTCTTCCGATTGGCCTAAGTAGTCCAACTTGTTGCTACTGGAAGGGCCGCGAAATGCATCGCCCAAGCGGCCAGCAGCATGTTCATACCCTCCGGCAACACCCATCTGGAGTACTTCAACTGCCTCTTGGTAAATTCCCTTGTTTTTAAGATTAACAGCCAGTGCCACGGCCGCTCTGCCATGTTTCTGCTCGGCGGCACAACGGCGCATTTGCCTCGCGACATCCGGAGCAATATCACTCGGTGCCAGCTTGTCGCCCACATAGTATTGCGCTTCGGCACTGCCTTTATCAGCAGCCTTACGGTAGTAGCGCAAGGACATTTCCGGATCCTGTTTAAGGCCCGCCGAGCCTTGCTGTAGAAAGATCCCCACAAAGTAGTAACCTGTGGCCACACCAGCATCCATCAGTTGTTGACTCAAGCGCAGGTGTTCGGCGCCACGCAACTGGAACCGTTGGCGCATCGACCCGTTTTGCAAGTTGATGTTGGCTTTGTAATGACCATTTTCGGCGGCGATGCGGTACAACCGCTCGATATCGACATCTACGTTTTTGTCTTGCTTGAGCTGGTTATTTTTCTGTAGCCAGCGGGCGTATTTGAACAGCACGTCAGATTCAGCACTGGCTTCGGGGATATTTTCGTGGGCGCAGGTGAACGCCAGGTTGGCTTTGATTTCCGTCAGAGGTTTCACATGAGGGTCCTTCTTCATATAGTTAAAGGTGCTGCGGCTATCGCAAGCCGCCAACAGCAGGCAGGAGAGCAAGAGAAAACGGCGCATCAGTCGAGGTCCTGCAGTTTGGCCTTGCCGTAATAAAACTCGACAAGAGGTGCGTCGGGAACGCCGTTTTCTTTGTCCTTTTGAAGATCTTTGTTGTCATCGATGATTTTCTGCCAAGCTTCGAATGCATCACCCACCTCCTCCTGCACTCCCTTCCCATCCGTATGCAGATCCCACAACCGCCGCCGCATTGCCTGGGTCACACTCATCCACTCATGGGCAATGTTCAGCTCACTATCTACCTGCATGCTGCGGGTATTGATGTTGGCCGAACCGTGGGTGGTGAACACGTCATCGACGATCATCAGCTTGGAGTGGACGTACACCGG
>NZ_LACC01000075.1 GCF_000967965.1 Pseudomonas fluorescens
GGCGGCTAACCCGGCATCCATGCCGGGTTGCCCACTGCGCAGAACCTCCACTCGGCCTCACGAGGGGGCGTACACAGCAACAGCGCCCGAGGCGGCCTACCGGCCGGCCTGTTTGCTGGGGTCGTTCGTCTGTGATGTACCTGGTCGACTTGCAGGCCGCTATCGCGAGCAGGCTCGCTCCTACAGTTGGATTGGGTACATTCAAAAGAAATTGGTCGGCTGTCAGGCCGCCATCGCAAGCAAGCCAGCTCCCACAGAAAAGCAGAGGCAGAGCGGCGTACACCCACGCTCTTCACCACTCATCAGGCCGAG
>NZ_LACC01000076.1 GCF_000967965.1 Pseudomonas fluorescens
CGAAATTGGGTCTGTAGCTCAGTTGGTTAGAGCGCACCCCTGATAAGGGTGAGGTCGGCAGTTCGAATCTGCCCAGACCCACCAATTTTGTGTGGGAAACGCCTGTAGAAATACGGGGCCATAGCTCAGCTGGGAGAGCGCCTGCCTTGCACGCAGGAGGTCAACGGTTCGATCCCGTTTGGCTCCACCACTAACTGCTTCTGATTGTGTAAAGCTTAGAAATGAGCATTCCATCGGTTCGATGGTGAATGTTGATTTCTAGTCTTTGACTGGTTCGTTCTTTAAAAATTTGGGTATGTGATAGAAAGATAGACTGA
>NZ_LACC01000077.1 GCF_000967965.1 Pseudomonas fluorescens
CGTATCTGCTGGGTTGGCCTGGGCCTGCGCGCCAAGCTCGGTCTGGCGTTCAACGAAATGGTGCGCAGCGGCGAATTGTCCGCGCCCATCGTGATCGGCCGCGACCACCTGGACTCCGGTTCGGTGGCCAGCCCTAACCGCGAAACCGAATCGATGCAGGACGGTTCCGACGCCGTCTCCGACTGGCCACTGCTCAACGCTCTGCTCAACACAGCGAGCGGCGCGACCTGGGTTTCCCTGCACCACGGCGGCGGCGTTGGCATGGGCTTCTCCCAGCACTCGGGCATGGTGATTGTCTGCGACGGGACTGACGAAGCGGCCGAGCGTATCGCTCGT
>NZ_LACC01000078.1 GCF_000967965.1 Pseudomonas fluorescens
GGCTACTTCAGACCTTCCCTAACCAACCAGACTATCGAGCCGATCTATCAATATAAAAATAGCAGAAACACCATCAATGATAGAGCCCGCCGATAACCCCTTAGATAGCAGTGATTGGACGCACATCAAAGACAATGAGATCGTCCGCACCTCACGATTCCTGCCTCGCCTTGTGTCTTGCGCACCTGAGTCAATACTTACCCCTTCACTCCCCCGCCAGCAGGTGCCGTCATGGACATCAAACAACTCAAGTTCCTGATCGCCCTGGAGCAGACCCGCCACTTCGGCCAGGCGGCCGCGCGCTGCCACATCACCCAGCCCACGCTGTCGATGCGCCTGCGCAACCTGGAGGATGAACTGGACCTGGTGCTGGTAACCAGGGGCCAGCGCTTCGAGGGTTTTACCGAGGCCGGCGAACGAGTACTGGCGTGGGCCAGGACCCTGCTGGCCGCCCACGACGGGCTCTTCGCCGAGGCCGCCGCGTGCCGGGGCCAGCTCGTCGGTAACTTGCGCCTGGGGCTGGTGCCGCTGAGCAGCTTCAACCCGGTCACCTGCATCCAGGGCCTGTCCCGCAGCTTTCCCGAGCTCAAGTACAGCCTGTCGTCCTTGAGTTCCGACCAGATCATCGAGGGCCTTGGCAACAATCAGCTGGACCTGGGCGTGTGCTACCTCGATCACGTCAACCCGAGCTATTTCGAGTGTTTCGAGATCGGCGAGACCCGCGTCGGCCTACTGTACGACAACCGTCACTTCCATTTCGACGGCACGCAAATGAGCTGGGAGGACGCCGCCGAACTGCCGCTGGGGATGCTCAGCAACGGCATGCACTACCGCAAATCCATCGACCTGAGCTTTCGCAGCCGCGGACTGGACCCGCAGCCGATCCTCGAAAGCGATTCGACCTACCAGTTGCTGCAGGCGATTCACGAAGGTTTCTGCTGCGCGATCATGCCGCTGGACAGTGGCCTGGAAGAGCCCATCGAACACCTGTCGTTCATCGAATTGCCGGATGCCAGCGTGCTCGCGCCCCTGGGCCTGGTGATGCGCAAGACCGAGCCACGTTCGGCGATTGCCGAGAAGTGTTTCGCCGAAGCACGAACGTTACTCAGCCGGACCCACTGATCAAGTTTCGGCTTTATATAAAACCGAACCGGACATGTTTGCCCGGCTTGATAGACATCACCAATCGGCACATCGGAACAAGCGATTGGACGCGTTGAAAAGTTACCCGTAGCCTGAACTTAATTCAGCGCTTCGAGGTTCTTTTCATGTTGTGCCAAGTTGAACAAGCCGATGCTCGAAGCGACACTAACGCCCCCGCGCCAAAACCGCTGAGTGTGAACTTTCGCGAGTACGACAATGCCGCGTCAGTTTGTCAGGCGGCGCCCACCGCCCTGACCGTGCTGTGGGCAATCAAACATCGCCTCAACCTGATTCACGTCCCCCACCGCAACGCACCACGCATTTACAGCCCGGCATGATGCCTTCACCCGATCACCGCGCTGGCAAGCGCAGGAACCTCCCATGACAGACATTGCAGATGCATCCCCCGATGGCCTGACCCACCTGGACAACCAGGGTCGCGCCAACATGGTCGATGTCAGCGAAAAAGCCCCGACGCAGCGCGAAGCACAGGCCCAGGCCTGGGTGCGGATGCGCCCGGAAACCCTGAAACTGATTCAAAGCGACGGCCACCCCAAGGGCGATGTATTTGCCGTGGCGCGGATCGCCGGAATCATGGCGGCGAAGAAAACCCATGAGCTGATCCCGCTGTGCCACACCCTTCTGCTCAGTTCGATCCACGTCGAACTCAAGGCCTGCACGCCGGACAGCGTGAAAATCGTCGGCACCTGCCGCGTAGAGGGCCAGACCGGGGTCGAACTTGAGGCCCTGACCGCCGTCAGCGTGGCGGCGTTGACCCTCTACGACATGTGCAAGGCAGTGGACCGCGGCATGATCATCGACGACATCCGGCTGCTCAGTAAACAAGGTGGCCGCTCCGGTCATTTCAAGTTCGAGGACGCACAATGATCCTGATCAATTACTTCGCCCGTTACCGCGAACAGCTCAACCTGGGCGGTGAAAAACTGCCCCTGACCGACAGCCTCAAGACCATCGAGGACGTGCGTCGATTGCTGATGGCTCGCGGTGAACTGTGGAGCCATGTGCTCGGTGAAAACAACCTGATGTGTGCACTGAACCAGGAGCTGTGCCATCCGGACCGGGTGATCGAGGACTATGACGAGATCGCCTTTTTTCCACCGGTCACTGGGGGTTGAGGCATGACAGTTCGGGTCCAGCGTGAATTGTTCGACATCGGCCGGCTGATCGACAGCCTGCAGGCGAACAATCCGGGGGTGGGTGCCGTGGTCAACTTCGTCGGCTATGTGCGCGACATCAATCAGGGAGAGGCGGTCACCGGGATGTTTCTGGAGCATTACCCGGGCATGACCGAACGTTCGCTGCAAACAATCATCGACAACGCCAGGGCTCGATGGCCACTCCGGGCCGTGGAGATCGTGCACCGGATCGGCCCCTTGTCGATCAGCGAGCCGATCGTGTTTGTCGGCGTCAGCAGCCCCCATCGTCAAGCCGCTTTCGAGGCCTGTGCGTTCATCATGGATTACCTGAAAACCGACGCGCCGTTCTGGAAACGCGAAGACGTGGCGAGTGGCGCACGCTGGGTCGATGCCCGTGACAGCGACCGCTCAGCCGTCGAGCGCTGGGCAGAAACGCAGCATCAGGTGGCTATGCAACGCGCACCGGCGTAGCTACAGTCATTGGCTCAACGCTTTTCTGCACAAGGAACTTTCGCTTGAGCCCCACACCCTCCCCGATCACCCAACAGGATGTGCCACAGCCCCGGTCCATCAGCCTGCACGAAGCCTTCCTGTTCTGGCTCAAGCTTGGCTTCATCAGTTTCGGCGGGCCGGCGGGGCAGATTTCGATCATGCATCAGGAGCTGGTCGAGCGCCGGCGCTGGATCTCCGAGCGGCGCTTTCTGCATGCCCTCAACTATTGCATGTTGCTGCCCGGGCCTGAGGCTCAGCAGTTGGCAACCTACATCGGCTGGCTGATGCACCGGACCTGGGGCGGTGTGATCGCTGGCGTGCTGTTTGTGTTGCCGTCGCTGTTCATCCTGATTGCACTGTCCTGGGTGTACATCGCCTTTGGCGAAGTGCCCGTGGTCGCCGGATTGTTCTATGGGATCAAGCCCGCAGTCACGGCAATCGTGGTGCAGGCGGCTCACCGGATCGGCTCGCGGGCGTTGAAGAACGGCTGGTTATGGGGCATCGCCGCCGCGTCCTTCGTGGCCATCTTCGTGCTCAATATGCCGTTTCCGCTGATCGTGCTCGGCGCAGCGGTCATCGGCTTTTTCGGCGGACGCCTGGCACCGGAAAAATTCAGGGCCGGTGGCCACAGCGCGGCGAAAAAGTCCTTCGGCCCGGCCGTGATCGACGATGACACCCCAACCCCCGAACACGCCCGGTTCAGTGGCTGGAAACTGGCGCGCCTGGCCATTATCGGTGCGATCTTGTGGACGCTGCCCATGGCCATGCTCACCGCACTGTTCGGCTGGGAAGGCACGCTGACGCAGATGGCCTGGTTCTTCACCAAGGCCGCGCTGCTGACCTTTGGCGGCGCTTACGCGGTGCTGCCGTATGTCTACCAGGGCGCGGTCGGTCACTACGCATGGCTGACGCCGACGCAGATGATCGACGGCCTGGCGCTCGGTGAAACCACGCCCGGCCCGTTGATCATGGTCGTCGCCTTCGTCGGGTTCATCGGCGGCTACGTGCTACAGGTCTTCGGGCCGGATCAAGCGTTTGTCGCCGGTGCCGTGGCCGCCACGCTGGTGACCTGGTTCACCTTCCTGCCTTCGTTCCTGTTCATCCTCGCTGGCGGGCCATTGGTGGAATCGACGCACAACGAACTCAAGTTCACCGCGCCGCTGACGGCCATTACCGCCGCCGTGGTGGGCGTGATTCTCAATCTGGCGTGTTTCTTTGGCTACCACGTGCTTTGGCCCAAAGGCTTCGAAGGACAACTGGACTGGCCTTCGCTGCTGATCGCGATGGTGGCGGGCGTTGCCTTGCTTCGTTTCAAGCGCGGAGTGATCGAGGTTTTGATCGGCTGCGGGTTGATCGGCCTTGTCGTGCACCTGATGTTCTGAATCAAACATTTACACGCGCCGCAATCCTCCCTAGTATCCAGCCATCCCCGGATGGCTTGTTCTACTCGCCACCGACGATTTCCGCCGCCGGAAACCTGCGCCATGCGTACTTTGCCGTCAGAACAGCACCTGCTGAACATTTCGATCCAGGCCACCTCGCTGCTGGCCGTGGACGGCATTGCATGAAGCGCATCGTCAACCTGCCCATGGCCCTGCGCCGCTCCAAATTGCGTCACTCCGCACGTCCGCCGGATAGCGTCCTGCCCGCCTGATCGGCGAGCCCCCTCCTTCGCTATCCCGGTTTGGAAAGCGTGAGCACTATTTCAGCCATACGCAGAACCTGTGGGAGCGGGCTTGCCCGCGAAGAGGCCCGCACATTCAGCATTTGTGGTGACTGACACTCCGCTTTCGTTAGCAAGCCCGTTCCCACAAGAACTGAGCTTGCGTGACCGGCATTGGTTTCTCCCAATTCTGCCTGGACACCGACATGACTCAACGTTGCAATTCCTACTACACCGCCACCCTCAACCACGACACCGATTACCCGACGCTGCAAGGCCGGCACCGGGTTGACGTGGTGATCATCGGCGGCGGTTTCACCGGCGTGGCCACCGCCGTCGAGCTGGCGGAAAAAGGCCTGAAGGTCGCCATCGTCGAAAGCCACAAGATCGGCTGGGGCGCCACCGGACGCAACGGCGGCCAGGTCACCGGCAGCCTGTCGGGCGACGAAGCCATGCGCAAACAGATGCGCCGCACCATCGGTGATGACGTCGACGATTTCATCTGGAACCTGCGCTGGCGCGGGCACCAGATCATCCAGCAGCGCGTGGAAAAGTACGGCATCGCCTGCGACCTCAAGCACGGCCACCTGCACGCCGCGTACAAACCCGCGCACATGGTCGGCTTGCGCAAGGATTACGAAGAGGCGGTGCACCGTGGCATGGGCGACGAGGTCAGCCTGCTCGACCGCAGCCAGGTGCGCGACCTGCTGCAAAGCAACCTCTACCACGGCGCGATCAAGAACACCCGCAACATGCACCTGCATCCGTTGAACCTGTGCATCGGTGAAGCACGGGCGGCCGAGAGCCTCGGTGCGTTGATCTTCGAGAACAGCGAAGTGCTGGAGATCATCCACGGCGATGGCCTTCACAAGAGCCCGGGCGTACGCACCGCCCACGGACAGATCGACGCCAACCAGGTGCTGCTGGCCGGCGACGTCTACCACAAACTGGAACCGGGCAAGCTCAAGGGCAAGATTTTCCCGGCCATGGGCGGCATCGTCACCACCGAGCCACTGGGCGATCTGGCAAGACAGATCAACCCTGAAGACCTGGCGGTCTACGACTGCCGTTTCGTACTCGACTACTACCGCCTCACCGCCGACGGTCGCCTGTTGTTCGGTGGCGGCGCCAACTACAGCGGCAAGGATTCACGGGACATCGCCGCCGAGTTGCGCCCGTGCATCGAGCAGACCTTCCCGGCGCTCAAAGGCGTGGCCATCGATTACCAGTGGAGCTGCGCGATGGGCATCGTGATCAACCGCATCCCGCAACTGGGCAAGCTGTCGGACAACGTCTGGTATTGCCAGGGCTACTCCGGCCACGGCATCGCCACCACCCACATCATGGGCGAAATCATGGGCCGGGCGATCACAGGAAAACTGGAACAGTTCGATACCTTCGCCGCCTGTCAGCACATCCGCGTGCCCATGGGCGACCTGCTCGGCAACCCGATGCTCGCCGCCGGCATGTGGTACTACCAGATGCTTGAGCGATTGCGCTGAGCCATTGGCTGCACATCCGGCATTGATGTTGTTTGTGCTGTCCTCTCGCGAGCAGGCTCGCTCCTACAAGGGTTGTTTGCCGACCCCGATATTTGTGGTCGACAACGATCCCTGTAGGAGCGAGCCTGCTCGCGAAGATGCCAGTCCATTCAACACACATTCAGCGCCAGTCACACCGCCATCGCGAGCAGGCTCGCTCCTACAAAGACCCACTCAAGCCTGCACCACCTCAATCCCCAACGCCCGGTAGTCCTCGACATTGCCTGACGCCACATGCCGTTCGGTGATCAGCGTATGCACGCGGTTGCAAGGCGCGACGACAAAGGGTTCCACCGCACCGAGCTTGTCCGCCGTGGTGACGGCAATCACGTGGGAGGCACAGTCGAGCATCGCCTGTTTCACCGGCACTTCATCGAAATGCAGTGAGCTCAAGCCCACCTGCGGGTGAATCGCGCAGACCCCGGTAAACAGCAGGTCGGCCTTGATGCCCGCGAGCAGCCGCAGGGTTTCGTGGCCGCCGGCCGACATCGTCGCCGGGTTGAGTTGGCCGCCCGCCAGAATCACCTTGATGCCTTTGTATTCGGACAAGGTGATGGCCGTCATCGGCGACGCGGTGATCGCGGTAATGGCGATCTCCAGCGGCAGCGAACGTGCGATCTGCAAGGTGGTGGTGCCGGAATCGAACACCACGATCTGACCGTCCTGCACCCGTTGCGCGGCCAATTGCGCCAGATGGGTTTTCACCTCATCGGTTTCGCTGATCCGGGTGAAATAGTCCTTGCCGGTGTCTTTGGGCCGCGGCAACGCCCCGCCGTGCACCCGCTGCACCAGCCCGACACTGGCCAGCTCCGCCAGATCCCGGCGGATGGTGTCTTCGGACACCGCGAAATGCAGGCTCAACTCCGAGGCCATGACCTTGCCGTCACGTTCGAGGATCAACAGGATTTTTTGCCGGCGTACCGATGGAAGTTCGGCAGCGGAATGGTTGTCGTGCATGTTTTTGCCCGCTTATGCATGTAGTTGCGCGTTACACGAGAGTATCCGCAACCCGGAGCAAAAACAACGAACCGGCCAAGTATCATTTTTTTCGATCTTTCAAATCATTACGCCGAATTTTTTATTTTCCCGTGACCTGTTCAAGATGGCGCCGTCACTCATGTTTCGGATGGAAACCTCATGAATATCAATTTTGCTTTTGCCTGCATGATCGTGGTCTCGTTCACCATTGCGCTGGTGCACACCTGACCGACAGGTCGCGGGGCGTCAAGATGTGCAAGGTCGAGGTAAAAAGCCTGACAGATCAGGAATATGCTCTATAACCAGTGGTGACACGATTTCCGATCAGCGGGAACTGGAAGGCTCCCCCGGAAGTTGATCTCTAAAAAAGTTGCGGACAATTGAGTGCCCGCCAGGAGACGCCACCGATGAAAACCCTGAAAATCGCCGCCAGTGAAGGCGCATCCACATGTTTCCTGAACGCCCGGGAGGTGGTCCCGCTCGGTCACACCGACTTCACCGACGTCGCCGTGGCCGTGGTGTCGGTCAATGATGTGCTGGCCGGATCCCTCGACGTCATTCAGCGCACCGGTTTTGATATCCCGATCTTCCTGGTGGCGTCCCCCGGCACCAGCACCCACCCCCGGGAAGTCTACAAACACCTCAACGACGTGCTGCTGCAAGTGAACGGCATCTTCGACCTGTCGCCCAGCAACGTCGAATACCACGGTAACCAACTGGAGACCGCCGCCAAGGCCTATGAA
>NZ_LACC01000079.1 GCF_000967965.1 Pseudomonas fluorescens
CAGTGGCTGGCGACCCTCGATGGCGACGGCCAGAACGACCCGGCGGACATTCCCGGCATGCTGGCGCTGGTGCGCGGCGAACCGGGCAAGGTCGATGTGCAACTGGTCGCCGGGCATCGGGTCAATCGCCGCGACACCGCAAGCAAACGCTACGCCTCGCGGTTCGCCAACAACCTGCGCCGCCGCCTGCTCAAGGACGCCACCCCGGACACCGGTTGCGGCCTGAAGCTGATCGAGCGCGCGGCGTTCTTGCGCCTGCCGTACTTCGACCACATGCATCGCTACATTCCGGCGCTGATCCAGCGCCATAACGGGCGCATGATCGTGCACCCGGTCAACCACCG
>NZ_LACC01000008.1 GCF_000967965.1 Pseudomonas fluorescens
GATGTCGGCGGACAGCACGGCGGCGTCGTTGCTGCCGGTAATGGTGATGGTCACGTTCTTGGTCACCGTCGCCCCGAAGTCGTCGGTCAGCGTCACCGTGAACACTTCGGTCTTGGTCTGACCCGCGGCCAGGTACTGCGCCGCGCTGTTGTCCAGCGTATAGCTCCAGCCCACGCTGCCCGCCGCGTCGTTCGTGCTCTCGTCGCTGACATTGGCCACCAGCGTACCCAGTGCACCGGCCGGCGCGCTCACGCTGGTCACATGGGCGTGATCGGCCAGGTCCACGTCGCCGAAGGCGAAGCTGCCGCTGGTCACCGTGGTGCCGTCTTCGGCCACCGCTGCGCTTTCGACCTCGGCCGCCGTCACCGTTGGCGCGTCATTGGTGCCGGTGATGGTGACGGTCACATTCTGCGTTACCAACGAACCATGACCATCGCTGATGGTGACCAGGTAAGTTTCGGTTACTGTCTGTCCCTGGGCCAGGTACTGCGCCGCCGCAGTGCTCAGGTTGTATGTCCATTGCACCGAACCGTTGGCCGCGTTCGCTGCTTCGCTTACCTCCGAGAGCACGAACGTACCAAGATGAGTAGCATTGCCCTCCGCCGGCGCGGACGTCGCCATGTGCGTGTCACTCAGGTCGACGTCATTGAAGTTAATTGTGCCGCTGGCCGTCAGCGAGTCGGTCGTGCTCGCAGTGGTGTCGGCGTCTTCGGTCACCATGCCGGCCTGCACGCCGAGGCTGATCGTCACACCATCATTCACGCCCGAGAACTGCACTGTCGCGGTGGCCCAACTGAGCGTTCCGTTGCCCAGACGCATCGCATAGGTAAAGCTGTCCGTCAGGAACTCGCCAGCAGAAAGCGCCTGGAGTTGCTCCTTGAACGCAGTAGTGAAAGTAGTGGCATCGTAGCCGACCTTACCGTCGGAGGTGATCCAGATCTTTGCACCATTCAAACTGGTGTCAGAACTCATCGCCTCAGCCCTCGCCGTATCCTGGACCAGGAGGTCGGCCGGAGCATAAGCCTTGGTGGCAGTAGGATCGCTCACCGCATTGTCGAGTGACCAGAGTGTCTTCGCGTTACCGCCGAGGTCATTGGACATGACGTCCCAATACATGACTCCCTGCAGATTTTCATTGGTGGTGAAGACGTCATCCTTCGCCTGCGGCGTGTTGGAAAACGAGGTAACGGTTCCGCCGCTGGTAGTTGTAGTGCTAGCCATGTCTTTCTCCCTAAGAAGTCACCCTGAGCAAAAAACCGCTGTGGGCCGCTAACAGCCACAAGCCGATTCTTCCCCAACCCACGAACACTTCACTCCACCGGTACCAGCCGGCTGGCCAGTAGCTTCACACCCACCCCCGCCCTGCCGCCCTGCGGCTCAATACGCACGATTTGTCCTTGCGCCTTGAACGTCATGGGGCCGCCGGGAGTGTCGAGCTCGATCTCGAAGTCAATCAAGCTACCCACCTGCTGCTCGCTATCGGTTTCGAAATACAAACCGGAGGCGCTGATGTCACGGGTGACACCGTTGCCCCCACCGATCAGTTGCAGCGATAAGGTGACTTGTTCACGGGGCTCAATTCGGTGTGTGTCTTTCATGACCGCAGTCTAAAAACGACCGCTGTGTTTTACATGAGCGCGTCATCCCTTTTTTCTGGGAGTCAATCACCCATAAAAACAGTGTTTTATGGGACAAATGTCATGGGAGGGGGAGCTGAAGCGCTATAGAAAAAAGCTACGGGCTGCAACGATTGCTATCATGATCAGCTAACACAACCGCCTAAAGAGGCAGCGAGCCGCATGCCAATTCAAGTCCTGTTAGTAGCTCTACCGCTCGTGGCCTGGGGCCTTGAGCGTCTGGTGGAAAGCGCTCAACCGAGGTTGGCATTGGCGGGTTCCACGGCGTCGGTGGCGCAATACCTGCTATCGCTGCACCTATACACACCAGATGTGGTGGTATTGGACCTGGACAGCGAGGACTGTATCGAGTCGCTGGCCGACCTGCACAGCCGGACCAAAGCCAAGATTCTGGTTGTGTCAGGGTCGAGTGACTTGGCACTGCATGACAGTGCGGTGCTGGCGGGCGCACGAGGCGTGGTGGATAAGCGGGAGTCGGCATCCGCATCAACATTGCTCAAAGCCATAGAAAAAGTGCATGAAGGCGAACTCTGGATTGACCGCAATGCGACCAGCCGTATCTTCCTTGAACTGGCGCGCAAGAAAACCGAGCGCGATATTGACCCGGAGCAACACAAAATCGCCAAGCTGACGCGCCGCGAGCAGCAAACCATTGCATCGCTGGCCAGCGACCCCTCAGCCCCTGGCAAGTTGGTGGCCGAGAAACTGCACATCAGCGAGCACACGCTGCGCAACCATTTGACATCGATCTACAGCAAGCTGGGCCTGACGAACCGCGTAGATCTCTACGCCTACGCACACAAGCATGGGCTTTCTACAGACGACTGAGGGCGGCGGCAACACGCCCGATCTACCCCACCCCTCTCCAACATAGGGCCACAGTGGGAGGCACCACTTCATTCAAATCGGTGTTTACACACTCTGGGCCAAAAGCAGCCGCTCAAGACTCCTAAAAATCCAGAGGTCATTCAGCTTTGTGCTGAGCCACGTGAACGTTACCCCCCAACAACGCCTACGGGTAGGCCGGGACGACCTTTGCCTGCTCTATCAGCCAATCGATGAGCAAAGCTATCTCAGGGATATCGCGACTCTCCTCGTTGCAGATACAGAAATAATCCATCCCCGTCGGCACCTTCAGTGCAAAGGGCTGCACCAGGCGTCCCTCATCCAGATCGCGCAACGAGTTGATCTCGTCGCTGAGTGCAACGCCATAGCCATCTCGCGCCGCCTGCAGGGCAATGCCGAAATCTTCTAGATGGACATCGGCATCTCCTGGGTAAGGCAAGCGCGCCTCAAGCAGCCAGCGCCGCCATTGAGCGCCGTCATCCTCATGCAAGAGGCGGTGGTGAATAAGGTCGGACGGCTGCTTGAGCGCGCGCGGGCCGCGCAGCAGTTGCGGGCAGCAGACGGGAAACATATGCAGGCTTTGCAGTGGCCGCCACCAGAAACCCTCCCACGTCGGAGCGTCGTAGAGCACGGCGATATCGGCCCTGCGCCAGTCCACCTCACTGATGTCGTCGGCAGTAATGACGCGTAGGTGAATGTGCGGATGTTCTGCACGAAAGGCGAACAACTTCGGCATCAGCCAGGCCGCGCCAAAAATCGGTTCCGTGGAAATGGTCAGGACTTTCGTCGCCGGTTCCTGGAAGTACGCCTCGGAAATCTGTCGCACCCCTTCGGTGATCTCGCCGATGCCGCGGGCTACCGAGCGTTGTAGCGCCAGGCCTCGTTCGGTCAGCACCAGGAAGCGGCCCTGCTTGTAGAAAAGATCGATGCCGAGTGAGCGCTGTAACGCTCTTATCTGCTGGCTGACAGCCCCGGCGGTGACATGCAGCTCAGCGGCGGCCGCACCGACATGGCCCAGCCTTGCAACACATTCAAATACGCGAAACGCATGGAGCGGAGGTAAGGGCATGCGGGTCTACCGTTTAGTTTTTATACCTGTTTTATCGGCAATTTATATAGATTGATTGCGCCTTGAGCAACCGCAAAGATTCAGCGAAGGCTTGGTAAATGAGATATCTGGCTGGATAACCTGGGGGACTCGTTACATGGATAAAGAACAAGACATTCAGTTGGCAACAGAGCAGTTGATGGCAAATCAAGCCGCGATGGAGGGGCCTACGAATCCGGGAAGGCGCCGGTTCAATATGGGCGCGTTAGTGGCTATTACTGCAACTGCCATCGGTACATCAGTGCTTGGACGCCTGGCCCGAGCGGCGGAGTCCAACCCTGCCTCCGATGGCTATCGGGTGCCCGCAGAGTGGGAGCCACACCAGAGCGTGTTGATGGCGTACCCCTATGACAAGAGCTACAAGGACCAGCTGAAACCCATGCAGGATTCTGTCATCAACGTAGCGAATGCCATTGCGCAGTTCGAGCCAGTCTTGATGATGGCGATGACCGGCTATACCGAGGTTGTACGCAAGCGCTGCGGCCCTAACGTTACTGTTATCGAGAATCCATACAACGATTGCTGGACCCGTGATACCGCGCCAGTTTTCGCGCTGAGCCCATCAGGACGCGACATGCTGGGACGAGATTTCATTTTCAACGGCTGGGGCAACAGGTGGGCGGCTACCCTGGATGATCAATTGCCCACCGGCGTGTGCTCCACCCTTAACGTACCTAAATCAACAGTCAACATGGTCTTTGAAGGTGGCGCCGTGATTACCGATGGGCAGGGCACGCTCATTACCACCGAACAGTGCCTGCTCAATCCCAATCGGAATCCGAGCATGACGAAGGCACAAATCGAGACCGCGCTGCTGCGTGCCTACAACGCGACCAAAATGATCTGGCTGCCGTATGGGGTGTACGGCGACGACGGCGCTGCCGCTACCGATGGGCATGTCGACCTGGTTGCTGCCTACATCGAGCCAGCCCATCTGCTATTGAATTACCCGTCGGACCCAAACAACCCCAACGTGCCCAGGATGGCGGCAAACCTGACAGTGCTGCAACAAAGCACCGATGCAAGGGGCCGTCCCTTCAGGATTACCAAGATGCCCGTCCAGCCAACATTCAAGGTGTCAGGCCTGACGGTGGAGAACTTCAGCTACATCAACTTCTACAAATCCAACGTCGGCATCGTGGTTCCTACTTCAAGCACTCCTGCAGATGAGATTGCCTTGAATCTCTTCCGGGAGATTTTTCCGGGACGGCCAGTCGTGGGTGTCGATGGCACCATCCTTGCCAACAATGGCGGTGGTGTGCATTGCATCACCCAACACATTCCTGGTGTCGGTTAGTTCTGAAAAGAATTGCTCCCTATGAGGCGCAAGCAATAGCCAGAGTACTTTCCCTCGCAGGGTTGGTCCAGTTCGGCTGATCCAGCCCTGCGAGGGGAATCACTGCCCAACTCCAAGAAGATGACGTGCCCGCGTTTGTGCATGTCGCTGCCTGGTGCATCCCGTCAGCGTCTGCACGAAGCGCAGGAGACATCGGTTTGAGACCTTATCGTTTAGTTTTTTTGCTTTAATTTCTTGCAATTTATATAGATTGATTGTGATTAGAGCAACCGCAACAATTCATCCGGAGCTAGGCCAAAGACAATAATTCAAAAGGTGGTCCTATGAAGTACAAGCAGCAACAGCCGTGGCAAAAAATCGATATTGGAGCGGACTCGGTATCCTGGCGCGCCGCCCGCGTTGGAGTCGGCAGCCTGCGTGCCGTCCTGCTGAAAGCTCTGACGATGCTTGCTGGCCCGGCGCTGGCAGCCGAACGAGTGGGCACCATCTCCCAAAGCTGTGAGAAATTGATCAAGCATCAACTCCCCCGTTCGCTCCTCGCTACGATCTGCAGCCTCGGCCTGCTGACCGCTAACGCTCATGCGCAAGAGCGCACCCTGCGTGTCTACAACTGGTTCGACTACGTCGCCCCGCAGACCCTGGACAACTTCAAGAAGGAGAATGGCGCAAAGCTGGTCTACGACATCTTCGACAGCAACGAAACCCTGGAGGCCAAACTACTCACCGGCAACTCCGGCTATGACGTGGTGGTGCCGTCCGACAGTTTCCTCGCCAAGCAGATTCAGGCCGACGCTTTCCAACCACTCGACCGCAGCAAGCTACCCAACTGGAAGCACCTGGACCCGCAACTGATGAAGCTGATCGAAGCCAACGATCCGGGTAACCGCTTCGCCGTGCCTTATATGTACGGAACCGTGCTGATCGGGTTCAACCCGGCCAAGGTCAAGGCTGCGCTCGGCGAGAACGCGCCGGTGGACAGCTGGGATCTGATCTTCAAGGAAGAGAACATTGCCAAGCTCAAGCAGTGCGGCGTGGCCCTTCTCGATTCGCCGACGGATATGATCCCCATCGCCCTCCACTACCTGGGCCTGCCACCCAACAGCACTCAGGCCAAGGACTACGAGAAGGCCGAAGAACTGCTGAAAAAGATCCGCCCCAACGTCGCCTACTTCCATTCCTCAAAATACATGACCGATATCGCCAATGGTG
This sequence comes from Pseudomonas fluorescens, assembly GCF_000967965.1. Lineage (GTDB taxonomy): Bacteria > Pseudomonadota > Gammaproteobacteria > Pseudomonadales > Pseudomonadaceae > Aquipseudomonas > Aquipseudomonas grandcourensis. The sequence goes on from NZ_LACC01000008.1 coordinate 6,098, forward strand.
ACATCTGCGTGGCCGTGGGTTACTCCGGCAGCTTCTCCCAGGCGGCCAATCGTGCCAAGGAGGCCGGCAACGGCGTGGTGGTGGACATGCGCTTGCCCAAGGAAGGCGCTCCGGTCTGGTTTGACGTGCTGGCCATCCCCAAGGATGCGAAGAACCCGGATGATGCCCATGCCTTTATCAACTACCTGCTGCAGCCGCAGGTGATTGCCCCGATCAGCGACTTCGTCGGTTATCCCAACCCGAACAAGGACGCCACTGCCCTGGTCAGCCCGGAAATCCGCAACAACCCCAATCTCTACCCCTCCGCCGAGATCCAGACTTCTCTATTCGCGCTGGTGCCACTGCCGTCCAGTGCAGAACGCGCTCGCACCCGTGCATGGACCAAGCTCAAGTCGGGAACCTGACAGTAAATAGCGCTGCGTCAGTGAGGCCCAACGGAACCAGGCACATGGCCGATGCGGTTTCGCTGGCACGCGGCGCCAATCAAGTCACCTTGCAGACCCAGTAGCCAGTGGTAACAGCATGATTGAAGTAACCGAAGTTTCCATTGCCGAGCTGCGCGCAGCCCTCGAAGCTGGCCGAACCACGGCAGTTGAGCTGGTCCAGGCCTATCTCTCAAGGATCGATGCCTACGACGGCCCCAACACGCCCACCGCCCTCAACGCGGTGGTGGTGCGCAACCCGAATGCGCTTGAAGAAGCGCAGGCCTCCGACGTCCGTCGTGCCCGTGGCGAGACCCTCGGCCCGCTCGATGGTATTCCCTATACAGCCAAGGACAGCTACCTGATCAAAGGCCTGACCGCGGCGTCCGGCAGCCCGGCCTTCAAGGACCTGGTCGCCTATCGCGATGCGTTCACCATCGAGCGCTTGCGCGGCGCCGGTGCGATCTGCCTGGGCAAGACCAATATGCCGCCCATGGCCAATGGCGGCATGCAGCGCGGCGTGTATGGCCGTGCCGAGAGCCCGTACAACGCGGACTACCTAACTGCGCCCTTCGCGTCGGGCTCATCCAACGGCGCAGGCACGGCCACCGCCGCCAGTTTCGCCGCCTTCGGCCTTGCTGAGGAAACCTGGTCGAGCGGTCGCGGACCTGCCTCAAACAATGGTCTGTGCGCCTATACACCGTCGCGCGGGGTGATCTCGGTGCGCGGCAACTGGCCACTGACGCCAACCATGGATGTAGTCGTGCCCTATGCCAGGACCATGGCCGACCTGCTCGAAGTACTCGACGTGGTGGTGGCCGAAGACGCCGACAAACGTGGGGACCTGTGGCGCTTGCAGCCTTGGGTGCCGATCCCCGGCGTCGCTTCGGTGCGCCCCGCTTCCTACCTGGAACTGGCTGCAAGGCCCGCCGCACTCGCCGGCAAGCGCTTGGGCGTACCGCGCATGTACATCAACGCCGACCCCGACGCGGGCACCAGCAAAGCGCCGGGTATCGGGTGGGCGACAGGCCAGCGGATCAACACCCGTCCCTCGGTGATCGCCCTCTGGGAAAACGCGCGAAAGACTCTGGAAGCGGCCGGTGCCGAAGTGGTCGAGACGGACTTCCCGCTGGTCTCCAATTGCGAGGGCGATCGACCTGGGGCGCCGACAGTGTTCACCCGCGGCCTGGTGTCCAAGGAATTCCTCCATCACGAACTGTGGGACCTGACCGCCTGGGCATTCGATGACTTCCTGCAGGCCAACGACGATCCCAAACTAAACCGTCTGGCGGACGTCGACGGCCCGCAGATTTTTCCGCACGCCCCAGGCGCTCTGCCTGACCGCGAAGATGGCCCGGCCATTGGCATGGACGAATACGTGCGCATAGCGGAGCGTGGCATCGCCCCGTGGGATCAGATCGCCACGCTGTCTGATGGCCTACGCGGGCTGGAGCAGACCCGGCGTATCGATCTTGAGGAGTGGATGGATCGGCTGGGGCTCGACGCGGTGATTTTCCCGGCGGTCGCCGACGTGGGCCCGGCGAATGCCGATGTCGATCCGCAATCGGCGGATATCGCCTGGAGCAACGGCGTCTGGGTCGCCAATGGCAACCTCGCCATCCGTCACCTCGGCGTGCCAACGGTCACCGTGCCGATGGGCGTGGTGCCGGACATCGGCATGCCCGTCGGCCTGACGTTTGCCGGTCGCGCCTACGACGACTCAGCGCTGCTGCGCCTGGCGTCGGCATTTGAGGCCACCGGATCGAAGCGCTTGATCCCGGTGCGAACCCCACCCTTGCCAGGCGGCTGAAAACCGCAATGGGTTTGGCGCGATAAAGCGCCAATCCAGCCCGGTCACGGCAAGCCCGAGCAACAAAAATCAACCTCTACCCCAGCGAGCACCGCGTGAGCGTATGCATGCCTGGGTCAGCTTCAGTAACTCGCATTGAGAATCCCATGCTAAATGACAATTCGATAATCGATCAGGCGATGACGCGTGACAGCCTGTATGGCACCCATGGTGAACCGACCTACGGTGGTATCACCAGCTTTATGCGGCGTCGCTACACCCGCGATTTGCGTGGCGTGGATATCGCCATTAGCGGCATCCCGTTCGATACCGCGACCAGCAATCGATCGGGCAGCCGCTTCGGACCGAGGGCCATCCGCGAGGCATCGGTACAGTCCGCCTGGGCGCGTCACTGGCCTTGGGAATTTGACCCGTTCGATCTACTCGCTTGTGTCGATTATGGCGATTGCTATTTCGATTACGGCACCCCGGAGCAGACCCCTGCGGCGATCAGGGCCCATGCCGAGCGGATTCTGGCGGCGGGTACTGCGATGCTGACCCTGGGCGGCGATCACTTCATCAGCTATCCGCTGCTGCAAGCGCACGCGGCCAAGTATGGTCCACTTTCCTTGATCCATTTCGATGCGCACCACGACCTGGAGTTCGACGGCGAGGACAAGCGCATCGACCACGGTTCGATGTTCTATCACGCCGTCCGCGAAGGGCTGGTTGATCCTGCACGATCCATCCAGATTGGCCAGCGCACAACCAATGACGACGTCATGGGCTTTCAGGTGCTGAATGCCAGCGAGGTGCATGATCGCTCTACCAGGGAACTGGCGGAGATTATCCGGGCGCGCGTTGGCGAGCATCCGGTCTATCTCACCTTCGATATCGACTGCCTCGACCCGGCATTTGCCCCAGGCACGGGGACGCCGGTCTGCGGTGGACTATCGAGCCATCAGGCCTTGGCGATTCTGCGAGGCCTGCGCGGTATCAACCTGATCGGCATGGACGTGGTGGAGGTAGCACCGCCCTATGACCACGCGGAGATTACTGCGCTTGCGGGGGCCGCGATAGCGATGGAGATGATCTGTCTGTATGCCGCGCGGCATAAGCTGTAACCCAGTGGTCTGGACAGCTACAAACATTTTTCGACCAGTTGCTCTCATGACGGCAACTTGGCCGATTTCTGCCTGTCGCCACCGTCAACTTCACGCCCTGAGGAAGTCAGTCAACCAAAATCGAGGTTCTTCAGGAGCGATGAACCACACTTCCTCAAGGCATTCAAATAGGTGGTTTCATCGTAGAGCGTCCTAGTCTGCCAGACCCGGTACAGAATCCGAATCCACTTAAACGCCAGTGCGCGTACGGCAACCCTAAGTCAAATCTAAAGGCAAATACTGGGGTTTAGTCAGACAGGGCTCCCTGGTCGCCTGGTTGCTGGCATGCCTGGCCGCACGGCGCCCGGAAAACACACAATCCGCGGCAGACAGTCCACTCACATACAGGTTCGATGGAAGTCCGATTGCCGTACGACCGGCTGCATACAAGCCGGTGATCCGGGTGCGGTCCTCGCGCAACACCTGACCGCTGTCCTCATCAACCCGCAGGCCGCCTACCGTCATGGCAGAACATGGGAAGAGCTTGCTCGAGGCCGAAACATCCACGGCATAGAACGGTCCTTCGCTAAGAGCGTGGCATTCCGAGCGACTCTTGCCGAACTCGTCTGGTTCCAGCCCTTGGGCTGCCCGGTTGTAGCGGGCCGCGGCCTCCCGAAGGTTGGCCGCCGGCATCCCGAGCTTTTCGGCCAGACCTTCCAGAGTGCTCGCCTTGCGGGTCTGGAAGAGCAGCGCCAGCACCAGGGGCAGACGCATGAAGGGAAACAGGTTCTCCAGCACTGCAGACTTCCAGGCACCGCGGTAAAGCGTCCGGTCGAGGATGATGTAGCCCCGGCCCTGCTGATGCTCGTTCATCTTGAGGCCGATAGCCGCGCCATAGAGTTCCTCGTTTACGAAGCGCTGCCCCTGGCTGTTGACGAGAATGCCCTTGGGCCACTGAGAGGGTGGGTTTATGAAGCGCCAGCTGCTCACCCGCTCCATCAGCGCAGCCTCTCCCCCCACACTCTGGCCCAGGCGGATGCCACTACCGTTGTCCCCGCCAGGGGAACCCATCGCCATATTGGAGATGTACTTGGGAGAATGGGCGGCAAGCATCTGCCGGTTCCAGATGAACCCGCCGGCACTCAAGCACACCCCGCGCGAAGCCCGGATACGCTGGACGACGCCATGCTGGCGCTGCAGCTCGTCGGCCTTGCGCCAGTAACGTTCGGCCTTGCGCTCCAGACGGGCGAATCCCGGCATCGATGAGGGGAGCTTCTGCAGCAGTTGCCGGGCCATCTCCTGCGCATCCATGTACGCCTGGGTATGCGGCGAGTCGGGTGGCATCCGGATGACCACCAGCCCAACCACCTCCCCTCTTGCGCAAAGCACCAGACGGCGAGCTTCGGTTCGTGGCCAGAACTCCACCCCCTGGGCTCGCGCCCGTTGCTGCAGGGGCTCGGTCAGATGAACACCGAAGCCTACCGCCTGATTGATCGGCGGATGCCAGTACTTGTGTCCCCGTGGCGCAGGCTTGGCAACTGCCGCACAGGACTCGGCCAGCGAGCTGTCGGAGTGGTAGAGAAAATAGCCGGAAGGCGGATAGAAAGTCTTCTTCGTGTAGTAGGTGCTGTCGAACCGTACCCCATGCCCCTGCAGCCATTCCAGATCGGCCACACTACCTTCGCAGAAGCGGCGGAGTGTTTGCGGGCTGACCACGTCCTGTACCTCAAGGTTCAAGTAACGGTACATAGCCTCGACACTGTCCGTAACGCCTGCCGCACGCTGAATCGGTGTGCCGCCCCCGGCATAAAAAATGCCGCCGTTCATCGCCGTCGCCCCGCCGCCACCAAAGGCATCGACCGCCAGCACTTTCAGACCTTTTTCCGCCGCCTGCAAGGCCGCGCTGATGCCTGCGCCGCCATAGCCGACCACGGCGAAGTCGGTGGTGACATCCCATGCGACCTGGTCAGGGCTCTCCACCCGTTCCGGCGCCTCGATACGACTGAACCATTGAGGCGAGTGCGGGCCAAAATCGGACGACATGGCGTACTCCATGATGCTGCCTCTCTATCGAAGAGGCTGGTGTGAGGATGACCGGCTGCGCTGCAGTGCCCCGCACCGAAGGCCAGCCGGAAACAGGAAATCGGGGCACCGCTCCAGTGCGGTGCCCCTCGTACATCAGTCTTGCGACTTGGCTGCCGCCGGAGGTGCGTACTGAGCGAGCTTTTCGGCAGCCTGCTGGTCCCACACGGGTTGTGCGTGGCGGGTGTCGGTTTCGGCCTCGAAGCGGTTGACCATTTCCGGCTTGATATCGGCAATGTCCTCGAAGAACTGCTGGTACCAGCGACGCAGTTGGTACAACGGACCGTCGCTGTCGCAGAGCAGCGGATTGTCGATGCGGGTCTTGGTACGCCAGATCGCCACGTCCTGCAGGGTGCCCACGCGATACGCCTCGGCTACGGCAGCGGCGCGAGCGGCATTGTGCTCGGGCGGCAGCATCGGGCTATTGCGGGTGATAAAGCCCATGTGCAGTACGAACTTGTTCGCATGAACCGGGTAGTGCGCGAGGATTTCATAGGTCTCTATCGGCTCGTTGCCCGGAATATTGGTCAGCAAGCGCGACACCAGATAGGAGGGACCATGGTAGGTCGTTTCTCCACGTGAAAAGCCATCCAGCTTGCTCAGATCACCGGTATAGGCGGCATCCTTCTGATAGCCGGGTTGCTCTGGTTGCGGCCCCATCTCCAGGTACTGGGTGGCGAAATGGTCCTCGAAGACGTTCTTGAAGTAGGTGCTGCCGCCACCCATGCCCTCGCCATGCACGTAGAAGAAATGCGCGACATCGACCAGATTGTCGACCAGCTCCCGACTGTTGGTATCGACCTCATGGGTTGACCAGGACCAGTTGCTCCAGTCATCGCTGAAAGCGCCTTTCAGGTGGGGAATGATCACATCCGGCGGTGGCGGATTGCCCTCGGGGTCGTGCCAGACGAACAGCTGCTTGTTTTCCTCGCAGGTAATGAAACTCTGCGTGCGCGCGCGCGGCGGCACGCGCTTGGCATAGGGGATGGCCGCGCACTTGCCGTCACCGGCCCAGCGCCAGTCATGGAAGGGGCAGGCGATGGTGTCGCCCTTGATGGTGCCCTCGCCCAGGTTACCGCCCAGGTGCGGGCAGAAGGCGTTGATGACATTGAGCTTCTTGTTGTGTTCGCCCTCGAACACTACCAGCTTGAGGCCGAATGCCTCGAAGGTATGCGGTTTGCCATCACGGAACTGTTCACTCAGCCCCAGGCAGTGCCAACCGCGGGCAAAACGTTCGCACTGGTCGCTCACGATGATGTGCGGTTTCTCGTTGGCCAGGTTGCTCATAAAGAACTCCAGTCGTTTTTATTGTTTGCAGGCTAAAGACAGTGGTTGTCGCGAGACCCGTGTCCACCCTCTGTCTATCCCGGGAATACCAGTGGGTCGGGGGTATGTCCCCGACCCCGGGGCGTTACAGGAAAAAATCCAGGCTCTGCTGGCCCAACTGCACCTTGGCCCAGTTCGTGCCGAACATCTGGAACTGATTGGCGGCATGCTGGCGACAGACATTGATGTCGGCAAGAAAGCGCCCATACGGGTTTCGGGTGTAGACCGCCGCACCGCCGGCTGCCTTGAACAGGCGCGAAGCCAGCTCCGCGACGCGCTCTGGCGGGTAGCTGGCCTGGAAGCGATACTTCACCCGCTCCTCGATCGGCGGAACCTCGCCCCGCTCGGCATAACCTTCGAGCGCCTCGAAGTTGCGCTTGAGCACCAGAGTCAGCTCGTCGATGGTGTTGATCGCTTCAGCGATCGCCAGCTGCGCTACCGAGTCGTCGCTGGTTTTGGCGCCCACGACGTTGACACGGGTCTTGGCGGTCTCCACGAAGCTGTCGACCATGCCGCGCAACGCCCCGATCGAGGCCGTGGACACCGCCCGGCTGAATACCTGGCCGAATGGCATGCGATACAGCGCCGCGGTATTCAGCTGGTTGCCGGGGCTGTTGCAGGTAAAGCCGTCGATCATCTTGTGCGTGCGGTACTCCGGCACAAAGGCATCCTTGATGACGATATCCTTGCTACCGGTCCCCTTCAGGCCCGCGGTATGCCAGGTATCGACGATTTCGTAGTCCTTGCGTGGAATCAGCCAGGTGCGCGCATCAATAGGTTGCCCCTCGGCAGTTTCCACCAGGCCACCGAGGAACACCCAGTCGCAGTGGTCGCAACCACTGGAATAGCCCCAGCGCCCGCTGAACAGGAAGCCGCCCTCGACAGGCTTGGCACGACCCGTGGGCATATAGGAAGAAGAGATCCGGACATTGCTGTCCTCGCCCCATACTTCCTGCGCCGCACGGTCATCGAACAGCGCCATCTGCCACGCATGTACCGCGACCACCGAGTAGACCCAGCCCACCGACATGTCGCCTTCGGCCAGGATCATGACGATGTCATAGAACACCTTGGGACTCATCTCGTAGCCGCCATAGCGCTTGGGCTGCAGCACGCGGAACAGCCCTGCGGCCTGCAGGTCGGCAATGGTCTCCTGCGGCAGACGGCGGTTCTCGTCGCCCAGCGCCGCTCGCTCGCGCAACACCGGAACCAGGGCCCGGGCTCGGGCGATCAGCTCTTCGCTGCCGGGAATGTTCGCGGCAGGCTGTTTCATCTCGACTGTTTGCATTGTTCTTGACTTCCCAAGTAGTGAATCCCGCTTTGGCGCAAGGGTGGCCACAGGCTCATGTTCCATAACAAAAGGCCCCCGGCGCGCCCTGCATCAGGAGTAGATGGCGCTAAATCACGAGGCCGGTGGAGCGGCCCACTGGTGCCCCCAATGGCTGCCACGGGTCGTTTCGAAAACCGTGTGATCGTTCTCCCAGTCCACAACCATGCCGCCGCAGCCGAACTCCAGGGCGAAGCCGCCCGGTGTCCAGACGTAGAACGAAACCATATCGTCGTTGACGTGGCGTCCAAGCGTGGCCGCCAGCGGGACCTTGTGCCGGGCGATGCGGTCCAGCGCGCGACCCACATCATCGAGCCCTGGCACCTCCATCATGATGTGCACGCAGCCACTGGGCTGGGGCATCTCGGCCAATGCCAGGCTGTGCTGGCGGGGGTTGCAGTGCAGGAAGTGGATGCGCGCCCGGTACTCGGGCGAGAGCTGGACATGCAGCATGTCGGACAGCTGGAATCCGCAGACGTCGGTCCAGAACTGCTTCGTTTCTTCGAACTTCATCGACGGCAGCACCACGTGCCCCATACCCATGGGACCGGTGACGAAACGCTCGACGCCGACCGGCGAAACGAAGGGTGCGAAGTCCGAGATCGGTCCCCAGGTCACCTCTTGCCGGTTCCCGGACGGGTCCACGAAGGAAAACATCCCGGTGACGCAACGAAGATGTCGATCGAACGGCGTCGACTCGACGATCTCCACACCCGCCCTGACGAGCGATTCTCTCGACGCGAGATACTGCTCCTCGGAGGCAGTCTCCCAGCCCGCCGCATAAAGGCCGTCTCTCGCCCCCGGCAAAACCAGGATGCGATAGCGGCGACCATCAGCCTTCAGATACAGCGCGCCGTCCTCGCCCGACTCTTCGGCCAGGCCGATAATCTGGCTGCCAAAGAAACGCCACTTTTCGATATCAGTGGACTCGACTACCGCGTAAGCGAATTGATTGATGCTCATGAGCCTCTCCCTAATGATGTTTCTTGTTTTTCACCCAAACGTCAGCCGTCGAAGCTGACCGAGACCTTGTCGCTCAGTGGTCGAGCCTGGCAGGCCAGCACCCAGCCCTCGGCCAGATCGACGGCACTCAGCACCTCGTTGCTACGCATGCTCACCTCGCCCTCCGCCACCCGGCACATGCAGGCACTGCAGCGCCCCTCGCGACAGGAGAAGGGCGCACCGACCCCCGCCCCGAGCAGGGCATCCAGCAAATCGACATCCGGACTCCAGGGCAGCACGTGATGCTCGCCGTCGAGCTGGGCCATGAGTTCAACCCGAGGGCCGTCGGCAGCCGCCGCGGGGGCATCGGCCAAGACGCCGGGGTCGCTGCTCAGCGAAACAAAACGCTCGACATGAATCCGACTGCGCTCCACGTTCAGGTCAAGCAGCGTCTGCTCCACGGCATCCATGAAGGGGCCGGGGCCACAGACGAAGGCGTGCGCATCCAGGCGCCCGTGGCAGATGCCGGCCAGTTGCGCCGCTGTCGGCAACCCCTGAACTGACTCCAGCCAGTGCATGACCGTGAGGCGTTGCGGGTAAGCACGCCCCAGTTGCTGCAACTCATCGCGGAAGATCACCGAACGCTCATCGCGGTTGGCGTAGAACAGCTGAACCCGACCGCGGCCCTGGTGCAGACAGGACTTGATAATCGACATCACCGGCGTGATGCCGCTGCCGCCGGCGAACAGCAGGAAATCGACATCCAGAGAAGCCGGACAGAACACCCCGGCTGGCGGCAATACTTCCAAGACGTCGCCGGCGCGCAGGTTGTCGCAAATCCAGTTGGAACCCAGACCATCGCGTACACGCTTGATGGTGACCTTCAGTGCAGCGTCCACCGCCGGCGCACTCGCCAGCGAATAGCATCGTGCGACGCTCTGCCCCTGGACAGGGATGCGCAGCGTCAAGAACTGGCCCGGCTTGTAAGCGAATGCCCGTGGCTCCACGGGAGAGGCAAACACGATCGACTTGCTATCGTGCGTTTCCTCGATGACCTCGGCCACCTGGAGTCGGAGATAAAGGGACGTCGACATAACTTCAACTCTTGCGCTAGCAACGGAGCCGAGCTCCATCACGTGCTCCCCGACTGGCGAGCACCCCTGACTCAGCCGAGGAAATCCAGGACTTCCCGGTTGAAGTAGTCCGGCTCCTCGAGCATGAACCAGTGCCCGGAACGGCCGGAGATCACCACCCGCACATCCTCGACCTGCTCCGCGACGATCAGGGCATGGCGCACCGGCAGGAAGTTGTCCTTCTGCCCCCACAGGCACAGCACTGGCATCTTCAGCTCGGCCAGGCGCTCGGTGAGCACCTCGACCTTGATCGTGGCGTACACCGCCAGGGGCTGTTCGAGCCAGATCGGCAGGCGCGAATCGATTACCTCCTCAGTGATCGTCTGTGGCGAGGCAACAATGTGATGCAGCAGCTCACGGAAGGACTCGCGATCGGTCTTGCGCCCCTGGATCAAGGAGGCCATGCAGCGCAGCCCGCTCATCTGGGCGGCCCATAATGCAGGCTCCTCGACCCCGCCCGGGCCCATCACCACGAGCTTGCTGATCTGCTCCGGGTAGGTCAGGCCGTACTGGAAGGCGATGGCCCCCCCCATGGAATTGCCGATCAGCACCGCACGGGTCACGTTCTTCTTGCTCAGCAGCTCGTGCAGCAGCTCCACTTGCAAGGTGGATGTGTAGTGGATGTCTTGCGGCTTGTCCGAAAGCCCGTAACCCAGGAGATCCGGGATCAGCACGTGAAAGCCCTGCTCGGCGAAGAACGGGAAGTTCAGGTGGAAATTGCTGTAACCGCTCGCGCCTGGACCACTGCCGTGCAGGAAGACCAGCGTCGGGCGCTCCGCCGAGACCTGGCCAACTTCGTGACAATGCACGCGATAGGAATCACCCACCTCGATGAAATGGCCCACCGGAATCGGCGATCGAGAAGCTTCTGGTTGCAAGGACATAACCGTTCTCCACATGTTGTTATGGCCTGACTATGCTGCGGCAACCGCGCGCTCCGCATGATCCGCATGCAGTAGACGTTCAAATTTAGTTCGCTGCGAAAAGCCACCGGGCAGTGCCAGGTGCAGTTCATCGACGGCGGCTGCCAACCGGACAGGGAAGCCCTACCCTGCTGGGCGATAACTTCGGGGACGGGATTTTCGAGATGAAGGGATTGGTCACGGCAGCGGTGCGCGTGAGCGCGCGCACCGCGTCCTTGCCGATACTGCGAGGTGGTTGTATGCAGGCGAGCGCGGGGCGAAGTTGACGCCGTGTCGCCGCCACCCTACCCGCTAGCCTGCCGGGCTGGGAGTCGAAAGGCAGATCACCCCATTGAGCACCAGCCTGACCAGCTCCGCCTGCCGAGTCACCCCGGCCTTGGCGAAGATCGCGCGCAGGTGCGTGCGCGCAGTGTTACGCCGGATACCCAGCAACTCTGCCGCCTCGTCCAGCGACAGCCCGTTGGCCAGCTCCATCGCCAGGTTCGCTTCGGCGGGGGTGAACTCGAACACCTGGCGCATGATTTCACGCGGCGCCGTGGTTTGTGCATCCGGGTCGCAGACGAAGATCATCCAGGCCGGGCGGCATTTACCTTCGGACCCCTCGCGCAGGGGGATGCTCCTGACCACCAGCCCCAGCTTGCGTTTGCCGGAGGCCCGGGAGATGGACATCACCTGCGCCGCCGGGCCCGCCGAGTTGATGAGCTCCTGGAGCATGCTGCGCTCGTTGCGGTAATAGGCTTCCACACCATTTCCCGCCCGCTTCAGGCCATCGCTGTCATTGAGCAGCGACTGGGCAACATGGTTGCAGCGCAGCACCTTTTGATTCTCGTCGAGCACGATCGCACCGATATGCAACCGATTGAGCGCACCTTCATAAAGCTCGCTCTGGGTCTCCTGCAGCTCGATACGGGCGGCCAGGCTCAGCGCCTGGCTGAAGTGTTCGAGGAGGTCGCTCAGGCGAATCTTGTCGTCCTCGGTGAAGGCCGGTTGACTGGCCATACGATACATACGGATGCGGCAGACAGTGCCATTACCCGAAACGATATTGGCGCCCAGGCCATAGAGAGGCCCACCCTGCCCTATGAATCGCTGATAGAAGTCCGATGCCAGCCAATTGTCCACCCCGAGATAATCAGCGATGGTCACGACACGGCCGATCGGCAGCTCGAGGAAGGGGTCCAGGGTCCAGAAATGGGCACGATAGGCATCCTCGACTTCCGGATTCTTCGGCTGGCATACCAGGAACCCCAGGTCCGAACTGGTGGAAGGTCGAATCACGATGATTGCGCTGGAGGATTCCATGTAGGCGGCGAGATGCCGCACTGTGTCGCGCCAGGGGTCATCGCCGAGCAGACCGCGGTAGATAGCGAGCGTCATCCGGTTCTGATCGACCCGCCCGACCATGTCATGAAGCTCCTGGGTGTCCACTTCCAATGTGCGCATCCCCGGCCTGGGGAATATTGCCGGCAGAACCTCCCAAGCGTCGGGGGTGCCCTGTTTGTTTGGGTTGACTGCGCGCGATGTCTTCCTGGCATGCATCACAATTACCTCTGGTTATTGTTGTTTTAAGGTCACTAGTGTTTACGTCAACGAAAGCATGCGGTCAATCTGCCGGGAGCGCTCTGGCGAGGAGCGGATCGTTAGCCCCGTTCATCACGCAACGTACGCCATTCGGATCATAGATGCCCATCACGCAACGGTTGCAGCTTGTGCACCCTGAATGCAACAGGCGTCCGTCGGCCAACTTGTTGACGAAATCAGCATCGTGAATGAGGGCCCTGGCAAGGGCGATGGCGTCGAAGCCTTCCTCCATCACTCGCTCGGCGGAGGATAGCGACTTCACCCCGCCCACCAGCGCCAGCGGCATGGAGACTGCCTTGCGGATCCGCCGGGCACTCTCAAGGAAGTAAAGTTCACGAAAAGACAGGTCTTTGGGCTGTTGCAATCCCAGCACCCAGGGCCCGATACGGGACAGCCCGCGCGCATGCGCCCGCATATCGTCAATGGGCATGGGGCTGCCGAACAGCGCCCAGGGGCTATACACGTTGTGGCCGCCACTGAGCGTCAGCATATCGGCACCGTCGCGCTCGAGGATTTTCGCCGTGACTGCCGCCTGCTCCGCATCGATACCGCCGCGCGCCGCGTCCGTCTGGTTGAGCTTGCAGGTCACGGCCATCCGCCCACCGACAGCGTCCTTGACCCGACGCAGCACCATGGCCGGAAAGCGGCTACGCGCTTCAACACTGCCACCATACCGGTCGCGGCGGCGATTGCTCAGGGGCGACAGGAACTGATTCAGCAGGTAGCCGTGGCCCATATGGATCTCGACAGCGTCGAACCCGGCTTCCCGAGCCAGCATGGCCGACTCGGCGAATTCATTGACGACCCGGTGCATATCGGCCTCGTCCATCGCCTTCTGGAACAGGATGCCATGGAGAAACCCAAAGGCATTGAATCCGGAAGATGCAGTCCTGGGGTAGCCGCGCGCCGGCTTCAACATCGAAAAGGAGCCGCCATGAGTGATCTGCAGGCAGGTTGCGGCCCCCTCGGCGTGGACGGCATCGGTCAGCACCCGCAGATGGCGCACCACACCTCTCGTCATGTGGAGTTGATGGCGGAAGGTTCGCCCCTGCGCCGACACCGCGCCATAGGCGACGGTGGTCATACCAACGCCCCCTGCCGCGATGTCCCGGTGGTGCTTGACCAGGGCCTTGGTAGGCATGCCATCGGGCGTCATTCCCTCGTTGGCGCCCGCCTTGATGAAACGGTTGCGCAAGGTAAGCGGGCCCAGCTTGAACGGCGAGAACGGGGACGGCATTTCCGTGGTCCTGCCGGTCACGTTGTCCATGCCATTAACCATGGGTGCCGCCATCGATTCGCAGGATCGCCCCATTGACGAAAGCGCCGTCGGCAGACGCCAGCATGGCAATCGCACCTGCCACCTCCTGGGGCTCACCCAGTTTTCGATCCGGGCGAGTCAGGTGCATGTACAGGGAGAGATCGGCTCCCGGCGGGAAGCTCTGCGCCTGAGCCGCCACCATCGGCGTGGCAATCCCGCCTGGCGCCACGGCGTTAACGCGTACACCCCGCTTGATGTACTCGCGCGCGAGCGCCTGGGTCAGCGCTGCCACACCACCCTTGCTGGCCGAGTAGGCGGCCATGTAGGCATGGCCGAAGAAGGCCGAGGTGGAGGCCGCGTTGACGATGTTGCCCTTGCTTTCCAGAAGGAAGGGCAAGGCTTCACGGCAGAAGAGGAAGGTACCGCCCAGGTTGGTCTGGACGACCCGCATGAAGTCTTCGAAGGAGGTGTCGGTGGTATGCGTGGAGCACAGCACCCCCGCCATGTTGACCAGCACATCCAGACTGCCGTGTTCCTGGGCGAAGTTCTGCACCGTGCTGCGCACCGCCTGTTCGTCGGTGATCGACAGCCTTGCCGCGAACGCCCGGCCACCCATCTCCAGCGCATTGGCCTGCGCCAGGGTTTCCTGCAGGCCGGCCTCGTCGAGGTCAACGGCAAGCACCGTGCCCCCTTCGGACACCAGGCGGATCACGGTCGCCCGGCCAATGCCGGACGCCCCGCCGGTAACGATGATGTTCTTGTTCTGGAAGCGAGATGCAAGGGTCATAACAGGTACCTTGTTGTCATTGTTGACTTTGCCCGGGGAGCGACGTCGCCCACCGGTTGCGAAACGTCTTGCTAGCGGCCGGTCAAGGCCGACTGACGCCCCGCTTCCTTGAGGGACTGTGCGGATCGTTCCGCGTCAGCTACGGCCTGGTCTGCAACATTGTCGACCGCCGGCTGGCGGGTCTCACCACGCAGCAGGAAGTACGACAGCGCCGGAGTCAGCACGAGAACCCCGAGCATGTTCCAGAGAAACATGAACGTCAGCAGGATACCCATGTCGGCCTGGAACTTGATCGGCGAGAACACCCAGGTCAGCACACCGGTCGCCAGTGTCAAACCGACCAGTGCGACGACCTTGCCAGTAAAGCGCAGGGCGCCGGCATAGGCCTCTTCCAGACTCGCACCGCGTCGTTGCAGGGTCAGCTGTACGCTGATCAGGTAGAGGGCATAGTCCACGCCGGCGCCCACCCCCAGGGCAATGACCGGCAAGGTCGCGATCTTCACACCGATCCCCATTACCACCATGAGTGCTTCGCACAGCAGCGATGTGATGATCAGCGGAATCAGCGCCACCAGCACAGCGCGCCAGCTGCGGAAAGCGATCAGGCAGAGCAGCACCACTGAAGCGTAGAGCAACAGCAGTACCTTCAGGCTAGCGTCGGCAACGACCTGATTGGTCGCGGCTTCGATTCCTGCAGGACCCGCCGCCAGCAGGAACTGGCGGTCGTCGCTGTTGTGTTTCTCTGCAAAGTTTTTTACGGCGTCCACCACGCGCTGCAGCGTCCCGGCGCGGTGGTCGGACAGATAGGCGATGACCGGCGATACAGAACAGCTGAAGTTGGCCAGCTCCGGCGATTGCACGGACGCGATCTGTGAGGCCTGTGCCGCCACTTCATCCTGGCGCGGGATGCTCATCCACTTCGGGTTCGCCTCGCCATAGCTGGCATTGATGAAGCGCACGGAACTGGCCAGGCTGGCGACCGTCTGCACGCCGGGTACGTCGCGCAACATCTGGGCGAGGCGGTCCAGCTCGGTCAGGGTCTCGAAGGTGGAGCAGCCGCCCGGTCCGGTCTTGACGATCACGGCGAACTGATCGGTGGAGCGGCCAAAACTCTGGTTGAAGAACGCCACGTCACGGTTGTAACCAGACTCGGGACGAAGCTCCGGTGCCCCGGCATCCAGATCGCCGATCTGCAGCCCGGACCGCACCTGGTAAGCGCCGATGCCCACCATTAGCGACAACAGCACCAGCACATGGGCATGTCCCGGTCTGGTGCATTTCACCAGCCGCGTGCCAATGGCTTCGAAGAACCGGCCACTGCCTGCCCGCTCGCCCTCGACTTCGTTGCGTACGCTGCGCCGTGCCGCCGACTGGCTGACGCCCAGGTAGGAGAGCATCACAGGCACCATGATCAGCTGCGTGAAGATCAGCACGCAGACACCGATGCTGGTGGTAATGGCCAGGTCGCGGATCACCGGGATGTCGATCACCATCAGGACGGCGAAGCCGAAGACGTTGGCCAGCAGTGCCGACAGCCCGGCGAGGAACAGGCGGCGGAAGGTATAGCGGGCGGCCACATACTTGTCGGTGCCACGGCCGATGTCCTGCATGATTCCGTTCATCTTCTGGGCGCCATGGGACATGCCGATAGCGAAGATCAGGAACGGTACCAGGATGGAGTAAGGATCGATTTGGTAACCCAGCAGCTGCATCAGGCCGAGCAGCCAGGCCACGCTGCTGAGCGAAGCCATCAGCAGCAGCAGTGTGCTGCGCAGGCAGTGGGTGTAGCCAAAGATGACCAGCGCCACGATCACGGCCGAGGCGGCAAAGAAGCCCATGACCAGCGTCAGTCCGTCGATCAGGTCGCCCACCAGCTTGGCGAAGCCGATGATATGGACGCGCACCTTGGGCTGGCCATCGGCACCGGGCACCTCGTACTGCCCACGAATCTCCTTCTCCAGGAAGGTCGCGAACTGCCGGTAGTCAAACGCGGCACCGGTGACCGGATCCTTGTCTATCAATGGCACCTGGATTACCGAGGAGCGCATGTCCAGGGACACCAGGTCGCCGATCAGGTTGCCTCGCATCACGTTCATCTGTAGCTGCTGCAGCTGCTCAGGCGAACCGTCGTAGTCATTAGGCATGACCGGGCCGCCTTCCATGCCAACCTCGGTGACCTCGTTCCAGCGCACCGCCGGCATCCACAGCGAACGCATCCAGGCGCGGTCAACCCCGGGCGCCAGGTTGATCTTGTCGTTGATCTCCTGGAGTGCCTGCAGGTAGGCGGGGTCATAGATGGTCCCGCGCGGGTTTTCCACCATGACGCGTACGGAGTTGCCCAATGCCGCGAGATCTATCTTGTTGTTCAGGTAGTTGCGGATGAACTCATGGGAGCTCGGCATCATTCGCTCGAAGCTCGCGTTGATGCGCAGGTCGGTGGCCCTGTAGCCCAGCAGCACCGTGAGAATGAAACACAGCAACACGAAGAACAGGCGATTGTTGAAGATCAGTCGCTCGATGAAATTTCCGGAGCGGACATCAAACTGAGCGCGATCCTGCATTACCGGTGTCGCATTGTTATCCTGGGATTTGGCCATTTTGTCTTTCCTCTGAGTCAGGCCCGATTGAGCACGCGCTCCCCTTCCGGCCCGGCTCTACTTGAGATTCATGGTGGTGACGCCATTCAGGCCGACCAGTGCCAACTGGTGGTCGGACACCCCCACCACCCCGGAAAACAGGCTTGGGCGCTGGATGTCGAGTGGCGTGAAAGTGCCCCCTTGATCGCGGCTCATGGCCACCTGCGCGGACTGGCTGACCAGCACCACTCCTCGACCAGACAGGGCAGCACCGGCGACCACCCCGGTAGTTAAATCACTCTTCACCGGGGACCAGGTGTGCCCCTCATCGGCACTGCGGAACACATGGCCGCGCAGCCCATAGGCCAACAGCGCCCCCTGAGCACCGGTGATACCGAACAGGGTGCCCTCGTAACCTGTCTGCAGAGCGCTGAAGCGCCCCGTGCCGGGATCCAGGCTCCAGACATGGCCACGCTCGCCGGTGATGAACAGTCGCCCGCCCACCTCCCCAATGGCGGTCAGGTGCAGCAGGTCGTTGTTGTCGATCCGGGTATTCCAGGGCTGCCAGGTCTTGCCGCCATCGTGGCTGCCGACGATCAGACCGAAGGGGCCGACGGCAAAGCCGTTGCTACCAGACTCGTCGAACCACACACCCATGAAGAACTGGCCGGGTCCTGGCCGGCTCATGGAGAGGATTGCGGACAGGTAGCTTTCGGCTTGCGCAGGCTCCAGGCCCGACTTGTTCTTGAAGTAATCGACAACCAGGGCCTCGAGCTGGCGCCCGTCGAGCTGCTTCGTCCAGGTCTCGCCGCCGTCGCTGCTGTGGAGGATGACTGCGCCGTGGCCGACCGCCCAGCCGTGCTGCTCGTCGGCGAAATGCACCGCATTGAAGTCGACGCTGACCGGGACCTGCGCCTGGCGCCAAGTGCCTGCCTGGTTGTCGGAAAAAATGATCAGCCCGTTGTCGCCGACCGCGATCAGGCGCTTGCCGGTATTGACGATATCCCGCAGGGGCTTCTGCGCGGCCTGGAGCACTGTACTGGCCGGCTGATCAAGGGGATCGACGAAGCTCTTGGCGGTAACGGAGAGAGCGGACAGGGATAATGCCAGTGCCAGCATTGCCCCTGACGCCAGCTTCAGGCCAGTTGAGGTGATACCCGAACTGGCAAAGGCAGTCCTCATTGCACACATGTTGTTCTCCGCAAGATCAAGTCTGCTGTTGTTATTGTTCAGCTTGCTGCTTTGCCCTTTGACCCGGCGACAGCCCGGTCAGGCATGACTTCAGTCTCGGGAAAAACCTGCTGCCCGGCATGCCCCATCTGCAGTAGGCATTGAAAAAAAACGCGTATTGGTCATCCGTGCGCATGGAAAATGGAAAGACCGCCCAGGCGCAGGCCCGCGGTACGGGTAGATACGATGAGCCCGGCCAGACGGCGCACATAAAAAAGCGACACCGGCCGGTGTCGCTAGGGAGGTGACGGGGTGTGGCACCGGATATCGATGCCACCGCGCACTCAACGAATGCCGCTGCCCGCCATGGAATCCGGTGTCATCTTGCTGTTGGGCCAGCGCGGAACACGAACGTAACCAGTACCACCCGCCAGATGCATGGAGCTGCCGTACTGCCCCTTTCCCAGGTCGTAGATGATCATGGGCGTGTTAGGCACAGACTTGGTATTCCAGTCGTAGGTCAGGAGGCCCTGGGCTGAACGCATCATCTTCCCGGCCTGGTCGTAGCCCTCGTAAAGAACGATCGACCAACTGTCCTCATCCACGTAGAACACCTTCTTGCTCTGTGCATGGCGCATTCCCGGCTTCAGCGTCGCCTCTACTACCCAGACACGATGGGGTTCCCAGCGAACCAGATCAGGGTTGGCAAACTGCTTGCCATAGGCCTGCTCGGGCGAGCTATGCATGATGAACTTGTAGTTGTTGTACGGAACCAGCATCTCTTTCTTGCCAACCAGCTTGAAGTCGAAGCGGTCCAGCTGCCCCTCCCACATCCCGAGCTCGTCGAAAAAATACGCCCCGCCGGCCATGGCCATCGGGATGTCGTAGCCGAAGTCCGGAGTCAGGCGCACACGACGCTGCCCTTGGTTGTAGATCCAGTTCTTGTTGCGCCCATCCTTCTTGAAGTTCGTCACCATATAGTTGAGCGACTTTTCACCCACGCTGCGCGGCGGACCGATATAGGTGCTCAGACGGCGCTGAAAGTACTGGGCAGGCTCATCCGGGTGCTCGTGATAAGGCGACTCCGTATAGTTCTCCAACTCATGGGTCATGACGCGATTACCCGACGAATCGATCAGATAACCCGAGAACGTGGAGCGATATGCCGGTCCGTAGTAGCGCAGATTGTGATTCCAGATCACCTCGGCGCCGCTCTTGGGAATCGGGAACGGATACCCCCCCATGGCACCGTTCAGATCGGAGCCGTCGCTCGTGTTCTGCACGCGGGTGGCGTTTTTGGCGGTGTCTTCCTTCAGCCAATCGGGGAAGTCGACTACCCGATGACTCTTATAGACCTCGACCTTGAAGTCCGGCCAGCGGGAGAGCAGCACCTTGGTGCCCTCGCTGAGCTTGTCCGCATACTGCGCCATGTTGGCCGCACTGATGCTGTACTGCGGTTTTTCGCCGGGAAAGGGATCGGGGTAGATCCCGCCCTCCTGGGGCATGTCCGGCCCCTTCCAGTTCGGCGTCCAGACTGGAATGCTGCCATCGGCACTTCCCGCCCGCTCGGCACCGATACCGGTCAGTTTGTCACCACCGAGCTGCGCGGCTTCTTCGGTGGAAACAGTGGCCAGAGCGGACATCGACAGCGGCAGGGACAACGCAAGTGACAAGGCGATTTGACTGATTTTCATCTTTTTCTCCTCTTTGGGCGCGCCCCACGAGCACGCGCAACCCCTCCCGCCCCGTCGGGGCGCAAGGACCTTACAGACTGGTTTGGAAAGTCAGGGTGATACGACCGCGGTCCGTACTGCCCATCGCACCGAGGCGCTCTTGGGCATCTCCGGCATCCGAATAGAGGAGGCCAACCTTGTACCGCATGTTGATGTCGGCAGTGACGCCGGTCGACCAGGCATACGCGCGCTCCGCAGACCCTGTCGGGACCGGTGAATTGCCATGCAGGCCATAGCCGGCCAAGGTCAGGTTGCCGGTCAGGTCGACGCCGGGCAGTACCTGCAACCAGGTTGGCAGCAGGATCAACGAGAAGCTGCTGGCGTTGCGACTGCCGCAGCCAGGGCCGTCCAGGTCGTCGGCACACTCGTTGAAGACAGATTTATTGTGCGTCACCTTGTCCAGATAGGTGTAGGAGAGCTCCGCAACCACGACCCCGGTGTCGTACAGCGGCAAGACGGGCATCGACGCCTGGGTATTGAACAGGGCATGCCAGGTATTGCCGGTCGCACCGTCGAGGCTGCCATTTGGCAGCGGCCCCCCGGTGCTATCCAGCGCAGTGCCACGGCGATAGGAAACCTCTGCCCCCCAGCTGATGTCCTGCCAACTGAAGTTGGTGAAGGCGCCGAAAAGGTCGACACCACGGTTGTACACCTGATGGAAGCGCAGGCCAGTGATTTCACTTGGGTCAACCGCGAAATTGACCGGCCACGGCTGCATCTCATCCAGGTGGCGATACACCAGACCGACGGTGCCGCCGTACCAGTCCGGACTCAGGCTCAACTGCATGCCAAAGTTGCCCTTCTGCTTGTCATCAGGTTCGATGATGTTGCCCTGGTTGATGTAGATATTGCCGAAGCCGGGCACGGCAGCCGCAAAAATCCGGCCATCGTCGCTATACAAAAAGTCTGGTCCGCCCAGGAAGGTACCGCCCTCGCTCTGCCGGTTCGGCTTCCAATCCAGGTGGTAGTAGCCGGACAGGGAGACCGTGTCACTCAGTTGGCTCTGGAAAGACAGCTGCGGCAGCGGCAAAGCCAGCTCCTTCGGCGAAGCTCCGGGGATCTCCGCCCCCTTCTGGAAGTTGGCGGGCTGCTGGCTCCAGGAAATCGCGTCACTGCCATTGACCTGGGATACACCCCAAATCAGCGCGTACTGGCCTGCCTTCACCGACACAGGGATGCTGCCCATATTGAAGGCACCGAACACGAATGCGTCGAGAATCTCGCCAGACGGGCCGTTGTAGTATCGCTGCGCCTGCCGCGAAAGCTTGCCGTCGGCGTTATCGGAGATTCCTTGCAGGTCGGGGTTGCCCTTCAGGTCATGATCGTCGTAAGCGTTGTCGTACCAACCCGTGGCACTGACGCGAACGCCATAATCGTCCTTGTAGATGACGTCCATCTCGGTCAGCACATCGAGGCGCCGCTTCCACATCTCGCCGCTGTGGGTGGAGTACTCGGACTGTTGGTTGTTGGGATCGTCGCCCAGATGCGAGTCGATCGACTCCGCGCGCCACCCAAGCCCAAGACGCAAGTCCGTGGTCCAGTTGATCTGCAGGTCGGGATTGCCGGTATCGATGGATATGGCATGGGCCAAGGGGCTGACCACTGCACCGAGCAACAGCATCGGCGCCAATAGCCTGCGACCACCCTGGGTCGCAGCCTTCTCTGTCTTGTGCATGTTGTGCTCCGCAAGTCCAAGTCTGGTTTTGTTTTTTGTTCAACTTGTCCTGATGACAGCCCTGGCCGGTTCCCCGGGCCGCGACTTCGGAACCAGTTTCAACACAACGACCCAGTGCCAACATCAACCGTTTGCAGTAGCCAATAAAATAAATCCTCCCCTCATGTCTGCATCGTGCTCAACGAATGAGCTCATCTACTGCATACGGTTGATGATTACGTAGAGGCATCGCGATCAACCTATGTGCATCGAAGCAGCGCCACCGAAAACCGGCGGCGGCCTTCGCTCCCCAGAACAGGAAAGCGCCCCCGCTGGCGCGTGACAACGGAGATCGCATGCCATGAATGCATTCATCGAGGACAAGCACTGCGCGGTCCTGGTGGTCGGTTCCGGGGCGGGCGCCCTGCTCGCCGCCAACCGTGCCCATGACCTCGGACTTAAGGTCATCGTCATTGAGAAGAGTGATCGCTACGGCGGTACCTCCGCGTTGTCCGGCGGCGGCATCTGGATCCCCAACAACTCAGGAATCCAGGGGCTGGACAACTACGAACAGGCGCTGACCTACTTCAGGGCCTGCACCAAGGGCCGGGTCCCGGAAGGGAAACTTCGTGCCTATCTCGACTCGGCACCGGAAATGGTCGAGTACATGCGTCAGCAGATCGGGGTGAAGTACAACGCCGTCACCGGCTACGCCGATTACTGTCAGCACCTGCCGGGCGCCTCGGACAACGGCCGCACCATGTTCGTCGAGCCGGTGGATGCCGGAGTGCTGGGAGATGACTTCTTCGCCCTGCGTGAAGCCGACATGGGCGCCAAACTGTTCGGTCGCATCGCTCTGGACTACTACGACGGCCAATTGCTGGGCGCCCGCGCCACGGGCTGGAAGCGCAAGATCTTCTCGCTGATCTGGAACTACTGGTCGGACATCGGCTGGCGCCTGAAGACCCGCCGTGACCGACGCGTCACCATGGGCAGCGCCCTCATCGCCGGTCTGCGCATCGGTCTGCAGGAACGCGGGGTTGAGCTGCTGCTCAACACCCGCCTGGAGCATTTCATTGTCGACAATGGTTTCGTCCAGGGAGCGGTCGTCAGCCAGGACTGCAACGAGTACCGCATCCTTGCCAACCAGGCGGTGATCGTCGCATCCGGCGGTTTCGAACAGAGCCAGCCGCTGCGCACCGCCCACCTGCCGGTCCAGACACAGGTGGAGTGGAGCGTGACGCCCATGCACAACAACACCGGCGATGCGCTGATTGCCGGCCAGAACATCGGCGCGGACACCGAGTTCCTCCACGAAGCCTGGTGGGCGCCGACCGTACGCATCCCGGCGGCGGACACGCCGAACGTGAACATGCGCAGCGCGCTTTTCATCGAACGCAGCTATGCCCACAGCCTCTGCGTCAATCGCCTGGGCAGGCGCTTCGCCAACGAGGCCATGTCCTATAACGACTTCGGCCACGCGATGATCAAGGACGGCGCCAGCACCGGCGCAAACACACCCTGCTGGTTCATCTTCGATGCCAACTATCGCAAGAAGAACATCCTCGGCCGGATCATGCCCGGCTCGATCATGCCGGACGCAAGCCTGCCTCCCGAGTGGTGGGACAGTGTGCTCTACCGCGCCGGTTCCATTGGCGAACTGGCCCTCAAGATCGCTATCGATCCCGCCACCCTGGAAAATACAGTGTCGGTCTTCAACGATTACACCAAAACCGGCGTCGACCTCGATTTCAATCGCGGTCACCACAGCTTCGACCGCTTCTACTGCGACCCCCGGCACCAGCCGAATCCGAGCTTGGGCGCGCTCGACCGGGCGCCCTATTACGCGATTCGCGTCGACCTCGGCGACCTCGGCACCAAGGGTGGCCTGAAAGTCGATCGCGACGCCAACGTACTGGACGTCGAGGGTCAGCCGATCCCCGGCCTCTACGCCATCGGCAACGCCTCGGGCGCGGTGACGGCGGACTCCTACCCCGGCGCGGGCGGCACACTCGGCCCTGCGCTCACATTCGGCTACCGCGCGGCCAACCACATTGCCCGCTCCACGCAGCTTGCAGCCGCCACGCCGTCCGTGGCCCGCGTCTAGTACTGCGTTTGCGGCATGACACCCAGGCCGGGGCTCATGAAAAATGAGTCCGGCATGGGCAACAAGTACCAGATACCTCGCAGTCGACCCATTCACGACTCAAAGAAGGAGCCCACCCGTGCTCGCGCTATTCAACGACGAACAGCAGATGTTTGAAAACTCGGCCAAACGCCTGGCGCAGTCCATTGGCATCGCCAACCCGCATGATCTCCAGACCCGCGACGCCCAACGGGACTGGCAGAAACTCACCGAAGTGGGCCTGCTCGGCCTGCGCTTGCGTGACAACGGCACGCCACTCGCCTCCGGTGTGGAAGTCATGATCGCCGCCCAGGCCTTGGGCGAAACCCTGGTTCCCCAACCCTTCGCCTCCGCCGTACTGGCCAGCGAGCTGCTCGCCCAGGCAGACGCCCCGTACGAACTGATCGAAGAACTCGCCGCCGGTGAAACCCGCTATGCGCTGCTGCTGGACCGCACTCTGGAGCGTCTGGCCGCCCCCGACGAAGTCGGCTGCATCGCCTGGGATTGCGAAGGCGCCGACTATGCCCTGGGCCTGGCCGATGGCCGCCTCGTGCGTATCAGCCTGCAACAGGGTTTTGCTGCGGGCCACGACCCGGCCGACCTGACCCGCGCCGTATTGCACCTTCGCACTGCGCATGGCGCAGCGCAGGTGCTCGGCCAACCGATAGACGCCGACGCCCTCAAACGCTGGTACGCCCTGGCCCTGACCACCGTGGCGGCGGACATCGTCGGCGCACTCAACGGCGCCCATGCCGGTGCAGTGGCCTACACCAAGGAGCGCGTGCAGTACGGGGCACTGATCGGCAGCTTCCAGGCCATCCAGCACCTGTGCGCGGAAATGCTCGTCCAGGCCCAGGCCGCCCACAGCATTACCTGCTACGCCGCCTGGGCGGTGGACCAACTGGACGCCGACGAGGCACTGCTGGCCGCACGCACCGCCAAGGCCTACGCCTCTTCCGTAGCACTGCCGGTGACCGAAGCGGTGATGCAGGTCTACGGCGGCATCGGCCAGACCTGGGAGCACATCGCCCACGTCTACACCCGCCGCGCCCTGCTCGACGCCCGACTATTCGGCGGCGAGTCCCATCAATTGCAGCAAATCGCCGACGCCCGACTGGGAGCACGCTGAATGGACTACCGAGATACCCCCGAAGAGGCCGGATTCCGCCTCGAACTGCGCGAATGGTTCAAGCACAACACTCCCGCCAACTGGCGCGAAGTCACCGACCCGCAAGGCCTGCGCGCGCTGAGCAAGAGCTGGCACAAGGCACTCTACGCCAGCGGCTACATCGGCCTGAACTGGCCGAAGGAGTACGGTGGCCAGGGGCTGTCCGCAACTTTCGACGCCATTCTCAATGACGAAGCGGGCCGCGCCGATTCCCCTCGCCTGCCGGCGATGGTGAACTACCTTGGGCGGGCGATCTTCACCTACGGTACCGAAGAGCAGAAGCAACACTTTCTGCCCACCCTGCTCAGTGGTGAGGTGCAGTGGTGCCAGGGCTTCAGCGAACCCGGTGCCGGCTCCGACCTGGCCTCGCTGCGCACCCGCGCCGAGCAGGACGGCGACCACTACGTCGTCAACGGCCAGAAAATGTGGACCAGCGGTGCACTGCAGGCCGACTGGTGCCTGCTGCTGGCACGCACCGACAGCAACGCGGCCAAGCACAAGGGCATCTCCTGCCTGCTGACCCCGCTCGATGCACCCGGCATCACCGTCAAGCCGATCGTATTGCACAGCGGCGAACCGGAAACCGCCGAAGTGTTCTTCGATGATGTGCGCATTCCCGCGAGCCAGCGCATCAGCGCGCCGGGCGACGGCTGGCGCATCGCGATGACGACGGTGTCCTACGAACGTGGCGCTTCGGACACCGGCTCCATTTCAGCACTGCGTCGCCAACTGCGCGAGATCGAACAGATCGCCGCCGAGCGCGGCCTGCTCGCCGATACCAGCACCCGCCATAAGCTGGCGCGCGCCCATGTGGACATCGAAGCGCTGAGCCTGAACGTGGCGCAGCAACTGTCGCTGCGCCTGGCCGGACGCGATCCCGGGCCGGAAGGCTCAGTGGGCAAGCTGCTCTGGTCCAAGGCCGCCCAGTACACCATGCATGTCGCGCTCGACGTACTTGGCGCCGACGCCCTGACCGGCAATGCCCCCCGCTGGCTGGCCGAGTACTTCACCTCGCGCCCGGTCAGCGTCTACGGCGGGTCCTCGCAAATCCAGAAGAACATCCTCGCCCGCATGCTCGACATGCCGCGCTGACCACAAGGAGCCCCATCATGCGCTTGAACAATCGCGTCGCCGTAATCACCGGCGCTTCACAAGGAATCGGTCGCGCCGTGGCCCGCTGCTATGCGGCGCAAGGCGCCAGCGTGGCCATAGTCGACATCAACGTCAGTGGCGGTGAAGAAACCGCCGCGCTGATCCATGCCGAGGGCGGCAAAGCCCTGTTCGTGCGCTGCGACATTGCCAACCAGGTCGACGTCAACGCCGCCGCCGCCATCATCAAGGCCGAGCTCGGCCCCATCGATATCCTGGTGAACAACGCTGGCATCACCCGTCCGGCCATGCTGCACAAGATGACCGGCGCCGAGTGGCACCAGGTGATCGATGTGCACATGCACGGCTCCTTCTACTGGCTGCAGGCGGTGGTCCACGACATGATCGAACGCCAGTGGGGGCGCATCGTCTTCGTCACTTCCTCCACTGCACAGAACGGCTCCATCGGCCAGATCAACTACGCCGCGGCCAAGTCCGCGATGCTCGGCATGGTGCGCACCGCCGCCCGCGAGCTGGGCAAGTACAACATCCTGGTCAATGCCATCGCTCCGGCGGCGGCCACCGAGATGACCAAGACCATCATGAACGACCCGAAATTCGCCGAAGCCCATGCGGCAGCGCTCAAACAGCACCCGCTGCGGCGCTCGGCGGAGCCTGAGGAAATAGCCCCGGCCTTCCTCTATCTCGTCAGCGAAGAATCCTCCTACGTCACCGGTCAGATTCTGTCGGTGGATGGCGGCTCGATGATGGTGCGCTAAGCGCGCGAACCGCCACGGAACAGGACAACGACAATGACTCGTATCGACACCGCAGCTCCCGATCTCGATCGCCTGCTGGCACCTCGCTCCATCGCCATGGTTGGCGCCTCCAACAACCTCTACAGCATCGGCGGCCTGCTGTTCGCCAACCTCAAGCGCTCCTTCGGCGGCGCGCTCTACCCGATCCATCCCAAGGACGACAGCGTCCAGGGCAGCCCTGCCTACGCCAGCCTGCACGATGTACCGGGAACCGTGGACCTGGTGGTCATCGCGGTGGCCTGCCAGGCCGTCGAAGGCATCATGGAACAGGCCGTGGCCAAGGGCGTGGGTGGCGTCGCGCTGCTCTCTTCCGGCTTCGCCGAGACCGGCGCCGAAGGGACCGCCCTGCAGCAGCGCATCGCAGAGCTGGCCAAGGCTGGCGGCGTACGGGTGATTGGTCCGAACTGCATCGGCTACCTGAACATCGCCGGGGGCGTCATGGCCAACTTCGCCCTGACCCCGGACGAACCTTTGCCGCCGGGTGGCGGTGTGGCGCTGGTTTCCCAGAGCGGTGGCTTTGGCTCCTACCTGACCACCAAGGGACTGCTCACCGGCCTGCGCCTTGGCTGGTTCGTCAGTACCGGCAACGAGCTGGACGTGAACGTCGCGGCCGTTTTGCGCTACCTCGTGGAGCGGCCGGAAGTTCGTGTGCTGCTGGCGTTCAGTGAGACCCTGCGTGACCCGGAGGTATTCATAGAAGCGGCCCGGCGCGCCCAGGCGCTCGACAAGCCACTGGTGGTCCTCAAGGCGGGGCGCTCCGAAGCTGCGGCCAAGGCCGCCATGAGCCACACCGCGTCGGTGGTCGGTGCCGTCGATGTATTCGATGCAGTCTGCCGTCAGTACGGCGTGATCGTGGCTCACAGCCTGGAGGAGATGCTCGATCTGGGCATGATCTTCCAGGACGGTCGCCGGGCGTCCGGCAAACGCCTGGCGATCATGACTGCCTCCGGCGGCACCGGCGTATTGCTGGCCGACGAAGCCAGTCTCAACGGCCTGGATATCCCGACCTTCCCCGAAGCGGAACAGGCACAGATGCTCAGTGTGCTGCATACGCCCTTCTTCGGCAGCGTGGCCAACCCCATCGACACCACCGCAGCGGTGAAGCAGGAGTCTCTTTTCGCACTGCAGAACCTGGTCGCCCAGAGCCCTTCGGTCGACATGCTCACCACGGTCACCTGGGCTCGCGCCACCGAGGCAGCCAGGGAACTGGCCGCGCTCTACCAGCGCACCGACAAACCCATGGCTGTGCTGTCCACCGACCTTGTGGAGCCCTTGAAGCAGGCTGGCGTGCCGACCTACACCGATCCGCAGAGGATCGCCCGCTCGCTCGCCGCCCTGCAGCGTTTCTCCTCGCGACCGTCCCTCGCGGCGGACCACGCCCGGGAACCCGATGCCGAACGTGCCCGGCGCGCGCGACAGCACCTGCAGTTGCCACAGGGAGAGCTGGTGCTGATGGAGGCCCAGGGTAAGCGCCTGTTCGCCGAGTACGGCATCCCCATCACCCGCGAAGAGTGGGTACACAGCGAGGAAGACGCCATCGCGGCGGCGACGCGCATCGGCGGCAAGGTGGTGCTCAAGGTCATGTCCTATCAGCTGCCGCACAAGTCCGACGTGGGCGCCATCCGCCTCGGTCTGCAGGGGCCGGACGCGGTGCGTGAAGCCTATAGAAATATGCTCGACGAAGTGCGACGCCGGGCGCCCCATGCCGTCCTCGACGGCGTGCTGGTGCAGGAGATGGTACCCGCACGCATGGAACTGACCTGTGGCTTGCAGCGCGACCCGGTGTTCGGCCCCATGGTGGCGGTGGGCCTGGGTGGCGTGCTGATCGAGCAGCTGGCGGAAACCACGCTGTTGCGCCCGCCGTTCGGGCTCGACACCGCCCGCGTCGCGCTCGGAAAACTGCTCCAGGGTCGCCTGGTCCAGGGGCGGCGTGGCCTCAGCGCCGAGGAACAGACGCAGATCGCCGCCATCATGATTGGCATCGGCAACCTGGCCCTGGAGCTCGAGGAGGTCAGCGAAATCGACATCAACCCGATCCGGGTCGACGACGGCAAGGTCTTCGCCGCCGACGCTCTGGTGGTGCTGGCCGGGTCATCCGGGCCGGCGCACTGAAGGAGTGAACGCGATGGCAGATCAATCCCTGGTCGGTTACCAGTTCCCCTCGTTCCGCTTCAAGGTCGAGGAAGGCAAGATCGCCGAGTTTGCCAAGGCGATCCTCTGTACCGATGCCTGTTACTTCGACCCCGAGGCGGCGCGTCGGCAGGGCTTCTGCGCCCTGCCGGCACCGCCGACCTTCAGCACCGTCTCCATGCACTGGCACCCCCCGCAGGAAGGCAACCCGCTCAACCTCGACCTCAAGCGCGTACTGGCCGGTGGCAATGAATGGGAATACCTGCGACCGGTGCTGGCCGGCGAGGAGTTCACCGTCCGCTCGCATATCGCCGACGTGACCTGCAAGCGCGGCGCCAAGGGCGAGATGACCCTGATCGTGCGCGAGACGGGTTTCTACGACAAACAGGATCAACTGGCGCTGATCGCCCGCAGCACCATCATCGAACTGCCCCCACCGCCGCCCATGGACGAGCACGAGGTACTGCCCACATGAACAGCACAAATCACGACGTTTCGCCTCGTTTCCAGATCGGAGACACCGCCCCCGTGCGCCGTGTCGGGCCGATCACCCGAACCGACATCGTTCGCTACGCCGGCGCCGGTGGTGACTTCAATCCCATCCACCACGACGAGACCTTTGCCCACCGCGCCGGCTACCGCAGCGTATTCGGCCATGGCCTGCTGACGGCTGGCATCCTCTCGGCCTACGCGACTTCCTGGCTGGGCCTGGCGGCGCTGCGCAGGTACTCGGTGCGCTACGTCTCCCAGGTCTGGCCAGGCGACACCCTGATCCTCAGCGGCCGGGTTACCGCCATCGACCCCGAAGGCCCCGACTGCATGCAGGTGAACTGTGAACTGCTGGTGCAGCGCGAAGCAGCCAACGGTCAGCGCCAGGACGTCCTGACGGCAATCGCCGTCGCCACCTACGACACCCCCGGAGGAAGCCTGCATGAATGATGTCCGTGAACCGGCGCCGTACCAGCGCTATCTCGAAGGCCTGGCACGGGGTGCCCTGGCTTATCAGCACTGCCACGACTGCGATCAGGCGGTCTTCTACCTGCGCCCCTGCTGCCCTCATTGCGGCTCGGTGGAACTGGACCTGCGCGACAGCCAAGGGCTGGGCACGCTCTATTCGTCCAGCGTGGTCTACGACAAGGAACACAACTACAACCTCGTGCTGGTGGACCTCGACGAAGGCTTCCGCATGATGAGCACTGTTGCCGGTTGCGATGCACCGCCCATCGGCGCCCGGGTCCGGGCGCGGGTGGAACGCCTCGATGGCCAGGAGCCGCGCGTGGTGTTCGACCTCAACGAAGGAGAACGACCATGACTCACCATGATCTGCGCGGCGCTGCCGCTATCGTCGGGGTCGCCGAATCAGACCTGGGTGACGTCGGGCCACAGCGCTACCCCATCGAACTGGCCGCCCAGGCGGCGGTTCGCGCGTTGAATGACGCGGGCCTGCGCACCCGGGACGTCGATGGCCTGTTCGGCTGTGTCGCCGGCCGTTTCATGTCGAACCTGGACCTGGGTGAATACCTGGGTATCCGCCCCCGTTACAGCGATAGCGGCAATATCGGCGGCAGCTCGTTCCTGTCCTACCTGTTCCACGCGGCGGCGGCCCTCAAGGCCGGGCTCTGCGACACGGCGTTGATCGTCTATGGCAGTACCCCGCGCGCGGATGCCCAACGTCGGCAGCCGCTGAGCGGGCCACTGGAGATGCCGAGCTACGAAGCCCCCTACAAGCCGCGCCACCCGGTGTCCGGCTACGCCCTGGCCACCGCCCGGCACATGCATCAGTACGGCACGACCCGCGAGCAGTTGGCCGCGGTGGCCGTCGCCGCGCGCGCCTGGGCGCAACTCAACCCCGTCGCATTCTGCCATGACAAAGGGCCGCTCGGTATTACCGACGTGCTGGACAGCAAAATGGTCTGCAGCCCACTCAGCATCCGCGATTGCTGCCTGGTCACCGATGGCGGCGGTGCCCTGGTGGTTACCCGTGCCGATCGCGCACGTGACCTGCCAAGGCCGCCGGTCTACCTGCTCGGCGCGGGCGAAGCGCACTCGCACCGCAGCATTTCCCAGATGCCTGATCTGACCACCACCTGTGCAGTCGAGTCCTCTGCCAGAGCCTACGCCATGGCCGGGGTCAGACCGGCGGACATCGGCGTGCTACAGCTCTACGACGCCTTCACCATCAACACCATCATGTTCCTGGAGGACTTGGGCTTCTGCGCCAAGGGCGAAGGCGGTGCCTTCGTCGCCGATGGCCGCATCGCCCCGGGAGGCGTACTGCCGGTCAACACCAACGGCGGCGGCCTGTCCTACTGCCATCCGGGCATGTACGGCATCTTCGCCCTCATCGAAGCCACGCGGCAGTTGCGCGGTGAGGCCGGAGCACGGCAGCAGGCCGGCGTGGAGCTGGCGCTGGCCCACGGCAACGGCGGTCAGTTCTCCAGCCAGGTCACCGCCATCCTCGGCACGGGAGCAGCGTTATGAGCACTGTCTTGCGCGAACGCCAGGGCGCGGTGCTGCTGGTGACACTCAACCGCCCTGAGGCGTTGAACGCGTTCAATGCCGAGCTGCACCGCGAGCTCAGCGATGCCTGGCACGAGGCCGGTGATTCACAGATTCGCGCGGTGGTGCTGACCGGTTCCGGACGCGGCTTCTGTGCGGGTGCCGACCTCAACGCGCCACCCGCCTCCGGGGCACTGGGTCATAGCACGCTGCGCCACGCACTGAATGCGAACACCCTGGCAATGGCCGCGCTGGACAAGCCTGTCATCGCCGCCGTCAACGGCGCCGCAGCGGGTGCCGGACTCTCGCTGGCTTGCGCCGCCGATATCCGGATCGCGTCCAGCGGCGCCAAGTTCGTACCGGCGTTCGTCGACATAGGGCTGGTCCCGGATGCCGGTGGCAGCTGGTTCATCACCCGGCTGCTGGGTTACGCCCGGGCCTTTTCCTGGCTGGCCAGCAATCGCCGGCTGGGCGCCGAAGAGGCCCGCGAGTGGGGCCTGGTGAGCGAGGTGCTGGCCCCGGAACGGCTGCTGGGACACGCGTTGGAGATGGCCGAGCAACTGGCCACCAAGCCCGGACTCGCAGTTGGGCTGACCAAGCGCCTCCTGGCCCAGGCCGCACGCAACAGCCTGGCTGAGCAACTGGAGGCCGAAGTCACGCTGCAGAACCTTGCAGTCCTTGATCCCGATCGGGCGCGAGCCCGCGCGGCGATGCTGGAAAAGCTCGGGCGCCGCTCAATCCCATAGACAACAAAAACGGAGTTTCCCCATGACCGATTACGGACGTTTTAACAGTATCCTCGCCGAACTCCGGGACCATGTCCTGGTGCTGACCCTCAATCGCCCCGAACGCCTCAACGCCGTAGGAGCCGATATGCATGAAGGCCTCGAAGCCATCCTTGCCGACCTGCGCCACGACACCAGCGTCCGGGCCGTGGTGCTGCAGGGTGCAGGACGGGCCTTCTGTGTCGGTGGCGACGTCAAGGCGTTTGCCGAGACGCCGGCCATCGAGCAGACCCCATGCGAAACCATGGCCCTGGTCACCCGCGGCGCCGGGAACCTGATCGAGCGCTTCCTCGATGTGCCACAGCCGATTATCGCCGCGGTGCAGGGCTACGCCATGGGGCTGGGGGCGACACTGGCCTTGCTCTGCGATGTGGTGCTTATCGCCGACGACGCCCAGATCGCCGACACCCATGTGCCCATGGGCCTGGTCGCAGGCGATGGTGGCGCGCTGGCCTGGCCCCTGGGCATGCCCCTCGGTGCCGCCAAGTACTACCTGATGACCGGCGAGCGACTCAGTGGCAGCGAAGCCGCCCGGCTGGGTCTGGCCTTACGGGCCATGCCGGCCACGGAGCTGCATGATCAGGCGCTGCAGATGGCGGAGCGCATGGCCGCCCTCCCTCCTCTCGCGCTGCAGGGCACCAAGCGCGCGCTGAACCAGATCCTGCGCCAGCGCAGCCAGTTGGTGACCGACTTCGGGCTGCAGCTGGAAGCGGCGACCTTCCTCAGCGCAGATCACAAGGAAGCCTCCAGCGCCTTCGCGCAAAAGCGCCAGCCGGTCTTTCATGGGCGCTGAGCACAGCATGTCCAGAGGCGCTGGAGACACCGGCTGGCTCGGCGGCATTTCCACGGAAGTGCGCTGCCTGTGCGTTATCAGCTTTATCTCCGCCGTGGGCTTCGGCATCCAGTCACCGGCCATTCCGCTGTTCGGCCAGGCGCTAGGGGTGGGCAGCAGCATGATCGGCATGATCATTGCGGCCTTCCCCTTCGCCCGCCTGCTGATGGCTTGGCCAGGCGGCAGGCTGGTCAATCGCTGGGGCGAGTACCGGTTGCTGTGCGGCGGTCTTGGGCTCCTGGCGCTGGGCAGCGTTGCCGCCGGCTTTTCCACTTCCGCCGAGCAGCTGCTGGCATGGCGCGGTCTGTGCGGAATGGGCTCGATCCTTTACAGCGTATCGGCCATGAGCCTCATGCTGCGCACCACCGCCCCCAGCCACCGGGGGCGGGCGGCGGGGCTGTTCATGGGTGCCTATTACGTCGGGACGGTCGCCGGTCCCGCCATCGGCAGCCTGTTCGTGGACATGTCTGTGCGCCTGCCGTTCTTCCTCTACGGAGCCGGAACGGGAACGGCGGCCCTGGTCGCGGCACTGCTGCTGCGCCACCTGCGCCACGGTCACAGCGCGGCGAGCGACTCCGGACAAGCGGCGGTCAGCTTTGGCCAGGCGCTACGCCTGGCCTCTTACCGATCCGCGATCGCCAGCAATTTCGCGATCGGCTTTGCCGTTTACGGGGTCAGGGTTTCCGTCCTGCCGCTGTTCCTGCTGACGGTGCTCAACCAGCCGGCGAAATGGATCGGCATCGGTCTGACTGTCGGTGCTCTGACCCAGACACTGCTACTGCCCAAGGCTGGCCGATGGGTGGACACCTGGGGCCGCAAGCCAAGCCTGATGGTGGGCATGTCCCTGGTACTGAGCAGTTTCCTGCTCATCCAGGGCGGGCAATCGCTGGCAACCTACCTGGGCGGGCTCGCACTGATGGGGCTCGGAACCGCCTTCTGCACCACTGCCGCAGCCGCAGTCGCCGGTGACGCCGCCGATGGCCGTGGGGGTACGGTGATAGCCGGCTACCAGATGGCCGCCGACCTCGGCATGGTCATCGGCCCCATTCTCATCGGGGTGCTCGCCGAGCGGCACTCCTACGCCCTCGCTCTCGGCTGCACCGCCGCTCTGCTGGCACTGGCCGCCTTGACGACACTGGCCATCCCCCACGACAAGAACCTGGGGAGCACCCCATGAGCGAGCGCAGCCAATCGGCCTTGATCCGCGCCAACCTGCAGTTCTCCCGTGAGTTGCGAAGAGGTGGCGGCCGGGTTGTGGGAAGCCTCGGTGCATCTGACCAGGGTGGAGTTCCAACCGCTTACGCAAACCACATCCGCCATAAACCAGCAGGCAATCGCCTGAGCAAGGAGTAGACATGCCAACGGAAATCCAAATGAAAAGCGCCCTTCAGGCCTACATCGACGCCTTCAACCGCAATGACCTGGAAGCCATCACCGCCCTCTACCACGACGACGCAACGGTGGAAGACCCGTACGGCTCGTCGCCGCGCGAGGGCAAGACGCAAATCGTCGAGTTCTACCGCAGCGCCATGGCCAACGGTGCCACCCTGCAGCTCTGCGCACCGGTCCGCGCCTCTCACGGCGATGCTGGCGCAATGGCTTTCGATGCCGTGGTGAAGCTACCCCAGGGCGAAGCGCGGGTGCGGGTCATCGATGTGATGACCTTCGACGAAGCCGGGCTCATCACCTCCATGCGCGCCTATTTCGGCCCAGGCGACATCGAGATCAAGGCCCCCTCCGACAGCCGCAACGACTAGCCAAAGCGATAAGCCGAGACCGCGACGAGGCCCCCCAGCCGCTCGGCGTAAACGCGCCGCGCGGGCTGGTCACCTGCTGCAGCGCAAGCCACCAGCAACGGAAGCAAGTGTTCCTCGCGCGGATGGGCGAAACGCGCCTGCGGTGCCTCGACCCAATGGCACAGGCGTTGACTGCGTTCCTCCGGCGTCCCCATCAGCGTATCGAGCAACCAGTCATCGAATGCCTGCGCCCGCGCAGCCAGGTCCTCTGCAGATGCACGGATATTGTGGAAAGACATGCCGCTGCCCACGATCAACACCCCCTCCTCTCGCAAACCCGCCAGCGCCGCCCCGGCAGTCTGGTGCGCTGCCGGGTCCAGATCGCTGCGCAGTGACAGCTGCAGCATCGGGATATCCGCCTGCGGATAGATCAGTTTGAACGGGATGAACGCACCGTGATCCAGTCCACGTGTGTCGTCGAGCGTTGCCGGTAGCCCTGCGCCGCGCAAGCGTTCGCACACATCCCTGGCCAGCCAGGGTGCGCCGGCGACCGGGTATTGCAGTCGATAGGTGTGCGCCGGGAATCCGCTGTAGTCGTAGATCAGGTCAGGGGCCGGACTGGACGTCAGCGTGAAGCGCTCTGCCTCCCAGTGAGCGGAAACGACCAGGATGGCCTTCGGCCGTTCCGGCAGGCTCGACGCCAGGCCCTGCAGCCATGCCCCCAGTGAATGCCACATCTCGGCCGGGCCGAAGTCCCAGCGCATGAAGAAGCAGGGACCCGCCCCATGAGGAATGAACAGACTCGGAAGGCTCATTGAAGATGCAACCTCAGGAACAGGATTGATGACGCTGCTGGCAGAGAGAGCGCCAGGCTCAGGACGCACGCCAGTAACGGGTTGGTTGGCCACCTGTAATTTGTCGCCAGTGTGCGGTCTTCTCAACCCCGGACGCCTCGTCCAGATTGATTACCACGACTCCGTAGTAATGCAGTGATGCAGAAAGAGTGCTGAAACTACTGCATGCGGGTGAGGGCACGCGCCGACACATCCGGCATGATTTGGACAAGCCCGACAAGAGGACAGTCCAATGCCCCCCGTAATCGAACCCACCTCCAGTGCCTCGCAGGAAAAAACGCGACTGCGCCAGCGACTTGCCGAACGTCTCTACAGGGCGCTACGCAATGGCGAGACGATCGAGCCGCTGACCACCACCGATTCGCTGGATATCGAAGATGCGTACCACATCTCACTGGCCATTCTGGAACAGCGTAAAGCCGACGGCGAGCAGGTCATCGGCAAGAAAATCGGAGTGACGAGCAAAGCCGTGCAGGAAATGCTCGGCGTCCACCAACCGGACTTCGGCTTCCTCACCGACCGCATGCATTTCGATAACGATGCCTGCGTCAGCCTTAGCCAGGCCAACCTCATCCAGCCCCGTGCAGAAGGTGAAATCGCCTTCATCCTCAAGCACGACCTGATGGGCCCCGGCGTCACCCTGGGGGATGTGCTGCAAGCCACTGACTCGGTCATGGCCTGCTTTGAGATCGTCGATTCGCGCATCTGCGACTGGAAGATATCCATACAGGACACCATTGCCGACAACGCCTCCTGCGGTGTCTTCGTCCTGGGTAGCCCGCGCGTCTCCCCTGCCGGCCTCGACCTCGCCAATGTCCGCCTGGATATGAAGCGCAACGGAGAGCCACACTCCAGTGGGCTTGGCTCGGCCGTGCAAGGGCACCCAGCCGAGGCCGTGGCCTGGCTGGCCAATACCTTGGGTACCTTCGGCATGCCCCTGCTCGCTGGCGAAATCATCCTGTCGGGATCGCTGGTTCCCCTGGTACCCGTAAAAGCTGGCGACCACTTCGAGCTGACCATTACGGGTATCGGTTGCGCCTCGATTCGCTTCACCGACTGACTCTGCCCTCCCTAGATGCGAGAGAACTGGCCATGACACGCAAAATCAGATGCGCCCTGATCGGACCCGGCAACATCGGTACCGACCTGCTCTACAAACTGCAACGCAGCAAAGTGCTGGAGCCGGTCTGGATGGTCGGGATCGACCCCGAATCCGACGGTTTGAAGCGCGCCCGGGAAATGGGCCTGAACGTCACCTGCGAAGGCGTCGATGGGCTCCTGCCCCACGTCAAGGCCGACGACATCCGGATCGCCTTTGACGCGACCTCCGCCTACGTACATGCCGAGAACTCGCGCAAGCTCAATGAACTGGGCGTGCTGATGATCGACCTCACGCCTGCGGCCATCGGCCCGTACTGCGTGCCACCGGTAAACCTGGCCGATCACTTGGGCAAGCAGGTGCTGAACGTCAACATGGTGACCTGCGGGGGACAAGCGACCATTCCCATGGTCCACGCGGTGTCACGTGTGCAGCCCGTTGCCTATGGCGAGATCGTGGCGACGGTGTCGTCGCGTTCGGTCGGCCCCGGCACCCGCAAGAATATCGACGAGTTCACCCGCACCACTGCCGGCGCGGTGGTCAAGGTCGGTGGAGCCAGGGAAGGCAAGGCGATCATCGTGATCAACCCGGCCGAACCTGCGCTGATCATGCGCGACACCATTCACTGCCTGACCGAAAGCGAACCGGATCGCGAGGCTATCACCCAATCGGTGCACGCAATGATCAAGGAAGTACAGAAGTATGTGCCCGGCTACACGTTGAAAAACGGACCGGTATTCGATGGCAATCGCGTGTCGATTTTCATGGAGGTGGAGGGCCTGGGCGACTACCTGCCCAAGTACGCCGGCAATCTGGACATCATGACCGCGGCCGCCGCCCGTACCGCGGAAATGTTTGCCGAAGACATGCTGAACGCCTAACCACTCTCGAATGGAAATTGCCATGACCTCTTTACGCGGCAAGCAAATCAAACTGCACGACATGTCATTGCGCGACGGCATGCACCCAAAGCGCCACCAGATCACCCTGCAGGAGATGGTGGATGTGGCCACCGGCCTGGACGCAGCCGGTGTTCAACTGATCGAAGTCACCCACGGCGATGGCCTGGGCGGCGCCTCCGTCAATTACGGCTTTGCGGCACACAGCGACGAGGAGTACCTGCGGGCGGTCATCGCGCAAATGAAACAGGCCAAGGTATCGGCCCTGCTGCTGCCCGGTATCGGCACCGTCGATCACCTGCAGATGGCACATGACTGCGGCGTACACACCATTCGCGTGGCAACCCATTGCACCGAGGCCGACGTTTCCGAGCAGCACATCCAGTACGGCCGCAAGTTGGACATGGATACGGTCGGTTTCCTGATGATGGCACACATGCTCGACGCCGACGGCTTGGTGAAACAGGCCAAATTGATGGAAAGTTATGGCGCCAACTGTCTCTACATCACGGACTCGGCCGGGTACATGCTGCCCGAAGACGTTCGCGTACGCATCGACGCGGTTCGCCAGGCGCTGAAACCGGAAACCGAACTGGGCTTCCACGGCCACCACAACCTCGGCATGGGCATAGCCAACTCGCTGGCAGCCATTGAAGCCGGTGCCAATCGCATCGACGGCTCCGCCGCCGGCCTAGGTGCCGGTGCCGGCAACACGCCGCTGGAAGTCTTCAATGCGGTCTGCGATCGCTTGGGCATCATTACGGGCGTGGACGTGTTCAAGCTCGCTGATGTCGCCGAAGAGAAGGTGTTCCCGATGATGGAGCACATCGTCCGGGTCGACCGTGACTCGCTGATGCTAGGGTACGCTGGCGTCTACTCCTCGTTCCTGCTGTTCGCCAAACGTGCCGCAAAGAAGTACGGCGTGCCCTCCCACGAGATCCTGTTGGAACTGGGCCGACGCAAGACTGTCGGCGGCCAGGAGGACATGATCGAGGACCTGGCACTGGACATGGCGCGTGAACGCGCAATCAGCCACTGACGCTGTCAGGTCCCGACATCAGACATCGTTTACCCCTGCCCCCTTACGGGGGCTTTTTTTCCCATGAAATCAATGTCCAGCGCACACGAAATCGCGCAGATCAGGTCCATTTCAATCGACATCCAGCCTGAGCCACAAAAGTCTCGTCCATGCCCGCTTTCCTTGGCCCTCACGCAGTTTTGAAATCACCTCGATATCAACAAACATCGTCCGTTCTGACCATGCTGGAAAGTGCTGCACGTTAGACAATTCAAGCCACAGATACGGCTCCCAGTACCAGAGGAAAACGGGCATGAATGACAACGCACAACGCTCACAAGCCGGCCAGCTGAAACATGGCAGTACCACACTGGATCCCCGGGAGTTTCGCCACGCTCTGGGGACGTTCACCACGGGTGTCACCATCATTACAGCTCGCGACCAGGACGATGCCCCCGTCGGCGTAACGGCCAATAGTTTCAACTCTGTGTCCCTGGACCCTCCACTGGTGCTCTGGAGCCTGGCTCGCAAATCACAGAGCCTCGCCACCTTCGAAAACGCCAGCCACTGGGCTGTGCATATCCTCGCCCACGACCAGGGCGAACTCTCGGCGCGTTTCGCCCGTAGCGTCTCCGGGCCGGAGAAGTTCGACGGAATCGAGTACGAGGGCGGCCTGGGCTCGGCGCCGCTGCTGGCCGGCTGCACCACTCGGCTGCAGTGCCGCACGGCCCATATCTACGATGGCGGCGACCACATCATCCTGGTGGGCGAAGTACTCAAGTTCGACAAGTCCGATACCCCTCCGCTGGTATTCCAGAGTGGCAACTACGCCATCGCCACCAGCACCGCGCAAACCATCATGCCACCTCCTGACGAGGACCCTCGTAACGTCAGCGAAGCCAGCCCCCTTGGCTATTTGCTGGCCAGCGCATACCTGCACTTCTCCGCCAGGACGCAGGAACATGCCTCTGAGCTCAAACTCAACAACATCGAGTACCTGGTCCTCAGTGCACTGGGTACGCGGGAAGGACGCACCTACCACGAGTTGATTTCCCTCGCCGCGTACACCGGACGGGAAGTCGGCCCTGAATCGTTAAACGACCTGGCAGCGAGAGGGTTGATTCGCATCGATGACGAACGCACCTCACCGGACGATGAGGACCACGCGCAAATTTTCCTGACACCTGAAGGCAAGAAAGTCGTCGCTCGCATCATCAGCCAGAGTCAGCAGGTGGAGGAAACGATGATGCGACAGCTCGGAGTCCCCGAGACCATTGCGCTACGTACCCTACTGAGTCGCTTCGTGAGGATCCACAGTCCGCTTATCCCCTATCGCTGGTTCTGAGGCTGTCCCGCTAGCTCTGCGAAAGAAACCTTGATCTCACGGTTCACATCGCTGGAGCTCGCAACACTGAGTCTTTGTATGAACCTGGTACTGAATGCCCAGCATCCGCTGCAATTCACGAATCTGCTTGAGCGCATCGCTCAGCTCGGATGCCGGCACACTGCTTCACCAGCACTGACCGCCGAGAGGCTACCGTCCTGATACTTTTGCCGATGGCTACGCTGATTGAGCATCGGTTTTAGATAGAACTACGGAAGCTCTGACGGCATCAATTACGTCTCGAGTGAGCGCCATAACTGTCGTTGTACTGACTTCAATCCGACTGATAATGTCTGCTCGCGGGCCCTGTTTCCAGGCAGCGCTTGCATAAAAAATATCTTGAGATGCTAGGCGATGGCTCTCGCTTTCATAGGAGCGAATCAGGTGATAGCTGTCACAATCATGTAATGAGCCGCCATAAGAAACGACATCTATGCCAGCTTCCAGGTGAAGCGGAACACTTACATTCTGCATTATTCGATGAAAATCCAATCCCGATCCTGGCTTCAAGGTGTACATCAGGATTTCAATAATTCGAGTCATTCCAAGTCTTCCATGTGGAGTTTCAACGTGAGCATCCGTACATCCCAGCTTACGTTATTTGGCTGGAGTCCAGTTGTGCGGCAGCAGCTGCGTAATCTCACTCGCCCGCTGCGTCGGCAATCGAAGGCTGTCTGTGTGGACGTTCAATGCACGAGCCACGCGCCTGTACACAGAGTTGGGGTTTGAGACACGTGCACTCGAGATGGGAATGCGCGTGCAGGGGGGATTCCCTTCATATGAGCGACCGCAACGGGTCGGTTTCAGCCGGTCGTGGCAGGCAGAAATCGGCCAAAAGCAGGCATCTCCTTGCAGCAATCCATATGCTCACATTTCAACCTGCGCGATCGTCTGGATCAGCCCGCATGCCAACGGCTCCAAATTCAATTGGGGCTTTTATGTAGAACAAGGAAATTTCCTCGGCCTCAAGGCGCTCAAACAAGCGAGTGAACTCTTCTTCAGTAATTGCCAGACGGATCTCGGTTGGCTGATCAGCCAGCTCAAAAAAATGCGAGGAATGCAGTTTTCCCGAATGTCCGAAGCCTTCAATACCGGTTGCCAGAGTGGCTCCACGCAGCCCCATTTCTTTGGCCAGATCGACAAGCCAGTCACCGAGCATTTTTCCATGATGACGGCGGTTCTGTTGGGTAAAGAAAATCACCAGAAACCCTTTCATGACTGATCACCTCTTTAGCGTGTGCCAAATTGAAACGAGAGAAGCCCTGCGGCAGTCATCACCAGTGAGCCAGCGACGTGGAGCGATATGGCACCAATCGCCCAAAACAATCTGCCCTCCTGAATCAAGGTGACAGTTTCAGCTGAGAACGTAGAGAAGGTTGTCAGCCCCCCACAGAAGCCGGTGATGATCAGTAGTCGCCATTCGGGACTCAGCGATGGCGTTGCTGCCAGGAAGGCAATCGCTAAACCGATGATGTATCCCCCAACCATGTTGGCAATCAGGGTGCCCGGCGGAACAGTTGGGAACAGGGCATTGAGTTTGATACCCAGCAACCAGCGTAACCAGGCTCCAAGTGATGCGCCGATAGCGATAACGAGCAATGACTTCAGCATAGCTGCGCGTCTCCTATCGGCATGAACAGGCGAGAAATCTCTGACAACTGGATGAACAGATGGGGGATGAACGGGGAGATTGAAATCACGATCCTGTCCTAAGTTGGAGGACAGGGCGACATACCTACGCACCCTGTCCAGGGTTCACGTAGGCATCATCAGCATCAGGCTATCAGGCGTGTCATCGACCACCAGCAGGGTCGGCGGACTGTAATGACGCTGTTCGGCACTCATGACGGGTGGCCCCCTTGCCGGAAATAGACATCCCGAGGCAATACTTCCACTGTCGCCCCGGCGCAAGAGAGCTTAGCTGCTGTTCTCCAGGGCTGCCCGGCGTCGAGCCCGAACCTGAAGCCTCAGCCATTGCCCTCATATTGCGGGTCAATAGTCTGTTTGAGGTATTACCCGGGGCTGCCCTTGATTGACTATGACGCCGAGGATTTTCGGTCATCCGGATGCACCAGGCAGCACGACCGCTGCGCCATCCATCAACCGCAACGAGGAGCTTGATAGCTGTGGAAAAAGTCATCTATCTGCTGTGGCGTGATACTCAAGTCAGTCCTGATACCTTCGCCCGTCGCCTGCGCAGTGAGGTCGCCGGGCAATTGCAGGCACTCGGTGCCCGTGGTGTGCAATTGAACCTGGCCGATGCCGATGTGCAGCCAGCCGCCGGCCTGCGCCAGGAAAACAACCGGCCATTGCCCGATGGTAGCCTGTCGCTGTGGCTGGACAGTGCCAACGGGCCGGCTCGTCTCCCGTTCGACCAATTGATCAGCGCGGCAACCGCGCGCATGGCCGCCTACCTGGTCTGCGAGTCGGTCGCCATCGCCAATACTCGCTTCCCTGCAACACCCGGTGAGCGTACCCACGGGTTTGCCCAACTGGCCCTGCTGACCCGCCCTCCACGCCTGACCCCAGAGGCCTGGCTGGACATCTGGCGCAACCATCACACGGCAGTGGCCGTGGACACGCAAGCCAACTTCCAGTACGTGCAAAACCTGGTGGTGTCGGCACTGACCCACGGCGCCCCACGGATCGATGCCATCGTCGAAGAGTGTTTTCCGCCAGCGGCCATGACCGATCCCATGGCCTTTTTCGATGCGGCGGGAGACGAAGCAAAATTCCAGCGCAACCTGGCGGCGATGATGGACAGCTGCAGCCACTTCATCGATTTCGACAAGATCGACGTGCTGCCCACCAGCCAGTACTGTCTGTAGGAGCGGGAAATCGTCATGCGTGAAGCGTGTCAGGGCCCAGCCTCCGGGCCCTGATGCTCAAACCTGCTTCAAGGCGCCATCGAACGCTGGCGTCAATCCCGACAACTCCAGCTTGCGCACAAAGTCGCCGAGGCGCTGCTGCTTGTAGGCGTCCACGTCCATGTCTCGGTAGTCGTAGAAACCCTGGCCATCGCGCAAGCCATTGCGGCCGTTTTGCATGTTGTCGGCGATCACCTGTGGCGACTCGAAGCGCGGTGACAGCGCTCCACTCAGGTAACGCGAGGCGTAGTACAAAATGTCGCCGCCGCCCCAGTCGATGAACTCAAGCAGGCCCAGCACCGAGAAGCGCAAACCAAACCCGACGCGTACCGCCGTGTCGATATCTTCTGCGCTGGCCACGCCCTCTTCCACCATCCGTGCGGCTTCGTTCATCACCAATGCCTGGATGCGCGGCACGATGTAGCCAGCCACCGGATTGCACACCACGGGCACCTTGCCGATACGCTTGAGCAGTTGCAGCAACCGTTCGACCACCTGCGGGCAGGTCGCTTCGCTGCGGCTGACTTCCACCAGCGGCATCAGGTACGCCGGATTGAGCCAGTGCGCGTTCACAAAGCGCTGCGGCTCACTGACCATTTCGCTCAACTCGGTGACCAGAAACGTCGAGGTGGTCGACGCGATGATGGTCGATGCCGGGACATGCTCGCTGACCCAGGCGAAGGTCTGCTGCTTGACCGCGATGACTTCCGGTACCGCTTCGAACACCAGGTCGCACTGGCGCAAAGCTTCTACGGCCTCTGATCTGGATTGCAGCGTCAACCGGGACAATGCGATGTCCGCCTGTTCCAGTTGGAGCACGCCGAGTCTTACCAGCATCTGCAATTCGCTGCGGATGTTGTTGCGCACACGCTCGAAGTAGCCGTGCCGCTCTTCCTCGGCGCGATCCTTGATATCGATGAGGGTCACCGGCAGGCCCGCATGGATGAACGCCAGGGCAATGCCCTCGCCCATCCGGCCAGCGCCGACCACGCTGACTTGGGGCAGCGCGGCGTTCATCAGTTGTAGCCCTTGGTCAGCAGTTCGGTCATCTGCGCCCGGTTCAGCGTGGCCAGACCGAGGTTTTCCAGGGTGCGGCCCTCGGCGTAGAGATCACGACCCGCGACGACCGAGGCAATGCTCAGCAAGCCCTGCGCCACCGGAGTCGGCACACCGGCCCAGCGGCCGACGGACACCAGGAAGGACAGGCCCAGGCGGGTATCTTCGAGCATGTAGCGATGTTTCTGCAGGTCGATGTCTTCGCGCCAGTCACCGCTGTCGGTCAGCTTGCCGTGGGCACCGCGACCGTACATCCACTCATCGCCTTCGGTGGTGTTGTAGTGATCGGCCAGCGGGAAGTGCGGCGCGCCGTAGGTCAGTGCTTCGCGCACGGCCATGCGCTCGGCATCCAGTTGGTTGGTCACGCGACGAATCGACGGTTGGGTGCCTTCGTTGTGAATGTCCCAGGCCTCGAAATGCTCCAGGGGACCTGCGTTCATCATGATCAGCGGCGGGTGGATGATGGGGCCGGCGTTCATGAGCGCACCACTCAGGGC
The DNA here is from genome assembly GCF_000967965.1 of Pseudomonas fluorescens. Lineage (GTDB taxonomy): Bacteria > Pseudomonadota > Gammaproteobacteria > Pseudomonadales > Pseudomonadaceae > Aquipseudomonas > Aquipseudomonas grandcourensis. The sequence goes on from NZ_LACC01000008.1 coordinate 50,760, forward strand.
ATCTTCAATCGGCTCGACGCTCGGGTAGGCTTCACGCAGCACCGCAAAAGCATGCTCGGACAGATTGCTGGGGAATACGCCGGTCGGCAGGCGGGTGGCGTAGCCGCTGATCACCAGGTCGCTGGCGCCGTGTTTGCGTACCAGGTACGGCAGCGTGCCGGTTTCAGCGAAGGCAACCTTGCTCCGGTTGCCCGCATCGGCCATGGCCTTGGCAAACACGAAGCTGCCGAAAGTGCCCGGCGGCAGGAACACCACCTGACCGTCGTGCAGGTGCGGCGCCACGTGTTTGGCCAGGTCTTCGTGGGAGGTCGACGGCAGCGGGATGATCACCAGTTGCGCATCGCCCAGGGCTTCGGCCAGGTCGTCGGTGAACGACAGCTTGTCGCCCTGCTTTCCGACGGACAATTTGCGAGTGCCCTTGTAGTCCTTGATGGTCAGGCTGCCGATGGCCAGCAGTTCCTTGAGCGCGGCGGAGTCTCTACGCCACAGGCGGGTCTGGTGCCCCTTTTCAGCCATTTCGACAGCAGCGGCGTAACAGCCGTGACCACCACCCAGCACAGTAATATTCATGCAGATACTCCTTTTTGTTAGAGACTCGATCCTATCGAGCCGCACCGCCACAGACTCATCCGATTGCGCAGCCGAATGACGGATTGCGCAGGAGTCTCAGTGCTTCTGCCGCCGCAGTGTGTCCGACGGCAGACAGCCATAGCGATGCCGATAGGCGCTGGAGAAATGCCCGAAGCTGTTGATGCCGTGTCGCAACAGGATATCGGTGACGGTTTCACCGGCCCTGCCCTGTTTGAGCGACTCGTGGATCACCGCCAGGCGCCGGTCGCGGATGTACTCGACCGGCGCCTGCTGGAGAAACTGGTTAAAACCGTTCTGCAAGGTGCGCACGGAGACGCCACACAGCTCGCTCAAGGTCATCAGGCTGATCGGTTCGTCGAGGTGTTCCTCGATGTAGTCACGGGCCTTCTTCACGTGGTGCGGCAGCGGCGCGCGCGAATCGATCAACAGATCCGCCGAGTAGTTGTGCGGCAACTGTGTGAGCAGCAGTTGCATCAGGTATTCGGACAGGCCGCTGGCGAGGCGCGAACCGTCCACGCCGCTGCCGTACAACCGGCAAATGTAGTCCAGGGTGTGATAGAGGCTGACGACGCCGGCCCCCAGGTGGTCGACGCTGACATCAAAGATCACCGACTGCCGCAGGCTGCGGCCGAGCAGGCGTTGCAGTTGGGTCTCCAGGGCATCACGGTCGACGCGCAGGATCAGGTTGCGGCACTCGCCATCGGTGACGATGCGGCTTTGCGCGAACGGCGAGGAAACGCTCAGATAGCCCGACTGCATCGCCGCGCTGCGCCGCCCATGGGCAACCTCGCAATGCCCCTGCAAGGTAATGCGAAACAGGTACTGATCGGCAATGTCGCCGATGGTGATCTCCACCGGTGCGCCATAGCGCAGGTCGAGCAGCGCCGAATCGCCGAAGAATACGCCGTTGAGCCGAGTGTAAATGGGCTCGTCACGCAGCACGTTGAAGCTGTGCGGGCACAGGTATTGGCTGACCTTATCCTTGATCTCGCGGTAATCGGCCGAGCTGAGCAGGCTGTGCCGTTCCAACAGGTGTACATCATTCAACATCAAGGGTTCTCCTGACCTGGAGCACCTCGGCCCCGCTCCCTTTAACAGGAGCGAGGCCGGGGCGCCGATCGTGGACTATGACCAATCAAGCCCGGGTTGGGTGCTCACGGGCATAGCTTTCGCGGAAATGACGGCAACCACGCCATAGTAGAAGTACGGTCAACGCCGATGCGCCACAGATCACCAGCGACATCGACGACCCCACCGCCGCGGGCGAGCCGAAGTAGCGGTCGGTCAGCAGCGCCACCAGCGTAGTGCCCAGGCCCAGACCCAGCAGATTGCTGATCAGCAGGAACACGGCCGAGACCTGTGCGCGCACCTGGTTCGGCGCGAGGATCTGCATCGCCGCCGTGGACGCTGGCATCGGGAACGAGGCGAAGAACATCGCTGGCACCAACAGGGTCACCGACAGCCACAGTTGATCGACTTGCGGGAACAGCACGGCCGGCACCGCCATGCCGAGGGCACCAATGACGCCAGTGCGCATGGCAGCGTCCTGATGACCTTTCTTGGCCAGATAATCGGTGAGCCATCCACCGAACAGTACCCCGGCGGTGTTGGCCACCAACAGCACGGTGCCGAGCATGTAGCCCGCCTCCATCGGTGACAGGCCGAACTTGCGGATGTACAGCGCCGGGCTCCAGCTCATCAAGCAGAACAGGGCCATGGCGTAGAACGAAAAGCCCAGATAGTGACAGGTGAAGGTGGCACGGTGGCGGCCGAGAAAACGCAAGCCATCGCTCATCGCGACCTTCTTCGCCCGCCCCTGCGCATCGACCTGCAGCCCCTTGCGCGCCGGGTCGCGCACGGTGAGCCAGATCAACAGGCCGACCACGAGACCGGGCAAGCCGACGATGAAGAACGCCAGCTGCCAGGCCTTCATCGCACCGAGAAAGGCGACCTCGATGGTGTTCATGTCCTTGAGCATCGCGATCACATAGCCGCCCACCAGGAAGGCCAGGCCACCACCGACGAACGAGCCGATCGAGTAGATGCCCACTGCGCGGCCGAGTTTTTCCTTGGGGAACATGTCGCTGAACATCGAGTAGGCCGAAGGCGACAGGGCCGCTTCGCCGACGCCGACGCCAATGCGGGCGAGGAACATGTGCAGGAAGTTCTTGCTCATGCCGCAGGCGGCAGTCGCCAGGCTCCAGAACACCACGCCGACGGCGATGATCTTCGGCCGGGAAAAGCGGTCCGCCAGGTAGGCGATGGGCATGCCCATGAAGGCGTAGAACAACGAAAAGGCCAGCCCGTGCAGCAAGCTGAACTGGGTGTCGCTGATCTGCAGGTCGGCTTTGATCGGTTCGATCATCAGCGCCAGAATCTGCCGATCCACAAATGAAAAGATGTAGGCGATCATGCACAAGCCGACCACGTACCACTCGTAAATGTAGGTTTTCTTCTTCTGCCGTTGCAGGACCGCGTTATCGACCTGGATATTCACTAGTGTTTGCTCCTCTTGGAATCCGCTCATGCGCGCAGCGCGCCGGGTGACGGTGCACAGCACACCGACTGGGAAGTTGCGGGGCAGATGTAAAGGACAAAGGGTTCGAACATGGTCAGGCCTCTTATTGTTATGGGGTCAAACTCTGAATGGACCGGGCTTACCAGAACTTCCAGGTGTAGGTCGTGGCGACACGGAATTCGTTGTAGTCGTAGCCGTACTTCTGTTTCACATCGATGTTGCGCAGGTCCAGCCCCAGGCCTTGCAGCGCCCCGCTCTGTACCACGTAGCTGAGCCCCAGAAAACGTTCGCTTTCCTGGTTGTCGCTCAGGTTGTTGCCACGGTTCCAGTTGGTACCCTTGATGTAGCGGGTGTAGAGCTTCAGCCCCGGCATGCCCATCCCGGCAAAGTCATAGCTGTAGCGCGCGCCCCAGGACTTTTCACCCGGGCGGACAAACCCCAGGGACGACCAGTGCACCAGGTAAGGTTGCGGGATAAAACCGTTCATCGTCGGGAACACGCTGTCACCGAGCATGCGCTGGTAACTGAGGCCAAACATGTGGGCGCCTTTGAGCAAGGTGAACAAGCCACCGTAGGAACGGTTGTCGATCTCACCGTTCAAGGCATTGCCATCTTCATTGTTATTGAAGTAGCGCAAGTCGGTTTTAAGTTTGTAGCCATTACCCAAGTCAGCCATATGCATCAGGCCGAAATAGTGTTGCTGATAAATATCGTGCAACACGCCATAAAAATAACTGGCTTGCAGGCTCTTGGTAATGTCGTAAGTTGCGCCGCCGAAGTCCAGGCCGTCACTGTCGAGATTATCGGTGGAGCCAAACTTGTACAGTTTCTCGTGGTTGGAAGATTCCCGTGTCACGGCAGACCAGAACCGGCCACCGGTCATTGTCAACCCATCGACTTCCTTGGACTCGACCACCGCCCCTTGATAGATCGTATCCAGTTGCCGACTGGTGTCATCGTACGCCACCGGCAATTGTGGGCGAAGGTCACCCACCTTCAACTCGGTCTTGCTGTAGCGCATCTTGAAGGTTGCACCGGCGCGACTGTAATCATCGGCCGTCTGCTGGTCGTGGACGCTGAAGGGCAGCGACCCGTCGTTGCCCGACGAATCCAGGCGCACGGCGTATTGCGCATCCACATCAAGACCGATCGCCAGGGCCGTATCGGTGTAACCGGAAGTAAACTGCGCATCGAAACCCTGAGACCAACTATGCACTTGCGAAAACGGCGCATTGGTATTGGTGTAGTTACGGTGCAAGTAGAAGTTGCGCGTATCCACCTTCAAGTGACTGTCATCAACAACATCGGCATAGGCTGCCAATGGCGAACAGATAATTCCCAACACGCTGGCAATACCGAGCCCACGGCAAGATTGTTTTACCTGAAACATCTAACTTCTCCACATCTGTATGTGCTGGGCACTGTATTTATAGGAGCAGATTTGAACTAAAAACTAAAAATGCCGGCAGCCGAACACCGAGCCTTCTTGCGCAGGAAGGCGGATTGCATCAGGGATATAAAGGACGATGGGTTCGAGCATTGTCAGGCCTATTGTTGTTATGGGGTAAAACGCCAGGCGGGCTCAATGGAACAGTCCGCCACGACGACACGCCTCCTGTCTACCCAAGGTAAGCCAGCAGGCGCCGCGCCGATATCGAGATGAACAGCATCCGTAGGGGGGAAAACTTCAACCCGGCTAAAGGTTTCCCTTAGTCGACTCAAAAGCGCAGGGCACACAGTGGGAGATGGCAAGCCTGTATTGCATAAGCCTTCCTTCAGCGAGGTCTTGTTGTTGGATGGGCCCTAAACTAGCGATTGCACTGCCCGCCAACCTCCCCGATTGCGCAGGCGATTCTCCAATTGCGCAGCCTGATGCAGACAGCCTGAGCACTGCCGCCACGGTGCAAACTGCGTATCGTCGAAGTACAAGCCAACTACAGCCTGGTGCCCTGCCTGAAAGCATGATTCACCTTGCGTGAAAATCAGTCATGACATGTCATGACCTCCTTCAGAAACGGACTTTGACCAACAAATACGGGGGTTAAAGGACGAATGGTCGAGAGGCGTCAAGCGCGGGGAATTGCCGGGAGTTTGCAGCCACTACAGGCTTTTCAGGCGGGCACGTTCGTCGCGGTGAAATGAACTTCACTTTCACCACGTGTCACATTAGGTCCTTGTCAAGCAAACGTCAGTGGAGGTACAGCCTTATGAGCATGGCCACAATCGTCAGTGCAGTGATTTCCAGTCTCGCACCCAGTGTCTTCGACCAGAACAGCCTGCAAGAACCCGGCGCGCATGTCTCCGCCGTCGAATACCACTACGGAATGGAGATCGATGTGAAGCGGGTATTGCAGCGCACCGATACATCCGACAAGACCGGCGTGGTACCGGTGACCCTGGTCTACGAAGACAGCGAAGGCGAGGTTCACAAGATCCGTTTCCTCGAATGGGGTGGAAGCCCCGCCGACCCAACCAGCATTGCCTGATCAACCAGTCGATCGGGTTCCGGGCCTCTCAGCCCCCCAGAAGCGGAAGTTAAACCTCATATGCACTTAGTGCGGATGATGTTTTTTGTTACCTGAAAATGGACATGATCGAATGACTAATAGTTCATTCGCGAAACTCACTATTATCTTGACGGCATAATGTCGCAAGATTAACTGATAACAATTGCTGGATCTAAATGGCAGTCAGCAACGGTAAATCCCAATCAAGCCGTGCCGAAAGCCAAGTTGATTCACTATTGAAGCCAAGAGGTCACCATGGAACTTAGTATGTTCTCTTCGTCCACCGTGGAATATGTGCGTTTGGGCGTTGTATATTTTCATCTTATCGCCTGCTGCGTTGCAATCGGGCTGGTTTTGACCAGTGATATTGCAATGGTCAAGCAACTCCTGAAGGGGGATGCGTCAGGTCACCAAGATGACGCGCACATGGAAAGCCTTCAAAAAACCGTATCGCTTGCACTGGTAGCGCTTTGGATTACGGGCATTGGCATTGTCGGGATCGATTATGCCGGCAAGGGGATGGAGTATTTCCTCAATCCAAAATTGCAAGCCAAGATTGGCATCGTTGTGCTGCTGACCTTTAACGGCTACCTGTTGCATAGCGCTGTATTGCCGGCGCTGAAAAAAGCCGGTTCGTTACTCAAACTCTCCTTCAGCCTGCGCATGCTGGCGCTGTTCTCCGGCGCCCTCTCTGGCGTGTCGTGGTTCTATGCCGCCATGCTGGGTGTTGGTCGTCCGCTGGCCTGGAAGTACTCGCTGGTGGAGTTGCTGGCAGCCTATCCGGTTCTCATCGTCGGCGGCTTTGGGGCGATGGTACTGCTCACTGCCTGGGCAAAAGACAGAGACACCGAAGCGCGTAAGGAGCAAGGCACCTGGTCAGCAGGAAACGCCGCCCTGGCTGGATGGTGAAGCCAGGTTGAACAAGGACGTTCAGCTTTAGCCAGTAAATCCCGCTGTTAGCAGTTCACACAAACCCGGCTGACAGAAGTGTGCAGCCTCTAGCCTCGCTGGTAGCACCCAAGGTGCTGCCAGCGCCGGTTTGACCAAGATCCCGCCTACACCCAATCCAGTGTGTTGAATCCGCCTCGACAGCACGAGCATTATGCTCCGTCGCCTCAGATCCTTTCGCTTATCCCAATCAATAATGCCGCGCGCCTGGAACTCGTCCGCTAACCTCGGATGATAGGCGTCTATCGCTTGCCCTTAATACAGACTACGGAAAGATAAGCACCCCAAAGAACACCACACAGGGCAAGTATCAGCTCCGGATTGAAAATGCTCTGATCGACCGGCGCCACCAGGAGTTCGCTATAAAGGCACATGGCGCCCGCGATCAACGCAATAAAGTAGCCGGTCCGGGTTCTGGTCCGGCGCAACAACAGAACTTTTTTCAGACCCTCGTCTTTCCATTCCTGAAGGGGCATGAGTTGGATCTCCTCCAGCAGCACCACACCCCACAGCAACGCACATAACCAATAACCTATCATCATGACGTCCTCTAGTTAGAACATTGATTCAACATGAATGCAGCGTGTACTCCTTGCTCAACTTGCGAATATCGATTCCGGAGTCTTTTCTGACTCTTGAAAATGGCTGTACAAGACGTTGACGAAGACAATTCCATTGAGCGGACGAAAATTTGCCGAGAGGTAAATATGCTTGATTGGAACAGACCCCGCTATCGACGTTAGCAGGGCTTCCTTGTGGCGATATCGGCCAAGCGCTTGTAGTGATTCCACTACAAGCGGGCTGGATCCGGCGAAGCTGGGCATGTGCCGCAGAGTGTGGAGGATGCCGAGAACGGTTGAGTGGCCCGGCTGCGTCGATGGCTGGGTGTTCTAAGTCAACAGGCCGTTTTCGAGTGCATAGCGGGCGAGTTTCGCGTTGCTGTCCATCCCGGTTTTTTCCAGGATACGTGCCCGGTACGTCGTGACGGTACTCGGGCTCAAGTGCAATATCTGAGCGATGCGCACAATCCTCTCGCCTGAAGCGAGGAGCTTCAGTACTTCAAGCTCCCGGTCGGATAGCGCTTCGTGGGGTGCCCCGTCGCCTCTGCCGATAGCGTTGACCAGTTTTTCTGCCAGCTCAGGACTGACGTGCTTGCCGCCTGTGGCCACCTTGCGAACTGCCGTAACCAGGGTGGCTGCGGAAATATCCTTGGTGAGGTATCCCGCTGCGCCGAGCTTGATCGCGCGTAACGCATAGGCCTCGACCGAATGCATGCTCAGCATCAGAACGGCGAGCTTGGGTTTCTCTGCACGCATGAGCTTGAGGAGCTGGAGGCCGGTCTTGTCGGGCAGCTGAATATCTACCAGCGCCACGTCGAAATCCTGCTCCCGGACCAGGAGCATTGCCTCTTGTGCCGTCTCTGCTTCACCCGTAACGTCGATCTCGCCGGCAGTCTCCAACATGCGTCGCACGCCATTACGCACGATGCTGTGATCATCCACCAGCAAGACTCTGATTTTGTGGTCAACCATCTGTATTTTCCATTCACCAGTGGCCAGCAAGCCATGGAATCTGCTGCAGCGTTTGACGTTAGCAGGCACAGAGCACACTTGCACTTTTGCCTCAGGCGTTAGTGCTCACTTCTCCGGACAGCGGGTGCAATCGGTTGGAACGGCCTGTTCCCGGTCAATTTCCCCAGAATCCGGGGCATTGCGCCAACCTTGCTAATATTTCGTAAGCCAACGCTCGGTTTTCAGCATGGTCAATACTGCAATGCCGGCTCCTGCATGACGCCTTGCGCGTGGCATCCATCTTGACTGGACATAGACATGGCCACAGTGACGACACCGATCGAAGTTTTCGACATGAAGACGTTGCTCAGAGCGCTGAAGGCGTTGCGCAATGGTGACTTCACCACGCGGATGCCGGAAGACTGGACCGGCATGCCGGGCAAGATCGCCGACACGCTCAACGAGATCATCGACATGGCGGCCGACACCGCCACCGAATTCGAACGGGTGGCGCGACTGATCGGCAAGCAGGGCAAGGTCGATGAGCGTATCCAATTGCCGATGATGAAAGGCTCATGGCAAAAGATCGTCAACTCGAGCAATGCGCTCACCAGCGACCTCATCAGCCCGATGAACGAGATGATTCGCGTTATCGGCTCGGTTGCCGACGGTAATCTGAGCCAGCAGGTACCACCGGTACTCGACGGCCTGAAACTGCGGGGCCAGTTCCTCAAATCCGCCAGTATCGTGAATACCATGGTGACTCGACTGGGCTCCTTCGCTTCCGAGGTCACCCGTGTGGCGCGCGAAGTCGGCACTGAAGGGATTCTCGGTGGGCAGGCCAATGTCAAAGGGGTGTCCGGCACCTGGAAAGACCTGACCGACTCCGTCAACGACATGGCCGCCAATCTGACCACCCAGATGCGCAACATCGCTTACGTGACGACCGCGGTGGCCAAAGGCGATCTGGGCAAGACGATTACCGTCGAAGTCCGGGGTGAGATTCTCGAGTTGAAAAACACCATCAACACGATGGTCGGCCAGCTCTCGAGCTTCGCTGCGGAGGTGACCCGCGTGGCGCTGGAAGTCGGTACCGAAGGCAAGTTGGGCGGTCAGGCGGAAGTGCGCGGCGTATCAGGCACCTGGCGCGACCTGACCGAATCGGTCAACGGCATGGCGGCCAACCTGACCACCCAGGTGCGCAACCTCGCACAGGTGACGACGGCGGTGGCGCGCGGCGACCTCGGCAAGAAAATTACCGTTGAAGCCAAGGGCGAAATTCTGGAACTGAAAAACACGATCAACACGATGGTCGACCAGCTCTCCAGCTTCGCCTCGGAAGTGACACGCGTCGCGCTGGAAGTCGGCACCGAAGGCAAACTGGGCGGACAGGCCGAAGTGACCGGCGTGTCCGGTACCTGGAAGGACTTGACCAATTCGGTCAACGGCATGGCGGCCAACCTGACCACCCAGGTGCGCAACATTGCCGACGTGACGACGGCAGTGGCCAACGGCGACCTGTCACGCAAGATCACAGCCGAAGCGAAAGGTGAAATTCTCCAACTCAAGGAAACCATCAACACAATGGTGGACCAGCTCTCGACCTTTGCCGACGAAGTGACGCGCATGGCTCGCGAAGTGGGGACTGACGGCAAGCTCGGTGGCCAGGCCAGGGTGACGGGCGTCGGTGGAACCTGGAAAGACTTGACCGACTCGGTCAACAGCATGGCGGCCAACCTGACCAATCAGGTGCGCAACATCGCCGACGTGACGACGGCGGTGGCCAAAGGCGACCTGGGGCGCAAGATTACCGTGGAAGCCAAGGGCGAAATCATGGAGCTGAAAAACACCATCAACACCATGTTGGACCAGCTCAATAGCTTTGCCGCCGAAGTGACGCGGGTGGCGCGCGAAGTCGGCACCGAAGGCAAGCTCGGGGGACAGGCACAGGTGCAAGGCGTGTCCGGCACCTGGCGGGATTTGACCGAAAACGTGAACTTCATGGCGGCCAACCTGACCAGCCAGGTGCGAGGCATCGCCAAAGTGGTGACCGCAGTAGCCAACGGTGACATGAAGAAGAAACTGACACTGGAAGCCAAGGGCGAGATCGCCGAACTGGCCGACACCATCAACGGTATGACCGATACGCTGGCGTTGTTCTCCGATCAGGTGACCTCGGTGGCGCGTGAAGTGGGCGTCGAGGGCAAGCTGGGGGGCCAGGCCAACGTGCCGGGTGCGGCCGGCACCTGGCGCGATCTGACCGACAACGTGAACGGTCTGGCGGCCAACCTGACCAATCAGGTGCGCGCAATTGCCGACGTGGCGACTGCCGTGACCAAGGGCGATCTGACCCGTTACGTGGAGGTGGAAGCAAAGGGTGAAGTGGCGGAGTTGAAGGACAACGTCAACGAGATGATCCGCAACCTGCGGGAAACCACGCGGCAAAACGCGGAGCAGGACTGGCTCAAGAGCAATCTCGCGAAATTCAACCGTCTGCTGCAGGGCCAGCGCGATCTGGCGGCAGTCTCCAAGATGGTGCTGTCTGAACTGGCTCCGCTGATCAACGCCCAGCACGGTGTGTTCTACATGATGAACGAGAGTCCGCCCGATCCTGCGAAACTCAAACTGCTGTCCGCTTATGCGTACAAGGGCAACATCAATGTGAACGATGAGTGGCGGCTCGGCGAGGGCCTGGTCGGGCAATGCGCCTACGAGAAGCGGCGCATCCTGCTGACCGATGTACCCGCCAATTACGTCGCGATTTCATCGGGACTGGGTGCGGCCGCCCCGCTGAATATCATCGTGTTGCCGATCCTGTTCGAGAACAAGGTCAAGGCCGTCGTCGAAATGGCGTCGTTCACGCGCTACAGCATCATTCATCAAACCTTCCTTGATCAGCTTGCTGAATCGATTGGTATCGTGCTCAACACAATCGAAGCCAATATGCGTACCGAAGAACTGCTCAAGCAGTCGCAATCCCTGGCGCAGGAGTTGCAAAAGCAACAAGAAGAATTGAGACAGACCAACGAGGAACTGGGGGACAAGGCTGGACTGCTGGCGGAGCAGAAAGCCGAAGTCGAGCGCAAGAACCGCGAAGTCGAAATCACCAAGCTGTCGCTGGAGGAGAAGGCGGAGCAGCTGATGCTGACCTCGAAGTACAAGTCCGAATTCCTCTCCAGCATGTCCCATGAGCTCAGAACGCCATTGAACAGCTTGCTGATCCTGGCCCGGCAGCTCAGCGACAACGCGGAACACAATCTCACGCCCAGGCAGGTCGAATATGCCAAGACCATCCGTAGCGCGGGCAAAGACCTGCTGGAGCTGATCGACGAGATTCTCTATCTGTCCAAGATCGAGTCGGGCACGGTCACACTGGATCTGAATGAAGCGCTGTTCGCCGATCTGCACGACCAGATCGAACGCACCTTCCGGCCGGTCGCCGAAAGCCGGGGCCTCACCTTCACGATTGAACTGGCGCCTGCCCTGCCCCCCGTCATCCGGACCGACGAAAAGCGCCTGCTGCAGGTGGTCAAGAACCTGCTGTCCAACGCCTTCAAGTTCACTGAGCAAGGCAGCGTCAAGATCAGCATCGAACCCGCTGTGTCCGGGTGGAGCGTGGATAACAGCGAACTCAATCGTGCCGATGCGGTGGTCGCCTTCGTGGTCACCGACACCGGCATTGGCGTATCTGCCGGCAAGCAGAAGCTCATCTTCGAAGCGTTCCAGCAAGGAGACACCGGAACCTCACGAAAATACGGCGGCACCGGCCTAGGCCTGTCGATCAGCCGCGAGCTAGCACACCGGTTGGGCGGTGAGCTGCGGCTGATCCCCGGTGAGATCGGCAAGGGCAGTACTTTCGCGCTGTACGTGCCCTTGCGTACACAGGATACCCAGCGTCAGACGCTAGACGAATCAACGACAGAGGCAGTGCCAGGGCAAGTCAGGCGCGATCTCATGTCGAGCCCGTCTGCTCAGATACCGGACGACCGCGAGTCTGTCCAACCCGGGGACCAAGTGCTGCTGATGCTCGAGGGCGACGCCCGATTCGCCAGCATTCTGCTCGAGGCCGCGCACCAGAAGGGGTTCAGGGCTATCGTCACGACCCGTGGCGCGGATGCACTGGAGCTGGTCGAGCGCTTCAAACCCGCCGCGATCACCCTGGACCCGGGCCTGACGGACATCGATGGCTGGTCACTGCTCGAACAGTTGAAGCGCAATTTCGCCACGCGTCACATCCCGGTCCAGATCATCTCGACCGCTGACGACCACACACGCGGGCTGCGCTATGGTGCTTTCGACTATCTGCTCAAGCCGGTCACAGCCGAGGAGATTCAAAATGCGCTGGTCGGCATCGTGGCATTCGCTCGGCGCAAGACCAGAAGCCTGCTGCTCGTCGACGGCAACGATGGGAGCCGCGCCCGCATCCTCGATCTGCTCGGCAACACCGACGTGAAGATCGAAACGACCGCCAGCGACGTGGAAGCCTTGAAGAAACTGGCAAAGAAACGCTACGACTGCATGGCAATCAATCTCAAACTGCCCGACGCATCCGGCATCAGCTTTCTCGAGGCACTGCAGGAAGACCATGCTCTGCGTGAATTGCCGATCGTCGCCTATGGTGCAGAGACACTGAGCAAGCCGGAACACGAGCGTTTCAGGACACTGCTCGGCAAGGGCGTCATCAAGGCCGTTGAGTCCCCCGAGCGCATACTCGACGAAACCGCGCTGTTTCTACACCGTGTCGTAGCCAGGCTGCCGCAGACCCAGCGCAGAATGCTGGAAAAACTCTATGAGGGTTCGGATAGTCTGGAGGGTAAAAAGGCCCTGGTGGTCGACGATGACGTGCGCAATATCTTTGCCCTGACCAGCGTGCTTGAGTGCAACAAAATGCTGGTGGCCACAGCCGAAAACGGCCGAACCGCCATAGAACTGCTGCAGCAGCAGCCCGATACCGACATCGTGCTGATGGACATCATGATGCCCGAGATGGATGGCTTTGAAACCATGCGCCAGATCCGTACATTCAAGAGATTTGAAACCCTGCCCATGATTGCGCTGACGGCCAAGGCGATGATGGGTGACCGTGAAAAGTGCATCGAGGCAGGAGCCTCGGATTATGTCAGCAAGCCGGTGGATACCGACCAACTGCTGTCACTGATGCGCAAATGGCTCTATCGATGACGCTGTATCGCGCTCATTGCGCGACAGCAAAGGTGGCAAGGTGCGCAAGGCCGGCTCGATGTTACCGGTGTTGCCGTAACGCCAAGAGGCGCTAGCGCAAACAGAAGTGGCATAAACATGCAGCAGGAACCTCCGGTATTCAATGAGAGCGCCCAGGTGCGGCACCCGCTCCCGCCTGATGGCGTGCCGGCATCCGTGCTGCTGGTGGATGACAATCCCGCCAAGCTTACGGCGCTCGCTGCGGTGATTGCCGACATGGGCCTCGATATTGCCACGGCGACGTCCGGGCGCGAGGCGCTGCGCCTGCTATTGCAGCGCGACTTCGCCGTCATTCTGCTCGACGTAAAAATGCCGGTGATGGACGGTTTTGAAACCGCTGCACTCATTCACGGCCGCCCGAAGTCGGCCCACACGCCCATTATCTTCGTCACAGCGGAGGCCGACACGGATTCCGAGCGTTTCCGCGGTTATACGTCCGGCGCAGTGGATTACATCTTCTCGCCGATTGTGGCCGAGGTTCTTCACGCCAAGATCCGGGTCTTTGTCGACCTGTTCTACTTGCAGCGCAAACTGACGATGCAGGCCGAAGAATTGCTGCAATCGAAGCTGCAGTTGCGTGAACTGGCCTCCTATCAGGAGCACATAAAGGAAGAAGAGCGAAAGCGGATCGCTCGCGACATCCATGACGAGCTGGGACAGAGTCTGCTGGCGTTGCGAATCGATGTCTCCATGTTACAGACGCGCACCAGTACCCTGCACCCCAAGCTCAACGAAAAGGTCAGCGATGCTCTGAATCAACTCGATACAGCCATCCGCAGTGTCCGCAGTATCATCAATGATCTCCGGCCACCCGTACTCGATCTGGGATTGCAGGCAGCGATCGAGTGGCAACTTGAAGAGTTCCGGCAGCGCAACGCGATCGATTGCACGATGTCGGCGAAAGATGAAAATTTCCGTTGCGATCTGAATGAAAAATCCGCCACGACTCTGTTCCGCATCGTGCAGGAATCGCTGTCGAATATTGCCCGGCACGCGCAAGCGACACAGGTGCATATCGAACTTTCCAGGGAGAGTCGCCGGCTTTACCTGCAGATCAAAGACAACGGCGTAGGCATGACGGATCGCAAAAAATTGAACTCGTTCGGGCTGGTGGGAATGAAGGAACGCATCAGCATGCTGGGAGGGGAATTCACGATCGACAGCGCACCGGACAAAGGAACGAAATTAATGATATCGCTGCCACTCGACTGACCCGGATGGCACTGCTTCACCTTGCGTGAAAATCCGTCATGACATGTCATGACCTCCCTAAAAAAACGGACTTTTGCCAACAAATACGGGGTTTAAAGGACGAATGGTCAAAAGGCGTCAAGCGCGGGGAATTGCCGGGAGTTTGCAGCCACTACAGGCTTTTCAAACGGGCACGTTCGTCGCGGTAAAGTGAACTTCACTTCCAAGACATGTCACATTAGGTCCCCGTCAAGCGAACTTCAGCAGAGGTACAGCCTAATGAACATGGCCACAGTAGTAAGTGCCGTGATTTCCAGTCTCGCACCAAGCGTCTTCGACCAGAACGGCCTGCAAGAGCCCGGTGCGCATGTCTCGGCCGTCGATTACCACTACGGAATGGAAATCGATGTGAAACAAGTACTGCAGCGCACCGATACATCCGACAAGACCGGCGTAGTACCGGTGACTGTGGTCTACCTGGACAGCGAGGGCGAGGTTCACAAGATCCGTTTCCTCGAATGGGGCGGAAGCTCGGCCAATCCCGCCAGTATTGTCTGATCCACTCGCCGATAGAGTTCCGGGCCTCGTCTGCCCACCCCAGAAGCGGAAGTTAAACCTCATATGCACCCAGTGCCGATGATGTTTTTTGTTACCTGAAAATGGACATTATCGAATGACTAAAAGTTCATTCGAGAAACTCACCGTTATCTTGGCGGCGTAATGTCGCAAGATTAATTGATAATAATTGCTGAATCTTGATTGCAACCAGCAACGGCAAACTCCAATTAAGCCGTGCCGAGAGCACTATTGATTCACTGAAGCCAAGAGGTAACCATGGAACTTAGTATGTTCTCTTCGTCCACCGTGGAATATGTTCGTTTGGGCGTTGTGTATTTTCATCTTATCGCCTGCTGTGTGGCAATCGGGCTGGTCTTGACCAGCGACATTGCAATGGTCAAGCAACTCCTGAAGGGGGATGCGTCAGGTCACCAAGATGACGCGCACATGGAAAGCCTTCAAAAAACCGTATCGCTTGCACTGGTAGCGCTTTGGATTACGGGCATTGGCATTGTCGGGATCGATTATGCCGGCAAGGGGATGGAGTATTTCCTCAATCCAAAATTGCAAGCCAAAATCGGCATCGTTGTGCTGTTGACCTTTAACGGCTTCCTGTTGCATAGCGCTGTACTGCCGGCGCTGAAAAAAGCCGGTTCGTTACTCAAGCTTTCCTTCAACCTGCGCATGCTGGCGCTGTTCTCCGGCGCCCTCTCTGGCGTGTCGTGGTTCTATGCCGCCATGCTGGGGGTTGGTCGTCCGCTGGCCTGGAAGTACTCGCTGGTGGAGTTGCTGGCAGCCTATCCGGTACTCATCGTCGGTGGATTCGCGGCGATGGTACTGCTCACTGCCTTTGCAAAGAACAGAGACACCGAAGCGCGTAAGGAGCAAGGCACCTGGTCAACAGGAAACGCCGCCCTGGCTGGATGGTGAGTCCAGGATGAACAAGGACGTTCAGCTTTAGCCAATAAAACCCGATGTTAGCTGTTTACAAAATGTCACTTGAGGATACCCAAATGAAATCCCTGAAAGCCCTCTTCGTAGTCGCCACTCTGACCGCCTCTTCCCTGGCGATGGCCACAGGTGGCGGTGACCGGACCTTCGCACGCATGGAGTCAGCCCGGAAAGTCTCGATGGAAACCTACCAGGTAGCCCAGAAGCAGAAAGCTGAAGCCACTGTCGCTGAAAGCAAAGCCAAGGCGACCGATCGCGCCAAAAGCTGATCTGTTTAGCGCGCCCCCCGGCTAACTGAAATGTGCGACCTCAAGCCTCGAATGCCAGCCTCGCAAATCCGCCCCTCACCTGCGCCCCTGCTCAAACCAGGAGAGACGGTGGTCTTGTTCGACGGTGTCTGCAAGCTATGCAATGGCTGGGTGAGGTTCTTGATTCGCCATGACCGCCAGCGGCGCCTGCGGCTGGCGGCGGTTCAGTCACCCGAGGGGCAGGCGCTGCTCGCGTGGGCAGGTTTGCCCATGGATCAATTCCACACCATGGCGGTGATCCGCGACCGACACTACTGGGAGCGTTCGCAAGCTTTTTTCGAAGTCATCGCCCAGTTTCCCGCACGCTGGCGCCCGGTGAATCTGCTGCGCATCTTCCCTCGCAAACTTCGAGATTGGGCATACGACCGCATTGCGCTTAATCGTTATCGGCTCTTCGGGAAGTACGACACCTGCCTGTTGCCGGATCCTGATCATGAACAGCGCTTTTTGAAAGCCCCCCTATGAACGCCCGACTATGCCGGGCGCCTGTTCTTCAGGTCTGTACTCAGAAGCGATAGTTGGTGCTCAGCTCCAGCGTCCGTGGGGCACCGGGCGTGATCAGATCCACCGAACCATGCGCCGAAGCGTAATAGTCCTTGTCGAAAACGTTGCGCAGACGCAGGGCCATGTCCCATTTCGGCTCGTTGTACAGCAGCGCGGCGTCCACGGTTGTATAAGCCGGCATGACCACATTGTTATCCAGCGCGGTATAGCGATCATCGACATAGTTGGCCCCCATGCCCACACGCCAGGTTTGCGTCAGCGAACGCACCAACCACAAGTTGGCGCTGTGGCGCGGCGTCAAGGCGGGTACCTGGCCTTCGTTGGCGACACCGTTGGTAAAGCTGTTGGACTTGGTGATCTCGGCATCCAGATAGGCGTAACCGGCATAGACCTGCCATTTGTCACTCAACTGCCCGCTGGCGGTCAGCTCAAGGCCATCGGTGCGCTGCTCACCGGCAAGCACCAGTTTGGTCGGGTTCACCGGATCGCTGGTTTTCATATTGGTGCGTTCCAGACGGAACAGCGCCGCCGTCAACGCCAGGCGATTGTCGAGCAGGTCCCACTTGCCGCCGATCTCGAAGTTGGTGGTCTCCTCTGGTTCAAGATCCTGGTTGGTCGTACTCAGGGCGAACATCTCGGCGGAAGGTTGGTAGGAACGGCTCACCGAGACGTAATAGGACTGCACTTGATCAGGCTGGTAGACCAGACCGACTCGCGGGCTCCAGGTCGTATCGGTGCGCGACAGCTCGCTGTGCGTCAGGTCATCGGCATACTCCTGGTCGAACACGTCGTAACGCACTCCCACTAGAGCCTTCCACTGTGGCGCCAGTTCGATCAGGTCCTGTATGTAGAAGCCGGCGGTGTCCTGGGTGTTGGTACCCTTGGCGGTTTGTCGGTTGGCCTGGAACGGCACGTCGACCAGGGCATCGCGGTACACCGGCACCCTGGCCACATTGGATTGGCTGAAACTTGACTGGTCCTTCACCTGGCGCCCCAGCTCCACACCATAGAGCAGGTTATGGTTCATCCCGGCAAGCACGGCGCGCTGGTTGAGTTCGGTCTGGTTGAACCAGCCGTCTTCCTTGCGCTGCACGTTGCCGCGGTTGAGTTTCACCAGCAGTTCACCATTGGGGGCGGTGACGAAACGTGTCGGGCTGGTGTCAGCGAGTGTGTTGTTGCGATCCAGGTCGTAGTGGTAGTAGCGACTGGTATTGCTCAGGCTGAAATCGTCGTTGATCCGGTAGTCGACACCCGCCGTGAACGAGAACACTTCGCTGCGGGTGTAGTCGTCATCCGGGTCGGCGGCACCAAAGCGCTTGTCGCGGTCCACATCGACCGGTCGGTCGCCTCGTGCCGGAATGCCGAAGTCGATCAGGCGCTTGTCATACAGATAGTTAGCGCCCAGGTTCAGTTCCAGATCATCCGAGAGCTTGAAGTAGGCCGAAGGCGCGATGGCCTTGCGGTCGATGTAGCCGTCATCCCGGAAGGTGTCGCTGTTCTCCAGCGCACCTGTCACACGAAAGGCTTTATCGCCGTGCTGCTGATCGGCCCAACCGGCATCGAACTGAGTGCGTTTCTTGCCCTCGCTGTCGACACTGACGCCGACCTCCTGCCTGGGTGCGAAGTTGGGGGTCTTGCTGATGCTGTTGATCAGCCCCCCCGAAGAGCCTCGGCCATAGAGCACTGCGGCCGGCCCCTTGATCACTTCCACCCGCTCGACGTTGGACAGATCCCGGAAGTACAGCGCATCGTCGCGAATGCCGTCGATGTACATGTCGCCAATGGCACTGAAACCACGGATGGTCACCTGGTCGCGCTGGCCGTCCCCATTGGACAGGCCGATACCGGGGACATTCTTCAGCACGTCTTCCATCGACTGAGCCCCCTGATCCTTGATGACGCTCTGGGGAACCACGTTGACGGTTTGCGGGATATCCCGTAGCGGAGCATCGATCTTCAGCGCGCTCCTGCTCTCGGTCGACATGTAGCTCTGCTCGTTGTACTCACTGTTCACAGCGGTTGCCGGTAGAGTCAGGGCAGACCCCGTTTCTGCCTGTAAATCAGGTACAACCAGAACGCCCAGCAACGACAGAGAGGCTGGGTAAATGCGCGATCGAGCCACCATGGACACCTTTGTGTGAATTATGGCGCGAATAATAACGATTATCTTTTGTAAGTAAATACATATCATTCCGATACAAATGATTGACGTCACTCAGGACGATCGTCTCAATTCAATAGATGGTCGACATCAACGCTCCGTCCCGACGTCAAGCCTCGGGCCGTTACAGTTCGATATCTGGCGCTCAGGGTAGGCGGATACAGCTCAGCCTCTCACAGCCGGCAATGTGCCATCGACGATCTGCCGGAGAGTCGTCTTCGACAGAAAACGTCATCGGGGCAGACAGTGGACACAGTGATGGCAAATGAGAGGCATCACTTAAGGTGACGGGCAGTGATCGGCCATTCACTATTGCCGTCTAAAGAATGAGAAACGCCTTTCTGACACGGTTTGCATCAGAACGCATCAATTGATGCTGCTTGCACTCATAGCTCCCCCCTCCAGCTAGCCTCGCAGAAATCCTGTTTCTGAAAGACGGGTTTTCAAACACTAAGATCAGGGGTAATGTAGCTTTTACTACAAAATAAATAGCGATCTCTACATGAAATCCTGGCTGGCACTGATTCTCGGCTTACCCACAGCGAATGCCACCGAACGCATGCGAGCCTGGCGTGCTCTGAAAGCTGCTGGTGCGGCGGTTCTGCGTGATGGCGCCTATCTGTTGCCCGATACCAGTGTCTGTCGTGAAGCGCTCGCAGTTGTCGAGCGCGACATCCTGGCCATCAACGGGACCGTATTTATCCTGCCTGTCATAGATCCTAACGGTGAGCGTTTTGTCGAGTTGTTCGACCGTAGCGATGACTACAGCAAACTAAACGCAGAGATCGAAGAATGCCGTGGACGGCTCAATCCTGAAAACGCATTGGCCACCACGAAACAGGTTCGCAAATTGCGCAAAACCTACGACCAGTTGACCAACATCGATTACTTTCCAGGTAAGCCGAAGCAGCAGATTGACGTCGCCTTGCAAGCACTTGAAATTGCCGTCAGCAGAGCCTTGTTTCCTGACGAACCACACAGCCGTAACCACCCCATAACAGCACTCAATCGTGGCGATTTTCAGGGGCGTGTTTGGGCAACCCGCAAGCGTCCTTGGGTTGACCGCCTGGCCTGTGCCTGGTTAATCCGTCGCTTCATTGACCCTGACGCTCAGATCCTCTGGTTGGACACTCCACAGGACTGTCCGGCCGATGTGTTGGGCTTCGACTTCGATGACGCCGCTTTCAGCCATGCCGGTAACCGCGTGAGCTTCGAAACCTTGCAAGCCAGTTTTGAGCTTCAAGAGTCCGGCCTGAACCGCATTGCGGCTTTGGTGCATTACCTCGATGTCGGAGGCATTCAGCCGGTAGAGGCTGCCGGCATCGAACGCGTGCTGGCAGGACTACGTGAAACCATTACCCACGACGACCATTTGCTGACAGCTGCAAGCGCCATCTTCGACGGCCTGCTCGCCGGATTCGTGAAAGAGGAACAACCTAATGAATAAGGTTTCGGCATCAACGATTGAAGTGGATCTGTCGAAACCTGAACCGATCAGTTTGCGTGAGGCATTCTGGTTCTGGCTTAAGCTCGGCTTTATTAGCTTCGGTGGGCCAGCGGGACAAATTTCGATCATGCACCAGGAACTGGTAGAGCGGCGGCGCTGGATCTCCGAGCGTCGCTTCCTGCATGCCCTCAATTACTGCATGTTGCTGCCTGGGCCGGAGGCCCAGCAATTGGCAACCTACATCGGTTGGCTGATGCATAGAACCTGGGGTGGAGTGATTGCGGGGGGACTGTTTGTCCTGCCCTCATTGTTCATCCTGATCGCTCTGTCGTGGATGTACATCGCCTTCGGTGAAGTGCCTGTGGTGGCAGGGCTCTTCTATGGGATCAAGCCCGCCGTAACAGCCATCGTCGTGCAGGCGGCCCATAGGATCGGCTCACGGGCGCTGAAAAATAATTGGCTGTGGGTGATAGCGGCGGCGTCGTTTACCGCGATCTTCACGTTCAATGTGCCGTTCCCATTGATTGTGCTGGGAGCTGCATTGATCGGTTATGTCGGCGGACGTCTGGCGCCCGAGAAGTTCAGAGCGGGGGGCCACAGCGCTACGAAAAAGTCCTTTGGCCCAGCCTTGATCGATGACGACACGCCGTCCCCTGAGCATGCCCGGTTCAGTTGGTTGAAACTGACGTTGCTCGCTCTGATCGGCTTGGCGTTATGGGCATTGCCGATGGGAATACTGACCGCCCTCTTTGGCTGGGAAGGCACCTTGACCCAGATGGGCTGGTTCTTTACCAAGGCGGCGTTGCTGACCTTTGGTGGAGCCTACGCTGTGCTCCCGTATGTCTACCAAGGCGCGGTAGGTCAATATGGTTGGCTAACCCCGACTCAGATGATTGACGGCTTGGCTCTGGGGGAAACCACACCTGGGCCGCTAATCATGGTGGTGGCCTTCGTGGGTTTTGTCGGAGCCTATGTCTCGCAAGTTTTCGGGGCCGATCAGTTGTTTCTGGCTGGCGCTATCGCGGCAGCCTTGGTGACATGGTTCACCTTCCTGCCTTCGTTCCTGTTCATCCTCGCGGGTGGCCCGCTGGTAGAGTCGACCCACAACGAACTCAAATTCACGGCACCGCTTACCGCCATAACCGCCGCAGTGGTTGGCGTGATCCTCAATCTGGCGTGTTTCTTCGGCTATCACGTGCTTTGGCCAAAGGGCTTCAGCGGTAACCTCAACTGGCCTTCAGCGTTGATCGCGATTGCCGCCGCGGTTGCCCTGTTTCGCTTCAAGAGGGGCGTCATCCAGGTATTGATGGGCTGTGCGCTCGTCGGCTTGGCAGTGTATCTACTGCGCTAGAAAACACCCGTTGATTAGCAATCTCTGGCGGGCATTGGGCTCGCCTGATCACCCAGCCTACTGAATTAGGCAGGAGGTGTCTCATGAGGTGGGTTACCCGTGAACGACCCAAGATTGACCGTATTGCCTGTCCTTGGTTAATCACCCGTTTCATAGATCCACAGCCCGAGTTTCTATACGTGCCCAGCGCTGATGTGCTGCGGGTTGCAGCGGAGAAAGACGCTGCACCCTACGACATTCCCGGCGTAGAGCTGACTCATTTGGGCGAATTGTGCAGTTTCGATGCGTTCCTGAAAAAGTACCAACTCAGTGAACCAGCCTTGCACTATCTGGCCAAGATCGTGCGTGGCGCTGACACCTCACACCTGGAGATGACCCCACAATCGGCTGGGCTGTACGCGATTTCACTAGGGTTATCGCGGTGCTTTGCCGACGACCATGAAATGCTGGCACACGGTCTGATCATGTATGACGCGCTCTACGCTTGGTGCAAGGAGTGCCAAAGTGAATCACATAACTGGCCTCCGCAGATGTGAGGAAACTCGCCAACCGAAGCCCAGCCTAGCGCTGGGCTTTCTACATTAGTGACTGTGATCGTCATTTGGCTAATTGTTGCGAAGGCAAATCTCTGCAATGAGGCGTTTGTGACCCTTCGCGATAGGCACCAATCGGCCAGAAGCGGACGCTCGGGACAGGCCGTTATAAGTTAGAAGTTGCTCCTCAGGACTGATAGCAGGCAACGCAGGCAGTGTGAAATTTCAGTTTCTAGGCGCTCGGCCACCCACAGCCTGTGTTCTCCAGCTCGAAAATTGAGCAGAAGCAGTTGACCGCTTTGGTCGATTCCAGTCGGTATAACTGCCTTGACCGGATCTGTTTGGGTCAGCGGCAACACGTAGTTTTTCATGACATAGATCAAGCCTTTTTACGCTTAGGGAAAGCGTAACCCGCGCAGGGTGTGGGTGACCGTCTCACTAACCGTCCGAAGGCGGCATTTCACCGGCATTCCTCAATCAAGACAGGAAGCCGCCATCCACATTCAGCGTCACACCCGTGGTGTAACTGGACGCATCACTGGCCAGGTACAACACCGCGCCGGCCAATTCGCTCGGAGCAGCCACACGCTTGAGTGGGATCTGGGACAGGGCCTGGGTCAGGATCGTGTCGTTTTTCACCAATGCCGAAGCGAACTTGGTATCGGTCAGACCTGGCAACAGAGCGTTGCAGCGGATGCCAAATTGTGCGCATTCCTTGGCGAAAACCTTGGTCATGTTTATCACCGCAGCCTTGGTCACCGAGTAGATGCCTTGGAATGGGCCCGGCGAAATACCGCTGATCGAAGCCACGTTGACGATATTGCCGCCCCCGTTTTCGCGCATCAGCTTGCCGGCCTCTACCGACATGAAGAAGTAGCCGCGAATATTCACATCCACGGTTTTCTGGAAGGCACCGAGCTCGGTGTCCAGCACATTGCAGAATTGGGGATTGGTTGCTGCGTTATTGACCAGAATGTCCAAGCGGCCGAACTGTTCGCGAATTTGCGAGAACACGCCGCTGATTTGTTCCATCTCGCCAATATGGCAAGCAATGGCGGTTGCTTTGCCGCCATCCGCGATGATCGCGTTGGCAACCACCTGGCAGTCGTCGATCTTGCGGCTCGACACGATTACGTGGGCGCCTTGCTGGGCCAGCAGTTTGGCGATGGCTTCACCGATGCCACGGCTGGCGCCGGAGACGAAAGCGATCTTGCCATCGAGGTCGAACAACTGAGTCTTGGACATGGTTTTTCCTTGTTTTTGGGCCGGCCCTTGCGGGCGATCAGAGGCTGGATTTCTGGATGACCTGCAGGCTCATTTGCTCCAGCAGCTTGTTCATGTGAATGAACTGCGCGAAGCGTTTGTCCTGGGTCTGGCCGTGGTAGAAGCGGTAGTAGATCTGCTGCACGATGCCGGCCAGGCGGAACAGGCCGTAGGTGTAGTAGAAGTCGAAGTTGTCGATGCGGATGCCCGAGCGTTCAGCGTAGTAATCGACGAACTCCTGGCGGGTCAGCATGCCCGGCGCGTGGCTCGGCTGACGGCGTATCAATTGCACCGGTGCCGGGTCGCCCGCTTCGATCCAGTAGGCCAGCGTGTTGCCCAGGTCCATCAACGGATCGCCGAGGGTGGTCAGCTCCCAATCCAGCACGCCGATGATCTGCATCGGGTTGCTCGGGTCCAGAATCACGTTGTCGAAGCGGTAGTCGTTGTGCACGATGCTGGAAGTCGGATGGTCGGCCGGCATTTTGTCCTTGAGCCAGACCTTGACTGGGTCCCAGCTCGGGGCGTCAGGGGTCAGAGCCTTTTCGTAACGGTCGCACCAACCACCGATATGCCGCTCGACATAACCTTCAGGCCTGCCCAGGTCTGCCATTCCACAGGCGGCGTAGTCGACTTTGTGCAGCTCGACGAACTTGTCGATGAAGCTTTTGCACAGGGCTTCGGTCTTCGTAGCGTCGAAGTTCAATTCGCTAGGCAGCTCGGATCGAAGGATGATGCCGTTGACCCGTTCCATGACATAGAACTCAGCCCCAATCACCGACTCATCAGTGCAGTGCACATAGGCCTTGGGACAGTATGGGAAACTTTCACTGAGTTGAGTCAGGATGCGGAATTCGCGGCCCATGTCGTGGGCCGATTTGGCCTTGTGACCAAACGGCGGACGGCGCAGGACGAATTCCTGCTGCGGGTATTTGATCAGGTAGGTCAGGTTCGATGCGCCACCCGGAAACTGACTGATCTCGGGCGAACCGACAAGGCCGGGAATATGGTCCTTGAGGTACGGATCGATCAGGCTGGCATCGAGTTCTTCGCCAGAGCGGATCTTGGTGGATTGGTCAGTAAGCGCCATGTCTATCTCCTCTGCTTATTATGAGGGGCAGATACTATTGACGAACTTAATGCGGAAAAAGCCTGCTCACAAGGCAGATGCGACCTTATAACTGAGCGTTATGCAGGCCTATCCTTTAAAAAAATGCTCTTTCTCAACGCCCACGACCAAACCGGCAAAAGGCTGCCGGTTTGGTCGAACGTTAGGTTTTAGCCGATGAGAGTGGCACCTGTCGTCAGGACAATTTTTCCAAAGTGCGTGCCGGAATCGATCAGCTCGTGAGCGCCGCGAGCGTCGGTGAGCTCAAAGGTCCTGTAGATAACCGGCTTGATCTTGCCGCTCTCGATGTGCGGCCAGACCTGCTGCTCGAGTTCACTCATGATGGCTGCCTTTTGCGCGGGAGTGCGCGAACGCAAGGTTGAGCCCATATGCGTCAGGCGTTTCATCATCATCGGTATGACGTTGAGGTCTTTCGCCGGGCCCTTGATCACACCCACCTGAAGAATCCGGCCGTCCATAGCGGCGACGTCATAGTTTTTTTGCAGGTAGTCGCCGGCAATAATGTCGAGGATCACATCGACGCCTTTTCCATCAGTGGCCAGCTTCGTTTCGGTGACGAAATCGGCCTCGAGGTAATTAACCGCGATGTCCGCACCCAGTGCCAGGCTGGCTTCCTGATGCGCTTGCGATCCGACTGTCGTGATGATTTTAGAAGCGCCAAATGCCTTCGCCAGCATGATTGCGGTAGTACCGATACCTGATGCACCGCCATGGACCAACACCGACTCACCAGCAACCAGCTTGCCGCGCTGGAAAACATTCAGCCACACAGTCATAAACGTTTCTGGCATAGCCCCGGCTTCCAACAGCGACAGGCCTTTAGGGATACGCATCGTGTTGGAGGCATCTGCAACTGCAAATTCTGCGTAACCACCACCAGGAATCAGCGCACACACCAATTCACCGATCTGGAACTCGGAAACGTTGGAGCCTACGGCGACGACTTGACCTGACACTTCCAGGCCCGGGATGTCAGTAATGCCAGCGGGGGCATCGTAAAGCCCTTTGCGCTGGAACACGTCTGGGCCGTTCACGGCAGCAGCGTGGATGCGTATCAGAACCTGATCGGCAGTTGGCGTCGGTACCGGGCGCGTAGTCGGCACCAGGACCTCAGGGCCGCCGGGTTGTTTAATTTCAATGGCCGTCATGTGGGACGGTACGCGATAAGTTGGAACAGACATTGCGATCACTCCTTAAAAATAGTGCCCGATTGATCTGTGCGGATCATTGAGCGTGGCCCCCAAGTGAGCGCAGTATAAATATCGACTCTGATGCTGGCGCGCAGCATTATTCACGCAGTGAGATGCAAAGCTGCATCACTAGGAGGACAGGATGAATTGGGATGATGCGAGAGTGTTTCTCGCGGTGGAGCGTGAAAAGACACTCCGTGGAGCAGGGCGAGCACTCAATATTGATCAGGCCACAGTCGGCAGGCGGATTGCGGCCCTAGAGCATGCACTTCGTGCAACGCTCTTTCTCCGCACCTCTGAGGGCTACGCACTGACCACTGCTGGTGAGGTCGCACTGAGATCAGCGGAAAAAATAGAGCACTTTGCCCACGAACTTGTCAGGCAAACACAAGGTACGGATACACGGCTTGCGGGGGACGTAAGGGTCACTAGTACCGACTTAATCGCGTTCGAGTTCCTACTTCCGGCCATCGAACGACTGCATGCCTTGCATCCCGAAGTGCGTGTCCTGCTAGACACTTCGACACGCATGCTAAACTTGGCAAAGCGTGAAGCGGATATCGCGGTCCGCTCAGTCCGACCGGATAATCCCGATCTTGTCGCGCGACGCATTGCTCGGTGGCCCATGGCCCTCTTTGCATCGAGTGCTTATCTTGAGCGACACGGCAAGCCTGTCGCTGGCTGCGCGTTCGCTGGCCACGATCTTGTTCTCTGGGCCGCTAATCGATCACCGACACTTGCTGGAGAACCGATACACGCGGGACGCATCGTATCGACGTTCAATTCCAGCCTCATGCTGCTTACCGCGGTAAAGGCCGGCCTAGGCATCGGTGAGCTTCCGATACATCTGGCCGAACACGACGGCCTCGTGCAGATATGGCCAGAACCCGCACGCGGGGCAGTCTACGAAGTATGGCTCGTCACGCATCAAGATCTTCGGCATACCGCACGCATCGCAGCAATGATTGATGGGATCGTTTCGGCATTCGAAAATCACGCAACTCACACAAAATAGTTGGGCTCACCGGCGCCAGACATATTGATCATCATCGGGACACTTTGCCCGGCCACGGAAGGCGGAGCCCATGCGAGGTGGCATGGGCTGCCGCTACCATCACGCTTCGTCCATCACCGTATTAACCAGTTTGCCGATACCTTCGATTGACACCGCAACCACGTCGCCGGGCTTGAGGTAGACCTTGGGGTTCATGCCAAAGCCGACGCCAGCCGGAGTGCCGCTCACGATTACGTCGCCGGCTTCCAAGGTGAGCGCTTCGCTGAGGGTAGAGATGATGGTCGCTACATCAAAGATCATGTCCTTGGTATTGACCCACTGAACGAGTTTTCCATTAACGCGGGTTTCCAGCCGCAAGCCCTTGCCGCCGGCGGGAAGCTCGTCGGCCGTGACCAGGTCCGGCCCGAATGCACCGGTATCGTCGAAATTCTTGCCTACGGTCCATTGCGGCGATTTGAATTGGTAATCGCGAACCGAGCCGTCATTGAACAACGCATAACCAGCGACGTGATCAAGCGCTTTGTCCTTCGGGATATGGCGGCCCCCGCTCTTCAACACCACGGCCATCTCGCCTTCATAGTCCAATGCATTGGATATTTTCGGACGAATCAGCGGCTTGTTGTGTGCCGTCAGGCTGCTGTTTAAACGCGGAAACAGCGTCGGGTAGTCTGGTTCGGCATAGGAGGACTCTTTAATGTGATCTGCGTAGTTCAAACCAAGACAGATGATTTTCCCCGGTTTGCGCATCAAAGGCAGGTAATCATGTTCGTCAATTTTGACAATGGGCCCCGATGCGTTTGCGCCGTAAGTGACCAGATTCACGCCACGCTCAAGCAGGGACTCCAGCGTCTCTTCGCCCACCACTTTGACACCCTCGACGGTGCGTACGCCCAGCACGGCTCGGCCTTCATGTTTGAAGTAAACGTATCGCATAGGTGAACCTCCAATTGTGGTTGATCAGGTTGAAGTAACCCCAGGAAGGGGTGGTTTTCAGGACGAAAAACTGACTCATGAATGGCTTCTGGGAAACATCGGGCAGTAAAGTAAGAACCTGTAAACTTTAAAGATATGATGCAAAGAGTTGGACACGACCAAACTACAGAACTGGGTACTGGCCGCCGCGCCCTTGGGCGCATCGCTGAAGGCCCAACTTTTCTGTTATGCAAGCTCCGCATAAGCGCAACAACTTCGTGTTCCTGGGCGCGGACAATAGCGGCGAGCGCGCTGCCTTGTACTCACTGATCGTCAGCGCCAGGCCATTGAAATACTTCGCCAAATGACAACCCGCAATGGAGCGATCAGTACAGCGGGGAGAGTTTCGACATAAAGTCCATCTCCAGCTCACCTTCATAAGTTTCAGCACCAACCTTCAATGCCTCCGCCACACGCGCTTGCGCCACGTCGTGAGCGACACTCAAATCTGACTCATGGGCTTCAACCAGCAGCCCCTCTGCCAAGGAGCCGAATGCGCCAACATCCACGGCCGCCTTGGTATGAGCGATGGCATGCGCAGGGAATGAGGCGATACGGTGAGCGAGTTCCTCGACAAAAGGTGTTAACTCCTCCGCCGGCAAAGCTCGATTGATAAAGCCGTAACGTTCAGCCTGTTCCGCCGAAAAATCGTTACAACCCAACAGCACCTCTAAGGCGCGTCCCCTCCCGACGAGCCGTGGCAACCTTTGTGTGCTGCCACCGCCCGGAACAAGCCCAACCGCGACCTCTGGCTGGGAGAAAACCGCTCTGTCCAGGGCAGCAAAGCACATGTCCATAGCCAGCGCGATCTCACTCCCTCCTCCCCGAGCCCGTCCTTCGATTTTTGCAATGGTTACCTTAGGCATGTTCCTGAACCGTTCGCCGATCATCTGTGTAAGGCGAAAGCTGCGGGTATGGGACACAGTTTTGGGAGCGGCTCCAACCCTCCCCAATCCAGAGTGAGCTATAAAGAAATCGGGAAGTTCGCTCTGCAGGACCACGACTCGGACGCTCTCATCGACCTCGAGCTCTTTGCCAAGCTTGTCGAACTCCAGCGACAGCACTTCATCAAGAAGATTTATTGGCGGGTGATTGATACTGACGAATGCAACTCCAGAATCAAACCTGAACCGGAAACACTTGTAGTCAGAATATCGCATGATACTGCCTCCACTTTGGTGATCGTTTCGGTAAACCATTTCGGCTTGGTTTATGTTCTGGTTCTTGTTCTCGTGAACTTACGCAGGGTATGTCGACTCGCTAGTTTCGAAATCAATGCCAAAAACCGTCCGATGAAAAACTCTCATGGCACCACAGGCGATACGGAAATTGTCTGTGCACTCGCCAGCGTAAAAATGGTGACCGGTTCCGCCACAGGCCGCAGCAAACCCAACATGAGGAGGTCAAAAGCGCTGGGTTCAATTACTCATCCACGATAGGGTTCACCAAGCTGCCGAGACCTTCCGAAGTTACAACACAAGTGTCACCTGGCTTCATCCACAGCGGCGGCGTACGCGCCATACCGATGCCTGAGGGGGTACCTGAAACAATCAGGTCTCCGGGGGCCAGTGTCATCACTTCGCTGACAGTTTCGATGAGCGTCGCCACATCAAAAACCATGTCGTTGGTATTACCTTCCTGAACGACTTGGCCATTCAGCAGTGTTTGCAGTTCCAGCCCCTTCACACCGTCAGGCAGTTCATCTGTCGTCACGATGTAAGGACCAAATGAGCCGGTACCGTCGAAGTTCTTGCCCATAGTCCATTGAGGCGTACGCATCTGATAGTCGCGCAGGGTCGCATCGTTGAACAAAGAGTATCCAAAGACATGCGTTAACGCCGAGGCCTTCGGAATTGCCCGTCCACCCTTACCGATAACGATGACTATCTCCCCCTCGTAGTCGAGCTTTTGGGACACTTTTGGCCGGACGATTGGTTGGCGGTTTCCGATGAGGCTCGATGAGAAGCGCGAGAAAATGGTTGGGTAGTCTGGTTGCACCAATCCAGCCTCGCTCGTGTGGTCGCGATAGTTCAATCCGATACACACGATTTTTGCGGGCGAGCTGAGCGGGGGAAGTTGGTCGCAGGTTGCGAAGTCGATGGGCTCCCCTTGCAAGAGGCGCGCGCCAAGCGAAGCGACTACTTCCTCGCCTGCAAGTAGAGCGTCACTAAGGTCGCCAAATTCCGGAATGTCAGCGAGAAAGAACCCATGGAATTCTTCTCCTTTTGCCGCAGCAGCTAGCCCGACACGACCATCTTTGGCAAAGCGCATAAATTTCATAATCTGCCCTTAAATTTAACGTGGGATCGGTTAACGGGGGGAGCGGCGCACTCAGGTTCCACGGGTGCATTGCTCCAGACTGAAGACGAAAGACTCATAGGGTTTCCCCGTAACATGCCGCAACCCCATTTCGCATGTACGGTTTGCCGACACATAGGCGTCCGCTGTCGTCGCATCCACATAGGCATGCTCTTCTCGCGTAGCTGACGCTACCAGTTCTGGATGCAAGAGGCCCCGGTCACCCGCGGTGCCGCAGCAGGTCGCGCCAATCGGGACGACGACTTCCTGCGCCATGTGCTGAGCCACCTGCTTGAGTTGCCCCGACAGATTGAGGTGCAACATCGCGCAGGTAGGATGCAAGATAATGCGCTTCAATGGCGTGCTTACCTTGAGGTTGGGTAGGAGGCTGGCACACCAAGTCACAGAATCGATAATGCTCAGGCGCGAATAGCGCTCGCGCAGCTCAGGGGTAAGATGCTCAGCGATCCCACTCACCAGGCCGTGAGTACAAGATGCCGCGTCGACCACAACTGGCAAGCGACCTTCATCGGTCCACCGCAACAGCGCCTGCGCAATCGAATTTGCCATGAAGTCATGCGCAGCAACGAAACCCTTTGAACTGAATGGCGTCGCACAGCAGAGTCCACCGATGTCCGGCGGAATCCACAGCTTCTTCCCGCCGCGATGCGAAACCCGTACGAGGGCCTCCTGAATCGATATCGCGTCGCGAGCGGTGTCGGGATCGCGGCCGAACATTCGATTGACGCAAGCAGTGAAGTAGACCGCATCAGCACCTTCGCGGACGGTCTCTGGCATCCGGCTTGCGGCCGGCTTCGGCATCGGTCCCGGCACGGTAGGGAGGATATCGGCGCTAACAAATATTCGCGCCGTGTCTGCAATCGCTTTTACTGACCGCCAACCAAAAGTATTGCCCAGATATTTCGCGCCAGTTAGTGCGACGGTGCTAACGCGCTCGACGGCGCTCCATTTTTTGGCAACGGACAGGGCCACGTTCTCGGAGGTCTCGCTCTGTGAACGCCGGTGAAACTCGCGCATCAATTCGCCCGTGTTGATTCCAATGGGACAAGGCACCGAACAGGATCCGTCACCGGCGCAGGTTTGAATGGCGTCGTACTGATACTGTTCCTGGAGCCGTCGCAAGATCGGAGAATCCTCCCTCTGTCGGGCCATTTCCCGGCGCACAACGATACGCTGTCGCGGTGTCATGGAAACGTTTCGGCTCGGGCACACAGGCTCGCAGAAACCGCATTCGATGCACTGACTGGCATTGGAAACGCCTTCAATCGGGGGCAGCGACTTGAAGGACTTCAGATGAATATCCTGGTCCCGGGAAAGGATGACGTTCGGTGCGAGAACACCGTGCGGATCGGCGAGGTTCTTGACTCGCCACATGATGTTTGTCGCCCGCTCCCCCCATTCGTGGGTGATAAACGGCGCCATATTTAACCCGGTTCCGTGCTCTGCTTTCAGGGAGCCGTCGTACTTGCGCACCACGAGGTCGACAAGTTCCTCCATAAACTTTGCATAGGTCGCCCTACCCTCTTCTTCATCAAATCGCGCGATCAGAGTGAAGTGAAGATTGCCATGGGCCGCGTGCCCTGCAACTCCTGGCATAAACCCGTGTTTGCGCAACAGGTCTTGCAGGTCGTGGGCTGCGCTTGCCAGTAGTAGAGGGGGGAAACACACGTCTTCGGTGATAAGCAAGGAACCCAGCGGTCGCTGCTTGCCAACCAGGCCCAGCAGCCCCTCCCTTACATGCCAAGCAAGCTCGATCGCCTCCGCGTGACTCGTAAAGGTTAAATCTCCCAGCAGCGTGACCTGGTCAGTCAGGTGCATGACGAGAGCCTGCTTTTCGGTCAGGCTGTCTTCGTCGCTGGCCCCGATTTCGATCAGCAGGGCAGCCGCGTCCAAGTCGAGCGATTTCCAGTATTCAGGCGTACCGGGAAACGCTGCAGCCGCAGCCCGCAAGGCCGGTGCGATCATTAATTCGACTGCACTGGCACCCAGTGCAACCAGGTCCGGCACGAGTGCAATTGCATCATTAATGGAAGGAACGGCGATCCATGCGACGCTGGTGACCGCCGCAACCTCAACAGTACTAAATGTCACATCCGAGATGAATCCAAGCGTCCCTTCCGAGCCTACCAGGAGGCGACGAAATATCTCCAAGGGTGTGCGACCATCCAGGAATGCGTCAAGGCGGTAGCCATGGGTATTTCTTATGGAGTATTTCTGACGAATTCGTCCGACAAGTTCGTCGTCTGCAAGGATCTCCGCTTGTAGCGCCATCAGCCCTTTCGCCAGCTCTGGCTCGCTTGCAAGGAAAGTTTGCTCCGCCTCTGGATCCGACGTGTCGATTTTCGTTCCCGATACCAGAACAAATGTTAGCGCGCTAACGGTTTGATAGGCGTTTTGAGCAATGGTGCAACGCATGCCGCCTGAATTGTTTGAAACCACGCCACCAAGCGTACACGCTGCAGAACTTGCCGGGTCCGGACCAATCTTGCGACCGTACGGTGCAAGATGCGCGTTTGCGTGGGACAGGATGGTTCCGACACCGGCCTTAACACTAAGACCTCGCTCTCCGATGCCCTTGATGCCGCTGAAAAACTTCCGCACGTCGATGAGGATTTCATCTGACAATGCTTGCCCGTTCAGACTGGTTCCGGCTGCGCGAAAAGTGGCGTGCCGACCTGTTTCTGAACAGAATCGAAGGACTTTCGCTACATCGTCCCCATCATGCGCGACGACTACGACTTGTGGCACGAGCCGATATGGGCTGGCATCCGAGGCATAGCGGACCAGGTCAACCAGTCGATGCAGTACACGGTCGGGCCCAAGTAGCTGCTCTAGCGCTTGCTTCAATGGCGCAGGCGTTCCATCACGCAACTCATCCGGAACCGCATCCGGCGATCCCGCGCCCGGCGGTCTGCCAATTTTCGCTGGGTCTACGGAAAGAAGCTTTTTCATTTTTGAGCTCATGAAAGCTGATATTGGAACAGTGTGAGGGAGTGCCTTGATGGCCTCTCCGCCAAGCCCGCAACGCATCGATTCGAATAAACAGCAAGTATTAGATTAGCTTTTATTGTTTCTATATGTTTCTAGAGCGACCCTTGTTCGACGAAGGGCAGACTTGCATCTGAGTACACAAAAACACATACCCATGAGTGTTGATCGGTAAACCTTCTACCTTTGAGATACAGAGGCCGGGGCGCCTACCTTGATTGCCAGCTCCTTGGCATGGACCACATTGACCCACCAGCCAAAGGCGGCAGCGGTGAAGAACATGAGGACGCTGTAAATGGCTGCCGGAATGGCCATTGTCGGGTTGTTCAGCAGCGTTGGGCTGAGCGCCAGGGCTATAGCCAAAGCGCCATTGTGAATACCAATTTCCATGCCGATGGCCACTGCCTGGCGCTGCGGCAACTGGAACAGGCGTGGCACCAAATAGCCGATGCCGAGGCTGAGCAAATTGAACAGCAATGCAGCCATACCTACGACAGGCGCGTAGTCCAGTACCGTCTGCCAATCCTTGACCAACGCGAGCACAACGGTGACTACAAGGAACAACGCGGAAATGATCTTCATCGGCCGCGCCATAAGCACTGCAAAACCTGCCGCCAGTTTGCGTACTAGCATGCCCACCGCGACCGGTACCAAGACGATGGCGAATACCTGCACTACTTTTGCAAATTGCAATGGAATGGTCTGACCGTCCGCCATGAAGTACATCAGTGACCAATTGACGAGCAAAGGCATGGTGAGAATCGCGACCACCGAGTTCACTGCCGTCAGAGTGACATTGAGTGCCACATCACCGTGTGCCAAGTGGCTGTAGAGATTGGCGGTGGTACCGCCTGGGGAAGCAGCCAGGAGCATCAGGCCCACGGCCAGTACCGGCGCCAGACCAAACCCCTTGGCAATGAGGAAGCAGAAATACGGCAGCAGAATTAACTGGCAGACCAGACCGATCAGGACAGGCTTGGGAAACCTCACCACTCGGATAAAATCCGCCGGAGTAAGCGACAACCCCAGTCCGAGCATGATGATGCCCAGGGCAATGGGGAGGAATGTAGTCAGCAAGGGCGATGCCATCATTATTGTTGTACTCGCAGCGAGGCAAGCCCGGCGGTTAACCGGGATGCAAAGGGCCTGGTGGTCTGGCCGGACAAACCGAAGCTTGTACCTTGGCCGGTGCGTTAATGGTTGTAACCTTTGCGCTGATTGGCTTGCCGAGGAGTCTAGTGATGGAGGGGCACGGACAAAACTCTCCTTGCCAGCCAGACTGCTCGCCTTGCCGGTCAGATAAATGCCTCGTGAAACATCAATATCATTGGAGGGCCGGTATTCCGGTGTTCCTGCATGCCGTAAAGGCCCCGCCAATATGTCCCTGCGGCGCTAACGCGCAGTGTGGAAGCCCACCGGAGGGCGAGACAGGTCAACCCTTTACGCGCTGTTGGCCCGCGCGTCACAAGCTGTTGTTTCGAGTGCTGGAGCTGGTGTAAAACTGCTGCGCCTCAATCAAGTAGGAGTCTGCAGATGAGTCAGCGTACTACTTCCTCCAGTTGGGCAAGCACCATTGTCCGATCCCTGGAAATGGGCGGTGTCGACTGCCGCAGTCTGTTCGAACGTCTTGGGATGGATTATTCCGCTCTGAGCGATCCCGAAGCACGCTTCCCACAGGATTGCATGACGGGCCTATGGCATCTGGCGGTAGAAGCCTCTGGAAATCCGGTCATTGCCCTGAACATGGCCCAGGTGGTGCGACCATCC
The DNA here is from genome assembly GCF_000967965.1 of Pseudomonas fluorescens. GTDB lineage: Bacteria > Pseudomonadota > Gammaproteobacteria > Pseudomonadales > Pseudomonadaceae > Aquipseudomonas > Aquipseudomonas grandcourensis. The sequence continues at coordinate 85,699 of NZ_LACC01000008.1, forward strand.
TCCTTCCATGTGGTCGGCTATGCATTGATGTCCAGCCGCAACTTGCATGAGGGCATTTCTAGCCTGGTCCGCTATCAGCGCATCATTGGGGAGAGTGCAGATCTCAGCTTTCACCCTACGTCGGATGGTTATGAGTTAACTCTGGCAATTCATGGCGATCGCTTGCCTTCTGCCAGAGAAAGTGCGGAGGGGTCGCTGGCCTATATTCTGGCCTTTTGCCGCTGGCTAGCGTGCCGCCCATTGACTCCTCGCCTTGTCAGCTTTAGCGGACCTGCGCCGGCTAATCTGAAGCCATATTGCGAGGTGTTTCAAGCACCACTGAAGTTCAATGCCGAGCACTATGCATTACTGTTCGACCGCACCGATCTGGATGCCCCGCTGCATTCTGCTAACGAGGCCTTGGCGCATTTGCACGAACGCTTCGCCGGTGAGTATTTGGCGCGCTTTTCGGACGGTCAGATCACCCACCAGGTGCGCCAGTTGCTCTGTCGTTTGCTACCCCAAGGTGAGCCCAAACGTGAAGTGGTGGCCCAGACAATATTAATGTCTGAGCGCACCTTGCAGCGCCGCCTGCAAGCGGAGGGAACCGGTTTTCATCAACTGCTCGATGGTACTCGCCGAGAGCTGGCCAGCCAGTACCTGGTCCAGCCCAATCTAACCCTGCAGGAAATTTCCTATCTGCTGGGCTTCGCCGCTCCAAGCAATTTCTTCCGCGCCTTCCGCCGATGGTTCAATACCACACCTAATGAGTACCGGGCAGGTCTGTAGAGCGTTGAGCGGGGATGCTCATTTCCTCCTTGTGAGTCATGCCGTAGAGGGGTGACAGGCAATTGGCGAGTTGAGCGATGCGCTCGTTAAGCGCCTGGGCGGCGGACAGGATTTCGCCAATCGAGTCAGGTGCATCCTTGCCTTCGTCCGCCCGGCAGCGATTCAGCACGGCCAATGCCCTCGGCAAATGGGCACCCCGATCGATCGAGCCTTCCCCAGCGAACCGATCCGCCATCCTTTCCAACTGGTGGGCAGCGCATTCGCGAAACGCCTCGATCGCTTCGACAAAGGTGTGCGGCAAGCCGGGACCGGCATGTTGCAGGACGACCTGCAGCCGGTTGACGGCGAAAAGGGTTTCCTGGACCTGGGCGAGCCATGTTGTTACATCCACGGTGACCGAATCGTCGTCGTGTTGCCGCCCCGGTTCCAGCACGACGCGTGCCTGCATTTCGCGGCTCTGCAAGAGCAGCGACCAGCCCTGGAGCCGCGCGCGATCAATCGCAGCGCTTTGCGTGATCGGTTCGTTGCTGCCCGCCCCCGCCCGAGCCAGATCAGCGACACCGCGCAACAGCCGCCCCAGCATGGCCTTCAGCATTAGTCCTTCGCGCTCAGGCCATATCAACGCGGAAATAGCAATGGATACCGTCACTCCTATCAGGATGCCGATCATTCGGTCACGGATTTCCGTGACATCGGTGGTCAGCGCAAACTGTCCAAGTTGAGCCAGGGCATAGGCAAAGACGAACTGCATGCCAATGTAGTTCGTGCGCGGGGAGCCCGCAGCGACCCAGGCACCGACAGCGACAATGGGCAGCGTGAGCAAAAGCAGGCCGGTAATGCTCTCGAGATGGGGAATGATGAAAATCGTCGCGATCAGCGCGACGACACTGCCCACTGCACAACCCACGATACGCATCAGTCCCTTATGGGTGCTCGCACCGAGACTGGGCAGCGCGAGAATGAAACAAGTCAGCATCGCAGTATGGATACCCTGCCACTGCACAGCCGTGTAAAACACGTAGCACAGTAATGCAGCTAACACGGTCTTCAAGGCAAACCGCCCGTACACCGGGTTGCTGAACCCGTCCTTCGCAATGAATGGCTCCTTACTAGCCGAAGAAGACCCGTCGGGGGCTGACTCAGCCTTGGAAATCGCCTGCAAGGCCTGTCCCATATCACACAGCACGCTGTCCAACTCACCGTTGGCTGCATCACTCTCCCCCAAATACTCCGAGCAGAGGAACGGCTTGCGATCAGTGAAGGAAGACCGCAGTGCCTGACAAAGTTCTTGCAAGAGAGCTACTTGGTCGCGCTGCTCAGGCAGTAGCTTCTGCATCGGTAGCTGCGACAAATGCGCTGCGGCTGTATGTAGGCGATCGATGCCTGCGATCTTCTGGAGGTACTGGGCCTTTTCGCGCTGATAGGTGGCATTGCCAAGGGTCGCGAAAGCCAGATGACGATGCAGCGCCAGTACACCACTAGCAACCAGATTGCTGCTCAGACGTGGTATGGGTGAACCGGTTCTGCGGGCCTCCAGTTGTTCGAGCACATTGTCCAATTGGCGACACATTTCGTCGACCAACAGGCGTCCTGGTCGGGCTGGCAGAAACAGATAATTAACAGCCACCGTCACCACGATCGGATAAACAAGCGATACCCACGCCCACAACAGAGCCCGTAAGAGCGTTTCCGGGTCAGCAAAGAGATCAGCAAAGCTCTGAAAATAGAACACCAGCTGAGCCGCCAGAAAACCAATGACGCCAGCCTTGTTGATACGCATGAAATACATGCCACAAAAGGCAATCAAGCAGGCACCGAGGATACGCAGCATCGGGTAGTTGATCGTGAGCTTAATCAGCACAATCGCCAATGCCGTACCGAGACTACAGCCGATTGCCAGCAGTGTGCCGGACAACCGGGTCAGCACAGTGTTCTCCTGCGCCGTGAAGAACACGATGACTATCGAGAGGGAGAGGTAGGGCACCTGCAGCGCCATGGAAATGACAATCACCAGGGCACTGCTCAACACAAAACGCCAGACCGCTGCCTGACGCCCGGGGAAAGGCGCCAGTTCGCTGCGAAGCAGCTTCCAAAGCAATGGGGCGGATGGCTTGCTGCGATGGGATTCGTGGGAGCTCATGGTGTCTGTACTCAGTGAGCCGTGGCATGCATGTCGGACGTCATGACGGCCACGGCCGATGCGCCGATCCGGAACACGCTAGGGTCCGGTTGCTCGACTGCGATACGTACAGGGAAGCGCTGGTTGACCCGGACCCAATTGATCGAACGAGGCACATGCGGCAGACCGGAAACCTCGCCACCGCCGTCATCGGGAAAGACCCCGTATCCGACCGACTCCACCACACCCTGGAATTGCTTGGACGAATCGCTGAGCACATAAACCTGTGCCGTTTGACCGGCCTTGATATGTTCGAGCTCCGTTTCGCGGAAGTTGGCGACCACGTACCAACGGCTGGTATTTGCCAGGGTGAAGATCGGGTGGCCAGCCGCTGCATATTGCCCGGCCGAGGTCTTGAGATTGATGACGATACCGTCAAAGGGCGCACGCACGGTGGCGTATTCCAGGTTGAGCTGAGCCAGTGCGATTTCTGCCTTGATCACCTCACGCTTGGCGACGAGTGCATCAACACCACTGATGCCGGCACTGGCACGTCGTGCATCAAGCTCAGACGTGCTGAGCTGTGCCTGTGCGGCACGTTTGGCCGCCCGTGCCCGGTCAACTTCTTCCACGGAAACGAAGTGGGTTCGCAGCAACGGTTCAAGTCGACCGAGTGTATCGCTCGTCTGCTCGGCGTTTGCCCGTGCCCGTTCGATATCGGCCTTCGCCGCGGCAGCACCGAACTTTTGCGCATTGACCGAGCGCTGGGTCAGTTCGATCTGGTTTTCGAGGGCGACCAGGCTCGCTTCGGCCTTTGCCAACGTCGCCTGGAAAGGTCGCGCATCGATTTGGAAGAGCACATCGCCTTTCTTAACAGCCTGGTTGTCCTTTACGGCCAGGTCGACAATTCGACCACTGACATCAGGCGCAACATTGATAGTGTCTGCATAAGCATAGGCATCATCGGTACGCGGAGCAGTATCGATACGCCAGGCTACGAAGATCGCCAGCGCGATCGCCGCCAGGACCAGCAGCAGTGCAATCGCTCGGCCAAAGTGGGCTCGGGTGTTAATCGCTTGCGACATCGCCGTTCTCTCGAGTCAGTTATTGAAAAAAGGTCAGCCAGCCGATCAAGGCCAGCGAGACGGTCAAGGAGGAATAAGCCAGCGGCAGCGTCAAGCCTTGCAATTGGCGCAACAGTCCTGCAGCACGCAATGCCGCATGCACAACCCCCGTCGCGACGATCGCGCCGACGATGCAGAACAACCAGTCAGGAAAATAGGCACCAAGAACGTTGATCGACGGAACCGTCGAGCAACCGCCGAGGAGCGCACAAAGTAAAAACAGAATTGCCGGGGATCTCATTGACTCTTCTCCACAGAGCGGTACTGCGCATCAATTAGTAGGAGGAACATTCAGGTCATTGCCCGGGCCCTACGGGTCATTCCGTATAGGTGGTGACCACCAAAGATCGGGCTGAACAAAAGGTTGCCTAGGCAACTATGTGGTCAAAAAAAATCAAATTCGGCTCAGCATTTTTTCGAGCAACGTTTCGAATTGGCGCAATTCGCTTGCATCAAAATCACCAAAGAAGCGATCGATGACCGTTGTAGCGGCGGCGAGCAACTCAGGAAACTTCTCATGCCCCTCGTCCGTCAGTTCCAGTTTGACCGCGCGGCGGTTGTACGCGTAGGGCAAGCGACGTAAAAGTTGCTTTTGCTCCAGACGATCCAGCATGCGAGTCATGGCGCCCGGCGTATAGGAGATTTCCTTGCAGATTTCCGCCGCTGTTTCACCCCGCCCCGCCCACAACGTGGACAAAATTACATATTGGGCAGCCGTAACGCCGAACGATCTCAGTGCATTATCGAGTGCCTGAACGAGCTCCGTTTCGCCACGATTGATCAAACGACCAACTCGTGCGCGTTGCTCATAGGTGGTGTGATTGGACTGAGTATTCATGGTTTCCTAGCCTAGGAAGCTTGTGAGCACACATTAAGTTGCCTAGGCAACTATTGTCAAGGCATTAATCTGCGATTAACCATTGCGGCCACCGTGCCTGTCGTTGCCGCCTTAGTAGGCGCGGCCCTAAACGGCATCCACCTTCATCCCTTCAACGCAATGTTTTGATCAAGGTGAAATGGGATTTCGGCCAGTAAGGCCGAGCATCCTGATGCGGAAAATGAAAAGGTTACGCCAGGCACAACCTTTGATTAGAGAATCTAGCCGTCGGTCTGGCGCCGTCGTTGCCATCATCGTCGACGCGCTGCTCGGAGGAATCGCTGTGATACCAGACCTGATCGCCATTTGGTGCCCGTAGCATGCTCAGGCCTTGCGGCATGATGGTGTGGATATTGGGTTTGTCGGCAGAAGTAACTGGATGGAAGCTCCCGACAGTCCGCTCTGGGTCGGTTGCAGCCCGTCGCGACAGGCCACAATCAGCCATCAGCGGACATCGAGATAGCAATCCTCAAAGGGGCCGCCCCCTTATGTCGTAGGCTATTTAAACAGCGCCCCCCTAGAACTTTTTCCTGTTTATCGGTCTATGTGGATAGGCACATCCGATCGTTAAGCGCGAACCCGCAAGCTTCCCGCAGCCGGATGGCCACACGTCCAAATATCAATCAGAGGTTGTCTTCGCGCATGAAATTCCATGACCCACGGATGGTGCTCTTCGGCCTGTTCGCGTTCGCGGCAGTGGGCTCGGCATCAGCTACACAGATGAAGACCTCAACCCCTGTTTTGGCACCTGAAGTCACAGCAGTTCAGTCTCCGGTCCAGGCTGCCGCCAACCCTTGGCCGACCTTGGCCAGTATGGCCGACAAGCAGCCAGGGCCGTTGCTTGCCCATGAAGACCGATACTGGCATGACGGCCGCTGGCACTCTCGTAGAGACGATTGGCGCCGAGACGACTGGCATAGAGATAACTGGCGCAGAGAACAAGCCCGCCGAGAAGCAGAACGCCATCGTGATTGGGAACGCCATCAGGATCGGGCCATGCGGTACCGATACGAGGACGATCGCCGCTACTATCGTCGCTAGTGCGATGCCCAGCAGCTTAAAAACGTCGACGAGATACGAGCGCCCCGCTTGCGCCCTCCTCGTCGGCGTTGAAGGCAATATGCAAACGCCGTCCCCCTCGAAGTGCCGATGACACCGAATTAGCCACCCCATGCGAATGCCCACGAAGCAGGCATAGATGTTATGTTATATCCTATAAAACCATGAGCTGTCAGTCGCCACTGGCAGAGCCATCCACTCCCTGCTTGCGACATTCGATGACAACTTCTACCCACATCCCGCCCATCACAAGCTTGAACCAACGCCTGCTGTCCATTGATGCCCTGAGGGGATTGGTAATCCTCCTGATGCTGTTGGATCACGTGCGCGAAACATTCTTTTTGCACCGTCAGGTAACAGACCCGATGGACATCGAATCCACTGAGCCGGCGCTATTTTTCAGCCGCACACTTGCTCATTTGTGTGCGCCGGTCTTCATACTGCTCACCGGACTGTCCGCTTACCTGTATGGCCAAAAGCACCAGGGCAAGGGCGATGTGTCAGCCTTTTTGTTCAAGCGCGGTCTGTTCCTGGTACTGCTGGAGTTCACCCTGGTGAATTTCGCCTGGACCTTTCAGTTCCCGCCTACGGCAATCTACATGCAAGTGATCTGGGCCATTGGCATCTGCATGATTGCCCTGGCCGGACTGGTTTGGTTACCCAGGCCCGTTCTGTGCTGCCTGGGCCTGGTGATCGTGGCCGGGCACAACCTGTTGGATAATGTTCACTTCGCGACAGGCTCGCCCATGCATATACCTTGGGCGATTCTGCATGATCGCGGCTGGATCGAATTCTCCGACGGCTTGCGTCTGCGTACCTCTTATCCTGTACTGCCGTGGATCGGTGTGATCGCCCTTGGATACAGTATCGGCCCCTGGTTTGCCGGCCAGGTTTTGGCCGCGAAGCGTCAACATACTCTGCTATTTACAGGGGTCGGGACATTGGTCGGATTTGTCGCACTGCGAGCCGTCGATGGTTATGGCGAGGCGCATTGGGTCGCCCATGAAGGCCTCACGCAAACCCTGATGAGTTTCTTCAACATTACAAAATACCCACCTTCCCTGCTGTTCCTTTCGCTGACGCTGGGAGTGGGCCTGTTACTGCTTCGTACCCTGGAACGGGCCCGACAACGCAAGTGGGTCAATGCTTTGGCAGTCTTTGGCGCGGCGCCGATGTTCTTCTACTTGCTCCACCTTTACGTACTCAAGGCGCTGTATCTGGTCAGCGTGGCGTTGTTCGGATTGAACCAGGGGAGTTTTTTCGGTTTCGACAGCATTCTGGCTGTGTGGCTGATGGCGGTGCTCTTGGCTTTATCCCTGTATTTACCCGTGCGCTGGTTCGCGGCATTGAAGGCACGCCGTCGCGATATCAGCTGGCTCAAATACTTCTGATCAGGACATTTGCTCACAAAAGGGGCCCGTGGAGAGCCCCCTTTTTCAAGACTGTCCCGTCCTAAAAACCTTTATCAAAGCGGAACGAGGCGCCGTAAGCCGAATCCGGTAAATGGTTCGCGCCATCGTCCCGTAACCGCGAACGGAAGGTACCGCTCTGTGGCCGAGCGCGATACAAGCCGCGCTTTTGCAGTTCAGGAATGACCAACTCAACGAAGTCCTCAAGGCTGCCCGGGCTGATCAGCGGGTTGAGCATGTAGCCGCTGGTGCCGGAAATACGGGCGTGCTCTTCGATCCGGTCGGCCACTTGTTGCGGCGTTCCCACCAGAATCAGATCACTGCCCCGGGTGACGTTGGCAAAGCGCTGTTTGACATCGCCGGCGGTCAAGGGCTTGCCACTGCCATCAGGCCGCATCACATAAGAGGTCATGCCTTCGGTGTGAGTGGACAACGCGTCGCTGTCCGCGTAGCGGCTGATGTCGATACCGGTATCACCTGCATAACTCACCAACTGCGCCTGCAAGTGATAGTTGCTTTGCAGTTCGTCATATTTGCGCTGGGCTTCGATCTCGGTCCTGGCCGTGACAATGCGAAGTACCGTCAGTGATTTAACATCTTCTGCGTGACGCCCCCGTGCCCTGGCCTGCGCCCATATATCTTCCAGTCCCTGGCGAATCTCCAGCGGGTTGGACTTGGCGATGAAAATCAGTTCGGCGTGCTTGGCCGCGAACTCGCGACCACGGCCTGACCAACCGGCCTGGATCAGCAAGGGTGTGCGTTGCGGTGACGGGGACGTCAAATGCGGCCCGGCCACCCGGTAATGCTCGCCGACATGATTGATCGGTCGCACGCGATCGCCCCTGGCATAGACCTGGCGAGACTTGTCGGCCACCACGGCGTCATTTGCCCAGCTGCCTTCCCAGAGCTTGTAGACCACCTCGAGAAATTCATCTGCGCGTTCATAGCGATCATCGTGCTTGATCATCTGCTCCAGACCGAAGTTGCGAGCGGCACTGGTCAGGTAGGAGGTGACGATGTTCCAGCCGACCCGGCCATTGGTCAGGTGATCCAGCGTGCTGAAACGCCGGGCATGGGTAAAAGGATGCTCGTAACTGGTGGTGACAGTCACGCCGAAGGCCAGGTTTTCCGTCACGGCGGCCAATGCCGGAATGATCATCAACGGATCGTTGGCCGGTGCTTCCACCGCCCACTTCATGGCCGCGTCGGCATTACCGCCAAACACATCGTAGAAACCCAGCACATCACCAAAAAACAACATGTCGAGATGAGCCTGGTCGGCGATGCGTGCCAGGTTCGACCAATAGCCCAGGGAGTTGATGGTCAGTCGCTCGTCAGCCGGGTGCGTCCAGAGGCTCGGTGCGCCGCCACAGCCAACACTGGCTTGCTCGTATAACGCAAACAACAGAGGTTTTGGATCGGACATCGTAGTACCTGTAAAAAGTCATTAAACGGGTGGGTCAGCGCTGATGCTTGAAGCCTTTGCCGTAGTGGCGTTCAAGTCGGTTCTGTATCAACTCCAGGCCAATGGACAGGAGCCAATAGATAACGGCTGCGGTGGTGAGCATTTCGATGTAGCGGTAGGACGAGCGACCGTACGACTGCGCGAGGAACATCACTTCCCAGACCCCCATCACCGATATCAACGAAGAGTCCTTGAGCATTGAAATGAACTGACTGGTTGTCGGGGGAATGATCGTGCGCATGGCTTGCGGCAGGACAATATGCAGAAACGTTGCCGCAGGCTTCAGACCCAGGGCCATCGCCGCTTCGCGCTGCCCGGGTGCAACAGCCATGATGCCGGCACGAAAAATCTCGCTGAGGTAGGCACCGTAATTGAGCGACAGCGCAATGATCCCCGCGCTGATGGCGCCCGGAACCACACCCAACTGCGGCAGCCCCAGGTAGATCAGCAGGATCTGGATCAGCAGTGGAGTACCGCGAAAAAAGGACGCATAGAAACTGGCAATGCCGAACGCCACTGCACTGCGAGACAGGCGCGCCAGCGCCGTCACGAAGCCAAGGAGCAACGAAAGCCAGATCGAGCAGAAGCACAAGAACAGCGTCAGCGCGGCGCCTTGCAAGAAACCGTCAGGCCCCAAATGCAGGCCGACCAGGTTGGGCAACTTCTGCACAATGATCGAGAATTTCAGATCGAAGCTCATGAAAAACATGACGCACAGGCCGAACAGCACTGCCCAGGTCAAATACAGGCGAGTGCGAAAACCAAATAGCTGGCTGAAACGACGCGTCTCGGTTTCGACGGCGACAGCCGCCTTGGCCGGGTGTGGATTAAGGGCTGTCATTGGCTGATATCGGCACCGATCCACTTCTGTGAAATCTTGCTTAACGTGCCGTCGGCCTTGAGCTGGGTGACGACCTCAGTGACTTTGGCATTCCATTGCGGATCACCCTTTTCGATCGCTACCACGTTGGGCTCCGCATACAGCGTGTCGCCGGCAATTTTGAAGCGAGGATCCTGGGCGATGCGTTCGCGCGCAGTGATGAGGTTGGTGACCATGGCATCCAGCCGCACGCCCGTGCCCAAGGCCAGATCCTGGAAGGCTACCGTTTCGTTGTCGTATGGCGCGACCTGGACGCTTTCGAATGGATAGCTCAACGGCTTATCCTCGGCGCCCTCGATCACCAGATCCTTGTTCAGATAGGCTTCATAGGTCGACGCACTGATCACACCGACTTTTTTACCTGACAGATCCTTACCCGTGACAATGTCCTTGTCTTTGGCATTCACCACGATCACGGCCGGTGACTGGTAATACTCCACCGGAAAGTCGAACACTTCGGCCCGTGCCTTGCTCGGGGTCATCGAGCAGACGCAGATGTCATATCGTCCGTTCCAGTGTCCGGCAGCGATGACATCCCAGGACGGTGTCTGCAACTTCAGCTTCACCCCTAGCCGTTGCGCAACGGCCTTGGCGACATCCACGTCAAACCCGTCCAGTTGGTTCTGTTCATTGAGAAAGGAGAATGGCGGATAGCTTTCCATCAGAACGCCGGTCAGCTCCCCACTGCTGGTTACGCGATCCAGCGTGGCGCCCGCGAAAGCCGTCGAGCAGGTAGCCAGTAATGCCAAGCCAAAAGGTAAAAGCGCCTTAGTGTTCACAGACAAGTGCTCCAATCGATTCAAAATACTGAATAGATTAAAACGCACTATAAAAATACTTTGTACTTCATTTATGGAATATAAGACTGCGTTCAAGCTATATTGGATCCAGCGGTCCAGGCGCTTGCACCGCTGACGCTTGGTGGCAAGCAACACCCCGACCGATCCGTTCGGGGCGTTGCTCTTGGCTCAGCGATAGCAATCGAGCAGGCGTGCGGCGACTTCCTTCAATTGCGCGTCGGCCAGGCGATTGATCCCGGCAGCACGCTTGCGTCCGCCCCCTGTGGGAAACTGCCGGCAGAAGGCATCCGCCGCCAGCCCGGCCTCTTCCGGTACCCGCAGACTGAACGCCCAGTCACCGTCCGCCCTGGCGCTGAGCAAGCCGATCGCCTTGCGCGGCGCACCGGCCGCCAGCTGGTTGGCCAGCACGCCACTGACCCGCCGTGCCCAGGGTTGCGCGGGCAGGCGGTACAGCTGCGCCCCCCGCCCCTCGTGCCAGGGTTCAAGGCCTGTGGCAGCAGCCATGTCGGCGGCGTGGCCGATGCGCAGGGTGGTGAAGCTTGTGCTGTGGCGGATGAAGTCCAGCGGGTCGTGGTAAGGCAGCAGCTCGGCGGCCAGCGCCAGCGGCTCGAAGTACAGGTCCGACAGGCTGTCGCCATAGGCGTTGTAGTTGAGCAGCAGGCCCAGCTCCTCCAGGGCCTGCATCTCATCGTTGGCCAGGCCATGCTGCACCGCCAGCGCCCGGGCCGGGCCGGTCAGGCCGTCACCAAAGGCGGCGGCCACCGCCCAGCGGTGATACCCCCCGTCCAGGTAGGTGTTGACCAGCAGGCTGGTGCACACCTGGGCGGCCGTGTCGATGAAGCACTCGAATGCCGGATGCCGAGGCAGTTCACCTGCAAAGTGATGGTCGAAATAGCGTACCCGGGCGCCGCCGTCGAGCAGGCGCCGGGTGGCCTCGCGATTCTGCTCGTGGGCCACGTCCAGCACCGTGACCCGCTCGCCGGGCCCGGCCTGGACCCGGCGCAACAGCTCGATGTCGCGCTTGACCCCACTGACCAGTCGCACCTGCGGGCTCAGTTCGCCGGCCAGGCGCAACTGCTGAAGGGCGCACAGACCGTCGGCATCGCCGTTGAAGGCGCAGTGATCGATTGTGTTCATCTGCCCTGCTCCTCAGTACATGACTTCGCCGCCGTTGGCATCGAGCTGCGCACCATTGATCGCACTGGCGTAGTCCGATGCCAGAAACAACGCAGCGCGGGCGCACTCCTCGTCGCTGCGCATGCGCCCACCGGGGATGCCGACACTGAACTCGGCGCGCACCTGCTCTTCGCTGACACCCCGGGCGGCAGCGGTCTGGCGTACCAGAGCCTGCACCGGCTCGCCCCACATCCAGCCACAGGCCAGAGCGTTGACCCGCAGACCGTGGGCCGCCTGCTCACTGGCCAGGTAGCGCACGCTGGCCGCCAGGGCGCTTTTCGACGCGGCATAGGCCGCCCCACCCTGATACGGCTTGCGCACGCCCAAGGTGTTGATCATCACGATTGCCCCCGCGCCCTGCGCGCGCATTGTCGCCAGCACCGCGCGGCTCATGTTCAGCGAACCCAGCAGGTTGACCTCCAGCGCCTCGCGCAGCGGGTCGTTGTCCGCCTCGTCCACCGCCTGGAAACCGCCATGGGAAAAGGCGCTGTTGATCAGCGCATCGATACGGCCGAATTGCTCGAGGGTGGCTTCGGCGAAACGATTGCAGGCCTGCACATCGGTGATGTCGGTGGCCACGCACAGCACCTCGCAATGCCCGGCGACCGCCTTGATGCGCTGCTGCGCCTCAAGTAGGCGGCCCATGTCGCGGGCGCCAATGGCCACGGCCCGCGCCCCTTCACGCGCGGCCTCCAGGGCCAGTTTGATACCCAGCCCGGGGCCAACGCCCGAGACCATCACGACTTTGTCTTTAAGCAGCATGGGATGAATCCTCTTATTGTTTTGGGACAGGCTCAGGCTTGCAAATGCCGGGCGCGGTACTCGGCGTAGTCACGTTGCAGCAGCGCGTCGCTGAGGCCGAACTGGTCAGGGCTGTAGTGGTGGGCAGCGCGTTTTTCCCGACCGTTGGCGGACAACCATTGGCCCATGGCTGCCTGAACTTTTGGCGTGCATTCAAGGCCGGCGAAGCGATAGATGCGTTCGACCACTGCCTGGGGCGCGGCCAGGGTGTCTTCGAACTGCACATCGAGAAAGCGCTCGGCCGGCATGCCGTCACGCACCGTCATGGCATGGCGCAAGGCCCGCGCCATGCGCCGGTTCCACTGCTCGCCGACGGCTTCTGCGTCGGCCTGGTCGCTGTACAGCTGCCACAGGGTGTGGATGAAGCTGGCCAGCGAAGGAATGGTCCTGGCCGGTTCGCGATGGGTGAGCACCACCTGCGCCCCGGGGAACACTTCGAACAACAGCTCCAGGGTATGCAGGTGCTGCGGGCTCTTGAGCAACCAGCGCCGGCCGGGGGCGATGCCACGGCGTGCCTGCTGCCATTGCAGGAACTGCAGGCAGCGCTTGAGGTAACGGTAGACCTGGGTCTGGTCCTGCCGGTCGAGCCAGGCGGTGTAGCTGGGGACGTTGACGTAGGAGTCCATGGCGCAGAGGAACGAGTGCTCCATCAACATGAACTCTTCGTCGGGCTGCTCGGCGTCCAGTGGGTGGATGGCCAGCAACTGCGGAAGGAACTCGATCATCGCCGCCACTTCGGCGCGCGCCCGGCCGAGGCGTTGCAACGGCTGCTCCAGGGTCTCCCCGCCGAGGGGCGCCGGGTAACGGGTTTCCCACCACTGCGCCTTGCTGAACTGCGGGTCCACCGCCAGGGTGCGTTGCAGCAGCGTGGTGCCGGTGCGTGGCAGACCGACGATCACCAACGGGTCGTTGATTTGCAGTTCAAGGATTTCCGGGAAGCGTCGACAGTGGTCTTCGATCACCAGTCGGTTGACCAGTTGCGCCAGCAGCTTCTCGCGCAATAGCGCACGCCCCTGGGACGATAACCTCGCTTCCTGCTCCAGGGACTGCGCCAGTACCTGAAGGCCCTGGCGGAAATCGCCCGGGCCGAAATCCTCAAGGCCACCTGCGCGAGCACTGGCTTCGGCCAGCAGCAGGTCCGGAGAAAAATCGTTGCTGCTCATAGTGCCAGCTCCTTGAGGTCATTGAGTTTGACCACGCGGGTGGTCGGGTGAACCGGTTGTGTGGCGCCGACCCAGCGCAAGCACAGCGTGCCGTGGGGATGGCCGGCAGTTTCCAGCCAGTTGGCCAGGCCCGGGTCACGGTGGCTGAGGACCATGCGCAGGCTGCTGTCCGCCGCAAGCTGCGCCGAATGCTTGTTCAGGCAGATGCGGTGGTAGCGGTAGTCGAGCGACTCCATCCAGTAGTTGTTGATCTGCAGGTTCCAGAAGTCGCAGGCCGGCACCTGGTCGACCTCGATCAGCAGCGCTTCGTCGTCGGCCAGCGCCCAGCAGGAGTGGTAGTAGAAGATGTTGGGGGCGCCGCCCACGGCCTGGCACAGCGCCTGGTCGGCAGGCGGCAGCTGGTTGCTGTGTTGCTGGTAACCCTGGGCCCAGTCGGCGAACAAGCGCGCGGTGTTCTCGACGAAACTGCCGACCCGCTGCAGGCTTTGTTGCAGGCCTACGGCGTCCAGCGGCACGGGTGCCTGGCTGGCCTGCAGGCGCTCGATGCGCAGTTGCGCCGGCTGCTCGCTGCTGCGATCGAGAAAGGTCTGGCGCACGATCAGCGCGTTGCTCTGCGGCTCAAGAGGAAGCCAGTTGCCGCTGGCCGGCGGGCGCTGGCTGAGGATGATCTCGAAGTTGCCCTCGGCATCCAGTAGCAGTTGCCCGGCGTCGATAAAGCCGGTCTGGATCATCTTGCCGTCAGTCTCGTACCCCCCCTTCTGCGAGCCGAAGCTCAGATAGGCGACACTGCCGCGCTGGCCGCTGACCCGGTATTCGTGTTCGCCGTTCAGGCGCGCATAGCGGTACAGGTTGTCCGGGTTGTCGGCGCCGATCTTGGCGGTTTCATGGGAGGGGGTGATGAACCCGGGGAAGTCGGGGTCGGCGAATTCCAGGTGCATCTCCAGGGCGATGCGCAACAAGCGGGTGAGGTAGCGAAAGCCTTCGGCGCGGGTCTGCTCGTCGGCCGGGGCTTCGGCACGCAGTATCTGTTCGCCGCTGCGGCGCAGCTGCTCGCAAAACCGGGTCCAGGTCTCACCGCTGATGACCTCCTGTTGGGGGGTGTCTGTTGCCATGTCAGTCTCCTCTGCCGGCGGAGGGCCCGCCGCTGCACATGACCTTAGGGAGAAGCGCGGCAACGGTTCTTCGTCCGTGCGGACTAAACGCCCGATCTAGTCCGGGCAGACGAGGAGCCGCCGGGTACAAGCGGTGAGGATCGCGCCTGAGCCCAGGGCTCACTGGCGCCACCGTCCGTGGCGCGCAGTCATCCTCACAGGAGCCACCCATGAACGCAGAAAAAAACCTGGTCCGTTCGCTGACCGTGGACATCGCCGCCCCGGCCGAACTGGTCTGGGGCATCCTCCTCGACCTGTCCGCCTACCCGCAGTGGAACCCCTACACGGTCAAGGTCGAGTCGAGCCTGGTGCTCGGCGAACCGGTCAACCTGTTCCTGCCCAATCCGGGGCGCCCAGGCGAACTGCTGCACGTGATCGAGTACCTGGCGGACTTCGAGCCCCACCGGCTGCTCGCCTGGGAGATGTATGCCAACGCCGGCAATCCCGACGCGGCCCGTCGCGAGCAGCACATCGAGCACACCAGCGCGGGCCGTTGCCGCTACCACACCACCGACCAGTTCCTCGGCGCCACCGCCGACCAGGTCATGACCAATCACGGCGCTTGGGTCAAACAAGGGTTCGATGCCGTGGCCCACGCGCTCAAGATCCGTGCCGAGACGCTGTACGCGTCCGTCGCGTGACCTTCAGCTGTCGGCGCTTCTTCGTCCGAGCAGACGAAGAGGCACCGGCGGTGCTTTACCTACCGTGGTGTTCAGCCGGCGCCAATCCCGGCAGAACTCGAGGAGGTATCCGATGTTGACTCATCTGCAATGGCTGGAAGCGGAAAGCATCCAGATCATCCGCGAAGTGGTGGCCGAGTGTGAGAACCCGGTGATGCTCTACTCCATCGGCAAGGACAGCGCGGTCATGCTGTACCTGGCGATGAAGGCCTTCGCCCCGGGCAAGCCGCCCTTCCCCCTGCTGCACGTGGACACCACTTGGAAGTTTCGCGAAATGATCGCCTTTCGCGACCAGACCGCCGAACGCCTGGGCCTGGAACTGCTGGTACACATCAACCCCGAAGGCGTGGAAAACGCCATCGACCCCTTCATCCACGGCTCGGCCGTGCACACCGATGTGTGGAAGACCCAGGGCCTGAAGCAGGCCCTGGACCACTACGGTTTCGATGCCGCGTTCGGCGGTGCCCGGCGTGACGAAGAAAAGTCGCGGGCCAAGGAGCGGGTGTTTTCCCTGCGCTCCGAGCAGCACCGCTGGGACCCCAAGCAGCAGCGCCCGGAGCTCTGGCGCCTGTACAACACCCGCAAGCGCAAGGGTGAAAGCCTGCGGGTGTTCCCGCTGTCGAACTGGACCGAACTCGATATCTGGCAATACATCTACCTGGAACAGATCCCCATCGTGCCCTTGTACTTCGCCAAGGAGCGCCCGGTGGTGCGCCGTGACGGCACGCTGATCATGGTCGATGACGAACGCCTGCCGCTGCTGCCCGGAGAAACCCCGGAGCTGCGCAAGGTGCGCTTCCGCACGCTTGGCTGCTATCCGTTGACCGGCGCCATCGACAGTGACGCCGACAACCTGCCGGCGATCATCGGCGAGATGCTGGTCAGCCGCACCTCGGAACGCCAGGGCCGCCTGATCGACAGCGACTCGGCGGGCTCCATGGAGAAGAAGAAACAAGAGGGGTATTTCTGATGAACGCGATCACCGACGCACGCAATGGCGACCTGACGCCCTACCTGCAACAACAGCAGAACAAGCAACTGCTGCGCTTCATCACCTGTGGCAGTGTCGACGACGGCAAGAGCACCTTGATCGGCCGCCTGCTGTATGAATCCAAGGTGTTGTTCGAGGATCAGTTGGGTCAGCTCGAAGCCGACTCGAAAAAGCTCGGCACCCAGGGTGACGAACTGGATTTCGCCCTGCTGGTGGACGGCCTGAGCGCCGAGCGCGAGCAAGGCATTACCATCGATGTGGCCTACCGTTTTTTTGCCACCGACAAGCGTAAGTTCATCGTCGCCGACACCCCCGGCCACGAACAGTACACCCGCAACATGGTCACAGGCGCGTCCACCGCCGACCTGGCGGTGATCCTCATCGATGCCCGCCAGGGCTTGCTGACCCAGACCCGCAGGCACAGTTACCTGGTGTCGCTGCTGGGCATCCGCAAGGTGGTGGTGGCGATCAACAAGCTCGACCTGGTGGAATACTCCCAGGCATTGTTCGAGCGCATCGAAGCCGAGTATCGCGCCTTCGCCGCACAGATAGGCCTGCAGGATATCCAGTGCATTCCGCTGTCGGCGCTGCGCGGCGACAACATGCTCCAGCCCAGCCCCAACACGCCCTGGTACCAGGGCCCGAGCCTGCTCGCCTACCTTGAAGACGTACCGCTGGAGCAGGACCGGCAGAGCCACGCGGCGTTCCGTCTGCCGGTGCAGTGGGTGAACCGGCCGAACCTGGATTTTCGTGGCTATTGCGGCAACGTCGTGGCCGGCAGCGTGCGCGTCGGCGAGCGTATCCGCGTGCTGCCCTCGGGCCAGCAGAGCGAGATCACCGGCATCCTTGGCAGCGCCGGGGAACAGCAGCAAGCCGTGTGCGGCCAGGCCGTGACCCTGACCCTCAAGGACGAGATCGATATCAGTCGCGGCGACGTGATCGCCCTGGCCGACGCCCCGCCAGCTGTGGCCGACCAGTTCGAAGCGACCCTGGTGTGGATGGACGAACAGCCCCTGTTGCCGGGGCGTCCGTACCTGATGAAGATCGGTTGCCGCACCGTCGGCATGAGCTGCGCCAACCTCAAGCACCGGGTCGATGTGAACAGCCTCGAGCACCTGGCGGCCAAGACCCTGGAACTTAACGGCATTGGCGTGTGCAACCTGCACCTGGACCGGCCGATCGCCTTCGATGCCTATGCCGACAACCGCGATACGGGGGGCTTCATCGTCATCGACCGTCTGAGCAATCGCACGGTCGGCGCCGGCATGCTGCACTTCGCCTTGCGCCGTGCGCAGAACGTGCACTGGCAGGCCATCGACGTCAACCGCGAGGCCCACGCCGCGCTCAAGGGCCAGTCGCCGCGGGTGCTGTGGTTTACCGGTTTGTCCGGTGCGGGCAAATCGACCATCGCCAACCTGGTCGAGCGCAAGCTGCATGCCCTGGGCCGGCACACCTATCTGCTCGACGGCGACAACGTGCGCCACGGCCTGAACCGCGACCTGGGCTTTACCGAAGCCGACCGGGTGGAAAACATCCGTCGGGTCTCGGAGGTGGCCAGGCTGATGCTCGATGCCGGGCTAATCACCCTGGTCTCGTTCATCTCGCCGTTCCGGGCCGAGCGTGACATGGCCCGCAGCCTGGCCGGCGACGGCAACTTCCTCGAGATCTTCATCGATGCGTCGCTGGCCCTGGCCGAGCAGCGCGACCCCAAGGGCCTGTACCTCAAAGCCCGGCGCGGCGAGCTGAAGAACTTCACCGGCATCGACTCGCCCTACGAGCCGCCGGTGGCGCCGGACATCCACATCGACACCCGGCACGAGCCTGCCGAGGCCGCCGCCGAACGCATAGTCGAGGCCCTGCTGGCGCTGTAACGGCTACCGGGCGCAGCCTGCTCCTTGGGTAAGCGCTGCGCCCGTCAGCGCCTAGGCCAAACGGACGATTTTGCCGCCGTGACCCCGGTCGATACTCGTCCATGACACCACGCAGCCAAAGAGGCGCGCATGACCCTGCCCTTTTCCACCTGCCCGGACCTGCACGCCAGCATCGACATCCCCTCGGCCGAGCTCAGCAGCCTGCTCGGACTGGTCTACCACGGCACGCTGGAGCCCACGCCCTGGGCCAGTTTGCTCGAAGCCCTGCGCCAGCGCTTCGCCGTCAGCTTCTTCACCCTGGTGCTGCGCAACCCCGACCATGAACGCCCCGGGCTGATCGTCAATGCCTCGGTGCATGGCGCGCTGTTACCCGGCGAGCCCTCCTACAGCGAGCACTTCTATTCGATCTGTCCGTTCCTCGACTGGCCCGCGGACCAGGTGGCCAGTGCCGACCAGGTGCTCGGCACAGAGGCCTGGCTGGCCCATGACTTCTACCGCAACTACCTGCAGCCCCTGGACCTGCGCGATGTGCTGGTGGCCAACATGCGCACCGCCGCCGGCATGCACTGCGCGCTGTTCGCCTGCCGCGACCACGCCAGCGCAGCGTTCACCCCGGCGCAGATCGACCTGATACGACTGTTGTTGCCGCACCTGCAGCAGGCGGTGGACCTGCACTCGACGGTGGATCAACTGGATGCCGAACGCCAGCTCTACGCGGCCACCATCGACCGCCTGATGGTTGGCACGGCCATCCTCGACGAGAACGGCCGGATGATGCGCTGCAACCGTGCCGCCCAGCGCCTGTTCGACAGCCATGACGGCCTGGAGTGCAAGCACGACAAGCTCTGTGCCTTCGCCGGCCATGAGAACCGCACACTGCAGCAGGCCATCCAGGCGGTGTTGAAACAGCGCCCGCGCGGCCTCGATGACCTGCAAGTCCTGACCCTGTCGCGACCCAGCGGCGAGATGCCACTGAACCTGCTGCTGCGCCCGATTGCCATGAACTACCAGACCCACAACAGCGCCCGACGCCCGGCAGTGGTGGTGTTCATCCGCGATCCTGCCGACTCGCCCCAAGCCTCGCGCGACCTGCTGCGCAGCCTGTTCCAACTGACCCGCACGGAAACCGAAGTGGCCATGCTGGTCATGGACGGCCAGACCCTCGATGAGACGGCCGAGGCGCTCGGGGTTTCGCGCAACACCGTGCGCGCCCACTTGCGCGGCGTGTTCGCCAAGACTGGCGCCACGCGCCAGGCGCAATTGGTCAAGACCTTGCTCAATAGCGTGGCGTCGTTGGGGTAGCGGTCTGTCGCTGATGTTTCAGACAAAAAAGGCGACCCTCCTTCGAGGGTCGCCTCTCCAACATCAATGACTGCAAGAACCCGATACCCACGATGGGTTCACCATCAGAGCGGTTACTTGTTTGCTGTCACCGGTCCCTGATAGTAAGGCAGGCTGTCAATCCGTGGCTTATAGGCCCCAGTGCGGACACTACGCTGAACATGCGCCGCGATCTCATCCATAGGTGCAAACCAGACACCGCCTTTTTCCATCATGTATTCGATCAACTTCGACACTTCATGCCATCGTGCCAGGCGACCGGAAAGGAAAGGATGCCAGACGGGTATGAACAGACCGCCATACTCCCAAGCAGCATCAAACTCGGCCTTGAAAACCTCCATGGCGCGTTGCGGCGACTGGATCGGCATTTGAAAATCAAGGTCGATACTGTGCATGTACTGGGGCCAGTCATCCAGCGCCCAACTGGAGGGTAGCTCCACCAGCTCTCCAGCATTTGTGCGCAACAGATAAGGAACATCATCCCCCATCAACGAGGCGTCATAACTGAAGCCTCGCTCGATCAGCAAATCAGCCGAGTGCTCCGACATGTTGTAGAGGGGAGCCCGCCAGCCTCGCGGTGCCTGGCCCGTGAAGCGCTTGATGGTGTCGCAACCGCGATCGAGCCAATAAGCTTCTTCTTCTCGAGTCAGCTCGTTTGGATGCTCGTGTATGTAGCCATGGTGAGCAATTTCGTGCCCATGTTCGACGATCGCTTCAATGGCCTTCGGGTATTGCTCGATGCACCAGGCCGGGATGAAGAACGTTTGTTTAATCTCGAAACGTCGATAGGTCTCCAGGATCCTTGGAATCGCCACCTTCGGTCCATAGTGCAGCATAGAAATACTGGCAACTCTCGTTGCCGAATCCTTGGGGTGCGCCACATGCAGAATGCTGTCCGCATCCATGTCAAAGGTAAAGGAGACGGCACAACGTGCGCCATTTGGCCAGACAATAGGGTTTTCAATCATGCTTAATCACCAATGGCTGCTGAATATCATTGATTCACCAGGAACCTGAGCAATACCGATATCAATACTCGTGATCGCGCAGCCAGTCGGAGTAATGGGTCAGTCCTTTTTCCAGCGACCATTGCGCTGAGTACCCCAACGCCTGCTGCGCAGCACTCAGATCCCATTCCCCATGCCGATCCAGATGCCAGTAGCCATTGCCGATTTCGATGCGGGCCTCAGGCATCATTTTCCTGATCAGTTCAACGGCCTCATGCAGTGTCCAGGAACGATCACCGGCAATATTGAATACACCGCCCTTCAAGTCTCTGGATTCAGCTGCCATGAGCACAGCGCGCACAACATCTTCCACATGAATGTAATGGAAGCGATGATCGCCGCCGGTAGGCAAGTTGAATGTTTCACCCCGATGAACTGTTTTAAGTATGTCCCTGAGAACCTGGGGCATTTTATTTTCAGGGCCATACACTTCAGCAATCCGCAGCGAGATGACTTCCATCCCGTAGAGGTCGTTGTAGACCCGGCCAAAATGCTCGGTGGCAACTTTGGTTACACCATAAGGTGTCGTTGGGTTAGTTGGTGTTTTTTCATTGATGACACCCTCGAAATGCCCGTACACCGTTTCCGAAGAAAAATTCACCAGCTTTTTAATGCCCGCCAGGCGCATTGCCTCAAGCAAATGAATAGTGCCATCGATGTTCGCTGCCACTGTCGTGATCGGCAGATCTATGGACAAGTCGGGATGCGACATCGCTGCCGTGTGAATAACACGATCAACGCCAAAGTCCTGGATGGTTCTGACAATCCGGGGAATATCGTATAACTCCCCCTGTACTGGGGTCATGAACTCCGACCTGGCCTCTGAGTAGTCACGATTGTAACTAACCACCTTGACGCCCTGCTCGCTGAGCTTTTTAGTCAGGTACCTGCCAACATAGCCCAAACCACCGGTAATCATTACAGCGCTCATGTTGTATCCTTCTTGTTATTAGAAAAATCAGAGCCACTTGTTTGACTGGGAAATTCATGACTCAGTGAAGTTTGCAAGACACCCGACTAAATCGCGGCCCCGCCATTGGGGCTGACGATCTGTCCAACCATGTAATTTCCCGCGGGCCCGGCCAGGGCTTCGACCATGGCTGCAATCTCGTCCGGCTTTCCGAAGCGCTTCAATGGAATGGTCGCGCGCGTCTCGTCGTTGTATTCAATGGTGTCGTTGATCAACATGTCTGTTTCGATCGGCCCCGGTGCCACCGAATTGACCAATACGCCTTGTGGGGCAACTTCCTTCGCAACCGCTTTAGTCAGTGCGATCACCCCGCCCTTGGAGGCGCAATACGCGGCGTAGGTTGGAAAGCCAATCAATCCAAGCTCGGAACTGATGTTGATAATCCGCCCCTGACCACGTGCCAGCATGCCCGGCAACACGGCCTGCATGCAGGCCCAGGTCCCTCCGAGATTGGTACTGATCATCTGTTCCCACTGTGCCCATGTCGTCTGCGCGACGGTCGCCGAAACCAGCCGCCCGGCATTGTTGACAAGAATATCGACCCGCCCGAAGCGGCTCTCCGCCTCCCTGATGATTCCGGCTGCCGCTTCGGGATGACTGACATCGGCTTGAACAGTGATCCCGTCGCCGCCGTTGTCCTGGGCAATACGTATTACTTCATCCAGTTGATCCTTGACGTCGAAGTAGTTGAGTACCAAATACTCCCCACTTGCAGCAAAACGTTTGGCAATTGCCAGGCCAATACCCCTTGCTGCTCCCGTAATTACGACAACACGCTTCATAAGTTCACCCATGGTTTTAAATGAACACCACACGCAGGCGCCAATCTCCAACTAACGCAGACTGGGCCGCATGCGTTAACTTCGGAATCAGGACTCTTGCATTGGAGTCAGTACGGCTTGTCTGGAAACTCGCGACTGCCAGAACACAATCATCGCGCCAGAAAGAATGGTCAGCGCGCCAAGGTACCAGGCGGTGTATTGATCTTCGGGCGAAACCGGATTCGCCCCGGCGGTATAACCGATGTATCCCAGCACAAGGATTGCCAGCGCAGCCGGGATCGACAGTGCCAGCGCCATAACGAAACGTTGACGGCGGAAGGTCATGACAATGAACGCTGCGATAGCGGCCATATAGGACATCACCAGCGTGATGGTCACGACATCGTAGTACCAGGAGATTTTGTCCAGTGGCTTCCACCAGAGCAGCGTAATCGCGAGGGCCGAGACGATAACGCTGGCCAGCCATGGCGATCTCGATTTATTGACTGAACGAAACGCCGCTGGCAGATGCCCCTCCTCACTCATTCGATAGAGCGTACGCGCAGCCGCACTTGAAGAAATCTGCAAGCCGGCGCATGCCGAAGTGATCACGACGAACAGAGCGATCCAGGCCATGGCCGGGGGCAAGTAGACATTCGCCACGGCGGCGATCGGCCCACCGTTGCCGTCTTCGATAATGGCCGCCAACTTCTCTACAGGCACCGCGTACTGCCAGCCAATCGCCGCGAGACTGTAAATGACAAATGCCGAAGTCAGAACCAGAAGCATGGAGCGTTGTACCGTCCGAACCGGAATACGCGATTCCTCGATGTAGTTGATCGCCGAATCGAAGTTCGCGAGCATCCACACACCGAACAGCACCCCCGGCCCGATCGCGGACCAGCCACCAGCCCCTTCCAGCGTGTACATGGACATCACTGACAAATCCGGAACCTGAGGATTGATGATGCCCATCAGCCCTAGCCCGGCTACAACGCTGATCTCGAAAATCAGAAATACGCTGGCGACCTTGGCTGTGGCATTGACGCCGTTGCAGGAGATGGCCAGGAAGATCAGAACCATGCCCGTTCCGATCAGTTTTGCGTTAAGCGGCCCCGCCAACACCGGGAACAGCGCCTGTATGTATTCGGTTCCGATGATTGCGCACATTGCCATTACCGCCATGCAGGCAACGGAGTACGCCCAACCGAGAATGGTCCCTACGCGGGTATGCAGAAATCGCGAGGTGAAGGTGAAGATGCCACCCGCCGACGGCGCCTGGCGAGTGAGTGAGATCATGCAGAACGCCATGACCAGCATCGGAAAGAAGTACGCAATCAAAATGGCCAGTGGCGCGTGGTGGCCCGATATCGAGTAAAGAATCGACATGGAAGAGGCTGCGATCCAGCCTGGCGCATTGAAACCCAGCGCCGAAAAAGTCACATCCCTGGTGGTTAGAGTTCCCTTGTTTAACGCCGTATCCAGATCACGAACAGTTCCGTCACGGTCATAGCCGATAAGTTCATAGAAGTTCATTTTTCAGGCTCTGATTAATAGCTATAGAAGATGTTTTAGCGTCAAACCATTCGAACTGATTTGAGCGCCGCTCTTATTATTCAACTAAGCAAAATGCAGATACTCAAAATCCAAACAAGCCAGACACTCATAGCTTATTCAGATTTGATTTACAGCTTTCTTGTTATTTAACGCTGCCCGGAAAACCCTCAAGTCAAGATTTTTTCAGCCGCGAGCAGTCACTGCAACTGCACAGCTACGTAAGTGGTCAGTTGTGGCGCTTAAACTTCTGAATGGGGGGGGATGTCAGTATAGGAACAGCCAAAAAATACCTACCATCAGCAATTGCCGATGTTTAAATCTGAATTAGCGAAGTGAATTGTCAGACGCCTTCAACGGCAGCTGGCCATAAGCCCTGGCAGCTCGGTACCTGTTGCAAGTGCTCATCGAGAAGCGTGCTGCCCCAGCTCCTGGGCAAGCCCGATGAGAATGCCTTCTGGCCCTCGTATGTAGCAGAGCCGATACGCATCTTCGTACCGGGCCACTTTGCCGACGAGCTTCGCGCCGCGTTTGTAGAGCCTGGCAAGCGTGTCGTCGATGTCTTCCACGGTGAACATGACGCGCAGGTAACCGAGGGCGTTCACCGGGGCGTTGCGGTGATCGGCGACCACAGGTGGTGCGAGGAATCGGGATAGCTCGAGCCGGCTGTGACCGTCCGGCGTACGCATCATGGCAATCTCGACGCGCATGTCGCGCAATCCAGTGACGCCATCTGCCCAGTCGCCTTCGATGGGCGCGCGCCCCTCGAACTCGAGGCCAAGTTCGGTGAAGAATTCGATGGCAGCGTCGAGGTCTAATACAACGATGCCGATGTTGTCCATACGCTTGACCGTCATGATGTCTCCTTGCCGTCCAACGCAGTAGCCGAGGACCTAGCTTGGCATTGTCGGGCAAGACGACAAAATAAACTGACCAGCGGATCCCCCCCGCTCAATGCGCTCACTGGACAACACAGGCTGTCCGCCAACCAAGGAAACCTCAGCCACGCCAGGCGGGGTTCTCGATCAATAGCGCCATGCCCTGCCCGCCGCCAACACAGGCTGCGGCGATCCCGTAACGCAGATTGTGCTCACGCAGTTGTCGGGCCAGGGTCAGCACCAGACGCAAGCCGCTGGCGGCCAAGGGGTGGCCGAGAGCCAACGAACCGCCCTGGACGTTCAGACGCGAATGGTCCAGTTCCAGTTCCTGAGCCACCGCCAGCACCTGGGCGGCCTGGGCTTCGTTGATTTCGAAGCGGTCGACCTGCTCCAGGCTCAAGCCGCTGCGCTGCAACAGCAGGCGTATCGCCGGCGCCGGGCCGATGCCCATGAACTCCGGCGCCACCCCGACCACCGCGCTGGCCCGCAGCAAGGCCAGCGGTGTATCTCGACAGGCCGAAGCGCGCCCGACCAGGGCAGCCGCCGCGCCATCGACCACCGCACAACTGTTGCCGGCGGTTTGCACCCCGCCTTCGTGCACGCTGCGCAACCTGGCCAACGCCGCGATGTCTCCGGGCCGTGGGTGGCTGTCTTCACTCACCGTGTCGACGCCGCGTGGCAGGCGGATGCTGCGTGGCTGATAGCCTTGCAGTTCAAACACCTGATGCCCCACGGCAACGATCTCGGGTGCCAGCCAGCCAGCTTGTTGTGTCGCAAAAGCGCGCTGATGACTGGCGCAGGCGTAGGCGTCTACCGCTTCGCGCGTCAGCCCGTAACGCCGCGCCAGGTTGTCGGCGGTGGTGATCATGTCCACCCCGGGAGCCGGGTCGTACAAGGCTTCCCAGAGAAAATCCTTGAACTGCACTTGCGCGCCAAGGCGGAATCCACCTCGATGGGTATAGGCCGCAATCGGATTGCGCGACATCGATTCGGTGGCCACGCACAACGCCATTTGCACGCCGTCATCCAGTTGCCTGGCGGCCTGGCGCAGTAGTTCGAAACCGGTAGCGCAGATGCGCTGCACCCCCAGTGCCGGAACCGATTGCGCCACGTCGCTGTAGAGGCCGATGTGCCGTGGCAGCATGTAGGCATCGAAGCTGGCCTGGGCCATGGAGCCCGCCAGCACGCTGTCGACTGCAAGCGGATCGACTTGCGCGCGCGCCAGTACTTCGCGTCCGACCTTGATGCCCAAGTCGATCGGCGACACCTCGGCCAGCGCCCCGCCGAGGTCCACCCACGGCGTGCGCACCGCATCGAAAATCGCCGCATCGGCGAAGGCCGAGTACTGCCCGTCTGTGCTCACGACTTCGCCCCGGCGCGCAGGATGGCCGGATCGAGCCCGCGATACAGCGCCTCGACCTGCTCCGCGCGCCACTGCAATACCGCACGCTGATTGATCGAGCCCTTGTCGGTGATTTCCCCCCGGTCGATGGACGCCGGCTCATCGAGCAAGGCGATCCACTCAAGGCGGCTGGCATTGCCCGTGGCCTCGCGATTGAGTCGCTGCAACCAGCCGGCGAACCACTCGCGTACCGGTGCGCTGGCCAGCACCTCGGCGTCGCTGGCACTGGCCGCCAGCCCTGACAGCCGTCGACATTCGAACATCCGCGCGAAGACCAGCGCGCCCAGGCATTCGCGATCCGGCGCGGTCACCACCAGGTCCTGGACATAGGGCGAACCTTCGAGCACCGCGCGGCTGCGCAAAGGCCCGACGCTGACGAACACCCCGGATGACAACTTGAAATCTTCGGCGATGCGCCCGTCGAACATCAGCCCCAATTGCGGATCACGCGGGTCGGCGAGCTTGAGCGCATCACCGGAACAGTAGAAGCCCTGCGGGTCGAACGCATCGAGGGTCTGCTGCGGTGACCGCCAGTAGCCGGGCATGATGTGCGGCCCACGAAAGCGTCCTTCCAGTTTGCCGTCCACCGGCACCAGGCGCACCTCGCAACCGGGCGCCGGCAGGCCGACATAACCGGCCATGGACAACGGCCCGGTGGTGAAGGTGCAGGATGGCGAAGCCTCGGTCATGCCGAGCCCGGCCATCATGCGGATACGCTCGCCGCAGTGCTGTTCGCTGATCCGGTCGAGTCGGTCCCAGACACTTTGCGACAGACCGGCCGCAGCGAAGAAAAACAGGCTGATGCGTTTGAAAAAAACCTCGCGCAGCTCCGCGTCCTGCTCCAGTGCCGAGGCCAGTTCTTCCCAGCCCTTGGGCACGGTCAGGTAAGCGGTGGGCGACACTTCCTTGAGGTTACGCAGGGTCTGCGCGAAACCCTGCGCCGTGGGCTTGCCGTCGTCCAGGTAAAAGCTGCCACCGTTGTAGAGCACGATGCCGACGTTATGGCTACCGCCGAAGGTGTGGTTCCACGGCAGCCAGTCCACCAGCACCGGCGGCTCTTCGCCGAACACCGGAAACGTCTGCAACAGCATCTGCTGGTTAGAGCACAGCATGCGCTGGGTGGTGATCACAGCCTTGGGCAATTTGGTCGAGCCGGAGGTGAACAGGAACTTGGCGATGCTGTCCGGCCCCGTGCTGGCAAACGCGGCTTCGGCCTCGGCCCCGCCCGGCTGTTCAAGCAGGCTGGCGAAGCTGACCTGACGGCGTCCCGCGATGTCGCCCCGGACGGTAATCATGGGCGTTTCAACCGGCAGCACGGCATCGATGGCACGCTGGTAGGCCGCGGCATCACTGACAAAAACCAAGCCAGGCTGCAGCAGGTCGCAGACGTGGCGCAGCTTGGCGAAATCCTGGGACAGCAGCGAATAGGCCGGCGACACCGGGCAGTAGGGAATGCCCGCGTACAGGGCGCCGAACGCCAGTTGCAAATGCTCGATGTCATTGCCCGAGAGCAGCACCAGTGGTTTGTCTGCCGACAGGCCGTAGCTCAACAGGCTTTGGGCGATGGCCCGGACACTGTCGAGCATCTGGGCGTAACTGACCCGGCGCCAGTCACCGTCGGCCTGGCGGGCGGCGATGAAGGTCTGCTCGGGACGCACCTTGGCCCAATGCACCAGACGGTCAAGCAGTCGCGGCGGATACTCGGCCAATGGCTCCAGGGAACGCATGTGCAATGCGCCCTGCTGCTCTGTGACCTCGACCGCTGCGCGACCGATCGACACGTGACGGTAGCGCGGCGCGCTGATCTGGGTGTGGGGTTGCGATCTGAATTCGGAACTCACGTGCTTGTTCTCCATCAAGGCACGCTACCACCAAGCCGCACGAATGGGCATGGTGGTGGCTGCAGCCTTTTTTATTGTTATTTCTGCGGTTCAGATCGGGTAATGCCGCGGTCCATGCTGCAAGGTGACCCAGCGCAACTGGGTGAAATGCTCGATGGACGCCTTGCCGCCAAAGCTGCCGTAGCCGCTGGACTTGACCCCGCCGAAAGGCATTTGCGCTTCGTCATGCACGGTCGGGCCGTTGATATGGCAGATGCCCGACTCGACCCGTTGGGCCAGCGCCAGGGCGCGCCCGGTATCGCGACTGAAAATCGCCGCCGACAATCCGAACTCGGAGTCGTTGGCCAGACGCAGCAACGCTTCATCGCCCTCCCCGCGCAGCAACACCGCCACCGGGCCGAAGGATTCCTCACGGTACAAACGCATGGTTTCGTTGACGCCATCGAGCAAGGTCGGCTGCAAAATGCTGCCGTCCAGTTGCCCACCGACCACCAGCCGCGCGCCCTTGGCCAGGGCATCGTCGATCAACCCCTTGATGCGCGTTCCGGCACTGGCATCCACCAGCGAACCGAGCACCGAATCCGTCGATGCAGGATCACCCGCGCGCAGGGTCTCGACCTTGGCTGCCAGTTTGGCGACAAAGGCGTCAGCGACCTTCGCATCGACGATCAGGCGTTCGGTGGACATGCAGATCTGTCCCTGATTGAAGTACGCGCCGAAGGCCGCTGCCTCCACCGCCGCATCCAGGTCGGCATCATCGAGCACCAGCAACGGCGCCTTGCCGCCCAGCTCCAGCAAGGCCGGCTTGAGGTGGCGCGCCGAAAGCTCGCCAACGATGTGCCCGACATGGGTTGAACCGGTGAAGTTGACCCGTCGCACCGCCGGGTTGGCGATCAGCCGCTCGACAATCGCGGCGGCATCCGCCGGGGCATTGCTGATGACGTTGACCACGCCATCGCCCAAACCTGCATCCTGCAAGACCTGGCCGATCAACCGGTGCACTGCCGGGCTCAGCTCGGAAGCTTTGAGCACCACGGTATTGCCGCACGCCAGCGGCATGGCGATGGCGCGGGTGGCGAGAATCACCGGGGCATTCCACGGGGCGATCCCCAGCACCACACCGCAGGGTTGACGCAGGGCCATGGCAAAACTGCCCGGCACATCCGAGGGGATGACTTCGCCATTGATCTGGGTGGTCATCGACGCCGCTTCACGCAGCATGTTGGCCGCCAGCCGCACGTTGAAACCGTACCAGTTGGCCATGGCCCCGGTTTCACCGGCCGCTGCAATGAACTCTTCACTGCGCGCCTGCAACTGCTCGGCGGCCTTGAGCAAACGGCTGCGACGTTCGTTGGGCGCCAGGGCGGCCCAGGCGGGAAACGCTGCCTGGGCCGCGGCCACCGCGGCATCGGCATCTTCCAGGGTGGCGGCGGCCACCCGCGATACCACTTCACCGGTCACCGGGTTGCGGCGTTCGAAGGTCCGACCGTCGCGGGCAGGCAGCGACTGGCCGCCAATCAGCAGGGGCACGTCCAGCATGGTGATTCCTCTTTATTGTCTTTATCGGGAATACATACGAGCGATGCAGCGCGCCGGGGCGGACATGCGCCCGGCGATCAGTCTCAGCGCTTGTAGGCCTGCAGACCGGGCTTGATGCTCTTGTCGTCGAGGAACTGCTTCATGCCCTGCTCACGGCCACCTTCGGTGTCGAGCAGGCGCGACTGGTCGAGCTTGGCGTACAGGTAGTCTTCGTTCTGTTCCCAGGTCAGCTCGCGGCAGCGCTTGAAGCCATGCTTGGCCGCACGCAGCACCACCGGGTTTTTCTCCAGCAGGTTGCGCGCCAGATCCACGGTGACTTCACGCAGTTGCGCCAGGGGTACGCTTTCGTTGACCAGGCCCATCTCGGCGGCTTTCTGCCCACCGAAGGTCTTGCCGGTCATGATGTAGTACAGCGATTGACGATGGCCCACGGTGTCGGCCATGGCCTTGCTCACCAGGTTGCCCGGCGGGATGCCCCAGTTGATTTCCGAGAGGCCGAAGGTTGCTTCGTCGGCGCAGATCGCCAGGTCACAGGCCACCAGCGGGCTGAAGCCGCCACCGAAGCACCAGCCGTTGACCATGGCGATGGTCGGCTTGGTGTACATGCGCAGCAGTTTCCATTGCCATTGCGAGGCTTCGCGGCGGATTTTTTCCTGGAGGATCTCCGGACCCGCGTCCACTTCGCGGAAGTATTCCTTGAGGTCCATGCCCGCGGTCCAGGCTTCGCCGGCACCGGTCAACACCAGCACGCCGGCCGCCGG
The DNA here is from genome assembly GCF_000967965.1 of Pseudomonas fluorescens. GTDB lineage: Bacteria > Pseudomonadota > Gammaproteobacteria > Pseudomonadales > Pseudomonadaceae > Aquipseudomonas > Aquipseudomonas grandcourensis. The sequence continues at coordinate 116,087 of NZ_LACC01000008.1, forward strand.
ATCCTGCTCCAGGGTTTCCAGCACATCGATCATTTCCCGGTTGAGTGTCGGGCTCATGGCGTTGCGTTTTTCCGGGCGATTGAGGATGACCCAGGCGATGCCTTCCTCGATCTCGACCTTGACGGTTGTCCAGCGACCTTCGTAATTGCTCATGGCGATGCTCTCTTGTTCTTGGCTTGAAGATGACTGGAAATTAAATGACCGATATAGTTATGTCAATTAACTATTAATCGAATTAACCATTTTTTTGTCCACCCGGAAATATCCTCCGGCCCCATCGTCATGAACGACGGGCATAGCTATCAGCGACCAACCCCGGCAAACTAGATACGCTTGTTAACCTCCACCTCTTCAGGATTCACCCGCAATGGCCAAGCCTTCTCCCCTCGCCGACCAGAGCGAGTCCCCGTCCGCCACCGCCGAGCTGCAGGCACCGCTGGATTCGGCACTGGATGACCTGATCGGCTACGCGATGCGGCGCGCCCAACTCAAGCTGTTCCAGAACCTGATCGGTCGCCTGTCAGCCCATGACCTGCGCCCCGCGCAGTTCTCGGCCCTGGCGATCATCGACCAGAATCCGGGACTGATGCAGGCCGACCTGGCCCGGGCCCTGGCCATCGAGCCGCCGCAGGTGGTGCCGTTGCTCAATAAACTGGAAAGCCGCGCGCTGGCGGTGCGGGTGCGCTGCAAACCGGACAAGCGCTCCTACGGAATCTTCCTGAGCAAGACCGGCGAAACCTTGCTCAAGGAGCTCAAGCAGATCGCCGCGCAAAGCGATTTCGACTCCACCTCATCGCTGACCGGCGAAGAGCGCGAGGAGCTGCTGCGCTTGCTGAGAAAGGTTTACCAGGACTGAACGCACGCTGCCGGCACGCTCCAGAAGAGGCGGCCGGCTGGGAACGTCGAAGGACCCGGGCTTACCAGATCGGCAAGGTATAGAGCACCAGGAAGCGGGTCTGGTTTTCATCGCGGAATGCCGCGCCAGCGGGGAAGTCATTGCGGTAGATCGACTTGCGCGCCAACAGACCGACGTTTTTCAGCGGGCCGCTCTGAATCACATAACCCAGCTCCATCTGGAACTCGCGTTCCTTGCGGTCCTCGGCGTTGAAGGCGGCCAACTCGATGTTATCGCCGCGCACATAACGCAACCGCCCCTTCAGCCCAGGCACGCCGGATGCGACGAAGTCATAGTCGTAGATGGCCTGCCAGGTATGCTCCTTTGCATTGAGAAAGTCCGAACTCATGGTCAGCTCGCTCATGCCCATCAGCTCGGTGCCAGAGATGTACGGCGTCGCCGTGTCGCCACTGGCGTGCATGTAGCCGAGGCTCACCCGGTGCCCGCCGAAGCGGTAGCCGAACAATGCCGAGAGGTTGCGGTTGTCCACCCTGCCCGCCTTGGCGCTGCCATCCTCGCGGCTGAAAAAACTGCGCAAGTCACTGGTGAACACACCTTCGCCGAGCGGCAGGTTGTGCAGCAATGCCAGGGTGTCTTGTTGGTACAGGTCGGCCACCTCGGCATGGTAGGCGCGCAGGCTCAGGTCCTTGTTGACCTGGTAATCACCCCCCAGATAAGCCAGGTGCGAGGTGGTAGCAGCGCCGTTGAAACGCCGGTTCGGCGAGGCGATGGTCATGGCCTGATAGTCCGTGGAATCGCGCTTGTTGATGCGATCGATGTAACCGCTGTTCAGGGTCAGGCCATCGAAATCCCTGGAACTGAGCGTGGTGCCGCGAAAGGTCTGTGGCAGCAGTCGCGACGGGCTGGCCAAAGCAAACGGCAGGAAGATCGAGACATCGCCGCTCTTGACCGTTGTCTGGGCAAACCGCAGCTTGGCCGTCGGCGCCAGCCGCGAATAGTCATCCGCCGCGCGCTTGTCGCTGGCCGACACCGGCAACAGTTCGGTGCCGCTGCGATCCGGAGCGGAATCGAGCTTGACCCCCAGCAGCCCCCGCACGTCCAGACCAAAGCCCACAGTTCCTTCGGTAAACCCCGACTCCATGCCCAGGATGAAACCCTGGGCCCACTCCCTCGCGGCAGACTTGGCGCCGCCGTCCTGGTATTCACGGTCGATGTAGTAATTGCGCAGGGTCAAGTTTGCGTGACTGTCCTCGATAAACCCCTCGGCCCGCAACTGAGAGGGCAGAACGCTGACGCCTAGCAGTGCCACCACCCACCCTGGATGGATACTGCAAACGCAGGGGAGCGACGCTACGGAACCGGTGTTCATGGGGCGTTTTGGCATGTTCGATGTCCACTTTTTATTGTTGTTTTTGAGTGCCGGCCCCGCACGGGTCTGCCGGATTCACCATCAGAGAATGGAAACAGCCAAGGGACGTCGTCAATCGTAAATATCCGATAATCGAACATTAATATTATTATCTATTTTCACACAGCCATCTGAATACATTCATAACATTCTGTTTTTGAACGATTATTTAGTTGGTTTTTGCAATTTTCAGGACAGCATTCTTTTTTTAGTTATCTTTGTTATCTTAATCGTCAGCGGTCACTGACGGCGCACCCAACGCACGGAGGGCTCGACTGCATAACAAAAACAACAATGAGGTTCACCCATGGACAGTCCATCGCGTCGCTCGACGCTGACAATCGCTTTGTGCTTTATCGTTGCGCTGATCGAGGGGTTCGATCTGCAGGCTGCCGGCACCGCTGCCGCGGGGTTGCGCCAGAGCTTTGCCCTGGACCCGAAGATGATGGGCTGGGTGTTCAGCGCCGGGATCATTGGCCTGCTGCCAGGTGCGTTTTTTGGCGGCTGGGTGGCCGATCGTATCGGCCGCAAGAAAATCCTCGTCGGCGCCGTGCTGCTGTTCGGTGTCTTCTCGCTCTGCACCGCCTATGTCGAGAGCTACTCCAGCCTGCTGCTGGTGCGTTTCATGACGGGCCTGGGCCTGGGTGCCGCCCTGCCCAACCTGATTGCCCTGTGTGCCGAGGCCGTGAGCGAGCGCCATCGCGGCACCGCCATCAGCGTCATGTATTGCGGCGTGCCCCTGGGCGGCGCGCTGGCGGCGGTGGTGGCGATGTTTTCCAGTGAACACTGGCAAACCACCTTCATCATCGGCGGTCTGACGCCCTTGCTGGTGGTGCCGCTGATGGCCCTGCTGCTGCCCGAATCCACGGCGTTCCGCCAGCAACACGTCACGACCGCCAGCCCACGGTCGTCCACCGCCCAGGCGCTGTTCGGAGAAGGACGCGCACGCTGCACACTGGCCTTGTGGTTGAGCTACTTCTTCACCCTGACCGTGATGTACATGCTGCTCAACTGGCTGCCCTCGCTGTTGCTGGCGCAGGGTTTCACCAAGCCCCAGGCAGGCATGGTGCAGATGCTGTTCAACATCGGTGGCGCCATTGGTTCGCTGCTCGGCGGGGTAATGCTGGACCGCTGCAACGGCCTGAAAGTGGTCCTGTTCGTGTACGCCGGGGTGTTGGCGGCGCTGGCCGGGGTCGGCCTGTCAGTGGGTATCGTGCCGATGGCCATCGCCGGGTTTGCCGTCGGGCTGTTCGTCATGGCCGCACAGCTGGTGCTGTATGCCTTGGCGCCCCCTTCCTACCCGACGTCGGTGCGCGCCACCGGTGTCGGCGCGGCCGTGGCCATCGGCCGACTCGGTTCGGTGGCTGGCCCCCTGGCCGCCGGCCAGATCCTCGCTGCCGGTGCCGGCACCACTGGCGTGCTGCTGGCAACGTCACCAGGGTTGGTGATCGCCGCGCTGTCGATCCTGACCGTGATCGCCCGCAACGGAGCGAGCACCGAGTCTCAACCGCAAGCGGCAAACTGAGTCCCGCAACAAAGGCTTCAGGAATGAAAAATGCCCGGCAATGTGCCGGGCATTTTTTGACCACCGAATCAGCCTCAATCGATGCACATCAATGACTAATCAGTACAAGGGACCGTTAAGCGTCTTGCGCAGATAGCTCGCCGATGCAGGGCACAAATGCTTGAATTGAACGGTCTGGGTGATAGCCGCAGGCGCCTCGTCCCTGCCAAGCAGTTCGTACCCATTGGCAGCGAAAAAACCAGTAGCGCCTTGGGTCAACAGGTGCAATCGGACTGCGCCTTGAGAGACCGCAAAGCGTTCCAGTTCAGACAACACCACTTTACCCAGCCCCTCTCCACGATGCGTCTCACAAACGACTATCGAGCGCAGTAACAGATCGCAACCCGCACCCTCGAGCCCTCCATAAGCCACCCATTGCCCATCCACCTCGAAACGGTAAAACTGTCGATCCGGTTCGCTGACATCACTGAAGGGCAGCCCTGCCTGACTTAATGACTTGCGCAGATGATCCAGATCACCCGGCCCTGCTTTTCTTGTCTCCATGGCCCACCCTTGTTTCTGGCTCGCTGACATCCAATGTTAGCAGGCTCAATGAAGTGGCCAGGCAACTGAATAGCCGCCCTCACGGAAGACCGCGTGCCGATACTTCTTCCGAAGACCCACGAACTTTTCAGCAAGCGGAGTCACCTACATGGACGTCATCAATCAGTTGCAGCCCGAAGAGTGTGCAGGCATGGAGGATATCCGACGCGAAATCGATGCCCTTGATCAGGCTGTTATCAAGCTGTTGGGCAAGCGTTTTCACTACGTACTGGCTGCCTCGAAGTACAAGGCCTCAGTGACTTCGGTGCGTGCTCCGGAGCGTTTCAAGGCCATGTTGGCGACACGACGCGAGTGGGCCGAGGCAGAGGGTCTGAGCCCGGATGCAATCGAGAAGATGTACAGTGACCTGGTGAACCACTTCATTGCAGAAGAAATGAAACACTGGGCGGCTCATCAATCCGACACCTGACTCTAGTGCCCGGACTGTCCCGTCATGGGTCGTTTACAGCCCCCCCCAACAGGCAGTAATCGGCCAGAAGCGGACGTTTAGAGTGTCTAGTCCTGAAATGGGTTTACACCTGTTTCACTTAACCACCGGCGCATGCTCGGCCATCAATTCTATTACCCAGTCGATAAATACCCGCACCTTGGCGCTGACATGGCGATTCGGCGGGAATGCCAGATACATCGGCATTGGCGCCATGTGCCAGTCCTCAAACAGCGGCAGCAGCTCGCCGCTGACCAGGTGCGGTTGGGCCATGTACCGCGGTAGCCAAAGCATGCCCAGACCAGCCAGGCCGGCGGCGAGGTACGCATTGCCGTCGTCGACCGTCAGTTGCGGGCGGCCCTGGGCCTCGATGCGTTCCTCACCCCGCTGCATCGCGTAGGGCAAGGATTTGCCTGTACGAAACCAAAGGAAGCCAACGGTACTGTGCCTACCCTCCTCCAGCTCACGGGGGTGCGCCGGCGTACCGAAGCGCTGCAGATAGCCGGGCGCGGCATAAATGCCGATGTTCAGATCGCCCACATGCCTTGCCATCAGGGACTGATCGATGATCTCGCCGCCGCGCACCACGCAGTCGACGTTTTCGCCAATGATGTCGACAATGCGATCGCTCACGCCCACGGTCAGCTGGATTTCCGGGTAGCGTGCAAAGAACCCCGGCAAGGCTGGTATCAGCAGCATTCGCGCCAGCGGGCTGGGCACATCCACCCGCAGCCGCCCGCGCGGTGTCATCGACGCGCTGGACAGGCTGGTCTCGGCGTCGTCCATATCGACCAGTAGCCGGATGACGCGCTCGTAGTAGACCGCGCCATCGGCGGTGACGTTGACCTTGCGTGTGGTGCGGTTGAGCAAGCGCACACGCAGCCTCGCTTCCAGTTGCTGAACGAGCTGCGTCACGGTGGTCTTGCTCATGTGCAGGGTGGCTGCCGCCTTGGTGAAGCTGCCGGTTTCCACCACTCGGGCAAAGGCCTGCATTGCATCGAAACGGTCCATTTCACGCCTCACTCGGGTCTGGATAGTTTGGATTCTACAAACAGTCATGACCAGAGTTGCGCGTTTATTCAGGTCGCTCGTCTTTTTACACTGGCTCCATCGTAAACAGCGGGCCGCGATGACCCCGAAGGAGGTATGCAATGACCAGCAAACGTGATGTCGTTTTCCCGCCTGACCGCCATGCACTGTACGAGCTCCACCGCTACTCACCGGCGATTCGCTCCAACGGTTTTCTGTTCGTATCCGGTCAGGTCGGCAGCCGCAAGGATGGCTCGGCCGAGCCGGACCTCGCGGCACAGGTTCGCCTGGCCTTCGCCAACCTCAACGCGATCCTGGCCGAGGCCGGCAGTAGTTTCGAGGATGTGGTCGACACGACCATCTTCATGGTCGACCCCGACTCGAAATTCGAAACTATCTGGGAAGTAGCGGCCGAGTACTGGGGCGAAGCTCCCTACCCGACGGCGACCGCTATCGGCGTGACCTGGTTGTCCGGCTTCGACTTCGAGATCAAGGTGATTGCCAAACTATCCCAATAAACTCGGCTCAGCCCTCCTCCGACCGTCAAAGGGAACCATCTTGTTTTTTCTGGAGTGACCCTCCGCGCCCGACCGTTCTCTGCTTGTTTTCACCGTCCGTTTCTGGCCGATTACTGCCCTTGGCGAGAGGCAGAAACCGGCCAGAAGCGGTCGCTCGAAAATCATCAGAGTGGCTCCCACAAAATACGGCCAGCCTCTGTCGGATCAGTTAGTCGTCCTTAACGTATTACTTGTGTTCAGTAAAATTGAGCGTTTCCTTCCAGAATCTTAAACCCATCATCAAGGGGGGCGTATCCAACAACTTTTCTGGTCTTCTCAATAGAAAGGCGCTTATACCTGTTGTCTGAGACCCCATGGATAACGTGGAATCCATTCAGTTTGGCCTCAACGCAATTTCTAAGTAGTGCGACAACGTCCTTAAAACTGATAAAAGCAGCTACGTCCCTTGGGCTGTGGCTCTCTCCTTGGTGAAAATTGGCTACGTTTGCAATACGGACTGCGATTGTTGTCATGTGACCATCGTTTGCATACATTGAAGCGAGAGCTTCCCCAAACGCTTTGCTGACCCCGTAAAGATTGCCTGGCTTAGGTGCCATACATTCCTGTATCTGGACATCTTCTGGATAACCTTCAATAGTCTGGGCGCTGCTCGCAAATATGAAGCGCTTGCAGCCTTGAGCCCTTGCGGCGAATAACATGTTGTAGGTCCCCACAATGTTCACAGGAAGCAGGGACGTCATGAAATCGGCGTCTGGGTTAGGGTCAGCAGCTAGATGAATCACGGTATGTATGCCTTCGCAAGCTTCAAGGCAATTGGCTTGATCCCTGATGTCGAGAGAGAAACGTTGTGCCGAGTCCGGAAGTTTTGAAACGTCTATATCGGCTAAACGCAAATCTGACTTATCGCCTTGCGCTGTCCAAAAAGCGCTGCCGATCTGGCCCGCGGCACCTGTGACTAAAATTTTTCGTGTTCTCATTTCAGCATGTCCTTATGGTAAACCTCACTCTAGCCTCCCAGCCTTGTGGACGGTTTACAACCTCCAATAAGGGTGACAAGCATCAACTCTAAAGTCCGCTTCTGGCCGTTCTCTGCCGATCATGGTTACAAAGCGTGCTGGTCAAATCCGATGCAATCGGTGGTCAGAACGAATGCAAATGACTGGTCAGGTCGAATGCAAGCGGGTGATCAAGTAGAGTGCAATTTCGCAGCTGAATATCGGATTAGTGTTGTGGGGACTTGTAAGGGGTGATGATGGGGCTCAACAAACCAGTGCAGGACCTGAAGCGCGATCTGCAGGGTGTCGCCTCTGATCTGAAGTGGTCGGCCGTGGAGTTAGTTCGGATTGCCGAGCGGCTAAGCCACGCAGGTAATGGACCAGACGCTGAGGCGCTTCGAAGGATGATCACAATCTTCCAGCAAGGTGAGAATCGGTTAGATGGCTGGATTAAAGAAATCGGTGCAGGTCAGGTAGTCCGGCCGGCGAAGGCAGACCACTGCCAATGATCGCGGAAGGTATTGGCAGGAGGTTGTCATGGCACTTAACAAACCCAATCAAGAGTTACGCCGCGACTTGAAAGCCGCTGCATATTCCCTCGAAGAAGCTGCCCTGGAAATGTTCAGGCTTGCAAAACAGCGCGGGGATACAGAGCTTCTGGAGGCAATGGAGACGATCGAAAAGCTGCATGAGCAAGCTGATCGGCTGACTGCTTACACAGATGAGGTGAAGGCGGGAAGGATTGTCCGGAAGGCTGAATAGCCATGCGTCTGGCGGGCGTATTCGCGCTAGATCTGAAATATAAGCAATGCCCTGTAAACGGTTACTCAATGAAGAAGAAGCTGACGGACAGTAAAGCAGCAGTGACTGCTGCTGAAATTGAGCGTTCTATCCAAGCCCTGAACAAAATGGCTGAACGCCTATGGGGGGATGGCCGGGAAGCCGAGGCGAAAGCTCTCCTCGATGCTTTGGACGCATTAAACCGGGCGCTTGATCGGATCAGGATTGGAGAGAGTCGCAGGGTTCTCCATTGAACGGCACAAACTAGCTGGCGGGTTATGAAGGCGAGAAGGATTGTGCGGGGGAAGGCGGAGTAGGCGCGTGGTATGACGGCGAGATGTTGTAGCGGCTTGGCGGTCGTACCGATGTAACTCAAATGCCCGGTCCAGAGCCGGGCTTCTCGTATCTGCCCCTGTCATGCCTTCGTCACACCTACCAAGCACAATGCAGTCAGCCAAAGGGATTTGGCCCATCTACAGAGAGCCCGGCTAATGTGCCGGGCTTTTTCGTTTCTGCGACATGCTTTTCACCAATCGCTCACATGGTGGAGCGCAGATTAACCCTGCTCCTTTGAAGAATTCCCATTTGGCCCGCCCGCATGCGGGCCATTTTTTTGGTCGCTGCCACGATTTCTACAAGAACTGGAGAAGCGACCATGTCAGATGACTGCGAAATTGCACTCCACTTGACCACCCGCTTGCATTCGACCTGACCAGTCATTTGCATTCGTTCTGACCACCGATTGCATCGGATTTGACCAGCACGCTTTGTAACCATGATCGGCAGAGAACGGCCAATAGCAGCCCTTGATGATTGGCTGCTATTGGCAAAAAGGCAGCACAAGCCGACACCGACCTACGCCGAGTGTCAGCAATGGGCCGCAAGATTTACTTCGTGACCACCAGCGCCGGTGGCTGCCAGCTGCCGTCGCCAGCGGGAAGAATCGAAGGCGGTGCGGTCTTCGGCCAGTAGAGGCGCATTACCAGAAAGACCGTGTCGTCAGGCGCGGGCAACCAGTTTGCCTCCTTAGCCTTGCCGGGGGAGTCTTTCTGGATGTACAGCGTCAGTGAACCATCCGTGTTTTTCTTCATCGCCGACAGCATCGGTGAATTGATCAGGTAACGGTTGAGCGGATTCTTGACCAGCAGCTGGCTCTTGCCGTCGTACATGGTCACCGACCAGAAGGCATTGACTGGCGGCAGTTTGCCGGCCGGGAAAGTCAGCGTGTACTTGCGCTTGCTGGTATCCAGCGTCTGGCCGGTGCCGTCGGTGCGCGTGTTGGGATACATCGCCTCGACGGCGTCGTTGCCGTAGAGGCCGCCTTTCGCGGCACCGGCACGCTTCAGCCAGTCGGCCTTGTAGAACGTTTGGTCGCCGAAGTACGCGCCTACGTTCCAGCCGTTGATTATCTTCGTCCCGCTCGCGAGGAACTTGTCGACCTTCTCGTCACCGGCCTTCATCCCGAGCAGGACCACGGCCTTGTGCTCGAGCGAGAGGTCCTTAAATTCGAAGGTGCGACCGGGTCCCACCCCAATGCTCGCCAGCTTGGCCCGGATCTCCTGGTCGTCAGCCGATGGCGGCACATACTCCATCGCGGCCGACAGGTACTCGAAGAAGTTGGCCTTGATGCCTTCCGTCGTAGCCGGCACGAAATCAATCTTCGGCGCAGTGGGCGGCGCGGGTTGATGGAGGAAGGCGGACAGCGGCTGGACCTTGTAGCCTGCTTGCACCTTCTCGACATTCGGCATGTCCTTGGCATTGTAGAGCTGAGTCCGAATGGCGCTCACGGCGAAGGGAGTGGTCGAGGTGAAGACTTTTTTGATACCGGGAGGGGGCGCGCCTTTCCAATCGGGACCGACCACCATGTATTGGCCTGGCTCGCTGCCGGTGGCACGGCTGCCGATGTAACCGTAGTTGTAAGTGTTGCCGTCGATCATCTGCACCGAGTAGTAACGCCGCTTGTCCACTGCCGGCACCGAGATCACCATCGGCTCCGCGCGCAGGTCCAGCCAGACAAACGAGTACGGGGTGTCGCTGTTCGGAGTGATGATGGCCGTGTCTTGGTAGGTGAAGACGCGAGGCTCGTTCTTGATCTGGTTGAACGGCGCCTTGTATTGCGGGCCGCCCTTGTCCACAGCATATTCGTTCATCACGGCGTAGTTCATGACCAGCGGTAAGCCGTAAATAAAGCCTTCCTCGGCGATCGCCTTGGTCTGCTCGAGACTCGGCGCGGGTACGCCCTTGGTCACATCCGTCTTGTCTGCCTGCGTGATCGGATCGTTCTTGCTCGCACACCCCGCAAAAAGCGTTGAACCCACTACGACGAGTGCCGCAGCCATTGTCCAGCCCCGGTTAGACTTCCTGTTCATTTCCACCTCGTTAGTTTTGAGCAAGCTGGCACCGTGAGCGTTCATGGCCACGGTGAAATAATTTGAATGCTTGAAACCCTCCCGACTTTTTTCAGTAGTGCCAGGTCATATGGGCGATCAGGGCTTCAATCCAGGTGTTGTCGAACTCGCCGGATACACGATTGCCAGACAAGGTTTTTTGCTGATCGACTGGCGTGCACCCACCCAGACCGCGACCCACTGAAATTCAGGTCTGTCTCTTTACTTAGCGACTGAGTAAATCCTGTGGCGAAGCGCCAACTCACACGCCCAGGGAGTGTAGATCACAATAAGCCAGCATCCCCTTGCGCAGCTGAGCAGCTCAGATTCAGTTCCGTAATGTTTACGCGCCGCCGTTACGGACCATTTGGCTTCGAGAACAGCCAATCGTGATCAGCAGCCAAAAAGCGGATAGTCAGAGATTAACTCTTGAGGTCCGCCAAAGACCGCTATGGGTCGCCCCCCCTTCGTGACAGGCAGAAATCGGCCATTTCCGGTCAGTCGTGACAAGTAAAATTTCGGCCGCGCATCTCGCTGCGGAACAAGATATTTGCCCTGAGTGGGGGGCCGAGCATGTCGGATTAGCCAGAAACCAGGTTAGAGTGTTCATCAATGTCTGCTCATAAGGGCCCTCCACTCGATTCGCGTAGTCGCGCCAAGCAATTCCAGCGAACGAACCGGGCAAAAAACCGTATATCAATTGTTATTTGAAGAATGAATCGTCCACTGTTTGTTTCTCTAGATGGGCCCAAGGGAACCGGCAAAACCACACTGTTGGAGGCCGTTACGAAAGTACTGAGGGCAGACAACAAAAAGGTGATCCGACTTTGCGAGCAAAAAAGCGATCCCTATAGGGGCGAAACAATGGCCCTCGTTAACAAGCTCGTCAGAAATCCCACCCGGGATTTGGAGTTGAGGGTTTGTGAGCGCTTTGCTGATAGCCGTACTTGGATTTCCCAGCACGTGCTGGCTAAACAGCCACCAGGCAGCATCATCTTGATCGATCGCTGGTACCCGTCTGATGCCGCATTTCGCCGGATAGTCCCGTTTGCAGAGATTCTACAGTTGAACATTGATCGAAACGTGCGAGTGCCAGACCTGCATGTCGGGGTTGTCACCGCCCCTGATATTTCATGGGCGAGGGCAGCGGCACGACGGCGTGGGCTGAGCAGTACTGTCATCCATAAGCTGGAAGAACATGTCGCTTGTACCAAGGCGTTCGAGCGAGCGATTGCAGATCACGGCTGGGTTTTATGCCGTAATGAAGGAACGATCGAAGACGCAACGATGCAGGTGACTTCTGAGATCTATAGAGTCCTCGATGCCCCTTAGGCGAAGTTCGCTGCGCCGGCCTTGATGCGGTTGAGATAGCGGTACCTTGCTCGCTTAACTTGGCTCGGCTTACCGACCGCTTTGGGTCGGCTGCTGCCCTTCGTAACTGGTCGTTATCGACCGAACGTAAGGAGGTAGGAACCTTTAAGGCCCACCCTCTCACAACTCAGCAGCCACCTGCGAGCATTGCTACGTCCAGTAATCGACCTGATGATGCCTGCCGCCCGACAGAAGTCGCAATTCAATCCCGAGTAATCTTGTCATTTGCCAAGGCTTAGGGCAGGGTCGATACCACTGAGATCTCTGCCAAAGGAGTCACCCCATGTCAAAGCTATATCCCAGTATCGATCCCGAGGGGCTGGTCGAGTACTCAGTGGTCTACACCGACCGCTCGCTCAACCACATGTCGCAGTCATTTCAAGGCGTGATGAAGAACATTTCCAGGACCCTGAAACAGGTCTACAACGCCCAGGCTGTTGCGGTGGTCCCGGGCAGCGGCACATTCGGCATGGAAGCGGTGGCGCGACAGTTTGCCACCGACCAGCAATGCCTGGTGATACGCAACGGCTGGTTCAGTTATCGCTGGAGCCAGATCCTTGAGATGGGCAACATCCCGGCGGCAACCACGGTGCTGAAAGCCCGACCGGTCGACACTGGTCGCCAGGCTGCCTACGCCCCACCCCCTCTGGACGAAGTGCTGGCAGCCATTGCGGCTTCGAGGCCGCAGATTGTCTTCGCCCCCCACGTTGAAACCTCATCAGGGATTATCCTGCCCGACGAGTACCTGCGGGCCGTCGGCGACGCCGTGCATGCAGTGGATGGCCTGTTCGTGCTGGACTGCATCGCCTCAGGCACGCTTTGGGTTGACATGCAGAAATGCGCAGTCGACCTGCTGATCAGCGCACCGCAGAAAGGCTGGAGCGCCTCCCCTTGCTGCGCCCTGGTGATGCTCAGTTCTTTGGCCCTCGAGCGCATCGAACAGACGCATAGCAGCAGCTTCGCCTGCGACCTGAAAAAGTGGCTTCAGATCATGCAGGCCTACGAACAGGGCGGACATGCCTACCATGCGACCATGCCCAGCGATTCCCTCGCGCGATTTAACGAAGTGATGAAAGAGACGCAAGCCTACGGTTTCGACAAGGTCCGCGGCGAACAACAGGCTCTGGGCGATCGGGTGCGCGCAATGTTGACCGGCAAAGGCATCAAAAGCGTGGCCGCAGCCGGCTTTCAGGCCCCTGGCGTAGTGGTGAGCTACACCGATGATGCCGACATCAAGAGCGGTACGAAATTTGCCAACCACGGCCTACAGATCGCCGCCGGAGTGCCGTTGCAATGCGACGAGCCGGCCGACTTCCAGACCTTCCGCATCGGTCTGTTCGGACTCGAAAAGCTGCACAATATCGAGCGCACGGTCAGTACCCTCGAGCAGGCACTGGACGAGGTGATGGGTAACTAAGCTCTCATCTCCCCCGCAGCACACACCGAATTATTGAATTCCAGGAAGGCATCCGGCACTGGTCACTGCCGGCCCATGACGCTGATCTTCGACGAATATGAAGTTGGTCGCCCGGACGTCATGTTAGAACCATAAGGGAAAGCCCGTGCACGCGTTTTACTGACACGTGCGCCCTTCAGCGCTATCAGAAAAGGTTTCCAACGAAGCCTTTCATGGGGCGGATGATTGGCGGCTGAACGATTTAGCCAATCTGTTGCATCGACCGGTTGAATCCACAGCCAAAAGCAGTCATTGAACTGTTGCCCTGGCGTCGAATCATCAGGAGTACCGCAACCGACCAGGAGTAGATGAGCGTGCCCCTTAAAACCGCAGGATTTGCCGGCGTCTGAAAACGCATACTAGCCACGCGTTGACTACGTCTGTGAGTTCCTCGGCTGGCATGTCATTGCTCGAATCAAAAGTACCGTCATGATCCCGTGCAATACGACCACCGGCCACAATAAAACCCCACTCGATTCCCCTGAGATGCCAACGTAGGCGAGATAAAGCGTAGTGGCTGCGTTATAGACCAACATCCCGAGCATTGCGGGTCCCGGCCAGCAGGCGATGGCCAATGCGATGAGGGCGATGCCGGCCACGGGGACGATGACGCCCGTCAGTTCGATGCCAAGCAGAAGTTGCCCGAGCAGCGACGGGATAAGTATCAGCGCCACGCCAGTGGCTGCCTCGATGATCGCGGCGAAAACAAGCAGTCCTTTCATCACATGGGCGCTCCGTCCCGGGCTGTATAGGTGCAAGGTTGGACGGCCCTGAGGAATTGGTTAACCCGATTGCTACTAAGCCTTAGAGCTTATCGTGATTAGCCTTGGTGGAAAGTTCCGGTACAGCGGCAATACTCCACCCTGCTGCGAAAACTATTCGCAGTATAGCGTGGGGCAATAAGTCATGAACTTAAGCGTCTGCGAAGCGAAAGAATCTCGATTCTCGTTAATCAAGCGATGCCTCCGCCAGCCGTTATTGCACTTTCTGATCGCCGGCTTTGCACTCTTTGTGTTGTACGGAGGTTTACACCGTCCAAACCTAGATCAAGATCCGCAACGCATCGAAATCACCCCTGAAGTTGTTCAGCGAATCGCGATTTCCTGGCTGGCGCGATGGCAGCGACCCGCATCGGAGCAACAGTTGCAGGGCCTGATTGAGGAATATGTGAAAGAGGAAATCCTCTATCGCGAAGCACTGAAACTTGGCCTGGATAAAGACGACACTATTATTCGCCGCCGACTGGCGCAAAAAATGGACTTCCTCGCTGAGGATGTAGCGTCACTTCACGAACCGGCACCCGGCGTACTTGAGGCCTGGTACAACCAGCATCAGGACCAATATGCCCCGCCGCCACTTTTGACTTTCCATCATTTGTTTTTCGCTTTGGACAAACGTGGTGCGGATGCGCAAGCGCAGGCTCAGTCCGCACTCAGTGGGCTGTCTGACAAGAACAGTGGTGAAGGCGATGCCTTTATGTTTAAAAACGCCTACTCGGAACAATCCCGGGATCAGGTGGCGCGGGTCTTTGGTTCAACGTTCGCCATTTCATTGTTCAAGCAAACGCCGGGGGGTTGGGTGGGGCCTGTGGAGTCGGGTTTTGGCTGGCACCTGGTGTGGATTGATGCGCTGGCCAAATCACCTCCTCCGCCCTTCGAAGCCGTGGCCCAGCAGGTCAAGTCCGATTGGATGTCCGAACAACGCAGCGCATCGAAACGCGCAAATTTCGATGCACTGAAAGCACGCTATGAGGTCGTGGTGATGGTACCTGCTTCCGCCGGTGCGATTGCCGCCACACACAAGGAGCAGCCGTGATGAGGCGCACGGTATGGCTGCTGTTGGTGCTCTGGCTCGTGGGGCTAACGGCCATGGCCCATGAGTCGCGCCCCGCTTACCTGGAACTCAACGAAACGGCCGCCGGGCGCTATGACGTACTGTGGCGCACACCTGTGCTTTCAGGCATGCGATTGCCGATTGCGCTCCGGTTTGCCGAAGGTGTGCGCACTGTCGTTGAGCCCGTGGAAAGCGAACTGAACGATTCACTGATCGAGCGTCGAGTTATTGAAGCCGGTCCCGCAGGACTGGTCGGGCAACGTATTCAATTCATCGGCCTGCAAGCGAGCATCACCGATGTGCTGGTGCGTGTCTCGCGCCTGGACGGCAGCCTGACGACCACCCTCGTCCACCCTGCGCAACCCTGGATAGAGATTGCTGCCACACCGGGAGCGTTCTCGGTGGCCGGTGCATTTCTGGTTCATGGCATCCAACACATCCTGGGGGGCTTCGATCACCTGCTGTTCGTCTTCGGTCTCCTTCTGCTGGTGGGTAATGGCTGGATGCTGGTGAAGACCATCACCGCATTCACCCTCGCCCATTCCGTCACTCTGGCACTCGCTACACTGGGTGCGGTGCGGCTGCCCGGCCCTCCTGTGGAAGCGACGATTGCGCTGAGCATACTGTTGCTGGCAGTGGAAATCGCCCGCAAGAACCGTGACGAAACCAGTTTCACCCTCCAGTGGCCATGGGTGGTGGCGTTCTGTTTTGGCCTGTTGCATGGCTTCGGTTTTGCCGATGCGCTGGCGCAAATCGGTTTGCCGCAGCGCGATCTGCCGCTGGCGCTGTTCACCTTCAATGTCGGCGTCGAGATCGGCCAACTGATGTTCGTCGCCGTCGTGTTGAGCCTGCGCGCACTGCTGCTGCGTTGTCGACTGCCACGGCCCGCAGTCCTGTATGCCCGACCGATTGCTTCTTACGGGTTGGGTACGCTGGCTGCCTTCTGGTTTTTCCAAAGAGTCTCGAGTTTCTTGTCCTGAGTTGCACCCTGTCATTGCCGTATTCCGGAGACGTGGAATATGAAAAACCCTACACATTTCACCGTGCCAACACTGCTCGGTTGCGCCGTGTTAACG
The DNA here is from genome assembly GCF_000967965.1 of Pseudomonas fluorescens. Lineage (GTDB taxonomy): Bacteria > Pseudomonadota > Gammaproteobacteria > Pseudomonadales > Pseudomonadaceae > Aquipseudomonas > Aquipseudomonas grandcourensis. Next base: position 132,351 of record NZ_LACC01000008.1, read on the forward strand.
GTCAGCACGCTGGCATTGGCAGAGGGCAACCCGGATCGCGAGGTTTACTTTGGCCAGACACACTCGCACAGCTCCTGGTCGATTGATGCCTACCTGATCGGCAACCACCAGGTCGATCCCGAGCAGACGTACCAATACTCACTTGGGATGCCGATCAAGCATCCAATGGGGTTTGAAGTGCAACTCAAGGGCCGCCCGCTGGATTTCCATGGCGTGACCGACCACTCGGAATACGTGGGCGTGATCGCCCTGGCCAACGATCCGAAGTCAGACTTCAGCAAGCTGCCCATCGCGCAAAAGCTGATTGTCAAAACCCCGGAAGATTTCAACCGGGTGTTCAAGTGGATCGCCGGCAGCTTGAGCCACCCGATCAAGGAGCTGATCGACCCGAAGGTTGCCGGCAGTATCTGGCAGCAGAACATCGCCATCGCCGACAAGTACTACAAGCCCGGCAAGTTCACCACGTTTGTAGCCTATGAATGGACCTCGGCCCCCAACAATCAAAACATGCACCGCAATGTGTTTTTTCGCGACTCGAAGAAGGTGCCGGACCTGCCCTTCACAGCCCTCGATTCGGACAAACCGGAGGATTTGTGGGGCTGGATGGACGATCAACGCAAAAAAGGCAACGAAGTGCTGGCGATCTCCCACAATGCCAACCTCAGCAACGGCCTGATGTTTCCGGTGGACGTAGATGACCGTGGGCGCCCCATCGATGCCGCCTGGGCCGAGACGCGGATGCGCAATGAATCCCTCACCGAAATTCACCAGGTAAAGGGCACCTCGGAAACCCACCCCGAACTGTCGCCGACAGACGAATTTGCCAATTATGAAGTCATGAGTTTCCTGCTCGGCATCGACAACAGCACGTCGAAAATCAATGGCAGTTACGTAAGGCAAGCCTGGAAAAACGGCATGGCTTTGCAGCAAGCTCGAGGATACAACCCTTACAAAATGGGCGTGGTCGGCGCCAGCGACTCGCACAATGGGGTGATTCCTTATTCGCAGAGCTACAACTTCGGCTCCCACGGCTTTACCGACAGCACCCCAGCGGCGCGTCTTTCCGACAAACAGAACTCGGGGTTGATTGCCTTGCAAACCAGCACCTCCGGTCTGGCCGGTGTCTGGGCCGAAGAGAACACCCGTGAATCGATCTTCGATGCCATGAAGCGCAAAGAAGTCTATGGCACCAGCGGTGTGCGCATCCCCGTGCGCATGTTTGGTGGCTGGGGTTTCGACAGCAGTTTGTGGAATGAAAAAGACTGGGTGCATGCCGCCTACGCCAAGGGCGTTCCCATGGGCGGCGACTTGCCGGAAAAACAGGGTAAACAGACGCCGTCCTTCGTGGTGTGGGCGGTCAAGGATGTCGACGATGGCAACCTCGACCGAATCCAGATCATCAAGGGCTGGACTAAAAACGGCCAGACCTTCGAGAAGGTCTACGACGTCGCCTGGTCCGGTGATCGCCAACTGGACCAGGCCACCGGCAAAATCCCACCGGTGGGCTCCACGGTCGATGTTTCCAAGGCGACTTACACCAATACCATTGGTGCCACCGAGCTGAAAAAAGTCTGGGTCGATCCGGATTTCGATCCGGCCCGGCACGCGTTCTACTACGCCCGCGTGCTACAGATTCCGACCCCTCGCTGGAGCACCTATGACGCGGCCAAGCTGCAAGTACCGCCGCCGGCCGACGTCTCGACCACCGTCCAGGAACGTGCGTGGACTTCGCCGATCTGGTACACGCCGACAGTTGAGGACAGCAAGCTTGTCGCTGCGGGCAAAACCATCGATCAGCTGAAAACCGAAGGCGCCAAAGCGCTCAACAACGAGCAGCTGCAAGCCTATGTGGTGGGCAAAACCATCAAAGTGCGCAATACCGTCACCGGCCAGACGTTCGAGATCGTCTATGGCACCGAAGGCCAACGCCTGGTCACCAGCGTCGATGGCAAGCCGCCTACGCAAGGGGAATACCTGAACATGCTGCATGACGGCCAGTTTGGCGTACCGGCCAAATATGAAATCAAGGACGGACATCTAGTGACAACACTCGGCGGCACCCCCTTCGAGGCCACAGTATTCGAGCAAAACGGCAAATACATGGCGGCACGCAGCAACGAGTTCGGCTATGTGAATTATGAGGTTGAGGAGGTCAAGTAGCGCCGAAGCCAGTACTGATGTTCTGCATACATCGGTACTGGCAGATTGACGCGAACCGATATTGCCGTAGCTCAGAAAGAAAGCTGTTCGCGAATCGGCCCAAATGTACTTATTCAGACATTGATACTTGAATGGGCACTGTTACCGAAAGCAGTCATCGTTGGGAGTCCGCTTTGGGTCGGTAGCTGCCCCTCGTCAGAGGCAGCCATCGGCCAGAAGCGCTCGTTCAAAAGAGGGTGTGAGGTAATACCAAGGATCTGCAAGATATGCACGTTCATGCCAACCCGCGCGCGCCGCCTTCTCGTACCAACGCGTCGGGCGCCAGCTCCAGCGCGGTGAGGTGCGCGACACCCAGGCCTCTCAATAGGTGGCCCTCCCGCCACTGAGGTCAAACACAAAGCCCGTGGTGAAGCTGCACTCGGGGCCGGCGATCCAGGTCATCATGTTGGCGATCTCCTCGAACGGTCGCCTTGGTCAAGCAAGGCATGGGGCTGACCATCATCGATGAGTTCGTGGCCCAGGACAGCGGCCTGATCGTCGTACCGCTGGTTGAGGCGACTCATTTCGATATCAGCTTTGTCTACTCGCGGTTCGAGCCGCTTGGCGAATCCGCCATGCAGGTGCTTTATCAGCAGGCGGTCAAACCGGGACGACTGATCCCGGGCTGCGAACTGCCGAATGTTGACCGATAACCCCCATATTGCGAGCATCGGTCAACAGGCGTAATGAATGCCACACCACGAAGACGGAGCAGCAGATTGAACATCGACACCCGAATCAAATTCCGTCATCTGGTGTGTTTTCTCGAGGTGGCGCGCCAGGGCAGCCTGGCACGTGCCTGCGACAAGTTGGCAATCAGCCAGCCGGCGCTTTCAAAAACCCTCAAGGAACTGGAATCCCTGTTGGCTGCCAGGCTGTTCGAGCGGAGCAAAAAGGGCTCGACGCTGACCGAGGCCGGGGTGGCCTTTTTGCGCTATGCGGGGCCGAGCGTGCAATCGCTGCGTGAAGGGGTCAACAGTTTGCGCTCCGGTGTGCATGAGCCGATCGCCGTACGACTCGGCGTGCTCTCCACCGTCGAAAGCCTGTTGGTGCCTGAAGTTGTCTGCCGCTTGCACGACCGGCATCCCGCCCTGGCGGTCAGTGTCGTGACCGGGCCGAGCGCCTACCTGTTGTCCCAACTGCGTGTCGGCGAGCTGGACCTGGTGGTCGGCAGAATGACCGATAGCCCATCGATTCACGGGTTGACGTTCGAGCACCTTTACAGCGAATCCATGACCCTGGTGGTACGTAAAGACCATCCAGTGCTGAGTGATCCACCGGGGCATAACAACCTCGAAAACTATCCGGTGGTACTACCGTTGGCGGGGACGACGATCCGCAAATTCGCCGACAGCCTGTTTGTGCAGCACGGGATCTCCCCCTCGCGCCAACGCCTGGAAACCCTGTCGATTACCCTGAGCCGGCGCTACGTCCAATGCAGCCAGGCAATCTGGGTCGCGCCGTTTGACGCGGTCAGGCAGGACTTGAAGCTAGGTGAGCTGGTAGAGCTGGGGATGCGTGAAGCCGGTGGTTCCGTGGGGCTCTGCACAAATCCTGTGTTGCCGGTGACACCCGCGGCCCAGTGGTGCGTGGAGGCACTGCGCGAGGTCGGGCAAGAATATCGCGAAGGGAAATATCCATAACCATTTGGACATGCAACAAGTCGGTTTTTTCAATTTTGGGTTGGGCCGCACAAGAGGAGACTGGGCTGCAAGTCGCTGCCATCGCAGTACTTGCCTCTGACCAACCATAACAATAGGAAAAACGACATGTCTGATGCGCATGAAAGCCGCTTCGCCATTCGTGACCGTAATTGGCATCCCAAAGCCCTGACACCTGACTACAAGACTTCGATCCTGCGCTCCCCCCGCCAGGCACTGGTGAGCATTCCCCAGTCTGTCTCGGAAACCAGCGGCCCGGATTTTTCCCATCTGAAGATGGGCCGGTACGATAACGACCTGCTGCTGAATTTCAATCACGGTGGCCTGCCCATCGGCGAACGCATCATTGTCGCGGGTCGGGTTTGCGACCAGTACGGCAAGCCGATCCCACACACGCTGGTGGAAATGTGGCAAGCCAATGCCGGTGGTCGTTACCGGCATAAAAAAGACAGTTACCTGGCGCCCCTTGATGCGAATTTCGGTGGCGTCGGCCGTGCATTGACCGACCGCGATGGCAACTACAGCTTCCGCACGGTCAAGCCCGGTCCCTACCCATGGCGCAACGGTCCCAATGACTGGCGACCCGCCCATATCCATGTCTCCATCAGTGGCCCGTCCATTGCCACGCGCCTGATTACCCAGCTGTATTTCGAAGGCGATCCGTTGATCCCCATGTGCCCGATCGTCAAGTCGATCGCCAATCCGGACGCGGTACAGAGCCTGATCGCCAGGCTCGACATGAGCATGGCCAATCCCATGGATTGCCTGGCTTATCGCTTTGATATCGTCCTGCGCGGCCAGCGCAAGACCCACTTCGAAAACTGCTGAGGAGGCCTGCATATGCCCGTTCAACTTCTACCTGAAACCCCATCGCAAACAGCCGGCCCCTATGTGCATATCGGACTGGCCCTGGAGGCGGCCGGCAACCCACCGCGGGAACAGGAAATCTGGAATGTGATGGCAAAACCTGGCGCGCCAGGTGAGCACATTCTATTGCTGGGTCACGTTTATGACGGTAACGGCCACTTGATTCGTGACGCGTTCCTGGAACTCTGGCAGGCCAATCACGAAGGCCTCTACGACAGCGGTTTCGATCTGGAAAAACCCTTCAACTGTTTTGGTCGTACCGCCACTACCGATGCTGGCGAATGGACGATCGAAACCGTCAAACCTGGCTCGGTGAACAATGCCTCGGGCGTGCCCATGGCGGCGCATGTCAATGTGTCGCTGTTCGCCCGGGGCATCAACATTCACCTGCAGACGCGACTGTATTTCGATGACGAACCCGAGGCGAATGCCGTGGACCCCGTATTGAATCTGATCGAACAGCCACATCGGCGTGAATCCCTGATTGCCAGGCGCTGCACGGTTGACGGGAAGCTGGCCTACCGCTTCGACATTCACCTTCAAGGCGAAGCGGAGACGGTGTTCTTCGACTTCTGACGATGACAGCCTCCCCCTGCGGGGAGGCTGTTTGAGAGACAGGATCGTTATCTTCCGTTGGGCCGATCACAAAGGTAGCGGCCGGTCTTGAATGACCCGCTTCATGACCAGGGTCGAGGTGAGCCGTTGCACATTAGGCAATGTCGAGAGGCTCTCATCGTAAAGCCGTTGAAAGGCGGGCAAGTCCTGGGCAACGACGTGCAGCAGGTAGTCCGGCTCCCCAAACAACCTCTGGGCATCGACCACCTGGGGTATATCAATGAGCGCCGCCTCGAACGCCTCGACGGCTTGCCGGTCACCCTCGCGGAGCGTGGCAAATACCATTGCGGAAAAATTCAGGCCCAGTGCACCGGGATCAAGTTGCGCGCGATAACCCAGCAATACACCGGAGTCCTCCAGTGCCCGCACTCGCCGATGACAGGGTGAAAGGCTCAAGCCCACACGCTCGGCAAGTTCAGTGACCGAAAGGCGACCATCCTTTTGCAGTTCGGCAAGAATCTTCCGGTCAGTTCTGTCCATGCAGAATAATCTCCCTCTTTGCAACGCAAATACGATCATCTTTGAAAGTTAATTCTAACAACTTTTCATTAATCTTCCTCTATCCATTAACAACCGCACACCTCTTCAGAAAACAAGAGGGACGGCCTTTGATATGAGAGGCGGAATGATGAATAACGCATTGATTGATGAACGGGCGCGGGTGACACCATGACCTTCAATGTCTTTGTTGCCTTCTGGGCAGTGTCGTTTCTGTTCGTCGTGACGCCCGGAGCGGATTGGGCCTACGCGATATCCGCCGGTTTGAAGCATCGCGTGGTCATACCGGCTGTGGGCGGACTGTTATCCGGCCACTTGATTGCCACGGTGGTGGTAGCCGCGGGTGTTGGCACCCTGGTCGCCAACCATCCTGGGGTCATGTCAGTGCTGACGGTGGCCGGCGCGGGTTACCTGCTTTGGTTGGGCATCAACATGCTCACCCGTCCCTCCACCCCCCACTCCGATGAGGTTCAGATGTCAGGCTCATGGCTGCGCTGGGCGCTCAAGGGGCTTTGCGTCAGCGGCTTGAATCCGAAAGTGTTCCTACTGTTCCTGGCGCTCTTGCCCCAGTTTGCCGACGCCACTGCCTCCTGGCCCGTACCGACGCAGATGCTAGCGCTCGGGCTCGTCCACACCGTCAGTTGTGGCGTTATTTATCTACTGGTCGGGTTTGGCTCACAGGTTGTTCTAAAGGCACGCCCAGCCGCCGCTCAGTGGGTCAGTCGTTTCTCTGGAGCGACCATGATCATCATTGCCGTGACGCTATTTACCGAACAGATGCTGGGTTAACTTCGGGCACTGGTCATTGAGTGCAGGCGCATTTCCAGACCCCGGGCATACCTTTCCACCCTCGCCTTCCAGGGAGCTTTGATGAAGAGCCCAAGAGAACGTGCCGCCGAAGGTCTACAGACCGGCGACCGGTCCACGAGTTGATTGGCTGATGTGAGTGGCAGCGACTTAGGCATCGCAGACTATTCTTGATCTGGGTAACCGAACGGTCGCACCGAAGGAGGTCGCTCGTTTATGCACTGTGTCCTTTTCGAAATCCGCCGCGGTTCGATCGGATGCATGAAGGCAAATCGATCTGCGCGGTCATCGAGTTCCGATGAACTACCGGTCTGGGGCACGGCCCCAGGCAATTTTGTCTGACAGCCTGAAACGGAGACGCCAGCATGAGCACCTTGCAACTTCACCCTGCACTGGACAATGGTATCCAACCCGCCGCCGCGAATTTCACAGGTGGCACCCTGCAATGCCTGTGTGCGACCGACAAGGTCGAGGTCAAGATCGACGCACAAACCCTGCATAACCACGCGTGCGGCTGCAGCAAATGCTGGAAACCACAAAACGCGACATTCGCCGTCATCGCCGTGGTGCCTCGAGATAAGGTCAGCGTCATTGCCCACGGCGAAAAACTGGCGATTGTCGACGAAACCGCCACCATCCAGCGCCACGCCTGCAAGCAGTGTCACGCCCATCTCTTTGGGCGCATCGAAAACAAGGGCCATGCGTTTTATGGCCTGGACTTCGTCCACACCGAGCTTTCGCCACAGAGCGGATGGGCTGCGCCGGGATTCGCGGCGTTCGTGTCCTCCATCATCGAAACCGGCACACCGCCAGCCCAAATGAAGGCTATCCGCGAGCGCCTGCGCTCGATCGGCCTGGAACCCTATGACTGTCTGTCCCCGGACTTGATGGACGCACTGGCGACTCATGTCGCCAAACAGAAAGGCCTGCTCCCCGCCGCCTGATTGATCGGTCGCCGCGGTTTCTTTTCCGGACCGCGGTTCCGATTCACCTTTGATGTTGTGCGCCCCACATAATTAACTGGGGGGCTGTGGGCATCAAGACAACGGGTTACGCCAGCTTTCAATTCCGCTCGTACCAATTTTGTACCACACTGGGAAATACCCGGATTGATCCAGGCTTGAATGAAATCACACGGGAGAAAAACACCATGTCCCTCGTTCCCGGAAATCTATTGGCCCTGGCTTTGGGTGTCTGCATTTGCACAGCCGTGTGCGGACAAGCGTTAGCAGACACCGATTCCCCACCGGCAATACTTCCATTGGAAAATGAGACTGCGCCAAAACTCATTGCCTACCCACCGCTTGCCGAGCCACTCGCCCGCGGTGTTGTCATAATCCAGTATCGAGCAGAACACGCCCGGATCATGCCGGTATTTGGCAAAGCGGCTGCTGATGTATCACCACGTCTCGGTCACCTCCACGTGACCGTCGACGACTGGAAAGGTACATGGGCGCACACCAGCGAAGACCCGATTATCCTGGTTGGACTGACGCCCGGCACGCACAAGGTTCTTCTTGAAGTGGCCGACCCGACTCACAAAATCCTCACCAGTACGACAGTGAGTTTTATAGTTCCGGAGAAGAAACCAGCGGAGGCTCCCCACATTGATGGTGATCACGCAGTGAAACCATAGCTGTTGAGTTCGTAGCTAACTGCGGTGGTGTGAGCAGCCCCTGATTTCGAAAACACATCTGACTGACTACTCAGCCGATTTCTGCCTTTCGTCACCGTCAGCTATGGGTCGTTTTCAGCCGCTCGCGACAGGCTGCAATCATCCAATCCGCTCTTCCCAGAGAGATCTCACGGCCCTCGTCCCGAAACCTTCTCGCCCGCTTAAACCTTCCAGGCTATCCCCATCCGTTGCTGCTTTAGCAGAATCCTCTACAAAACAATATGATTGCGCCCGGCCATTTCGTGACCGATTGGTTTTCGCTGTGAACGCTAAATTGGCATGTGTCGATATCAGGCAAGGAGGCGGCGTGAACAGGTAACTGAATTGTCGGACAAGCCGGGTAAGGTGGCGCATCTTTTCATCGAAATAACCACATCGCGATGATGGGTTTGATAAGAACTGCAGCGGTTGAAGGGTGCCTCTTTCAGGAAGCCCAGCAGGCAACAATGATGATCTGTTGCCCCTATCAATTCGCTTAAATGTCGATCAGCAGAGAAAAAAAAACCAATGATTAGCCCGAACTCCAAGGATTCGAGTGGACAATTGGCGCAGGGCTTCAAGCCTCGTCACGTAACAATGCTGTCAATCGCCGGGATTATCGGCGCCGGTTTATTCGTTGGCTCAGGACATGCCATTGCAGCTGCCGGGCCGGCCGTCCTGCTGGCCTATCTATTCTCAGGCCTGCTCGTCGTTCTGGTCATGCGCATGCTCGGTGAAATGGCGGTGGCCAACCCGGACACAGGCTCCTTCTCCACCTATGCCGACCAGGCAATAGGTCGTTGGGCAGGCTTCACCATCGGTTGGCTGTACTGGTGGTTCTGGGTGCTGGTGATCCCTATCGAAGCACTGGCCGCCGGCCATGTGTTGAACCAGTGGTTTCCCCAGATCGATGCCTGGCTGTTCGCCCTGGTGTCGATCATTGCGTTGGTGATCACCAATCTGTTCAGTGTCTCCAAGTACGGCGAATTCGAATTCTGGTTCGCCATGGCCAAGGTCGTGGCGATCATCGGTTTCATCGGCGTGGGTTTTGCCGTGCTGATGGGTTGGGTGCCCGAACGGGAGGTCAGCGGCTTGAGCGGCCTGATGGCCGAGCATGGCGGATTTGCTCCCAACGGCCTGTCGGCGGTAGTCGGCGCTTTCATCACCATCATGTTCAGCTTCATCGGGACTGAGGCGGTGACCATCGCCGCCGCCGAATCCGACAATCCCTCGCAGAACATTGCCAAGGCCACGCGTTCGGTGATTTGGCGCATCGGCGTGTTCTACCTGTTGTCGATTTTCGTGGTCATCTCCGTGGTGCCCTGGAACGATCCGCTGCTCGCCCAGGTAGGCTCCTACCAGCGGGCACTGGAGATCATGAACATTCCCCACGCCAAGTTCATGGTGGACGTGGTGGTGCTGATCGCCGTGGCCAGTTGCATGAACTCCTCGATCTACATTGCTTCGCGCATGCTGTACTCGCTGGGCCGTCGTGGCGATGCGCCGAAGGCGCTGAAAGCGACCTCCTCCGAAGGCGTACCGCGGGCAGCAGTCATCGCCAGCACCGTGCTGGGCGCAGCGATCACCGTGTGGAGTTACTTCATGCCCGCCGGGCTGTTTGACTTCCTGCTAGCCAGCTCCGGCGCGATTGCCTTGCTGGTGTACCTGGCCATTTCGGTGTCGCAGCTGCGCATGCGCCGGATGTTGCATCGGCAGAACGTTGAGCTGAGCTTTCGCATGTGGCTGTTTCCATGGCTGACCTGGCTGGTGATTGCGTTCATTTGCGCAGCGCTGGCAGTCATGATGATCACCCCGGAGCACCGTACCGAAGTCAGCACAACCATTGGACTGGCGCTGGCGATTTCCTTTATCGGCCTTGTGACGTCGCGTCACCCTGCTCAGGCTGCGAGAGTGACGTCAGTGGGATAAAACCAAGGAGGTATTGCGCCAAACCTGATACTCCCTACGCCAAGGCAGGGGGGTATTACAAGCTCCTGCGTCTCAGGCCGTAATCGCTCTTTGTGAGGACATGACCACGATGTCATCGAACTCCACCGTGTCCGACGGTACGACTCAATCCGTTGGTTTTCTGTTGTTGGATAAATTCACACTGATTTCCCTGGCGTCCGCAGTAGAGCCACTGCGCATGGCCAATCAGTTGTCGGGGCGAGAGCTATATCGCTGGCATACGTTCAGCCCCGATGGAGAGCCTGTCTGGGCCAGTGACGGCGTGCCGATCACTCCGGATGCTTCGTGGAACAATCCATTGGTGGCGGACACTGTCATCGTGTGCGGTGGTGTTGGAGTCCAGAGCGTGATTACCCGCGAGCACATTACCTGGCTGCAAGCCTTGGCGCGTCGATCCAGACGGTTGGGAGGTGTGTGCACCGGTAGCTGGGCGCTCGCAAAAGCCGGGCTGCTCGACGGCTACGAGTGCAGCGTGCATTGGGAATGTTTGGCCGCCATGCAGGAGGCTTTCCCACGGGTCAGCATCAGCGCGAGCCTCTTTACCCTCGACCGGAACCGCTTCACAAGCTCCGGGGGAACAGCGCCGCTGGACATGATGCTGCACCTGATTGGTCGCGATCATGGTCGTGAATTATCTGCAGCCATCTCTGAGATGTTTGTTTACGAGCGCATACGCAACGAACAGGACCATCAGCGCGTTCCGCTCAGGCATGTGCTGGGAACTCATCAGCCTAAGCTGCAGGAGATCGTCGCGTTGATGGAGGCCAATCTCGAGGAACCGATCGACCTGGACAACCTTGCAGAATACGTTGATCTGTCACGTCGACAGCTGGAACGGCTATTTCAGAAATACCTTCACTGTACGCCGTCACGCTACTACTTAAGGTTACGTCTTGTTCGAGCGCGACAACTGCTTAAGCAAACATCATTGTCGATCATTGAGTTGGCGTATGTATGCGGTTTCGTATCCACACCACACTTTTCCAAATGCTATCGCGAGTACTTTGGTGTTCCACCAAGCGACGAGCGTTCCAGCACTGAATTGAGTCGCAAGCCTGCAACGCTTGCGACTACGCAGCAGTCATCGACTAGACCGCTGACGGCGCTAGACCAAGCACGAAACGAATCGACTTTTGCCAGTGTCCGGATGATGGATCGTTCTGATTTGGCGCAATCGTGCTGATCGGCTGTCCCTGCCGTCCCCATTCATCCGTAGTGCATGGGTTTACTCGATAAGATCACGCAGGAGATTT
>NZ_LACC01000080.1 GCF_000967965.1 Pseudomonas fluorescens
ATGACTTCGCTGACGGTGTCAGTGATGGCCACGTTAGCCGCCGTGCCGTCGATCACCAGGTTTTCGAAGGTCTTGCCGGTGACGCTGGCCGAATCGACGGTCAGGCTCAGGTTGCTTGGGTCGTTGTAGACGTCTTCGCCCTGCACTGGCGCGGTGTAGATGGCCGACAACTTGCCCGCTTCAATGGTGACGGTGTCGCCATTGCTCAGGGTGACCTTGAGGTCGTGATCGAGCTTCTGGTCGACCTTGACGGTGAAGGTCGGGGCGACGTTTTCCTGCACATCGCCGTTGCTGGCGATGCTCACCGTGACCTTGTCACCCTGGCCCGATGGCTCATCGGTGACAGTGGTGGTGAACTGGTCCTTGCCCAGGGTCA
>NZ_LACC01000081.1 GCF_000967965.1 Pseudomonas fluorescens
GACAGCGGCAAGATCGTCATTCGAATCGGTGGCACTGAAAATGCCGCTGGCCGGTTCGATATACGGATACAGGTTTCGGACTCGGGCATTGGCATCCGTAAAGCGTCGCAGGCCAATCTGTTTGAACCGTTTACTCAGGCTGACAATTCGACGGCACGGCGTTTTGGCGGTACAGGGTTGGGGCTATCGATTTGCCGCAAACTTACGGAGTTGATGGGCGGAAAAATCGAACTGGTCAGCGAGTTGGGCCTGGGTAGCAGCTTTATCGTATTGCTTGAACTACCCATCGCCGGGAAGCTGAAACCGATCAGTCTGGCGGGGCTACCGACCGTCCAGGTGTTTGCCGGCGCCAATGAGCAGCGTGAAACGTTACTCGCGTTAGTCGAACATGCAGGCGGTCAGGCGTTGCCCCTGCCGGAAACGCTACCCGCGTCAGTACACAATGACTTGCTGTTGGTTGCCTGGTCGCACCGGCCAGAAATGACATTCGGCAACAGGTTTGCAGGCATCGTTTGGCTTGACCCGCAAGGTTCGCCAACACCTGAGTGGCGCGAAGACGGTTGGCATGTGAGCAGCCTGAGCCAGCAGGGCATTCTGCAAGCCTTGCAACTGGCTGA
>NZ_LACC01000082.1 GCF_000967965.1 Pseudomonas fluorescens
GCAAGCCTTGCAACTGGCTGAGGGGAACGACCCATTGGGAGGCAGTACATCACTTGTCTTTGCGCCCACGGTACTCAAGGCGTTGCACGTGTTGGCCGTTGAAGATCATCCCATCAACCAGTTAGTACTGACCGAACAACTGCAGCAACTGGGCTGTCAGGTAACAATGGCTTCGGATGGTCGTGAAGCCTTGCAACGCTGGCAGCATGGTGAATCCTTCGATGTGGTCTTAACTGACGTGAACATGCCAGAGCTGGATGGTTACCAATTGACCCGGCGACTACGCGCAGAGGGAATCAAAGTGCCTATCGTCGGGGTGACCGCCAATGCCCAGGCCGATGAAGGAGAGCGCTGTTTTCAGGCCGGTATGGATGGCTACCTGGCCAAACCCGTTTCTCTGGCTGGACTCAAGCGGGAGCTTCTGCGAATTGGAGGGCTGTGCTAGCAGGTGAGTCGCGAGAAACAACAGAAAAATGTTGTCCGCGCCAAGAATTTTGAGCAGCGTGTGATCTGGTCACACTCATTGAGGAGGGCGCAGTGGAAAAGCGGCAAATTCAGCGTTCTGAACTGTTGCCAGGCTGCGCAACCGCGCTGGCATCGTTAGTACTGTGTGCTCTGTTCGTTTTTTATCTCCACGGCGTTTTTCTCCACGCGGTTGGCCAATACGACAGATGGAGTCGTGAGCACGCCAGAGCTCTGTTTTTACGCGCAGATGCAGAAGAACTTTTTGTCGAGAGTACTGCACGGATACTTCAGTCGGATGTGCTGGTGAGAAGTGATGCTTCCAGGCTGGATAGCCTGGCTGAACTACCTGTGATTACTAACAGCGGCGTTGAAGGGATAAATGATAGTGGGAGGGGCATCATACTCCGGGGAGGGGGAAAAAGCCCAAAGGGAACGGAGTATGAGTTTTTTCGGCAAGCGAAGATCCTTTCCAATATGGGCGGTGTATTTGCGCAGGAAAAATATAAAGACAGACGGCGATTGCTGATCTCCGCAGAAGACGCGTTGCTTTTCAATTCATTTGACACTGCCGAGGACTGGAAAAACGGCTCCCGTCAGAGCTCGATTGAGCTTGGCGATTATATTGAGGAAGTCAGAGCCCCGATTTTTCATGACGACGCTGATTTAGCCGGCAGTGCGGGGGTTAATAAAGGGAGTGTCTGGACGGCCGCACATGCCAGTGTCGTTGATGGTACTCAGGTTATTACGTGCTATGTGCCCATCTATGATCAACATGGAAGGCTTGCATCGTATTTGATGGGTGAGGTTGCGATATCAGCGTTAGAAGGACGGGAGTGGTTACAGCAATATGGCATGAGCCTGGCGTTGTTCGACTCCAAAGAAAGACTGGTTGTCGCAGATGCTGCCCTGGAAGGGACTCGTGCCTTGAGGACTCATCAGCGGGCAGTGCAGGATAGCTCCGGTTTTAACTTCGAAATTGACGGAACCTGGCTGCTGATTTTTGTTGAAGCCCCACAAGTACATTGGCGTGTTGTTTATGGCGTTCCTTTAACCAAGGTGCTTTTAACCCATTGGCTAGCGATTGTTTTTTCGTCATGTGTGCTGGTGTTAGGGCTAGCGGGTACCGTTTGGATAGCAAGAAGCATTCGGCGTCGTATGCATACTTCGGCACAGCAAAAAGCAACGAAAGTGTTTGAAGGGCGTAATCTGGTCCAGACAGTGATGGACCACTCTCTGGTGGGGTTGTGCTTATTGCGCATGAGCGATGGCGAAGTATTGATTCAGAATGAGCAGTCTCGGGAACTGATAACAGTCGACGTTGAGCACGATGGACGGCGTTGGGGATTGCGCGAGTATTTTTTGATGATGTCAGACAAGGAAATGCCTGAAACCGGGCCCCTTGAAATTGATGCACAGACGCCAGACACCGGGGAGCGCATGCGTGTTTTGGCCCACTTGGTCAAGGTTAATTATTACGATGAGCCTGCGCTTTTTTGTTCGTTTGGCGATGACAATGAGCGCAGGAATGCAGAGTTGATACTGGTCTCGGCCAAAGCATCTGCCGACGAGGCAAATGCGGCCAAATCCACGTTCCTGGCGATGATGAGTCATGAAATTCGCACCCCGCTGTACGGCGTACTGGGCACACTGGAACTGCTGGCAAACACTACGTTGCTACAACAGCAGCGGGGCTATCTGAACACCATTGAGCATTCCTCCAGTAACCTGCTGAATATCATTGATGACATTCTGGATTTCTCCAGGATTGAAGCGAACCAGCTGACCCTGGAGTCCGAACCGTTCAATCTTGTTGAGTTGGCTGAGGGCGTGGCGAGGAGCTTCGTATCGCTGGCGCAAAAAAAAGGCGTGGAACTGTACTGCTGCCTGCAACCGGATCTGCCTCTGCTCGCTGGGGATCGCAACCGTCTGCAGCAAGTGCTGAGTAATCTGTTGAGTAACGCGGTGAAGTTCACTGACAGCGGCAAGATCGTCATT
>NZ_LACC01000083.1 GCF_000967965.1 Pseudomonas fluorescens
GGTTGGCAAGCGGCCCTGCAATGGGAACTGCGGCGGGTACCAGACGGGGGCGTGTTTTACTTCGGACATGACGAGGGCTCCGGCAATTGCAACGGGGTCTTGATCGGGTATTCGGGGCTGCCGTAGGCGTAGCAGGAGGTGGTGACCTGCAGCTCATCGCAGGGCAGGAAGTGCACGGTGAGGCCGCAGACTTTCTGGCCGGTGTAGTCGGG
>NZ_LACC01000084.1 GCF_000967965.1 Pseudomonas fluorescens
TCAGCAGTATGCCCACCTCATCCAGCGTGAACCCCAGCGCCTGCGCCCTCTTGATGAAGCGCAACCGCTTGACCTGCTCCGGTAGATAGTGCCGATAACCACTGAGCGGCTTTGGCGGTTCATCCAGCAAGCCGCGTCGCTGGTAATAGCGAATAGTCTCGATGTTCACCCCGGCAGCTGCCGCCAACTTGCCGATACTCAGCCC
>NZ_LACC01000085.1 GCF_000967965.1 Pseudomonas fluorescens
GTGGTCACAGCCGGGGTGGTGTTCGGCACCAGGTTTTCAAAGTTGCCGCCAGTGGTACCGGTGATGGTGGTGCTGACAGTGCTGCCATTCACATAAACATCGTTGGCCGCAGTCGGCACGTTGACGCTGCCGCTGGTCTGGCCCGCTTCGATGGTAATGACCGAACCGTTGCTCAAGGTCACGGTCATCGGCGTACCGGCCGGATTGGTCAGGGT
>NZ_LACC01000086.1 GCF_000967965.1 Pseudomonas fluorescens
ACGGTCGTCAAGGTCGAGGGCTCGGCCTATCGGCGTCCGGGTGCGAGGATGCTGATTCCACTGTTTGGCCAGACAGTCGGAACTATAAGCGGCGGTTGTCTGGAACAGGAGTTGGCCAGGAAGGCCTGGTGGTTGACCGAGTCCGGCGGGGCAGTGGTTCGTCGTTACAGCACGGCAGCCCAGGAAGAGGAGGACGCCGATGATGAAGACGCGGCGCTGACGTTTGGCCTGGGCTGCAACGGTACCGTGCATGTACTCCTGGAACGGCATGATGCCGGCAAGCGGAGTCTGTTGCTCGATGTGCTGCAACGGGTGAAGGCCACCGGTCAACCGGCAGCACTGGCGACCGTCATAGCCGCGGGCCGAACAGCCCGTGTGCGAGTCGGTGCTCGAATGGGACTGAACGCCTTTATGAACGCGTGTGAGGGCATCCGCTGCCAAGCGCTTCAACACGCCCTGCAGGGTGATTTGCGCAGTACCCTTGCGCGCAGGAAGTCTCAGTTGATGATTTACGGAAGCGGTGCCGATGAAGTCGAGGTCTTTCTCGAATACATCGCGCCACAGCGCCGACTGATGATCTTTGGCGCGGGTCATGACGCCCAGCCTTTGGTGCGGTTCGCCAGGGATTTGAACTGGCATGTAACGGTGGTGGACGGGCGTGCGCACTTTGCTCGCCCGGAACGGTTCCCTGGAGCAAGCCAGGTCATTGTTGCACCTATCCACGAGCCTTTTAACTTATCCAGCGCTGTCGACGGAGCCGCGGTGGTGGTCATGACCCATAGCTTCCGACAGGATCGGCATTGGCTGGAAAACGTT
>NZ_LACC01000087.1 GCF_000967965.1 Pseudomonas fluorescens
AGCGAGGGCATGCCGAGCCACGGCGAGGCACCGAATGTCAGGGGCAAGAGCCCTTGGTTACTTGGGGCTTTTCCAAGTGACCCGCTGTAAGAGCGGAACCATAGGTGGCCGTTACCGCAGAAACGGATATGTACACCATCAAAAATCCATGCCGCCTGACACAAAGCCATCGCGAGCAAGCTCGCTCCCACAGGGATCTTCAGTGGC
>NZ_LACC01000088.1 GCF_000967965.1 Pseudomonas fluorescens
TTGCAGGGCCGCTTGCCAACCCGGGCCGCGCAGGTTCATCAGAATCAGCATCGCCAGAACAGTCAGGAGCATGACTACCACGACGCCTTGAGCATCGCGGCCGGTCGCCGGGTGTTGCCACCCTGCTGCAAGACCGTGCACATCAGCCTGTTTTTCGACGGCACCGGCAATAACCTCAACAACGACCTGTACCTGTCCAATCCCAAACATCCGACCAACGTCGCTCGCCTGTTCCGCGCCAGCATTGGCGACGGCCATGCCGGCGGCACCACCCACGGCTCCAGCATCGCCCGCGGCCTGACCGACGC
>NZ_LACC01000089.1 GCF_000967965.1 Pseudomonas fluorescens
GCTGAGCCTGGCGCAGATGGTCGGCGACACCGAGGCATCGACGCTGTTTGCCACTTCGGCCGAGGTGCCGGGGGTGTTCACCCGCCAAGCCTGGGAAGGCCAGGTGCGCCCGGCCATCGACGCCATCGCCGAGGCACGCCGTGAAGAAATCGACTGGGTGCTCAGCGACAACCCGGCGCGTCTCGCCGCCGACCTGAGCCCGGAACAACTCAAGCAACGCCTGACCGAACGCTACTTCCAGGACTACGCCCACGCCTGGCTGGACTTCCTCAACCAACTGCGCTGGCAACCGGTGGACAGCCTTGGCGAGGTGATCGACCAGTTGGCGCTGATGAGCGATGTGCG
>NZ_LACC01000009.1 GCF_000967965.1 Pseudomonas fluorescens
GAGGACTTTCACCTCCAAGTCACCAGCGAGGCCACCACAGCCAAGCTGGTTGCGCTTACGCGCAACGCGCCATGCCTGGCGCACAAATGAAAAAGCCACCCGAAGGTGGCTTTTCAATACAGGCAGGTCGAAAGCGATCAGTACGCCTTGCCCGTCTTGTAGAAGTTCTCGAAGCAGAAGTTGGTCGCGTCGATGTAGCCTTCGGCGCCACCGCAGTCGAAACGCTTGCCCTTGAACTTGTAGGCAATCACGCAACCATCCTGCGCCTGTTTCATCAGGGCGTCAGTGATCTGGATCTCGCCACCTTTGCCTGGCTCGGTTTGCTCGATCAGGCTGAAGATGTCCGGCGTCATGATGTAACGACCGATGATCGCCAGGTTCGACGGGGCATCTTCCGGCTTTGGCTTCTCGACCATGTTGCGCACGCGGTACAGGTCGTCACCAATCAGGTCGCCGGCAATCACACCGTACTTGCTGGTTTCTTGCGGATCGACTTCCATGATCGCGACGATGGTGCAGCGATACTGCTTGTACAACTTGACCATCTGCTTCAGTACGCCGTCACCTTCCAGGTTGACGCACAGGTCATCCGCCAACACCACGGCGAACGGCTCGTCGCCGATCAGTGGACGACCGGTCAGGATCGCATGACCCAAACCTTTCATTTCAGTCTGGCGAGTGTAGGAGAACGAGCACTCATCCAACAGGCGGCGGATGCCGACCAGGTATTTCTCCTTGTCGGTGCCCTTGATCTGGTTTTCCAGCTCGTAGCTGATGTCGAAGTGGTCTTCCAAGGCGCGCTTGCCGCGACCGGTGACGATGGAGATTTCGTTCAAGCCGGCATCCAGTGCTTCTTCGACGCCGTACTGGATCAGTGGCTTGTTCACCACCGGCAGCATTTCTTTGGGCATGGCTTTAGTCGCTGGCAGGAAGCGAGTACCGTAACCGGCTGCTGGGAACAAGCATTTCTTGATCATATAAGTCCTTGAAAGGGCTGTGTGTACGAGTTTCGGCGCAGTCTAATCAGGCGGCGTGCACCTTACAATGCCCCGCGCTGGCTAACCGATGTCAACATAGAGAAATATTCTTGCCGATAGTTCCCTGCGAGAGTGCGCAGGTCGCTGCACAGCCTCTTATGCATAGCAGAGACTTGCACAATTGCACGGCTTTCTACCGCCCGAAACCCATCACCATACGCCCATCGGCACCCCTTGAGTGCGTTTGGCGGTATCATGGCGCGATTGAACCAGACAACGAGGCAAGTAGATGTCGGCAGTAAAAAGCGTCAACGGATTCCTGATCAATCAGGAGAAAGACGGCCAATGGTGGGTGGCCAGTGTCTCCGGTGAAAATATCGCCGGGCCTTTCCCTTCCGAAGCCCTGGCAATCGAAGTGGCCTCGGTGCTGGAGCTTGAGCACCCGGAACCCAAGCGACGCGGCAAGGACAAGAGCTGATCGACGCTCGATGGGAAAAGCCCTGCCATGGCGCAGGGCTTTTTTATGAAAAACGAAAAAGAAGTGGCCTTTGGCTATAACCTTTTGATTACGGCGCTGTCTCAGCCTTAGCCCACCCCCCTGACGATGATCAAGCCATGAATAAAATTTTGCCTTTGCTAACGGTATTGGCCCTGAGCGGCTGCGCAACGTCGGAACAAACCTACCTCGCTAACGGAGAGCAAGGTCTATCGATTGACTGCTCCGGGGAAGCCAACTCCTGGGCTGCGTGCTACGAAAAGGCCGATGCGTCCTGCGCGGGCACCGGTTACAAGATTGTCGGGACCGATGGCACCCCCGCGCTCAAGGAGAGCGAAAAGACCCTCGGCGCCGACGTCGGCAACTACAAGAGCCGCAACGTCGTGGTGATCTGCAAGTAAGGCACCACGCCCTACAAATGGATTTCGGCGAATTTGATTCCAAGCCCGCGCACGGTATCGATCAGATCATCAAGGCGGCTGAAGGACTCGACTTCATCATTGTCATCCACCAGGAAATAGCTGCGCCCGGCGCTTTTCTTGAAAAACACGATCCATTCCCCCAGCTCCGCCGGGTTCTGAATCACGTGGGTGGCAGAGATCAAACCCTCTGCATGGCGCTCCCGGACTTGCTCTCGCTTCATGTTCGACTCCAGAAATGACGATGCCGCCAAAGCAGGGCTTGGGCGGCATCGGTGCTGATGGTCGATAGTCTATCAGCCGGAAATGCACTCGTTGGCAGCATTCTGTACGTCCTTTGGCCGCACCGGGACATTGGACATGCTCTCGTGCAGCTTGATGCTGCTGCCGCCGGAGCGTTCTTCAATGTCAAACACGGCAGACGGACCGGAGGAGTACTTGAGCGGCACGATCACGCGCAAGCCATCCTTGTGCGGCTGGATCTGCAAGGCACCACGGCTGGCGGCCAGCTTTTCGCTCAGGCATTGCGCGTATTCATGGGGCTTCTTGCCGGAAATCACGTTCATCGTCGGCAAGGACTCGTTGATCTCCGAGACGTTCGCGCAACCACTGATCGTCAATGCCATCGGCAACAACCACAAACCCCACTTCATACCAAACCTCCGATAAAGAAGCTCGGACAGCGCAACTGCGATTTTTCTCCGAGACAAACTGCTTTATCGCTCATCAAATGTGAAATAAGCGTTTTTTATTGTCGAAGCGGCCGGATAATAAGGCGTTCGGGCTGATAAACTGCGCCAATCGCCCATGCTATCGTTTTGATTTTGTAGAAAAAGCCCTTCTGGAGGCGCCTCATGAAATTTATCCATCAGCGCGAGCACCTCAATGAAGACGACATCGTCGTCATTCAATGCTCCCAAATGTGCAACATCCGCTTGATGAACGACGCCAACTTCCGCAGCTTCAAGAATGGCGGCCGTCACACCTATCACGGCGGTGCATTCGACACCTTTCCGGCCCGCATCACCGCCCCTAGCACCGGCTTCTGGAACATCACGATCGACACCGTCAACCACCGCGCCATCAGCGTGACGCGCAAACCCACCCTGACGCACTCGATCAAAATCATTCGCCGTTCCAGCACGAAACTGAGCTGATCAGCGAACCCGAAACACAAGACAGGCAGATACAACCGTGGCCCAAACGACCAAGTACGTCATCAAATACAAACTCAACGGTGAGCGCCGCTTCGAGTTTGCCCAGCTTGAAAACGGCACCCCGGAAGAAGCCAAAGCGGCGCTGGATGCCCTTCATGGGCAGGACGATGTCATCAGCGACATCAGCGTCAGCAAAGCGCTGTAACGCGATCCGGAGCGACAATGGACGTCGCCTCCCACTCGCAGTTCGACCGCAAGCACCGGAGTGCCAGCTTCATCCTTGCCTTGCAGACTGGCCACCTCAACAACAAGAGGCCCGGCAATGAGCGAGCAATATCTGGACCGGCTGGACTGGCCCCGGCTGGAGCAGCAACTTGATCAGGACGGCTACGCCGTCATCCCGTCACTGCTGAGCCACAAGGCTTGCGGCCAAGTCAGCGCCCTGTACCCTCGAACCGAACTGTTTCGCTCCCACGTGGTGATGGCTCGTCACGGGTTCGGCCGAGGCGAGTACAAATATTTCAGCTACCCGTTGCCGGAACTGGTGGCCCGCTTGCGTAGCGCGCTTTACCCACGACTGGTGCCCATCGCCAATCGCTGGCAGGAACAGATGGGGTTGCCGGACCGTTTTCCTGAAGCCCATCCCGCCTTCCTCGAACGCTGCCATGCCGCCGGTCAGAACCGTCCGACACCCTTGTTGCTGCAATATGGTCCGCAGGACTACAACTGTTTGCATCAGGATCTATACGGTGAACACGTGTTCCCGCTGCAAGTGGCGATCCTGCTGTCAGACCCGGATCAAGACTTCACCGGCGGTGAGTTTGTCCTGACTGAACAGCGCCCGCGAATGCAGTCACGCCCGATGGTCATCGGCCTGAAGCAAGGTGACGGGTTGATCTTTGCGGTCAATCAACGGCCGGTCAAAGGGACTCGCGGTTACTACCGCGTGACCCTGCGTCACGGCGTGAGTCGCCTGCACAGCGGCAAACGGCATACCCTTGGAATCATCTTTCACGATGCATCATGAACCCATGAATCCGCTGACTTTCGATCTGTTTGCCGATGCAGAGCCCGAGCAACAGCCCAGGCGCGAGCAGATCGGCGAACAGTCCTACGTACTCAGGGGCTTCGCCCTGCCCTGGCTGGAGCGCTTGCTGCCTGCCCTGGAAGAAGTGCTGGTGGCCGCGCCATTTCGGCAAATGGTCACACCCGGCGGTTTCACCATGTCGGTTGCCTTGAGCAGTTGTGGCACATTCGGCTGGACCACGGACCGCAGCGGCTATCGGTACACCCGCGACGACCCACAGACCGGCCGGCCCTGGCCAATGATGCCCGAGGTGTTTTTCCAACTGGCACAAGCGGCGGCGCAGGCAGCAGGGTTTACCGGTTTTGCGCCGGACTCCTGCCTGATCAACCGCTATATCCCCGGGGCAAAAATGTCATTGCACCAGGACAAAGACGAACATTCCTACGCAGCCCCCATCGTTTCGGTATCCCTGGGCTTGCCGGCGATGTTCCTGTTCGGCGGCTTTGCACGCGGCGACAAAAGTCAGCGCGTCCCCCTGTTCCACGGCGACATCGTGGTCTGGGGTGGCGTCGATCGCCTGCGTTATCACGGTGTGTTGCCGATCAAGGACGGTCATCATCCGAAACTCGGCGAGCAACGCATCAACTTCACCTTCCGTACCGCTGGATAAAGACTTCGAATTTGACCGCAAGCGCCGGAGTGTGTGGGAATCGCCCCATGGTTAATGTGCAGGCAACCCCTCAATGGACGTGACGCCATGACAACCCAATCGACCAAGATCACCATCGAAAACGATCCGCGCTGGGCCGCCGTGGTCGCGCGCGATCCCAAGGCTGACGGACAGTTTGTCTATGCCGTAAAGACCACAGGCATCTACTGCAATCCCAGCAGCCATGCGCGCTTGCCCAAACCACAGAATGTCGAATTCTTCGATAGCGCCGAACAGGCCCTGGCCGCGGGTTATCGTCCGAGCAAGCGCGCGACGAAGGATCAGAGCGAACTCGCCGCGCAACATGCCGCCACCGTGGCCGCTGCGTGCCGCCAGATCGAAAGCGCGCAAACACTGCCTGCCCTGGGCGAATTGGCCGAGGCGGCGGGCCTTAGCAGCTTCCACTTCCATCGCGTGTTCAAAGCCGTCACCGGCCTGACGCCCAAGGGCTACGCCGATGCCCATCGCTCACGCAAGGTGCGCGAGCGCCTGGCGGACGGCGGCTCGGTGACCGATGCCCTGTATGACGCCGGCTTCAACTCCAACAGCCGGTTTTATGAAGCGGCAGACCAGTTGCTGGGAATGAAACCCGGGGACTACCGCGCGGCCGGTCAAAACAACGACATTCGTTTTGCCGTCGGCCAGTGTTCGCTGGGCGCGATTCTGGTGGCGCAGAGTGAGCGCGGGGTCTGCGCGATCCTGCTGGGCGATGACCCGAATCAACTGGTCTGCGATCTGCAAGACAAATTCCGCCGCGCCAACCTGATAGGTGCCGATCATGAATTCGAGCAGTTGATTGCCAGGGTCGTCGGCTTTATCGAGGCGCCGGCCATTGGCCTTGATTTGCCCCTGGACGTACGCGGCACGGCGTTTCAGGAGCGTGTCTGGCAAGCGCTGCGGGAGATTCCCGTGGGCAGCACTGCCAGCTACGCCGATGTCGCCCAGCGCATCGGTCAACCAAAAGCCGTTCGCGCCGTGGCCCAGGCCTGCGGTGCGAACAACCTGGCGGTGGCGATCCCTTGCCATCGCGTGGTGCGCAGCGATGGCAATCTGTCGGGCTATCGCTGGGGTGTCGAGCGCAAACGGCAGTTGCTGGAGCGCGAGTCGCAGTGATCAGCGATTCACATCCACCACTACGCGCCCACGCAACTGCCCGGCCAGCAAGCGCGGCGCGGCTTCAATGGCCTCACTCAAGCCGATTTCGTGACTGATCAGCGGCAACAGGGTGAAGTCCAGATCCCGGGCCAGGCGATTCCAGGCTTCCACGCGCTTGGCTTTGGGCTGGGTCACGCTGTTGATGCCGGCCAGGGTCACGCCGCGCAAGATGAACGGCGCCACGGATGCCGGAAAGTCCATGCCCTGGGCCAGACCGCAGGCCGCGACGGTGCCATTGGCCTTGGTGCTGGCGCACGCGTTGGCCAGGGTGTGGCTGCCGACCGAATCGATGACGGCCGCCCAGCGCTCCTTGGCCAGCGGCTTGCCCGGCTCGGACAAGGTGGCGCGATCGATGATTTCGCCGGCCCCCAGTTGCTTCAGGTAGTCGTGCTCCGAGGTCCGTCCGGTGGACGCGACCACCCGGTAGCCGAGCCGGCTCAACAAGGCGATGGCGAAACTGCCGACGCCACCGTTGGCGCCGGTCACCAGAACTTCACCCTGCCCGGGCGTCACGCCGTTGTGCTCCAGCGCCAGGATGCACAGCATGGCCGTGTAGCCCGCCGTACCGATGGCCATCGCCTGGGCAGCGCTAAACGCCTTGGGTAGCGGGATCAGCCAGTCACCGTTAAGGCGAGCCTTCTGCGCCAATCCACCCCAATGCCCTTCGCCCACACCCCAGCCATTGAGCAGGACCGGGTCACCGACCTTGTAGTCCGGATGCCCGCTGGCTTCGACGACACCGGCCAGGTCGATGCCCGGCACCATCGGGAATTTGCGCACCACCGGACTGCTGCCGGTAATCGCCAGGCCATCCTTGAAGTTCAGCGTGCTGTAGGCAACACGCACCGTGACATCGCCCTCGGGTAACTGATCGTCCTGGATCTCCTGCAGTGTGGCCCGGTAACCGCTGTCGTCTTTGTCGATCAAAATGCCTTTGAACATTACGGCCTCTCAATGGAATCAGTCTGGTGGTGGAGCATTTGAAATAACACATGGCCACGGATTGCCGTACCCGATTTTAAGCCAATCAGGCAAACCGCCGAGCGTTTTCATTGACGGCAGCTATGCTTTTTCGCAACCCTGAAGTACCGCAACAAACTGTCTTGTCGATGGAGCTGACAATGCCTCAACTGCGTTTATTCACCGTTTTACTGATGCTCTGCATGATTCCGCTCAGCGGCGTCCAGGCAGCCGAGCAACCCGCCCAACCTCCCGCGAATCAGGCGCCGGCCTCACCCAGTTGGCCACAGGTGCTGGCTGCCGGCGACACCAAATTGACCATCTACCAGCCACAACTGGACAGTTGGGACGGTTACACTCTGCACGCGCGGGCTGCCGTGGAGGCCACGGACACCGATGGAAAATCCACCTACGGCATCGTGCAGTTCAGCGCCCACACCCTGGTCGACAAGGCCTCCCGCTGGGTGGCGCTCGACCAGTACACCATCACCAAGGCCGACTTCCCCGACGGCGCCACCAAGGCTGACAGCTGGGTCGCCGCGGTGAAGCAAGACGCCGAGAACCGCACGAAAACCATTTCCCTCGACCAGCTCGAAGCTGCGCTCGGCGTCATCGCCGCCGAGCAAAAGTCCAACAGCGAGCCGCTGAAAAATACCCCGCCGACCATTGTTTCGTCCGAGGTACCCGCGCTGCTGGTGTACATCGATGGCGAGCCTGCCTATCGCCCCGTTGATGGCACCTCGCTGCAGCGGGTGATCAACACCCGGCCGTTGCTGCTCAAGGATGCACAGGGCAAGCATTACCTGCACGTGTTCGATGGCTGGATGGTCGCGGACAACCTGGGCGGACAATATGCGCCACTGCCCTCGCCTTCGGCCGAGCTGGAAAAAGCCAAGAAAGCTGCGATCCAGGGTCACCAGGTTGACCTGCTGACAGGCCAGAGCGATCCGAAGGACAAGATACCGACGCTGGCCAAGCCGCCGATTCCGCAGATCTATATCGCCACGGTGCCGACCGAGCTGATCGTCACAGACGGCGCGCCGCAATGGCAGCCGATCCAGAACACCAAGCTGCTGTATGTGACCAACACCACCGGGCATATTTTCAAGGAGATCGGCGACCAGGACAGCTACGTGCTGATCTCGGGGCGCTGGTTCCGCGCCGGTGACATGAAAGGCCCCTGGACCTTCGTGGGGGCAGACAAGTTGCCGGCGGACTTCGCCAACATTCCCGATGACAGCCCCAAGGAAAACGTAAAAGCCTCGGTGGCCGGTACGCCCCAGGCCAAGGAAGCGGCCATTGCAGCGACCATTCCACAGACCTCGGCGATCAAGAAAAGCCAGGTGAAAATGACCAGGCCGACTTTTGACGGCGAGCCGCAACTCAAGGCCATCAAGGGCACGCCCCTGCAATATGTAGTCAACAGCCCAATGCCGATCATCATGGTCGATGCACAAAGCTGGTACGCAGTGGAGAACGGTATCTGGTTCGTGGCCACCTCGGTTCAAGGCCCCTGGACGGTCGCCTCTTCGGTGCCGGCGGTGATCTATTCGATTCCGCCCAGTTCACCGATGCACTACGTCACTTATGTGAAAGTCTACGAAGCCAGTGGCGATACGGTCGTCGTCGGTTACACGCCGGGGTACCAGGGTTCGACGCTGGACCCTGACAGCGGTGTGGTGGTGTATGGCACCGGTTATCCGTATACGCCGTGGGTGGGCAGTGTCTGGTATGGCCCGCCAGTGACCTATGGCTTTGGTGTGGCGATGCGCTACACACCCTGGACGGGCTGGACCTTCGGCTTCGGCTTCGGCTGGAGTTGGGGTGGCAGCACGGTCGCCGTGGGTTGGGGCTGGGGCGCTTATCCGTGGTGGGGCAATTACGGCTGGGGTTACGCCTGGGGCCCGCACCTGTACCCGGCGCCAATGCCCTGGGGCGGTGCCGCTTACGGCTATCATGGCGGCGCCGTCGCCTGGGGCCCCAGTGGTTGGGCCGGCACGACCGGCAATATCTACCGCCAATGGGGCGACCGGGCTTCGGTCAGCCGCTATGGCGGCGGTTACAACGCCTGGACCGGCAATCGCTGGGCCGGCCAGGTAGGCGCCTCCTACAACTCGCGTACCGGCATCGCTGCGGCAGGCCAGCGCGGCGCGGTACATAACGTCTACAACGGCAACTATGCCGCTGGCCGCAGCGGTGTGGCCGTCGGCCCGAACGGCGGGGCCATCGCCGGCCAGCATGTGACCGCCGGCAACGTCCGCACCGGCACCCAGGTCACCGCCAATCGCGGGGCCGTCTACAACCCCAATACCGGCAACACCACCCAGTACGGTGGTATCCATGATCGCAACGGTGGCGTGGCGCATGTCGGCGACAACGTGTACGCCGGCCATGATGGCAACGTTTACAAGAGGACCGACAGCGGCTGGCAATCGATGGTCCAGGGCGGTGCAACCCGTCTTGATTCGGCCAACACGGCCCAGGTCCAGAATCTCAACCGGGAATACGATGCGCGCTCCTTCGGCAATGATCGCTTCAACAGTTATCACGACTCGTCCCGGTTCATGAATCACTCCTTCGGGGGTGGCGGCTTCCACCGACGCTGAAAAAGCCTGAACCGCTGAAAAGACGACTGGCCTTGCGCCAGTCGTTGCGTTACAAATTCTGTTCTACCGTCCCTGCCCGGATCCAACGTCGGAGAACACAGCACATGAACCAATGGCCAGATACCCGCATTCTTGACCTGCTCGGGATCGAACTGCCGATCATTCAGGGGCCGATGGCCGGTGCCACGAACTCGTCCATGGTGATTGCCGCCTGCAATGCCGGCGGCCTGGGCTCGATGCCAGCGGCGATGCTCAGCACCGAACAACTGCGCGAAGAGCTCAAAACCATCCGCCAACACACTCGGCGCCCGATCAACGTCAACTTCTTCTGTCATCAGCCTCCAGCTCCGGATGAGCAACGCGCACAGGACTGGAAAAACCTGCTGCAACCCTACTACCAGGAGCTCGGCATCGACTTCGATGCGCCGACGCCGGTGTCCAACCGGGCGCCGTTCGATAACGCGGCCTGCGAAGTGGTCGAAGCGTTTCGCCCGGAAGTGGTGAGCTTTCACTTTGGCCTGCCGGAAAAATCCCTGCTCGACCGGGTCAAAGCCACCGGTGCGAAAGTGCTGTCCTCGGCCACCACCGTCGCAGAAGCGGTGTGGCTTGAGCAGCATGGTTGCGATGCAATCATCGCCATGGGCTACGAGGCCGGGGGCCATCGCGGGATGTTTCTCAGCGATGACCTGAGCAGTCAGGTGGGGACTTTCGCCCTGGTGCCCCAAGTCGTCGATGCGGTGAAAGTGCCGGTGATTGCCGCCGGCGGCATCGCTGACGCACGAGGCGTCGCCGCCGCCTTCATGCTGGGCGCTTCGGCGGTACAGGTGGGAACGGCGTACCTGTTCACCCCAGAGGCCAAGGTCAGCCCGTCCCATCACAAAGCCTTGCGCACCGCCAGGGAAAGCGAGACGGCCGTCACCAACGTGTTCACCGGTCGCCCGGCCCGGGGCATCCTCAATCGGGTGATGCGTGAACTGGGCCCCATGAGCGCCAAGGCCCCGGCCTTCCCCCTTGCCGGTGGCGCGCTGATGCCGTTGCGGGCCAAAGGTGAAGCGGACTTCAGCAACCTCTGGGCCGGCCAGGCCTTTACCCTCGGCGTCGATTTGACCAGCGAGGCACTGACTCGAAAACTGGCTGAAGAAGGATTAGCGAGGCTGCTAGGTCGCTCCTGAGCATCAGTTTTGTTAAAATTGTATACAATACTGCGACAACACATTCCGTTCAAAGGCAATTCGCTATATATTTAAGTACATAACGATTTACCCCTGCCGCAATTGCCTTTAACGGAGCCGTTTCATGACCATTCGTGCCTCACGTTTTGCCCCGACCTGCCTGGCGAGCCTTCTCGCCGTATTCGCCTTCGGCTCAGCCCAGGCGGACGAAGTCCAGGTGGCTGTCGCCGCCAACTTCACCGCGCCTATCCTGGCCATCGCCGCTGATTTCGAAAAAGACACGGGGCATAAACTGGTCGCATCCTTTGGCGCCACCGGCCAGTTCTACACCCAGATCAAAAACGGCGCGCCGTTCGAAGTGTTCCTCTCGGCAGACGACAGCACCCCGAAAAAACTTGAAGCCGAAGGCGACGCCGTCAAGGGTTCGCGCTTCACCTACGCCGTCGGTACCCTGGCGCTGTGGTCGGCCAAGGAAGGCTACGTCGATGCCAAGGGCGATGTGCTGAAAAAGAACGCTTACCAGCACCTGTCCATCGCCAACCCGAAAGCCGCGCCTTATGGCCTGGCGGCAACCCAGGTGCTGGCAAAAGAAGGTCTGACCGACAAGGTCAAGGACAAGATCGTTGAAGGCCAGAACATCACCCAGGCCTACCAGTTCGTCTCCACCGGCAACGCCGAGCTGGGTTTTGTCGCCCTGTCGCAGATCTACAAGGACGGCAAGATCACCAGCGGTTCGGCCTGGATCGTTCCCGCCAGCCTGCACGACCCGATCAAGCAAGACGCGGTGATTCTCAACAAGGGCAAGGACAACCCCGCCGCCAAGGCACTGGTTGACTACCTCAAGGGGCCGAAAGCGGCAGCTGTCATCAAGTCATACGGTTACGAAATCTAAATGTCGCTATCGAGTGCCGATTTTTCCGCCATCTGGCTGACCCTGAAACTGGCGTCCCTGACGACCGTTATCCTGCTGATTGTCGGCACTCCGATTGCGTTATGGCTGTCGCGCACCCGCTCCTGGTTGCGCGGCCCGGTCGGGGCGATTGTCGCCCTGCCCCTGGTGCTGCCACCGACAGTGATTGGCTTTTATCTGTTGCTGGCCCTCGGCCCTCATGGGTTCCTGGGCCAGCTCACCCAGTCACTCGGCCTTGGTACTCTCACGTTCAGTTTTGCGGGGCTGGTCATCGGCTCGGTGTTGTACTCGATGCCGTTTGTGGTCCAGCCGCTGCAAAACGCTTTTTCCGCCATCGGTACGCGCCCGCTCGAAGTGGCCGCGACCTTGCGGGCCAATCCCTGGGACACCTTTTTCAGCGTGACGCTGCCCCTGGCCCGGCCTGGTTTCATTACCGCGGCCATTCTCGGTTTCGCCCACACCGTCGGCGAGTTCGGCGTGGTGCTGATGATCGGCGGCAATATTCCCGAGAAGACCCGCGTGGTCTCGGTGCAGATCTACGATCACGTAGAAGCCATGGAATATGCCCAGGCCCATTGGCTGGCCGGGGCGATGCTGGTGTTCTCGTTTGTCGTCCTGCTGGCGCTGTATTCCAGCCGTAAAACCAAAGCGGGCTGGAGCTGATCGATGATTCATATGCGTTTGAAACTACGTTATTCAGGCTTCGCCCTGGACGTCGACCTGCAGCTGCCCGGCCGAGGCGTCACTGCGCTTTACGGTCATTCCGGCTCGGGCAAGACCACTTGCCTGCGCTGCATCGCCGGCCTGGAACGGGCCGATCAAGGCTTTATCCAGGTCAACGATGAAGTCTGGCAAGACAGCAACAACCGGATCTTCGTCGCGCCGCACAAACGCGCGCTGGGCTACGTGTTCCAGGAAGCCAGCCTGTTTCCCCATCTGTCGGTGCTGGCCAATCTTGAGTTCGGCCTCAAGCGCATTCCCAAGCCGCAGCGTCGGGTCGACATGGCCCACGCCACCGAATTGCTGGGCATCGGCCATTTGCTGGACCGGCACCCGCAACACCTTTCAGGCGGTGAGCGACAACGCGTCGGCATCGCCCGCGCCTTGCTCACCAGCCCGAAACTGCTGTTGATGGACGAGCCACTGGCGGCGCTGGATGCCCAACGCAAAAGTGAAATCCTGCCCTACTTGCAACGCCTGCACGACGAACTCGAGATCCCGGTGCTGTACGTCAGCCACTCCCAGGATGAAGTCGCGCGGCTGGCCGACCATATCGTGTTGCTCAGCAACGGCAAGGCACTGGCCAGCGGCCCGATCGGCCAGACCCTGGCACGCCTCGACTTGCCGCTGGCAATGGGCGATGACGCCGGGGTGGTGATCGAAGGTCGCGTCAGCGCCTATGACGCCGACTATCAATTGCTGAGCCTGCAACTGCCCGACACCGCCCTCGAAATTCGCGTGCCGCATACGCCAATGGACGTGGGCCAGGCACTGCGCTGCAAGGTCCAGGCGCGGGATGTGAGCCTGAGCCTGGACAATGCCGGGCACAGCAGCATTCTCAATCGGCTGCCGGTCACCGTGGTCAGTGAGATGAACGCCGACAACGCCGCCCATGTGCTGATTCGCCTGGACGCCGCTGGCACGCCACTGCTTGCGCGGATCACGCGCTATTCCCGTGATCAACTGAACGTCCATCCCGGCCAGCCACTCTGGGCGCAAATAAAAGCGGTCGCGGTGCTGGCGTAAATCCGAAAGCACGACTGCACCGGGCAGAGGTCAGCGCCTGAACCGACGAATTGACCTGCCTATTTTTTGCACGATCAGCAATGGCTTCTATAGTTGAACTGAACACGAATCCGCTGCGGAGACGCCATGGAAGACATTTTCGTCGTGAAGCGTTGCAACAAGATCATCATCCATGGCCGCCGTGCGGGTGAATACAGCCACCTGCCACCGGATGCCTCGGTCTGGTATCGCATCGCCGATACCCGCACCCAAGGCTTCATCGGCGATGGCTACGAGGTTGAAGAAGACGCCGTGCGTGTTTGCCGTCAGTTGAACGCTAAATCACAAGTGACAGCCCGACAAAGTTGAGGAGTGTCACCACTTTTTAACGGGTCTATACTGAAATGGCTGAAGGATCAGTAACCCATTCGGCAGAAAGCTCGCTCCCGGCGGGCTTTTTGCTGCCACACCAGGTTTCTTGAACGGAGGTGTCTCCCATGTCCGAAAAAGAGTCCATCACCACCCTGCTCACCTTGCTGGACTCCCGTCAGGCCCGCCTGGCCGCAGCCTGCAAGGAAATCGCCGACTGGGTCGATCATCAAGGCGGACACCCCACCGCCCTCAGAATCCGTGATCGCCTGAACGACATCGAAAAGGACACGCCGCTGATCCGGAACACGCTGTCGTCTCTCCAGCCTGTCGACCGGCCTCTGCCTCGGTTCAGATGATCCGTCACGGATTCGCGGTGCGAGGACAGGCCCGATTCGGGCAGCATGATCGGTGACACTGACGTCTCCGAACCTTTGGCTGCCTGCTGGATTTCCATCCTTTCTCACAACCCGGCCTGGTGTCGGGATTTTTTGTTGCGCAAAACCAATCGAACGCCCCCGATCACGTGGAGTCAACCGGTCACATGTCACGAAGGAGACGTTACTTGTCGACGCCCTTGCGCGCCGGCTCCATGACCTCGCGCAGGGACATGCGTTTGAACGCCTCGACCAGCGCTCGCCCCTCCTTGGGAGCACAAGTGACAGCCAACCGCATGGTTGCCTCGCCCAGGTGCCAGATCAAAAACGCGGACTCCTCGACCTGTTGTTCGTCGCAATCGGGATACACACGAAGCATCGCCTGGGCCAGCAGCGCTCCGGCAACCCGACTCTCCTCCAGCTCCAGCTGCAACAACTGCTTGTCGGCCTGCATGCCGGACCAGATGTCACGCATCACCGGTGTAGCCATCACGATCTCGTAATACAGGTCGAGCAACTGCGAATAGGCAGCCTGCAACCCCCGAGCATCCTCGACGGCCTCCATTGCCTCTGCAATGCAACGACGGCTCTCAGCGTTATAGCGCTCGGCCAACGTACGGATCACTGAACCCTTGTCGGGGAAATACTGATAAAGGGAACCGATCGAGATCTCGGAGCGCTCGGCGATTTCACTCATCTTGAGTTGATCGCTGCCCTTGTCCGCGATCAATTGAGTCGCCATGGCCAGAATCCGCTCCTGACGATCGCGGCTGCGCTGTTGCGTGGGATTGCGTCGAACCGGCTCTGCAGCAGGCTGTTCGAGGGTTTCAGAGGGCTTTTTGCGCACGAGTGAATTCCCGATCAAAAACGTGACATGTACTCACCTTAGCATCACCACTCCCTATGCCCAACAACAGATGCCACACGTCGGGGAATTCGATCTGATGGGTTGACGATAAAACATGAGCATCTATCATCTTTTAAACGTGAGCATCACTCACATTACCCGATGGAGATGAACGCAATGAACACGACTCAACCAATCACGCTGGTCCTCGGCGCCACCGGTAAAACCGGACGGCGCATCACACAACGACTCGAAGCCGCCGGCCTGCCCGTCCGCCGGGGTTCCCGCGACGCCAATCCACCCTTCGACTGGGAAGATCGATCAACCTGGGACGCAGTGATCGATGGCGTTCATTCTGTCTACATTTCCTTTCAACCGGATCTCGCCGTTCCGGGCGCCCTTGAAACCATCCAGGCGTTCACCGACCTGGCGGTGAAAAGCGGCGCCCGCAAACTGGTCTTGTTATCCGGGCGCGGCGAAGTGGAAGCCGAACAGGCCGAACGCGTCGTACAGGACAGCGGGATTGACTGGACGATTCTGCGGGCCAGTTGGTTCTGCCAGAATTTCAGCGAGGCACACTTTCTTGAGCCCATTGTGCAAGGTGAACTCGCACTCCCCGTCGGTCAGGTCGCCGAGCCCTTTGTCGATGTAGAAGACATCGCCGAGTGTGCCGTCGCGGCACTCACCCAACCCGAGCACACTGGCCAACTCTATGAACTGACCGGCCCTCGGGCGTTGACCTTTGCTCAAGCTGTCACCGAGATTGCCCGCACCACCGATCGCAACATCGAATTCGTTGCCGTACCGCCGGACGCCTATCGACAGGCAATGGAACAGGAACAACTTCCCCCGGCCTTGATCGATCTGGTGTTGTATCTGTTCACGACTGTGCTGGACGGGCGCAACACACCCGTGGCCGATGGCGTACAGCGGGCACTGGGACGCCCGGCGCGCGACTTTAGCGACTACGTACAACGCACTGCCGCTACGGGCATCTGGGGCAATGGCAGTCCGACGTAACGCAGTGGCGGTAACCCGCTTCGTCGACTAGGGTTTTGGACGTATCGAAATGCGGCGCCTTTATTGGCAGGAGCCTGATTAAGGAGGAACCCATGTCACCCAATCGTAGTGCTGAACAAACCTACCGCCAGTGGTCGACCCCGATCCTGTTGGAACTCAAGGAGCGAGAACATCAGATGGCCCCGTCAGACCGCCAGGCCCTGGAAAACGTACTGCTGGAAAGAAGACTGATCGATACCGGCAATCCGGCCGGCAGCGATCGTCGCAAGGCAGGCCCGGCGTCCTGAAAGCATCAGGCAACCACGATCAAAGATAGAAATTAATGAAGCAGAAACAAACAAGGGCTTGCATCCGCTTTCGCTTGCAAGCCCTTGCTCCTCGATGATGCCGCGCTAAAACCACCCGCTACGATCATCTTCCAGTTCCTGGCGACACTGCTTGAGCTGGGCGCTGTAGACCTCTGACTGCTTTTGCACTTTCTGGGCAACCTGCATCAGCCACGGTTTACTGCGATAGGTATTGCGGCTGAAGCCCCCTCGCCCCTCGTGATAAGCCAGGTACTGATTGTAGGTGTCCCATTTGGAGATTCCGAGCTGACGTTGGGTGCCAGTGGTGTACCAACCGATAAACATGATCGCGTCGTCGAAGCTGTCACGCGAACCACCGTTGCCAGTATTGTCCCTGTACTCACCCCACACCGGGTCCTGAGCCTGCGCATAACCGTAGGCCGAACTGACTCGCCCCCAGGGGATCACCCATAGCAGGTAGTCACGAGGCGGCAATGCGTCCGCCACGTAGCTGCTTTCCTGCTTCATGATCGCCATGGCCACATGCAGCGGCGTCCCATATTCACTCTGCATTTGCAGCGAGTCCTCATACCAGTCGGGATACTCACGGAAGATGCTGCAGAGATTGCCTTGGTCTTTTGGCGGCGTAGTCGTGCAACCCGTTAAAAACATAATCAACAAAGCCAACAGCAGAACTTGTCCTTGTTTCATTCATTACCCTCAAGAATAAGGGCATAGGTACCCTCCGTTTACTGCAAGGAGCCTGAGTCAGGCAGGTGCAGGCAAAAACCTCAGAAGACCTCCGGCTTGACCGCGTCACCCTTATCGAGAGGCTTCTTTGTAAGTCCCTATTGCACGGCGACCTGACGCAAGCCCTGAGCTCTGATTGAATGCTCACAGCCGTGGGCGTGAACTCCGGATTTCGATCTAGAGCATTTTCTCCAGGCCGATCTTGTCGCTGGGCTCCTTGCGCAAGGTCTGCAGGCGACCGTCGTCCTCGGTGAGCCAGACGATTTCGCCGTTTTCCAGTCGGGCCTGGTAACTCATGGCCGGCGCCATACCCTCAAGCGCCAGCTGACGCACCTGGCCGGCGAGTTCGGGACTATCGACCAGCACCCCGACTTCAGTATTCCAGAACACTGAACGCGGGTCGAAATTGAACGAGCCAATGAACACTTTCTTCTTGTCCAGGATCATGGCCTTGGTGTGCAGGCTGGAGTCCGAGCCGCCACTGAAACCAAACGAAGAGCTGCGGCCGGGATCGTCTGGCTGGCGTCGCAGCTCATAGAGTTTCACGTCATGTTCGAGCAGAGTCTTGCGATACGGTGCATAGCCGCCATGCACCGCCGGCACATCGGTGGCTTCCAGTGAGTTGAGCGCGTGGTGGCGCAACCGACGAGCAGCAGCGCGAACAGCATGGCGGGGAGGAACCGGGACATGGGCAAGGGCTGGTCCTCAACCTCGACGGGTAGTTTTGCACTCGGCATCCAGCCAGTACTGGCTGCCGAGAACATGCAGCCCTCGGTAATCTGCACGACTTGTTCCAGTAAAGCCCGTTTCAAGCAGCGTGTCGAAATTTCCCGGCAGCTGCGCCCGGAGCATGAAAGCGCCCCGGTGCCTCGTCGCGCTACTGATCCGACGGCAGATTCGCTACTATGTTTACCCGCCTTCCCTGTCTGCGGATTTCTTCATTCTGGAGCCCGAATGCCTAGTCAAAAGGACATCGCCGCCGAAAGCGGCGCACCGATGATCCCTGAGCAGCGCCGTGAATTGATGCTGCGACAGTTGCGCAAGCATCAGGTGCTGAGCGTTCATCAATTGATGGAAATGTTCGACTGCTCGCACATGACCATACGCCGCGACATTGCGTTGCTGGAGCAGGAAGGTCGTGCTTACTCGGTAACGGGTGGGGTGCGGATCGCCAGCCAGCTGCACAGCGAACCCAGCCATCAGATCAAGGCGGTGGTGGAGTTGCCGCAGAAACAGGCCATGGCCAGGCTCGCTGCCCGGCTGCTGCATGCCGACATGACGATTTACCTGGATGCGGGAACCAGCACGCTGGAAATCGTCCCCTACATCAAGGCGCTGTCCGGCATGACCGTGGTGACCAATGACTTCGGCATTGTCCAGGCACTGATCGAAGCGCCCCATGTCACGGTGATTCATACCGGAGGACAGCTGGATCACTCCAATCAATCGTGCGTGGGCGGCCTGGCGGTTGCCACTTTGCGTCAGGTGGTCACCGACATCGCGTTCATATCGACCAGCTCCTGGGATTTGCGGCGCGGCCTCACAACCCCTTCGGCGCTGAAGGTTGAGGTCAAGCAAGCCGCGATGCAATCGGCTTCGCAAGTGGTGCTGGTGGCCAGCAGCTCGAAATACGGCACCTTCAGCATGTACAGGATCGCCGGACTCGAGCAGTTCGACATCATCCTCAGCGACGACGCATTGACCCCTGCGGCGGCCGATGGCATCCGCAAGCAGGGTGTCGAGTTGTTGTTGCCGGCTGACAACACACCAGCGTGAAACGACGGGTTCCTGCATCCAGTGGAGCCCGTCGCCACCCTTCCCTATAGTGCCCGCGCTTTCCAGTCGCGCAACCACTGCAAGCCGGCAGACGTGTTGCCTCGTGGCCGATATTCGCACCCTACCCAGCCGTCATAACCCAACTGGTCGATCAGCTCGAACAGATAGGGATAATTGACTTCCCCCAGGTCCGGTTCATGCCGATCCGGCACGCCGGCGATCTGGATATGGCCGATACCCTCGAAGTCGCGACGCAGTTTGGTTGCCAGGTCACCCTCGACGATTTGGCAGTGGTAGCAGTCGAACTGAACCTTCAGGTTGCTGGCGCCCACTTCCTTGCAGATGGCCTGGGCCTGATCCTGGCGGTTGAGGAAAAAGCCTGGCATGTCTCGTGTATTGATCGGTTCGAGCAATACGGTGACGCCTGCCTTGGCCGCCTGGGTGGTGGCGTAGGCGAGGTTCTCCAGGTACACACCGTGATGCCTTGGGCGATCGCTTTCCGACGGCAACAGCCCGGCCATGACATGGATGCGCGAATTGCCCAGCACACCGGCGTAATCCAGAGCGCGATCAAAACCGCTACGAAATTCACCCTCCCGACCGGGCAACGACACCGTGCCCCGCTCCCCCGCAGCCCAATCACCGGGCGGCGCGTTGAACAGTGCCTGCACCAGGCCGTTGTCGCTCAAGCGTTGCTTGAGTTCTTCAGCGCCGTAGTCGTAGGGGAACAGATATTCCACCGCTTCGAAACCGTCAGAGGCAGCGGCGGCGAAGCGATCCAGAAACTCATGTTCCGGGTAGAGCATGCTGAGGTTGGCAGCAAAACGAGGCATGGTAGCTCCTGAGATAAAGGGTTAGACAAAGGGCCAGATCAGCAGGGTAATACAGAAACCCAAGGTGCCGAGCAAAGTGGTCATCACCGTCCAGGTGCGCAGACCGTCGGCCACGTTCAGGCCTGACAGCTTGGTGAAGATCCAGTAACCGGCGTCATTGATATGGGACATGGCCAACCCGCCACCGCCCATGGCCAGGCACAGCAAGGCCATGTGGTTCGGGGTGAGATCGAGGGTCGCAATCAGCGGGCTGATGATGCCGGCAGTGGTCACCAGCGCCACCGTGGTCGAGCCCTGCACCGCGCGCAACAACATGGTCAGCAGAAAGCCCAGGGCCAGCACCGGCAGACCGGTGGTGCGCAGCATGTCGGAGACCACGGCACCGATTCCGGTATCCACCAGCACCTTGCCGAACACACCGCCGGCACCGGCAATCAGGATCACCATGGCCACACCAGGCAAGGCCGAACCGATCACGTCGGACACCTGAGTGCGGCTCCAGCCCCGACGCGAACCCAGCAGCCAGGCACACAGCAAGGTGTCGATCAGCAGCGCCACCAGCGGCGCACCGAGCACGGTCATGATGCCGCGCAGAGTCGATTCGGCAGGCAGCAACGAGGTAGACAGAGTCCCCAGCAGAATCAGAATGATCGGCAGCAGGATCAGGCTGACGATCAGGCCAAAACCCGGTGCGGGGGCCGGCGGCAATTTGGAAACGATGCTGCTGGTCGACTCTTCCAGGCCCATGTGTGATACGGCTTCAGCCGCTCGATCAGCGCTGATGTCGTTGCCATTGGACCAGGCAGCCAGATCCTCGTTGGTGACATGCGGGCCATAGACCTCGGCACGAATATCGTCGGTCATCGGGTACGCCCGACGGGTCATGCGCCCGGCCACGCGGTAGCCGACATAGCAAAGGAACGCGGTGATCGGCAAACCGAACATCAGCACGCGGCCCAGGTCCGCGCCCAATTGGCTGGCAGCGGCCACTGCACCCGGGTGCGGTGGCAAAAAGGCGTGTACGGTCAACAACGCAGCACACATCGGCAACGCAAACACCAACAGCGGCTTGCGCGCACGCCGGGCAATACCATAGGCCAACGGCATGAGGATGATCACGCCAACCTCGAAAAATACCGGCACCCCGACCATGAAGCCGGCAATCGTCAACGCCAGGGGCGTACGCCGGTTGCCGAAACGGGTGATCAGCGTCTTGGCCAGCGCCTCGGCACCACCGGAAAGCTCGATGATCCGCCCGATCATCGCGCCCAGGGCAATGATGATTGCGATATGACCCAGGGTCTTGCCCATGCCGCCTTCGATGGTGGCAACCAGATCGGCCGGTTTCACCCCGGCCACCAGCGCCACCAGAATGCTCACCAGCATCAAGGCCACGAAGGGCTGGAACTTGTACTTGAGCACCAGGAACAACAACAGCGCGATGCCTGCCCCAGCGGTAACCATCAGGATTAACGGGCTCATTTCACAAGCCCTCCACGGAGGGTAAATGAAAGGGTACTGCCACTGGATCTGAACATGCCGCAGTGAAGGTGAGTCATGCTTGGATTTCCTGTTGTTATTGTTTTTTCAGGCAAGCCGGGGCCGTCGAGAGTCCCTGTGCGTTTCCCGGGTAGTGCCTGTGTTATCGATCTGTCGTGTTAAGGCAATGCGTTACCAGTGCGCACCAAAGGTTGCTCGCAGTTCGTCCAGCGCCACCTGATCGAGCGGTTCCGGCTTGGGATTACTCATCAGCCACAGCCGCGCGGTTTCCTCGAGCTCTTCCAGGGCGTAGCTGGCCCTGGAGACCGAACTCTCCCAGACCACCGGCCCCAGCCGTTCGAGCATCACGCCGCGAACGCTGTTGGCCAGCAGCGCGACCTGTTCGGCAACCTTCGGCGAACCGGGTCGCTGGTAGGCAATCAACGGGATATGCCCGACTTTCATGACCTGATACGGCGTCAGCGGCGGCAGAATGTCGTCCGTCTGCCAGACACCGGCCAGCGTCAAAGCCACCAGATGGGTGGAGTGGGTATGCACCACGCCGCCGACATTCGGGTTGCGGTCGTAGACCTGGCGATGCAACGCCAGGGTCTTTGAAGGCTTGTCACCGGACACCCATTCACCCGCCAGATTGACCTTGGCGATGGTTGCCGGATCGAGACGCCCGAGGCAGACATCCGTCGGCGTGATCAACCAGCCATCATCCAGGCGTGCGCTGATATTACCGGCGCTGCCGACGGTGTATCCGCGCTCGTAAAGGCTGCGGCCAACCTCACAGATTTCTTCGCGCAGGGCGTTCTCGTTGCTCATTGCGCAGCTCATTTTTCACCCCCGGCCTGGGCGAGTTGGTTCAAGGCTTTACTGAAGAAATCCCGGCCACCGAAGTTGCCCGATTTGAGTGCCAGCGCCAAAGGCTCCTCGGTACTGCTGACGGTCGCCGGAACACCCGGATCAATCTGCGCGCCGATCTGCAACAGCTGTACACCCAGGGCCTGAACCACAGCACCCGAGGTTTCTCCGCCGGCGATCACGAAACGGCGCACGCCACTCTGGCGCAAGCCCTGTGCAATTTCGCCAAAGGCGTTTTCCACCAGGCTACCGGCCTGCTCGACGCCCAGTTGCTGTTGCACCAGCTTGACCTCTTGCGGTGAGCTGGTGGCGTAGATCAATACGGTTTGCTCGTTATCACGGGCGAAGGCCAGGGCTTGCGCCACCACCGCTTCGCCCGCTGCCAAGGCCAACGGATCAATCCGCAAAGCCGGACGGCCGGCTTCGAGCCAGGCGGCCACTTGCCCATTGGTGGCGATCGAAGCACTACCGGCCAACAC
Source organism: Pseudomonas fluorescens (assembly GCF_000967965.1). GTDB lineage: Bacteria > Pseudomonadota > Gammaproteobacteria > Pseudomonadales > Pseudomonadaceae > Aquipseudomonas > Aquipseudomonas grandcourensis. The sequence goes on from NZ_LACC01000009.1 coordinate 22,401, forward strand.
CGCTTCCCCGCCGGACACCGCCGGGAGTTTCGAGGCGTCGAGGTCGCGTAGCTTGCCGGCACGACGGAAGTTTTCCGGCAGGCCCAGGGCCAACCCCGAACCACCCGTCAACAACGGCAAATCGGCGCAGGCGCTACCCAGGGTGTACAGATCGCTGTCCGACAAGGCATCGGCGATGGCCATGCCGACACCTTGAGCCCTCAGCTCGGCGATTCGCGCCTGCACCTGCTCAGCGCCCTGGGCAATCGTGTCGTAGCGCAACAGGCCGACATTCAGGCGGGTCTGCGATTGCAGGACGCGCACCAGATTGGCATCGGTCATTGGCGTCAGCGGATGGTTCTGCATGCCCGACTCGCTGAGCAGTTGATCCTGCACAAACAGATGGCCGCGAAAGATCGTCCGGCCATTCTCCGGGAACGCCGGGCACGCAAGGGTAAAGTCGCTACCCAGTGCGGCCAGCAGTGCTTCGCTGACCTGGCCGATATTGCCGGCCGCGGTGGAGTCGAACGTCGAGCAATACTTGAAAAAAATCTGCTCGCAGCCTTGTTCACGCAGCCAGGCCAGCGCGGCGAGGGACTGCTCGACTGCTTCGGCGACCGGCGTAGTACGCGACTTCAGGGCAATGACAATCGCATCGGCATCAAGCCCGGCCGCAACTTCCGCGCTCGGGATACCAATGCTTTGCACGGTGCGCATACCGCCGCGTACCAGCATGTTGGCCAGGTCCGTGGCGCCGGTGAAATCGTCGGCGATGCAGCCCAGTAACGGGCGTGCGGTGGAGGTAGTCATGGGGTGTTCCTCAAACAGGCTCAGGCTTGGCAGTCGGCAATTCGATGCCAGGGAAAATCTTGATTACCGCCGAGTCGTCCTCACGGCCGAAGCCGGCACTGGATGCCTGCATGAACATCTGGTGAGCGGTGGCCGACAGCGGCAACGGGAATTTGCTGGCCCGGGCGGTATCCAGCACCAGGCCCAGGTCCTTGACGAAAATATCCACCGCGGACAACGGCGTGTAGTCCGCCTTGAGAATGTGCGGCACGCGGTTTTCGAACATCCAGGAATTACCGGCGCTGTGGGTGATCACCTCATACAGCGCATCGGCATCGACCCCTTCACGCAGGCCCAGCGCCATGGCTTCGGCAGAAGCGGCAATATGCACCCCGGCCAGCAGTTGATTGATGATCTTGACCTTCGAACCCAGGCCATGGACGTCACCCAGGCGATACACCTTACCGGCCATGCCAGCCAGGATCGACTCAGCCTTGGCGTAGGCGTCGGCCGGGCCCGAGGTCATCATGGTCATCTCGCCAGCGGCAGCCTTCGCCGCGCCACCGGAAATCGGTGCATCCAGATACAGCAGGCCCAGTGCGGCCAGGCGCTGGCCAAGATCCACGGCGTAGGTCGGAGCGACTGTAGCGCAGCCGATCACCAGGCTGCCCGGCCGCAGAGAGGCCACGGCTCCACCCTCACCAAACAATACGGTCTCGGTCTGCTCGGCGTTGACCACCACGGTAATGATCACGTCACACTCAGCGGCCATGTGCGACGGTGACAGGCAAGCCACACCGCCCTCCCCGGCGAACTGCTCCGTTACGACAGTGCGCACATCACAGGCATGCACATTAAAACCGCTGCGCAACAACGAGCGGGCAATGCCCAGCCCCATCGCGCCCAGACCGACTACACCGACATTTTTGTTATTCATGGGGTACTCCAGTGGAAAGCAGCGACTGCCGCCTGCGAGGCACAGGCGTTGGCCGCGTTGTGAATAGGGCTAGACAGAATCAGCACCGTGCGGACCAACCAGCTGAGGGACGTTGTGATACAGGACGTGAGTCGAGTTCTCATTGAACATCAAGGCCATCCTGTTTTTGTCGTGTTATCAGGTTGTCATACCGGCTGGTACAGATCATCTACCAGTGATCTGATTATGTGAAGTATTTTTTATTAATAACATTTTTTAACATCGGTTTGTCACGCAGGAACGAGATACGGCCTCCCTACGGATTACAAGCGGCCAAAAGCACTCGGGGTGCAAAGAGAGGCTCGCCCTGAGTGATGTGGGACTGGCTCGAAAGACTGGGCACTGGATTAGATCGACGTGCCTGGTGGTCATGGAACCGGGCAGCCGATGACCACTGGAGTGCACAGGAACAGGTTTGATGTCGCGAGGGAGGCAGTCGTTAGCGAATTGCGGAAAGGATTTTTTGATTGCGGAAAAAACTAAGGGCCTGCATGAGGTATCTCACACAAGCCCTTGATATTCATGGTGCCAAAGTCGGAATCGAACCAGCACGCCCTTACGAGCGGGGGATTTTAAGTCCATTCGATATCTTCATATAATTCAATAGCTTAGACGAATATTCCTGCCTCAATTCTTTCCGAGGCACGCCGCCACAAGCCTTATACCCAGTGGTTTGAGATTTTTTGCGGCATCTTCTCGGGGTCGTATCGAGATATGGCAAAAATTAGGACATACGTTCTGTAACACGATGAATTACAGGGTGATTTTCAGGTTCTTACTTTCTGGTCATCCACCGTCTGGCTAGATGTCTACTTCAGCGCCAAGTCCAGGCCGGGGTCCATGACGCTCTATAATTTAGTGTAGGGGGACCGTCGGAGGTGGCGCTATGCGTATCTTCAAGCAGCTCCTGCTCCTTGTCGCGGGGCTTTTGGCAAGCAACCTCTCCCTGGAGGCAATCAGCGGTGGCAGCCCAGGTCAAAATCCTTACCCGGCTGTTCTGGTCAGTGGGCAGCCACAGCAATGCGGGCAATTCCACCATTCCCACACGGGCCCGTTTCATATGGGAAACCGGCATTTCGTATCAATGAACAACCGACATTTCGCACCAATGAACAACCGGCATTTCGTACCAATGAACAACCGACATTTCGTACCAATGAACAACCGGCATTTCGTACCAATGAACAACCAGCATTTCGTACCAATCAACAACCAGCATTTCGTACCAATCAACAACCAGCATTTCGTACCAATAGATAACCGGCATTTCGTACCAATGGATAACCGGCATTTCATACCGATCCACCGGATGGACAGCTTCAAGGTGATCAGAGGGCCCGGGGTCAGCGATCAGCCCTTCGGTTCCAGGCACGTTCACTTTGTGCGCCACTTCGATCCGCGGACGGGGCAGTTTCTGAGTCAACCGGCAACATCCGGGAGGTAATGGACCAGCTTGGTCACACCACCGTAGTGATGACTGAGCAATACATCCGCAACCGCAAAGGGAGGAAGGTGACGTCTACAAAATAGGAATTGCGGCAAGAAAAAACTAAGGGCCTGCATGAGGTATCTCACGCAAGCCCTTGATATTCATGGTGCCCGAAGCCGGAATCGAACCGGCACGCCCTTACGAGCGGGGGATTTTAAGTCCCATGCGTCTACCAGTTTCGCCATTCGGGCGGTAGCGCGGTGAAGCGTCCAGGTTTTGCCAGATAACGATCTGGCAGATCTGACGCTTGTGCAGCAGAGGTGGAAATATATACATCCCGCCCCGGTGAAGCAAGTTCGCAAATACCCTTTTCAAGACTAAATCTTGCAGGCTATTGCAAATAAAAAAGCTCCGTAAATCATAGATCTACGGAGCTTGTTTATTAGTGGAGGCCGAGGTCGGAATCGAACCGGCGTAGGCGGATTTGCAATCCGCTGCATAACCATTTTGCTACTCGGCCTCAAAACATTTGCTGTCAGTAGCGCGACATCAAATGCGTACAAACTTGGAGCGGGAAACGAGACTCGAACTCGCGACCCCGACCTTGGCAAGGTCGTGCTCTACCAACTGAGCTATTCCCGCGTCTTGGTGTGGCGCATTCTATAGAATCCAGAAGCCCCGTCAACCCCTTGATTCAAAAAAGTTTTATTTCTTTTCAACGTCGGTCTTCAGATGTGGCCAGGCAGCCCGCAGGTACTGGACCATCGACCACAAAGTCAGGCCGGCCGACACCATCAGCAAGGTGTAGCCCAGCAAGACCCAGAAACTGAAATCCTTGGGATTGGCCAGCAGGATCACCAGCGCCAGCATTTGCGCGGCGGTTTTCCATTTGCCCAGGTTCGATACGGCAACGTGGGCACGAGCGCCCAGTTCGGCCATCCATTCGCGCAGTGCCGAGACGACAATCTCGCGACCGATGATCACGGCAGCTGGCAGCGTGAGCCACAGGTTGCCGTGTTCCTGCACCAACAGGACCAATGCAACCGCTACCATCAGCTTGTCGGCAACCGGATCGAGGAAAGCCCCGAACGGTGTGCTTTGTTCCAGGCGGCGGGCCAGGTACCCGTCCAGCCAGTCGGTCGCGGCAGCGAATGCGAAGACCGAGGCGGAGGCCATGTAGCTCCACTGGTAAGGCAGGTAGAACAGCAAAATGAAGATCGGTATGAGCAGAACGCGTAGAACGGTAATCAGATTAGGGATATTCATCGGCACAACTGGCTACGAGGTGAGGGGGCATTCTACTCGCTGTGCAGATTTGCATAAATCAACTCTGCGAGCTTTTTACTGATCCCGGGGGCTTTGGCAATTTCTTCGATGCTTGCACGAGACAGCTCCTGCAATCCACCAAAATGTTTCAACAGATCACGCCGACGTGTGGGTCCGACGCCGGCGACGCCTTCCAGTGTAGACGTCCGACGGGTTTTTCCACGCCGGGCGCGGTGCCCGGTAATGGCAAACCGGTGGGCTTCGTCGCGAATCTGCTGGATCAGGTGCAGCGCGGGAGAATCGCCGCGCAACGTGAATTCATGTGCAGCGTCGTTCAGGTACAGGGTTTCGAAACCGGCCTTTCGCGTCGCGCCTTTTGCCACGCCCAGCAGAATCAGGTCAGGTACGGACAATTCATCGAGCACGTCGCGGGCCATGGACAACTGACCTTTACCGCCATCCACCAGCAGGATATCCGGCAGCTTGCCCTCCCCGTCCTTCAGTTTGCTGAAGCGTCGGGTCAGCGCCTGGTGCATCGCCGCGTAATCATCGCCGGGCGTAACGCCCTCGATGTTGTACCGGCGGTAATCGGCCTTGATCGGACCTTCGGGGCCGAAGACCACGCAGGACGCCACCGTCGCCTCGCCACTGGAGTGGCTGATGTCGTAGCACTCAAGGCGCTGCGGAGGCTCATCGAGCTTCAGCACCTCGGCCAGCGCATCGAAGCGCGCCGTAATGTGCTGACGATTCGCCAGGCGCGCACTCAGTGCCTGCTCGGCATTGGTCACCGCCAATTGCTGCCAGCGCGCCCGCGTACCCCGCACGCGATGGCTGATGGTCAGTTCACGACCGCGCAGCTCGTCGATGGCGGCGATCAGTGTGGGAAAGTCATCGTGGACCACATTGACGATCAGTTCGCTGGGCAAGTCGCGTTCAGGACTGCTGATGAAGTACTGACCGAGAAACGCGGCCATGACTTCAGAAACGTCTTCTTCAATACCGACCTGAGGGAAGAAGTTCTTGCTGCCCAGTACCCGCCCGCCCCGCACACTGATCAGGTGAACACAGGCGCCGCCCGGATTGACGAAGGCGGCAATCACGTCGACGTCCCCAGTCCCGCCTTCCATGCTCTGTTGATCCTGGACCCGGCGCAGTAACGCAATCTGGTCCCGCAACTCGGCTGCTCGCTCGAATTCGAGATTGATCGCCGCCTCTTCCATCCCGGCGGACAACTCGTCAGTCAGTGCATTGCTGCGCCCTTCAAGAAACATCACCGAATGGCGTACATCCTCGGCGTACACCTGGGGTTCCACCAGCCCGACACAGGGCGCCTTGCAGCGTTTGATCTGGTATTGCAGGCAAGGGCGCGTGCGGTTCTTGTAATAACTGTCTTCGCATTGGCGAACGAAAAACGTCTTTTGCAGCAGGCTCAGGCTTTCGCGGATCGCACCGGCGCTCGGGTAAGGCCCGAAGTATTTGCCTTTGGCCTTTTTCGCGCCGCGATGGATGCTCAGGCGCGGAAACTCTCCGTCGGAGAGAAAGACGTAGGGGTAGGATTTATCGTCGCGCAGCAGGATGTTGTAGGGCGGGCGCCATTCCTTGATCAGCGTCTGCTCAAGCAGCAAGGCTTCAGTTTCGTTGGCGGTGATCGTCGTCTCGACCTGGGCGATACGCGCTACCAGCGCGGCGGTCTTGGGGGCAAGCCCGGTCTTGCGAAAGTAACTCGACAGGCGATTCTTGAGGTTCTTCGCCTTGCCGACGTAGAGCAACCGCGCTTCGCTGTCGAACATGCGGTACACGCCGGGGCGCCCGCTAACGGTCGACAGAAAGGCGCTAGGATCAAAGGTGTCGTTCATTTTCAGAGGCTGGCGTCGACCATGCCATGACGAACCGCCAACAGCGTCAACTCGACATCACTGCTGATCGAAAGCTTTTCGAAGATGCGGTAACGGTAGGTGTTCACGGTTTTCGGGGACAGGCACAATTTGTCGGAAATGATCTGCACTTTCTGGCAGCCAACGATCATCAGCGCGATCTGGATTTCCCGTTCCGACAAGGCATCGAAAGGCGAATCGTTGGTGGGCTGGAAGGACTTGATCGCCAGTTGCTGGGCAATTTGCGGGCTGATGTAGCGTTGCCCGGCAAACACCAGGCGGATGGCCTGGACCATTTCCGGCAAACCTGCCCCCTTGGTCAGGTACCCGGCCGCACCGGCCTGCAACAGCCGAGTAGGAAACGGGTCCTCTTCACACACGGTCACCGCGACGACCTTGATATCCGGATGACTGCGCAATAATTTGCGAGTGGCTTCAAGACCGCCGATACCCGGCATCTTGACGTCCATCAGCACCACATCGGGTTTCAGCTCACGCGCCTTGAGCAGGGATTCCTCACCCGACTCGGCCTGGCCGACTACTTGCAGGCCATCGATGTCAGCCAGCATTCGTGTAATGCCTGTACGAACGAGATCATGGTCATCGACTACTAGCACCCTAATCAAGCAGACACCTCGCGATATGGTCTTATTGGTTTGCCAGACACCTTAGCAAAAAGCATCTGGCAGACCTAGCGGAAAGCGTCAGATTAAAAGTTTCAATTCATCTTGAAAGGCTTGTCGCAAGCGTGTCGCAGCAATCCAGGCCGGGGATATCCAGTTGCATCCTCAGGAAACATTCGTCCTTGCCCACCACCCTTAATCCCTTGAGCTCGTACAACGCTTGCGCCGGGTTGTTTTCGAAAACCGTCAGGCGTAACGCCGAGCGCCGTTCCTGGCGCGCCAGAGCCAATACCTGATCGATCGCCCAGGATCCGGCGCCCTGCCCACGAAACGCTTCGACGATATGCAATTCGCGGATATACAAGGCTCTGGCATCACGGCTCAGGCTGACATAACCCAGCACTTTGTCGCCCCATGCAATCACGCGGTTGTCGCGCCCGGCCCAGGCCACGTCAAACGCTTCGTCCTGCCACAACAGGTCATGCTCAATGTAGTAGCGCAGCATGCCTCTACAGGTCAGTTCGCGGGCGAATTCGAGGTCATCCGGTGTTGCCGGACGCCATTGGCGTTCCATCATTCCAGTTCCACCGCCAATACCTCCCCGGTCCAGCCCGCGGGATTGCGCCGGGCAACCACCATCAGGTTGCCAGTACCGGAGGCGGCCGCAATCAGCGAACCGTCCGACGCCCACACTGCGCTACGTCCTGCCGACTCCCAACCACCCGTTGCACCGCCATGGTTGGCCATCAACACCACCATCGAATGGCCAGCGGCGTAGCCCTGCAACAAGGCGGTATCCGGGTCGTAGCCTTTTTCCGTGACCAGCACACCCGCAGCATATATGCCAGCGCCTTTCAGTGCGGCCAGGGCCGCATGATCGGCATGGTTGAAATCGGCGCACACGGACAACGCAATAGTATCCACGCCGATTGTCAGAGGCTCGCCTCCCGCTCCCGGCGCAAATACCACCTCCTCCCCCGGATGCAGATGTTGCTTGCTGTAGACCGCGAGAGAACCATCGGCGCCGAGTATCATCGCGCCAATCAGCACCGGCGATGTGTCCGTCAGCCGAATCGGCATGCCGACGACGGCCGTCACGCCGACCTCCTTGGCAAAATCACGCAGCGGTTGCAGTACGGCCGCGTCCGGCGCAACAGCCAATTGCGCCGCAAGCCCCCGTTCATATCCGGTCAGCGACAATTCAGGGAACACCAGCAATTGCACGCCCTGCTCCGCAGCCACCTGCAAGAAAAGTTGATGTCTGGCGATGTTGCCGGCGAGATCTCCGGCGATGGAGATCGATTGCGCGGCGGCGAGGGTCAGTGCCGTCATGATGCGTCCTTGTGACGATATGTTTGTTGAAGCGCAGAGTGTGTCACAACCTTCGGGGCACTCAGGCGATAGAAAGTGCCTTCGTTGGCCGATAGCATTTTCTGATTGAATCTGCGTACCGGCCTCTAGTAAGCTCGACCCATCCATCGGAGACAGACCATGTTCAACACCCTCTTACAGCTTCGTACCGCCAGCGCCCTGCGCTCGGTTGCGGCTGCCCGGGTGAACGACGGTTGTGCTCCGGTCAGTTTTTATTTTGGGTATTGGTTTAGCCACTGGCGCGCCTGATACCCACACGGCGCCCACTTTAAACGGGTCGCCACCAGAGAATTCTCAACCCCCGGTCGGCCTCCCGACCGGGGGTTTTGTTTTTTCAGCCCCAAGACTTTTAGCGACACACCAGACATTCAGAGGATTCAAAACATGAACTACGCCACTTATTACCGTTACGACAGTTTTACCGCCTGGCGATTTACCACCCTCCGCTCGGGACAGCCTGCCGCCTCCGATCGGTCACCCACAGGTGGCAAGCACACACACGCAGCCAATCCGGCCAATTGTCGAACACCCCAGTAGGGCCGAGCGCGCGGGCACGAACCCGCCACCAGCCCAGGAAGCCTTGAATATGAACTCGTCCGTCTCTGCACTGCCGCTGTCCACCTTGAGCCCTGCCAATGAAGCGCTGACCCTGCGCCTGCCCAGCTCATTGCATCTCAAACAGCAATTGCCCCTCAGCAACGCCCTGACCCGGCAAGTCACCGCCCACCGTCAGGCGGTTCGCGCGATCCTCAACGGCGAAGATTCCCGCTTGCTGGTCATCGTCGGCCCCTGCTCGATACACGATCCGAAATCAGCTCTCGAATACGCCGGCAACCTTGCCCGCCTCTCCGCCGAAGTCAGCGACGAAATGCTGCTGGTGATGCGCGCGTACGTCGAAAAACCCCGTACCACGGTTGGCTGGAAAGGCCTTGCCTACGACCCGCACCTCGATGGCAGCGATGACATGGCCGCCGGCCTGACGCTGTCCCGCGAACTGATGCGCGAAATGCTTCGCCTGGGTTTGCCCGTTGCCACTGAACTGTTGCAACCGATGGCGGCCGGCTACCTCGACGATCTGTTGAGCTGGGTGGCGATTGGCGCCCGGACCACGGAGTCGCAGATCCACCGGGAAATGGCCAGCGGCCTGGGCATGCCGGTAGGGTTCAAAAACGGGACTGACGGCGGTGTCGGCGTCGCCAGCGACGCCATGCGCTCCGCCGCCCATCCCCATCGCCATTTCGGTGTCGATAGCCAGGGACATCCGGCGATCATCCAAACCATGGGCAATGCGGACACCCACCTGGTATTGCGCGGCGGCCATCGCGGGCCGAACTACGACAGCGCCAGCATTGCCCAGGTGAACAGCGACCTGACCAGGCTCAGGATTCCGGCTCGAATCATGGTCGATTGCAGTCACGCCAACAGCGGCAAAGACCCGCTGCGCCAGCCAGCCGTGTTCCAGGAGGTACTTGAACAGCGTCTGCAAGGTGATCGTTCGCTGATCGGCATGATGATCGAGAGTCATTTATTCGAGGGCTGCCAGCCGTTGGGTTCGACACTACAATACGGTGTGTCGGTGACCGATGGTTGCCTCGGTTGGGCCGGGACAGAACAGTTGTTGCTTGAGGCGGCAGATCGGCTGCGAGCCTCAAACAACGCCCGATAATCAGCATCCTCCATGCGCCCTCCGGTCTTCATGCGAAGACTGGAGGGCAAATGACAATCAATGTCCCATCAGGGACTGCACCTGAACCAGTGTCACCCCCGATTGCTGGCGGGTACCGTCAAGGCGCTCGACTGAGCAGGAAACACGGATCGCGGAGTCTCGATGATCCCTCCAGAACGGGTAGGGAACGATGAACACCAACGGTTCGCCCGCGGTGTCCCGGGTTATTTCGCGGTCGTCACCGTGATTGAATTTCTCCCCGTCGCATGTCAGGTAGATCCGTTCTCCTTTTTCAGCGCTGGCGTTTTCGATGATGACGGTCACGCCATCCTGCGCATCTTGCAGATCCACCCAAGCTTCGTTGGCTTCCAGTACAGTGGGTGCTCGCAGTGGTCGCCGCTCCAGGATGCCAATCATCAGTGCCGTTACTTCAGAATAACGAGGACCCTGCCCTGCCTGCTTGACGCAATAGTCGACGGACACCGAGGAGCCCAGATTGAGCGTAATGCACTCCGGACTGACCCAAAACGACAGTTCGTCCCCCACAGCGAACGACTCGACCTTGAGTGCATCACTGAAACTTGCTTCGACCGAAACGCCCGCCCAGGTCAGTAGCACCAAGTCGCCCGCCGCCATGCGCGCATAGGGCTTGATCGTAACGATCGCCCCTTCCTTCACCCAATCCGGATCAAGCGTTCTGCCCACCGCATCGTTCACCGTCGCGGGCAACAGGTCCGATTGCACATCTCCGACACTCAGTTGCAACCTTTGGGAATGCACGGGCTCGGCCAATCGGGTGCTCGTGAGTGAGTAACCGATTTCCAGTGAACCACCCTCAAGCGCCGCGATATGTGCGCTACCTACGGCAAAGATTATGTCCTCGCCGACCCGGTCCTCACTGACAAAACGCGCCACCTGGTGATTGCAGGCGAGGCCATCGGCATCCAGCCCCGCCCAACTCAACAACAATTTGTCGCCGCAGGTCATGCCGGGATAAGGCAGGACCCTGATGACGGCTTTTTTGTCAGAGGGATTCAGAACGCCGTTTTGCGCCTGCTCAAGCATGGGAGGTGGTAATGGTTGCTGCGCGAGATTCAAGGTGTCGGGTTCATAAACAGTCATTCATTCGCTCCATTCCCTGGAATAAACGCCGGACAGCAGGCCGGCTCTTGAAGACTATTTAACCGCATGACGAACAGTCGTGATGTCGGCCTCTCACTCCGGCCCGCTCGGAAAATCGATACATGCAAAGTAGGTCTTTGATCAGCAGCAAGCTGATTGCCGCGAAAAGTCCTCGAACTATTCCGACAAAGGCTTCAGCCACTCTTGAGCATTCGCACTTGTTCTATTCCGTTTTCCGCAAATTTCGGCGGACTTTTCATACATCGCGCCAACCTCGAGTGTTTTAGAGTGAAGCGCCATGCAGTCCCAATGAACTTCTGCGTAAAGGTATGAACATGCAAAGGAATGCAAGCACTCGTTACCCAATACTGCTGGTCCACGGCCTTTTCGGTTTCGAAAAAATCGGCAAGTTCGAGCTCTTTCACGACGTCAGGCAGGCGCTGAGGAACGCCGGAGCCCGGGTGTTCGTCCCCCACTTGTCGGCCATCCATGACAACGAGATACGCGGAGACCAATTGCTCGCACAGATCGAGCGGGTACTGGAAGGAACCGGTGCACGCAAAGTCAACCTCATAGGCCATAGCCAGGGCGCACTGACCGCACGTTATGCCGCAGCGATTGCGCCACACAGCGTGGCGTCGGTCACCTCCGTCAGCGGGCCGAACCATGGTTCGGAACTGGCCGATTTCCTGCGCAAGGCATTGACGCCGGGCTGCCTGCCGGAACATGTGGCCGAGACGGTGGTGACCCTGTTCGCCGACTTCCTCGCGACCTTGAGCGACAATCGGTATCAACCGCGAAACGCCATTGCCGCCCTCAATGCGCTGACCACCGAAGGCGTAGGCGCATTCAACGACAAATACCCGCAAGGACTGCCCACCACCTGGGGCGGCAAGGGCTGCGAACAGGTCAACGGTGTTCGTTACTACTCGTGGGGTGGCGTGCTGGCGTCGAATGTTCTCGAAGAAGGGCTCTACGCGCTCGATCCGCTCAACGCCTTTTGCCGGGCCCTTTCCGGTTACTTCGTCACGGAAAGCGAGAACGACGGTCTGGTCGGTCGCTTCAGTTCCCACCTGGGCACGGTTATCCGGTCCGACTATGCGCTGGATCATCTGGACTCCATTGGCCAGCCGACCGGCCAGCTGCGCACAGGTGTCGACCCGATTGATCTGTATGTCCAGCATGCCAGGCGTTTGAGGGACGCCGGCCTTTGAGGTGCCACCTGCCGTGGATCCCGCGCGGAACGGAACTTTGAGGAGAAATCGCTCACTGAATCCGGTAGGCTCAGCACTTTATCGAGTATTGAAAGGAGTATTTCCCCATGGCTAAAGCCACTGCCCGTCACATCCTTGTTGCCTCCGAAGCCAAGTGCAACGAACTCAAGGCCCAAATCGAGGCTGGCGCCGATTTCGCCGAAGTTGCCAAGGCAAACTCCACTTGCCCATCCAGCCGTCAGGGCGGTGACCTGGGTTCGTTCGGTCCGGGCCAGATGGTCAAGGAATTCGACACCGTGGTCTTCAGCGCACCGATCAATGTGGTCCAGGGCCCGGTCAAGACCCAGTTCGGTTTCCACCTGTTGGAAGTGACCAGCCGTCAGGACTGATCGACGCCTGAGCTATTCACACGACGGCCCGCCTATTGGTGGGCCGTTGTGTTTGTGACGCGCAATACGGCTGGCGAGGGACGCGCCGCTAGCGTACAAATTGTCGTTAACGACCACCCGGCTCTAAGGCTGACAATGCGACTGGCTTTCCCTACCTTGCTGTTCACGGCCGCGGCCCTGCTGATGGGTGTCTCGGGTGTGAATGCGGCACCGCAACCGGCAATGACCGTGTACGGCGAACCGGCGAAATACCCTGCTGGCTTCAGTCATTTTGCCTACACCAACCCGCAGGCTCCCAAGGGTGGCACGATGCGGCGCTCGGCGATCGAAATCGGTCAGTTCGACCATGTCTTGCCTTACATCGACAAAGGCATCGGCGTTACACAGATAGACGGCTTGCTCTATTCGCCGCTGGCCCAGCGCTCGTTGGACGAGCCTTACACCGTGTACGGTCTGGTGGCTGAGAAGATGGAGCGCTCCGAGGACGGCCTGTCCCTGCGCTTTTACCTCAACCCCAAGGCGTGTTTTGCCGATGGCAAACCGATTACCGCCCAGGACGTGCGCTACACCTTCGACCTGCTGATGACCCAGGGCAGCCTGCGCTACCGTACCCAGTTCGCTGACGTCAAAAGCGTCGAAGTGGAATCGCCACTGACCATCCGTTTTGAATTCAAGAACAACGAAAATCGCACCCTGCCCCTGGATATCGCGACCTTGCCGGTGTTTCCCGAACACTGGTGGAAGAGCCGCGATTTCGCCGGTGGCGGCGGCTATGAAGCGCCCTTGGGCAGCGGCCCCTATAAAGTCGGCAAGATCGATTCGGGGCGCAGCATCACCTTCGAGCGCAATCCCGACTGGTGGGGCAAGGACCTGCCGGTCAGTCGTGGCCTGTACAACTTCGATCATTTCAGCATCGAGTACTTCGGCGATACCGACGTGGCGCGCCAGGTGTTGCGCGGCGGCGCCTTTGACTACAATCGCGAATTTTCCGCCACCGCTTACTCCATCGGCTACGAAAGCCCGGCCCTGAGCGATGGTCGCCTGCAAAAAGCCCACCTCGCCACCGAGGCACCGCAGCCGGCCCAGGGTTTTGTGTTCAATCTGCAAAAGCCCATGTTCCAGGATCGCCGCGTGCGTCAGGCACTGGTGATGCTGTGGGACTTCGAGTGGAGCAACCGGCAGATGATGCGTGATATGTACATCCGCCAGCAGAGCTTCTTCTCCAACACCGACCTCGCGGCCCGGCAATTGCCGGATGCCGGTGAGCTGGCGATTCTCGAACCGCTGCGCGGGCAGATTCCCGACGAAGTCTTCACCCAGGTGTTCGAGGCACCGAAGACCGACGGCAGTGGCGTGATTCGCGACAAGCAGCTGCAAGCCCTGGACTTGCTCGAACAGGCCGGCTGGAAACCCGATGGCGACCAACTGGTCAATGCCGACGGCGAGCCGCTGAGCTTCACCTTCCTGGTCAGCCAGAACGGCATGGACCGTCTGCTGCTGCCCTATAAACGCACGTTGAAACAGATCGGCATCGACCTGAACATCCGCCGCATCGACTCGTCCCAGTACGTCAATCGCCTGATGAGCCGCGACTACGACATGATCGTCACCGGCTACCCGGTCACCACCTCCCCGGGGGGCGAACTGGTCAATTACTTCGGTTCGGCGGCGGCCACTGACCCTGGTTCCAACAACTACATGGTGTTGAAGAACCCGGCGGTGGACACCCTGATCACCGGGCTGATCCGCGCCAATACCCAGGCTGACATGCTGCATTACGCCCATGCCCTGGACCGGGTGCTGCAATGGAATTACTACTGGATTCCCAACTATTACCCGCCGGGCACCTCGACGGTGTGGTGGAACCGCTTCGGTATCCCGAACGTGCAAGCGAGCAATGACGAAGCCATCGAGAGCTGGTGGGAGATGAGTACCACGCCATTGACCAACCAACAGATGACGGCCGAGCGTATCAGCCGAGGCAAACCCGGAGGGCCGCACTGATGTGGGCTTACATATTGCGGCGCCTGCTGCTGATCATTCCGACGCTGGTGATCATTCTCCTGGTCAACTTTGTCATCGTCCAGGCCGCGCCAGGCGGGCCGGTCGAACAGGCCATCGCGCACCTGCAAGGCATTGGCGGCGCCGCGGTTGGCGGCGGTTCCGGCGAAGCCATGAGCGGCAAGTCCCGGGCCAGTCGCGGGCTTGATCCGCAGCTGATCAAGGACATTGAAAAACAGTACGGCTTCGACAAACCGGCACACGAACGCCTCTGGCTGATGCTCACCAGCTACGCGCGCCTGGACTTCGGCAAGAGTTTCTTCCGCGGTGCCACCGTCACTGACCTGATCCTCGAAAAAATGCCCGTGACCATTTCCCTCGGACTCTGGGCGACGCTGATCACTTACCTGGTGTCGATTCCCCTGGGCATCCGCAAGGCGGTGCACCATGGCAGCCATTTCGACATCTGGAGCAGTACCGCGATCATCATCGGTTATGCCATGCCGGCGTTCCTGTTCGCGATGTTCCTGATCGTGGTCTTTGCCGGCGGCACTTCGCTGAACTGGTTTCCGGTTCGCGGGTTGGTCTCGGACAACTTCGAATCGCTGTCGACCCTTGGCAAGGTGGCCGACTACTTCTGGCACCTGGTGTTGCCGGTGACCTCGCTGGTGATCGGCGGCTTCGCCACACTGACCATCCTGACCAAGAACTCGTTCCTCAATGAGATCACCCGCCAGTACGTGGTCACTGCCCGGGCCAAGGGCTTGAGTGAGCGACGGGTGCTCTATGGACACGTGTTCCGCAACGCCATGCTGCTGGTGGTGTCGGGCATTCCCCAAGCGTTCATCAGCGTGTTTTTTGCCGGCTCCCTGCTGATCGAGGTGATCTTCTCCCTCGACGGCCTGGGTCGCATGAGCTACGAAGCGGCAGTATCCCGGGACTATCCGGTGGTGTTCGGCTCGCTGTTTATCTTCACCCTGTTCGGCCTTCTGATAAAACTGGTCGGCGACCTCTGCTACACCCTGGTCGACCCGCGTATCGACTTCGCCGCGAGGAACGCCTGATGCTCAAGCTTTCACCGCTGGCGCGTCGCCGCTTCGAGCGCTTCAAGAAAAACCGTCGGGGCTGGTGGTCGCTCTGGCTGTTTATCGGCCTGTTCCTGATGACCCTGGGCGGCGAACTGATCGCCAACGACAAACCGCTAGTGGTCAGCTATCAGGGCCAGTGGTACTTCCCGGTCTTCAAGCGCCACACCGAACAGGCGTTCGGCGGGCAACTGCCGTTCCAGGCCGACTACCGCAGCGACTACGTGCAGAAACTGATCAAGAAGGATGGCGGCTGGTTGCTGTTTCCACCGATTCCGTTCAGTGACGACACACCCAACTACGACCTGAACACACCTGCCCCAAGCCCGCCCTCCAGCGTCAACTGGCTGGGCACCGACGACCAGGCACGGGACGTTCTGGCCCGGGTGATCTTCGGGGCCCGGGTGTCAATCCTGTTTGCCTTGATGCTGACCTTTGTCAGTGCCCTGATCGGCATCGCTGCAGGAGCCCTGCAAGGCTATTACGGTGGCTGGGTGGATTTGCTCGGCCAGCGTCTGCTGGAGGTGTGGTCCGGGTTGCCGGTGCTGTACCTGCTGATCATCCTGTCGGGCTTCGTCGAGCCGAATTTCTGGTGGCTGCTGGGGATCATGGCGCTGTTTACCTGGCTGGCCCTGGTGGACGTGGTGCGCGCCGAGTTCCTGCGCGGGCGCAACCTGGAGTACGTCAAGGCCGCCCGCGCGTTGGGCCTGACCGACCGCAAGGTCATCGTGCGGCACATTCTGCCCAACGCCATGAACGCAACCTTGAGCTACCTGCCGTTCATTCTGACCGGGGCGATCTCCACCCTGACGGCACTGGACTTCCTCGGCTTCGGCATGCCTGCCGGTAGTGCGTCCCTGGGCGAACTTATTGGCCAGGGCAAGCAGAACCTGCAAGCGCCATGGCTGGGGCTGACGGCGTTCTTCACCCTGGCGTTGATTCTTTCTTTACTGGTGTTCATTGGCGAAGCCTTGCGCGACGCCTTTGATCCGCGCTCTTGATTCGGAATGTAGAGATGACCAACCTGATCGAAATCCGTGACCTCAGCGTGGCCTTCAGCGGCCAGACCGTAGTGCGCAATCTGTGCCTGGACATCCGCCCCGGCGAGTGCCTGGCGCTGGTGGGCGAATCAGGCTCGGGCAAGTCGGTGACGGCCCACTCGATCCTGCAACTGCTGCCGCAATCCGATACCGAGACGACGGGCAGCATCCGCTATCGCGGCCAGGAACTGGTGGGTGCCGATGCCGGCAAGTTGCGACAACTGCGCGGCAATCGCATCACGATGATTTTCCAGGAGCCGATGACTTCCCTCAACCCGCTGCACAGCATCGAAAAACAGATCGGTGAAACCTTGCTGGTGCACAAAGGCCTGGCGGGCAAGGCTGCGCAAGCGCGGATCCTCGAATTGCTGCACCTGGTGGGCATCCAGAAACCCGAGGAACGCCTCAAGGCCTACCCCCATCAGTTGTCCGGCGGGCAGCGCCAGCGGGTGATGATCGCCATGGCCCTGGCGTGCGAACCGGAGCTGCTGATTGCCGACGAACCGACCACCGCGCTGGATGTGACGGTGCAGCGCAAGATCCTGCTGCTGCTCAAATCCCTGCAACAGCGGTTGGGCATGTCACTGTTGCTGATCAGCCATGACCTCAATCTGGTGCGCAGCATCGCCCAGCGCGTGTGTGTGATGAAGGCCGGGGAAATCGTCGAACAGGCGCCTTGCGAAACACTCTTCACCGAGCCCAAGCACCCTTACAGCTGCGTATTGCTGCACGCCGAACCCGAGGGCG
The DNA here is from genome assembly GCF_000967965.1 of Pseudomonas fluorescens. Taxonomy (GTDB): domain Bacteria; phylum Pseudomonadota; class Gammaproteobacteria; order Pseudomonadales; family Pseudomonadaceae; genus Aquipseudomonas; species Aquipseudomonas grandcourensis. Next base: position 39,972 of record NZ_LACC01000009.1, read on the forward strand.
AAGCCTTGCCCCGGGACGAGCGCGAAAACGTACTGGAGGTGGACAACCTGCAGGTGCGGTTTCCCGTCGGGGGAGGCCTGTTCCAGCGCAAGACCTGGTTGCGTGCCGTCGATGGCATCAGCCTGAATATTCAGCGCGGCAAGACCCTGGGCATCGTTGGCGAGTCCGGCTCGGGCAAGTCCACGCTCGGCCAGGCGATCCTGCGCTTGCTCGACTCCGAAGGCGGCATCCGCTTTCAGGGCCAGGCCCTGGATGGCCTGACGCAAAAACAGCTACGGCCATGGCGCAAGAAAATGCAGGTGGTGTTCCAGGACCCTTTTGGCAGCCTCAGCCCGCGAATGTCGGTCGCGCAGATCATCAGCGAAGGCCTGGAAGTGCACAGCCAGTTGAGCACTGAAGAGTGCAATGCCGAAGTGATCCGGGCACTGACCGAAGTCGGCCTTGACCCCCAAAGTCGCCATCGCTATCCCCACGAATTTTCCGGCGGCCAGCGTCAGCGCATCGCCATCGCCCGGGCGCTGGTGCTGAAGCCAGCGCTGATCCTGCTCGACGAACCGACCTCGGCGCTGGACCGCACAGTGCAGAAACAAGTGGTTGCCCTGCTCCGCCAGCTTCAGGAAAAATACGGACTGACCTATCTGTTCATCAGCCATGACCTGGCAGTGGTCCGCGCCCTGGCCCACGACATGATCGTGATCAAGGACGGCAAAGTGGTGGAACGCGGCGCCAGCCACGAGGTGTTTGACTCACCACAGCATCCGTACACCAAGGAGCTGTTGGCGGCGGCGATGTTGGGGCAGGCATAATCCGTTGCATGAAGTTGGACCGAGGCGCGGCCATCGCGAGCAGGCTCGCTCCCACAGTTGATCTGTGTCGTTCACAAATCCCCTGTAGGAGCGAGCCTGCTCGCGAAGAGGCCGGCACAGGCAAAACATAATCAGGATCAGCCCCCATGAACACCACCGAAAGCCTCAAGGACTACCAGCGCGTTCGCCTGCTGGCGATCCGTTCGTTGTTCGAAATCATCGAGCAATCGAGTGAAGGCACGGTGATTGTCGACCGCGATGCCAACATCGTCTGGATGAATGAGCGCTACGCCCGGCGCTTCGGCCTGCAATCGGCCGAGGTCGCGATCGGCAAGCCCTGCGAAAGCGTGATCCCCGGCAGCCTGCTGCGTGAGGTGGTGCGCACCGGCCGACCGATTCTGCTGGATATGCAAGACACCTCTAAAGAGCCGCTGGTGGTCATGCGCCTGCCGATTCACGACGATGCCGGCGTGGTGATCGGCGCTATCGGGTTCGCCCTGTTCGACGAGTTGCGCAGCCTGTCGCCAATGCTCAAGCGCTACATGAACATGCAGGAAGAACTGGCCTCCACCCGCTCGCTGCTGCGGGCGCGGCAGACCAAATACAACTTCGCCCACTTCATCGGCACCAGCGCCGCCAGCCTGGAAGTCAAACGCCGCGCCCGACGCAGTGCAAGCACCGAATCGCCGGTGCTGCTGCTCGGCGAAACCGGCACCGGCAAGGAACTGCTGGCCCAGGCGATCCACAATGCCTCGCCCCGCGCGCACAAGGCATTCGTGAGCATCAACAGCGCGGCGATCCCTGAATCGTTGCTGGAAGCCGAGTTCTTCGGCACCGCCCCGGGTGCGTTTACCGGTGCCGACCGCAGGGGCCGCGCCGGCAAATTGCAGATCGCCCAAGGCGGCACACTGTTCTTGGACGAAATCGGCGACATGCCACTGCCCCTGCAAAGCAAACTGTTGCGGGTGTTGCAGGAAAAGGAATTCGAACCGGTGGGCTCCAACGAAGTGATCCAGAGCGATGTGCGAGTGATCGCCGCGACCTCAACGGACCTTGAGGCCGCGATCAAACGCGGCGAATTCCGTGCCGACTTGTACTACCGGCTCAACGTGCTGCCGATCCAGGTTCCGCCCCTGCGCGACCGCCTCGATGACGTGCCGGCGCTCAGTGAAGCGATTCTCGAAGAACTGCGCAGCCAGCATGAACTGCACCACGAAGCCCTGGAACTGTTGGGCCAACACGCCTGGCCGGGGAACATCCGGGAGCTACGCAATGTGCTGGAGCGGGCCGCGCTGCTCAGTGATGACTTGCGCCTGACGACCGCGGATATCCGCGCGGCGATTGGTACGTTCACGCCGGTGGAACGCGTGGCGCCATTGACCATCGAACCGCTTGCCCATGAAACGTTCAGTGCAGCGCGGGAGCGATTTGACCGGCAATTGATCGAAACCACCCTCGCGCAATGCGGGGGCAAGGTGGTTGATGCAGCGACGCGGCTGGGGCTGGGCCGGTCGACGTTGTACAAGAAGATGGTGGCGTTGGGGATTGCCTAATCTCCATAAAGAGACACATATCTCCATTGTTAGACAGACCATCGCGATCAGGCTCGCTCCTGCAAGAGACCACACTCTACTGATCAGCTCGGTCAACTGTAGGAGCGAGCCTGCTCGCGAAGAGGCCAGCACTGCCAAAGAAAGTCTCAAACTAGAGACAAAAACACCTGACCAGCTCACAGAACTTTAAATATATCCTTATATTTCAACAACTTAAGCATATGGCACAAAACTCGCTATACGCCTCTCCTACCAGGCTTCACCCAACAAAAATAACAACCCAGGAGACACACCATGAGTGTGATCATTGCCTTGGCAGCCCTCGCGCTGCTGATGCTGGCTGCCTACCGTGGCTACAGCGTTATCCTTTTTGCCCCGATTGCCGCCCTCGGCGCTGTCCTGCTGACTGACCCGTCTGCCGTCGCCCCCGCTTTCACCGGGGTGTTCATGGAAAAAATGGTCGGTTTCATCAAGCTGTATTTCCCGGTATTCCTGCTCGGCGCGGTGTTCGGCAAGCTGATCGAACTGTCCGGTTTCTCGCGCTCCATCGTCGCGGCAGCGATTCGCCTGCTCGGCACCCGCCAGGCGATGCTGGTGATCGTGCTGGTCTGCGCCCTGCTGACCTACGGCGGCGTATCGTTGTTTGTGGTGGTGTTCGCGGTCTATCCGTTTGCCGCTGAAATGTTCCGCCAGAGCAACATCCCCAAGCGGCTGATCCCGGCGACCATTGCCCTGGGCGCCTTCTCGTTCACCATGGACGCCCTGCCCGGCACCCCGCAGATCCAGAACATCATCCCCAGCACCTTCTTCAACACCACCGCCTGGGCGGCGCCGTGGCTGGGTGTGATCGGCACGATCTTCGTGTTCTGCGCCGGCATGCTGTTTCTCCAGCGCCAGCGCAACAGGGCTCAGCGCTCCGGTGAAGGCTATGGTTCGGACCTGCGCAACGAACCGGAAACCGCCGCCGACCTCAAGCTGCCCAACCCGTGGCTGGCGCTCTCGCCGCTGCTGGCGGTGGGCATCATGAACCTTTTGTTCACTCACTGGATTCCCCAGGTATACGGCAAGACCCACAGCCTCGCGCTGCCGGGCATGGTCGCTCCGGTGACCACGGACATCGCCAAACTCACGGCGATCTGGGCCGTACAGGCTGCGCTGTTGGTAGGCATCCTCATGGTGCTGGCGTTCGGCTACAAGGCGATCAGCCGCAAGCTGGCCGAAGGCAGTAAAAGTGCGGTCAGCGGTGCGCTGCTGGCGGCGATGAACACCGCTTCGGAATATGGTTTCGGTGCCGTGATCGCGTCCTTGCCGGGCTTTCTGGTGCTGGCCGACTGGCTCAAGAGCATTCCCAACCCACTGGTCAACGAAGCGATTACCGTGACCCTGCTGGCCGGCATTACCGGCTCCGCCTCGGGCGGCATGAGCATCGCGCTGGCGGCAATGTCCGAGCAGTTCATCAGCGCCGCCCATGCGGCGAACATTCCCCTGGAAGTGCTGCACCGGGTCGCTGCGATGGCCAGCGGCGGCATGGACACCCTGCCGCACAACGGCGCGGTGATTACCCTGCTGGCGGTCACCGGGTTGACCCACCGCGAGGCTTACAAAGACATTTTCTGTATTACGCTGATCAAGACCCTGGCGGTTTTCGTGGTGATCGGCACCTTCTACGCCACTGGCATTGTGTGAGGTATTCATGACGACTCTTTCCGGCAAGACCGCACTGGTCACCGGCTCCACCAGCGGCATCGGTCTGGGGATCGCCCTCAGCCTGGCCAAGGCCGGGGCCGACCTGATCCTCAACGGCTTTGGCGATGCCTCCCAAGTGATCACCCAAGTGCAACAGTTCGGCGGCAAGGTCGGCCATCACCCGGCCGATGTCAGCGATCCGGCACAAATTGCCGACATGATCGCCTACGCCGAGCGCGAGTTCGGTGGCGTCGACATTCTGGTCAACAACGCAGGCATTCAACACGTTGCAGCGGTGGATGAGTTCCCGGTGGAGCGCTGGGACTCGATCATCGCCATCAACCTGTCGTCGGTGTTCCACAGCACCCGCTTGAGCTTGCCGGGCATGCGCGCCAAGGGCTGGGGCCGGGTGATCAACATTGCCTCGGTGCATGGTCTGGTCGGTTCGGTGGGCAAGTCAGCCTATGTCGCCGCCAAGCACGGGGTGATCGGCTTGACCAAAGTGGTCGCGCTGGAAACCGCGACCACCCAGGTCACCTGCAACGCAATTTGCCCAGGCTGGGTATTGACGCCGCTGGTGCAGAAGCAGATTGATGATCGTGCCGCCAACGGGGTTGACCCGCAGCAGGCGCAACATGATTTGCTCGCGGAAAAGCAGCCATCGCTGGAATTCGTGACACCGCCGCAGCTGGGTGAACTGGTGTTGTTCCTGTGCAGCGAAGCCGGCAGCCAGGTGCGGGGTGCGGCGTGGAATGTTGATGGTGGGTGGTTGGCGCAGTGACTGTCGTTTGCTTTTGTGGCGAGGGAGCTTGCTCCCGCTGGGTGGCGAAGCCGCCCCATAAGTCTCACAGACAAAAACCGGTTGTCTGGATTTGCGACTGCTACGCAGCCGAGCGGGAGCAAGCTCCCTCGCCACAAGAGCCTGTTCCACATCAGCCTGTGTGAAGGCATAAAAAAGAAGAGGCAAACCATGTCCGACATCCTCTGGCAACCCGACGCCAAACGCATTGGCAAGACCCGCATGGAGGCCTTTCGGCGCTTCGTCAATCAGCGATACCACCTCAAGATCGACGACTACCCGGCCCTGCACCAGTGGTCCATCGAGCAACGCCCGGACTTCTGGCAGGCCATCGTCGATTTCTTCGACATCCGCTTCCACGAGCAACCCGACGCCGTGCTGCTCGAAGGCCCGCAGATGCCCAGCGCCCAATGGTTCCCCGGTGCAACGCTGAACTTTGCCGAACACCTGCTACAGCGTCGCGACGATGCGATCGCCGTGATAGCCGTTGGCGAAAACGGTCAGCGTGACCATTTGACCTGGGCCGAACTGGCCGAACAGGTCGCCGGTTTTCAGAATGGCTTGATCGCCGCCGGCGTCGGTGTAGGCGACCGGGTCGCAGCGTGCATGCCCAACACCTGGCAAACCCTGGTGGCCATGCTCGCCACCACCAGCCTTGGCGCTATCTGGTCCTGTTCTTCGCCGGACTTCGGCACCCAAGGGGTGGTTGACCGGTTCGGCCAGATCGAACCGAAAGTGCTGGTGACTTGCGCCGGTTATCGCTACGCCGGCAAGGAGATCAACCAGACCGCCAAGGTCAACGAAATCCTCGAGCGCCTGCCTTCCCTGCAACAGTTGATCGTCGTGCCTTACGCACGTCCACACGCACACATCGAAGAATTCCGCACCCAGGCCAATGTGACGCTGTGGGACGATTTCTACGAACCCGGCGGCGAACCGGATTTCGTCCCGGTGCCCTTCGCCCATCCGCTGTACATCCTCTATTCCAGCGGTACCACCGGCGTGCCCAAATGCATCATCCACAGTACCGGCGGCGTGTTGCTGCAACACGTCAAGGAGCACGGCCTGCATGGCGATCTCGGCCCCGGTGAACGGCTGTTCTACTACACGACCTGTGGCTGGATGATGTGGAACTGGCTGGTGTCGGCGCTGGCGACAGGCAGCTCCGTGGTGCTGTACGACGGCTCGCCGTTCCAGCCCGAGCCGCAACGCCTGATCGACCTGATCGACGACGAACGCGTCAGCGTCTTCGGCACCAGCCCCAAATACCTCGCGACCCTGGAAAGCAGCGGTATCAAGCCGCGTGAAAGTCATGACCTGAGCAGCCTCAAGACGTTGCTCTGCACCGGCTCGGCGCTGTCGCCGCAGAGTTACGACTACGTCTATCGCGACTTCAAGGCTGACGTGTGCCTGGCCTCGATGTCCGGCGGTACCGACATCGTCTCGTGCTTCGTCAACGGCAACCCGATGTCACCCGTGCGGCGCGGTGAAATCATGGGCAAGAGCCTGGGCATGGCCGTCGAAGTGTGGAACGACGAAGGCCACCCGGTGATCGGCGAAAAAGGTGAGCTGGTCTGCACCCGGCATTTCCCGGCGATGCCCATTGGCCTGTGGAACGACCCCGACGACGAGAAACTGCGCCAATCCTATTTCAGCCTGTTCCCCGGCGTCTGGGCCCAAGGGGATTACGCCGAACAACTGCCCCATGGCGGGATGATGATCCACGGTCGCTCCGATGCCGTGCTCAACCCCGGTGGCGTGCGCATCGGCACGGCGGAAATCTATCGCCAGGTGGAGAAAGTCCCCCAGGTGCTCGACAGCGTGGCGATCGGCCAACAGTGGCAGGATGACGTGCGGGTGGTGCTGTTCGTACGCTTGCGCGACGGGTTCGAACTGGACGAGGCACTGCAACAGCAGATCCGCGAGACGATTCGCGCCAACACCACGCCCCGTCATGTGCCGGCGAAGATTGTCGCGGTGACGGACATCCCCCGGACCATCAGCGGCAAGGTCGTTGAGTTGGCGGTGCGCAATGTGGTGCATGGGCAGAAGGTGAAAAACACCGATGCGCTGGCCAACCCCGAAGCGCTGGAGCAGTACCGAAACAGACCCGAACTCCAGGATTGAAATGGGATTACCGGTGGGAGCGAGCTTGCTCCCACAGGGTACCGTGTCGCCTACCGCTCACCCTGACGGGTCCTCCACAATCGACCACCTGTGCAAGAATAGACGCCAGCTATAGCGAATTGGCGCAGGACTCCCAGATGAACGCAACACCAACCGCCAGCGATGCCCAGGCCTTGATCGCCCGAATCGACTGGGCCAGCAGCCCGCTGGGCGCTGCCAGCACTTGGCCACAAAGCCTGCGAACCGCCGTGGACATCGTCATTCACTCACCGATGCCGATGCTGCTGCTATGGGGTCCGCAACTGACGCAGATCTATAACGACGGCTTTGCCCTGCTCGCCGGAAGCAAGCATCCACACGCCTTTGGACAACCGGCACACCTGATCTGGCCAGAGTTGCAAGACTTTACCGACCCGATCTACGACGCCGTCCTGCAAGGTCAGGTGCGAACCTACAGCGAGCAGCGCTTTACCCTGCAACGCGGGGGCCGGGAATCCGACTTCTGGCTCGACCTGACCTACAGCCCGATCCGCGACGAAAGTGCCGAGGTGTCCGGGATCCTGGTCACCGCCATCGAAACCAACGAACGCCGGCGCATCGCCCTCGAACTCGAACAGCGCTCGGCGGCCAGCCTCAAGGCTCAGCGTGAAACCGAGGAGCGCCTGCAACTGGCCCTCGCCGCCACCGATGCGGTCGGTACCTGGGACTGGGACATCAGTGAGGACCGTTTCATCGCCGATGCGCATTTTGCCCAGCTGCACGGCATCGACCCGGCCATGGCCAGTCAGTTACCGATCACTGAATACCTGCACGGTGTACACCCCGAAGACCGCGCCCTGATCGCCCGCAGCATCAAGCATTGCATCACCCACGGCAGCGAATACGCCGAGGAGTATCGCCTGCTGCAAACCGACGGCCAGATGCGCTGGGTGTTTGCCCGCGGTCGCTGCTACAAGGATCACCATGGCCGGCCGATGCGCTTCCTCGGCGCGGCCCTGGACCTGACCGAGCGCAAACACACCGAACAGGCCTTGCGCCAAAGCCAGACCGAGCTGCAACTGATCATCAACGCCATGCCGATCCTGATCAGCTACGTCGACCGCGAAGAACGCTTTCGCCTGAACAATGCGGCGTACCTGGACTGGTACGGGCTGACGCCGCAAGAGCTTTACGGGCGAACCATTCTTGAAGTGCTCGGCGAAGAAGCCTATGCACTGCGCGCCCCGCACATCACTGAGGCGCTGTCCGGCCGGCCCTGCTGCTTCAGCATCAGCACGCCACACCGCGACGGCAGCGTCCGCCAGGCCCTAACGAATTACTTGCCACGCCATGGTGCGGATGGCGCGGTGAACGGTTTCTACATCTTCGTGATCGACGAAACCGAACGCAAAAAGACCGAAGAAGCCCTGCTCAACCTCAACGAAACCCTTGAGGAACGGGTTGTCGCGCGCACCCGCCAACTCGCCGAAGCCAACGAGCGCCTGCAGAACGAGATGTGCGAGCGCGAGCGTGCCGAAGAGGCCTTGCGCCATGCGCAGAAAATGGAAGCGGTCGGCCAGCTTACCGGTGGCATCGCCCATGACTTCAACAACATGCTCACCGGCATCATCGGCAGCCTCGACCTGATGCAACGCTACATTGCCGACGGCCGCGCCAGCGAGATCGGTCGTTTCACCGAAGCGGCCGTGTCCTCGGCCAACCGTGCCGCCGCCCTCACCCATCGCTTGCTGGCGTTCTCCCGGCGTCAGTCGCTCAACCGCAAGCCGCTGAACCCCAACGAGTTGATTCACTCGCTCGTAGACTTGTTCAGGCGTACCAAGGGCGACCACATCGAACTCAACGTGCAACTGGCCGAGGACATCTGGCGGGTCAGTACCGATGTCAGCCAGCTGGAAAACGCCTTGCTAAACCTGGTGATCAACGCCCGGGACGCCATGCCCGATGGTGGCGAGTTGCAGATCGAAACCGCCAACCTGTACCTCGACGGCAGCGACATCACCACCCTGGAGCCGGTCAAGGCCGGTGACTACGTGATGATTGCCGTCAGCGACAACGGCACCGGCATGACGCCCTCGGTTCTGGCCAAGGCATTCGACCCGTTCTTCACCACCAAGCCCATCGGCCAGGGCACCGGTTTGGGCTTGTCGATGATTTACGGTTTTGCCCAGCAAACGGGGGGCCACGTCAGTCTGTTCAGCCTGCCCGGACGGGGCACCAGCGTGCGCTTGTACCTGCCGCGCCTGCATTCAACCGAACCGGATCAAGTCCTGTCGCCCGTCGTCGGCGAAGCACCGGCGGCGATTGCCGGCGAAACCGTGATGCTGGTCGAGGACGATGCGGCGGTACGCATGCTGGTGCTGGACCTGCTCAAGGAGCTCGGTTACCGCGCCCATGAAGCCGAAGATGCCAAGGGCGCCCTGCCGCTGCTGGAGTCGGACCTGCGGGTGGACCTGCTGGTGACCGACGTCGGGTTGCCGGGCATGAACGGCCGCCAACTGGCGGAAATCGCCCGTCAGCATCGTCCCGAACTGAAAGTGCTGTTCATGACCGGTTACGCCGAGATCGCCGCCGAGCGCCAGGGTTTCCTCGAAGAAGGCATGGACATGGTGGCCAAGCCGTTTTCCATCGACCTGCTGGCCAACAAGATTCGCACGATGATCAGTCAACCGGACTGAGTTGAGGCATAATCGCGCGCCCCCCCGCTGCCACACCCATAGCCACCCTCATAGCCACCACCGTTGCAAGGTACCGCCGATGAAAGCTCAAGCCCGCCATATTCTGGTGAAAACCTCGGAAGAAGCCGAGCAGCTCAAACAACGCATCGCCAAGGGCGAAGCGTTCGATGTGCTGGCCAAGAAGTATTCTACCTGCCCATCGGGCAAGCGCGGCGGCGATCTCGGCGAAGTGCGACCGGGGCAGATGGTTGGCGTGATCGATGCGGTGATCTTCAAGAAACCACTGCGGGTGGTGCATGGGCCTATCAAGAGCAAGTTCGGGTATCACCTGGTGCAGGTGTTTTACCGGGATTGAGTGGCTGGTCAGGCCCCTGTGGCGACGGGGCTTGCCCCCGCTCGGCTGCGCAACAGTCGCAAACCCTGCACAGTCGGTGTGTCATCAAAATCAGATCCAGCAGGTTTTGGGGCTGCTTCGCAACCCAACGGGGGCAAGCCCCCTCGCCACAAAAGCTCCTTCGCCACAGATAATGGATTCAATCCCGTGGGATCAGTGCCCCCGGCACCTGAATCACCCGGCTCGCCAACCGATGCCCGGCCTCGGCAGCTTGCGATGGGCTGCCGCCCTTGAGCCGCGAAGCCAGATACGCCGCACTGAAAGAATCCCCCGCCGCCGTGGTGTCCACCACCCGCTCGACCTTCTGCGCCGGCACCTCGAATGACTCGCCATCACAACGAATCAGGCACGCCTGGGCGCCGCGCTTGAGCACCACTTCCGGCGTACCGATCTGCTCATACGCGGCAAACACTGCGTCACAATCGGCATAGCCAAACAACGCCTGTTCGTCCTCCACCGTCAGCAACGCCATGTCGACATGTGGCAGCACGCTGCGATATGCCGCCCGGGCATCCTCGACCGATGCCCACAGCCGTGGCCGGTAGTTGTTGTCGAAGACGATCCGCGCATCGCGCTGACGAGCTTCGATCAGGGTTTCCAGCAATTTTTCCCGACCTTGCACACCGAGTACCGCCAGAGTGATGCCGCTGAAGTACAGCACGTCGTAATCCGGCAGCGCAGCGAGGATCGGCGCGGCGGCCGGGGTGGTGAAGCAATCGCGTACCGCCGCTTCGTTGCGCCAGTACAGAAAGCGTCGCTCACCGGCGGCGTCAGTCTGGATGCAATACAAACCCGGCAGGCGTCCGGGCAGACGCTGAACCATGCCGAGCCCGATATTTTCCGCAGCCCAACTCTGGCACATCGCGTCGCTGAAACTGTCATCGCCCAGGGCGGTGACGTAGTCCACGGAGCCGTCCTCTCCCAGTTCCCGGGACAGGTACACCGCCGTATTCAAGGTGTCGCCGCCGAAGCTTTGTTGCAGGCTGCCGTCGGCGCGATGCTGCAACTCGATCATGCACTCGCCGATCAGGGCGATGCGTGGAGTGTTGGGGCCCAGGGTGTTGATGGTGTTCATTGTTGTGGGGTCTCTGGTGTTTCTTTGTTGTCTGGTTGGGCCTCATCGCGAGCAAGCTCGCTCCCACATTGGAATGCGTTCCCCTGTGGGAGTGAGTCTGCTCGCGATGGCCGCGCCTCGGTCCTGAGCCTTAGAAACAGGTTTCCATGGTCTCGATGACATTCAGTTGCTCATCCACCAGGCAACCGACACGCCACTTGTCGAACGTCAGGCACGGGTGCGAAGTGCCGAACGAAATGATGTCGCCCACCCGCAGATCAACCCCCGGCGCCACGGTCATGAATGCATGCTGGTCCATCACCGCGGTCACCTTGCAGGCGCTCACATCATCGCCGTTGGCTGGCACCACGCCCGCCTTGTAGCGCAACAACGGCACCGGCAAACCGGCGTCGTAGGCCACATCGCGCTTGCCCAGGGCAATCACCGCAAACCCCGGCTCCGGCAACGACTGCACGTGCGCCCACACTTCCAGCGCAGGACGCAGGCCTTCGTGCAGGTCGCTGCGACGGTCGAGCACGCAGCACTGCGCTTCCTTGTAGATGCCATGGTCGTGAGCCACATAGCTGCCGGGACGCAGCACGCTGAGGAAACGCCCTGCGGCGTTCTGCGCTTCGAAGGACTCGGCAATCAGGTCATACCAGGCCGAACCCGACGCGGTGATGATCGGCTTGGCAATGGCGAAGGCTCCGCTGTCCTGCAACTGCACCGCCAGGCGCACCAGTGATGCGGCGAAATCGCGAATGCCGGTCACCGCATGATCGCCATGGATCACGCCTTCGTAGCCTTCGATCCCGGTCAGGGCCAGCGCCGGTTGCGCGCCGATGGCCTTGGCCAGATCGAGCACTTCCTGTTCGCTGCGGCAACCGCAACGACCACCGACCACGCCGTATTCGATCATGACGTTCAGGCGCACGCCGCGGGAGGCGAAATAGGCGCCGAGGTCGGCGACGTTGTCCGGGTGATCGACCATGCAATAGAAGTCGAACGTCGGGTCGGCCAGCAGGTCGGCGATCAGCGCCATGTTCGGCGTGCCGACCAACTGGTTGGCCATCAGTACCCGGTGTACACCATGGGCGTAGGCCGCACGGGTTTGCGTGGCGCTGGCCAGGGTGATGCCCCAGGCACCGGCGTCCAGTTGGCGGCGGAACAACGCCGGAGTCATGCTGGTTTTGCCATGGGGCGCCAGTTCGGCGCCGCTGTCGCTGACGAACGCCTGCATCCAGCGGATGTTGTGTTCCAGCGCCTCGCGGTGCAGTACCAGCGCAGGCAGGCTGACGTCACGCACCAGGCTGGCGCCAATGGGTGCGGTGCCTTTTTCCACGGTGGCAGTATTGGGGGCAGAAGACATGGTCGAACTCCTCGTTCACGCGGCCGCAGGCAGCCGCTGTTATTCGTTGATGCGACGGGCCAGGCTGTTGGCGCTTTCGATCAGCACCCGGCGGTAGTCGTTGTAGTTTTTCTTCGCATCGGCCCGTGGCGCGACGATGCACAGGGTCGCGATGGCCACGCCGTTGGGGTCTTTGACCGGCGCGGCGAAGCAATGGGTAAAGGTGTCGGCGACGCTATCGAAGGAAAAGAAACCATCCATACCGGCCTGACGGATTTCCTTGAGAAACTGCGCAAGTTCCAAGCGTTCGCCATTGGGCAGGATGAAGTCGTCGTGGTCGATCAGGTCGACGATTGCCTGGTCGCTCAAGTGCGCCAGCAACAGGCGCCCGGACGCGGTCCAGGGGATGGGCGCGTTTTCGCCGATGTCTGAGGAAATGCGGAAATGCCGCTCACCTTCCTTCATCAGCGCCACGGTGTATTTGCGCCCGTTGAGCAGGCACATCTGCGCGGTTTCATGGGTCTGGCTGACGATGTCCTGCAAGGCGTGATCGGCCTCGCGGGTCAGGTCGAAATGGCGCAAGTGAGCCTGCCCGAGAAAATACAACTGGCGACCGAGGTAGACATGACCGTCCTTGCCCACCGGCTCCAGGATCCGACGCTCCAGCAGCGAGGCCACCAGTTCGTAGACCGTGGATTTGGGGCTGCCGATGCCGTTGGCGATGTCGTTCGGGCGCAGGGGCTGGCCGATTTCCTTGAGGAAATCGAGGATATCGAACGCCCGGTCCAGACCGCGTGCCCGGCGCTTGATGGTGTCTTCGGTCATTTCAGTGCTTCCCATTCATAGTCGCCGGGAGTTTACCCAGAGTGTCGCGCTGACTCAGGCCTTTTTCTTGTACGCAATACAGTCGATCTCGACCTTGCAGTCGACCATCATGTTCGCCTGCACGCAGGCCCGGGCCGGGGCGTGTTCGGGTTTGAAGTACTCGGAGAAGACCTTGTTGAAACTCGTGAAATCCCGCGGATCCTCCAGCCACACGCCAGCACGCACCACGTCTTCCAGGCCGAAACCTGCCTCTTCGAGAATCGCGATCAGGTTCTTCATGGTCTGGTGGGTCTGTTCGACAATGCCGCCAGTAATGATCTCGCCGTCCACCGCCGGCACCTGCCCGGAAACGTGCAGCCAGCCATCGGCTTCAACGGCGCGGGCGAAAGGGCGAGGCTGACCGCCAGCGGCGGTGCTGCCGGTGCCGTAACGAGTAATGCTCATGGGTGTTTCTCCTGTTTGAAAATTGAAGGTTAAAAACGGGTGCTTTTGAGAAATTCCGCCAGTCGTGGCGATTGCGGGCGTTCGAACAGGTCCTTGGGTGGCCCCTGCTCTTCGATACGCCCCTGATTCATGAAAACGATCTTGTCCGAGACCTCGAATGCAAAGCGCATTTCGTGGGTCACCAGCAGCATGGTCATGCCGTCTTCGGCCAGACCCTTGATCACGCTCAACACTTCGCCCACCAGTTCCGGATCGAGGGCCGAGGTCACTTCGTCGAACAGCATCAGGCTCGGGTTCATCGCAATCGCCCGGGCGATCGCCACGCGCTGCTGCTGACCGCCCGACAATTGACCGGGAAAGTGATCGCGACGCTCCAGCAGGCCAACGCGCTCCAGCCATTTCTCGGCCAGGGCCACGGCCTCGTCCTTGTGCAGCTTTTTGACCTTGAGCAGGCCCAGGGTGACGTTCTGCAATGCAGTCAGGTGCGGGAACAGGTTGAACTGCTGGAACGCCATGCCGGTCATGGCGCGATGGCGGGCAATGACTCTTTCCGCGTGGCGAATGCGTTTGCCGTTGACCTCGTCATAGCCGATGGATTCACCGTCGAGCAGGATCTGCCCGCCCTGAAACTCCTCGAGCATGTTCACGCAGCGCAGCAGCGTGGTCTTGCCCGAGCCGCTGGAGCCGATCAGCGTCACCACATTGCCGCGCTGCATGCTCAGGTCGACGCCCTTGAGCACTTCGAGCTGGTCGTAACGCTTGTGCAGGCCGCGAATGTCCAGCAGCGGTTGGCCGTTTTGTGCATGGGTTTGAGTCTGAGTCATGGCAAAGCCACCCGCTTTTCAATGTGCCGGCCGAGTAACTCGATGCCGTAGTTGATGACGAAGAACAGGAAACCGGCGAACAGGTAAAACTCCAGGGTCATGAACGTCCGGGCAATGATCTGCTGGGTGCTGAGCAGCAATTCCGCCACGCCGATCACCGACAACAGGGTCGAGGCCTTGACGATCTCGGTGGACGAGTTGACCCAGGTCGGCAGGATCTGCCGCAACGCCTGGGGCAACAGCACGTAGCCGAGAGCCTGGTAGAACGTCAGGCCGATGGCCTTGCTCGCCTCCATCTGCCCGCGCGGCAATGCCTGCAACGCACCGCGCACGATCTCGGCGACATGGGAGCCGCAGAACAGCGTCAAACCCAGTGCACCGGCCTGGAACGCGCTGATCTGCCAGCCCAGTGCCGGCGCCATGTAAAAGCACGCCAGCACCAGCACGAACACCGGCGTACCGCGAATCACATCGACATAAAAACGAAACGGTGCGCGCATCCAGAATTTGCCGTAGGTCAACACCAGACCGGTGACGACGCCAACGAGCGTGCCGAGCAGAATCGCCAGCACCGACACCTGGACACTGGTCAGAAAGCCCTGCCACAGCACTTCCCGCGCCACCCACAACTCATGCAACCAACTGGGGGATTCGTACATGGGGGCCTCCTATCGGCGAATCGCCAGACGCTGTTCGAGGTAACGCAGCATCATGGCAATGAGGTAACAGGCCGCCACATACAGCGCCGTGGTCACCAGCCAGGTTTCTATCACCCGGTAGCTCTCGACATTGATCTTGCGCGCGTAATAGGTCAGCTCCGGTACCGCAATCGCGGCCGCCAGCGAGGTGTCCTTGAACAGCGAAATGAAGTTGTTCGACAGCGCCGGCAATACATTGCGCAGCATCACCGGCACGGTGACGTAGGCCTTGACCTGCCACTCGCCCAGGCCAATGGCCAACCCGGCTTCACGCAGGCCCTTGGGAATGCTCAGCAAACCGCCACGGAACACTTCGGTCAGGTACGCCCCGGCATACAGCGACAGGGTGATGATGAACGAGGGGATCTTGTCCAGCCGGATCCCCAGGCTCGGCAACGCAAAGTAGATCAACAGGATCAATACCAGGATCGGCGTGTTACGAATCACCGTGACATACACCGACGCCAGCACCCGCAATGCGCGGTGCTTGGACAGCAAAGCAAACGCCATCATCAGGCCGATCACGCAGCCGATGGCGATCGACACCAGGGCCAGTTCAAGGCCCATACCGAGCCCCGCCAGCAAAGTGTCGAAATCGCGCCACACGGCGGCAAAGTTCAACTGATAGTTCATGGTCAGCAGTACCTTGAGCGGGGCGCATTTGGGCGCCCTGCTCTCACGGGATCATTTGAATTCGACTGGGAAACCGATGGCCGGGGTCGGCAGGTCTACACCGAACCATTGCTTGAACGACGCCGCGTAAGTCGGGAACTCAACGCCGGTCATGGCTTCATGCAGGGTGGTGTTGACGAAGTTCAGCCAGTCCTGATCGCCGCGTTTGACCGCGCAGGCATAGGTCTGCGGGCTCCAGGCGTAGGCCGGGCTGCGATAACGGCCAGGGTTCTGCACCATCAGGTACTTCACCGAAGACTGGTCAGTGGCCGCCGCGTCGGCGCGGCCGGAGTTCACGGCCTGGTACATCAGATCCACGCTGTCGTACTGATCGACCTTGGCCTTGGGCAGCGCCTGGTGCACCAATTCCTCGGCATAGACGTTTTGCAGCACCGCCACGGTGAGACTGTCACCGGCGGCTTTCATGTCATCGATTTCCTTGTACTTGCTGTTCGCCGGCAGCAGCAGGCCGACACCTTCGCGGTAGTACGGCAGGGTGAACGCCACTTGCTGCGCGCGGCTGGCCGTCACGGTGATGAACTGGCAACTGATGTCGACCTTGTCGGTCAGCAGGTTGGGAATCCGCGCATCGGACGACTGCACCACGTACTCGACCTTGGTCGGGTCGTTGAACAAACCCTTGGCGATCATGTGTCCGATATCGATATCGAACCCCTGCAACTTGCCGTCCGCGCCCTGGAAGTGCCACGGAGCGTTAGTGCTGCCGGTGCCTACAATCAGTTTGCCGCGGGCCAGAACGCTATCGAGCTTACTGTCCGCCGCCTGGGCCACGCCCACGGCAGCGGCGGTAGCCGCGAATAGAAAAACACACGCTTTGAACAAGGAAGGACGGCGATGCATGGCAAGCACTCCAGGGTGATGTTTATTCCGCTATACCGGAACATGGTATGTAACAACGGAATAGACAGCAGAAAGTGTGCCACAGGATGTGGAGGGAATGTGAGGGAGATTGAAATTTGTTTTGAATCAGAGGGATGCATGCAAACTGGAAAAAACGTTACCAAACGCACGGAACCCTGACCGCTACCGTTGGCTACAAAGGGCGGGTATCTGGTTCACAACCGGGCGTTTGGAGGGCCGGTACGCCGATGAGCAATCCGTTCTGACCTAGTGCTTGAATGACGTCATCACCCGCTCGGCATTTTCATCGCAACTCATGCCTTCGGGCCGGGCCTGGATGGTGTCGATCCAGCCCAGCAACTGCGCCTTGCTATGGGCCAGGTGTCGTTGCATCTCTTCGATCTGCTCGATCTTGCGATGCAGGCCGGCCATCAACTCATCGTGCTTGAACGATCCCGTCACATTATCTGGCAGTAACTGCTTGAGTTCTTCCAGACTGAAACCCGCTTGCTGCGCGCACTGGATGATTTGCAGGGTTTGCAGCGCCTGTTGCGAGTAACGCCGATAACCGTTGGCAGAGCGCTCGACCTGGCGGATCAACCCTTGAGACTCGTAAAAACGGATCCGCGATGCGGTCAACCCGCTCAACTGCGCCAATTCACCAATCTTCATTGCGACCTCGTTTACCTGCTTGACATTAAAGTTAACTTTAAGCTTAGCCTCTACTCATCACTACGAGGAGTCAAGCATGTCGCCCTTTCAAGCGTTGAATTTGCCCAACGGCCAGACCATCGGCAATCGCATTGCCAAAGCCGCGATGGAAGAGAACCTCGCCAATACCGACCAAGTGCCCGACCAGGCGCTGTTTCGCCTGTACCAGGCCTGGGCCGAGGGCGAGGCCGGCTTGTTGCTGTCCGGTAATGTAATGATCGACCGCCGCGCCATGACCGGCCCCGGCGGTGTAGCACTGGAAGACGAACGCCACCTGGAGCGCTTCCGCCAGTGGGCCAGCGCCGGTCGGGCCGGCGGTGCGCATTTCTGGGTACAGCTCAACCATCCTGGCCGCCAGACTATGGCCAACCTGGGCCAGCAAGCCTTGGCGCCGTCGGCGGTTGCGCTGGATCTGGGCCAGTTCTCGAAGATGTTCGCCGAACCCAAGCCCATGAGCGAGGACGATATCCAGGAAGTGATCCGACGCTTCGCCACCAGTGCCGCACTGGCCGAGAAAGCCGGTTTTACCGGCGTGCAGATCCACGCCGCCCACGGCTACCTGATCAGCCAGTTCCTATCGCCGCTCACCAATCGGCGTACCGATCAATGGGGCGGATCCCTGGAAAATCGTGCGCGCCTGCTGTTGTCGGTTGTCGAAGCGGTTCGCCAAGCGGTGTCGCCGCAATTTTGTGTTTCGGTAAAACTCAACTCGGCGGATTTCCAGCGCGGTGGTTTCGATGCCGATGATGCACGGCAAGTGATCCAGTGGCTCAACGAACAAGCGATCGACCTGCTGGAACTCTCCGGCGGCAGTTACGAAGCACCGGCCATGCAAGGCGAAGCCCGCGACGGCCGGACCCTGGCACGGGAAGCGTACTTTCTGGAAATGGCCGGTGAACTGGCCAGCGTGGCGCGCATGCCGGTGATGGTGACGGGCGGAATCCGGCGTTTGGCAATCGTCGAACAGGTGCTCGACAGCGGCATCGCCATGGCCGGCATCGGCACTGCGCTGGCCGTGGAGCCGCACCTGGTCAAGCACTGGCGCGAAGGCCAGGACAGCCATCCGCAACTGCCGCCGATCCGCTGGAAGCGCAAGCCTCTGGCAGCGCTGGCGAGCATGGCGGTGGTCAAGTTTCAGCTGAATCGCTTGAGCCGTGGGCGCAAGCCCCGGCCTGAAGTCTCGGCGTTGTGGGCGTTGATTTTCGATCAGTTGTACATTGGCAAGCGTACCCGGCAGTACCGGCAGGCGATGGGTAAGTAACCCGAAACCTGTGGTGGCTAATACATCGCCTTCGCGGGCAAGCCCGCTCCCACAGGTTTCGCGCTGAACACAAATTTTGTGTAAATCACCAACCACTGTGGGAGCGGGCTTACCCGCGAAGATGGCGGCATGAACAGCCCAGAATTCAGCCAGGAAGCAGCTCGTCAATATGACGATACTCAGCCTGCAACTGCGCCGCCAACACCCTGCTGCGCCCAAGCCGAATCGGCCCGCGTTCGATGTCGATCAGCACCCCCGGGCACTCCAGCACGGGCAACAACGGCCAGTCCTTCAGCCGGCCATCGGTCACCAGCAGCAACCGCTGCTGCTCTGCCGGAAAACGCTTTTGCCGTGCCGCAAGCCATCGCCCTGCTTCGCCCAACGCGGCCAGCAACGGCGTGCCGCCCCCGGCGCCAAGGCCATCGAGCCAATGGCGCAACCCGGTCGAGGCCTTCAACCCCTGCACCTGCCACCTGGGTGCAGCACCACTGGCCGTGAGCAACGCCAGTCGCGCACGCTGGCGATAGGCATCGTCGAACAACTGCGCCAGCAAGCCCTTGGCATCGCTCAAGGCCTGATGACGACGGGTCGAAGCGGAGGCGTCAACGATCACTAGCCACAGTTCATGGGGCGAGCGAGTGCGCAGGTGAAACAACAGGTCGTCGCGCTGACGCGGTCGGCCGTTGAGCAAAGTACCAGGCCAGTTGACCAAGCCGCTGCGCGCCGTGTGACGCTTGCCCTGTTTTCCGTGGCCCAGCCGCCCGGCACGGGGTCTGGCATTCGCCCCCACGTCTGAGCGAGGGCGAATGCCTAGGGCTTTTTTGGCCAGCTCGGCACTTCACGTCGTGCGCCGACCGCCAGCGGCTGGGCAGGCAACTCGCCCCACTGGCCTTGCCCTTCGCTCGGGTTGGCGTTTTGCGGCACCGATTGTTGCGCAGCCTGGGATGGCTGAGGTGCCGGTGGAGAATGTTCGCGACGACGATGGCGCAAGGCGAACTCGGCAACGGCGTCAATATTTTCCTCGGCGATCGCGTTCGCCCCGCGCCAGGCGGCGTGCGCCCGGGCGGCGCGCAGCCAGACCAGGTCGGCGCGCAAACCATCGACACCGGCTGCAAAGCAGCGTTCAGTGATGTGTTCCAGCGCCTGATCATCGAGGGGAATGTTTGCCAGTGCGTTGCGTGCGTTCTGGCAACGTTCGCGCAGAGACGCTTGCGCGGATTCCCATTCGGCGCAGAAGCCTTGCGGATCGCTGTCGAAATCCAGGCGACGGCGGATGATCTGGCCGCGCTCGGCCGGCGCGGTGTGGCCACCGAGGGCGACGTTCAAGCCGAAACGGTCAAGCAATTGCGGACGCAGTTCACCCTCCTCCGGGTTCATGGTGCCAATCAGCACGAACTTCGCCGAATGCCGATGGGAAATGCCGTCACGCTCCACCAAATTGGTGCCACTGGCGGCCACATCGAGCAGCAGGTCAACGAGGTGATCTGGCAACAGATTGACCTCGTCGACATAGAGCACGCCACCGTCAGCCTTGGCCAGTACGCCAGGGGAAAACTGCGCGCGACCTTCGCCCAGTGCCGCGTCGAGATCGAGGGTGCCGACCAGGCGCTCTTCGGTGGCGCCCAACGGCAAGGTGACGAACTGACCGCTGGCCAGCAGGTCCGCCAGACCGCGGGCCAGGGTCGACTTGGCCATGCCTCGCGGGCCTTCGATCAGCACACCGCCGATTTTCGGGTCGATGGCGGTCAGGTACAGGGCCAGCTTCAAATCGTCGGCGCCGACCACGGCGGAGAGCGGGAAATGCGGGGTGTCGGTCATGTCAGGCGTCTCATTATGGTCGGTTGTGTCGATCAACAATCCAAAGGACAAACTTGAACTCTGTGGCGAGGGAGCTTGCTCCCGCTGGGGCGCGAAGCGGCCCTCGCATGTCCAGGAAAATCGGGTTATCCGGTTTTACGGCCGCTTCGCAGCCGAGCGGGACGGTGCGGCGTTCCGACAAGCTCCCTCGCCACAGGTTTGTGTTGGCCTCGGGCTTCTGTGTCAGCTGTCTTCTTCTATATCCAGCAACAAATTCTCCAGCGCCTCGCGGTACTCGCCGGGTTCCTTCCACATCCCCCGTTGTTGCGCCTCGAGCATGCGCTCGGTCATGTCGCGCAAGGCATGGGGATTGTGCTCGCGGACAAAATCCCGGGTGTCCGGATCAAGCAAATAGGCATCGGCCAGCAACGCGTACTGGTGATCGTCGATCAACTGCGTTGTGGCGTCGAAGGCAAACAGGTTGTCGACCGTCGCGGCCATTTCGAACGCACCTTTGTAGCCGTGACGTTTAACACCTTCGAGCCACTTCGGATTGGCCGCCCGGGAGCGGATCACCCGGTTCAGTTCTTCTTTCAGGGTGCGAATCTTCGGCAGGTCCGGCTGGCTGTGGTCGCCATGATAGCTGGCCGCCGCCTCGCCTTTCAGGCTTTCCACCGCCGCGAGCATACCGCCCTGGAACTGGTAGTAATCGTTGGAGTCGAGCAAATCGTGCTCGTGGTTATCCTGGTTTTGCAGCACTGCCTGCACCTGGCTCAGGCGCTGGCTGAACTGTTCGCGGGCGGCGGTGCCCTCGTCGGAACCGCCATAAGCGTAGCCGCCCCAGTTGAGGTAAACCTCGGCCAAGTCCTCGCGGCTCTGCCACAGGCGACCATCGATAGCGCCCTGCACGCCTGCGCCGTAGGCACCGGGCTTGGCCCCGAAAATCCGCCAGCCAGCCTGACGCCGCGCAGCGTCTTCATCGAGCCCCGCCTCAAGCAGAGCTGTGCGCTCGGCACGTACCTTGGCCGCCAACGGATTGAGGTCATCCGGCTCATCGAGGTCGGCCACCGCTTGCACCGCCGCGTCGAACAAGCGAATCAGATTGGCAAAGGCATCGCGGAAGAAACCGGATACGCGCAAGGTCACGTCGACCCGAGGACGGTCAAGCAAACTCAACGGCAGGATCTCGAAATCATCGACCCGCTGGCTGCCGGTGGCCCAGACCGGGCGCACGCCCATCAGCGCCATGGCCTGGGCGATGTCATCACCGCCGGTGCGCATGGTCGCGGTGCCCCACACCGACAGACCGAGCTGGCGCAAATGATCGCCGTGGTCTTGCAGGTGCCGTTCGAGAATCAGGTTGGCCGACTGGAACCCGATGCGCCACGCCGTGGTAGTCGGCAGATTGCGCACGTCCACCGAATAGAAGTTACGACCGGTGGGCAGCACGTCCAGGCGGCCACGACTCGGTGCGCCGCTGGGACCGGCCGGGACGAAGCGACCGCTCAGGGCATCGAGCAATCCGCGCATTTCCGCCGGGCCGCAGGCGTCCAGACGCGGGGCAATGACGTCACGCAAACCATCGATAATGGCTTGTACCTCAATCCAGTCGGCCTCCTGTAGGAGCGAGCCCCCTCGCCACACAAGCCCGTTCCCAGAGGAGATTGGTGTGGTTTGAGCCTCTGGATTCAACGCGTCCGAAATCAACTGCGCGGCAAACAGCTCCAGGCGTTCGCGAGTATCGCCCGCCGTGCGCCAGGTCTCTTCGCTGATGCCCACAAGAAGCTCAGGGCGCGGCCCCGTCCACGGCTCGGCCAAGGCGCAATCGAGCGGATCGAACCCCAGCCCGAAAGCCTTGGCCAGTGCCCGCAGCAGACTCGACTGCGCGCCCCGGCCATCGCCCCGTGGAATGCGCAACAGCGCCAGCAAGGTATCGATACGCAAACGACCGGTGGGCGATTCGCCGAACACATGCAGGCCGTCGCGGATCTGCGACTCTTTCAAATCGCACAGGTAAGTGTCGAGCCGTGGCAACCAGATCGCCGCGTCGGCATCGCTGTCGAGCTGTTCATCCAGTTGCAGTTCACGGTCGATGTGGGTGTCGCGTACCAGTTGCAAGATATCGCGCTGCAACTCTCGGGCACGACGCGGGTCGAGCAACTGCGCTTCGTAATATTCGTCCGCCAACAGTTCGAGATTGCGTAGCGGGCCGTAGGTTTCGGCGCGGGTCAGCGGTGGCATCAGGTGATCGATGATCACGGCCTGGGTGCGCCGCTTGGCCTGGGCGCCCTCGCCCGGGTCGTTGACGATGAACGGATAGATGTTCGGCAGCGGCCCGAGCAACGCATCTGGCCAGCAATGTTCCGACAGCCCCACGCCCTTGCCCGGCAGCCATTCGAGGTTGCCGTGCTTGCCGACGTGGATCACGCCGTGGGCGCCATACGTGTTGCGCAGCCAGAAGTAGAACGCCAGGTAACCGTGGGGCGGCACCAGGTCCGGGTCGTGATACACCGCGCTCGGGTCGACCTGATAACCCCGGGCAGGCTGAATGCCGACGAAGGTCAGGCCAAAACGCAGGCCGGCGATCATCATCCGTCCGCTGCGGCACATCGGGTCGCTTTCCGGCGCGCCCCAACGTTCGAGCACCGCCGCGCGGTTGGCTTCGGGCAGTGCATTGAACATCACCAGATAGTCATCCATGCCCAGGCTTTGCTGGCACGGACGCTGGTCGAGAGTCTCGAGATCGTTGCTGACGCCGCCCAGCAACTGCTGGATCAACGCGGTGCCGCTGTCCGGTAACTCAGCCGGCAATGGATAACCTTCGGCATGCAGCGCCCGCAGGATATTCAGCGCCGCTGCCGGGGTGTCGAGGCCGACGCCGTTGCCGATGCGGCCGTCGCGGGTCGGGTAATTGGCGAGAATCAAGGCAATGCGTTTTTCAGCATTGGGCACCCGTGCCAGATCGACCCAGCGCCGGGCCAGTTCGGCGACGAAATCCATGCGTTCCGGTTGTGGCCGGTAGCAAACCACATCCGACTGACTGCGCTCACTGCGCCACGCCAGGTCCTTGAAACTGATCGGGCGGCTGATGATGCGTCCGTCCAGCTCCGGCAAGGCAATGTGCATCGCCAGATCCCGAGGGCCAAGCCCCTGTTCGCTGGCGCGCCAGCCGGGTTCGTTATCCTGGGCGCAAATCGCCTGGATCACCGGAATATTGCGGCGAAACGGGCGCAGATGCGGTGCTTCGGGACTGGATTGGGCGAAGCCGGTGGTGTTCAGGATCACCGAGACGCTGGCCTCATCCAGCCAGTCCTCGACCGCGCAAAGACAACCGGGCTCTTTCAGGCTGGCCAGCGCAATCGGCAGCGGATTCAACCCCGCCGCCTGCAAGCGCTGGCAAAAAACATCAATGAACGCGGTGTTCGCCGCCTGCAAATGCGAGCGGTAAAACAGCACCGCCGCCACCGGTTGATCGGCGTGCCAATCGGCTTGCCAGTCGCTCAGTGCGGCGGAGTGTTTGTGCGGATGGTAAATCGCCGTGCGTGGCAGGGTTTGCGGCTCGCCCCAGGTGTAATCACGGGCCAGCCAGCGGTTGGCCAGACAGCGGAAGAAATCGAGGGCGTTGCCCATGCCCCCCTGGCGCAGAAACTGCCAAAGCCGGTCGCGATCCTCGGCGCCGACAGTGCTCAGGTCACTGAGTTCCGGATCCGGGCGATCATCGCCCGGCACCAGAATCACCTGCACGCCGCGCTGCGACAGTTCGACCAGACGCTCGATGCCGTAACGCCAATAGGCGATGCCGCCGTGCAGCGAAATCAGGATCACCCTGGCGTGACGCAGCACTTCATCGACGTACAAATCGACCGAGGCATGGTTCTGCACCTGCATCGGGTTGGCCAGGCGCACGCTCGGGTAATCGTCGGGCAACTGCTGCGCCGCTTCGGCGAGCAGCGCCAGGCTGGAGTCGCCGCTGCACAGGACCACCAGCTCGGCGGGGGTTTGTCCTAGGTCGGCAATGTTGTCATCCGACACGAAACCGCCGGGCTGGGTCCTGAGCAGGTGCATGGCTTACACGCTGAGCGCGGCGCGCAATTGCGCTTCGAGAACAGTGGCGTCCAGTTCCTGGCCGATCAGCACCAGGCGGGTGACTCGCGCTTCTTCGGCGCCCCACTGGCGGTCGAAATGCTTGTCGAAACGCGTGCCCACGCCCTGGATCAGCAGGCGCATCGGTTTGTTCGGGATCGCCGCAAAACCCTTGACCCGCAGGATGCCGTGCTGGACCACCAGTTGGGTCAGCGCATCCAGCAGCAGGCTTTCGTCGGCTTGCGGCAGTTCGATGGAGATCGAATCGAAGGCGTCGTGATCGTGGTCATCATGATCGTCGTCGCCATCGTGATGATGGTCGTGGTGGCTGTGACGGCTGTCGATGTGTTCTTCGGAGCCGGCACCCAGGCCGATCAGCACGTCCAGCGGCAGGCGACCGCTGCTGGCTTCGATGATTTTCACCGCTGGCGGCAATTCCTCGGCGACTTCCAGGCGCACGCGGGCCAGGTCCGCCGGGTTGATCAGGTCGGTTTTGTTGAGGATCACCAGGTCAGCGCTGGCCAGTTGGTCGGCGAACAGTTCGTGCAGCGGCGATTCGTGGTCCAGGTTCGGGTCGAGTTTACGCTGGGCGTCGACCTGGTCCGGGAACGCGGCGAAGGTGCCGGCGGCCACGGCCGGGCTGTCGACCACAGTGATCACCGCATCCACCGTGCAGGCACTGCGGATTTCCGGCCACTGGAAGGCCTGCACCAGCGGCTTGGGCAGCGCCAGACCGGAGGTTTCGATGAGGATGTGGTCAAGATCGCCGCGACGGGCCACCAGTTCGCGCATCACCGGGAAGAATTCTTCCTGGACGGTGCAGCACAGGCAACCGTTGGCCAGTTCATAGACACGGCCGTTGGCTTCTTCTTCGGTGCAACCGATGGAGCACTGCTTGAGGATTTCGCCGTCAATGCCCAACTCGCCAAATTCGTTGACGATCACCGCGATGCGGCGACCCTGGGCGTTGTCGAGCATGTGCCGCAGCAGCGTGGTTTTACCCGAGCCGAGAAAGCCTGTAACGATGGTGACGGGGAGTTTGGCCAGTGTTTTCATCGGATGCCCTATGGCTAATGTGGCGGGCATACGGGACGACGACCGGCAACGCGGACGCGCATGCCTGAAGAGTTCGCCACCGGATCACCCCGCCCGGTTGAAAGTGAGAATCTGTGACGAGGCAGGTCTCCTGGCTGACGGTGTGCCGGCCTTGAGCCTGGCATTCGCTGCGCCTTCCCGCCGGCCTCATGGATTGAGCCTGCAGTGGCGTGGCAACGAACATCACCGTTCACAGTTGCGGGGGCAGCCGCGGCATCGACCGCGTTCCCTTCTTAGCTTCGACAAACGCCGAAGAACCTCGAAAGCGCAAGGCTACGCATGGTCTTGGGGCGGGTCAATGCTTGCGATCCCTGTGGCGAACCTTAAATGCGAACCCTTGCCAATTGACGCCCAACCCCCGGCCATGCTCTCCTACACACCTTGTTACGGGTGCCCTTCACAGGGTGAAACGGGAAACCGGTGAATCATGTGCTTTACTCTTAAGCCATGTCAGTCCGGTGCTGCCCCCGCAACGGTAAGCGAGCGAAGCGTCAGATCCACTGTGCCACTACGGCATGGGAAGGTGATGCTTTCAGGTTCAGGCCCAGGCCTTTGCCCCTCGTGAGCCCGGAGACCGGCCCGCAACACAAAGTGACCAGTACGATCACTGAACCAACAAACCCGCGGTGGGCGGGCGCTGTTTTAAACCTTGCGCGCCTGGTCGTGCGGGTTTTTGCATGCGCTCTTATTCCCCGCTGACAGACCAGAGGGAAACGCCATGTCGATCATCAGCAGCGCCGAACACACAGCCGCGAGCACCACCTCAACCCTGACCCAACGTCTGGCCACCGCCATCTGCGCGTCGATCCTGGGCGCGTGCCTTGTGTATTTTGCCGGTTTCTCGCACATCGAAGCGGTGCACAACGCCGCCCACGATACCCGTCACAGCTCCGCGTTCCCGTGCCATTGAGTGCTGTCGACATGATCAAGCGTATTGCGCAAACCGCAGGTTTCACCGGGCTGCTGGCCGCCCTGTTGCTGACCCTGCTGCAAAGCTTCTGGGTCGCCCCGCTGATTTTGCAGGCCGAGACCTACGAAAAAGCCGAACCGGCCGCTGTTGAAATGCATGAACACGCCGACGGTGCGATGGCTGCCCACACCCACGATGCGCAAGCCTGGGAGCCGGAAGACGGCTGGCAGCGCGTGCTGTCGACCACCGGCGGTAACCTGGTGGTGGCCGTCGGTTTCGCCCTGATGCTGGCCGGCCTGTACACCTTGCGTGCGCCGACCAAAACCTCGCAGGGCCTGCTCTGGGGCCTGGCCGGTTACGCGACCTTCGTGCTCGCACCGACCCTCGGCCTGCCACCGGAACTGCCAGGTACTGCCGCCGCCGATCTGGCACAGCGGCAACTGTGGTGGATCGGTACGGCCGCGTCCACTGCCGTCGGTATCGCCCTGATCGTATTCAGCCGTCACTGGCTGATGAAAGTCCTCGGCGCGGCGATCCTCGCCGTTCCCCATGTGATTGGCGCGCCGCAACCGGAGGTGCATTCGATGCTCGCTCCAGAGGCGCTGGAAGCCCAGTTCAAAATCGCTTCGCAACTGACCAACGTGGCGTTCTGGCTGACCCTGGGCCTGATCAGCGCCTGGTTGTTCCGTCGCAAAAGCGATGGCCAGTACCACGCATGACGGATATCAGCACAGCGCCGACCCTGGTGGTCGGCCTGGGCTGCCAGCGCGGCTGCCCTGTCAGCACGTTGCTGGCGCTGCTCGATCAGGCGCTGGAGGCACACCAGATTGCTCGTCATGAAATCAAGGCGCTGGCCAGCATCGATTCGAAGCGCGACGAACCTGCGTTAATCGAACTGGCTCAGCAGCTTGGCCTGGAATTGATGTATTTCAGCAGTGAACAACTGGCCGTTTATGAACCGCAACTCAGTCATCAATCGCAAATAGCCTTTGAACGCACCGGTTGCTACGGCGTGGCGGAAAGCGCCGCACTGGCCCTGGCCGAACAACTGGCCCAGGCCCCGGCAAAACTGCTGATTCCACGACAAAAATACGCCCAGGCAACCCTGGCATTGGCCGGCGCTGCGTAAAAAACCGATAATCCCCCGCTTTGATCATGAACATTCTTCATCTGAAGCCCTGTTCAGCCCCTTTTTCCCCACAGGAACCGACGATGACCGTCTACTTCATTGGCGCAGGTCCCGGCGACCCCGAACTGATTACCGTCAAGGGCCAGCGGCTGATTCGCAGCTGCCCGGTGATCATTTATGCCGGTTCCCTGGTGCCTGCCGCCGTACTGGAAGGTCACTGTGCCGAACAAGTGGTCAACAGCGCCGAACTGCACCTGGAACAGATCATCGACCTGATCAAGACTGCCCACGCCAAAGGCCAGGATGTGGCCCGGGTGCACTCCGGCGATCCGAGCCTGTATGGCGCCATCGGCGAGCAGATTCGCTATCTGCGTGAGCTGGGCATTGCGTTCGAAATCGTACCCGGCGTGACGGCCACAGCCGCTTGCGCAGCGCTTTTGGGCGCAGAACTGACGCTGCCGGACGTTTCGCAAAGCGTGATCCTGACGCGCTACGCCGACAAGACCGCCATGCCTCCCGGAGAGGAATTCTCCAGCCTGGCGCAGCACGGCGCGACCATGGCGATTCATTTGGGGGTTAATCACCTGGCGAAGATCGTTGAAGAACTGCTACCCCATTACGGCGCCGATTGCCCGATTGCGGTGGTTCACCGTGCGAGCTGGCCGGATCAGGATTGGGTGGTGGGCACGCTTGAGGATATTGCCGGGAAGGTTGAAGCCAAGGGCTTTCGCCGTACGGCGTTGATTCTGGTGGGTCGGGTGCTGGGCAGCGATAACTTCAGCGAGTCGTCACTGTATCGCGCGGGGCATGCGCATCTCTACAGACCCTGAAAGCACCTGTGGCGAGGGAGCTTGCTCCCGCTGGACCGCAAAGCGGTCCCAACATCAGCCAACGCATTCATCACGGGAAAATGCATTGACTGATTTTGTGATGGCTATGCCATCAAGCGGGAGCAAGCTCCCTCGCCACAGCGCCGTTTTTTCGTTTCGCAGCGAACACCTTAGTAGTAGGCGTTTTCTTTCTGCGTGTGGTCGGTCACGTCGCGAACACCTTTCAGCTCCGGGATGCGCTCGAGCAGAGTGCGCTCAATGCCTTCCTTCAGCGTCACGTCGGCCTGGCCGCAGCCCTGGCAACCACCGCCGAACTGCAGGACAGCGATGCCGTCTTCGACCACATCGATCAGGCTGACCTGACCACCGTGGCTGGCCAGCCCCGGGTTGATCTCGGTTTGCAGGTAGTAGTTGATGCGCTCGTTGACCGGGCTGTCGGCGTTGACCATCGGTACCTTGGCGTTTGGCGCCTTGATGGTCAGCTGGCCGCCCATGCGGTCGGTGGCGTAGTCGACAACGGCATCGTCCAGGAAGGCTTCGCTGAAGTGGTCGATGTACGCGGTGAAGCTTTTGAGCCCCAGCGCGGTGTCTTCGGGTTTTTCTTCGCCCGGCTTGCAGTAGGCAATGCAGGTTTCGGCGTACTGGGTGCCAGGCTGGGTGATGAAGACGCGGATGCCGATGCCCGGGGTGTTCTGCTTGGAGAGCAGATCAGCCAGGTAATCGTGGGCGGCGTCAGTGATGGTAATAGCGGTCATGGAAACTCCTCGCAGGCTTGGGCGCAGTTTACGCCAATCAACGCGCCGGACAAAGTCCTAGTATTTTTGTCGGGAAAAGAAACACCAATCACCCTGTGTGAGCGGGCTTTTGTGGCGAGGGGGCTCCACACCCACAGGGGATCTGCGTCCTGTCAGAGGTTCTCGTAGCGGTTCATGTCCAGCACGCCCTCTTCCACCGGATCGTTTTCGTGGATGTAGCGACTCAGGTCATGGAAATAAGGCCAGAATTGCGGATGACTGCGGCGTATGCCCCAACGTTCGACGATTTTCTCGAAGCTGTCGGTATCCTTGGCGCTTTCCATCGCATCCACGAACGCCGGCACTTGCCCGGCCGGGATGTTGAACATGAAGTTCGGGTAGCTGCTCAGCACGCCAGGGAAAATCGTCAGGGTGTCGAGTCCCGGCTGATAGCGCAGCGATTCACCGAGCAAAAACGCCACGTTACTGTGGGCACGGTTACGCAACAGGCTGTAGACCTCACGCTTGCCGCTGCTGGTTTCGATACGCAACATAGTGGCTTCCGGCAACTGATCGATGACCTTCAGCCCGGCGGCCGGACGCGAAGTCAGACGGCTCAGCGCCTGCTCGGCATTTTGCAGGTCCGGATCGATGTTCGGCCGCGAACAGTAAGCGCCGTCGCAGCGATTGATCGGGTCGGGCCTGGCATTAAGGTCGCCGTATCGGGCCAGCAACTGATTGGCAAAGTCACGCTTGGGATCAGCCGGATTGAGTTTCAGCGCGGTCGGCGAGTCGTCATCGATGGTCTCGTAGTCGAGCCACATCTTGAATTTGCCACTGTTCTGATACCAGTCGTCAAGGTAGCCATCCCGAGAATCGGCGGGCATCAGGCGCAGGAAATTCTGCTCGGCGCCGTTGCGGATCAGGTCGAAATACAAGCGCGTCTGGGCTTGGTGGGACAGGTTGCCGAACACATCGAAGTTCACCGCCAGTTGATAGTAGGTGCGCTCCAGCAGCGGATAGTCGAACAGCCATATCGTTTGCGGCACCTCGCCGATCAGGCCTTTGGTCACCGAAGCGCTGTCGAAATGGCGGAAGATACTCAGCAACGCGTTGTCGTTGCCGGCCCACAGGGTCGACCAGCTCGGCGCAGGCTGATCGGCGTAGCTGTCCCGGCGCAAGGCTTCGTATTCATTACGCTTGTCGCGGTAGTCGTGCCACAGGCTCAGGACGCTGCCGACGTCGTCATTCTGCCCCGGCATCGCCAGCAACGGCGTGGCCTGCCCGCGATAGTTCGGATCGGTGACATACAGGTCGTGCTCGGGCGCCTGGAACAGCGCCCAGAAATTATCGCGGATCACGTCCGTGGCGATCTGACCACGACACACCGGCCCACGGATAAAGGTGCGCACAAAGTACTCGGCGTTATCGAGCATGAACTGATAGCGCGCCTGGGCCGGAATCGCTTCGAAAGTGGCAAACGGGTTGGCCCGGCTCTGCGGTCCATAGCCCGGCAATGCGTCGACCTGCCAGTTGCCGCTGTAGAACAGACTCTTGACCCGCGCCAGCTTCGCCGGACTCAGCGGATAGGTGATGTGGGTCTTGTGCACGATCACGCCCTGAACCGGCCACAAGCGATAGTAGAACTGCGTACCCGGATCATCGTTCGGGCGACGGGTGTTGATCAGGTCAATTGGCTGGCCGGTCGGGGTGCGCGAACGCACCCACTGGAAGAAATGCCCAGGCTCGCCGTCCTTGAAGTAGAGATGGGCGAGGAACCAGTGCTCGAACAGCCAGCGCCCCACCAGACTTTCCCGGGCGCCCGGCGAATTGAGCAGGTTTTCCCATTGCACCACCTCCAGGGCTTCCCTGGCACTCGGCGCCAGCGCTTGCTGATCGATCGGCGCGCCTGCCGCCAACCAGCGTTGCAGCGTCTGGTACTGCTGGTCGGTCAGGCCGGTCACTGCCAGTGGCATGCCCTCCTTCGGATGCTTGGCGGCGTAGTCGTCGAACTCCGTGGGCATGGCACACATGTTTTCCCGGTTCAGGCCCAGGACGATGTCTTCCGGCAGCTTCGCGTTGGGTTGCAACGGAGTTTTGTGGCCAAGCTCCAGCATCCGCGCCATCAATGCAGCCTGGCTGCCCTGGGCATCGAGCACCGAATAGAAGCCTTTTTGCTGCCAGGCCTGTTTGCCGGAGGCGTCATAGAACAGTCGGGTCGGCGCAACGGCCTGGCGGCGGTCACCGTCGTAGACCGGGACTTTGGTTGCGCCCCGTGTCGCGCCCTCGCCGCTGCCCAGGTTGAGCTGACAGGCGGCGTCGTTGCAGGCGTGGCAGGCCACGCACTTTTCAGTGAAGATCGGTTGAATGTCGCGGCTGTAAGAAATAGCAGGTGAAATGGCAGTGGAAATCGCCGGGCCTTGCGCCACGGCGCCCCAGCTTAAAAACAGCAGCAATGTGCTGATGACGAAGCGATACGACATGTCCCTGGTCCTGAATCCTGAAAAAACGCCGCGATTCTACCGGTCTGTCATCCTTACCAACATGAACGATATTCATGCAAATTCGAGCCATGCTCCAAAAGCGCACAGGTTTGCTATCATCCCGGCCCTTCGTCATGGCCTTACCGAGTAGTCCAAATGTCCGATCGCAGCGTTCGCCTTCAAGCTCTCAAGCACGCCCTCAAAGAGCGCATCCTGATTCTCGATGGCGGTATGGGCACGATGATCCAGAGCTACAAGCTCGAAGAGCAGGATTACCGTGGCAAACGCTTCGCTGACTGGCCAAGCGATGTCAAAGGCAACAACGACCTGTTGGTACTGACTCGCCCGGATGTGATTGGCGGCATTGAAAAAGCCTACCTGGACGCCGGCGCCGACATTCTGGAAACCAACACCTTCAACGCCACCCAGATCTCCCTGGCTGACTATGGCATGCAAGGCCTGGCGTATGAGTTAAACGTAGAAGGCGCACGCCTGGCGCGCAAGGTTGCCGACGCCAAGACCCTGGAAACCCCGGACCGACCACGCTTCGTCGCCGGCGTGCTCGGTCCTACAAGTCGCACCTGCTCGTTGTCCCCGGACGTGAACAACCCCGGCTACCGCAACGTGACCTTCGATGAACTGGTGGAAAACTACACCGAGTCCACCAAAGGCCTGATCGAAGGCGGTGCCGACCTGATCCTGATCGAAACCATTTTCGACACCCTCAACGCCAAGGCCGCGATCTTCGCCGTACAAGGCGTGTTCGAGGAACTGGGGATCGAGCTGCCGATCATGATTTCCGGCACCATCACCGACGCCTCGGGCCGCACCCTGTCGGGCCAGACCACCGAAGCGTTCTGGAACTCCGTGGCCCACGCCAAGCCGATTTCCGTCGGCCTGAACTGCGCCCTCGGCGCCCGCGAATTGCGCCCGTACCTCGAAGAACTGTCGAACAAGGCAGGCACCCACGTTTCCGCGCACCCGAACGCCGGCCTGCCGAACGAATTCGGTGAGTACGACGAATTGCCGTCGGAAACCGCCAAGGTCATCGAAGAGTTCGCCCAGAGCGGCTTCCTCAACATCGTCGGTGGTTGCTGCGGCACCACGCCGGGCCACATCGAAGCCATCGCCAAGGCCGTGGCCGGTTATGCGCCGCGCGAGATTCCGGACATTCCGAAGGCATGCCGCCTCTCGGGCCTCGAACCGTTCACCATCGATCGCAACTCGCTGTTCGTCAACGTCGGCGAGCGCACCAACATCACCGGTTCCGCCAAGTTCGCCCGTCTGATCCGCGAAGACAACTACACCGAAGCCCTGGAAGTCGCCCTGCAGCAGGTCGAAGCCGGCGCCCAGGTGATCGACATCAACATGGACGAAGGGATGCTCGATTCGAAGAAGGCCATGGTGACTTTCCTCAATCTGATTGCCGGCGAACCGGACATCTCCCGCGTACCGATCATGATCGACTCCTCCAAGTGGGAAGTGATCGAAGCCGGCCTCAAGTGCATCCAGGGCAAGGGCATCGTCAACTCGATCAGCATGAAAGAAGGCGTCGAGCAGTTCATCCATCACGCCAAGCTGTGCAAGCGCTACGGCGCCGCCGTGGTGGTGATGGCCTTCGACGAAGCCGGCCAGGCCGACACCGAAGCGCGCAAGAAAGAAATCTGCAAACGTTCCTACGACATTCTGGTCAACGAAGTGGACTTCCCGCCGGAAGACATCATCTTCGACCCGAACATCTTTGCCGTCGCCACCGGTATCGAAGAACACAACAACTACGCCGTCGATTTCATCAATGCCTGTGCCTACATCCGTGACGAGCTGCCGTATGCGCTGACCTCCGGCGGCGTGTCCAACGTGTCGTTCTCGTTCCGTGGCAACAACCCGGTGCGCGAGGCGATCCACTCGGTATTCCTGCTGTACGCGATCCGTTCCGGCCTGACCATGGGCATCGTCAACGCCGGTCAACTGGAGATCTACGACCAGATCCCTGCAGAACTGCGCGACGCCGTGGAAGACGTGATCCTCAACCGCACACCGGAAGGCACCGACGCCCTTCTCGCCATCGCCGACAAGTACAAGGGCGACGGCAGTGTCAAGGAAGCCGAGACCGAGGAGTGGCGCAACTGGGACGTCAACAAGCGTCTGGAGCACGCTCTGGTCAAGGGCATCACCACCCACATCGTCGAAGACACCGAAGAATCGCGCCAGTCCTTCGCCCGCCCGATCGAAGTGATCGAAGGCCCGCTGATGTCCGGCATGAACATCGTCGGCGACCTGTTCGGCGCCGGCAAAATGTTCCTGCCTCAGGTAGTGAAATCCGCCCGCGTGATGAAACAGGCCGTGGCGCACCTGATCCCGTTTATCGAGCTGGAAAAAGGCGACAAACCGCAAGCCAAGGGCAAGATCCTGATGGCCACGGTGAAAGGCGACGTGCACGACATCGGCAAGAACATCGTTGGCGTGGTGCTGGGCTGCAACGGCTATGACATCGTCGACCTCGGCGTGATGGTGCCGGCAGAGAAAATCCTGCAGGTGGCCAAGGAACAGAAGTGCGACATCATCGGCCTGTCCGGCCTGATCACCCCGTCGCTGGACGAGATGGTCCACGTTGCCCGCGAAATGCAGCGCCAGGACTTCCACCTGCCGTTGATGATCGGTGGCGCCACCACCTCCAAGGCGCACACGGCGGTGAAGATCGAGCCCAAGTACAGCAACGATGCGGTGATCTACGTCACCGACGCCTCCCGCGCCGTGGGCGTGGCGACGCAGTTGCTGTCCAAGGAGCTCAAGGCCGGTTTCGTCGAGAAAACCCGCCTGGACTACATCGACGTTCGCGAACGCACCGCCAACCGCAGTGCCCGTACCGAGCGCCTGAGCTATGGCGCGGCCATCGCCAAGAAGCCGCAATTCGACTGGGCGAGCTACACGCCGGTCAAGCCGACCTTCACCGGCACCCGGGTGCTGGACAACATCGACCTCAATGTCCTGGCCGAATACATCGACTGGACGCCGTTCTTCATCTCCTGGGACCTGGCCGGCAAGTTCCCGCGCATCCTCCAGGATGAAGTGGTCGGTGAAGCCGCCACCTCGCTGTACAAAGATGCCCGGGAAATGCTCAGCAAACTGATCGACGAGAAGCTGATCAGCGCCCGCGCGGTGTTCGGTTTCTGGCCGGCCAACCAGGTGCATGACGACGACATCGAGCTCTATGGCGATGACGGCAAGCCGATGGCCAAGCTGCATCACCTGCGCCAGCAGATCATCAAGACCGACGGCAAGCCGAACTTCTCCCTGGCCGACTTCGTCGCGCCCAAGGACAGTGAAGTGACTGACTACGTGGGTGGTTTCATCACCACTGCGGGGATTGGCGCCGAAGAAGTGGCCAAGGCCTACCAGGACGCCGGCGACGATTACAACTCGATCATGGTCAAGGCCCTGGCCGACCGCCTGGCCGAGGCCTGCGCCGAGTGGCTGCACCAGCAGGTGCGTAAAGACTACTGGGGTTATGCCAAGGATGAAACGCTGGATAACGAGGCACTGATCAAGGAGCAGTACAGCGGTATCCGTCCGGCACCGGGCTACCCGGCCTGCCCGGACCACACCGAGAAAGCCCAGCTGTTCGCCCTGCTCGATCCAGAGGCCCAGGAAATGCGCGCAGGCCGCAGCGGTGTGTTCCTCACCGAACACTACGCGATGTTCCCGGCGGCCGCGGTCAGCGGCTGGTACTTCGCTCACCCGCAGGCGCAATACTTTGCCGTGGGCAAGGTCGACAAGGACCAGGTGCAGAGCTACACCTCGCGTAAAAGCCAGGAGTTGAGCGTGACCGAACGCTGGTTGGCGCCGAACCTGGGTTACGACAACTAAACAGCCTTGCCAACCACTGCATTGTGGTTGGCAAGGCCCTCTGTAGGAGCGAGGCCTGCTCGCGATAGCGGTCTTTCAGTCAACATCGATGTTGAATGTTATTCCGCAATCGTGAGCAGGCTCGCTCCTACAATAGTTATCCGGCGGCTGATTCAGCTGCTTCTGGCCGAGGTCCCCGGTTGCGGCTCCCCACCCGCGACCTCCTTGCGGGACAACTCGATCATCTTCGCGTTGCGCGCCGCCGCCTGCTCGAACATCTGAGTCAAAAGGGCAGCGTCATCGGCGATATCAACACCGTCATCCTCCCCTGCCTGACTATCCACCTCATCAAGCGCCCTGAACTCTTCAGGGTATTTCTCCTTGAGATAACTCACCCAATAGTCACGCTGGATCAAGTCTTCGAAAAACCCGTCGGACCGCTCCGCATTGACGATTTCCACGCGCGCGTCAGCCAGTTGTTGCCGCGTGACGCCCGAGGCATAGGTCATGTGTTTCGGCTGACCCGGCAGGATCAGGCCGTCATCCCAACCCTCCGTCAGACCGATTCGATAACCCAGGCGCACCTCGGCCTCATCCTCACCGGTATTAGCTGCGGCCTTGGTCGCCAGATCATCGATCTTGTCCAGTCGGAACAACTGCCTGGACAGTTTCAGCAGTGCTTCGCCCTTCACGCTCAAGCCTCCAGGCGGAATGTCGAGCAAGGCATTGTGGGTGAACACTTTGCTTTCCAGCCCGCTGAACGTGAGAATTCGCCCGTCGACACAGGTGCCATGGGTACTCGAACTGGCGAACAGCACTTCCCGAAGTTCGCTGTTGCTGGCCGCGGCTTCCATCACTGTCCAGACCCGTCGCGTCAAATCGGCATTGGCCACCCGAAACTCCTGGGTGTCCTGCAATCGCGAGAGCAAATGAAAGAACGCAGCATTGTCCGGCTCGGCCGCCAGCCGATTCCAGATTTCGCTTTTACCGGCCAGTTCCTCCGGGGGTGTATTGACTAGCCATGGGGTCTTTTGCGCGGAATCAGGCTCAACGTCAGGGAGTTCTTCATCCGACTCGACGCTGTCACTTTCGCCTTCGTCGTGAGCATCATCAAGTAACTCGTCGAGTTCGGCCCGCGAGAGCCCCAGCACGGTGTCGCGTGCTCCCGAGTCACGGTAAGCCCTCAAGCGTTCGAGGCTCTCAAGCGCCAGGTTGTTGTCGCTCAGATCGATGCCGATCATCAGGACATTGTGATTGCCATCCAGAGCCTGCGCTGGAACCGATGTGATGTCGTTACCACTCAGATTCAGGACTCTGAGGTGGGCGGCATCCAGCACGCCGTCCGGCCATTGCGCCAGATTGTTATTGCGCAGATCGAGTGTCACCAATGCTTCGAAAACGTCGAGATCGAAGGACTCCAGTTCGTTGTAGCCCAGGTCAAGCCGGTTCAGGCGTTCCAGATTGCTCAACGAGGCGTACAGGTGTTCGGCATCACTCAGCCGGTTCGAAGACAGTTCCAGTCGCTCGAGCGTACCCATGTGCTGGACCGGCTCGGGTATGGCTTCCAGCCCATTGCCGTTGAGTTCCAGGGTCTTGAGCCGGGTAAAAGCGTTGAGGAATCCGTCGGAGCCTGTCGGGGTCAGCTTTACACCGGTCAGGTTCAACCTGCCGACGTGCTCGAATGTTGCCGGCATCTCTGGAAGATCGCCCAGTTGCAGACCGCTCAGATCCAAAACGGCATTGGCGACGCCCTCCACGCCGGTCAGGCCCTGACGCCAGCATTCGAGGATGCGCAAGGCGCCCAGCCTGCGAATGCTCGAAGACACCATCCAGCCTGTGCCGCGCACGCCCCGTGTAAAGATCCAGCCGTTCAACTGACGCGTAAGCGCTTCGAAGGTCTGTTCCCAACCGGCAAGGCGTTCGCTGATTTGCACCTCGCTCGCCCCGCGCTCGCGCATCTGTTCCAGCGCTTGCAAGGCTTCATCATCCGCCAGTGCCGGCTTCAAACGTTGCAGACGCCTTGTGAAAACCTCGGCCCCTTCTCCCGCCGCAACCTCAGGCAGCGTCAGCAAATGCTGCGCAATGGAAAGCCCACTCTCGGACGGCGGGAAACCAAGCGGTATCGGCTCCATGGCGAACCGTTGCAGGGCACCCTCTGGCAGCACTCTGGCAACTTCTGTTCGCTGCCAGGCGGTCCGGAGCATGGCGCCAGCCTGATGGGTCAAGGGCGAACCGCCGAGATTGGTTTTGAGCATTACCTCATTTTCCAGTACCGCCACCGGTAGCTCGGAAATCTTGCTGTCGCGTAAATCCAGCCAGGTCAGCTCCGGCAAATCCTGGGCACCCGCCGGCCAATCCCGCAGCTCAGTCGCGCGCAGATTCAAGGCCTTGAGACGAGTCATTGCGCTGACGTCCAGGCTGTTCAGGGGATTGCTGCTCAGGTCCAGATATTCGAGCGTCTGCAGCCCGTCGAGACCTTGCTGAACCCCTGGATCGACAACAATCGCGTTACTGGAGAGATCCAGCTGAGTCAGTTTTCCGAGTTTGTCGGGGCCGATGGGGATTTCGGTCAGACCGCAACTGCGCAAGTCGAGTGTTTGAAGTTCGGAAAACCCGCTGATGAAATCGCGAATCTGTGCTGCAGGCGCTTTACTCCCCCTCAAATACAGCGTTTGCACCTCCGGGAAAGCACCGGCCGGCAGCTCGGGAAAATCACTCAGCCCCAGATTTGGCAAGTCGAGCACCGAGGCATTGACCGTAGCGCCGTAGCGCTTGAACACGCCGTTGCGCCAGCAGGCTCTCAGGGAATTGGCCGCTAATGTCCGACCTGTCATTTCGTTGATCGCTGTCGGCATTTCACGCACACGATAGGACCAGTCATTGAGGTTGCGGTTGAGTGCATGGTGTTGCTCACTCAAGGCTTCGATCGCCCCGTACCTCGCCTCGGCGTCCTGCCACTGCTCGACAAACTGATTGAACAAGGCCTCGTGATTCTCGTTGATGCCCTCGCCAACGCGTCTCAACTCACCCTTGCTGTAATCCCTGACCATTTCCTCGAGATCGACAAGGTGTGGGGGTTGCCTTTTGGCGTACTCATACGCCGGCCTGAAATTTTCACGAAGGAAATTCGACCAGTCCAGCGACAGTCCGGACCAGAGCTTTTCATGCCCGTTGAACATGCCGTCGGGCAAGGTCCTGATCCCGGTGCCCTTGAGGTTCAATCGCTCGAGTCGCGGCAGTTCTAGCACCCCGCTGGGCCATTCGAACAACGAAGGTGCAAGCACTTCCAGCAGGCGCAGATTGCGCAACTGGCTGACATCCAGCGCAATCGGCGCGAATCCCGAGCAATAGACATTGAGGTACTCGAGCCTGGTCAGCGCGCTCAACCTCGTCGGCATGTCGGCGGCGTAGGGAGCGGATGAGTACAGGCTCAGATCGGTGAGTTCCGGCATCGTGCCGATGATTTCGGGCACATTGCTGAACTGGTTGCCCGTGGCGTTGATCCGTAGTTTTCTCAATCTGGGGAAATTCGCCAACAGCGCATCGGCATTGGCATCGGTGATGCACCTGCCCCGCACGTACAGATCACGCACATGGGAGAAATCCGCCGACAACGAAGGAAGCGCTTCGTCACAGGTCAGGTCAAGCAATGTGAAGCGCGCCTGCTCTGCGGCCAACGGCGAGTTGCGCCAGCTATCCTTGAGACTCTGCGCGACCGAGGCCTTACCGCCCAGCATGCGCTCCAGGGCAGAGCTCGGCGATGGCTCGCCAACCCATTGATCGAGCGTCGCCTCAAGCGTCTCCCACTCGCGCAGGCGGGTCTGCAACAAACCGTAAATCTGCGCGTCGGTTTTTCCTGCCCGCAACTGCGCCAGGACAAATCCGTTGGCCTGCTGTTCGGTCAGCGCCGGATAGACATTGCGAACCCGTATCGCCAGCGAAGGGTTGATCCCTTGCCCGCGCCCGCTGGCGTAGTACCCCACCAACCGCTCGTTGACCCGAACCGGAGGCTTGAACGTCGCATGCTTGCCAGTGCGTGTCTCCAGGCTTTGTGCCAGCTCGCCACGATGGGTGACGGCATAGTCGATGATTGCCGTACGCAACTGGCTGCCCTGAGCCACATGGGGAACACCCAGCGCCTGGCGCGCCGCGTCGGGCAAGGCGTGCATGATCGACGGATAAAAATTGTCACCATTTCGAGGAATGCCATTGAGCTCCTCGCCGCGCTCATCGAACGCCTGGTAAGCCGGCCCTTTCTTGACCACATATTTGTGCGTGTCGGCAGCCTGACTGCCAATGCCATCGATCAGCGGCCCCTCGACGTGACTGTCGCGCACTTCCAGGCGCACGCCGTCGGACCAGCCCGGCAGCTTTTCCAGGGAATGCAGGGCGAGCCATCGGCTGTCCGCCGATGCCATACGCTCCAGAAGCAACCCGGCAAAGGCCTGGTTGACGCGCCCTTGCCGTGCATACCAGCGGCCCTCTTCAAGCATGTTCAAGGGAATCCGCCGCGTCGTTTGCCACCGCTCCAGTTCCTCGGCATTGCCATCGAGCAACACCCTGTTGGCAGCGGATTCACTCAGCCCCGGGCAAGCTCGCTGCAACATCGCCACCGGCCCCTTGACCGCCTTGGTGTTCCCCGGGCCAGCCTCGAACGCCGCCAACAACTCAGCCAGCCCGGGAGGTGGAGGCAGGCGATCGAGGTGCATCTTGCGCAAGGCATTGTCATGGGTGCCGCTGGCATCGGCGATGGTGAGCAGTTGTTCGTCAGTCAGGGCCTCGGTCCCATGGCCCATGCGCCGCAACAGGGTCAGGCGATCCCACTCTAGAGGACGCTCCAGCGTATGGCGCCAGGCACCGTGGCCGTTGTGTTCGAGAATCGGCCGCCAGGCCCTGACATCGGACGGATGCTTGATGCGCCATTTTTTCAGCGAGGAATCAAAGGTGATCTCATACACCTTGCCCACCTGGCGGATGTAAGTCTTGCGGTTCGCACGAAACTGGCCCAAAGCATTGGGGGCGATGTCATCGCCCAGTTCAACGTTGCACTCATAGGCCTTCAGGTCGGGTTTCCACAGCCGTGTCGCGCCATCGGGGTGCTTGATGGCGTCCAGCCCTTCAACCACAGGTTCGGGTGCAACCGGCGCCATCTTGCCCAGCACCTTGCCGGCCCCAGCCATCGCCGCGATCAGCGCCAGGTTTTCCGCAACATCGATCAGGTGC
The DNA here is from genome assembly GCF_000967965.1 of Pseudomonas fluorescens. Taxonomy (GTDB): domain Bacteria; phylum Pseudomonadota; class Gammaproteobacteria; order Pseudomonadales; family Pseudomonadaceae; genus Aquipseudomonas; species Aquipseudomonas grandcourensis. The sequence continues at coordinate 80,840 of NZ_LACC01000009.1, forward strand.
GCCTTGGCCGCGTTCTGATCACCCTCACTCCATTCGACAACCCCTTCGAACGATTCGTACAGCAATTGCCCGGCCATTACCGCCAGCATGATCTCGCCCAGCACCGGTACGAACATCGACACCATGTTCAAGCCCAGCATGCCGATTTCCAGCAGGTGATTAAGCTTTGCCGCCCGAACCCTCGCATCGACTTCGGCGGTCGGGACCGCATGGCTGCGCGCATCGGCGATGACCTTGGCGCGGTTTTGCTCGTAGAGATAAGTCCACAGATCGGTGTTGGCGGACCAGATTCCGGCTACGCCATTACGCGTCGTACCCATTGGGTCGAGGTAAGGATCTTCCACGGGTTCGCGCTTGCCCTGGGCTTCAGGGGGCAGCTCCTTGATACCGACGAACGTGGAGATCGGCGGAATGTACCGGGCGACCTTGACCCAGAAGGAGTGCAACGGATCGCCTGGAGCGTCCGCCGCCTTGCGGGTGAACTGGCTGAAGTAGTAAGGGCGGTCGGCGTAAGCCACGAACTGACTGAAAAAGCGCTGGTGTGCGGTCGGCCTGCCATCGCTTGCAGACCGTGAATTGCCGGCCGTGAACTGGCGCTTGAATTCGTCACTCAGCTGCGCCGAGGTGTAGCGCTTGAGCGGATGCTCGGGATCATGGGGGATGTAGACGATGAAATCGCTGGTGTAGCGATATTGCTCGCTGATGCTGAACACCACGCAGCCGGTCATCCGGCGCTTCATCAGGATGAGATCGCGAAACCAGACCTGTCTGTCGCCCAGCCGGGGATGGACTTCCCCGCCAATGACCGAAAGGATCATCGAGTAGTCTTGCGGCTCGATATCCTTTTTCAACAACGCCAGGTCGGCTGCCGCCCTCATTGCGGTTTTCTGGCTGTCGATGAATTGCTCGCGCAGGTTGGCTTCCGCCCGCGTATCGGCTGGCTGGAAAAAACCGCTCACGAAGGTTTGATACTGCGCTCCGATGTCCAGCGATCGGCACAGCGACAAGAACTGCCTGACCGTCATGCCCAGCGCAACATCCTTGAACGTACCGGGGGTCGGTGTTTCGACGACGAACCCTGAACCACGGTGGAAGGCCCCTTCTTCACACTCCGACGCCTCGAAGTTGTGCAATGCCGCCTGGAGCAAGGAAAGCTTCAACACCTCGAAAGACGAGACTTCGATATCGAACATGCCAGCCTCCAGGGGGCGCCGCAGGCACACCCAGGTCTTGCTGACGTCGACGTCGATCGAGAACCTGTCCTTGAGAGCCTTGGCCAATATCGGCCCGGCGAATGTTTCGGCGTCGTGCAGCGCGGACATTTTCTGGTCCAGCCGGGTCTGCGAAATAAAACTGGCGTTGAAACTTGCCCTCAGTGCCTGCTGTTGCGCGCCGGATGCGTGCACGTACCAGTCAGGCAGGCGTATTGCGCTATCTTTGATCGCGGCGCGCCTTGAGGTCGTCGCGCTGATCAGCCAATCGGGGGTCATGCGTTCAAGCGATTCACTGTGCATGCTGCTTTTGCCTGGCAGCAACGGCTTCGACGTCGGGGACGAAGTGCGGGATGAAATGCTCATACTGTCTCTCCTGATAAATGGAGCGACAGGACACCACCCGAAGGCTGGACACCTGCGGTACATAGTTACCGCAAGTTCAAAAAGGCGAGACAACGCGTTTCAGCCAGCCACGGCACGAATCGGCAGATTGGCTATGCTGTGAGGACCAACCTTCAGGCGAGGGATTTATGAACGATCCGGCCGACAACAAGCCGCCGACCTTCTGGCAAATGCTGCACAGCGTCTTGGCGGCAGCGTTCGGGGTGCAGAGCGGGAAGAACCGGGCCCGTGATTTCACTCACGGCAAACCGAGTCATTTCGTGATTCTGGGGATTGTGTTCACCGCGGTGTTTGCATTGACGCTGTTCGGCATCGTCAAGCTGGTGCTGCTTCTGGTCGGGGTTTGACGGGGCTCAGTGCATCAGGGTTTGCAGGGTGAACGGGTAACGCCAGGACGCGGGACGCCCCTTGGCCGAGAGTTTGTGGAAATCCACGCCGAAGTCCTGCGCGGTGCCCATCGCCAGCAGCCGCTTGGCCTGTGTCCGATCGATCAGCTGCAATAACGGGATCTGGCGGTCACGGCCACCGTATTGGCTGATGTCCACGCCTTCATCGTAGTCATGCAATTGCACCAGCGCCCAGCCACCGAGGCTGAAGTGCCCGCCCAGCAAGACACTCAGACGACGGTCCAGCAGTGCCTGCAACGCCGCGGGTGAAGTGTTGATCGCGCCGAACAGCACGCCTTTTCCTGGCACACCTCCGGCTTCGACATACGCCTGCATCCCACCGAACGCCATCTCGTCATTCGCGGCCCAGACCAGCGCCGTCTGCGGGTAGCGCTTGAACAACAACCGGGCCTGCTCATAGGCACGCTGCCGGGTCCAGCCGCCGTACACCAACTGCCGCAAACGCACTTCCGGGTGCTCGGCCAAGGCACGCCGCAAGCCCTTCTCGCGAAACTGCGCGGACGGGGTGATCTTCAAACCGGAAAAAGCCAGCAAGTCGATGGTCTGGCCGGGGGCCACCGGGCCATGCTGTCGGATCAGTTCCTTGAGCATCAGGTAGCCGCCCTCCTCGTCATTGGGTACCAGGCTGCCGAGCAAATCGGGGTACTTGTCAGGTTGGGCACCGATCAGTTTCGTCTGATCCGGGGTCAGGGCGTTGTTGACCATGAACAGTTTTACCCCACTGCCCTTGGCCAGCCGCAGGATTTCGGGGGCGATGTATTGCTCGTTGACGAAGACCAGGTAGTCAGGACGATGGTGGCCCTGAAGGGCTTCGCGAGCCTGGCGGAGGGTGTTTTCGGAGACGCGGTCGGAATACTGGATGCTCAAGTCCATCCCCAGGTCGGTCGCCGCGGCCTGCATGAACTGCGAATAACTCACCCAAAAAGCTTCCGTGGGGGTTCCCGGATTCAGGAACAGCACTGACGCCGCCTGGGCACAGGGTCCCACGACCATGCCCAGCGTCAGCAATACGCCACACAGAAACTTCAACATTGGTCGTCCGAGCCCCCGGAAATTCGCCGCGCATTATAGCCAGCGGACGACCGTAAAACGGCGATTTTTCCGGTATTTGTCAGACAATCGTCGGAACCGGGCCCGGACGGGGTCGCTTACTGATGACTGACCCAGAATACCGCCGTCCCCACGACCAGAATGATCAGGAACAAAATTGCCCATGCATCAACGGTGCTATCGCTTTTCCTTGCTTTGGTTGGGTTGCTCATTGCATCGCCTCTTGTCGGTTTTATCGGTGATTGCATAAAGACACGAGCAGAGTAAAGACGACGATTGCCCGCATCACAAACAGGGTCTTTGCAACAACGATTCTCATTAGGCGATTTGGTTCTTTACATATGCTCAAACATCACTTTTACGCATAACTGCAAACTGGTATCTTGCCCCGGCTCCGTAGGGAGTGCGCGGCCGTGCGCGCAGAATTGCCGAGGTTTTATCGGACGCCAGCAAGCCAAAAAATGCCGCTGTTTCCGACCGGCCCAAGCCTGAGAACAGGACTTATATGTACGTATACGACGAATACGATCAGCGGATCATCGAGGACCGCGTCAAGCAGTTCCGTGATCAGACCCGACGCTATCTGGCAGGCGAGCTGAGCGAAGAAGAATTCCGCCCCCTGCGCCTGCAAAATGGCCTTTATATCCAGCGTTTCGCGCCGATGTTGCGAGTCGCCGTGCCTTACGGCCAACTGACTTCGCGCCAGACGCGAATGATGGCCAAAATTGCCCGCGACTACGACAAGGGCTACGCCCACATCAGTACCCGGCAGAACGTGCAGTTCAACTGGCCGGCCGTGGAAGACATTCCGGACATTCTTGCCGAACTGGCCACCGTGCAGATGCACGCGATCCAGACCAGCGGCAACTGCCTGCGCAACGTCACCACCGACCAGTTTGCCGGTGTCGCCGCCGACGAACTGATCGACCCGCGCCCATGGTGCGAGATTGTCCGCCAGTGGACCACGTTCCACCCGGAATTCGCCTACCTGCCGCGCAAATTCAAGATCGCCGTCAACGGTTCGACTTCCGACCGCGCCGCCATCGAAGTCCATGACATTGGCCTTGAGCCCGTGCACAACGCCGCTGACGAACTGGGCTTCCGTGTGTTGGTCGGCGGCGGCCTGGGCCGTACGCCGGTGGTCGGGGCATTCATCAATGAATTCCTGCCGTGGCAAGACCTGTTGAGCTACCTCGACGCCATCCTGCGGGTCTACAACCGCTATGGCCGTCGCGACAACAAGTACAAGGCGCGGATCAAGATCCTGGTAAAAGCGCTGACGCCTGAAGTCTTCGCACAGAAAGTCGATGCGGAAATGGAGCACCTTCGCGGTGGCCAGACCACATTGACCGAAGCCGAAGTGCAGCGCGTCGCCAAGCACTTCGTCGACCCGGACTACAAGGCCCTGGAAAACCAGGCAGCCGCACTGGCCGAGCTCGACCAGCAGCACCCGGGCTTCGCCCGTTGGCGCGTGCGCAACACCCTGGCCCACAAGAAGCCGGGCTATGTGGCCGTGACCTTGTCCCTGAAACCGACCGGCGTTGCACCGGGCGACATCACCGACAAACAGCTCGACGCCGTGGCCGATCTGGCCGACCGCTACAGCTTCGGTCAACTGCGCACCTCCCACGAGCAGAACATCATCCTGGCCGACGTCGAGCAGGACAAGCTGTTCGCCATGTGGGGCGAGTTGCGCGAGCAAGGCTTCGCCACGCCGAACATCGGCCTGCTGACCGACATCATCTGCTGCCCGGGCGGCGATTTCTGCTCCCTGGCCAACGCCAAGTCGATCCCGATCGCCGAATCGATCCAACGCCGTTTCGACGACCTGGACTACCTGTTCGACATCGGCGAACTGGACCTGAACATCTCCGGTTGCATGAACGCCTGTGGTCACCACCACGTCGGCCACATCGGCATCCTGGGGGTGGACAAGAAAGGCGAAGAGTTCTATCAGGTTTCCCTCGGCGGCAGCGCCAGCCGTGACGCCAGCCTGGGCAAGATCCTCGGCCCGTCCTTTGCCCAGGAAGCCATGCCTGACGTGATCGAAAAGCTGATCGACGTGTACATCGAACAACGTACCGAAGACGAACGCTTCATCGACACCTATCAGCGTATTGGTATCGATCTCTTCAAGGAGCGCGTCTATGCAGCGAGTAATTAAAAACAACGAAGTCGTCGACGAAACCTGGCACCTGCTGCCCAAGGATTTCAACATCGACGAGATCAGCAACTGCGACGACCTCATCGTGCCGTTGCAGCTGTGGCGCGAACACAGCCGTATGCTCCTGGCCCGCGACGGCGGCCTGGGCATCTGGCTGGACGCCGATGAAGAAGCCGAGGAAATCGGCGAAGACGTGGCTCAGTTCCAGGTCATTGCCCTGAACTTCCCGGCATTCACCGACGGCCGCAACTACTCCAACGCCCGCTTGCTGCGTGACCGTTACGGTTTCAAGGGCGAATTGCGGGCCATTGGCGACGTGCTGCGTGACCAGTTGTTCTACATGCATCGCTGTGGTTTCGACGCGTTCGCCATTCGCGCCGACAAAGACCCGCACGAAGCCCTTGAAGGCCTCAAGGACTTCTCGGTGACCTACCAGGCCGCTACTGACGAACCGCTGCCGCTGTTCCGTCGTCGCTGACCGTCACGCCTTGAACCCCGGCACGGGGTTCAAGGCGTTTTCACCCTCCCGCTAAAACAGCGGATAGTCGGCCAGCGGCATCGGCCGCCCCAAGGCGACCCAATCGCGGTACAGCCGGACTCGATCCTCCAGCACCACGAACAACCGAAACGGATTCTCGGCATCCGCCATCCGCGTTTCGACACACTGACGCAACCAGCCCCACAACTCTTCTGACGCATCCGCTTCCTGCAGCAAGCGCCACACACGCGCCTGCAGCGACCGATAGCCGACCTGGAAATCCGCCGTCAGGCTCAATCCATCCATGACCCGCAGCAACGTACTGCCCGATGGCAGGACGGCCAATCGTTGCCAGATCTGTTGTCGCGCCAGGCGCACGCTTTCATCGCCCTCCTCTAGCCAGGGCGTCGCACTGCCATAATCGGCACCCGGCTCACTCAGCCACAGATTGATACCGGTGCGTTCGCGATGATCCACCAGGCGCAACAAGGTCTCTTCATCCGTCAGCGGATTACCCCACAGTTTCACCCGGTCCCTGGAGACCGCCTGAATCAGTATCGCGAAGGGAACCCGGCTGATCCGGTTGCCTCGCAAGTCGAGCGCGGTGAGGTACGGCTGATCGGCGATGCCAATCGGGCAACGGCTGATCCCGGTGTTTCTCAGGTTCAATACACGCAACTCATTCATCCCCAATACCACGGGCGGGACAGTCAACGGGTTGTCACTCAGGTCCAGCGTTTGCAAGCTCACCAGATCACGAAACTGCGAAGCCGTGTTCTCCCGGAGCTGAAGAAAGGTGGACCTCAGGTTGAGCGTTGTGAGTCGAGTCATTTGCCGAACCGGTGCAGGCAATACCCCCTCCAGCACGTCGTCTGCATTGAGTCGACGCAGATCCACGCGTTCCAGGTTCAGGGAGTGCAGATTGGGGAAACTTTCGAGAAAAGCGTTCAGGCTCTCGCGCTCGACAAGATGCAGGCCCTGCATCGATAGCTCGACGACTTCATTGAAGCGAACGTTCATTGTCGGCAAGCGATGGAAGTCCTCGTACCCCAGGTCCAGTCTGTAACCGCTGCACACCTCGCCGGACATGACTCGATTGATCTGGGGCGGGCATTTTTGCCAGATGCTCATCAGCTCGTCGCCCAATTCATTTCGCGCTTCACGCTCGCAATCGATCACGGTTTGCAGCAGTTCGACATTGTACGCCGCCACCTGCTGAGGACTCATGCCTGCGGCGGCATCATCGCCCACCGCCAGAAAATCCACATCCATGTCATCGGCATCCAGCGAGGCCTGGTCGGCCCAGTGGCACAGATCGGCATGCAACTGCTGCGCCTCGAGCGTCAGGCGATCCACCAGCGCTTGCGCCCGGGCACCCGCCGTCAGGAGCAACTCGTCCACCTGGGCATCGGTGAATTCCGGATACAGATCCTTGACCTGCAAGCGCATGATTTCGTGAGCCAGCACAGCGTCCTGTGGCGTGTTCGGAAAGCCGCCGCCGCGCAACCCCCTGGCTTCGAAGGGCAACCGCGAATCCATTCGATTCAAGCCGAGTATCAGCTCGGAGCGAGACAAGGCGCGCCCGCCAATGCGCAGGCGCAACTGGCTGGCCGCGTCTGGCGAGTTAAGCGACATCGCCGCGCGTTCCTCCCCAGACAACAGATCGACCAGCGCGGCAAACAGATCCGAACCTTCGCCGTCGGTAGCCGCCACTGTGGCATACCGATAGCGATCACCGACCTTGATCAAGCGCCGGCAATCCGCGGAATCGAACGGGCCGCAACGGTCCAGGACCCGGCCACTGATTGACCCGTCGAGCACCTCAATGCGTAGGTCTTTCGGCCAACCGGGCAGGCGTTCCAGGGAGTGCAACGCCAGGACATCGGAATCGGGATGACTGACCGAACGCAAGTACAGGCCCTCATAGGCCCGGTTGAGTCGTACATGCTGCTGATACTCGCGTGCCTTGCTGTCCAGACGCTTGAACAGTTGCAGCACCTCGTCAGCATCGACAGGCCGATTGATGTCGACCCCGGAACGGTCGAGGATCTGCTCCACGGCATTTTTCGGCAAACCCTGGTATTCGCGCTGAAGCAGGCGAATCCAGTCCTGGTCCGAGTGCTGAAGCGCCTGATAGCGGGCGTTAAACAATCCGGCCCGTGCTTGCGGATCGGTGACGGTTTCCAGTTCCTGATCGAGCTTGAAGCGAGTGATGGTGTCGGCAAGCAAAGGTGTCGGCGCGCGGCCGGCCTGCATAAGGCGCAACATGTCGTCGTCGACCGTGCTGATCCGGGCGATCTGCGCCAATACCTCATCGCTGAAGCCAGCAAGCGGTGCGCAAACGCTTCGCATCAGCTCCACACGTGTCGACACCGGCACCGATACCGATCCGGGTATGGGTTCGACCGGCGTTTCGGGATGCGACTCGCTCCCCGGCTCCCCCGAATCCTGCAGCGTTCCGGCGATTTTTTCTTCACCCTTGAGTGCCGCCACCGCCCCGGCCAGCGGGAGCGCATTGAGCAAGCCGAACACCGTGCGCGTCACGCCCTCGGAGCGCTGCTCCGGCGCTTTGCCGTTGATGGCCTGATCGAGGCCGTAACCGGCGTCGATCAGGCCGGCCAGCACCAGCACGCCCTCACCTCCCGGAATGAACAATGCCAAAGGCCCCAGCCGGTTGATCCACTGCACGAGCGGCTGCACCACCGCGCTCAGGTTGTCGCGATTGACCTGGGCATCGTCACGGATGGTTTTGACGCTGGCCATGGAGGCCTGCTTCATGGTCAGTACCAGTTGCGCGAACGGATCGGTGTCGGTCGACACACGCTCAAGGTCGATATAGTCCTGCGGGTCCCAGAAACCGTCGTTATTGAAGAACCCTGCGTTCTTTTTCAGCCAGTGCTCCTTCGGGTAAACCGCCATGCCCTGCAACGCCGTCAACACGCCCGCATGGAAGGTGCCGTCTTCACGATCGTCCTCGGCAAAATGCGCGACCAGCGCTTGCCGTGTGGCGGCACCCCTGGCTTGGGCCACGATCCATTGGCGCAGGTGCGGCAAATCGGCGAATTCATGCAAGGGTGAGGAGTTGCCGGGAATATTCAGCAAGACCCGGCCACTGTGACGGTGGCGGTAACACCAGATATCGTCCGATGTGTAGCGATAGATCGTCAGCCGACCGACCTCGATCGGCGCACTGACACGAGTGGGCGCCTGCACCTGATCGATGGTCAACGCACCCCAGACCTGCTCCGCTGGCAAACCGGCGGCCTGCATGGCCAGGGCCAGGCCCTCCTGACTCAAGCTGCCCTCCTGATGTTGCAGGCAGGCGCTCATGATAAAGGCGGCCTTGGCCGAGGTTCTCAGATCGTAAGGCTGCGCCTGGACGATTCGCTTATCGGACGGCCAGGCGCGATCAAGGTAAGCCTGATAGTGGGTCTGCAGATCCAGATCCCATACCCACTGTTTGAACGCCGCCGGCCTCAGGGCAATTTGCGTTGCCGGCCCATACACCTGAGGCGTGGTCTGGCGATAGATGCCTTCGTAGGTATGGTGGTTGCCGTTGCCGTGGTCGGCGAATTCATCGACATGCTCCACGATACGTATGGACGGGCCGACATCGGGCGGTGTGAACAAGCCCAATAGGCTTTCGGCAAAACGCCCGTCACCGACGCTCTGGTAGTTTGCCAGCAACGCCTGCACCAGGGTTTGCGTGTTTGCCACCTGGCCTTGCTCGATACCGTCCTGCGGCGGGTGCCCGCGGTAGCGGTAATCCAGGGTGACCAACAGGGCGTTTTGCGGGTCGATGTCTTGCCCCCACTTTTCCTTGATCAACTGTGCAGCGAACTGCGCGGGAGACTGCAGCAAAGCCGCGCTCACCACAGACTCCAGTGTTACGCGCAGCGGCATATGTTCGGCATGAAGCGGTGTCCGATGGTCATTCATGTGCGTTCCATGGCAACTGTTTTTTGGAACACCAACATAACCAGCCACTGCCTTGCCGAAAGCAGGAACGGTCGCCTGCTGCCTACAGAGATTTCGCCGGGCCGTGGAGGACATCGGGCAAGCATTCGCAGGCAAAAAGAAAACCGGGGCATATGCCCCGGCTGGATGTTTTGTTGTATCTCCTGGCCCGTTACCAGAAGCGTTGCTGGGTCAAACGGCTCCACCAGCTCAGCAGCACGCGATCGACCGAGCCGCTGGCGGCCATGCCGATGCGTTCCGGCAGGCTTTTGCGTTCGGCGTAATGCAAGTGATAGAGCTCGGACTTGCTGGCGCGCTCGGCGAGGTATTCATCGCTGGTCTTGAGTTCGTCGACCAGGTGTTTGTCCAGCGCCGCGACGCCGAGCCAGATTTCGCCGGTGGCCACTTCATCGATCGCCAGTTGCGGGCGATAGCGCGACACGAAGTTCTTGAACAGTTGATGGGTGATGTCCAGGTCTTGCTGGAACTTCTCCCGGCCCTTCTCGGTGTTTTCGCCAAACACGGTCAGGGTGCGTTTGTATTCACCGGCGGTCAGCACTTCGAAGTCAATGTCGTGCTTTTTCAGCAAGCGGTTGACGTTGGGCAACTGCGCCACCACGCCAATCGAGCCAAGGATCGCGAACGGTGCGCTGATGATCTTCTGCCCGATGCACGCCATCATGTAGCCACCGCTGGCCGCGACCTTGTCGATGCACACGGTCAAGGGCACGCCGGCCTCACGGATACGCGCCAGTTGCGAGGAGGCCAGGCCGTAGCTGTGAACCATGCCGCCGCCGCTTTCCAGGCGCAGCACCACTTCGTCCTTCGGTGTGGCCAGGGTCAGCAAGGCGGTGATTTCGTGGCGCAGGCTTTCGGTGGCCGATGCCTTGATATCGCCGTTGAAATCCAGCACGAACACCCGGGGCTTGGCCTCGGGCTTTTTCTTCTGTTTCTTGTCGGTTTTAGCCTGGGTCTTGCGCAGGGCCTTGAGCTGGTCCTTGTCGAGCAAGGTCTGCTCCAGGCGTTCGCGCAGCCCTTTGTAGAAATCATTGAGCTTGCTGACCTGCAACTGGCCCGACGACTTGCGCCGCCCCTTGCTGCGCAAGGCCGCAAAACTGGCCAGGACCACCAGAATGGCGATCACCAGGGTCACGGTCTTGGCCAGAAAAATGGCGTACTCGGAAAAAAACTCCACAGGGACTCCTCAAACGATGCGCGGCTTGAACGCGCGCGGGATACCTCCAGCATACCCATGCGCCGACCTTGCGACCAGCCGTGAAAGCGCTGGCAACAGGCCTGCAACGGGCATTTCAAACAAGCGTATGTTTTTTCATTGACAGCACACCGCCATCCTCATAACCTCGCCAAACCTTCAACGTACCGGGAAGACGCGGACGTGGGCAGCATCTATTTGATTCGACATGGCCAGGCCTCCTTTGGTGCAGACGACTACGACGTCCTGTCGCCGACCGGTATTCTTCAGGCTGAAATCCTTGGCCGCCACCTGGCCGAACTCGGGATCAGCTTCGACCGCTGCCTGGCGGGCGACCTGCGCCGCCAGCAGCACACGGCCAACAGCGCGCTGGAGCAATTCGCCGCGGCGGGCCTGCCGGTGCCGCTGCTGGAAACCGACGCCGCCTTCAACGAGTTCGACGCCGATGCGGTAATCCGCGCGCTGTTGCCGGCCATGCTGCCGGACGAACCCGAAGCCCTGGACATCCTGCGCAACGCCGCGCAAAACCGTGGTGAGTTCCAGCGTATCTTCGCCCTGATCATCGAGCGCTGGCTGGCCGGCACCTACGACACACCGGGCCTGGAAAGCTGGCTGGGGTTTGTCGAGCGGGTGCAGGCCGGCTTGCATCGCATCCTCGACCAGGCCGACAACACCCAGAAAATCGCCGTGTTCACCTCCGGCGGCACCATCACCGCCCTGCTCCACCTGATTACGCAAATGCCTGCCCGGCAGGCCTTTGAATTGAACTGGCAAATCGTCAACACCTCGCTCAACCAGCTTAAGTTTCGTGGTCGCGAGGTGTCCCTGGCTTCCTTCAACAGTCATGCGCACCTGCAACTGTTGAAGGCCCCGGAACTCATCACGTTTCGCTGAGTCCGGACTATTGTGACCCTGGCTGTAATCACCCAGCTCTTATTACCCAAGAAAGGATCGAACCATGACCTCCGTAGCTGATGCCGTACAAGCAATGAAAGCCAAGTTCAACCCAGCCGCTGCTGCCGGTCTGGACCTGGTCTTCGGTTTCCGCATCGACGACACCAAGAACTTCTCGCTGATCGTCAAGAACAGCACCTGCGAACTGCAGGAAGGCGAGAACCCGGACGCCCAGGTGACCCTGGTGATGGACGGCGAAACCCTGGAAGGCATCGTCGACGGTTCGACTGACGGCATGCAAGCGTTCATGGGCGGCAAACTGCGCGCTGAAGGCGACATGATGCTGGCGATGAAACTGTCCGAGCTGTTCCCGTCGTAAGCACTGGGCTTCCGAACTTCGGGAGCGTGCCTGCTACAAACGAATCCCGCCCTTAGTGGCGGGATTCGTCGTTTTTGCTGGTCCTGTGGCGAGGGGGCTTGCCCCCGTTCGGCTGCGAAGCAGTCGTCCCACCATTGATTTCGACTTATCGGAAGGACGCCAAGGGCCGCTTCGCGCCCCAACGGGGGCAAGCCCCCTCGCCACAGGGTATGAGTGGTGCCAGTGAGGTATCCGCTCTTACAATGCCTGAACCTCTCACACCGGCCACCCCATGGACATCGACCTCGCCCGCACCTTCCTCGAAATCGTCCGCCATGGCAGCCTGGCTGCCGCCGCGGAAAAACTCCATGTCACCCAGACCGCGATCACCGCACGGGTGCAAAAACTCGAGAGCCAGCTGGGCAGCACTCTGTTCGTGCGCAATCGTGCCGGTGCCCGCCTGACGCCCAACGGCGAAGCGTTCGTGGTGTACGCCAATCAGCTGGTGCAAACCTGGGAAGCCGCGCGGCGTGATTTGCCGTTGCCCGAGGGTTTACACGATGTCCTGCACATCGGTGGCGAGGTGAGCCTGTGCAACCCGCTGATGCTCGGCTGGGCCGGTGAAATCCGCAAGAATATCCCCAGCCACGCCCTGCGCATGGAAATCCGCGATGGCGAAAACCTGCTGCGCCAACTGGAGTTGGGCGTTCTGGATGCCGCGCTGGTGTATCAGCCCGAGTATTGGCCGCGTCTGCAAGTCGAGCAGGTTCTCGAAGAAAAACTGATTCTCGTGCGCCAGGCCGAAAAGCCCGACCCTTATGTGTACATCGATTGGGGCAGCGAATTCCGACGCCAGCACGACGCCGCGCTGCCGGAAAAAGCCAAGGCCGCGCTGAGTTTCAATCTCGGTCCGCTGGGCTTGCAGTACCTTCTTGAAAACGGCGGCAGTGGCTACTTCCGCACCCGCGTCGTACAGAGTTATCTGCAAAGCGGCGCCCTGGAACGGGTGCCCAAGGCGCCGGAATTCAACTACCCGACCTATCTGGTCTACTCGCGCGATCGTGACTCGCCGACGCTGCAACGCGCCTTCGATCTGCTGCGCAAGGTCATCGATTCCGACGAAGACTGGTCGCAGCGCTGGGATCCGCTGACCTGAGACCGGTTTGCACCGGATCATGGCCGTTGTGTCCTCAAGGTTCGGTCCGTCAAGTCACCGGGATCGGCTAATCTGAAAGAGATAACAAAAACGACAGGTGATTGCAGTGAGGCAGACCACCGAAGGATTCCGCAGCCGTTACCGCGCCGACATTCATCCGCTCTACAACCCCTGGCTGCACGGCGCGTTTGTCCTGGTGTTCGGGGCACTGGCGATCAGCGTCTACTGGAGCAACGTACATCAGGTGCGGCCAGCGGAATGGCTGGCGGTGCCCGTCACGCTGCTGTTGTTCAACCTCGGTGTGTACATGGTGCATCGCCACCTGGGGCATCATAAAAAGACCTTCGCCCGGCTGTTTTATGCCCGTCACGCAGTCGACCACCACAGCTTTTTCACCCCCGGCCACATGACCTACGACAACGCCCGCGACTGGCGGGTGATTCTGTTTCCGGCGTGGCTGATCGTGCTGCACACCCTCGCCGTCGCCCTGCCCCTCTGGTGGCTGCTCAAGCATATCAGTACCAACGTCGCCGGATTGGTCGGCGGCCTTCTTGTCCTCGGTTACCTGACTTACGAAGTGTTTCATGCCTGCGAGCATCTGCCGCCGCACAACCCGCTCACACGGCTGCCGTGGATCCGCCAGATGCGCCGGCTGCACGAACTGCACCACCGCCGCGAACTGATGCAGGAGCGTAATTTCAACATCGTTTTCCCGCTGATGGACTACCTGTTCGGCACCCTCTATTGGGAGCCGGAACCTGCGCCGCTCAACCCGACGAGAACGCCCATGACCCGCATGCAGCATCAGATTGTCATTGCCGGAAACCCGGTCCAGGTACTTGCCTACGCCAGCACCGTGACCCTTTGGCCGCAATGGCATCCGTCGTCGCTGCGCATCGATGGGCCAAAAGGGCCGTTGCATGCCGGCGCACGTTTCGAGGAGGACATCCGTGCCGGCGGGCGCGACGGGCACTTGCGCTGGGAGGTCGCGGAGTACCTGCCCGGAAGGCGCTGGAGCGCCGAGGCCCGGGGTGATCACGGCCTGTCGCTGGTGGTGACCTATGAATGCGATGCCACAGGCGAGGACACACGCTTCGTCCGCACCCTGGAATATCAATTCAGCGGCCTGGCAATGCGCATTGCCAACCGTTTGTTGCTCAAGCGGCGCATCGATCGGGAATCGGCGGTATCGATGCTGGCGTTGCGCGACATGGCGCAGAAGTCTCTGGCGGCGACAGGAGTCGGCGCGTGAGCAGAACCTCCAAATGTCTGTTGCTGGCCATCGTCGCCGTCGGCGCCTTCCTGCTGCTGATGCCGACCAAGGTGCGACCGGTGGCCTGGACGCCACAACCTGCGCCGTCCCTCACCAGCGGAATCTACGCCGACAATCAGCGGCTCAAGGAGGTGGAACGCGTCGGTGCCGCCAACATCGACGGGCCGGAAGCCTTGTTGCTGGAAAACGACACGCTCATCACCGGCCTGCACGACGGTCGCCTGATCCGCACGAGCCTGGATGGCAAGACCACCAAAGTCCTTGCCGATACCGGTGGCCGGCCACTGGGCCTGGCCCGGCATCCCAATGGTCTGCTGGTGATCGCCGATGCCGTCAAAGGCTTGTTGTCCCTCGATGCCCAGGGGCGTCTGGTGGCCTTGACCACAGAGGTCGATGGCGTTCCCTTCGGTTTTACCGACGATGTGGCCATCGATAAACCGGGTCACTACGCCTATTTCAGCGATGCTTCGAGCCGCTTCGGCTATGGCCACGACGGTGAGGCCGTGATCGAACACGGCGGCGACGGTCGACTGCTGCGCTACGACTTCCAGACCGGCAAGACATCGGTTGTGCTGGATAAGCTGGAGTTTGCCAACGGTGTGACTCTGGGACCGGACGATGCCTATGTGCTGGTCAATGAAACCGGTGCCTACCGCATCAGCCGCTACTGGCTCAGCGGTCCGAAGGCCGGCACCCATGACCTGTTCATCGACAACCTGCCAGGGCTGCCGGACAACCTGTCGTTCAATGGCCACGACCGCTTCTGGGTGGCACTCTATGCCCCGCGGAACGCCTTGCTTGATGGCACGGCGGCGCATCCATTCGTGCGCAAGATGATCGTGCGGGCCATGACCGTCTTGCCCAAGCCAGTGGAAAAACGCGGATTTGCCCTGGGCCTGGACCTTGAGGGCAAAGTAATTGCAAACCTGCAGGACGGCAGCAGCGACAATTACTCACCGATCACTACGGTGCGCGAGTATGGGGACTGGTTGTATTTCGGTTCGCTGAAAGCGCAGAACATGGTGCGATTGCCGTTAAGCAAGGCATTGCAATGAGCGGTCCCCCTTCCTGAGTTCACCGCTGTTGTTCACCGGGATATTTTGGCTGGGTCATGAGGCACCTCGTTGAGAGCCGTAACAACGGTCCCTGAACATTCGAGGTGCCGGCTCTGGTTGCCGTTCCAACTTTCCCGCCACCGGTCGTCGGTGGCAGCACGCTGGGTCAGGATGTCGAGCCCAGTTGCTTGACGATCTTGTCCTTGACCAGCAGGCGAGCCTCCTTGAGTTTCCTTACGGTGTCATCGTTGGACTTGGCCTCCTCTGCTTTCACCACTTCGGCATCCGCCTGGGAATACTTGTTAAGCAGTGAATCCAGTAACGGATCCTTGGTGCGTTTCTGCTGGACTTCTTCCTTTGAGCGTTTCAGATCCTGATAAAGGTCATGTGGCACCGGCATGGAACACCTCCGTTTGTTGATCGGCAGCGAAACGCGATCAATTGCGTTCACCAACTATCAGAATGGCCTCGGTTTACCCGTTCTGTCGACCACCTGTCAGACCAGCGGTGTCCGTTCGTCGTCCGGTCCCACAGGCGCTAAAACCTTTGCCTGCGCCAGCGGATTCAGCCGTTGAGCACCATGCGCACCATCTGCCTGAGTGATTCGGGATTGTAGGGTTTGCTCAACAGGTGGGTGTCGGAGCTGAGTTGGTGATTGCGCGAGATGATGTCGCGGGTATGCCCCGAGGTGAACAGCACAGCCACCGGCGGTTCCTGCACTTTCGCCCAGGCCGCCAGGTCGGAACTCTTGATCAGACCGGGCATGACCACGTCGGTGAATATCAGGTCCACCGCCAGCCCTTCCAGCAACATTTGCATGGCGACGTCACCGTTGGTGGCCGTGAGGACCTGATAGCCCTCTTCACGCAACAACTCCACCGCCGCCACCCGCACGGCCTCATTGTCCTCCACCACCAGGATGCGTTCGTGCCCGCCCCGTTGCGGCACATCGGGGCCCGGCGTTTCGCTGGGTGCTGCGCGTAAGGTGCGCGGGAAGTACAACTGCACCCGGGTCCCCCGCCCCACGTCACTGGCAATTTCGATATGACCGCCACTCTGCTTGACGAAGCCAAACACCATGCTCAGGCCCAAGCCGGTGCCGTGCCCGTCGGCCTTGGTGGTGAAAAACGGCTCGAACGCCTGGGCCAGCACCTGCGGCGGCATGCCGACGCCGGTATCCGTCACGGACACCCGCACATAGTCCCCCGGAGCAATGCCCTTTGCGGCGCAAAATTTGCGATCAAGGACGATGTTTTCCGCGCACAGGTCAATCCTGCCCTCGCCTTGAAGGGCGTCACGGGCGTTGATCGCCAGATTGAGAATGGCGTTTTCCAGTTGGTTGCGATCGACAAACACATTCCACGAGTCTTCGGGTGCCGTCATGTGAACCTGAAGGGTTTCACCCAGGGCACGCAGCAACAACTCCGCCAGACCATCGAAAATCTGCCGCAACGTGAAGACCGCGGGCGACAACGGTTGGCGACGGGCGAATGCAAGCAATTGCGAGGACAGCTTGGCACCGCGCTCGACGGCGGCGATAGACGCCGAGACCCGGCGCTGCACATTGGCGTTACCCGGCTCATGGCGCGCCAGCAGGTGCAGATTGCCGGCGATCACTTGCAACAGGTTGTTGAAGTCATGGGCCACACCGCCGGTGAGGCCGCCGATGGCTTCCAGCTTCTGTGACTGGCGCAGTTGCTCTTCCGCCGCCAGCCGCGCCTCGACTTCATCGGCCACCCGTTGTTCCAGGTTGCGGGTGAACTTAAGCAGGGACTCTTCGGCGTTCTTGCGTTCGTGAATATCGATCAGCACGCCGGGGAAGCGAAACGCCTCGCCCTGCTCATTGAACTCGCAACAACCACTGGCGAGTACCCAAAGGTAGCTGCCATCCAGGCGCTGGATCCGGTATTCGACGTTGTAGGGCTCACCCGTCTCCACCGACAGTCTGACTCGCTCCTGAACCCAACTGCGGTCATCCGGATGGATCCGGCTTTCAGCGATTTCCTGGGACAGGTTTTGCAGGTCTTGCCCGGGTGGATAAGAGAGCGTGCGAGCGAAGCGCTCGTCACCCGACAGCACGTTGGTCTTGATGTCCCAGACAAAGGAACCGAGCAAGGCGCCGGCGTTCAGCGCCAGGCGTACCCGTTCGTTGTCGGCGCGGTAGGCGTCTTCAGCCACTTGTCGGCGTTGCTCGGAGATCACCCGCTCCGTGGTTTCCACCACCATGGACATGACCCCGGCCGGGCGCCCGTCATCGTCGGCCACCGGGCTGTAGTAGAGGTCCATCCAGACATCTTCCGGAACCCCGTCACGCAGCAGTACCAGTTCTTTGTTGCGATAGGACAAGGTACCGCCCGCCAGGCAGGTGTCGACCACGTGGCGATTGAACTCGGCAACTTCCGGCCAACCCAGTTCCACGGCAGAACCGAGCAGATACGGATGACGTCCACCGGCAAACTTGGAATAAGCGTCGTTATAGATCATGTACCCGGACTGGCCCCAGAGCATCACCATCGGCAGCGGGGACGCGAGCATCAACTGCACCGCGCTGCTCAGGCTCCTGGACCATGAGCCGAGCGGGCCAAGTTCGGTCAGGCTCCAGTCGAACGCACGAATGCGCCCGGCCATTTCGCCGTTCCACCCGGAGCACCCGTGGCTATCCTCTAGAAACTGCATCGGCTGGCTCTATCCCGGTAAGTTGCACCCGTTTATTTCGAGCATCCTGCACGCTATTCGTTTCATAGAGGTATAGCTGATTCTGGTGGGCCACTGGAGATCCCTTGTGGGAGCGAGCCGGCTCGCTCCCACAATTTGGTCCTCAGTAACCGAGAGACCGTGCACTACACCTCAATCAAGTGCTTTAGCGGGTTGTAACTGCTTTTCAGCGTGGCCGCGACATCCAGAATGGCCTTCTCGATGCCATTCAAATGCATGCAGGTCAGCTCTATGGCCGCGCTCTGGTTCCCTGCTTCGATGTACTCGATCAGCCGCAGGTGTTCGTCGTCGCGGCAGACCTCGTGGCTGTCGTCATCCAGTGCGGCGGCATACAGCGACGCCCGGGAAATCAGCTTCTGGAACCAGTCCAGCAGCACCGGGTTGTTCAGGCTGCGGGCCAGTTTGATGTGGAACTCGCCGAGCAGGTGAATCAGCCGTTCGTGATCACCGCTCTGATGCGCTTCATCTTCCAGCAGCAAGTGATCGCGCAGGTCCTGAGTCACCGCTGTATCACGCCGACGGCACAGCTCACTGACGATGCCGATCTCGACCAGGCGACGGGTTTCGAACAGCGAGCGGATCTCTTCGTCACTGGGCAACGACACCGACGCACCTTTATTGGGCTCGGTGGTGACCAGTCCGTCGGCCTCCAATTGCTTGAGCGCGGCCCGAACGGACGTGCGGCTGACATTAAACAGCTCGGCCAAAGAGGCTTCGCCAAGCTTCATGCCCGGACGCAACGAGCGTTTGCTGATCGCTTCGTAAACCCCTTGGTAGACGCGGTCGACCGTGGTTTCCAGTTTCTTTTCCGTCATTCATCAACTCCTGGCGCCCTGTGCAACCGACCCTGGCGAATGAACAGCCATTGAAAAAGGGGCTTGCACGGGCAGATTAATCCGGGTATTTCTAAATTGCATCCAGATTTTGCATACAATAATTAGAGGAATGCACCATAATGGGTCATCCAACAGCAATCGAAGTGCGAAACGTCTCAAAACGATACTCCGACGATCCGGGGCTTGCTCCAGCCCTCGATAACGTCTCGGTGGACATCGCCGACAACGAATTCTTCACCCTGCTCGGCCCCTCCGGTTGCGGCAAAACCACCCTGCTGCGCACCATCGCCGGCTTCGAGCACGTCAGCGAAGGTGAGATCCGCCTTGCGGGCGAGCCGGTCAACGATTTGCCGCCGTTCAAGCGTCGGGTCAACACGGTGTTCCAGAGTTACGCGCTGTTTCCGCACATGAGTGTTGCGCAGAATATCGCCTTCGGCCTCGAGATGCAGGGTCTTGATCGCAAACTGATTCCGCAGCGCGTCGACGAGATGCTCGCGCTGGTGCAAATGCAGCACCTGGCCAGGCGCAAACCGGCTGAACTGTCCGGCGGCCAACAGCAACGGGTGGCTCTGGCCCGGGCCCTGGCGCCAAAACCCAAAGTGCTGTTGCTGGACGAACCGCTGTCGGCCCTGGACCTCAAGCTGCGCAAGGAAATGCAGGTCGAACTCAAGCGCGTGCAGAAAGAAGCCGGGATCACCTTCATTTTCGTCACCCACGATCAGGAAGAAGCCCTGACCCTGTCCGATCGCATCGCCGTGATGTCCGCCGGCAAGATTCTGCAGATCGGCTCGCCCAATGAAATCTACGAGCGTCCGCAACACCAGTTCGTTGCGCAATTCATCGGCGACATCAACTTCCTCCCCGGCCACCTCAAGCGTGGCCAACAGAACGAAAAGCTCTTCGTGCCCAACGGCATGCCCGTGGAAATCCCCTGCCCGGCCCAGGGCTTTGACGGCAATAAGGTGCAACTGGCGTTCCGCCCCGAGCGTTCGCAACTGGTGGAGCCGACGCAGCCCCATCACCTGCGCGGTGTGATCGAAGCCGTGCTGTATGTCGGCACGGCCACGCTCTATCAATGCCGCCTGAACAACGACATCAAGGTCATGCTGCGCGAGAACAACGAGGGCCTGAACCACGGGCGGGTGGTGGGCGATCGTGTCGCGGTCAACCTGCCGCCCCACGCCTGCCTGTTGATGGAGGCCTGAGATGAGCGTCAGCAGCACTTCCCCGGCCCTCAACCGCGCGCTGTTGCTCAGCCCGGTGGTTCTGACCCTGCTGGCCCTGATCGCCATTCCGCTGGGCATCATGGGCTACATCAGCCTGCTGCCGCGCAACGTCTATGGCGGCGTCGACTGGCAGGCCAACTGGCAATTGCAAAGTTATGTGCAGCTGTTTTTCCAGGAAGGTTTCGACGGCGAACTGGAACTGAACTGGGTCTACGCCCAGGCGTTGCTGCGTTCGGTGTTCCAGGCCGGTGGCACCACGGTCCTGTGTTTCCTGTTCGGTTTCCCGGTGGCGTTGTGGATGTCGAGCCTGACACCCCGTCGACGCAACCTGATGGTGTTGCTGATCACCATCCCGTTCTGGACCAACCTGCTGATCCGCAACTACGCGTGGCTGATCATCCTGCGCGAACACGGCTGGATCGCCCAGAGCCTCAACGCGCTGTTCCCCCAGGCCGGTGGCATCACCCTGCTCTACAACGACTTCGCGGTCAGCGTCGGCCTGGTCTACAGCTTCCTGCCGTTCATGATTCTGCCGATCTATTCGACCCTGGAAAAACTTGACTGGCGCCTGGTAGAAGCCGCCTACGACCTCGGTGCCAACCGCTGGCACGCATTGCGCCGGATCATCCTGCCGCTGTCGATGCCGGGGGTGATTGCCGGTGCCTTGCTGGTGTTCGTGCCAAGCCTGGGTGCCTTCATTACCCCGGCGATCCTTGGCGGCGGCAAGACGCTGATGATCGGCAACCTGATCCAGCAGCAATTCGGCACCGCGCGCAACTGGCCGCTGGGCAGTTCGCTGTCGTTCCTGTTGCTGGGGATCATGTTGCTGTCCCTGGTGCTGTACGCCCTCTATAGCCGCAATGCCGCCAAGACCCAACGCCCAGGAGCCCAAGCATGATCGCCCTGCACCTGAAGAAACTGCCCCTGACCCGCGAAGTCAGCCTGTTGATGCTGGCCTATCTGTACCTGCCGATATTCGTGCTGATCGCCTACAGCTTCAACGCCAACCGCTCGGCGACGGTGTGGACCGAGTTCTCGTTCGACTGGTACGGGCGAATCCTGGCCAACCCGTCGATCCAGACCGCCGCACTGAACTCGATCATTGTCGCCAGCATCGCCACCGTTTGTGCCACGGCGATTGCGCTACTTGCGGCCTTGGCGACCTACCGGCCGTTCTACGGGCAGAAAATGGTCGAGGGCGGCATCAACCTGCCGTTGATCCTGCCGGAGATCGTCACCGCCGTGGCCACCCTGCTGCTGTTCATGGCGCTGGGGATCAAGCTCGGTCTGCTGACGGTCATCGTCGCCCACATCGGCTTCTGCATTCCCTTCGCTTACCTGCCGATCCGCGCGCGGCTCAATGACCTGGACAAGAGCCTGCTGGAAGCGGCGAACGATCTGTACGCCAACCCCTGGCAGGTGTTTCGCCGGGTGACCTTGCCGCTGCTGTGGCCGGCGGTGCTGTCGGGTTCGGTGCTGGCGTTCGTGGTCAGCCTCGACGATTTCATCATGACCTTCTTCGTCGCAGGCCCCGGCTCGACAACCCTGCCGGTGTACATCTTCTCGGCGATCAAGGCCGGCGTGACGCCGGAGATCAATGCGATTTCAACGCTGATGCTGGTGATTTCCATCGTGCTGGTGGTGCTGGCCTTCTGGCTGGGACAGCGCGGCAAAAACCAATGATCCTGGAGCAAAGCATGAAAACAAAAAGCATGTGTTTCGCTGTAGCCGGTCTGGCCCTGAGTTGCTTCACCGCGCTCGGCGCCCAGGCCGCCGAGCCCAAGGAACTGTTCTTCTACAACTGGACCGACTACTACCCGGTCGAGCTTTTGGCCAAGTTCGAAAAGGAGACCGGCATCAAGGTCACCATGGACGGCTACGACAGCAACGAAACCCTGCTGGCCAAGTTGCAGGCCGGCGGCGCGGCGTATGACGTGATCGTGCCGTCGCAATCGATCATGCGCACCCTGATCAACCAGGACCTGCTGCTGGAGATCGACGCCTCGGCCCTGCCCAACTTCCAATACGTCAAACCGGCGTTCCGCGACCCGAGCTTCGACCCGGGGCGCAAGTTCTCAGCACCGTACCTGTGGGGCACTACCGGGTTCTCCTATGACAGCGCCCGGGTGCCCGGCGGCAAGCTCGACGACTCGTGGAAAGAGTTCTTCGAGCCGCGCAAGGAACTGCAAGGCCAGCTCGCGGCCCTCGACACCTCCAGCAGCGTAATCAACGCCGCCAGTCACTACCTGAATGTCGACGAGTGCAGCGAAAACCCCCAGGACGCCAAGCGCATCCTCGAGCTGCTGCAAAAACAGAAACCCTTCCTGAAGATGTACAGCTCGGACAACACCGTCGACCGCATGGCCTCCGGTGAAGTGATCATGATGCAGAACTGGAACGGTTCTACAGCGCGGGCCACCTTGCAGAAGAGCACCATCAAATACGTGTATCCGAAGGAAGGCCTGGCGATGTTCCAGGACAACTTCGCCGTACCGAAAAGCGCACCGCACCCCGGCAACGCGAAGATCTTCATCGACTGGATGATGAAACCGGAAAACGCCGCCGCCGTGTCCAACGCCATCGCCTACGACAACGGCATCCAGAGCGACAAGCTGATCGACGCCAAGTGGCGGGTGATGGACGCCATCAACATGCCCGACGAATTCGCCTCGCGCCTGCGTCCCGAGAAGGAATGCAGCAACAAGGCGCGGGAGCTGCAGGACCGCATTTGGGCCAAGCTCAAGGGCTGATTGCCTGACTTGAAACCGAGTTGCGGCCATCGCGAGCAGGCTCGCTCCTACAGGGATTTTGTGAACGCCGAAGATCCACTGTAGGAGCGAGCCTGCTCGCGAAGAGGCCCTCTCACACAACACTGAATTTGAGGTTTGTATGACCCAACCCCGCTGGCTACGCAACGTGCGCCCCTACGGCGCCCCCGCCGAAGACCTGCTGATCGAAAACGGCCGCTTCAGCCAACGCCGCCCGGCCTCGACCACCGAACTGCTCGCCACCGACATCGACGGCCAGAACCAACTGCTCACCCCCGCCCTGGTGGAAAGCCACGTACACCTGGACAAAACCCTCTGGGGCCAACCCTGGCGCCCCAACAGTGCCGGCCCGACCCTCAAGGACTATATCGCCAACGAACGGCGCATCCTGCGCGAAGTCACCACCCCCATCGCACAACGGGCCGGTGCCCTGCTGGAAAACTGCATCGCCCGCGGCTCGCTGACCATGCGTTGCCACGTCGACATCGATCCGGAGTTCGGCCTGCGACATGTCGAGGCCATGCAGCAACTGCGTGAAAACTACCGCGACCTGATCGACCTGCAACTGGTGGTGTTCCCCCAGACTGGTTTGATCAGCCGCCCCGGCACCGCCGAACTGATGCGCGAAGCCATGGCCCTGGGTGTGGAGAACGTCGGTGGTTTGGACCCGTGCGGTATCGACAACGACCCCATCGCACAACTGGATTTCGTGTTCAAACTGGCCAGCGAGTTCGACCGTGGCGTCGACATTCACCTGCATGACAAGGGTGAGCTGGGCCTGTGGCAGATCGCCCTGATCGCCGACTACACCGAGCGCTACGGCCGCCAGGGTCGGGTAATGATCAGCCATGCGTACTGCCTGGGGATGTTGCCGTGGAGCCAGGTCAAACCGGTGGCCGAGCGCTTGGCGGCACTGGGTATTTCGCTGATGAGTTCAGCCCCGGCCGATTGTGCGGTGCCGCCGTTCCTGGCCTTGCGCGAAACCGGTGTGAATGTGTGCCTGGGCTCGGACGGCATTCGTGATGCCTGGTCGCCCATGGGCAACGGCGACATGCTCGAACGCGCGATGTTGCTGGCGTTCCGTTTCGATTTGAACAAGGACGAAGAACTGGCGGCGGCGTTCGAGGCGGCGACCGGCAACGGCGCCCAGGCGCTGGGTTGCGAAGCCAATCGCCTGGAGATCGGCCAGCCGGCGGACTTCCTGTTGATGCAGGTACAAACACTGGGTGAGGCGGTGGTTTCGCGGCCGTTGCGTCAAGTTTATCGCGCGGGCCGGTTGATTGCGGCGGGTGGTCGCTTGCTGGACAGTCGTCTGTGAAGCGCATCGGCTTGCGGGCCAGTTGCGTGGTCGGCTTCGACGGCACGCAGCATGTGCTGTGGCGCGACGGCGAAGTGGTGTTCGCAGGCTCACACATCGAGTTTGTCGGGCGCGGTTATCCGGGCCCGGTGGATCAGTGGATCGATTACGGCAACGCGCTGATCGGCCCCGGCTTCATCGATCTGGATGCCCTTGGCGATCTCGACTCCACGGTGCTGACCCTGGACAACGGCGACGAGCGCGACCTGGGCCGGATGTGGTCGGCGCAGTATCTGGCGCGTGGATCGCGGGAAAGCTACAGCCCCGAAGAAGAAGTCTTCAAATACCGCTACGCCTTCACGCAACTGATCCGCAACGGCATCACCACGGCCATGCCGATCACCTCGATGTATTACCGCGAGTGGGCCGAGACCTACGACGAATTTGCCGCGGTGGCAGGTGTCGCTGCCGAACTGGGGCTGCGCACTTACCTCGGCCCCTGCTACATGAGTGGTATGAGCTACTGGCAGGCCGATGGAACCCTGGCGCACCACTGGGACGAAGCCCGGGGCATGGCCGGCCTCGATGCCGCCGAACGGTTTTTCCGGGATTTCGACGGCGCGCACAACGGCTTGATTCGTAGCGCGCTGCTGCCTGATCGCATCCAGACCTGCACCCCGGCGCTGCTGCAACGCACCGCCGCGCTGAGCCGGGAACTGAACGCACCGATGCGTTTGCACTGCTGCCAGGGCCTCGGTGAGGTGGCGATGGTCGAGCAACTGCGCGGCACCTCGCCTCTGGGCTGGTTGCAGCAGCTTGGGCTTTTGAACCCGCGCAGCCTGCTGCCCCACGGCATCTACACCCGAGGCGATGACGACCTGCAACGGGCGGTGGATGGCGGCGCGAGCCTGGTGCATTGCCCGGTGGTGTTTGCCCGGGACGGTGAGGCACTGAATTCGTTTGGGCGCTATCGGGCCAAGGGCATCAACATCGCCCTGGGCACCGACACCTGGCCGGCGGACTTGCTGGACAACATGCGCCAGGGCTTGAACATCGCCCGCCTGATGGAGGGCGGCAACGAGAAGACCAGCACGCTGGATATGTACAACGCCGCGACCCTTGGTGGCGCTAAAGCACTGGGCCGCGACGATCTCGGCCGGCTGGCACCAGGATGCAAGGCCGACATCACCGTGTTCTGCCTGCGCGGCCTGCACTTGGGCCCCTTGTTCGACCCACTGAAAAACCTGGTGCTGGCCGGCCGTGGTGACGACTGCATCGCCAGCTACATCGACGGCCGTTGCCTGATGCGGGACGGCCAGGTCGAGAGCGTCGACTACCCCGCCCTGCAACGCCAGGCCCAACAACAATTCGAAAAACTGATGCGCAGCCACAGCGACCGGGCCTTCGGCCAACCGGACTGGAAAAGCCTGTTCCAGCCAGCCATCCCGTTCGCCGACGACTACAGCGCCCACGCGCCATTGAGCGCGATTGATCCACTTCTCTAGAGATTCCTGCCCATGCAAAGCTTCGACTTCAGCACATTGAGCCCAAGGGACAAATACAAGATTCTGATTGGCAGTGTGGTGCCCCGCCCTATTGCACTGGTCACCACCGTCGACGGCGAAGGCCGGATCAACGCAGCGCCGTTCAGCTTTTTCAATGCGCTTTCCGCCGATCCACCAATCCTCGCGCTGGGCGTGGAAAACTACGGCGACCAAAGCCCCAAGGACACCACCCGCAACATTCAGCTCAACCAGGAATTCACCGTGAACATCGTCAGCGATGCGCTGGTGGAAGCCATGAACGTCTGCGCCGTGCCCTTCGCTCCCGGTTTCGATGAACTGACCGCCGCCGGCCTCACCGCCATCCCCGGCACCACAGTCAAATGCCCACGCATCGGCGAAGCCCCAGTGGCGCTGGAGTGCCGGCGGATGATGGCGCTGTCCATCGGCCAATCCCGGGAGATCATCTTTGGTGAAGTGCTGATGGCCCACGTGCGGGACGAACTGATCGATCCGAAAACCCTGTACATCGATCAGTTGGGGCTGGATGCGATCGGACGCATGGGCGGGCATGGCTATGCGCGCACGCGGGATTACTTCGACCTGCCGACACGCTCGTTGCAGGCCTGGACCGATGCGCCGGGGGGTGGGGAGCGGTTTTGGCCGCTGGCCAAATAACAGGCATCAACACAAACCCTGTGGGAGCGGCTTTTGTGGCGAGGGGGCTTGCCCCCGTTCGGTGGCGAAGCCGTCGTAAAATCGGTGAATGCAGTGTGCCTGAAGTTATTGCGGTGATTGGTTTGGGGGCTGCTCCGCAGCCCAACGGGGGCAAGCCCCCTCGCCACAAAAGCTCCCGCCGTGGATCAGTGAAAATCCCGACTGCGCACGCTAATCCCATCCAACAACGCACTCAGATCACTCAACCGCCCGGCTATCAGATGCCGGACCTCGCCCTCCTTCTCCCAGCGCCCATCGACCTTGAGCAACTGCGAGCCGACCAACACCTGGCGCTGGCGCTCGGCAAGGTCGCGCCACACCACCACGTTGACGTTGCCGAACTCGTCCTCAAGGGTGACGAAGGTGACGCCGCTGGCGGTGGCCGGGCGTTGTCGGCCAGTGACCAGCCCGGCGACGCTGACCGGCCGCCCGTGCTCGACGTCCAGCAACTCCTTCGAACTGCGGCAGCGCCGCGCCTTCAACTCACCGCGCAACAGGGCCAACGGATGCGGCCCGAGGGTGGTGCCGACACTGGCGTAATCGGCTTGCAGGTCCTCGCCTACGGTGGGCTTTGGCAACGACACCGCGTCCTCCTCCTGGCTCGGCACGCCGGCGAACAAACCCAACTGCTTTTGTACCCCGGCCACTTCCCAGCGTGCCCGATGCCGGTCGCTGGCCAAGCCACGCAACGCGCCGGCATCGGCCAGTTGCTCCTGGGTGCGGGCATCGAGTCGCGCCCGCTCGCCGAGGTCGGCGATGTCGGCAAACGCGCCTTTGGAGCGTGCCGCCTCGATGCGTCGGGCATCGTCCTCGCGAAAACCCTTGATCATGCGTAGCCCCAAGCGAATCGCCGGTTGCGCATCGGCGATCGGCTCCAGGCTGCAATCCCAGTCACTGGCGCGCACGTCCACCGGGCGAACCTGCAAATGATGACGCCGAACGTCCTGCAGAATCTGGTCCGGGCTGTAGAACCCCATGGGCCAGCTGTTGATCAGCGCACAGGCGAAGGCCGCCGGCTCGTGGCATTTCAACCAGCAACTGGCGTAGGTCAGCAAGGCAAAACTGGCCGCGTGGGACTCGGGAAAACCGTAGCTGCCAAAGCCCTTGATCTGCTCGAAGATCTGCGCGGCAAACTCGGCGGTATAGCCGTTTTTTTTCATTCCGGCGGCCAGCCGTTCCTTGTGTGGTTCAAGCCCGCCGTGGCGTTTCCAGGCGGCCATCGAGCGGCGTAGCTGGTCGGCCTCGCCGGGGCTGTAGTCGGCGGCGACGATGGCGATCTGCATGACCTGTTCCTGAAACAGCGGCACGCCGAGGGTGCGCTTGAGCACCACCTCCAGTTCCGGTGACGGATACGCCTCCGGTTCTTCCTTGTTCCGGCGCCGCAGGTACGGATGCACCATGCCGCCCTGGATCGGCCCCGGCCGAACGATGGCGACCTCGATCACCAGGTCGTAAAACGTCTTCGGCCTGAGCCTCGGCAGCATCGACATCTGCGCCCGGGATTCGATCTGGAACACGCCAATGGTGTCGGCCCGACCGATCATTTCGTAGGTGGCCGCATCTTCGGCCGGGATGGTCGCCAAGCTCAAGTCCAGCCCCCGGTGCCGGCGCAGCAGATCGAAACATCGGCGAATCGCGCTGAGCATGCCCAGCGCCAGGATATCGACCTTGAGCAAACCGACCGCATCGAGGTCATCCTTGTCCCACTGGATGATGGTGCGCTCGGCCATGGCGGCATTTTCCACCGGCACCAGACTGTCCAGCGGCTGCTCGGAAATCACGAAACCGCCGGGGTGCTGGGACAAATGCCGGGGGAAGCCGATCAACTGCCCCGTCAGGCTCAACACCCGGCGCAGCACCGGGCTCTCCGGATCAAACCCGCCCTCGCGCAGACGTTCAACGGGAGGCGTTTCATCGCTCCAGTGACCGCAACAATCGGCCAGGGCATTGATCTGGTCTGGCGGCAAACCCAACGCCTTGGCGACATCGCGCACCGCGCCGGCCGCATGGTAAGTGCTGACCACCGCCGTCAGTGCCGCTCGGGTTCGACCATAGCGCTGGAACACGTACTGCAAGACTTCTTCGCGGCGTTCATGCTCGAAATCGACGTCGATATCCGGCGGCTCGTTGCGCTCTTTGGAGAGAAAACGCTCGAACAACAGCGTGGTGCGATCCGGATCGATTTCGGTGATGCCCAAGGCGAAGCACACTGCCGAGTTGGCGGCAGAACCACGACCCTGACAAAGAATCTGTTGCTGGCGGGCAAAGCGGACGATGTCGTGGACTGTCAGGAAATAGCTTTCATAGCCCAGCTCCGCGATCAGTTGCAGCTCCTTGTCGATCTGCACCAGCACTTCGCTTTTCGGCCCTTTTGGCCAGCGCCACTCGATGCCTTCCTCGGTCAAATGACGCAGCCACGAGGACGCCGAGTGCCCTTGTGGCACCAGCTCACGGGGATATTGATAACACAACTGGCCAAGATCAAAGGTGCAGCGCCGGGCGATGTTCAGCGTTTCAGCGAGCAAGTCGGGCGGATAAAGCGCCTGCAGCACGTCGAGGCTGCGCAGATGGCGTTCGCCGTTGGGGTGCAGGCGCAACCCGGCATCGGCCACCGGCAGGTGATGACGGATCGCGGTCATGGTGTCCTGCAAGGCGCGCCGGCCGCGTGCGTGCATGTGCACATCGCCACTGGCCACAGCCGTAATGCGTAACTCCCTGGCCAGGCTCAGCAGATCGTTCAGGCGCCGGGCATCGTCCTGACCGCGATGCAACTGCACCGCCAGCCACAGGCGCTCGGCGAAGACCTGTTTGAGCCAGCGGCCCTGTTCAAAGGCATCGACAGCGTCCGGCACCCACAACGCCAGCAATCCCGGCAAGGGTTCGCTGAAATCCTCGCGCAGCACCTGATACTGGCCTTTCTGCGTACGGCGCCGGGCGCGGGTGATCAATCGGCACAGCGCCTGATAGCCCTCGAGGCTCTCCACCAGCAGCACCAGTTTCGGACCGTTCTCGATGCGTATTTCACTGCCGATGATCAGCGGCAACTCCACGGACTTCGCTGCCTGCCAAGCGCGAACGATGCCCGCCAGGGTGCACTCGTCGGTGATCGCCAGGGCTTGATAACCCTGTTTTTTCGCGCGCCGGAACAGCTCGAGGGCACTGGAGGCACCTCGCTGGAAGCTGAAGTTCGACAGGCAGTGCAATTCGGCATAGTCGTTGCTCATGCGAACCAGCCCTGCAACCACAGCGGGCCGTCCTCACCGACCGCCCGGTAGGCCCAGCCCTGTTGGCCGGCACGGGTTTCGATCAGGTAATAGTCACGGCGTACGTCGTCGCCGTCCCACCAGCCGGACTCAATACGCTCCGGCCCCATGAGGATGCGCGCCGAGCCCTGATGCACCGCCAGCGGTTCAGTCAGCAGCCAGCCCGGCCGTTTCACCGCGGCCGGCACCGCGCAGGGCTGGCTATCGGCACGGGCCTGCCACGCGCACTCGGGGCGGTGATCGGCCTGGAAGCGCAAGCCATGCACCGCGTCATCCCCCAGCCGTGCACGCAGGCGCTCGCGCAGTTGTTCCCAGGGCAAGGACTGCTGCGGGCGATCGTCGAACAGTTCCTGATGCTGGGGCACGAAGGTCGGCAAATCCTCGGCGCGCAAGCGAAAGCCGCGCACCGGCGCCTCGACCTGGACTTGCTCCAGCCGCCCCCGGGCCAGTTCGAAGAGCATCGCCGGATCGCGCTCGGCGCTGAGCAGGCCGACCTTGATGAGCGTGTCCGGCAACCCGGCGTGCTCCAGATGCAGGTCGAAACGCTGTACGCCGCTGTCGCGACCACAGAGGAACGCCGACAGGTCGCCGGTCAACCGGCGCAACGGAAACAGCAGGGCTTGATGGGACTGCACATCGAAATTGAGCTCGATACGCACATCGAAGCGGTCCGGCGGCAGGTAAAACGCCAGGGCCAGCCGCCGCGAACCGAACAGGGCATCCAGATGCTTGAGCACCTGGGCCTCGAAACGCCGGGCCAGGCTATGCCGGGGCAACGCCTGCACCTGGCTCAAGGTGCGCAGGCCCATGCGCGACAAGGCCGTGGCGACCGAGGCTTCGAGGCCGATCCGGTCGACGGGCATTTGCCCCAAGTGATGCTGCAAGGCTTGATCATCCGGCACCACCAGACCGTCATAGGCGTTGGCCAGCACCCGCGCCGCCACCGGGTTGGGCGCGGCCGCGATGCGGTGCCGAAACCCCAGTTCGCCGAGTTCTCGGCGCAGAAGCGCTTCGAATTGCGGCCAGGCGCCGAACAAGCCGAGGCTGGACTCGATCTCGAACACTACGGCCCGGGGGTAATGCACGCTGACCTGGGAACTGAAACGATAGGCCCAGGCGGCGAGAAACTGCTGCCAGTGGTCGATTTCAGCGGCGTCGTATTCGGCCGTGACAAAGCCTTTGCTCAAGGCCTGTGCCGCGCTCATGGACTGGCCCGGACGCAAGCCCAGCGCCCGCGCCGCGCCGTTGACGGCCTGCAGCACCCGGCGCTGGGCCGGGCCGGTCAGCAACGCCAGGGGTTCATCGGGATCGGCGCGCTGACGCAGTACCGCGTCCAGCGCCAATTGCGGGAAAAGAATGCAGACCCAGCGCATGGCAACCTCAATGCCCCACGGCGAAGGCAATCGGCGCCGAACGGGCCAGGCCGCCGCGGCACTTGAGCACGCGCAGTTGCGCCGGTCGGGCATCGATGGCAATGCGCAGGGCCGCCGGCGAAGGGTTGATCGCTTCACCGAGGGGACGATAGGCGAAGGCCAGGGTCTGGCCGGTTTCCGCCGCCACCTGCAAGCGGCGCAAGGCGCGGTCATCGGCCTGGTGCGGCCAGCACAGCACCGCGCCGCAACTGCCCGAACGCAGGCATTGTTCCGCCGCCCACAGCGCATCGCGCTCGCTGGCCCGGATGATCGACAACTGACGCAGATCGACTCCGGCGCCCTGCCACGCCTGGGGATACGGCACATAAGGCGGCGCCACCAGCACGATGCGTTCGCCCGCCGCCGACAGCCGTGCCAGCGTCGGCCACACCAGTTGCAACTCGCCCACGCCCTGCCCGGCCAACAGGATTTCTGTCAGCGCCGCCTCCGGCCAGCCACCGCTGGGCAATGCGGCGTCCAGCGCGGCATGCCCGGTGGGCTGCGGGCTGGCAGCCGGTGGCGCAGGCCGGCCCCTCCAGACCTGGCCGCCATTGAACAGCGTATCCAGCGCAACGACGGCGCCCATCAGCCTTGCCTCACCAGGCCACAGAACACGCCTTCGATGGCCAGGTCCCGGTCGGCCTCGACAATGATCGGCTGGTAGGCCGGGTTGCGTGGCAGCAGGCGAACCACATCGCCGACCCGCTCGAAGCGCTTGATGGTGACTTCGCCGTCGAGCCGCGCCACGACGATCTGGCCATTAACGGCCTCGGGGCTGCGGTGCACGCCCACCAGATCGCCGTCGAGAATGCCGTCCTCGATCATCGAATCACCCCGCACCCGCAACATGTAGTCCGGCACCCGCGAGAAGATCGACGGATCGAGCAGCAAGCGGCTGTGCACCTCGGCATCGGCACCGATCGGCGCACCAGCCGCCACCCGGCCCAGCACCGGGATGTCCAGCAACTCGGGACGCGGCGGCTGCCCGAGCAGGCGAATGCCCCGGGCCTGATTCGGGTTGACCTCGATAAACCCGGCTTCGGTCAACGCAAGCACATGCTTGCGCGCCACGCTGCGGGAGGCGAAACCGAACGCCTCGCTGATCTCGGCGAGGCTCGGAGGCTGACCGTGCTCGGCGATGCGATCGCGGATAAAGGTCAGGATGGCGGTACGGCGGGGAGTCAGAGTCGTCATGGAGTACATTTGTACTCTTTTGGCTTTTTCCTGGCAAGGACTTGTAGGAGCAGCCGGTCGACGCTCGATTGCTCGCGATGAGGCCAGTACAGTCAACATCGATGTTGAATGTCAGTCCTCTATCGCGAGCAAGCTCGCTCCTACAGAGGTGAGTTGCGCCAGGTAGGCCCACGGATAAATCCCCCGCTCATGCCCATCGCTGAAGACCAATTGCAGACCATACCCCTGCGAGTGCAATTCGATCACCTGAACCCGCTCATCCACCATCGGCACCATCCCCCGCAACCGAAACGCCCGGCACTGCGAGCACGGGCACTGCCGGCGCAGTTCGGCGTGTTCGAACACCTGCTCGCGACCATCCGGCCAGTTCAGTCGCAACTGCTGTTTGCTGCGGGAATTGCCAATCGCCAGCGGGTTCATTGCAGTTGACTCAAGGCAATGCGCACGGCCTTGCGCACTTCCGGGTCGCCGTCGTCTTGTGCGTCCTGCAATGCCGCAATGGCCCTTGGGTCGTTCAATTCGCCGATGGCCAACGCGGCTTCCTTGCGCAGGTTGCTGATACGGTGGCCGAGGGTGTCGATCAGCGCTTGGAGCGCAGGTACAAAACGCAAGCGACCGAGGCTGCGGGTGGCGCGCAGACGCACTTGCCAGTAATCGTCGTCCAGGGCGTCGATCAGGGCCGGGCCGGCGTCGAGGTGGCCGACCTTGCCCAGGGTGGTGGCGGCTTCCTCGCGGACTTGCCAGGCAGCGTCGCGCAAGGCCTGGCGCAGGGCGGGCAGCACCTGTGCGTCAGACGCCAGGCCCAGTGCCCCGGTGGCGGCACGTCGCACGTCGGTGTCCGGGTCAGCGCTGGCCAGCCGCGCCAGTACCGGCAAGGCATCGAGTTGCTTGAGCCAGCCGAGCACGCCCACCGCCTCGCGGCGCACGCTGGCGCTTTCATCGTCCAGTGCCCGGGCAGCCGCATCGGCGGCATCGGGGCAACGCAACTCGCGCAACGCCCTGAACGCGGCGATGCGTACGCCGCTGTCGGCGTGCCCGGTCCACGGCAGGATGACCCGGCCCGCCGCTTCACTCTTGAGCAGGCTGAGGCTTTGCGCAGCGGCCACCTGCACCGCCGGGGATGGATCCGTCAGGGCCTGGCACAGCGCTTCGACCACCGGTTCGTCCTCCCAGGCTTCCAGCAGGCGTGCGGCTTCGGCGCGAACGTCTGCAATCGGGTCTTCGGCCAGTCGATTGATCAACCACAGCAGGCCGTCCGGCTCCTCGAGATCGGCCAGTTCGATCAGTGCGATCCGGCGCACACCGGCATCCTCGTCGGTCAGGCGCGGTTGCAGGGCAAGAATGTCGTCGTTATCGGTTACATCGAATAGTGAGGTCATAGGGCAAATCGCGGCAGTTTGGTTTCAGGGGGAAGTCCGAGCGGGTTCAGGCGCGGCAGTTGCCGGCCGTCTTCGTGCCGCAGGAGTTCGAGGCAATGGCGCTTGAGGTGCGAGAATTCAGGGCGGGTCACCAGTTCCGTGCTGCGCGGCCGGGGGAAGTCCAGGCGCAGGTCTTCGATGATTCGTCCGGGGCGCGAGCTCATGACCAGCAGGCGATCGGCGAGGAACAGCGCTTCGTCGATGTCATGGGTGACAAACACCACGGTGGTGCGGATGCGCGTCCAGATGTCCAGCAGCAGTTCCTGCATGTTCAATCGGGTCAGGGCATCGAGGGCACCGAAGGGCTCGTCCATCAGCAACAGGCGCGGACGGTTGACCAGCACCCGGGCAATTTCCACCCGTTGCTGCA
This sequence comes from Pseudomonas fluorescens, assembly GCF_000967965.1. GTDB lineage: Bacteria > Pseudomonadota > Gammaproteobacteria > Pseudomonadales > Pseudomonadaceae > Aquipseudomonas > Aquipseudomonas grandcourensis. The sequence continues at coordinate 115,179 of NZ_LACC01000009.1, forward strand.
TGCCGCCGGAGAGCTGGTCGGGCCAGCGCCCGGCAAAGCCTTCGAGGCCCACCAGGGCGAGGATTTCATCCGCCGCCTTGTGCCGTTCGGCCTTGCCGATGCCTTGCATTTTCAAGCCGAACGCCACGTTGTCGCGCACCGTGCGCCACGGAAACAATGTGTGCTGCTGGAACACCATGCCGCGCTGGGGCGATGGGCCCGACACCGCTGCGCCATCGACATTCAGCGTGCCGGTACGCGGTTGCAGGTGGCCGGCCAGGGCGCCGAGCAAGGTCGATTTGCCGCAACCGGACGGCCCGAGAATGCACACGAACTGCCCCGGCTCGATCTGGCAATCGAGGCCCTGCACCGCTTCGAAAGCAGTGTCGCCCTCGCCCAGGCTGATCGACAGCCCGCGAATATCGATACGCCCTTCCAGATGTTGAAAAACGCTCATCAGGCTTTTCCTCGTGGTCGATGCCAAGGCGTGAACAGCCCGCCCAGACGCTTGATCAACAGACTGCTGCCCATCCCGAGCACGCCGATCAGCAACATGCCGACCACGATGTCGGCGTAGTTCTGGATGGTGTAGGACTCCCAGGTGTAATAGCCGATGCCGAATTGGCCGGAGATCATTTCCGCCGTCACCAGGCAGAACCACGAGGTGCCCATGCCGATGGCCAGGCCGGTGATGATGCTGGGCGCGGCACCCGGAAGAACGACCTCCAGCAGGATGGCCCGGCGCCCTGCCCCGAGGCTTTTCGCCGAGGCGATCAGCCGTGGGTCGACGCCTTCGACGCCGTGCACGGTGTTGAGCAGGATCGGGAACAGCGCGCCGGTGAAGGTGATGAACACCATCGACAGCTCCGACGAGGGAAACATCAGGATCGCCAGGGGAATCCACGCCACCGCCGGGATCGGGCGCAGCACTTCCAGGGGCGGCAACAACAGATCTTCGGCCCATTTCGAGCGGCCGATGGCCAAGCCCAGGGCCACGCCGACGATCAGTGCCGCGAGGTAACCGGCGAATACCCGACCGAGGCTGCTGCCCAGATGCTGCGCGAGTTTGCCCGAGTCGCCGAGGCCGAGGGCGGCTTCAACGACCGCCACGGGTGTCGGGACATTGGCGAAGGTCACCAGGCCGAGGTTCCAGTGGTGGCTGGCGGCGAGTTGCCAGAATACGAGGCAGAGCAGTAAGGATGCGGCTCTGGGAATCCAGCGTGAATATGATCGGTACACAAATCCTCCTCTCGACTCAAACCTTGTAGGAGTGAGCCTGCTCGCGATAGCGGTTTCACGTTCAACATTGATGTCGACTGACCCGCCGCCTTCGCGAGCAGGCTCGCTCCTACAGGGGGCTGTGGTGTTTCGGCTGTTAGCGAACAGCCACGGCCTGCGCAGTGGCATCAGTGAAGTCGAGGACCTTGCCGCCCTGCGCCGTCGCGAACTGTTGGGCCTGGCCTTTGAGCAGGAACGCACTCAGCTGCCCTTTCCCATCGGTGGCAAACCACGCCTGATCCGCCAGCAACTTGATCCCGCTGTCGCTGGCCTGGGCGTACACCGCGCGGATGCTCTTGCCTTCCTGCTTGAGGCTGGCCAACGCGGCAAACGCCGCTTGCGCCGAGGCGTACTGACGGACTTTCGGCTCGCCGCGCACCCAGATTTCCGCCACATGGCTGAAGTCGGTGATGGCTTTGCCGCTGGTGGCATCGACGGCCTTGAGCGGCGTCTGCCCGTAACTGGCCAGTTGCGCGCTGTAGTCGAGGTTCGAAGCCTTGAAGGCGGCGCGGATGTATTGGTCGTCGATAAAGGTGTTGAGATCCAGACCGCGATCGGCCTTCTTCAACAACTTGAGGGAATCGATGGCGGTGCCCACGGCCTGACGGTATTCAGGCTTCCAGCTCAGGTCGCGGGTCTGCACGCCGAGGGGGCCATGGAACAGGTAATTGACCTCGGCATCGACCCCGGTGACCTTGGCGATCAACTCGCTGTATTTCTCCGGCTCAGCCGCCAGCAACTGGTTGGCTTCAATACTCGCCCGCAGGTAAGCGACGACGATTTCCGGGTACTTCTTCGCATAGACCTGATCGACCAGCGCACCGTGGAAGGTCGGCGCGTTGGCCTGGGCACCGTCATAAATCTTGCGGGCGAAACCACGGCTCGGGAACAGTTCGGCGAAGGGTACGAAGTCAGCGTGGGCATCGATCTTGCCGGCCTGCAACGCGGAGCCGGCGACTTCCGGCGGCTGGGCGATGATGTTCACGTCCTTGAGCGGATCCCAGCCCTGGGCCGCGACGGCGCGCAGCAGCATGCCATGGGCGGTGGAAGCGAACGGCACGGAAATGGTCTTGCCCTTGAGTTCTGCCAGGGACTGCACGCCCGATGCGCTTGGCACCACGATGCCGTTGCCGCTGCCCTTGATGCTGCCCGACAGCACGCTGATGAACAGGCTGTGCTTGCCCGCCGTTTCGAACGCCACGCCGTTGAACGCGCCGGGGAAGTCGGCCATGGCGCCGAAGTCGAGCTTGCCGGCCACCATCTCGTTGGTCAGGGGGGCGCCGCTGGTGAAGTTTTTCCACTGCACCTCGTATTGGGCGTCTTTGTAGGGGCCATCGTGGGGCAGGTATTTGTCCAGCAGCCCGAGCTCGCGAATCAACAATCCGCCGGCGGCGCAGTTGATGGTGGTGTCCTGGGTGCCGATGGCAATGCGGATGGTTTCGGCCGAGGCCGACAGGGTGAATGAAGCCAGTACCAGACCGGCCAAAGCTGCACGCAACATCATGAGTGTTTCCCCTCGAATCATTTATTGGATGTTCGTCTCCGCCACGATCAGGGCGCGGTGGGAAACGAGGGGTGTCTTGAATCAGGCGTCCGGTGGTGCCGGATGGCGTTTTAGCGTTGTTTGGGCTGGCCTCTTCGCGAGCAGGCTCGCTCCTACATTGATTTGTGTTTCAGCGCAGCAGGTACGGGATCTCGACTTTCACAGCGCCCGTCGGGCAGTCCTTTTCACAGGGCATGCAGTACCAGCATTCGTCGAAGGCCATGTAGGCCTTTTGCGTGGCCGGGTTGATCGCCAGCAGGTCCATCGGGCAGACGTCGACGCACACGGTGCAGCCTTTGTGGGCGATGCATTTGTCCTCGTCGACGGTGACGGGGGCGTTGGAACGGAAGAAGATTTCCTGGGCTTGATAGGCCATTTCACGGTCTCTCTCTTGGGTGATGCTCAAGCGGCATCCGCACCGACCCGCAGCCGATCGTAGGCCTGCATCTCGTCGGCATCCAGCGGGATGATGTAAGGTTCGATGGCTTTCTTGAAACTGCTCATCAAACCGTTTTCGTCTTTCTTCAGATGGCAATGGCAGAACCAGTCGCGGTCGTTGCGTTGCGGGTGATCGACGCGGTGGTGGTAAAGCCCCCAGCGACTTTCGGCGCGGAACAGTGAAGCGCGGGCGGCCATTTCGGCGCAGTCGCGGATCATGCTGACTTCCATGGCGCGCATCAGTTCGTGGGCGTTGTGGGCCTTGATCTGGTCGAGATCGCGCTGGATGTCGCTGAAGCGTTGCAGGCCGATCTGCATCTTCTTGGTTACTTTCGGCGGTTGCAGGTAGTCGTTGACGAAGCGTCGCAGCTTGTACTCGACCTGGGCCGGTGGCAGGCCGTGTTCGCGATCCAGCGGTGCGTAAACCCGCTGTTTTTCGGTTTCGATCTGCCGCGCATCCAGCGCTGAAAACTCGCGTCCGGCGACAAAGTCCGCTGCGTTGTTGCCAGCGAACCAGCCATAGGTGAACGCGCCGAGCATGTAGTTGTGCGGCACGGCAGCCATGTCCCCGGCTGAGTACAAGCCCTTGACCGAGGTCTCGGCTTTCTCGTTGACCCACACCCCCGAGGCCGAATGCCCGCTGCAAAAGCCGATTTCCGAGATGTGCATTTCGACCATCTGCGTGCGGTAGTCGGTGCCGCGATTGGCGTGGAACTGGCCGCGACTCGGACGCTCGTTGCTGTGCAGGATCTCTTCGATGTTCTGGATGGTTTCCTCGGCCAGGTGATCGAGTTTGAGGAACACCGGGCCATTGCCGCTTTCCAGCTCCTGATGGAACTCCCACATCATCTGCCCGCTCCAGTAGTCGCACTCGATGAAGCGTTCGCCCTTGTTGTTGGCGGTGTAGCCGCCCAAGGGGCCGGTGACGTAGGCGCAGGCCGGGCCGTTGTAATCCTTGATCAGCGGGTTGATCTGGAAGCATTCCAGGTTCGCCAGCTCGGCCCCGGCGTGGTAGGCCATCGAGTAGCCGTCGCCGGCATTGGTCGGGTTTTCGTAGGTGCCCATCAGGTAGCCGGAGGACGGTAACCCCAGGCGTCCGGCGGCACCGCAGGCGAGGATCACCGCCTTGGCCTTGATCACATGGAAGTCCGCCGTGCGGCAGTCGAAGCCCATCACGCCGTTGACCGCGCCTTCCTCATCCGTCAGCAATCGGGTGCAGACCAGGCGATTGCTGATGCTCACCCGCGCCCGCTTGAGCTGGCGGTACAGAACCTTTTTGATGTCGTGCCCTTCCGGCATCGGCAACACATAAGCGCCCATGTGGTGGACCTTCTTCACCGCGTAGTCGCCGGTTTCGTCCTTCTCGAATTTCACACCCCAACGGTCCAGTTGCTCGATGGTTTCGAAGCTGTGGGTGGCATAGGCGTACACCGCGGCCTGATTGACGATACCGTCGTTGGCGATGGTGATTTCCTTGGTGTACTGCTCAGGCGTCGAGTGGCCGGGAATGATCGCGTTGTTCAGGCCGTCCATGCCCATGCTGATCGCGCCACTGCGCTTGACGTTGGCCTTGTCGATCAACAACACCCGCAGGTCGCGGTTGCGTTCCTTGGCCTTGATCGCCGCCATGGGGCCGGCGGTGCCGCCTCCGATCACGACGATGTCGTATTCCTGCTCCAACGTACTGCGCGTCATGCCTGCTCCCCTTTTTGCCGGTCGATCCGCAGGCGGTACTGGAAGGCATCGCCACGGTAGTAAAGGTGTTCGAAGTCCAGAGGCTGACCGTCGACATTGTGGGTCAAGCGTTCGATGCGCATGATCGGCGAGCCGGGTTCGACGTTCAGCGCCCGAGTCAGGTCGCTGTCGGCCAGTACCGCATCGATGGCCAGGTCGGCGTGCCCCAGGGCCAGGCCACAGTCGTTTTCCAGTATCTGGAAAATGTCGCGGGTGACCAGGTCGGCTTTTTCCAGGCGCTCACCAACGGCCTTGGGCAGGTAAGTGATTTCCAGGGAAATCGGCTCGCGGTTGATCAGGCGCACCCGTTTGATCTGCGTCACGACCTCGCCTTCGGCCACCTGCAAACGCTCGGCGACGAGCTTTTCGGCGGCAATGAACTTGAAGCTGCGCAGGCGGTTGATCACCTCATAGCCGCGACCGGCCATGGACTCGGCCAGGCCTTGCAGGGTGCTGACGTTCTGGAAGGTTTTCGGCTTGGCGACGAAGGTGCCCTTGCCGTGGATCTTGAAGATCAGCCCTTCCTTTTGCAGGTCGCCCAAGGCCTGGCGCACGGTGATGCGGCTGACCTTGAACAACGCGCCAAGCTCGCTTTCGGAAGGCATCTGGCTGTTTTGGGGGTATTCGCCGTCGAGGATGCGGGTGCGCAGCAAATCTCGCAGCTGGGTGTGCAACGGGACGCTGCTCAGGGATAGAACGTTATCGGTCATGGCAGATCACTTGTTATAACGAGTTATGACGTGATCTTAGAGAAGTTATGACAGGCTTGAGAAATACCGAATGCGCATAAGGTTAGATGCGCGATGCAACCCAAAACTGTAGGAGCGAGCCTGCTCGCGATGGCGGCGGGTCAGTCGATTTCAATGTTGAATGTGAAACCGCTATCGCGAGCAGGCTCGCTCCTACAGGGGATTGTGTGTGACCTGAGGGATCAGTGCCGCTTGAGAATCTGGTCCATCACCCAATCGGTCTTCAGCGCCTGTTCGGCCACGGCCGGGTGCTGCGCCTCGCCACGAATATGCGCATTCATGCCCAATACGTGGTGCCACTGAATGTGGGCGTGATGCTCGATGGTCAGGCTGAGGTGTTCATCGGCGTGCAGCTCGACCGGGTGTTCATCGAACACTGAAAAGGTGATCCGGCCGGTACTGCCAATCACTTCGACCCGGTCTTCGCGACGATCTGAAACGAAGTTCCAGCAGCCCATCCCCAGTGCCCCGCTGGCAAACCGCCAAGTGGCGCTGACGGCATCTTCGGCCGTGTACAAACCGGCCTGCCGCGCGGTGAGCCCGGCGACTTCGACGATATCGCCGAACAGGTACTGAAACAGGTCCAGGCCATGGCTGGCCAGATCCGCAAAGTAGCCACCACCGGCAATCGCCGGATCGGTGCGCCAGTTATCGGTGCCGTTTTGATCCGCTGCCGACGGGGCTTTGGTGAGGGTCCAGGTCAAGTGCCGGACCTCGCCGATCCGCCCCTCTTCCAGCCATTGCCGCACTTGCCGGAAGCGTGGCAGCGAACGTCGGTAATAAGACACGAACAGGTGCAGCCCGGCATCGGCAAACACCTGCTGCATTTCACGGCTTTGCCCGGCATTCAGCGCCATCGGTTTTTCCACGCAGCAATGCTTGCCGCCGGCGGCCACCTGTAAGGCATAGGCGTGATGGCTGTCGGGCGGTGTGGCGATGTACACCGCGTCGACCTCGGGATCGTTGATCAGCGCCTGCGCATCGGTGTAGACCCGCGCAATGCCGTGACGAGCGGCGTAGTCGGTGACCGCTTCCAGGCGCCGCCCCATCACCGCCACCAACGCCGACCCGGGCGCCTTGTAGAAGGCCGGACCGCTTTTGCGTTCAGCGACACTGCCACAGCCGATCATGCCCCAGCGCACCAGGTTCATAGGCACTCCTTGCGGCTCAGCCGACGCGCAATGCGCGCAGGTCCAGTCGACCGTCCTTGAGCGGTGGGCACCAGTAGTAGCCACCGGTGATCGGACGGCTGATGCGGTACAGACCGTCGGTGATGCCGTCTTCCAGGCCACTCATGCGGCGCAGTTGGGCTTCGAAGGCGTCGAGGGAAAAACCGAAGGCCAGGAACATCAGACCGGCGCGGTCACCTTCGATCCACGGCATCGAACGGCGCACCACGAAGGCCTCGGGCGCGAAGCTTTCCTGGGCGGTGCGTTTGACGTGGGCGGAAACCGGCGCGTCGTCGATCTCTTCGTTATCGCTCAAGCGGCGGCCCATGATGTTGTCTTTTTCATCCGCCGACAGCCCATGAAAACCTTTCAAGTCATGCTGCCACTGCTGGATCGCGGCAAAGCTGCCACCCACCGTACCGTCTGCGCCCTCACCCACCAGGGCGGCGGCCACGGCGGCTGCGTCGTGGGGGTTCTCGGTGCCGTCTTCGAAGCCGGTCAGGTCATGGCCGTTCATATGGCGGAAGGTTTCGTTCATCTGCACCAGACGCAACGCCGGGGCCAGTGCCGCTTCGATGGCGTTGCTGCGGTTGAGCAACTCACCACGGTCTTCACCGTGCAGCCAGCACCAGAGCGCGTGCTGGGTCGACGGATTGTCGACGCCGACCCCAGTCAGTGCCGGGAAAGTGCGCAGGCCTTCGATCTGCCCCTCCAGCGCCTTGACCAGGGATTCGCCGAAGCCGACGACAGCCGATTTCCCGTCCACCAGTTGCATCAAGTTATCGAGCGCGACCGGCAATGCATCGACGGATTCGAGGGCGAAGAACATATGGCGGGCTTGAGGCGGAACGGGGGTGGCGAGAATGCCCGGCTGGTAATGGCTCATATGAACTCCTTGAAAAAGAGCACAGAGTTTAACCGGAGTACGAGGGTTTGTGTGCCGTCAGAGGCCAGGAACCTGTGACAAGGGGGCTTGCCCCCTTCACCACAAAAAGATCAGACCGTGCTGGGGCTTTCGTTGCGGAACGCACTCGGGCTCATGCCAGTCCAGCGCTTGAACGCCCGGCGAAAGCTGCGCACGTCGCTGTAGCCGACTTCCTCGGTGATGCGTTCGATGGACATGTCCGGGTTGGCCAGCAGGCTCATGGTGCGGGCCTGGCGCACTTGCTCCAGCAGCGTTTCGAAGGTCAGCGCGTGTTCGGTGAGGCGGCGGCGCAAGGTGCGGCTGCTCATGTTCAGGTCGCCGGCGATTTTCTCGATGTGGCTGCCCTCGGTCAGGTCCCGGGCAATCGCCCGTTCCACCGCCTGGATCAGATCCATTTTCTGGTGCACCTGCGCGGCTTCCAGTTCGAGCAATTTCACCGCCTGACGCAGGGCCAGGGAATGGTGATTGGGCAACTGAACGCCCAGCCAATGCGCATCGATCACCATGCGATTTTGCAGGCAACCGAAACGCACGTCCGGCCCCAGCAGGCGCGAGTATTCGCCGAGATAGTCCGGCGCGGCATGCATGAACTCCACCGCCATCGGCTTGAAATCCACCCCGACCAGCGCCCGGCCGTACACCAGCAGGCTGGCGAAAAACTCTTCGACCGCGAACAACTGCACGTCGGCGAACGGCAAGCGGCATTCAACGTCGATAAACACCCGATCCCCCACCTCCTCGACACTCGACACGACAATGCCGCCAGAGGTGTGTTGATGGCGAATGCCCAGCTCAAAGGCATCGCGCAGGGTCTTGCACAGCGACAACACATGCCCCAACAACCCCAGCGTACCGAGCACATTCTGCGCGCCGACCCACAAGCCCAGCCCCTGATTGGGCAAGGCCTTGAGCGCGCGCTGAATCATGGCCACGGCCTGGCGATAGGAAATACGCTGCGCCGGGTCCTGCAGGTCTTCAAAGGTAAAACCCAGCCCTCGGCACAGGCTCTGTGGGTGGATGCCTTTTTGCTCGGCGACTTCGGCCAGGGTCTGCAGGAGAAACGGCGACACCAGCGCCAGTTCAAAGGTGGGATCGGTCACTTTCATTTGCATGGGGCTATACATTCCGGGTCGAGCTGCATTCTTATTTTTGTAACCGGTTATGTCGAAGGAAGTTAGCACAGGGTGCAAAGGCTGTCCGCAGAAGTCCCCCTAAATGGCCGCCAATACCCTGCCTTGCAGGGCGCAGACAGCTTATTTCTATGTTGCGGCCCTCGTATGGATGCCGGACAGCCCGCTAACAATAATAATGAGTACACCCATGATCCCGACCCGCACGACATTTCCCCTACTGGTCATTGGCCTGGCCGGCGTCTGCGCCCTGCAACCGGCGCTGGCCACCGAGGCTGGTGTAGACAACATCGGCCCCGGCACCGACGGTTTTTTTCATGTTGCCGCTTTCGCCCGACAGCCTTCCGGACAACATGGTTGCCTTCAACGTCTACTACAACCACTACAAAGCCACGAAGCTGAACATCAGTTCGCTCGGCGGCAAGGTGCCGAACGTCGAGATCGAGTCCACGGCGGTCATTCCGCGCCTGGATTACATCAGCCCGGTGCGAGTGTTCGGCGGCCGGCTGGCCGGCTACATCGCGCAGCCCTGGCTCAAGCAGGAAGTCTCGGTGTTCGGCTTGCAGGACACCCGCGAAGGCATGGGCGACACCACGGTCGCGCCGATCATTCTCTGGGACATGGGCCCAAACCTGACCCTCGGCGCCGCCATTGAAGTCACCGTGCCTACCGGCGAATACAGCGTTGATCGCCTGGCCAACACCAGCAACAACTTCTACACCTACAAACCCTTGTTCTCCTTCACCTGGCTGCCGACGGACAGAACCGAGGTGTCGATGAAGACCACCTACAGTTTCAACGGGAAAAACAAAGACACCGACTACAAGTCGGGGCAGATTTTCCACTTCGACTATTCGGCCAGTTTCAAGATCACCGACGACCTGATGCTCGGGTTGAACGGCTACTACCTCAAGCAAACCACCGACGACAAACAGTTCGGCCACACCGTGCAGTTCAATGGCCAGGACGTGAACGACGGTGTGCGCGGGCAGGTGTTTGCGATTGGCCCGGCGCTGCACTGGACCTTTCTCAAATACGCCAGCGCGGAGATTCGCTGGGCCAAGGAGTTCGACGTGGAAAACCGGCCTGAAGGGGAAATGCTTTGGGCCAAAGTCAGCATTCCCTATGCGTTTTGACTGAGCTGACGCTATCGCGAGCAGGCTCACTCCTACATTGGAATGCATTCCAAATGTGGGAGTGAGCCTGCTCGCGATAGCGGTCTAACAGACTCAGAATCTTCCTCAGGAATACACCGGCCAGATATCCACAATCTTCCCACCCCGAACCGCCAGCAAATCCCCGAACTGCAACAACACCGACTCGGTCTGGGTCGGGCGCAAGAACACCTGGTCCTCCACCGTCAACCCCACCGCCGCCGAACCATTGACCATTTCCTGATTCGAGCTGCGGCCATACACGCCATTGCTCTGCAACCCCGCTGGCGATTCGAACTCCGCCATCCAGTTACCGCCATAGATGAAATACGTCTCGCGCTGATTGGTGTCCCACCAGGAAAACAACCTGGACTTGTCATCCAGCGCCGGAATATTCACCGCCCCGGTGCTTTTCAACACCGGCGTGGCGATATAAGCGGCCGGCATATGCTCGGCCAGTGACGGCAAATCATAGTGAGTGGGCTTGAGCAGCCCCGTCCCCACCGATACTTCACTGCTGAGCTGTTCGTGCTCATGCATGCGATAGCTCGGGCTGCCGGCCGTATTGAGGGTCAGCCCTTCGCGCCACAAACCGGGGTATTGCTGACGGGTGAAATCGACGCAGCGGTTGTAAATCACCATTACCCTGGCGAACAGATCTTCAGGCGAGCCCAGAATCCCCGGCACGCCCATGCCCACGAACGGGTCGTAGCCCATGAATCCGGCGAATTCCAGGTGCTGCGGGTGCTGGCTGATCAACGCCAGCATCTGCCCGAGTACGCCAAGGTCGCTGACGCCACCGCGATGCAGCCCGACATCCAGCTCGATGTTCACCCGCATTCGCGTGCCCAGCCCTTGGGCCAGGGCGAGGTATTGCTGCAGGCGCTCCGGTGTATCAAGCAGCCATTGCAATTGCTTCGAAGGGTCGAAAGGCCCCTTGTGCGATTGATAGAACAACTCGGCCGAACGCACCGGCAGCGGCTTGCCCAACAGAATGTCGGCCTCGGCAAACTGCACCGCGTCATGGTTGAGAAACGGCTGGTGAAACGACATCAGGCGTTGGGTGCCGGCGCGCTGGGCGATGTAGGCCAGGAGCCCCGGTGCCGGCAGTGATTTTTCCACCAGGCGCAGGTGCTTGCCGCCGCGCTTGACCGATTGCATCACCACATCGATGTTGTGATCCAGCCGATCAAGGTCGATCAGCATCACCGGTCGCATCGGGCCGTGATCCTTGAGTTCGCGGTTCAGCGTACGGAAGTAATCGCTGTACGGCGCACCTCGGTCACCCGGCCGCAGCCACGCCCCGACACCCAGCAACAAGGCGCCGACACCCGCGCTGCCAAGCAAGAAATTGCGGCGATTGACGGCCATCAGCTCACCCCCAGAATGGAAGACAGATGCGCATTGAGAAATTTGCCGCTGGGGTCGAGTGCCTGCCGCACCTGGATGAAATCCTGCCAGCGTGGGTACAGCGGCTGCAGGCTTTTCGCGTTCAGGGTATGCAACTTACCCCAGTGCGGCCGGCCGTTGTACTTCCAGAAAATCGGCTCGATGGCGGCGAAGAAGTTGTGATGATCCATCTGGTAATGCTGGTGGACCGAGATCGAACAGCTGTCGCGGCCTTCGAACATGCTCAGGGGAATGTCGTCGGCCTTGACGTAACGGTACTCGATCGGAAACCAGGTGCGCAGGTCCTTGTCCTGGATCAGTTTGAGGATCTCGCGCAAACAGGCCGGGCCGTATTCCGCCGGCACGGAATATTCCATTTCGTTGAAACGCACCGTGCGCACGTTGGCGTAGATGTCGAACGAGTCACCCACCCGGTCATCGAAACTGGCCAGGTGGCGCAGGTTATTGAGCATGGTGCGGCGCAGGTCCGGGAAGTCGCTGGCGTATTTGTCGATCTTCTCGATCAGCGTGACGAACTCGTTGCCGCCCTCCTCATCCGCCGGGACCGGCGGTGTCGCCGGGTCGGTGGTTTCGTTCAGGGCGATCGACAAGGCGTAGTCGGAATGGGTCACCACGAGCATTTCCCAGTGCTGGTTTTCCCGGGTGTTCTTGTCCAGGTCTTCCAGCAACTCTTCGGTTTTAGCGATCCATTGGCGCTCCCGCAAGCGATACGCCGGGCGGTTTTGCAGACGCACCCTGGTGGCCACGCCCAGCGCCCCCAGGGATACCCGAGCTGCGTTGAACACTTCGGGATGGCGGTCGGCGTCGCAGTCCAGCACCTCGCCGCTGGCGGTCACCAGCTGCATGCCGCAGACATGGGCAGAATAGGATTGAAAGTTCTTACCGGTACCGTGGGTCGAGGTCGAGATCGCGCCGGCCAAGGTCTGGTAATCGATGTCAGCCATGTTTTGCAGGGCCTGGCCTATGTCCTTGAGCGGCGTGCCCATGCGTGACATCGGCGTACCGGCGGCGAACTCGGCCTGCAGCGTTTGCGGATCGTGATCGAGCAACCCCGTGAAATAGCTCAGTGACAGCAAGGTGCCGTCGGTGGGCACCAGCGCGCTGAAGGAGTGCGCCGAGCCCACCGGCCGAATCCTGCCGGGGGCCTGGCGCACCACGTGCGTCAACTCATCCAGGTTCTTGGGCGCCAGCCGCGCCGCCGGCAGGCAACTCTGGCCTCCCGACCAGTTGCGCCAGGGAATCAGGCGTGGCGCGCGCAGCAGCTCGGCCAGTGCCGGTGTTGAGCCAAGCGCGGTAAAGGCGCCAATGACGCTCGCCCGTTGCAACAACTGACGCCGTGTCAGGTCCATCGTCATGAATCGCACCCTGCCGTTCTTGTTATTGGATTTGCTGGCCGGACATAAAGGCAATCAGCGCCAGGAACTGTTCTTGCGAACACTGCATGCACATGCCCATCGGCGGCATGCCGTTGTAACCGTTGATCGCGTGGTCGAGCAGCGTGTCGGCACCCTGCAATACCCGTGGTTGCCAGGCCTTGATGTCGCCGGTCAGCGGCGCCCCGGCCGCCGGGTTGGCGTGGCACAGCTTGCAGCTGTTGTCGTAGACCTGCGCCAGCTCGACGTCGGCGGGCCTCGCTGCGCCTGCTTCGCTGCGGGTCGGCGGGTTGTTCGGCTTTTCGCCGCACCCGGCAAGCAACGCCGCAAAGACACACCCCACCAAGGCCAAACAAAGGCTAGGCTTTTCAGTTAATCGGCTTGCCCGCATGGCTGTCCTCTCAATGGCTGCCCGGCCAGCCGGGTGCAGCTCTTTTTGTTGTGATCAAGGAGAGTCAACATTAAGGCACCCCGCGCGGGCGGGTTGAGGGCATTGGGGGCCAACAAGGGGCGCTTCTGAGGCCATGACGGAAGGCTCCGATAAGTCCCCGGACATCACGCTGTGCGGAAAAACGCTGAGATGAGTCATGACAAGCGTTGCTGAGGTCTGCTAAAACGATTCATCAGTGCATCAGCCAATCCAGAGGGGTAGCGACATGACCACAGCCAATATTCTTCAGAACCTGTTCCCAAGCCCCGCCGACATCCCGGAAAAGTACCGCCTCGACGGCCAGACCGAGCAGCGCGAGTACCTGGTCGATGGCGAACTGAGAACCTGGAACGGGCCACTGGCCCAGGTCCGCAGCCCGGTGTACCTGGCAGGCCCGAATGGCGACGAGCAAGTGATCCTCGGCAGCACCCCGCTGCTGGATGCCGACACCGCGTTGACCGCCCTCGACGCAGCAGTCCGTGCCTACGACCGCGGCCAGGGCCTGTGGCCGACCATGCGCGTGGCCGAACGCATCCAGCACGTCGAAACCTTCCTCGGGCGCATGCGCGAGCAGCGCGACGCCGTGGTCAAGTTGCTGATGTGGGAAATCGGCAAGAACCTCAAGGACTCGGAAAAAGAGTTCGACCGCACCTGTGACTACATCGTCGACACCATCAACGCGCTGAAGGAACTCGACCGCCGTTCCAGCCGCTTCGAACTGGAACAGGACACCCTCGGCCAGATCCGTCGCGTACCGATGGGCGTGGCCCTGTGCATGGGGCCTTACAACTATCCGTTGAACGAAACCTTCACCACGCTGATCCCGGCGCTGATCATGGGCAACACCGTGGTGTTCAAGCCAGCCAAGCTCGGCGTGCTGCTGATTCGCCCGCTGCTGGAGGCCTTCCGCGACAGCTTTCCGACCGGGGTGATCAACGTCATCTACGGCAGCGGCCGCGAGACGGTCAGTGCGTTGATGGCCAGCGGCAAGATCGACATCTTTGCCTTCATTGGCACCAACAAGGCCGCCAGTAACCTGAAAAAACTCCACCCGAGACCCCACCGCCTGCGCGCGGCGCTGGGCCTGGATGCGAAAAACCCGGGCATCGTCCTGCCGGAAGTGGATCTGGACAATGCGGTCAGTGAAGCGGTGACCGGCTCGCTGTCGTTCAATGGCCAGCGCTGCACCGCGCTGAAGATCCTGTTTGTCCACGAAGACGTGGTCGAGTCCTTCATCGAAAAATTCAATGCCAGGCTCGCCAACCTCAAACCCGGCATGCCCTGGGAAAGTGGCGTAGCCCTGACGCCGCTGCCGGAATCGGGCAAGGTCGACTATCTGCATGCACTGGTGGCGGACGCCGAGAGCAAAGGCGCCAAGGTGGTCAACCCCAACGGCGGCGAAGCTCGTGCGTCGTTCTTCTACCCGGCGGTGCTGTACCCGGTCACGCCGCAGATGCGGGTTTATCAGGAAGAACAGTTCGGCCCCGTCATCCCCATCGTGCCGTACCGGCATCTGGATACCGTGATCGACTACGTACTGGAGTCGGACTTCGGCCAGCAATTGAGCATCTTCGGCACCAACCCGGTGGCGGTCGGCCGGCTGGTGGACACCTTCGCCAATCAGGTCGGGCGCATCAACCTCAATGCCCAGTGCCAGCGCGGCCCGGACACCTATCCCTTCAATGGCCGCAAGAACTCGGCCGAAGGCACCTTGTCGGTCCATGACGCACTTCGGGTGTTTTCGATCCGTACCTTGGTAGCCACCAAGTTCCAGGAGACCAACAAGGACCTGATCAGCGAGATCATCAGCGGCCGCAGTTCGAGCTTCCTGACCACCGACTACATCTTCTGAGGAGAGCCAGCCTGAGTACATCCATAGCCCATCGACTGCCACCCTTGCTGCGCCGACTGCTGCGTCCGCTGCTGGACCCGTACCGGCGCTACCGCCATGCCCGAGTGATCCATGCGGTGCGGGTGTCGCTCGGGTTGCTGGCGACGATCCTGCTGACCACCGGGATCAATCTGCCCCACGGTGAGTGGGCGTCGGTAACGATGCTGGTGGTGATCGGCGGCTTGCAGCACCACGGCAACATCGGCAAGAAAGCCGCCGAGCGCGCCATCGGCACCTTGATCGGCGCCGGTGTCGGCCTGGTACTGGTGGCACAACACGCCTGGCTCGGGATGCCCTGGCTGACCTATTTCGCGATGTCGGTGGTCTGCGGGGTTTTCTCGTATCACGCCATCGGCAAGGGTGGTTACACGGCGCTGCTGTCGGCGATTACCGTGTTCATCGTTGCCGGGCACGGCGACAACCCGGTCACCGATGGCTTGTGGCGCGGGGTGGATATCCTGATCGGCATTGCCCTGGCCCTGGCGTTTTCCTTCGCCCTGCCGCTGTACGCGGTTTATTCCTGGCGCTACAACCTGGCCGATGCGCTGCGTGATTGCGCGAAAATCTACGGGCGCATCATTGACGGCCAAGCCATCACCGCCGACGAACACATCAAGCTCATGACCCGCCTGAACGCGGCGATGGTGCAACTTCGTTCACTGATGCCCTCGGTGTCCAAGGAAGTGAAGATTTCCATAACCGACCTCGATGCCCTCCAGCGCAACCTGCGCATGTGCGTCAGCACCCTGGAAATCCTCGGCAATACCCGACCGGATGCCAATGACCCCGAGGCGATGTCGCTGATGCAAACAGCATTGAAAGCCGAGCATCGGCAGATTCGCGTGCAATTGATCGGCATGGCCCGGGCGTTGAAATCAGGCGCCGCCCAGCGGCTCAATCGTCCCGTGGATGTGCCGCTTGTCAGCCTCGATGCGCCGGTCTACAACATGCTGGACGGCTATCGCTTGCTGACTCAACAACTGGCCGCCAACGTCGGCGAGATGTGCCAGCGCCTGGCCAAGAGCGCGCCGCGCTGGAATATCTGACGCCTGGGGCGCGGGTTACGGCGTCACCGTGCGCCGAAACTTCAGCGACCAGCCTTGTTGCATGCCGGCAGCGGCCAGCAGAATCGCCGCGACGCCGATCCATTGCAGCGGCTCCAGGCGATGGTCGAAAGCGAACCAGTCGACGAAAATCGCCGCGATCGGGTAGATGAAGGACAGCGCGCCCGTCAGCGCAGTCGGCAGTTTTTGAATCGCGCCGTACAGCAACACGTACATCACGCCGGTGTGCACCATGCCCAGCGTCACCAGGCTGGCCCACGCACTCGGTGCCTGCGGCAGTACGGAAAGATTCGCGAATGGCGCGAGCAACAACACGCCGGTGCTGACCTGGATCAGTGCGATCAAATGCGGCGGGGTCCCAGTCAAACGCTTGATGATCAACGCGGCAATCGCGTAGAGAAACGCCGCGCCCAAGGCCAAGGCAATGCCCATCAGGTAATCGCCGCCGCTCTCGCCCTGGCTGCCATGGGCGCTGACAATCGCCAGCATCCCGAGAAACGAAACGCCCAGCCAGGTCAGTTTCTGCGCGGTGATCTTTTCGTTGAGGAACAACGCCGCCAGCCCGACCAGCATGAACGGCTGGACGTTATAGACGGCGGTGCCGATGGCAATTGACGCCCGGGAATAGGACGCGAACAACAGCACCCAGTTGCCGACAATCGCCACACCGCTGAGCACGGCGAGCAGGAACGTGGTGCGGGTCAGAATGCCGGGGCGCAGAAAGCCAAAGGCCGCGCAAATCAACAGCAAGGTGCCGGCACCGAACAGGCAGCGCCAGAACACCACGTCCAGCACCGGTTGCCCGGACACCAGCACGAACCAACCGATGGTGCCGGAGATCAGCATGGCGGCCGTCATTTCGAACGAACCGCGGCGTAGGGATTTGTCCATCATCAGACTCCTGTGTTTGTGGCCAAAGTATGCCAATGCACCCAGGGGCTACTCCAGAGCAAAAAGCAGGCTAAACTCGGAATCTGCCTTTTTTATAAAGGCCATTTGGAAAAAACGCCTAACGGAGGGTTTCGCCATGACCGATGACATCGACCAGCTGCTGATCACGGCGCTGATGGAAGACTCGCGGCGCTCGCTCAAGGCCCTGGCGCAAATCAGCGGACTGTCCTCCCCCAGCGTTGCCGAGCGTTTGCGCCGCCTGGAGGAACGAGGCGTGCTCAAGGGCTACACCGTTGAAATCGACCCGAAATGCTTTGGCTATCAACTCCAGGCCATCGTGCGTATTCGCCCGCTGCCGGGGCAATTGCAGGAAGTGGAACGGCAAATCATGGCCATTCCCGAGTTCACCGAGTGCGACAAGGTGACCGGCGACGACTGTTTCATTGCGCGCCTGCATGTGCGCTCGATGGAACAACTGGACACCCTGCTCGACCGCCTCAACACCCACGCTGAAACCAATACGGCGATCGTCAAGAAAACCCCGGTCAAGCGCCGGTTGCCGCCCATGGCGTGAGTGATATTTATTTCAGCCTGCAGTAGATTGATGGTTTCCGGCGAAGGATTGACGGCATGAAAACTCTGGCAATGCTGCTCGTGGCAATGACGCTTGCGGGGTGCGGCACGATTCAGACGGTTGTACGCAGTGACGAAGCGGCCGCAAAAAGCCTCAAGGACCACAAGAGTTATTGCGGCGCGGTACCACGAATCTACAGCGGCGTGACCTACGACTTTTGCACGCTGAATGCGCCCCTGGAAAAAGGCCGCGATGAGCAGGTACATGATAGTGCCCCTGCCATTGTGCTGATTGACGTGGTCATCTCCGGCGCTCTCGATACCCTGCTCCTGCCCTACACCATCTACCGCCAGCAAGCCGATGGCAGCATCGTCATTACAGAGTAATCCTGGATTTGTGGTAATAAAAAACCCGCCTGGGCGGGTTTTTTACTCAATGCCAACGATCAGTCATCGCGGCCCATGATGCCGAACAGCTGCAACAAGCTGATGAACAGGTTGTAGATCGATACATACAGGCTGATGGTGGCCATGATGTAGTTACGCTCGCCGCCATGGATGATGGCGCTGGTCTGGAACAGAATGCAGACCGAGGAGAACAGCACGAAACCTGCGCTGATCGCCAGTTGCAGGCCGCTGATCTGGAAGAACATGCCCGCCAGCGTCGCACCCAGCAGCACGAAAAAGCCTGCCGTGATGAAACCGCCGAGGAAGCTCATGTCCTTGCGGGTAATCAGCACATACGCCGACAGACCGCCGAACACCAGTGCCGTCATCGCGAACGCCGAGCTGACCACTTCAGCGCCGCCCTGCATGCCCAGGTAACGGTTAAGGATCGGGCCCAGCAGGAAACCCATGAAACCGGTCAGGGCAAATGCCGACACCAGGCCCCAGGCCGAATCACGGAGTTTGTTGGTGAGGAAGAAAAGACCGTAGAAGCCGATCAGCACCACGAAAACGTTCGGGTAGCCAACACGCATCTGCTGGGCAACGTAGGCCATTACACCGCTGAAAGCCAGGGTCAGGGCGAGCAAGCCGTATGTGTTGCGCAGGACGCGGCTAACCTCTAGCTGCTCAGCCTGCACGCTGTTATTAACTGCGTAATCCTGTTCGCGCATGGCGACACTCCTGTTGGTTTGAAACGTTCAGTCGCAAAGATCATAACAGACGCTCTGTAACAAGCTATGCAGAGAGTTTGACAGTGTGTTTCATTCAGGTATTATGGCGCCCGCAACGCAAACGGAGGTGTGGCCGAGTGGTTTAAGGCAACGGTCTTGAAAACCGTCGACTGTAACAGGTCCATGAGTTCGAATCCCATCGCCTCCGCCATATTTGTACCGACAAAGCCCTGATTATTCAGGGCTTTGTCGTTTCCGGGGTTTGGAAAGAATCTCGGCGCAGGGCATGTGTTCCATAACTATTTTGGAGGCGTTCCAGAACTCAGCCAATTTTCAGCCCTGCATTCTTGCAACCTGCTAAAAAATACTGAACGGGTAGTCCACGATCACCCGGTATTCATCGGCGTTCGAATTGCCACGGGTATTGCCCGGTGCCGTGTAGCCGTCACCGGTGCGGTGAGTAGCCCAACGCAGCGTCAGGTTCAACCCTTTGGCCTTGCCGGCCGGCACGGCATAACGCAGGGCTACATCGCGCTCCCAATGGTGGGCGTCTTTTCCATCAGCATTGAAGATGTAGCCGTACCCTTTGCTCGCAGGATCTACCCGGGTCAGATCGGCTTCACCTCGGGTATAGGACGTGCTGAGTTGGACATCAGGTGCGTTCAGATACTTCAGGCTGGTCTGATACTGAAGTTTCCAGGACTTCTCCCCCGGGCCGTTGAAGTCGGCGAACTGCTGAGAGTTACTCAGATACAGGAAGGACCTGTCATCCTGTGCCACATAGTCGAACGGCGTATTGCCATCGATTTTTTGCAGGCCCAACGTCAGGCTCTGCCCGTCGCCGGACACCGTCAGACCACCACTGTAGGTATCGTTGGCAATGCCCCCGAGCTGGCTCTGGCCCTGATCACGGGTTTTGAAATAATGCAGATACGGTGTCAATGTCAGCGAATGGGTTAACGTCAGAGGCCAGCTTACTCCCGCGTAATATTGATTCCAGATGTCACTCAATTGTCCGCCATAGACCGTCAGCGTCACGGTACCCGGAACGCTATAAACTACGCCCGTCCAGATCATGTTCGGACTTTCTCGGTCGGCAGGTACGCCCGCCTTGTTGCTCGAGCCATAACTGGTAATCAGGTGGCTCTGGCCACTTTGATTGCGCAGCCGTGTGGAGTCGACCCAGCCGGCATCAAGCGTCAGGTCCGGTACGCTGTAGTTCTTCAATGCGACGCCACGAAAGGTCTGGGGAAATACCCGGCTGACGCCGCCTGCAACGACAGGGTTCTCCAGATACTGATCACCGGCCTGAACGAGGCTGCCAAAGCCCCTGAATTTAATCGTTGCTCCTGCAGCTGAAAAATCCGATTCCGGCTCTTTTTTTGAGTTCAGCGGAAGCAGTCCAGCGCCACCACTGCCCCCTCCTCCATCAAGCTTGAGTCCATAAAACCCGTGAACATCAATGCCGACGCCAATTGGCGTATCGGTGTACCCGGAGCGAAAGGACAGGTAAGCACCTTGTACCCATTCACGCTGGTCAAGACGCGTCGGGGTATCGTGGTTATCGCGGCTCAAGTAATAGTTGCGCAACAGTCCATTGAGCGAAGAGCCATTGACAAAACCGGCCGGCACCGCCATTTCAGCTTTCTGCCGATCATTGATTCCGGTGCTGAGGTTGTCCCGCTGGCCCAGCGAGTTGTCTGCTTCGGCATGACTCATCGCCAATGAAACGCCAACCGAAAGAAAAACACCCAATAGGCGTTTCAGGGGATTGGTCATCGACGCTACTCCTTCTTAGGGTGAGAGCTCTCAAGCAACGCTACCGTGGCTATGGTACCTGCGCGCAGGCGTCCTCTAAGTCCTGCGGCAACGGCGTGCAAGGCAAACAGGAGCACCATCTTGTCGGGGTTGAACACGATCTGGATGTAATAGATCAGGGGGGACATTGAAAGGCTCTTTCCCGTGGCATCACGCGCGTTACCACGGCAACCGCGGAGCGACCAGACGCTCCCCGTCAAAACCCTCAACGTCACCGAAGCGCTCCAGGTCCCGGCTGTTCCAGGCCTCAAGAGCCTCGGCGATTTCCTCCTTGCTGTGGCCAACGAAATTCCACCACAGTTGTATTTCCTCGGCAAAAGGTTCACCTCCCAGCAGTAAGGCGCGCGAGCCCTGGGTGGATGACAACTCAATCTCGCTGAGGCCGCGTCCCAGATAGGCCAGTTCATTGCGGAAAATGGTCTGGCCGTTGATGGTGAACGTGCCTTCCAGCGGTAGGATGCCGTGTTCGAATTGCGGCTCCACGGCCAATCGAATAGAGGCTGCCCCCTGACTCGCCAGGTCCATTCCTACAAGCGGCGAAAAAATGCGGCTGGGGGCGGTGCGACCGTCGAAGCTCCCGGCCAGCAGGGTGAACTTTACGCCACCGTCATCCCAGACTGGCAAGTCCGGATAGTGATCGAAAGTGGGAGCGCAGTTCTCGTCACCTTCCGGTAAGGCAATCCATAACTGCGCGGCGTGCAGATGGTGCTCGTCAGGAAGCGACTCTTCTGTGTGGGTGATACCCCGTCCGGCCGTCATCAGGTTGACCTGACCCGGACGAATGATCTGGACGTTGCCCAGACTGTCGCGGTGCAGCACCTTGCCCTTGATCATCCAGGTGAATGTCTGCAAGCCGATATGCGGATGGGGGCCGACGCGCAGGCCCGCTTTTTTTTCAAACACCGCAGGGCCGGCGTGATCGAGAAAACACCAGGCGCCGATCATTCGTCGCTGGCGCGAGGGCATCAATCGGTTGACGGTGATCCCGCCACCGACTTCGGCAGAGCGCGCAGTGATTCGTTGAATGGCTTTAATGCCCTCCTCCATCGGACAATCCAAGGAAGAGGACAGCAGACATTGGGGCTCTTGATTGCTCATTGTTATCTCTCTCGCGGCCAAGGCTTTATGCTTGATGATCCAGACATAAAAAGCCTCAAGCAAACCGCATCGACTGAAACAGGCCCCAATAGATCAGGGCCTGTTCAACACACTTGTAAGTGGCCACTGATGCTGACGTGGCTCCTGACTCGAACTTACTTATCGGAAGTCAGTTTGGTGTAGCTGGTGATCAGGTTGCGATAGTCCGGAATGTGGTTGGAGAACAGCGTTCCCAGCCCTTCGATGTCGTTGCGCCAGTCGCGGTGCAGCTCGCAGGCCAGGCCGAACCAGGTCATCAATTGTGCGCCGGCAGACGACATGCGGTTCCATGCAGAATCACGGGTAAGGGCATTGAAGGTGCCCGAGGCGTCAGTCACCACAAACACCTCAAAACCCGCCTCGATCGCCGACAACGCCGGGAACGCCACACAAACTTCGGTCACCACCCCGGCGATGATCAGCTGCTTCTTGCCGGTAGCCTTGATGGCCTTGACGAAATCCTCATTGTCCCAGGCGTTGATTTGCCCTGGGCGCGCAATATAAGGCGCATCCGGGAACAGCGCTTTCAACTCCGGCACCAGCGGGCCGTTCGGGCCGGTTTCAAAGCTGGTCGTGAGAATAGTCGGCAGTTTGAAGTACTTGGCCAGATCGGCCAGCGCCAGCACGTTGTTCTTGAACTTGTCCGGATCGATGTCGCGTACCAACGACAACAAACCGGTCTGATGGTCGACCAGCAACACAGCCGCTTGATCTTTGTCGAGACGCTTGTATGCAGTGGACATTTCATTCTCCAGGTGAACAACGGAAGCCCCGATGGCCTCCACTGATGAGGGAGTACTCCCCTCGTGTTGGATTCAGTTACTTGCGTTGGGAGTCCAATACTTCATGGTTGCTCGCTACAGCTTGAGCCTTCATGTAACTTTCGATCAGCAACTGATAGGCCGGGAAAATTTTGGTGTAAACCTCCGCCCATTGTTGTGCATCGTCGCGGTTCCAGCTTTTTTGTAGCTCAGATGCAACAGCGCCGGTATCCATCGGGACAACACCTGCCTGTACCACTCGAGCAAGCGTAATTTCCTGGGCCATCTTGGTGTAGGTGCCGGAGGCATCGACCACCGCAAAGACCTGATAACCGTCATAGACGGCGCTGATGGACGGGAAGGCCATGCAAACGCTGGTGATGGTGCCAGCGATGATGAGCTGCTTCTTGCCCGTGGCCTTCACGGCGGCGACGAATTCCGGGTTGTCCCAAGCATTGATCTCACCCTTGCGCGCCACGTATTGGGCGTGTGGGGCGTTTTCATGAATTTCGGGGATCAACGGGCCGTTTGGGCCTTGTGGAACTGAGGCGGTGGTGATGACCGGAATCTTGGCCAATGTCGCCATTTTGGCCAACGCCGCGGCGCGCAGGCGTAGCTCGGGCATCGGCATATCGCCCACTGTCTGGAACAAGCCACTCTGGTGGTCGATCAGCAGCATGGCGACATTGGATGGGTCTATGACAGGTCTCTGGTTGTTGAAATTAGCCGGGGTACTCATGACGTTCTCCTATGAGAAAAGACGGCTCAGCCGCCGACAGACTTCGCAATGTCAACCAATGACACTCCGAAAATGATCACGGGGTCATCTGTCCAAAGTGGCCGCTGTTGAAATCTGTGATGGCCTGGACTACTTCTGCTTGGGTATTCATGACAAACGGACCTTGGCCAACGATGGGTTCATCGATGGGTTCTCCACAGAGCAGGACCAATTTCGAATCGCTACTGGCCTCCAGCAGCAGCTTGACGCCAGCAGGGTCAAGCAGCACCACCTGTGCATCCCGCAAATCTGCGCGGCCATTGACCCCAATGCCCCCAGAGAGCAGGACGACTGCACAAGTGAAGCCAGCCCTTAATTGCAGGGAAATGCTTTTGCCTGCGTTCAGACGTATGTCCCATACATCCATGGGCGTGAATGTCCGTGCGGGGCCCTTGCGCCCGGCGTACTCACCGGCAATCACGCGCACTTGACCTGCATCGTCAGGCAGGCTGACTTGCACGATGTCGCGATTCAAAATCGTCTGATATCGAGGTACAGAAATCTTGTCTTTCGCGGGCAGATTCACCCACAGTTGCACCATCTCCAGTGTTCCACCGGTGATACTGAAATCCGCTGAGTGATACTTCTCATGAAGTATCCCGCCCGCCGCTGTCATCCACTGAGCATCTCCGGGGCCGATCTTGCCGCCAGCACCGGTGGAGTCCTGATGCTCCAGCTCGCCCTGATACACAATCGTCACTGTTTCGAACCCGCGCTGCGGATGCTGGCCTGTCCCTCGCCTATGGCTCGAGGCCTGAAAATCCGTGGGTTCTGCATAATCAAGCCTTAAAAACGGGCTGATATGGCGCCCCAATATGCTGTACGTAAACAATGACCGCACAGCAAAGCCATCGCCCATCCAGTGCCGCTTGGGACTGCCGTAGATACCCAGAATCTTCTTCATGGATCATCGCCCCTGATGAAGCCAGGCACTAACCTTAGTCGCCGAACTTGGATGTCGGTAGTCGGCGGATTAGACTTCACAGTCCTGAAAATGGAACAGTGAGACCTCCCGTGATTGATCTGAACGAACTCTTCATCTACGCCAAAGTGGTTGAACACGGCGGTTTCGCCCCTGCTGGCCGCGCATTGGACATGCCCAAGTCAACTTTGAGTCGCCGGGTCAATCAGCTGGAGAGTCGGCTGGGAGTACGGCTGATCCAGCGCTCGACACGGCAGTTTCAAGTCACTGACATTGGCCAGGCCTACTACCGGCATTGCGTGGCGATGATGGCCGAGGCGGAATCGGCAGAGGATGTGATCGAGCAGAATCGCTCGGAACCGCGCGGTGTGATCCGCTTGAGTTGTACCACCCCATTGCTGAATTTCTGGATCGCCCCAGTACTGGGCCGGTTCATGGCGCAGTGCCCGTCAGTCGAGCTTTATGTGAAAAGCTTTAACCGACGGGTCGACGTCATCAGCGAAGGGTATGACCTTGCCTTGAGTCTGTGCTTTCCACCATTGGAAGACAGTGAGTTGGTGATGAAAGTATTGGCGAAAAGCCCTCAGATACTGGTTGCCAGTCCGACCATCGCGAAGCAGTTTGCTGACCTTGAATTGCCAGCAGATTTGAGCGCTCTGCCTAGTGTTGCCTGGGGCGCGGCTCAATCGCATTACCACTGGCAACTGAGCGGCCCCAATGGCGAAACCGCCCAGGTCAGTCATTTCCCGCGTCTGGTCAGTGACGATATTGCCGTACTTAAAGGTGCTGTACTCGAAGGTGTCGGTATTGCGGTGTTGCCACTGACAACGGTCAGTCGGGAGTTGGCTGATGGCCGCTTACTTACGCTGCTCGAAAAATGGCAGCCTGTTGAGGGCGTAATCACGGCAGTGTTTCCTTCCCGCCGAGGGTTGCTCCCTTCTGTGCGGGCACTGATTGATTTCCTTGCGAAATCATTCGAGGGGCATCCCGCGTGACGCCTGTCGAGAGATGCGATGACAAAAAAACAGACGCTTTACTCACACGATTGAGACTTACCAGTTTGAATCACACCTGATTCTCCCGCGACGGACAGCAATCGGCCAATAACTGTCCCGCCACAAACACCGCGCAACGCGGTAGAGCGAGTCCCCTTCCCTTGAGTCGCGCCAGAGCGACGCAACCCAAAGAAGGAGCAAGGTACTCACCAAGTACCACTCTTAGTGCAAACTTCACTTAGGGACCAACAAACGTTTCCACGACCTACCAACTCATGCGCAGGCCCACGGTGCCCGTCGTACCGCTCAGATCATTGCCGTCCAGATTGAAGCTGTATCCGACGCTGCCATAGACGCTGATATCTGAAGTCAGTTTGGCTGCAATCCCCGCATCGATGTCAGCGGATGAAGACTTGTGTTCGGTCTTGATCCGGTCCACATCATCGTAGGTGACGGTGTCGTAACCGCCAAATGTACGCCAGAGGTTGGCCCTCACATACGGTTCCAGCGGGATGTTGTCGGCCTGGTAACGCCCTTTGAGTCGGGTGCCGAGGCGGCCCGTCCAGTAATCCTGCGAGTCGAAGGACACGTCGGAAATTCCGTCGTTCTGATCATCCAGATCGATCTGCTGGTTGATTATCTGTACCTGGGGTTCTGCAACCCAGTTTTCCGAGACGCGAATGGGATATCCCGCTTCAGCCGACAGGGTCACCGCATCGCCCTTGGTGTCCATTTTTACCCCGCGCTCGGAGCTGTTGTCGCCATCCAGGCGCGACCACATTGCCACGGTGTCCACGTACCAGCCGGTGGGGTCTATCAGGGTCCAGTATGCCCCGAAGTGATCGCCATCGAGCTTCACCCGACCCGAGCGGCGGTCCTGAAAGCCTTCGGCAAAACCATCGACATCCCCTTGCAGATGGGTGTGGCCGACAAACAGCCCGGCGCGCTGCAACTGCCCACCGCTGGTCTGCGAGCCGTACAGGTCATGGCCGATCTGGAAGCCCTGGAGTGAGCCATCGAAGCTTGGCGACACGGTGCCGGTCCAGCTTTTCTGCAGGTTGCTGCCATAGGCCCGGCCCCAGCCTGCGGGAACACTGCCGGTTTCGGCCAACAGGCTTTGTTCACCCTGGCGCTCATGGAAGGTGCCCAGTGCTTGCAAAGCCATCAGTTGCGCGGCGGGAACAACCACGGAATACACCGGCACTTCCACGCGATACAGCGGAATCGGGTCTGCGCCTGCGACCGCCGTAGGGATCGGCGGTGTGGTGGCGGCGGGGGTTGGCGACGTCACGGCGGTGAGCTGCGTAGGGGCGGGTTCGGCCAGCTCGGTGGGGACGACAGGGCGTGCGGTCGGTGGCTCGACCGGTGGTTCATCCGGGTCCACCACGGGCGGTACCGTGGGTGGTGGCGTCACCACGGGCGGTACTGTGGGTGGTGGCGTCACTACGGGCGGTACCGTGGGTGGTGGCGTCACTACGGGCGGTACTGTGGGTGGTGGCGTCACTACGGGCGGTACCGTGGGAGGCGGCGTCACCACGGGCGGTACTGTGGGAGGTGGCACGGCCGCCACCGACGATCTCAGGTACCAGTTGTTCTCAGAGCCGGCCGTGACTCCGCCCTTGAACAGGTAGTACTCGTAAGCCCCCGCAGATAGCGAACCTTTCAGGGCAAAGGCGTCGATGCTGCTAGTGGCACCATTTCGCGCCTGTACCACTTCGATACCGTTTTGCCGGGTCAGCCCGCCAAGTCCGCCCAGATTGGTAACGCCCAATTGGGTGTTGCCGCTGATGGTGCCCTGGGAGACCACCAGTTTGTCGCTGGCGGAACTGTCGTCGCCGAGCACCGTTTGCAGCAGTAATTGGCCACCGTTGCCGACATAGTTGCCGTGGACTGTGAGTAAGTCGGTTGCACTGTTGCTGCCAGTGGTCATGTCGATGGCGCCCGCGTTGTTCAGTGTTGCCAATTGGCCCGCGGTATAGGGGCGTATGCTGCCTTGGGTCACGGCCAGGGTGCTGCTGCCATCAATCGAGAATTCGCCGGTTTCGGTCGCGCTGTCGCCGAGGAAAAAATCCCCGGCCAAGTCGAAGTGCGAATGGTTGGTGAGATTGACGCTTTCCCAGCCGATGTACCGGGAAGGCGTGGCCGACGTGGTTTTGTCTAAGGTCAATTGGTCGTCGCCCAAACCGCCGTCGATGAAGGGTGTAAGGCTCAGCAGGCTTTCGTTCAGGTCGCCGAGCAGGACGGTGTCGTCACCATCGCCCATGAGCACCGCTGATTTGATCTGGCCGCCGTTCGTCCACTTGAACTGGTCATTGCCGACGCTGGTACGGATTTCACCATTGATCACCCCCCCCGAGACGGTGATGCTGTCATCGCCACCGCTGGTGCTGATGTTGCCGCCAATGGTGCCGCCCGACACGATAATGGTGTCCTTGTCGAACCCTGTGACCAGGTTGCCGTCAATCGCACCGCCAGACATGTCGAAAATGTTGGTGTACAGCTTCATGTCGACGCGACCGATTCTACCGGCGGTCATCTTCGCGATATCGCCATCGACAAATGCGTCGACGATTCTGCCACCCGTCATCAGAAAGGTATCGCGCCCTCCCCCTTGGGCCAGGGACTGGATCTGCCCGCCGGTCATGATGAAATCATCGGTACCGTCATCTTGTATCACCGCGCCATTGATCTGGCCGGCGGATATTTGCAACGAGTCCGCGCCATTACGTTGATCAAGCTTGCCGGTGATGAGGCCGGAGTCCATCACTACTCGGTCAACGCCGTCGCCGAAGATGACATTGCCGTTGACGGTGCCGTTTCCATTGGCCGGAAAGGTCAATGTGTTGTTGCCGTCGGTGTCGGTGAGCGGAGCACTGGTGCCGCTGTCACAGGTGTAGGCAGTGTCACCGACACTGCTCACCAAGTTACACGCCGCCTGTGCTTGTTGTAATGCCAAGCTTAATATTGACAATGCTCCTACTTGGAGCAGCCCGTTTTTTCCTACGCGCACGGCAAGGCTCATAAGCCCCCTTAGTTCTGAACGTTATTATTGATTGTGGTAAACCTGACTTCGGGATTATGTTTAGCTCATGGATATTCAATCCACAAGTTACTGGATGTTTTTTGGTGAGTGTATGAGCTAACTCGCACTTCGGATCGGGGATGTTTTATTCGTCGTTTTCTCTCGCCTGTGAATGGGAGAGTTTGACAACCAGGAGGGTTATGGCATGGCGACAGGCGTAGTGAAATGGTTCGATGATGCGGTAGGTACAGGGCTCATCATCGCTGATGAAGGTGGGCAAGACCTTTTTGCACACTTTAGAAGTATATGCGGTGATGGCTCTGAGACACTATCTAAGGGTCAAAGAGTAGAGTTCGAGATTGTGCATGGTCCGAACGGACTACAGGCCGATCTCATTCGGCCGCTACAAGACCCATTGAACTAGTTTTCAACCGAACTGTATGGGTCGATTGCAGCCTTTCACGACAGACAGCAACTGGCCTAATTCCGTCCGAGCAGAATTACACCACGACTCTTATTGGGTAAGACAAAGTACTCAGGATCAATAAAGCCAGGCACTTCCTTACTTTGGATTACCCGCTTTACCCCCTGACTACACGGTCAGCGGTATAAAAATTGGTACAAGCTTCATTCCCTCCTACGGCGTCCAGCGGACCTCATACAATCCCTACTTTAGAGGACCGTCGTACGCCTGCTCGCAGGTCACTCCCCGGGCTCTGGTCAGCGCGTTTGGCTACGAGGCGAGCGGCAAGGTTGTCGACCGCTCCGCGCACGCCGTCAGTAGAAGCGCGAGCGGCAGTAGCGGCAGTAGCGTCAGCAGAGTACAGGGTGGTTCAATCCAACCCGCTCTGATGTTGCCCGGCGAATTGTCTGTGGAACCAGTCCGAGAGCATGGCCTTCTCGGAGTAGAGCCGGTCACTTCTGTTGGCACGCCCCGGACGCTGGAGGTAGAGCTGATCCATGACCCTGGCGTCGGCTTGGCTCACGATCTGGCCGTTTTGTTTGAGCACGTAATGTAGATCGATGCTCGGCCAAGTGATGTCGCGCATGAAGCGCACCTCGTAGGCATCAGGCCTCCAAGGTTCATAGCGACCGGCCAGGTCGATGTTGCGTATTTCAATTTGCAACTGCTGGCCGGGTGGCAGGTACCGCTCGCCAAGCTTCTGGATGTAGCTACGCAACTCTTTCATGACATAAGGATCGGCACCACGTTCATAGCCCGGACGATCAAGGCTGGCATCGCTGAATTTTTCGGGGTTCTTGAAGACGACTTCGACCGAAGTCGCTGCGGTGGCAAGTGGCACCATAAATAGCGCCAGCAGTGCGATCGAGGTGTAAACGGCAATTGAGCGCATGGTTCACCTCCAAGTGCAGCGCTTTTCAACGCATGCTGCACCGTGTCTAGGGGCGCTCTCAATTAGTTTTCACGCCGCGACGGAAAAACTAATTGAGAACGCCCCCTAGTTTACACCTGAGGTGATCCACCCTGCCCCGGTCGCTTTAATGCCCGCGAATGTAGTGTTCCAGTTGCCGGATCAACTCGGCCTGCTCGACGATGGCTTCTTTGACCAGATCACCAATCGACAACAGGCCGATCAGTTGGTCGCCCTCCACCACCGGCAGATGGCGCAGATGACTGTCGGTCATGACCGCCATGCAACGCTCAATACTCTGCTGACTGTCTGCTGTCACGACGGGTGCGCTCATGATGGCCCGGACCGGCGTACCGACCGAAGAGCGCCCCTGTAGAACGATCTTGCGCGCATAGTCGCGTTCGCTGATAACGCCGACCACCTGCCCCTCCTCTATGACCGGTAGGGCACCGACGTTTTTTTCGGCCATCATCTTCAACGCTTCAAGCACCATCTGGTCTGGCGCGATGCTATGCACCCGCCGGTTCTGCACGGCCTTGAGTTTCAGCAGTTGTGCGGCTGTTTTCATACGAGCCTCCGATACTGTTTTTCATTGATCATCGACTCCGCCGGAGCCTGGCATGATTCATTGATTGAATAAGCGCTCAGCCCCCGGCGAAATCCATGGGGTCAGGCCACCGCGACCTCCACCCGGCCTGCGTTCAGGCGCACCGGCCAGACCCGCAGGCGCTGCTGCGGATACTCCAGGCAACTGCCGTCCTCAAGGCGGAAATGCTGTTTGTAGAGTGGCGAGGCAATCACCAGATCGCCCTTGATGCTGCCGATCAGCCCCCGACCGATGACATTCGCCCCGGATTGCGGGTCATGATTATCGACGGCATAGAGGGTCTTGCCTTCGGCATCCGGCAGGTAGAACAGCGCCACTTGTGCACCGTCGAGCCAGGCGACGACGCCGGAGTTACTCACCAGATCCTCCTGGCTGCACACCGCTTGCCAGGCATCGGGATTGACCAGGGAGGAACTGCAATAGGCGCGCTGGGTATCGGACTGGCTCATCAGGCAATCTCCTCGATGACAGGGATAAGGTGGAGTTCAGAGGCCATGATCGGCCGGCGCTGACCGCGTTCCTGGACAAAATGGATGTCCGGGTCCGGGCGTTGATCGTTGACGAAGGTGCGGAAGCGCTTGAGTTTTTCCGGGTCTTTCAGGGCGTTGGCCCATTCGCATTCGTAGCGGTTGACCACCAATTGCATCTGCGATTCGAGCTCAAGGCCAAGCCCCAGGCTGTCGTTGATGATCACGTCCTTGAGGTAATCCAGGCCGCCCTCCAGGCTCTCGCGCCAGACCGAAGTGCGCTGCAATTTGTCGGCGGTGCGGATGTAGAACATCAGGAACCGGTCGATGTAGCGAATCAGGGTGGCGTCATCGAGGTCGGTGGCGAACAACTCGGCGTGGCGCGGGCGCATGCCGCCGTTACCGGCCACGTAGAGGTTCCAGCCTTTCTCGGTGGCGATCACGCCCACGTCCTTGCTCTGCGCCTCGGCGCACTCACGGGTGCAACCGGAAACCGCGAACTTGAGCTTGTGTGGCGAGCGCAGGCCCTTGTAGCGATCCTCGAGGGTCAGGGCCATTTTCACGCTGTCCTGTACGCCGTAACGGCACCAGGTGCTGCCGACGCAGGACTTCACCGTGCGGGTCGATTTGCCGTAGGCGTGCCCGGTTTCGAAACCCGCTGCAATCAGCTCGGCCCAGATGTCCGGCAACTGATGCAACTGAGCGCCGAACAGGTCGATGCGCTGCCCGCCGGTGATTTTGCTGTAGAGGTCGTATTTCTTCGCCACCACGCCAATCGCGATCAGCTTGTCCGCCGTGATCTCCCCCCCGGCGATGCGTGGCACCACCGAATAGGTACCGTTTTTCTGCATGTTGGCCATGAAGGTGTCGTTGGTGTCCTGCAACGGCACCAGCGACGCGTCCATGATCGGCTGGTTCCAGCACGAGGCGAGGATCGAACCCACCGCCGGTTTGCAGACGTCGCAACCGGTGTGGCCACGGCCATGTTTGGCCAACAGTTCGTCGAAGGTGATCACGCCCTCTACCCGTACCAGCGCATAAAGCTCCTGGCGGGTGTAGGCGAAGTGTTCGCACAGGCTTTTGTCGACACTGACGCCACGGGCAATCAACTCATGCTCGAAGACTTGCTTGAGCAGGCCGGCGCAACCGCCGCAGCCGGTGCAGGCCTTGGTCTGCGACTTGAGTTGGCCCAGGTCGGTGCAGCCGCCGTCGATGGCCGAACAGATGGAGCCCTTGGTGACGTTATGACAGGAGCACACCGTGGCCGACTCGGGCAGCGCACCCGGGCCCAGGGTCGGCGCGCCTTCGCTGGACGGCAGAATCAGGCTGGCGGGTTCTGCTGGCAAGGCGATGCCGTTCTGCATGTATTGCAGCAGGGTGTCGTAATAGCTGTTGTCACCGACCAGCACCGCACCGAGGACGTGTTTGCCACTTGCATCCACCACCAGGCGGCGATAGCTGGCGCTGGTTTCGTCGATGAATTGATAGCTGCGCGCGCCCGGGGTGTTGCCGTGGGCGTCGCCGATGGAGCCGACGTCCACCCCCAACAGCTTGAGCTTGGTCGACATGTCGGCACCGGTGAACGGCTCGGCGACTTCGTTGCACAGACGAGCCGCAACGCTGCGTGCCATCTGGTAGCCCGGCGCGACCAGGCCGAACAGGCTGCCGTTCCATGAAGCGCATTCACCGATGGCGTAGATGTTCGGGTCGCAACTGAGGCACGTGTCGTCGATCACCACGCCACCGCGCGGACCGATCTCCAGCGCGCATTGACGGGCCAGCGCGTCTTGAGCGCGGATACCGGCGGAAAACACGATCAGGTCGGTTTCGAGGAATTCGTCATTGGCGAAATTCATGCGATAGCGGTACTGCTCACCCGCGCTGATCGATTGCGTGGCGCGGGACAGATGTACACCGACGCCCAGTCGTTCGATCTGCGCCTTGAGCGCCTGGCCACCGAGGTCATCGAGCTGTACCGGCATCAAGCGCGGCGCGAATTCCACCACGTGGGCTTCAAGGCCCAGGCTCTTCAACGCGTTCGCAGCTTCCAGACCCAGCAAGCCACCGCCGACCACCACACCACGCCGGGCATTGGCCGCAGCAGCCCGAATGGCATCGAGGTCTTCCAGGGTGCGATAGACCAGACGCGACTCACCTTCGGCGCCTTCGATTGGCGGAACAAACGGATAAGACCCGGTGGCCAGGACCAATTTGTCATACTGGACGCAACCTTGCGAGGTGACCACCTGGCGACGGACGCGGTCGATTTCCAATACCGGTACACCCAAATGCAGCGTAACGCCGGGCGTCCGGTAGAGCGACGCATCGGACAGCGCCAGCGACTCGGCATCACGACCAGCGAAGTACTCGGAAAGATGCACACGGTCATAGGCACGCATCGGCTCTTCACTGAAGACGTGCAGCCGGTATTGGTCAAGCGCTCCCCGCTCGATCAGCTGTTCGACACAATGATGTCCGACCATGCCATTACCGATCACGATCAGCGTTTGCATCTTGTTCAACGTGGCAACATTGGAATTCATAGAAAGCACCCAGCCCGAGCCCATCACGGTTTTAAAAGCAAAAAAAAACGCCTGAAACCTTTCGGTTCCAGGCGTCTTTGCCTGTTCTTTTGCGGTGTTGAAACCAGGCATCTATGCCTGATCCACCGATGCTGCCCACGACCTGTTCGGCCAATCGATCGTCGTTGACCGAGGGGGCTGTCCACACGAATGCTCTCCAGGTGGACCTGATGTCAGCCTTGCAGCCTTTGTGCCAGTCAGCCACAGAGAGGCTTCAACTATCTGGAAACACGGACTTTTGAGCCAGGGGGGGTTGTCACAACGCTGGAGCTACCGCAGGCGAAAGCGCTTTGCGGCGCTTCCGAGTGGTGCACGTTGTTGCGCATAGCGCTTTATAAAAGTGCATGTACAGCTCGATTCCACAGCTCGCTGCAACGAAACCCTGTTTCTGGCTGTGATCAGCTTTTCCTGTCAGCCCTGTCATGTCGTCGTCACATCCACCACGCACAATGGGATCAGCCAAAAGGATTTGGCCCATCTACAAAGAGCCTGGCCGACGCCGGACTTTTTCATTGCTACGACATGTTTTTCACGAAACGCTCACAAGATGGAGCGCAGATTGAAAGCACAAAAGGATTTGACCCCAAACAGAAGGCCCGCCATTGCGCGGGCCTTTTGCTGCCTGCATTGAGCGCGTGACGAAGCGATTTCAACCCTTCGCAAGGTGAAACTGGCGGCCAGAAGCAGAACTGACAGCGAACCTGGCCATTACGCAGTGGTCATAACAGCTGATGTCAGCGTAAACGATCAGTGGCCCAGAGCCGACTTCATTCAGGAGCGCTGCCTGCAATTCACACATTTCAGGGCGCGCCGGATAACCTCAGTGGGTTCGGTTCCTGCATGACGCAGGTACTTGCCGCTGCTCTCATCCCCCTGCTCCCTCAGCGGAGTACGCAAATGACTCAATCAATGCGGTTCTTCCTCTCGTTCTTCTTCGCGATTGCAACATTGGCATCGGCTGGTTTCCTGAACAATGCCGGAGCAGCCACCGCCGAGGATCTGAATGCCGACGCACGACAAGCGTTGCAGATGCTCTACAAGACCCATCCTTTTTCCGAAACCATCTCGCACCAAGCCAAAGCCGTACTGGTATTCCCGAACATCATCAAGGCCGGTCTCGTGTTCGGCGGTAGCTACGGCGAAGGCGTACTGATGAAAGGCTCGAAAGTCGAGAACTACTACAACTCCGTCAGCGGTTCATGGGGGCTGCAGGCCGGCGCCCAGTCGTACGGCTATGCGGTTTTTCTGATGACCGATAAAGCCGTGAAATATGTCGCTGAAACCAAGGGCTGGGAAATCGGTGTGGGACCAACGGTTGTCGTGGTGGATGAAGGGGTTGCGAAGAACCTGTCCAGCTCGACACTGAAAGACGACGCCTACGCGTTCATCTTCGACCAGCAAGGATTAATGGCGGGGATCAGTATCGAGGGTACGAAGATTTCGCTGATCAAGCGCTGAAGTCTGCGTCTGACTGGCCATCGGGAGCGTGATGGCGGCCTATGCCAACCCGGATGAGTTTACCCGTTTAGGCTAGGCTGTCCTCACTCCTGGCGCACAGACGCACCTGATGATTGGGAAGCCATCTGGACGAGCAAGGCTGTTTCGACCGTTCATTGATACAGGTCTAAACATTGAACGAGCGAATCCTGATAATGATTTTCCAGTTTTTAGGTAGGCCTTAAATGACTTCACAGATCTTCCAGGTTCACGGCCTCGTGAGTTTTACACTCGCCATCCTCCTGCTTTTCCTCGGCAAGACCCTCGTCCAGCACAACACCTTTCTGCGTCAATACTGTATCCCGGAATCGGTGGTCGGCGGCTTCGTCTGTGCGGCGGTGACGTCCTTGCTGTACTTCGGCCTGAAGATCCAGATCGAATTCGACCTGCAAGTTCGCGACACCCTGCTGCTCTATTTCTTTGCCGGCATTGGCTTGAAATCGGACATGCGCCAACTGCTCAAGGGGGGGCGCCCGCTGCTGATCCTGCTGTTGCTCGCCGCCGTGTTCATCCTGTTGCAGAACTCGCTGGGCATGGGTGTGGCCCAGGCGTTTGGGCTTGATCCCAAGGCGGGCTTGATGGTCGGTTCCATTTCCCTCACGGGTGGCGTGGGCACCACCCTGGCCTGGGCACCACTCTTCGTCGAAAAACTGGGCATCAGCAACGCCCACGAACTGGGCATCGCCAGCAACACCGTCGGCCTGATTGCCGCTTGCGTCATCGGCGGCCCTATCGCCAACCAGTTGATACGCCGTTATCAACTGACGCCGTCCAGGGATGCGGAGCTGGAAGTCGGCATTCTCGAGCAACAACCGAGCAAGGCGCTGGACTACTACGACGTGCTCTGGGCCTGGATGTGGCTCAACCTGACCCTGATGGCCGGTTACGGGCTCAATCTGGTGCTGGTCGATGCCGGCGTCACCCTGCCCAAGTTTGTCAGCTGCCTGTTCGCGGGCATCGTCATTCACCACCTCGTTCTGGCCTTTGTAGGTGATCAGCGACTGAAAACCTGGAGCGGTGCCAGCCTGGGCCTGTCGCTGATCTCCGATATCTGCCTGGGCATGTTCTTGACCATGGCCCTGATGGGGCTTCAGCTATGGCAGCTCAACGGCGCGTTGATGTTCATTCTGTGCGCAATGACCCTGCAAATCCTGCTGACGGTCGCCTATACGTATTTTGTGGTCTTCCGCTGTATGGGCCGCAATTACGAAGCCAGCGTGATTGCTTCCGGATTCGGCGGGATTGCCCTCGGTTCCACGGCAACGGCCATCGTCAACATGTCGACCGTGACGCAAAAGTACGGTGCGGCGCACCAGGCCTTCCTGATCGTGCCGCTGGTGTGCGGCTTTTTCATTGACCTGGTCAATGCCGTGATCATCAGCATGTTCAGTGGTCTGTAGCGACCTCAACTGGACTCTTGGACGGCCAGACACACCGAACTCAGGAAAGCGGACGAAAGGAGCAGCAGGATCGATGCCGCAAGGATAGGCTCAGAGTAAGAGTGTACCCCGGCCCTGATCCGGCCAGGTACGATCTCAAATGCGCCTCTTGCTACAGGGGAACCGGGATGACGGGACACACTGTGCGCCAATGCTCGTCATGGATCCTGCTATCCCTGCTCGCCATCGACCTGGCACTGACAGCGGGATGTTCAGGCAAAGCCACCACGGCTCGATATTCAGCCCCAAACACTGGTTCAACCTGCTACGCAAAAGCCCTCCCCACTGTCGGCGAAGGTGGCCTCGCCTGGGCGGACACCTTGGACATGGCTCGCCAGAAATCCATGGATAATTGCATCCGTTATGCGGGCCGTTCCGGCGGCACGCCGAATACCTGCCACGTGGTGATGGCGGAATGTAAGCATTGATAGAGCGGTTTTTCATTTCTGCGCCGCTTTTGCATTTTTGTGCGACAGATCCCACTTCAGGGGCTCCCGTTTCACACGCTCGCGGTGTTAGTTTTGAAATGTTTCTGATCGACCGATCAGATATTTCTTACAAACCGCCTGCAAAGGAATGCCCCCAGCAATGGATTTTTCCCTCAAGCATCTGGCTGCGACCACCCTCATGCTCGCCAGCCTTTCGTCGTTCACCACCGCTGCCCACGCCAACATCACCCCGCAACAGAACGCGATCATCCTCAAGACCTTCAGCGATGCGTCGGTCAAGGATTTCAGGCAGTTCCTGGGAAGCCTGGCCAAGAGCGATATCGCCAAGACCGACGACCTCGGCTCGGCCATCAGCGCGTTCCTCGACAACAAGACGCTTAGCGCTGAACAGCAAAACGAAATCCATCGTTTGCTTGGCCTCTATGCCCGGGTGAAATACGGCAGCGCGGCCACCGAAACCTTGAAGGAGCTGGTGGCCATTCCCACCGTGAACGTGGACGGGGTAGCCCAGCACTACAATCCCGAATTCATCAAGATTGCCGAGAAGATCAAGGGCCTGGCCCAGGCGTTCAACCTGAACTTTCGCAACATCGACAACCGCGTCTACGAGATCTCCCTGGAAGGCAGCGGCGATGAAGTCGTGGGCATCCACGCCCATGCCGATGTGGTGCCGGTGACGCCGGAAAACTGGGTACTGCAGGACGGCACCCGCCTCGATCCGTTCAAGGTCACCCTGATCGGCGATCGCATGTATGGCCGGGGCACCGAGGATGACAAGAACGGCATCGTGGTGGCGCTCTACGCCATGAAGATCATCAAGGAAGAGAAGCTGCCGCTGGCCCGCAACTTCAAACTGCTGGTGGACACCACCGAAGAGACCACGGGCGACGCCATCCCCTACTACTTCGAACGCAACCCCACCCCCAACTACAACCTGGCACTGGATGGCGGCTACCCGGTGGTGATCGCCGAGAAAGGCTACGGCACGGTCATGGCCAGCTTCGCCAAGCGCGCAGCGCAGGGCAAGGGCGCGGAAATCACCTCGATGACCGGCGGCCTGGCCACCAACCAGATTCCGTCGACATCGGTCGCGACCCTGGTGACCGACAAGCCCGCCGAACTGGCCGCCAGCCTGCAAAAGGCCGGCACCGAATATGCCAAGCGTAACGGCGGCAACTTCGAGGTCGCCGCCAAGGTCGACGGCAAGGACGTCAAACTGACGGTCACCGGTGTGTCCGCCCACTCCTCCGAGCCCGAGTCCGGCGTCAACCCGGTGGCCAGGATGCTCGACTTCCTCAATGGCCTCGACGGCAAGGTCGCGCTCAAGCACAACCAGATCACGGACGCCGCCCGCTACGCCGCCGACAACTGGGGGCTGGACTACCTGGGTGGCAAGTTGGGGGTCGGTTTTGCCGATGAATTCATGGGTCCGCTGACCACCTCCCTGACCTATGTCGGGATGGACGACAAAGCCTTCAAGCTTGCGGTCAACCTGCGCGTGCCGAAGGGCAAGTCGCCAGAGGTGCTCAAATCCGAAATCGCCGTAAAACTGGACGCCTGGAGCAAGAAGACCCGCATCGCACCAGCCTTCGACCTGTCGATTGCCGAACCGATGTACCGCAACCCCGAGGGTGAATGGGTCAAGGCCCTGCTCGCGGTGGCCAGCGAAAACCTCGGCATGGAACACAAGTTCGGCACCTCCGCCGGCGCCACCTCCGTGCATGAACTGCCCAACGGCGTGCAATTCGGCCTGGCCATGCCGGACGTCAAATACACCGGCCACAACGACAACGAGTTCAAGACCACCGAGCAGTTCCTGCTGGACTTGCAGATCGTGACCGAAATGATGGGCCGCATCGGGCAATTGCCGAAACTGTGATCCCCCTTCGGACCCGCCGCCCTGGCGGGTCCTTTGCTTTCACTCCCACTCCCAAATCACATGCCGGCCCTTGTAGGAGATTCTATGGTTGAGGAAAAGTCCTCAACCGGCTTTTGGTTGGTATTCGCTCTGCCCTTTCAGCAGGGCGAATACAATCCGAGCCAGCTTCCTAGCCAGGATGACCAGGGCCTGTGTGGTGCTGAAGCCCCGAGCCCTTTGTTCTTCGTAAAACCCTTTCCAAACAGACGTACGACTGGCCGACATGGCGGCATTGTGCAGAAGTCGGCGAGCCTCGGGGTCGCCTCGCTTGCTCAGGCTTCGGCGGCTGTCTTTTTGTCCTGACTTTGCCACTCGTAGGTCCATCCCCAGCGGTCCTGCACCCAGCCGATATCACTGACGTGCAGCCTGACCATCAACGTGCCCATCGTCTTGTTCTGGGCACGTGCGATCTTCTGCTCTCGGATGACAGGCAGTCGATCCGCGGGACCACTCAGCTCGCAATGCGCGACAATGGCGTGACGACCTGGATCAATACTCAGGTTGAAGCTATACCGAAAGGGTTCTGAGTGGGATGGACCACACGCTCGATTAGCGACTGAGGAGAACTTCGCGGTGTCGAATCAGCTGGTCATACGCAACATGACCCGTCCCGAGCTGGACGAGCTCGTCGACTGGGCTGCCCGTGAAGGTTGGAATCCCGGCCTTCACGATGCCGAGCTGTTCTGGGCTACGGACCCTGCCGCCTTCATCGCGGCGTACCAGGACGGCGAAATGATCGGTGGCGGTGCCATCACCTCCTACAATGGCGAATTCGGTTTCATGGGTTTTTTCATCGTCCGGCCTGAATATCGCGGTCAAGGTCAGGGCAATACCCTCTGGCACGCACGCCGCGAGCGACTCCTCGCCCGCCTGCGCCCAGGCGCGAGCATCGGCATGGACGGCGTCTTCGCAATGCAGGACTACTACGCCAAAGGTGGTTTCGTCTTCTCCCATCGCAACATGCGTTTTCGTGCCAATCCCACCGCCCGCCCGACGACCTCGCAGGTAGACGGCCAGGACATAGTCCCGTTGGCCTCCTTCCCGTTCGATCAGGTTGTCGCTTACGACCGCACCTGTTTCCCCGCCGCGCGCACAAGCTTCCTGAGCGGGTGGATAGCCCAGGCCGACGCGCTCGCCGTGGGTTGCCGGCGCGAGGGCAGGCTAAGCGGCTATGGCGTAGTAAGGCGCTGCCGGGAAGGCTACAAGATCGGCCCCTTGTTCGCCGATGACGCCCTGGCAGCCAATGCCATCTACGCGCGCCTGGCGGAATTTGCCGAGGGTGGCCCGCTGTTTCTCGATGCCCCGCAGAATAACCCCGCCGCGATGGCGCTCGTGCACCAACAGGGCATGGTCGAGGTTTTCGGCTGCGCACGCATGTACCTCGGCCCTCCTCCGGCAATCGCGCACGAACGTGTGTTCGGCGTCACGACCTTCGAGTTGGGCTGATGGCCGCTCGCGACCTCATCGGATATGGTGGCTGCCCACCCCACCCGCGATGGCCCGGTGAGGCACGCGTCGCGGTCCAGTTCGTACTCAACATCGAAGAAGGCGCGGAGTCATGCATCCTCAATGGCGATGCCCAGTCGGAAGCCTGGCTTCACGAACTTCCTGGCCGTCCGCCGCGTGGGGGGGAACCGGACTTGAGCGTCGAGGGCATGTACGAATATGGATCGCGCGCAGGTGTGTGGCGCATTCTGGAGCTGTTCAGCGCCCGCGGCATGCCGCTGACCGCCTTCGCCGTCGGCCGGGCACTGGAACTCACCCCGGCGATTGGCCATGCGCTCTGCGCTGCCGGGCATGAGATTGCCGGGCATGGCTACCGTTGGCTGGATTATCGCGACATGCCTGAAGACCAGGAGCGGCGCCATATCCGCCTCACCCTCGATGTGATCGAGCGGATCTGCGGCAAACGCCCCGTGGGTTGGTACACAGGAAGGGTCAGCCAGAACACCCGCCGCCTGTTGCGTGAGGAAGGCGGGTTTCTCTATAGCTCGGACGCCTACAACGATGATCTGCCCTATTGGCTCCCAGGCTCGCCCGCCCACCTGGTGATCCCTTACACACTGGTCAACAACGACGCCCGCTACCTGCTGCCCAATGGTTTCGCCTGCGGTGAAGACTTCTTCCGGTTGCTCAAGGATGCTTTCGACCTGCTGTGGCAGGAGGGCGCGCAACACCCGAAGATGATGAGCGTCGGCCTGCATGGGCGGATCAGTGGCCATCCCGGTCGTGCGATGGCGCTGGCGCGCTTTCTCGATTACGTGCAAGGCCACGACGCGGTGTGGATCTGCCGGCGCGAAGAGATTGCCAGGCACTGGATAGCCCAATTCCCCGCGTGAGTGGCAAGTGGTTCGCAACGGCCTGAGCCACGCTGGCGTATCACCCTCCAATCACTACCCCTTTCCGCGCTCGTCTCGGCTAAGGTGAACGACAACCCGAACATCTACCCCACTGCGCAAGTGATAGCCACTCTGTTCACTCGCAAGCCACGCTCAATGAAGTGGCAAGGCAGCTAAATAGCCGCCCTCGGAAAACACTAAACTACGAAACGCCCGCTGAACGATTTAGCCAATCTGTTGCATCGACCGGTTGAATCCACAACCAAAAGCGGCCCTTTACTCGGAAGTAGACGACACCTCTGCGAGATATCCCATGTACTCCTGCGAGAAGTCCAGGTACGCCCGCACAATGGCAGACGGGTGACGATGTGATGGGTAGAGCAAGTTGATTTGCTGTTCCGGTAGTGGATGTTCGGGAAGTAGCGCAAGTAACTTCCCTTCCCGGATGGCACCCGCCGCCAAAAATGGCGGAAGCTCCGTTACCACATCACCGATCAACGCCCGGCTGCGCAGGTGCGCATAGTCGTTGGTGGACAGCATCGCCTCAGGTTTGAATACCACTCCCCCCAACTGCCATGTCGCATTGGCACCCTGGCTCCAGACCGCACATGGATAACCGTACAAAGCCTCGACGCTGCTAAGTGCACCTAGTCGCTCAATCAATGCCGGACTGGCCACGAGAATGTGACGATAGGTCAGCATGCGGCGGGCGACCATAGTCTCGTGCGCGATCATGCCTACGCGCAGCGCCACATCGACACCATCTTCGATGAGATCGATGCGGCGCTCGGTGGTGTAGACGCTGATCTGGATCTGCGAATAGCGGCGCTGGAAAGCCGACAGTACCTCCCACCACGGTTCAAACGACGGCGGCAATGACAGCCGCAAGCGCCCTTTTAAATGCGCCTGATCACTGATCACGGCCTGTTCGCCTTCAATCAAAGCCTCAATGCCACGGCTCGCATGTTCGTACAATCGCGTCCCCGAATCAGTGAGTTTGGTGCCACGTACAGAACGTTCGAGCAGTTGCACCTTCAACTGCTGTTCAAGCTCGCGAATGCGTCGACTCAAGGTAGGTAGCGGAATGTCCAGGCGCTCAGCTGCGGCCGAGAGGCTACCGGTCTGCGCCACGCTGACAAACATCCGGACGGCGTTGAAGTCCATTACAGCGTTCCTCTCATTTTTGAGATAAAGCTTATCTCTAGCGTGGATTATCTTCCATATACGAGTAGTGGATAGTGCACTCACTTGCTTGAAAACAACGTTTCAACCAACCAGCCACGTACCTGAGAAAACGACCATGAAAGCTTATGTGATTGAACAACCGGGCGGCCCAGAAGTCCTGCAACTGCGAGATATCCCGTCACCCGAGCCAGCTCCGGACGAAGTGCAGATCCGCGTCCGTGCGTTTGGCCTCAACCGCGCAGAAACTTACCTGCGCGCAGGCAAAATGGGTGACATCACCACACCACGCGTGCCCGGCATCGAGGCCGTGGGCGAAGTCATCCATGACCCCGCCGGTGTCTTGCGCACCGGCCAGCGCGTGGCCACGGCCATGGGCGGCATGCAGTTCAGCCGCAATGGCAGCTATGCCGAGCAGGTTACGGTACTGCGCAACAACGTGATCTCACTGGACGACACGTCTCTCTCGTGGGAAGAACTTGCCACTCTGCCGGAGGCGTATCTCACCGCTTGGGGGGCGCTTGACAAGAGTTTAGCCATTCAACATGGCCAGACTCTGCTGGTACGGGGAGGCACTTCATCAGTAGGCCAGGCCGCCATCACCTATGCCAAGGCCCGCGGATTAATAGTGATCGCCACAACGCGCAGCTCTGCGAACACCCAACGCTTGTACGAAATAGGGGCCGACGAGGTCGTCATCGACAGCGGTGACATCGCGCAGCGTATTCGCGAAGTCGCTCCTCAAGGCGTGGATGCCGCACTTGAAGTCGTCGGTGCCACAACACTGCGCGACACGATCAAGACGTTGCGACCGTTCGGTGCGGTGAGCGTCATCGGCCTGCTCGGCGGCCCGCCGGTAGTGGAGCAATTCCACCTGATACAGGACCTGCCTGGCGGAACGCGACTGAACTTCTTCCCGAGCGGCTTATTGGGAACACCGGCCTTGCCATTGCAGGACACGCCGTTGCCGTGGCTCGCAAAGGAACTCGCAGCCAAGCGGATGCCTTCCATCCATACCCGAACCTTCGCCTTCGACGAGGTCCGCCACGCGCACCGCTTGATGGAAAGCGATCGCGCACTTGGCAAGCTCGTCGTCTTGCTCTGACATTAAGGAGTACTGCCATGCGTACCGCATTGATCGCACTGGTTCTCGGCGCGTTTCTACTACCCATGACGGTTCAGGCCGCCAAGCCCGCCTCCGAGAATGCGGTGAAGACTGCCGTCACCCAGCAAATCAACCATTATGAAGCCGCACTGAACGCATCCGACGTCGACAGTGTCATGACCTTGTATGGAGACGATGCCGTGTTCATGCCACAGCACAGCCCGCCGGCCGTAGGCCGTGACGCAGTGCGTGCGGCGTATCGCCAGGTCTTCAACACGATCAAGCTCGACATACGTTTTACCATCGATGAGATCCGACCGCTG
This sequence comes from Pseudomonas fluorescens, assembly GCF_000967965.1. GTDB lineage: Bacteria > Pseudomonadota > Gammaproteobacteria > Pseudomonadales > Pseudomonadaceae > Aquipseudomonas > Aquipseudomonas grandcourensis. The sequence goes on from NZ_LACC01000009.1 coordinate 158,742, forward strand.
TCACGCGACTGGGCGTTTGCGCGTACGCGCTCTAACGGAACGGCCAAGCTGCTGTCCGGCGACCGGCAGGCCAGCGCCGAAGGCAACCAGGAAATCTTCCTGATGCATCGAGAAACCGATGGTCAATGGCGCTTTGCGCGCTACATCTTCTCGACCACCAATCCACCCAGGTTGCCGTGAGAGTCCGACATGAATACCAAGATCGAGTCTTATGTGATGGCCGCGGCCAGAACGTTGATGGCGCTGATTTTCATCTTGTCCGGCCTGTCCAAGATCGGCGAAGCTAATGCCATACGCGGCTACATGGAGATCATGCATGTGCCCGGCGCATTGTTGTGGCCCACGATCCTGTTCGAGATTAGTGCCGGGCTGTTAATCGTTGGCGGCTTCAGAACCCGCGTTACCGCTGCGTCGCTGGCTATCTTCAGTCTGGCGACGGGCGCGATTTTCCACAGCCAGTTCAGCGACCAAATCCAGATGGTGATGTTCCTCAAGAACGTCGCAATGGCTGGTGGATTTGTGCTGTTGGCAGTCGCGGGACCCGGCGCGTTTAGTCTCGACGCTCGTAGGGTTTCAGTCTGACTCAGCTGTCATAAGGCGAAATAGAAAATGCCGGTGGGAAACCACCGGCAGATACGGGTCGGTTTCAGCCCTTCGTGAAAGGCAGCAATCGCAGCGGTCGCTAAAAGAAGCCACAGATCGCACAGGATCTCTTCGGCTCCGCCCCGAAGAGATCGACTAGCGTCAGCGCTAAAAATTACGCCAGCAACCGGGCATACCGATCCAAGTCAATATTACCTCCGCTCACGATCACACCGACGCGTTTACCCTCCAGCACCTTGCCCATCTCACGTACTGCGGCCAACCCCAGGCATCCGGTAGGCTCCACGACCATCTTCATACGCTCGGCAAAAAAACGCATACCCTCGACCAGCTGTACGTCTGTGACAGTCAGGATGTCATCAACGTCGCGGCAAATGATTGGAAATGTATAGTGCCCCAGATGCTGGGTCTGGGCGCCGTCGGCCAAGGTATCTGGTGTGTCGATATGTACAATTTCTCCCCTGCGAAACGACTGTTGACCGTCATTCCCCGCCTGCGGCTCTACACCGTAAAGTTTGCAGTCAGGCGACAGTGCACGGGTTGCCAAGGCACCGCCCGCCAACAGTCCGCCGCCACCGAGGCAAACGAACAGTGCGTCCAGCGGGCCGGTCTCTTGCAATAACTCCATGGTCGCCGTCCCTTGTCCCGCGATGACATCCGGGTGGTCATAGGATGGAATCAAGGTGTAACCATGCTCCTCAGCCAGTTTTCGACCAATGGCTTCGCGGTCCTCGCTGTAACGATCATAGAGCACCACACTGGCTCCGTATTCGCGTGTCGCTGCCATTTTCGAGGCCGGAGCGTCATGGGGCATCACGATGGTCGCGGGAATACCCAGGATACGTGCAGACAAGGCGATGCCCTGGGCGTGATTGCCGGAAGAAAACGCCACCACGCCGGCTTTACGCTGGCGCTCGTCGAAACGGGCCAATGCATTAAAAGCACCGCGGAACTTGAAAGCGCCCATGCGCTGATAGTTCTCGCACTTGAAGAACACCTCGGCACCCAGTTGTCCGTTCAACGTACGTGAGGTCAGCACCGGGGTGCGATGAGCGTGGCCCTGGATACGTTCGGCGGCGTCAAGGACGTCTTGATAGGTAGGGAGCGTCAGTTGCGTCGTGGTCATAGGGCCCTCGCTTTTGATATGAAAATTTTCAGAAGTGTGCGCAATTAATACGCTCAGGCAGTCGCCGCAAGTGCCATGGCTTCCACCTCGACGGCTGAGCCAAAATGCAATTGAGACACTCCTGCAACGGCTCGGGCGGGCCGGTGATCACCTAACCATTGCTCGTAGAGACGATTGAAAGCTGGCCATTGATCAATGTCGGTGACATAGACGCGTATTTGCACCAGGCTGTCTTTGCCCACACCCGCCCGAGTCAGACAATGCTCAAGATTGGCCAGGACCTGGCGGTTCTGTTCCTCGAAACTCTTGTCTGCCAACGCCTGCCCTTGGGCATTGACAGGCAACTGTCCCGAATTCATCACAAACCCGCCGACGATGCAGAGGTGAGCATAGTGCCCCGCGGGAGGACTGATAGAGCGACTGTCAAATTATCAATATGTCCAGAAGCTGGACGTTATGTCTTGAAAAAAATCGCTTGCCGGGCTGGGGGGACGGCTACGCGAGCGCGCCACGGACTGACCGCTGGTATCCCGCATAGTTCGGCTCTGCTGGTCCGGGCGATAACCCTATGAGACCTCGATTTCCATTGTCAGCTTGGGGATGGCAGTCGACGACGAATGACTGCTTTGGGTAGCTGCCCTTCGCGACAGGCAGCTCTCGGCCAGAAGCGGCCCCTCACGTTCAACTGAACCCATGTTACGACCGGGCTAACAGCGCTTGCTCAGGAGCCGCGTACATCTTGAGTTAATTGCCCATCACCCCGCCTCAATCTGGTTGGACTTCCGGGTTTCCAGTATTGGCGGCAGGCCGCTCTCAAGTGGTTGTTCAGAACAGCGCCCCCTTACCCCGTCGATGCATTGCATGCATAGGCGTATCCTTGGCTGCAGAGTAAACTTCGCTCCAGGCCTATCGGAGCAATTCATTTTTATATTGGGAATTATTGTGTCCAAACCTATTGAGGATAATGCATCCCTCGAGCCCTTTTCGCTCGAAAGCCCCTCCCCGCTTTATGCACGGGTCAAGCAAATCATCATGCAGAAGATTCGCTCCGGTGCGTGGCTGCCCAATTCCAAACTGCCCTCTGAAAGTGAACTGCTGAATTTGCTCGGTGTGAGTCGCATGACCATCAACCGGGCGCTGCGAGAACTGACCATTGAGGGTTCGCTGGTGCGCATGCAGGGTGTAGGCACTTTTGTAGCCGAACCAAAAGGCCATGCGGCGCTCTTCGAGATCCACAACATTGCGGAAGAGATTGCGGCCCGAGGTCATGAGCATCGCTGTGAAGTGGTCGTGCTTGAAGAGATGCCTGAACGGGCGCGAGCTTCGATGCCCTTTCCCCTCGAGGGGGTCAAGCGCTTGTTCCATTCGGTTGTCGTGCATCACGAAAATGATGTGCCGGTGCAGATCGAAGAGCGCTTCGTCAATGCCGAGGTCGCACCCGCCTATCTGCAGCAGGACTTTACCAAGGTCACGCCTTACGCCTATCTGATTCAACTGGCCCCGCTGACCGAAGGCGAGCACGTGGTCGAGTCGATTCACGCCAAATCTGCCGAGTGCAAGCTTCTGCAAATCAATCGCTATGAACCGTGCCTGCTGATTCGCCGTCGTACATGGGCGGCAATGGGTCAAGTGGGTTGCGCACGCCTGGTTTACCCAGGTTCGCGCTATCGCCTCGAAGGCAAGTTCGGCAACTGACTCACAGGTCGAGCGGCCCCCGCCTGCCGCTCGATAGACATCTCCCCCTAGCCATCCCTCTGAAGCTGTTACCCGTGCCGACCCAATTGGCAGAATGGTGACACTCCTCAAGCCGAGCGCGTAAAAGTGTTACATAACGCGCAGCTGCCGTGACTACCTATCGAAAAGCTGCAACAACATTTTCGTCCATCCCGCCCCGCTCAGAAATTTCGTATAAATATTAACTATTTGATTTAAAACTATTTTATTTACTTTCTAATTTTCATTCGGCTTTCATCAGGCGCATTTGGCCCTTCACTTGCATTCACTTGTACATACAGGCTGGTATAAGCGCATACAGACATCGTAAGCGTGACTACCACCCCGTTCACCACTGAATGAGGAGATAACCATGACCACCAAGACCACTCGCCTGCGTGATGTCGAAATCCGCTCTGCCCGCGGTAACAAGCTGACCGCCAAGAGCTGGCTGACCGAAGCGCCGCTGCGCATGCTGATGAACAACCTCGACCCGGAAGTCGCCGAGAACCCTAAGGAACTGGTGGTTTACGGTGGCATCGGTCGTGCGGCACGTAACTGGGAGTGCTACGACAAGATCGTCGAAAGCCTGACCAACCTG
>NZ_LACC01000090.1 GCF_000967965.1 Pseudomonas fluorescens
AAAAACCCGCGAAAGCGGGTTTTTGCATTTTTGACCACTGGTTTATTATTTTTAGAATCAGGGGTTTACAGATCAAAACGCTCTCCGTATAGTGCGCCACATCAACAGCGGCAACGCTGAAGATGAATGCCCAGATGGTGAAATTGGTAGACACGCCAGCTTCAGGTGCTGGTGACCGCAAGGTCGTGGAAGTTCGAGTCTTCTTCTGGGCACCAATTTCGAGCTTGAGATTACACAAAAACCCGCGAAAGCGG